>CAXBCN010000014.1:0-88110 GCA_963974535.1 uncultured Cellulophaga sp.
AAAACACTACATTCTTATTTGCCGATTATAAGACATTGTTATTTTCCGGTTACAAATACTTTAGATAGCTTAAAATCAGTACAACATCTGTACAACAAATTGCCTTTTAAAGGTAAATCAAATGCAAATAGAAACAAAATAAAAAATCATAAATAACTGATAATGAGAACATAAGATGCTAAATGTTACTAAATGAAAATCAAAATAATGCATCTCATAATCAGGTGGTCCCTGGTTCGAGCCCAGGTGGGACCACAAAATTAAACCACAACCTCTTCGTAATAAGATTGTTGTGGTTTTTTCTTTTTGATAGGGTGCTTATAAGGGTGCTTTTTAATTAAAAATTCTTCCATCAACCGAAGATTTTATCAAATTTTCAAAACTTTATGATTGAGGTGCTACAAAACATGGAGAAACCCTTTTGAATTTACATACTCGTAAATTAGGTAGGAAAATTAGTGCAATCGATTTATATCCGTTTTAGAGACAATATATCAATACTATGCTTTTTGTTGAAAGGATTAAATCCTACAAACCTATCGTTTATCGATGATTGAAGGATATTAATTATTGGTTTCTATATACTTGAATTTTAAGATAAGTTGCCCAAGTAAGTTTTCCTTCAACTGGACACCTAAACCTTCAACACCTTCAATGAGTTCCTTGAAGAGAAATACGCCATTCATTTAGTCCACTTTAATGATGTATACCTCACTAAAAATAGACTCTAAAAACCACATTAGGGGTTAATCCTAAGGATAATTGTCTTACTTGAGTAAGATCGCTCTCTCCAGAATTTACATTGGTATCCACTCGATAAAACACGGAAATAGGCACACTTCTCGCATAAATATTTTGTAGAGATACCCCTAGTTCTCCCCACCAAGGATTGGATTTTAAACCTATCTTATAAATTGCAGAAGCGTCTAGTCTGTGGTAATCTGGTAAACGCAAACTATTAATAGCACCATAGGTTATAGTATTGGTTTCTGGGTCAAAGCTATCTACGGGGGTAAAAGGGCTTCCCGTTCGGTAATTCCAACCCAGAGAAAATTGCCAATTATCTTTCTCATAAGTATTAGAAATCCTAAAGTTATGTGTTATGTCATTGTTTCCTCGAAAGGGACTGCTTTGAAGGTCTGGAAACGTGTATTCAATGTCATTGAACGTATAGCCCAACCATAGGTTGAAATCTACTATTTTCTTTTTCACCAAGACATCCAACCCTACAACATCGCTTTCTCCTATCGATAGATTTGAACCGGAAGTATTAAAACCGTTCGTAAAAGAGGTAAGTCCACTAATGTTTTTTATATAACCATCCACATCCAAGATCCATCCATCCACATCAACCAGCATTCCTCCTGAGTATTGGGTGCTTTCCAAAAGGGGAATATCGGTGCCATTAGAAAGCGTCCAGATGCTATTTTCTAAACGAATCTGGATATCTTCAAACTCCACCAGTTGGCTGATGGGTTGATACCGTTTTTCAAAGGTTCCCTTTAATCTAAAAACGTTTGAAATAAGATATTCCGCGTTTATTCTTGGTTCAAAGAAATAGTCATTTACAATACTGTAGCTAGAGGCCCTAGCTCCAAGACTTATGAAACCTTTATTCTTTGGTTTAAAACTATACTCCGTATATATGGAATGTGCGATGTTTTCATTTGTTCGGGTAATATCATAGTCACGGAACTGAAAATTATCGTCATCTCCTGTTTCTTCATCATAAAGCAGTTTAAAAAAAACTTGAGTTCTTGAAAATTGATACCCAAACTGAATATCATGTAAGGGAAACAATTCAAACGACAGATTGAAATCAAGCCCAAAATCTTCCACCGTATTGCTCCTAAGACTTTGTTCCTCTATGAAGTTGTCTTCCGTTACCGTATTTTCATAATTCGAATTAAAACTAGAATAGTAGGCTTTCATTCCGTGATGCCATCTTTTCCATTTTGTGCCCTCCCAGTTAAGACTTGCGCCTTTATTTTCTATATCGAACCTGTCAGAGGTAATATCCTCGTCGTCATCCAGCGAAAAATCTAAATTGTTTTTTGTATACAAGCCACTTATGTTAAGTTTGTCGTTTGGTGAAGGCTGTAAAATGATTTTGGCGTTGGCATCATAAAAAAAGAAATTTTCCGTACCCGTTATTTCATCTTCGTCGTCATCATCATCAACTTCTTCAATTATTGCTTGTTCGTTAGTTCTTATTCTGGTATTTTGAAAAACTTTATTTGAGAGAGCCTGAAAGGTTGGGGTTTGCAACATGTCGGTATAGGAACGTCTCGCAGATAATACCAAACCCATTTTTTTCCCCAATGGGGCTTTTAAAAATAGGTCTCCATGGGTACCATTAACTCCAAGCCCTCCACTTACTTTTTTAGGAACATTCTCGTCTGTAGCAATATCGACAACTCCAGAAACCCGATCTCCGTATTCGGGGCTAGCACCTCCTTTAAATATTTTAGCGCTTTCGATCACATAGGGGTTAAAGGCAGAAATCATCCCAAAAAAATGACCCGTATTGTACATTTTTATACCATCGAAAAAAATAAGGTTTTGGTCTGGCGACCCACCCCTTATCTGGATTCCTGAAGCGGATTCGTCTAAACTAGTAATACCAGGGGCAAACTGAATACTTTGGAGTATATCTGGCTCTACAAGGCCAGGAAATATACCCATCTCCTCCTCAACCATGGTAAATGAACCATCTGAATTCTTATTAACCCCCGTGGTCAAATACCCAAGGACAACCACCTCTTCCAATGGCTGTACTTCAGGTGTCATTTTTATTGTAATACATTCTTTAGCACTACTATCCTCAGCTTTTATACTCAACCCTTTAAACCCAATATATTCTATTCTTAAAGTAGCATCAGAATCAATATCATTCATTCTAAAGAATCCGTTTTCATCGCTTATTGTTCCCTTGTCAGAGTTTTCAGCAAAAATAGAGGCAAAAGGCAACGCATCACCATCTATGCTGTTGATAAGGTAGCCACACAGCTCAATTTTAATAGCTAACTTTCTAACAATAATCTGCTTATCATTAATTTTTTCAAAAGTCAATTTTGTTTGTTCTGAAAGTTTAGTAAGTACTTCGGAGAAAGAAATATTAGGATTTTCAATAGATACCGTAAAATTCTTGACCACATCTACACTATAAGAAAACACAACACCTGTTTTTGACTCCAGATCTTGCAGAACGATACTCAGTGGCTTTTTAATGTACTTAACGGAAAAAGTCTCTTGAGCGTGCAAATACATGCAACAGATAAACCCAATAAAGCAAAGCAACTTTCTTTTTCCCATATCAATCCGATGCCTTTAAGACTATTGTTTTAGCATCATTTATCAAGCTGTATTCGATCTCCATAGGGAGAAAAACCGTTTTCAATGCTGTTTGTAAATCTCCGTGGATAAAACTGCCTGTAAAATTTTGTGAAGTGTTGGCCAACTCGTGGTCAAAGCTTATCCCGTACTGAATCTCAAGCTCTTCTATGACCTGTATTAGGGGAACATTTTTAAATACACTAGTGCCTTTCATCCAAGCTGGTCTAGACTCCGAAAAGGTATCCCTTATGAAATTATTTTTTGATTTTATTATTTCCTGTCCATGAACAAGTATGGTTTTTTCTTTGGTACTGGCTTCCTCAAACTGAATTTTACCTTCATAACAGCGCACAGCAAAGGCCCCTTTTCTTGTTCTTAAGTTAAACTTTGTGCCCAAAACCTCCACAGTTCCTTCATCCAATGCAACTTTAAAAACTTTTTCGTTTTTCTCTACTTCAAAAAATCCCTCCCCCATCACTAAGGTGACCTTTCTATCCCAAGACCATAAAAAACGTTTTCTTTTCAAATGTGATCCAGCATTTAAATGCACCTTTGACCCATCTGGCAAAGCTACGGTTAATTGCTCTCCTGGACGGGCAATATAGTCGACATCATTAAAATAAAGACCTATGCTGAGCAGCAAAAGAATGCTGGCTGCCACGGCATAGTACCACGGCTTAAAGGCTACTAATTTTCGATCGGTGGTCTTGTCTTTGGCCAAAAAAAGCTTATTCCTAAGGATATCCTTGTCATACACTGGCTTGATAAAACCCCTCATACCATTTACAATGCGACTATAATCTTTGAATTCTTCGGACTTCTCAAACATAGTTTGCTCCTCCAAAGTCAATTTATCCTCTAGCCAACGTGCCAAAATAGTATCGTCTTGTTCCTCGAACATTTTCTATATATTACATAATCATAGAACAGGTAAAGACCAATTTTACCCAACCTCGTTAAATATTTTTTATTATTTTCCTCATTTTAATCAAAGCTTTCTGCATTCGCTTTTCTACTGCTGTTTGTGAAATATCTAACATAATGGAAATTTCCGCATAGGTTTTTTTGTCTACTCTGTTTAAGAGAAAAGCTTCCCTTTGACCGTCTGGTAATTGCTGTATGGCATGTTGAAGTTTGTCCATGAATTCATTCTCCTCCAACTTGTAATGTGGTGTCTCAATGTCAGATTTATTGTGGGGTAATTTTGCATACTCCAGCACTACTTTTTTATGTGCTGTTTGATTATAAAATTTGTTCTTTGCCACTGCGAATAAAAACCCTTTTGCTTTTTCGTAAAGAACTTTTTTACAGTTTTTCCAGAGCTTTATAAACGCATCTTGTGTAAGATCTTCTGCTTGGTGCATATCACCACAGCGATAAAACAGAAAGTTTCTTAGGGTTTCGGAGTGCTCGTCAAATAACGAATTAAAATGTTGGTGATCACATACCGATCTACTAGAATTTTTCATTAAAACTTGTACGTATGAAGATTTTTAATCTTTGTAAAGAATGGTATAATAGTATAAAAATAGATAAAATATGGTTTGTCAATATCCTAATTCTTAAAAAAGTTTTGCGCAGGGGTTGGGTAAATAAACCACATATCTGTTCTAGGTACATAACATTAAAAAATAATAAAATGATATTTAAAAAATTAAAATTTGTTAGTGCGGCGCTTTTATCCATAGTGGTAACTCTTTTTACAGCCTGCGAAAAGAACAATGATCTTGAAAACCGTACATCGGGACAACTCAACATGAAGGCATCAGCTATCTTCAGCGGCCCAAGTGCCAAAACATCGGTATCAAAAGATGCAAACGGCAACGTTCAGATTTTAGAATTTCTAGCGAATATCAGCGAAATTGAGCTAGAATTTGATGATGACTTCGACTCAGAGGATGATGATGGGTATTTTGGTTATGACGACGAAGTAGAGCTAGAAGGACCATTTGAACTGAACCTATTGTCCAGTGAAGCTGTTTTCACCTCAGCAAACATTCCGAACGGTACTTATGAGGAGATCGAATTTGAATTTGAGAAAAGCAGAGATTCATCTAGTGAGCTCTTTGGTAAAACTATTTTAATAAAGGGTTTAATAGAGGATGTTCCCTTTGAGTTTTGGTATGACATGGAGGTAGAGGTAGAGGTCGATTTTGATGATTCGAATGTAGATATTACTGTTTCGAGTTCCGGAAATGAAATCACCATCCTCTTTGATTTGAACGAAGTTTTCGACATTGCTTCAGGTATTGATCTTACTTCTGCCCAAGACGGCAATGGAGACGGGTTAATAGAGATAAGCCCAAATGATGATGACGGAAATCGTAATCTTGCTCGCAGGCTAAAGGAAAAACTAGAAGAAAGTATTGAACTTTTAGACGACTAGTAAGATATCTAAGCTTTGTTTTTATTTTAAACCTTCTTTTCGATAATTATCCAAAAACAAACACGGACTAGAAAAGAGGGTTTTCTTCAGAACTAGCCTTTTTTAACTATTTCGAGAAAAACTACATCCATTAATATTACCTTCTAAACATAGATAATGAAGGGGTTGGGTAAAATTGTATTCAATTGGTGTTGTAGACGAAAAATGGATAAAATGAAAAAATCAGTTTATTTCTAAATATACGACAAAGCCAGAATTCTCTTTAGCGACATATTTTTATTTAATAACGCCCCAGAGCCAAAATCATCCTCAGAACCAGAAGATACCGTTCCTCCCACAAATTACCCTCAGATAAAACTCATAAGAGCAGAATAGCTATGATCCACTAGATATGTTTAAATTGGATGGTATCGTTGCATTTTTTGTTTCGGTATCATTGTTTTTTAGCTTTACAAATAACCTAATGCTTAGATTCTCTTAACATTGTTTACTTGAAATAATTTTATTTTTGCAACGAGTTAGTTAAAAAACATTATTTAAGTTGAGTTAGTTTAAAAAGCTGGTAGTAATTATCGGCTTTTTTTATTTCTAAAAAGACCGAAACTAGAAATGTCAAGTATGAAACAATGTTAACAGCGCTAGTCATTACCTATAACGAAATAGAATACATCCAAGCATGTATTGATGGTATTGATTTCGCCAACGAAATAATTGTAGTTGATTCTTTTAGCACCGATGGCACCTACGAGTATTTAAAGAAACATCCAAAAGTAAATGTAATTCAACATACTTTTGAGAATTTTACCAAACAAAAATCGTTTGCCTTAAATCAAGCTAGTCATGATTGGGTGTTATTTGTCGATGCTGATGAAGTGGTCTCAGAAGAACTAAAACTAGAAATACTAAAAACAATACATTCAAAAAATATTAGAGAAGTTGCCTTCTGGTTTTATCGCATATTCATGTTTGAAAATTACCCCCTTGCCTATAGTGGTACACAGTCTGATAAAAATATTCGCCTTTTTAGAAAAAGTAAAGTGAATTTTAATCCAAGAAAAATAGTTCATGAAACCTTAGAAGTAAATGGTGCAACTGGCAAATTCCAAACAAAACTTACCCACTATTGTTATAAAAATTACGATGATTATAAAAGAAAGATGATCACCTATGGCAAGTTAAAAGCAAAACAAGATTTCAAAAAAAATAAGCAATTCAATTATGTTTTGCTTCTGGTGAAGCCTTTTTGGACTTTTTTTCGGAAGTATATCATTCAATTGGGGTTTTTAGATGGCAAAAGAGGTTTTATATTGTGTTACTTAAATGCATTGGGAACACATGAGCGCTACAAAGTACTTAAAAGTTTAGGCTGTAAATAGTTCTGCTCCTGTTCTATACCAAAAGAGGTCCACATGGCATTTGTATTTTTCACTTGTCTTCTAATTTGCTTATTTTTTAAAAGCGATGCTTCATTTTTGTAAATCCTTTCATGTTCTAAATGAACACAAATGGCACTATATCGAAGCTGTTTTGCTTTTATACCATAATTAGTTAATCGTTCTCCTAATTCACGATCTTCACCACCATATTGCATACGTTCATCAAAACCATTAACGGCTAAGATATCTTCTTTCCATCCCGATGCATTATGACCGTTCCAAGTTGCTTGAGTCGTGGTCACTTTATTCAAAAAATTAACTTGTGAGGGTATTGCTGCTAACTTTTTGTTTTTATACTTTTTATTCAAATTATGTGAATTTAGCCAATCAATAGAGAAACACTTTTGTTCTTCAATATCCTCTTTTGTAATTAAATTTGAAATCGTTAAAGGTAATTTGCTATAGCCACCGGATAAAAAATATCCTTTTTCCTTATTTTTAATATGAGTTTCTACAAAATCGTTACGAGGAATACAATCACCATCAGTAAAGATAATATAGTCCGATCTGGACGATAAAATAGCTTTATTTAGTATTTTAGTTTTCTGAAAACCTTCATCTTCTTGCCAAACATGAATCAATGGATAAAACACTTCAGAATCCATCCAATCAATAAGTAATTCTGTAGGTAATCCAGATCCATCATCGGCAACAATAACTTCAAAATTTTTATAAGTTTGGTAATGGAAACCCCATAGTACCTTTTTTAACCATTCTTCTGAATTATACGTACTAATAATAATTGATACTTTTATATCCATAACCTAAAAATTTATGAGCATCCTACCAATTAGCAGATTGGTATTTATTTCTAATTCGAAATTACTATCTAGATATAAATTTGAGGTTAAATTGACTTTAAAAAATTAAATTTTAAAGTTTAAGAAAGGTTAAGTAAAAGGTTAAGTTTAAATTATGAACGCCCTTATTTGAGTCATGAAGCATTATTAGAGTGGTATTTTTTCCTTACTTTTTAAAAATTTTCGATACCATAAACCAGAATTTTTTATCGTCCTTTTTTGTGTTTTAAAATCAAGCTCTAGGCCGTACCGCCTTGCCTTTTCCAAATTTTAGCTCTTATGTGTACCCTTCAAGAACAAACTACCTATCTCCTTAGAATTATCTTTTGTAATACTAAACCCATTTTAGATAAGGCCTTAGATATTATTGAAGTGTTTCGACCTTAAAAAAAAGTAAAATATTTACATATTTTTTTATTCCCATTTTTAATATTAACAAATATGAAAGTTAAAGTTAAGTTGTGGGTTCATGTTAAAACTTAACATTTATACCGCTGTCTACTGAAATAGTTTTGCTGCTTAAATTAAAAACAGGAAGATGAAAAACTATTTAATTAACCAACAACACAGAAACAAAATTAAATTTTGTATTCTTTTAATCGCCCTTTGTGGTAACGCTTTTATTTCTTACGGACAAGCAACTAATGCCACGATCAAAGGTGTTGTAAAAGATTTAAGCGGAGAACCTTTAATGGGGGCTACTATTATTGTAAAAAACAACGCCACAGGTTTTACTTCTGGATCAATTAGTCGTGAAGATGGAAATTACAAAATACAACAATTACCTCTTGGTGGGCCTTATACTGTTACTGCTCAATATTTAGGTTACCAAGAGCGTTTTCAAGATGGCTTTACCTTAAATTTAAGTGATGTAATTACCGTTGATTTTGTATTACAAGAATCAGCTACAGCACTAGATGAAGTTGTAGTGTCATCTAATACGCTTTCAAAGCGAATTCAACAAATTGGTGCTTCTACCAAAATTGGAGCAGGCCAAATTAAAAACTTACCCACAGAGGGAAGAAACTTTACAAGATTAACAAGTTTATCTCCATTACAAGGCGGTGGAGACATCAATTTAGGAGGGCAAAGGCGTACTTCAACTAATGTTACCATCGATGGGGTAAACTTTAGAAATACCTTAACCGCTGGAGAAATTGGCCGTGGCCCTTACACTATTTCTCAAGAAGCTATTCGAGAATTTGAAGTGTCTACAAATGATTATGATGTTTCTCAGGGTCGACAAGGGGGGGGTTCTATCACCTCAGTAACAAAATCAGGTACCAATGAATTGAGTGGAAGTACCTTTTTCTTTCATAGAGCCGATGCACTACAAAGTAAATTTACCATTCAAGGGCAAGAAAGGGAGGCTGACTTCTACAATTCTCAATATGGTTTAAGCCTAGGTGGCCCTATTGTAAAAGATAAACTGCACTTTTTTATGGTTTATGAACGTCAAGATGCTGGCGATCCACAATTTATTGGGAATATACAAAATGATGATGATGCTAATAGATTGGGCATCACACAAACAAATTTAGATCGATTTTTGCAAATTGGAAGAGCCTCATATGGTTTAAGTGATTCACAACAAATAGGACAGTTCGATAGAGTCACAGAAGCGAACAACCTTTTCTTGAGACTTGATTGGCAAATTAATGATAAGCACCGTTTAACATTTAGAAATCTTTACAATAAATGGGACGATCCTTTTAGTGTAAGTGATAACTCAAGTATTGAAGTTGCAGAATCTTTTTCAGATTTTAATTCTCAAGAAAATAGTAGTTTTTTATCTTTAAGATCTGTGTTTTCGCCAAAGGTGACCAACGAATTAAAAGTTCAGTACCAAAGAGCAGAACGTATTTTTGGCCCAAATCCTGAATTACCTTCACAAAATATTCCAAGAGCTATTGTTCAGGTAGAATCTGTTTTACCAAATGGAAATAATAGAAATATAAGCGTTCAACTTGGAGGGCAGCGCTTTACTCCAGAAACCAATGTAGAAAAGCAGCTACAATTTGCAAATACTACGTATTTGAGTGCGGGAAAATTTAATTTTACCTTCGGTACCGACAATTTAATTACCTATTTAGAAACTCAATTATCGAACGAACAAAATGGAAGGTTCTTTTTTGATTCATTAGATGATTTTGAAAATTTAAATGCTTCAAGATATGCTCGCGAAGTGCCGCTGCAAGGCTCTTCCTTGGTAAAACAAACCGTTTTAGATTTATCCTTATTTGGTCAAGTAGAATTTGACATTAATCCAAACCTAAATTTTACCGCCGGTTTACGTTATGATGCAACGGCGTTTTTGGATGAAGCCGAATTTAATCCATTAGTTTTTGATGAATTGGGTATCCGCACCGATCAAAAACCCGAAGATTTTGATAATATACAACCTAGATTTCAATTAACATGGAATGTAAAAGGTGAAAATAAAGATATCTTTAGAATTGGTGCAGGTATTTTTAGCGCACAACCTCACTATTATGCGCAAGTAAACAACATTCAAAATAGTGGTACTTTACTAGGGGCTATTGATGTTACAGGAGCAAACGTTCCAGTACCTGATTTTCCATCCTATAGAAATGACCCAAGTACAGCGCCAGGTGTGCCTGCTGGAGTAACTCCTTTTTCTACCATTAATGCGGTAAGCCCTGATTTTCAGGTACCCACTATTTATAAAGGAAATATAAATTATACCCACTTTTTTGGTGATCGTTACAGTTTAGGTATCAACGGTATTTTTAGTCATACGAGGAACAACTATGTGTATCAGGAAGCTAATCTAGTGGCCGAGCCCTTTTTTACCACTCCAATAGAAGGGAGAGAAGTTTTTGTGCCCGCTAATACCATACCAACTAATGGTAGAGCGGATTGGATTAATTCTAGAATTTCCGATCAAGTGGGTAGAACTTTAGTGCTTACTTCTGATGGCGTTCTAGACAACCTTGCCTTAGTGGTAGAGGGTTCTGCCAAAATTGGTAAAGATGGCTATGTAAATGCCAGTTTTACATTAAACAGGTCAAAGGACAACTCGTCCTATAATTGTTGTGTGGCGAATACTTCTACTTTTTTACCTGTATCCGGTGATCCAAGAGACTTAAATTATGGGTTTTCAGACAATCATTTTGATACTAAAATGGTGGTAAACGGAGCCACACCTACATGGAAAGGATTTACTTTAGGTGCTACACTAATTGGTGATGGAGGATCTCGTTATTCCTTTCAAAATGGGGGGAATAGAAGTACCAATGGTGATTTTAATTTAAGCAATGAAATTGCCTATGTTTTTGATCCCAATAACCCAAGTACTCCACAAAATATTATAGATGGGTATAATGAAATTCTAAATAACCCAGAAACACCCGAAGGCTTCAAAGAATACTTAACGAGCAGTTTTGGATCTTTTGCAGAACGTAATGGCGGTAAAAACCCTTTTAGAGCTATCGTTGATTTAAGACTTCAAAAAAGTTTTAAATTTTCCAAAACCAAACAGGCTTTAGAATTATCAGCCGATGTCTTCAATTTTATGAACCTACTTAATAAAGAGTGGGGTCGAATTAATAATTTTGGTAGGACAACCAACCTTATGAATACGACTGGTTTTGACCAAGCCACCAATAGTTATCAATATAATGTAAACACCGGGGTTGCTGTAGAACCAATTAATGGTACACCGTGGCGTTTACAAGTGGGCGCAAGATACTCTTTTAATTAAGTGTTTATTTAGTTTTAAATTAAGAATTGGGCTGAAATAGTGCCCAATTCTTTTTACCAAAACAAGTTTATTTTCACTATTCTAATTCCTTAAAACTTAAAAACAATGAAAAATCTTTTAGTACTAATTTTTATTATTTCACAGTCCGTTTCAGTGATTTTAGCACAAGATCAAGCCCTTTCAAAACATGTAATTTTAATTTCTATCGATGGCTTTAGACCTGATTTTTATTTAGAAGAAAAATGGCCTGCCCCAAACTTAAAACTCTTGGCACAGGAAGGTACTTATGCTTTAGGCGTTAGAAGTGTGTTTCCCTCTGTTACATATCCATCACACACCACGATAATTACTGGTGCTTACCCAGCGGAACATGGCATTTACTACAATAGCCCGTTCGAACCGGAAGGAGAAACTGGCCGTTGGTATTGGGAAAGCAGTTTAATAAAAACGGAAACACTTTGGGATGCTGTACAAAAATCTGGTAAAAAAAGTGCAAGCCTTATATGGCCCGTTTCTGTAGGTGCACCAATAGACTATAATATTCCAGAGGTTTGGACATTAGACAAAAGCTATGGTAGAATTCAACCCATGAGAGATAATGAAACGCCAAAAGGACTTTTACAAGAAATGGAGCTGGCTGTATTAGGGAAAATGGATACCATTACCTTTAATGGTGACTATCTAAATCGCGAGGATCGAACAGGTGAAATGGGTGCTTATTTGTTGGAAAAATATCAACCTAATTTAATGACTATTCATTTAATCGCTACAGATCATTTTCAGCACGAGCAAGGTAGAAATGGTCAAAAAGTACACACCGCAATTGCAGCGGTAGATCGTGCTATTGGAAAGATTATAGAAGCCGCAAAACGCTCAAAAATACTAGACAAAACTACTTTTATAATTACTGGTGATCATGGTTTTGTAGATATTCATTCCGCTTTAAGTCCAAATATTTGGTTAAAAGAAGAAAATTTAATCCAAGAAAAAAATTCAGATTGGAAAACAAAATTTCATACTTCCGGAGCTGCTGCTTTTTTAATGTTAAAAGATAAAAATGATAAAGCTTCCTTGGATAAGGTTATAAAAAAATTGAATTCACTACCCGCTTCACTAAAAAAATTATTTCGTGTAGTTGATAGATCTGAATTGGATGGTATCGGCGCAGACCCTAATGCTATTTTAGCATTAGCACCTGTTCCTGGTGTTGCTATGTCTAGCTCTTTAAAAGGCGATATAGTTTCGCCTAGAAGTGGCGGAACACACGGATACTTTCCTGATTTTAAAATGATTGAAACTGGTTTCGTGGCCTGGGGTGCCGGCATTTCTCCTGGAAAAGAAATAGCTAAAATGGGATTAGAAGATATAGCCCCTTTAATAAGCGAATTACTGGATTTAAATTTTAAAACTAAAAACGGTACTCTTTATCCAGGAATTTTAAATCCTAAGAAATGATTTCTTCTTAATAATTGTTGCAATAGTTTGCCGGGTGGCCCCTGAAAGGTCACCCAAATCTTTTTGAGTTAACAACTCAAACAATGTAAATTGCTCCCCATTTGCACTATGAACATCGATATTAAATAATTCTATTAAGTACGATATTCTATCTTCAATTTTATTACTCATTATATTTCCAATCTTCTTTTCAGAATTACACCATCGTTTTAAAAGGTAAGAAATAAACCAATCCGAAAGTTGTGAATCATTTGTAATTGTTTGCTTAAAACTACTTAATTCATAAACTCTTATTTTGGTATCAATAAGTGCTTTTGAAAATTCAAAAAAATGACCATTTAAATACCTTAAGTTCCCGAAAAAATCACCTTGTTGAATAACATCATAGACATATTCTTCTCCTTGTTCAGAATAACTTCCTAATTTCACCGCGCCAGCAACTATTTCATAGATAAAACTCTCATTGTTTGGTGGTCTATAAATATATCTATTTCTATCAATAAGCTCCTCGGAAATGTCAATTGGTATTTGATTTTTATATTTATTCAACAAATATGTATAAAAACAAAATGAGTCATAGGCTTGGTTATTTGCACGTAGCATAAGCTAATTTTTAATTTTAAGTTTATAAAATTAAATGACCCGGATTAAAATATAGTTATTTCAATATTATCAAAAAGTTGTTTTACGACACGCTCAAGTTTTTAGATTTTATGAGTACGGTTCATTCCATAAATATGATATTCATCTTATTTAGTAATGATTTTAGCCAAAAAAAAGTCAAAATTATCTTTGATAAACCAAGTTTTGAATGCCCAAAAAAAATTCAAAGATTTTATGCTATGAAATACTTAAAGTTCTGTTGAAGAATTCCATTTTCATAACCATAATGATGTATGATTATTCCTGATTTCGATCTATTGTTTTATTCGGCACAGACTTCAGATAACCCTAGGTCACAAAATAATGGTATGCCCTCAAATGGCGTGGGTAGCTAAACCGGTTTTAGACGCAAAAGAGATAAATTGATCATCAATTTGGGAGATTTAAGCTGTACTTTGAAATCCTTAATTGTATCTTTTTCTAGGCCGGGATAGGCCATTTTATGGTAGCTCTAAAGTATCACGTTTTATAATATGTAGTCTAATATCATGATCTTATCTACAAAAAAATTACGTATAATTAGCACATAGAGTTATGATATCAGGTGAGTTAAATTTATAGTAATACTTCTTAAACTTCTCATTATAGTCTAAATTAATTTCTTTCTCTTTTAAGCATAATTCCTAGTACTCATAATCAGGTGGTCCTTGGTTCGAACCCAAGTAAGACCACAAAAAACCCCTTTAATAGTACACAAATAGAATCCCAGACTAGTGGCTTTTACGTTTTCATCCCCCAATGTTACTTGCTGTTTATAAGGCAGCTTCTGACTTTAGTTTGTTTAATTGGGAAACCAATTCTGTATACCTTTCCTTGGCATCTTTGCCAATCTCTTTATCGGCATCGTCAACGATATACGACAAATAAGAAATTTGAGCCACGAGCATTTGTTGCGGATACGCACCCTTATCATTTTTAAGTTGTTGCAATATATTGTCAAGTTTCTCCTTTTCATCCTTGTCTTTGGTCTTTTCTAGTTTCGTCTCTAAAGCCACTTGTAGTTTTCTTGCCTCGGATAATAATTGAATTACTTTATTCTGAAAACTTAGTTGTTCAGCAATCATTTGCTGTGTTATACCTTCCATTTCTAGCCTTGGGTCTACTTGGACTTGAAACGATTGTTCAAAAACTTCTTTACCCACCCTTAGCTTAGCGGTATAGGTACCAGGGGGTACTATAGGACCATTTTTAAAACTTCGTGCTTTTTTATCGCTCCAAGCGCCTTTTTGACGCAAATCCCATGCAAATCTATTCAGTCCTTTTTTTGTTTCCAGTTTGGCATCCACATAACTAAAAGTCATGCTCAAGCCCATGTCTACGACCTCTTCTGAGCTTGAAGATAATTGGGTAGAATCACTAACAATAGTTACCACCGATTGCATATCTGCATCTAGTATTTCTAATTGAACTTCTTTTTTATATTCCCTTGGTAAATAGTAATCTATGCTTACCCCATTGGAAGGGTAGTTTGGGAAGGCCCTTGAACCCCTTGAAGTTCTATATCGAACAGTATTGTCTGGTTTAAAAAGTACAGGGAAGCTTTGTAAGCTAGCCATTTTAGGATCTCTTAAAGAAGTAATATTATCTAAAATCCAAAATCCACGTCCCATGGTACTTAAAATTAAGTCACCTCGATGAATAACAATATCTGT
Organism: uncultured Cellulophaga sp.; assembly: GCA_963974535.1. GTDB lineage: Bacteria > Bacteroidota > Bacteroidia > Flavobacteriales > Flavobacteriaceae > Cellulophaga. The sequence goes on from CAXBCN010000014.1 coordinate 15,453, forward strand.
AATTGGCGTAACTGGTAGGTTTTGTTGAAATTTTTTCCAGGTGCTACCATCATCAAAGGAAACAAACATGCCAAATTCAGTTCCTGCATATAACAACCCTTTTCTTATAGGGTCTTCCCTCAAGACAAGGCTAGTAAAATCAGAAGGAATTCCATTAGATTCAGTACTCATTAACTCCCAGTCTTTTCCATAATTTTCCGTTTTATAAAAATACGGTTTTGCATCGCCTAACAAATGCCTATCCACTGCAATATATGCCGTGGCTGGGTCAAATTGTGAAGGTTCTACCGACTCTACACGCCCGCCTTTGGGTAGCTTTTTTGGGGTCACATTTTCCCAAGTTTGGCCTGCGTCTTTGGTCAATGATATAACACCGTCATTAGAACCTGTCCAAATTAAACCTGGTTTTAGTTTTGATTCTCTTATAGCATACAGGGTACTGTAATACTCTTCTCCTGTAATATCACGGGTGATAGGACCTCCGGAAATTACTTGTTTACTTTCTTCAAATGCCGTTAAATCTGGAGAAATAATTTCCCAAATAAGGCCATCATTTCTAGTTTTATGAACAAATTGTGAGCCCATATAAACCACATTTGGATCATGAGGAGAAATATGTATAGGTGCTACGCGTTGAAACCGATAGGTTAAATCTTTAGGGTTATGCCCATAAATATTGGAAGCACCGATAGAATATTCCCGATCTGTTCCTGTAATTTTATTGTATACACTAAAACGTCCTTTACAATTATTATATACGATATTGTGATTTCCAGGTTTTGGAATCGTTGGGCCTGTTTCACATCCCCCTACATCAATCATTAGCTGTGTTCCTTGTGGTGAGGTTCCGCTAGGTGCAACACTAGGAATGGCAATCGTGGTATTGTCTTGTTGGGCTCCGTAAACCCAATAGGGATACTGGTCATCTACTGCTACTTGATAAATTTCCGCAGTGGGTTGATTGAATTGAGTAGACCAGGTTTTACCTCCATTATGAGAAACGTTTGCACCTCCGTCATTAGATTGGATTAATAAATCAGGATTGTTAGGATTGAGCCAAATATCATGATTATCACCATGGGGTACAGCCATCTCTTTCCAAGTTTTACCACCATCTTTAGATTTTAACAAGGGGTTGGCATTAGAGTAAACAATATCAGGATTGGTAGGGTCTAACTCTATATTCGTATAATAAAAAGGTCTATTAACAAGACCGTCGTTACTCGAGGTTTGTTGGAATGTTTTTCCTTGGTCTACCGATTTATATACTCCTCCTTCATCTCCAGGAGCCTCAATAACCGCATACAAAATACGCGAATCTGAAGGCGAAACGGCCAAATCTATTTTACCGATTAAACCTTTTGGTAAGCCTTTTTCTAATTTAACCCAATCCTTGCCTCCGTTAATAGACTTGTATATGCCTCCTTCCTTGTTTTCTCCCCCCGAAATAATGCTCCATGGCGTACGTTGCGCTTTCCATGCCGCTGCATATACTATATTTGAGTTGCCCGGCAGTAATTCTAAATCAGCAAATCCTGTTTGCTCTGAAATAAACAAAACCTTTTCCCAAGATATTCCTCCATCAGTAGTTTTGTAGATACCACGTTCGGGGTTCGGTCTAAAAGCGTTTCCAATCGCGGCCACCCATACAATATTGTTGTTGGTAGGATCTATTTCAACAGCTCCAATTTGCCCTACATTACCTAAGCCAATATGCTCCCAGGTTTTACCAGCATCAATAGATTTATAAACCCCTTTACCTTCAATGACATTGCTACGAAGCCCATCAGAACCGGTTCCGACATATACAATATTGGGGTCATTTATAGCCACTTCAATAGCCCCTATAGAAGGTGTTTTGAAGAAGCTGTCAGATACGTTGTTCCAAGTAGTACCGTAATCATCAGACTTCCAAACGCCACCGCCTGTAGCCCCTAAATAAAAAGTGCCCGGTAGCATGGGAGTGCCTGTTACCGAGGTTACGCGCCCCCCTCGTTCTGGCCCCAAGGTGCGATATTTAAACGCAGAAAAATCCTGAGCAAATAAACTCATGGAAACGAAAATTGATAGTATACTAGGTAATAAACTGGATAAAGTCTTCATAAAATTCTTCCTAAAAGTTGGTAAACCATAAAGTTAGGTAAACTGAAACATATTACATAGCGTGGTCGTATTTTTACAATGTTCTAATAGGGTTTAAAAAATTTCAATCTACTCGAATAATTTTAAGGATTCGATACTGAGCATCTGATGCACGGGGTATGCCTGAGACCTTGATGACCAAAACCAAAGCCAGATTTAGCAAAAATATAAACAGCCTTTTATTGTGCCTTTTACCTGATATTTTTGCTGTTTTTTAGATCTAATTTTTAACTGTAAATACTTTAAAAGTAGTTACTTCTGTTCTGCATCTCGGATCATTTCTATACCTTCTTGTATATTGAGTTTATCTTTTGGTAAAAAGCCTTTTACAATTAAAACTACACCACAGATAATAAGTACTACACCTAGTCCCTTTTTAACTAGAAAAATACGTTTTGGTGTTAGTTTTTTACGCAGCTGTTTCGCTAATACTATTTTTATGAGATCTGTGGCAAAATAAGCCGCCATTACAGTGGTAAAAAATACGAGTATTCTATCATTGTTATTTTCTAAACTTGGCCCTACGATGATAATGATACCTAACCAAAAAACGAGTACGCCTATATTTATAAAATTCAGTAAAAAGCCTTTTACAAATAAACTAATATAATCACCACTAGTGACTTTTACATTTTCATCCCGCAATTTTACTTGCTTTTTTTTAAAAGTGATAATACCATAAACGAGTAAAATAACACCGCCAAAAACATACAATCCGGGCTGATTACTTAAATTTTGAAGCAATTGAAAACTACTGAAATAAGCAATGGTTATAAAAATAATATCCGCCAGGATAACCCCTAAATCAAAAATTAATGCAGCTCTAAATCCTTTGGTAGCACTGGTTTCTAAAAGCACAAAAAAAACAGGCCCAATCATAAAGCTTAAAAAAAAGCCCAATGGTATTGCTGCCTGTATATCGTCTATCATAAATTGTATTTCTGAAAATTCTTTATCGCTAATAAACTACTTCTCGATATGTTTTAATTTAGAAATCACGGCTAAGAAAATACTTAAACAATGCTTTTATGTCTGTGTAAATTAATAAAAACTACATTCTTTTTATAGTGCCTCCAAAAACTGTTTTTTCATCCATTTTCTTGGGATCTCCGTAAACGAAAACTTCTCCTCCCGCCTTAACACTTGCTTTTACGTAATTAACTGCATATATCTCTGCCTTAGAGCCCGCATTTACATTTACGGTAGTAAAGTTGGTTTTAAAATTTTTCCCTTGGTAAATGCCTCCTGTGTTAATCATTACATCTTGATTATCCGAAAAACCTTTGGTAGTAATAATACCTCCAGTAACCGTTTTTATGAGTAATTGTTCTACTTGAGTGTTGATGATTAATTCACCGCCTTCTTGTGCTTTTAATTCTAATAAGTCTTGTTTGATCACCTCTTTATTAACAATTTTAGCATCTTCGTTAACGTCAATAGTGACTAATTTTTCAGTATAGTGCAAGTCAATAAATGTCCGGTACCCACTAAAAATTTTTACAAATTCCATGCGTAATTTAAGCACTCCATCACTATTTACAATGACCACTTTATTCGTATTTGCGCCTGTAATTACCGCTTTATTTACGTCTGATTTGATCAAATTAATAGACAAGCCATCAAAGGCTTTGATAGTTGTAAATTTTTCAAGACTTTGAATTATTTTTTCGTTTTGCGCTTGTAGGGTAACAAGCGTAAACATTGAAAAAATAAGAATCAAAAATTGTTTCATTTTTTTGTTTTTAGGTAATTGTATTCATTCCTAAACAAATTCTGTTCCAAAGTACAAAAAATACCTACTCTGCCTTACCAATCAAAGTAAAATCGAGATGTCTTTTTACTAAATCGGTATTTTTAACCATGACCACTACTTCGTCGCCTAATTGATATACTTTTTTAGTCCGCTCGCCTATAATGGCATATTGCTTTTCATCAAAGTTATAATAATCCCCTTTAATGTCGCTAATACGCACCATGCCTTCGCATTTATTTTCAACGATTTCCACATAAATACCCCAGTCAGTAACCCCTGAGATAACCCCAATAAATTCTCTATCTTGATGGTCTTGCATAAACTTAATCTGCATGTATTTGATAGAATCACGTTCTGCATTGGCTGCTAAAGATTCCATATCAGAAGAGTGCTTACATTTTTCTTCAAAAACTTCTTCTTTAGCGGTAGCTCCACCATCTAAATAATGTTGTAATAATCGATGTACCATCACATCAGGATACCTTCGAATTGGTGATGTAAAATGTGTATAAAAATCAAAAGCCAATCCGTAATGCCCAATATTATCCGTGGTATAAATAGCTTTACTCATGCTTCGGATGGCAAGAGTATCTACTAAATTTTGTTCTCCTTTACCCTTTACATTTTCCAAAAGCTGATTTAAGGAAGCACTGATCGATTTTTTATCTTTAAAATCTAATTTATGACCAAAACGAGATACAATACCGTTTAATGCCATTAATTTTTCTTCATTGGGTTCATCATGAACCCGATATACAAATGTTTTTTTGGGTTTTTGTCTCCCTATAAACTCCGCTACTTTTTTATTTGCTAATAACATAAACTCTTCAATAAGTTTATTGGCATCTTTAGCTTCTTTGAAATATACACTTTCTGGTTCTCCAGCTTCGGTTAAATTAAAACGTACTTCTACTTTATCAAATGAAATTGCTCCTTCATTCATTCTTCGAGAACGCATTATTTTAGCTAACTCATCTAATTTTAGCGTAGCTTCCACTACATCATTACCAACTTTATAGGCATGTCCACGGATAGAGATATCCTCAGGAATGCTGTTTTGTTTGGTTTCTATAATATGTTGTGCTTCTTCATAAGCAAAACGCTCATTCGAGTTAGTGACAGTTCTGCCAAACCATTGATTAACCACATAGGCTTTCTTGTCGATTTCGAAAACTGCGGAAAAAGTATACTTTTCTTCATGCGGACGCAAAGAACAGGCATTATTAGATAGTATTTCAGGCAACATGGGTACTACTCTATCTACTAAATACACAGATGTAGCTCTTTCATAGGCTTCATCATCCATGATGGTATCAGGAACTAAATAATGTGATACATCTGCGATATGAATACCAATTTCATAATTTCCATTTTCTAAAACTACAAAAGAAAGTGCATCATCAAAATCTTTTGCATCTTTTGGATCTATGGTAAAAGTGAGCGTATCACGCATATCTCTGCGCTTCGCTATTTCTTCGGGTTTTATGCCAGTATCTAAAGTATTTGCATATTGTTCTACTTCAGCTGGAAATTCATAAGGTAATCCGTATTCTGCTAAAATAGCATGAATTTCAGTATTGTGTTCCCCTGGTTTCCCTAAAACGTTCGTTATTTTTCCAAAGGGAGAGTCTGTTTTATCTGGCCATTCTATAAATTCAACAATAACTTTATCCCCATTATTTGCCTGATTTATATGTTCATTAGAAATAAAAAAATCAGTATACATTCTAAAATCGGAAATGCGAACAAAAGCAAATGTTTTTTGTAAGTCTACAACACCTACAAAACTTGTTTTATAACGTTCTATAACTTTAGTAACTTCACCTTCCAATTTTTTACCCTTTCTACGGGGATACACATACACTTGAACGGTATCTTTATGAAAAGCCTTATTTAATTTATTAAAAGGTACAAAAACATCATCCTCAAAACCTTCAATAATGATATAGGCGTTTCCTCTACCCGTTACATCAACCTTTCCTGTATGGTAACTTTTTGTAGCTTCGATGGCTTTGTATTTACCACGAGATTCTTCTAGTATTCTTTTCTTTTCTTTTAATTCAACTAGTCTTTTTATTAAATCATTGCGATCTGTAGCATTTTCAATTTTTAACTTAGCTGCAATCTCCTTATAATTAAAACTCTTATTAGGTGCTGCTTCAAGTACAGTAAAAATACCTTTGGTAATTTCGCGTTGTTTTTGATTTGAAGCGCTTTTTTTTTTCTTTGACATTAAATTTTTAAATTTTTGGAAAATTACAAATTATATTCCATAGCAGTCCTTAACTACCAGGTAAACTAAATAATTTCTATTTTCTATTCACTTATAAACAAGTATACTATTTATATTTCTTTTTTTTTAAATTAAATTAATTAAATGGTGATTATTATAGCGTGTTAATAGCGCGTATAATTTTTTTTAGATAAACTTGATTGGTATAGATAAAAGAGTTTATTGAAAACTTATCCTCACTATTATATTTTAAAAATCAGCGATTTAAATAAGTTATGAACCTATCTTAATAACCTATTTAAACATATAATTTTTAATAAGTAAATGTAAATAAATTGTTAATTTCTATAGAGTGGGATATGAATATCTTCTTTGTATTCTTTTAGAAGTTTAAAGGAAAAGTATCAACTAGTTTTGTACTCCATTTTTTATAGTTCTTATAAAAATTTACTAGTTATTTTTTGTTATCATGTTATCAACAGAACATGAATAACCCTAATACGCTAAGAAACAATAGTTCTAGCTTTTTAATAAATTTTTGTTGTTAATAACCTAAATTCTGTTGTGAAAGCGTAGGTATTTGTACATTTACGATATCTTAAATAATACATTATGAAAATTTCTATTGGTAATGATCATGCGGGTACGGAATATAAATTAGCTATTGTTGGGCTTTTAAAATCGATGCATATCGAAGTTAAAAATTATGGAACGGATAGTAATGATAGTGTTGACTATCCAGATTTTGTGCATCCTGTTGCAAAAGATGTGGAAACTAACGAGGCTAATTTTGGTATTATTATTTGTGGAAGCGGTAATGGGGCTTCTATGACGGCAAATAAGCACCAAAGAGTGCGTTGCGCTTTATGTTGGAATAAAGAAATTGTGTCATTAGCACGTCAGCATAATGATGCTAATATACTGAGTTTACCAGCGCGTTATATTTCATTAGCACAGGCTTTAGACATGGTACAAACTTTTTTAGAAACCGATTTTGAGGGCGGTAGACATGAGCGAAGAATAGAAAAAATAGCTTGTCAATAAGTACCAGGTATTTTAGTATCCTAAAAAATCCTATTCATTTAACCATACGAAGTAATGCTAACGATTAAAGTAAAAGCCTTCAATGAACTTTCAATCCACGAATTGTATGCTATTTTACAGTTGCGAAGTGAGGTGTTTGTGGTGGAACAAGATTGTGTGTATCAAGATCTTGACGGCAAGGACCAAAAGGCATTGCATGTTATTGGGTTTAAAAATGACCATGTAGTAGCCTATACCCGAATTTTTAAACCGGGTGATTATTTTAAAGAATCTAGTATAGGGCGTGTGGTGGTTGCACAAACTGAACGCAAGTATGGATATGGTGTTGAAATAATGAATGCTTCAATTTACGCGATTCAAGAACATTTTAAGGAAGGCAGTATTAGAATTTCAGCTCAAACCTATCTGCTTAAATTTTATGCTTCATTAGGTTTTAAAAAAGTGGGTGAAGAATATTTAGAAGATGGCATTCCCCATGTTAATATGATAAAATAAAAAAAGCACCTATTTTCATACGTGCTTTTCTATTTATTGGTTTTAAATGCTCTTATAGTTTAATAGGCTCTTTATTCGATAAGTTAATATCTTCAAGCATCATATCGGTAAATTTGTAATGTCCTTTAGTGGTGATAATTCTAAAACGATCTGATTTCATTCGACTTATGGTGTCTAAAAACAGCCATTTACTTTTTAATAATCTTGGTTTTTTTGATTTTAAACTGATTTCAAAAAAGTATTTTCTTCCGTTTTTTAAGGCGACAATATCTGGTGTTATTTTTGAATCTGTTCCTTTTCTTAAATAGGATTTCGGGGTCTCATAGCCCTCCATGTCAGCCTTGATTTGTTCAAAGCCTGTGGCTTCTAAATGTTGAATAGATTTTTCTAAAAAGGCCGAGTTTTGTGTTTTATCTAATGCTGTCATAGTGTACAAAGTACAAAAATAAAATCATAAATCAAAGTAAAATATGTTGATTAACAGTCGATTAACAAAAAAGTAAGCCTAGATTGTCAAAGATTGAACTTAAAATCATTTGAAAGTTCTTATATTTTTATAATTTGCTTACGTCAAAAAAAACAGCATGTATGATTTCAAATACCATGAAAGTAGGTTTCTTTTTTTTAGTTTTCCTTTTTGCGTTTAGCTGTACTTCTAAAATTGAAAACAACAATTATTTAGGAGATGAATTAGAGGCTATTCAAAAAGAATTTGCCCCAGACAAGCGCGTGGCCTTATGGGCTATTGATGTCGAAAAAATTGAAAACACTTTTGTCTTAAAAGGTGAAAGTAATTTACCTGATGCTGTAGAAGCTTTAAAGAACAACTTAAATAGGGCTAATATTAGTTTTGTAGATAGTATTCAACTTCTTCCTTCATCAGCCTTAAACAATATGACTTTGGGTTTGGTGACTATTTCTGTAGCTAATTTAAGAAGCGACCCAAAACACTCCGCAGAACTTGCTACTCAGGCCACCTTAGGAACACCTGTAAAGATTTATAAGAACGATGGTAGTTGGTCTTTAATACAAACTCCTGATAATTATTTATCTTGGGTAGATAATGCAGGAATAGTACCCATGACAGTTCTTGATTTTGAAATTTGGAAGGCTAGGCCTAAAATTATCTACACTGACCTTTTTGGAAGTACTTATTCAGCGCCAGACTCCAGGTCACAAGTAGTTTCAGATATTGTGGCGGGAGGCATTTTAACCTTGTTAAGCGAAGAAGGTGATTTTTACAAGGCAGAATATCCGGACGGGAGAATTGCGTATATCACCAAGGCTGAAGCTGAAGTTTATGAGCTTTGGTTAGCAAAAACGAAGCCATCAGAAGAAAATTTAGTAGCCACTTCCAAAAAATTAATGGGTTTACCTTACTTATGGGGAGGCACGTCTACAAAAGGTGTTGATTGCAGCGGGTATACTAAAACTATTTATTTTTTAAACGGAATTATTTTGCCCCGAGATGCGTCACAACAAATCCATACAGGTGAATTCATAGACGAAAGCCAAGATTTTAAAAACTTAATTCCTGGTGATTTATTATTTTTTGGTAAAAAAGCAACCGATACTAGCGCAGAAAGAGTTATTCATGTAGGTATGTGGATTGGTAATAACGAGTTTATACACTCGTCTGGTCAGGTGCGTGTAAGTAGTGTGGATAAAAATGCAGCCAATTTTGATGCCTATAACCTAAACCGCTATTTACGTACGAAGCGCGTGGTGAACAGCACAACGGGTGCTTTTATTAATTTATCAAAAACGCCTGTTTTTACCAATTGAAGTTTAGTTCCTTTAGAGGTATTACGATTCGAATTTTAGAATAAAGCTATGGTTCGTTTTTTTTGAACTTGTAAGGCTTATAAAAATATTTTTTTAAGCAAAGCTCAAACTAATTTTGGTTGGTGCCAGGAGAGCTATAAAGGCATTGGAAATATGTTGTAGGCTTTCATAAGTTAGCTTAGGATCAACTACCAGAAGTTTTCTAAGTACTAGGTGATGAAATAGTTGGGTTTTTAAATTATAAAACACACCAAACCAATCAGTATATATATTCTATTTTAGAGCTTCTGTGCTATAAATAAAACTTCTTGTGTGCCATCTAAACCTGCTTCAGCTGCACTTGCAAATGTGGCCTGTTTATTTTTTATACGATGCCTAGAGCGTAAAGCAATATGAGGGTTTTAAAAAAATATAAAACGATTGGTATTTTTAAAAGTCATGTATTGGAGAATGAATAAAAGTTTAGTGCTTTTTAAGCTATCAAGTTTTGTGAAACTTTCATTACCCACATCTTTTGTTGGTAGGCATTATTTATTTTTGAATAATAAGACACCAAGGCATTACTCCACGAATCATGTTTTTTAAGGTAAACATACCGATAGTTATTTTCTGGATTTATAAAGTAGCTAGCGTTTAGCCCCTGAGAATTTAAAAGCTTAACAAAGTTATTTGCATTTTTAGCACTAGCGAAAACATTAGCAATGATATAGTAGCCGCCATCTACACCTGATACTTTGTAGGTTTGAACTTTTGGAGTTGTAGCTACAGCCATATTATCCTTAGTGACTACATTGTTTTGTACATTAGGCATATTGTATTTTGAAGATTTTTCCCTTAATTTTTGACTATTTTCTGCATAGGCAGTATTATCATAAACAGAATTGTCAACATTCATAATCCATTTTTCGCCGGTATATTTCTGATCCACATTCGAGCTATACGAAGCCATTGCGCCATCTAAACTTTGATCATGTTTTAAATACACGTAATGTAATCCGGTTTTTTTGTTTTCAAAATAATCGGCATCAATACCCTTGGCCTTAAGTTCATCAATAAACTTATGCATATAATGGGTATTCTTGTATACGTTTGCCACCACATAATAGCCATCACGTACTCTTTCTAAGTTTCTAAACGTTCTACTTTTAATAGCCTTGCTTTTGGTCACTTGCGTAAAGGCATCTTTTTCTTGTTCTGGTGCAATAGTAGTTTTTACATTTGTACTCTGAGCTATAGCTGTGGTAGAAGCCGTAAAGGTTTCTTTAGTGGTTTTTTGCTGGTCCGCCTCTGGTTTTTTGTTGTTAGATGCGACTGTCGCAGTATTATAATCTTCGGTATTTTTTATCTCATTCGATGCCAAGCTGGTAGCATCTTGTGTTTTTAAGTTATTGAGTAAATATATTTGTTTTGCTTTTTCTTCGATTTCTGGGTTTTCGCCATTGGTTTCTCTTCGCACCATGCGCATAACCATATCAAAACGGCGTTCCAAATCACTATTTCGGCTTGCTTCAATAGAATCTTGTCTAAACATAAGTTCAGCTAAAATTTCATTGTTTTCTGCTAAGGCTTTTCTTAATTTATCAAGCTCTTCATCTTTTGAACTTAGAGGCATTGCCTCCTCAAGCGTATTTTCTACCAGTTCATTGTCGTCTTCAAACAACACCCGATCTTCCGTTAAATTAGGGGTTATAGAATAGGCAAATGATATTTCATGGGTAAGACCGAAATCTGCAAAATTGTTCGACAAACCTTTTTCCATGGTATAGCCAAGAGATAACCTTTTACTAAGGTTAAACCCAATACCTGCCGACGCTCCAAAAAAGTTATCATAACCCCCTTGAACCCAACCCAATTTGGGTAAATCTAGAATTAAACTTCCTCCTAAAATAAGATCACTGTCTGCAATTTGGTATTTTTCACCACCTTTTTTAATCCGAGCCAAAGGCATTAATCGTCCTCCTTCAAGAAGGCCATTTCCATTTTCAAACTGATGGGTATATTGGATATGGGCTGAAAAGGTTTTATCTGCGAACTCAGTAAGTGAGCTACTCGTTTGTAAGTTATAATCAAAAAGGTTTTCAGCAAAAACTCCAAAGTCGAACTTGCCATAAGAAATATTAAAACCGGGTTGAAAAGTCAATAAATTACTATCAGGAATGCCGTTTAATAAGGGATCGTTTGGATCTACAGTACTACTTCTACCCCTGTCAAGACCACTGCGGTAATATGAAACATTCGCACCAAAGGTAAAATTACTTTTATCGCTTAACTTCACGCCGTAAGCGTAGTTGGTAAGCACGCCGTAATTACTAATGGCACCAAATTGTTGCGTAAACAAACTCAGTCCTAAACCAGTTCTATCGTTAATACGACCACTATAACTTAAAAAATAGGTCTGAGCATTGTCGTTGATTGTCGCCGATTGGTTTCTATGCAGTAAGTTAAAATACGATTTATCTTCCCGTACCGTAGAAAAGGTTGGGTTTATTAAAAATCGATTAAATTTCAATAGATTCTGACCAGGCATATCATAAGTTAAAAAAGGATTGCTATCCTGTGCATTAACTTTGACTAGGGCTAGTAGGCCTATAAAAATAAAAAGTATACTCTTCTTAAACATATTTTAGATACTGGTTATTGAATAACGGTTACTTTATAACGGTTATTGTTCCTTGTTTCAATATTTCGCTTCCTTTTTTAATGGTGTAATAAAAAACCATATTTTGAGATGGGAATTCGGTGGTTGACTGTGGCCAATTATTTTGATAATCAGTTACATTAAATACTTCTACTCCTTTACTATTATAAATAACCACGCCTATATCGGCCTTTTTAGAGTAGGTGTTGGGCAATAACCACAAGTCGTTAATACCATCACCGTTGACTGTAATAACGTTCGGTATTCTAAAGGTATCTTTGTAGGTAACCGTAATTTCTTTAAGGACTACACAAGCGTCAATATAGGCTTTCAATACATAAGTACCCTCTGTTGTTAAGGTAACCGAATTGGTGTTACTCATGCTAGTATTGGCAGCATCTGTCCATTCATAAGCAGTACCCCCTGTGGCGGTAATTGTTTTAGAGCTACCCTCTGGGAAAACAACCGCTGTAGGCGTGTCTAAGCTTATTAGGGAGGCGTCAAAGGGCTTAATGTTTACTTCATTAGAAGTTACTGGACAACCCCCTCTAGAAATAACCAATTGGTATATTCCAATTTCTGTTGTCGCTAAAGTGCTGTCTGTTGTGTTGATGCTTACACCATTTTTAAGCCATTGGAAATTTTCTCCTGTTAAATCGGTACTAGTGGTAATAGTAATTGCGTCTGTAGTATTACAAACTGTTAGATCACTTGCTGTAATTTCTAGCGTTTCGCTAGTAGTTAAAACAACACTTAGGCTGTTTGAAACCATGTTAAACGCATCTATACTGGCTTCTAAAACATAGTCTCCATTTTCTGAGACATCGCTTAGATTTAAACTTGATGTGGTTCCTCCGCTAACGGCAGCACCATCTTTTTTCCATTGGTAGCTTAGCGCATTTTTTAGGTCTGCTGTCACATCGATTTTTGTGCCATTTGGTGCTACGGCGTTAATGGTCATAACATCTAAACCAATAGTACTGTATTTACAATTTTCATAGGCTGTGGTGTAATTGGTATTTAGTTCCAAACTCGCAGGGGCAACAATTGTTGTCGTTTTCGAATTTGTAGTGGCAGCGCAGGCACCACTTTGGGTTACCTGTACATAGTACACACCGCTTTGAGTTGTGCTTAAACTATTATTGGTGGCACCCGATACAGCACTTCCGTTTCGATACCATTGGTATGTGGGGCTATTAGCAGTCGTAGTAATGCTTAAAGACTTAGTTTGTCCAGGAAGTATAACCATGTCTAAGGCATTGTTTTCAGTTATTGTGAATTCTCCTGTTTTGCTAATTGTCACGGCAGCAGTTGTTTCAGAGCAGATGCCGTCACCTTCAATTTTTACGGTATAATCTCCATTAAAGTCAGCAGTGTTGGTATCTATATTGTACGAGAATTGCCCTTGTGTTTTTGGACTAACGACTGTTCCATCTTTATACCAGGTATAAAAAATAGAAGCATTATTTAAAGTAGCCTCTAATGGCGGCGCTGCTTCTCCTGCACAGAATGAACTCTGTGTAGGTGTATTGATAGAAATACCGATTTTTGTCCCCGCTTCTACCGTAATTAAGTTCGATAAGGTTCCTGCTGAACCGGAACAAACTTGACCGTAATCAATTTCTACGGTGTACATACCACTATCAGAAACTGTAATAGATGGTCCTTTAGCGGCTAATATAGTTGAACTTTTTCTCCATATGTATTGGTAAGTTTCAGCATTTGGTACGTTGTCTACAGCTATAACGGCAGATCCGCCATCGCATACAGATATTTTCCCATTTCCGATAACCCCACCTCCGTTTTCTGTTATTCTAATTGGGCTTTTATAATCAATATAGTACATATTGTAGCCTATGGTGGGTGGGCTATACAAAACTGGACTTGTGCTTTTTACCCTTAGTTTGTAACCGCTCCCTCGGGTATTTGTGGGGAGTACAAACTTTATATTGAAATCAGTGCTTGAGTTTTTATCAGTGATGGTTGTTAAAGCCGTTGGATTCGTAAAATCGCCACTAGCATTAGAAAGTTCTAACACAAAATTATTGTCACTATTTACATTTGGACTAGCTACCCAAGTAAAATTAACAAAATATTCGTTGAAGGTTGCAGAAGCACAGGCCGAAGTCCAAGCGCTACCACTACCACCAAAATTTGGGTTTTTAATGGGCGTTGGTGTGTTTAAAGTTTGCGCTATAAGCCCTAGGCTAAACAGCAAAAGTGCAAAGGTTAAAACAAGGTTTTTTGAGTACATAGTAGGGTTTTTCATGAGTTCTAACTTTAGGTTAGCATTTGGGATTGTAGCGCTAAAACGTTTGGTATCGCTCAAAATTGCAGTTCATCTGATTTTTTCGACAACATACCTCCAGTTCGCTCTGCTACAGGAATTAACACCAAATATGGTGTTTTATAAAGCATTGCAATATTTTATGTTGTAGCTGGGTTTAAATATGTTGTGAAATACATTTTTTATAGGGTCTGTCTTTTTTTATATCGTGCTATCCTTGCATTTTTGCTACCTTTGCAGGACAAAATTTTTGGAATGAGCGATGTGTCAAAGTCTCTAAATTTTATAGAGCATATTATTGAAGATGATTTATCAAATGGTTTCTCAAAAGATAAGCTGCGTTTTCGTTTTCCACCGGAACCTAATGGGTACTTACACATAGGGCACGCTAGTTCTATCTGCTTAAATTTTGGCTTAGGGCTGCGATATAAAGCACCAGTAAATTTAAGGTTTGATGATACCAATCCTGCGAAAGAAGAACAAGAGTATGTAGACGCCATCAAAAGAGACGTAGCATGGCTAGGTTTTACATGGGATAAAGAGCTATATGCCTCTGATTATTTCCAGCAATTGTATGACTGGGCCATTGAACTTATAAAAGAAGGCAAGGCTTATGTGGACAGCCAATCCTCGGAAGACGTGGCTGTTCAAAAGGGAACTCCTACTGAACCTGGTACCGATAGTCCGTTTAGAAATCGTAGTATCGAAGAAAACTTAAGTCTTTTTCAGGATATGAAGGCGGGAAAATACCAGGCGGGAGAACACGTGTTACGTGCTAAAATAGACATGGCGTCAAGCAATATGCTCATGCGAGATCCAATTATATACCGTATCCTTCATAAAGCACATCACAGAACAAATACCGATTGGTGTATTTATCCGATGTACGATTGGACCCATGGAGAAAGTGATTACTTGGAGCAAGTGTCACACTCCTTTTGTACCCTTGAATTTGCCATGCATAGAGAGTTGTATGATTGGTTTTTAGATCAAGTCGTTGAACCGAATAAGGTGCGCCCAAAGCAAAGAGAGTTTGCACGAAGAAACTTTAGTCATACCGTGGTGAGTAAGCGGAAATTACTTCAATTAGTCGAAAAAGGTGTCGTAACAGGCTGGGATGATCCTAGAATGCCGACTATTTCAGGTTTAAGAAGAAAGGGTTATACGCCCGAAGCTATTGTAAATTTTGCGAATACAATCGGTATTGCGAAGCGTGATAATGTGGTGGATGTTTCATTACTAGAATTTTCTATTCGAGAACATTTGAATAAGATTGCTCCAAGGGTTATGGCAGTTTTAGATCCTGTAAAATTGGTCATTTCGAATTATCCAGAGGGACAAGAAGAATGGTTAGAAGCAGAGAACAATCCGGAGGATGAAACGGCTGGCAGCAGGGAAGTACCTTTTTCGCGAGAATTATTTATTGAACAAGAAGATTTTAAAGAAGAAGCGAATAAAAAATTTTTTAGACTTAAGCTAGGTGGAGAGGTACGCCTGAAGAATGGCTATATTATTAAGGCCGAGAGTTGTACTAAAGATGCTGATGGTACCGTAACTGAAATTCAATGTACCTATGACCCCAAAAGTAAAAGTGGTAGTGGTAGTGAAGAAAGTTTACGAAAGGTAAAAGGTACCTTGCACTGGGTTTCTATTAAACATGCTGTTACGGCAGAAATTAGAATGTATGACCGCCTATTTACCGATGAAACGCCAGACCAGCATAAAGATAAAGATTTTATGGATTTTATAAATCCAGATTCTTTAAAGCTGATTACCGGATATTTGGAACCAAGTTTGCAAAATGCAAAAGTTGAAGATATTTTTCAATTTCAACGCATTGGATATTTTAATGTAGATAAGGATAGTACTGCTGAGAATTTAGTTTTTAATAAGACTGTTGGGTTAAGAGATACTTGGGCAAAAATTCAAGACAAAAACTAGAATAGATTTCTGTTATTAAAAACAAAGTAACGATTGGTATTTATTATTTAAATCGGCTTTGTATCGTGTGTTTTTAGAGGCTTTAAAATTATCGCAATACTTCTTATGTAATGCTACGGTGAAGTGCGTTGTAATCATTTTAGAATAGGTTTTTTCTTTTTTTAAGGATGTACTCTTTTTTCTTGTAAGGTTAAGTGGGCTGTTTGATTCGTGTCAAAGGTTTTTAACGTTGACCTAGGAGGTTTTGTCAGGAGTTCGCTAATTTTTAAAAATGGTATGTCGGTAGAATTTGAAACATTGGATGAGCTTCAAATACGTTTTTTGAAGTCATTTCGACTTTAGCTTTTTTAACGCAACCATGTCGTATCCTGAACATTTCTTTACATAGGGTAAAAAGATCAACATGGTATTGATGTGCGTCGCGATAAGAGAATTTATAAGGTGCTCGAGATGTATACCTTGAAAATAAAAAATCCGATTGGTGTCAATCGGATTTTTTGTACTGTTATTTGTTTCAAGTTTAGCAGGGTAAAACTTTTTATGAATTTGATTATTCAGTGAATGTTTCTTATTTCCGCTGCTAACTTTTCATTTTTTTAAGTCGTATGAAACGTTGTTTTTGTTTAGTCTTTTTTCTTAGGAGGTAAACCTTTATTTTTCTTCATACTTTCACCAATCATATTACTTGCAGTAAACGAAGCAACCATATTATTCAGCATATCGCTTCCTGCTTGTGGAGAATTTGGCAACAGGATTAAGTTGGCATTGGTATGTTCCCCTATAGATTGTAAGGTGTCATAATGTTGTGTTACTACAATAAGGGCTGAAGCTTCTTGCGAATTTATCCCCACTTTGTTCAAGACTTCAACCGATTCTTCTAATCCTCTAGCTATTTCTCTACGTTGATCTGCAATACCCATACCTTGCAAACGTTTTGATTCAGCTTCGGCTTTTGCTTTCTCAACGATTAAAATACGCGCGGCGTCACCTTCAAATTGGGCTGCTATTTTTTCACGTTCAGAGGCGTTAATGCGGTTCATGGCTTGTTTCACCTGGGCATCAGGATCGATGTCTGTAACTAGGGTTTTGATAATATCGTAACCGTAAACAGACATATATTGTTGCAGTTCTCGTTTAACAGCAATGGCAATATCATCTTTTTTAACAAAGACATCATCAAGTTTCATCTTTGGAACTTCCGCTCTTACCACGTCAAAAACAAACGAAGTTATCTGCTCATGTGGATATTCTAATTGGTAAAAGGCGTCATATACTTGCTCTCTTAAAACAACATATTGAACCGAAACTTTTAGTTTTACGAAAACGTCATCTAAGGTCTTGGTTTCAATGACTACATCTAATTGCTGAATTTTTAAGCCAACTCGGGCTACAATTTTATCTACAATCGGAATTTTCATATGTAAGCCAGACGTTCTAACGCTTTGAAATTTTCCAAAACGTTCAATAATTACCGCTGTTTGTTGTTTTACAGTAAAAAAAGATGAGAATAAAATGACTAAAGCAAATAGTACTAATGGTATTAATAGAATGTTCATAGTTTTTATTTTAAGTTAAAGAATGAAGTTACAAACTGTTTAGTATATAGGTATATACTTTAACATTATTGTTACACACACTTTGGTGATTAGGGCAAAACGGTTACAGCTGTTTTTATTCTTTGGATTGTGGCTTCTTTGCCTATAAGGGCAATGATATCAAAAATATGAGGTCCTTTCATGTCTCCCACAATGACCAATCTTAGCGGTGGCATCACTTTACCAAAAGAATAGCCTTGGGAAGTTATCCAGTCTTTCACAATTTTTTCGATAGCTAAGTAAGAAAAGTCCTCCATAGCGTTCAAAATTGGCAACAGGTTGTTCATAATTTCGGAAGAATCATCTTTCCACTGTTTTTTAATGGCCTTTTCTTCGTAGAAAGTGGGGTGTATAAAAAAGTAATTGCTTAATTCCCAAAAATCGGCAACAAAAGTAGCTCGCTCCTTGATGAGGCTAATTATTTTCTCTAAGTGTTGTTCGTCTTGGTTTAAAACATGGTGCTTCGCCAATAGTTCTTGAAACGCAGGGACTAATGCTAAACCGTGTTTTTCTTGCAAATAGTGTTGATTATACCATTTGGTTTTATCAGGATCAAAACGAGCACCTGATTTTTGAACCCTTTCTAAAGTAAACAGTTCAACCAATTCTTCTAAAGAAAACACTTCTTGTTCCGTACCAGGGTTCCAGCCTAATAGCGCCAAGAAATTAATGACCGCTTCTGGAAAATAGCCTTTTTCTTTATACCCAAGAGATTCTTTCCATGATAAAGGGAAAACAGGAAAACCTAGTTTTTCCCCATCACGTTTGCTTAACTTTCCTTTACCTACAGGTTTCATGATTAGAGGTAAATGAGCAAATTCTGGTGCCTTCCACTCAAAAGCGTCATATAATTGTTGGTGTAGTGCCAATGAGGGCAGCCACTCTTCACCACGAATAACATGGGTAATTTCCATTAAATGATCATCAACAATATTGGCTAAATGGTAGGTGGGCATACCATCACTTTTAAAAAGTACTTTGTCGTCTAGAACGTTGGTATCAATAGTCATGGTACCTCGTACGGTATCTAAAAGCTGTAATTTTTCATCTGGAGGTGTTAAAAAGCGAATAACATAATCTTCTCCAGCAGCGATACGTTGCTGTACTTCCGCTGGCATCATGGATAACGAATTGTCTAATTTTAAACGGTTATGCCAATTATAAATAAATGTTTTTCCTTGTTCTTCATGATTTTTTCTGTGGTAATCGAGCTTTTCTGGGGTATCGAAGGCATAGTAGGCTTTTCCCTTTTCCAAAAGTACATCGGCATATTTTTTATACAAATGTTGACGTTCGCTTTGCCTGTAGGGACCAAAGGCACCTTCTTTTCCTGGACCTTCATCAAAGGGTATTTGGCACCAATTTAAGGCGTCGATGATATATTGTTCAGCCCCTTCGACATACCTATTTTGATCCGTATCTTCTATTCGAAGGACAAATGTTCCATTATTTTTTTTGGCAAATAAGTAGTTGTATAAGGCAGTTCTGACCCCACCTATATGTAATGGGCCAGTAGGGCTTGGTGCAAAACGGACACGAACTTTTGTTGGCATAGCTTGTAATTTTGGGTGTAAAGATAATTAATTCAAATGGTGTAGCTGATGAATAGCTGAAGGTCTATAGGGTATAATTAACTAAAATTTATATTTTTTTTCTGCAGTATGAACTAAATTTATCTGGAAAATTGTTTTATGAATGGCTAAAGTTCTTTTTTCCAGTATCTTAGCTTAAAAAATTGTAGGTTTTGAGTAATTATAACTTAGTACAAGACAAATTACAAGCTTTTATAAAAAAGTATTACACACTCCAGTTGTTAAAAGGTGGTATTCTTTTTTTGAGCCTTGGTGCCCTTATCTTCTTGCTTGTAATTGGTTTGGAGTATTTTTTATGGTTAGGATCTGTAGGAAGATTAACTCTTCTAGTGGTGCTAGGTGTATTGGAATTTGTTTTACTTTATAGGTATATACTGGTTCCCATATTTTATTTATTAAAAATTAAACAGGGATTAACGGAGCGTACGGCCTCCAATATTATAGGAAATTATTTTCCAGAAATTAGTGATAAGTTGTATAATTTGGTGGATTTAGCCAAACAACCCCAGCAATCTGAATTGTTACTGGCTAGTATTGAGCAGCGTTCCAAAAGTATGGGAACCATTAATTTTTCGAAGGCCATAAATTTTAAAGGAGCAGTTACACAGGTAAAATATTTGGTTGGTCCGTTGCTTATTATGGCGTTGTTGTGGTTGTCAGGCAATATTAGTTCTTTTTTTGGGAGCTATGACCGCGTTCTTAATTATAATATGGGGTTTCAGCCTCCGGCGCCGTTTTCCTTTGTTTTAGTGAATGATCAATTAACGGTATTACAAAAGGAAGACCTTAGGCTTAAAGTAACTACGGAAGGTAATGTACGGCCGGAGGAAGTTTTTATCGAAATTGACGGTACTGAATATTTAATGCAACAAAGTCAAGGCTATTTTACCTATGCGATAAAGTCTCCTTTGACTTCTAAAAAATTTAGGTTCTTTTCTGGTGAATTGAAATCCGAAGAGTATTCCTTAGAAGTTTTGGAAACACCTAGCGTTTTAGATTTTAGTATACAGTTAGAGTATCCTAGGTATATCAATAAGCAAAGTGAAATACTGAAGGGTGTTGGGAATGCTATTATTCCTGAAGGGACTAAAGTAAATTGGCGTATAAAGGCTCAGAACACTAATACTATTCAGCTAAAGGTAAGGGATACATCATATGGTTTTAACAGAAATGCGAATCAATTTTACTTCACTAAAATAATTCGCAATTCGCTGGAGTATGCAATAAGTACTTCAAACCAAAATGTTATTGATTTTGAAAGTTTGGAGTATGGTGTTAAGGTTATTAAAGATGAATATCCGTCCATTGAGGTGGAACAAGTTTTAGATTCTTTACAGCCCAATACGCGTTATTATAAAGGGGAGTTAGCGGATGATCATGGGTTAAAGTCAATTTCTTTGGTCTATTTTGTGACGGATAGTCCCGATGAAATTACAAGGGTGCCCTTAAATACGATAAGTGGCGTGGTAGATTCTTTTTATTATACCTACCCTTCTGGTATGGAGTTGCGTGAAAATCTTCCCTATAGTTTTTATTTTGAAGTGTCTGATAATGATGGAGTTAATGGGAGTAAAGCAACAAAAAGTAGCACTTTTAATGCCTCTTTATATGATGAAAATTACCTGATGGATAAACAATTGGAAAATCAACAAAGTTTAATTACCAATTTTGATAAATCAGTTGAAAAATTTAAAAAACAAAGCAAGTCCTTGGATGAATTGAATAGGGATCAAAAAGAAAAATCAGAGTTAAATTTTAACGACAAGCAGAAGGTAAATAGGTTTTTAGAGAATCAACAAGCTCAAGAAGCTCAAATGCAAAAATTTTCAAAACAGTTACGGGAGAATCTACAAAATTTAGACAAAGACGATGAGTTAAATGATTTACTTCAAGAGCGCCTAGAACGGCAAGAATTACAGGCCGAAAAAAACAAAGGACTTTTAGAAGAGTTGCAGAAAGTGGCAGATAAAATTAACAAAGAAGAATTGTCTAAGCGATTAGATGAGTTAGCTAAAAAACAAAAGAGTGGGCAACGCAATTTAGAGCAGTTGCTAGAATTAACAAAGCAGTATTATGTGACCGAAAAGGCGTCGCAATTAGCTAAAGATTTAGAAAAGCTCGGAGAGAAGCAAGAGACTCTTTCTAAAATGAAGATGCTGGAGTTTAAAGAACAAGATGCCAGTAAAAATCAGTCTCAATTAATTCAAGACTTCGGTAAATTGGATCAGGAGCTAAAAGAACTAAAAAAAGATAACAATGATTTAAAAAAGCCATTGGATTTGGGCATCGATGAAGAATTATCGATGGATGTGAAAGCTGATCAAAAGTCTGCATTAGAAGAAATTAACAAACAGCAAGGGGAGGAAAAATCTTCGGAGTCAGGGTTGCCTGAATCAGAAACCAATAAAGCTGCTAAAAAACAAAAATCTGCAGCCGATACAATGAAACGAATGGCCAAGGGTTTGCAACAATCTTCTTCAGGCGGAGGAGGATCATCGGTGGCTGAAGACGCTGAAGTGTTGCGTCAAATTCTGGACAATTTAATTGTTTTTACCTTTAAACAAGAAAACTTATTAGGGCAGTTGACAAATGATGAGGGCGCTTTTAAGAATCAAGCCAAGGCTATTTTAGAACAGCAGCAATTAAGAGCTTTATTTTCTCATATAGATGATAGCTTATTTGCCTTATCGCTAAGAGTTCCGGAGATTTCGGAAAATATAAATTCGGAAGTCTCTGAGGTGTTTTATAATACGGATAAAGCTATGGATGCTATTTCTGAAAGTAATATGTTCCAAGGTATATCCTATCAAAAATACGTGCTTACTTCAGGCAATACCCTATCCGATTTGCTGGCATCTATTTTGGAAAATATGAATCAGAGTATGCAGGCAGGTAAAGGAGAGGGTCAAGGTGAAAATTTTCAATTGCCGGATATTATTAAGGCACAGAATAAGTTGAATGAAGAAATGGGTAAAAAAGGGGACGGGTCTTCCTCTTCTCAAGGTGAAAAAGGAAAGGAGGGGGAACAAGGAAATGAAGGCGAAGGAACAGCGAAGGGAGCATCAGGCTCCAATGGGCAAGATGGTAAGGAAGGCCAGCAAGGTGAGGGGCAAAATGCCAAGAAGGAAGGCCAAACTGGCAATGGAAAAGAGGGCAAGGGAGAAACTCAAGGGAATGGGAATGGAGCCAATAGCAATAGTGGAGCTGGGGGCCAAGGAATTACTGAGGAGGAAATGAAAGAGATTTATGAAATTTATAAACAACAAGAGTTGATAAAGCAGAATTTAGAGGAGCAATTAAACTCTTTAATTGAAAATTCAGATCGTCAATTGGCCCAAAAATTACTGCAGCAGATGAGCGATTTTCAAAATAATTTATTGGAAAATGGCATTACCCAAGCAACAATAGAAAGTTCGAAGACGATACAGTATCAATTGCTGAAATTAGAGGGGGCTGCATTAAAGCAAGGAAAGAAAGAGGAACGAGAGAGTAATAGGGCGAAAAACACATTTTTGAATCCAATTACCAGCAAGCCCAAATCCTTTATGGATTTTAAACAAGAAGAAGAGATTTTAAATCGACAAGCCTTACCTTTGCGCCAAAATTTTAAAAAGAGAATAAAAGAGTATTTTAGAAAGAATGATTGATTTTAATTATGAGGTAGACTTTGAGCTTAATTATGAATCCTACTATACAGATTGGATTTATAGGCTTGTTGAATCTGAAAATTTTGAAATGGGTCCTATTTCCTTTGTGTTCTGTAGCGACGACTATCTCTTGGAAATAAACATGCAGTATTTAGATCATGAAACCTATACGGATATCATCACCTTTGATTATTGCGAGGGTAGGATGGTGTCAGGTGATATTTTTATTTCTACGGAAAGGGTGAGGGAGAATGCAGGGGTTTATCAAGTTGCTTTTCAAGAAGAATTGTTAAGGGTAATGGCACATGGATTACTTCATTTAATGAAGTATAAGGATAAATCCGTAAGGGATAGGGAACTAATGAGACAAAAGGAAGACGAAAAAATTAAATTGTTCCACGTGGAACATTAAGAGATATGTTTGAAAAAGAATACGATGTAATAGTAGTGGGAGCAGGTCATGCGGGTTGTGAAGCGGCTGCGGCTGCGGCCAATATGGGTTCAAAGGTGTTGTTGGTAACAATGAATTTGCAAACCATTGGTCAAATGTCATGTAACCCAGCTATGGGAGGGATTGCGAAAGGACAGATTGTTCGGGAAATTGATGCCTTAGGGGGGTATAGTGGTATTGTCTCTGACAAATCTGCTATACAGTTTAAAATGTTGAATAAATCAAAAGGACCCGCAATGTGGAGTCCGAGAACCCAGAATGATAGAATGCGTTTTGCAGAAGAATGGCGTATGGCTTTGGAAAATACACCGAACGTAGATTTTTATCAGGAAATGGTTTCTAGTTTGCTTGTAAAAAACCATAAAGTGGTGGGAGTAACTACCTCTTTAGGTCTAAGTGTTTATGCGAAGAGTGTTATTTTAACGAATGGTACCTTTTTAAATGGTTTAATACATATAGGAGATAAGCAGTTAGGAGGGGGGCGCGCTGGAGAAAAAGCGGCTACTGG
The DNA here is from genome assembly GCA_963974535.1 of uncultured Cellulophaga sp. Lineage (GTDB taxonomy): Bacteria > Bacteroidota > Bacteroidia > Flavobacteriales > Flavobacteriaceae > Cellulophaga. The sequence goes on from CAXBCN010000014.1 coordinate 39,564, forward strand.
AATTACCGAGCAATTAGTTGCTTTAGGCTTCGAAAGCGGTAGAATGAAGACAGGGACACCTCCCCGTGTTGATGGGAGATCTTTAGACTATTCTAAAATGATTCCCCAACCAGGAGATGAACAACCTGAAAAGTTTAGTTATTCTCCAACCAAAAAACTTAATTTTCAACGGGAGTGCCATATGAGCCATACCAGTGCTTTGGTACATGATTTATTGAGGGAAGGTTTTGATCGCTCACCTATGTTTAATGGGAGGATTAAAAGTTTAGGGCCAAGATACTGCCCGTCCATTGAAGATAAAATTAACCGCTTTGCAGATAAGGATAGCCATCAATTATTTGTCGAACCAGAGGGCTGGGACACGGTGGAGGTGTATGTAAATGGGTTCTCAACCTCGTTACCGGAAGACGTTCAATTTAAAGCCCTGCGATCAGTTGTTGGTTTTGAGAATGTAAAGTTCTTTAGGCCAGGCTATGCTATTGAATATGATTATTTTCCACCAACGCAGTTAAAACATACATTGGAAACCAAATTAGTGGCTAATTTGTATTTTGCAGGGCAAATTAATGGTACTACGGGCTATGAAGAAGCGGCCTCTCAGGGCTTAATGGCGGGTATAAATGCACACCAAAAGATTAATGAAAAGGACGACGTTATTCTTAAAAGGGATGAAGCCTACATTGGTGTTTTAATTGATGATTTAATTACGAAAGGCACAGAAGAACCCTACCGAATGTTTACGTCAAGGGCAGAGTATAGAACATTGCTTCGTCAAGATAATGCAGATTTGAGATTAACACCTAAGGGTTTTTCTATTGGTTTGGCAAAAGAAGATCGTTTGGCGCGTATGGAGGAGAAGTTAGAAAAATCTGAAAAACTTATACAGTTTTTTAAAGACACTAGCGTGTTACCGGATGCTATAAATCCTATTTTGGAGGAAGTTAATTCGGCCACGGTCAGTCAATCAGATAAAATGTTTAAGTCTTTTTCTAGACCAAATGTTACCATGGGGCATATGTTAAGCTTGCCCGAAGTAGCGGATTTTGTAAAGGACAATAATTTGAATAGTGAGGTATTAGAACAAGCCGAAGTGCAGATAAAATATGCAGGGTATATAGCCAAAGAAAAAAATAATGCCGACAAGTTACATCGCTTAGAAAATGTAAAAATCCCAACGAATTTTGATTATGCCAAATTAAAGTCTTTATCTACTGAAGCACGACAAAAACTATCAAAAATTCAGCCAGTAACTATTTCACAAGCCTCTAGAATTAGTGGGGTTTCGCCTAGTGATATAAGTGTTTTGTTAGTTTATTTGGGGAGATAAAAGGTAGGGTATAGTTCAGAAACCTCAATTGTTCCACGTGGAACAATTGAGGTTTTTTTGTTTTTAGCATAGAATAGGAGCTGAGTTAGGCTGTTGGCCTGGGTCTTTTTGCCCCTAATGAATAGCGTACAGGTTACAAAATAAATGTTGTAAAAGAATTGGTTATTGTGGTAAGGTATTTCACTAAAGCGGGGTCTTTCAAACATGTTTGCTGTACGATACATAAATCATTAATTTTTGGAGAAAGTTTAGTTGTTGTAAAATTTAAATTTTTTTGTTTTTAGGCTAAAAGCTAAGGTATAAGGTATAGCGCATTAACGAATGAAAACCTTAGTAATTTAAGATTTAGGGCACGAAGTAAATTCAAGCACTTTAGTTAATGCTTTCTAGTATTGGAAGGTCTGCCCACAGACTGTCTTGTGCTGAGCACATGTAATTGCCCTTACCAGGTTGGTGTATTTTAAGATGAAGAAGTTGTACTATTGCATGTGAGTATTGGACTGATTTTTGATGGTAGGTATATTTAAAAATTAGAAAAATGTCATGAGAAAAGCAATTAGTTTCTTGGTGTTATTCGGGATGGTACATTCTTGTATTCCTTTACGCATTGCTCCCAAAATCGATGATTTTAAACTTGTAAAAGGGAAGAAGTTTAAACGAGGCTTACCAAAACGCACGATGTTTGTTTTTACAGACACAAAAGATGCTGAGGAATTTTACAACTATATCAATACGAAATTTCAGCTTGATGATGACAGGGTTTACGATGATGTACCCTTCAACATACACGAGGATCAATTCTTCTTTTCATTTTACGAAGTTGCTATCTCAGATAAAAGCTTAAATGTAGCCACGCCATTTTTAGCGGCTCTTGGAAATAAACTTTTAGAGGTAGGCGATGAACCTTCGACTATATTTAACCCAGATGCGAGTGTAATTCTTACAAGTAATTATTATATTGCCATAGAAGTATATTCCGATGATGAATACGACTGTTTGGCGAAAGATTCAGTTTCAAAGGAAGTAGTTTTAAACTATCTTAGCGCCTTAAAAAATCAATATTTAGCTACGCATAATTATAATGAAGTGTTATTTAAAAACTAAAGACTATTCAGTTTCGGAAGAGGAATTTGAGCTTAGGCATGATGAAGATCTCGATATGCTTGTAACTTTTCCCCAACCTGAAATTCTTGATACGTACTACGACAGTGATGATTATATTTCCCATACAGATGCTAAAAAGTCCCTGACGGAAAAAGCGTATCAAATAGTTAAATCAAGAAATCTTCATCATAAACTTAAACTTATAAACCGACACGCAAGTACTAAAAAAACAATGTTAGATGTGGGTGCTGGAACAGGAGATTTTTTGAATTATGCCAAAAGAAATATGTGGCAGGTCAGTGGCGTGGAACCCAACGAGAAAGCGCGACTAAAGGCTGCTGAAAAAGGAATTTTTTTAAAGGCAGGCATCGACGAATTTAAGGACAGCAGCTTTGATGTTATTACGCTGTTTCATGTGTTAGAACATTTACCCAACTTGAACCATCAAATTACTAGGTTAAATCAATTGTTAAATGTAGGAGGCGTTTTAATAGTAGCTGTACCTAATTTTAAATCTTTTGATGCCTGTCATTACAAAAAATATTGGGCTGCTTTCGATGTGCCTCGACATCTTTGGCATTTTTCACAAAGCGCTATCTCAAAATTATTTTCCAAGCATAACTTATGTGTGACGAAAACCTACCCCATGGTTTTTGATGCTTTTTATGTTGCGCTATTATCCGAAAAATACAAACATAAAAGGCAAAGCTACTTTACTGCATTTTTCATTGGCTTATGGTCTAATTTGAAAGCTTGGTCTACGGGTGAGTATTCTTCCTTAATTTATGTGATTAAAAGGACCGAATAATCATTTTAAGCCTATTTAAGAAGGTTTGGCCTAGTGTGCTGAGTATTTTATTATAAGGTTTGTGAAAATGGGTTTAAAACCATACAATGACGGTTTTTTTTGATTGAAAATATCAATTATAAAATAAAAAGCAATAGGTATTTACTATAGTCGTCTTTAAATGAACTTTTATGGAGGAGCAGCAAGGAGTTGTCTTTTATGATTTTTAAAATTCTCTCGTACTTACCTTAGAGGATGATTAGTTTTCAACACGCATTTTAAAGTAGCATACACGGTCAAAATAAGCTAGGTTTAAGTTCTGAAATAAGAAAGATGTTATAAGCCTATAATACCTTATCATCTAGCACCTAAGTTCATAAAGCACTTTTTTAAAGTGCTTCTTTCGCTTTACCACTAAACTTTTGCAATAAATCCAAAAGCTTTTCTATTTTTGCGCAACATTTAAAATTAAAAGATGAAAAAAATAATTATGGCATTTGTAGTTTTTACTGCACTATCATGCCAGGAAAGTAAAATTGGCTTTATTGACAATCAAAAAATAATGGCTGATTACCAAGAGAAAAAAGACGTTGAAGCTAAATTTCAAATCAAGGTTGATGCGTTTTCAAAAAAGAGAGATAGTATTTCACAATCTTTCCAAATGAGAGGACAGGCATTTCAGGCTCAGGCACAAAAAATGTCACAATCGCAAATAGAAGAGCAATCCGCTCAATTTCAACAAGAAGGTCAGTTTATAGGCCAGCAATTACAAAAGGAACAAGAACAACTGCAAATGCAAAACCAAACCGAAATGGATAGCATTATCAGTAAAGTAAAAAGAGAAATTCAGGCATATGGTAAAGCCAATGGGTATTCTTTTATACTTGGTGGCGGTGATGGTGGTAGTGTTTTGTACGGTGAGGAAACAAAAGACGTAACGACACCAATATTAAAAGTGCTGAACGATAAGTACAAAAATTAAGCCTTACCTACCTTATAAAATGCATAAAGCCTCAAAGAAATTTGAGGCTTTATGTATTATAAATAGTGATCCAAAGACCCTCGGTATTAAGACTGCAATAAAAACACTAAAAACATGGCTGGAATAAAATATACCGCAATTGTTTTTGCTCCTTCATAGTCTTTGGCCATTCGCTGACCAAAAAGCAACATCAGTAAAGAAATACAGGAAAATATAGCACCGTAAAAGGCAAATTCTGTTTTCTCTAATGCCAAAATTTGATACATACCAGCTACACAAAGTAGGCCCGCCAACATTTCAGTCAACAAAACAATACTGAGCAATAGCGGAACACTATTCTTTAGCGGGCTTTTTGCAAAATGCGACTTTAACCAAGATAAGTTACCCGACCAATCGATAATTTTATCGATACCACTTTGTAAAAAAGTGATGATTAAGAAAAGTAGTAAAAGTAGTTCTGTAGCGTTATTTAGCATGGTATTCATTGATTTTAGTTTTAAATTGTTTCAGGTTTTTTATGAAGCAAACGTGTTAACTTTATAGATAAATCTGTCAAAATTATTTTTGCATTACCGTTTCGTTCTATATGATATATAGCTTTTTCTAATTCTTCGGTAATCGTAAGGATATTATTTTCATGAACAAAGGGCGCAAATTTGTTCAGGTCAAAGCCGTCAACATGGATTTTCATATAGGCTAATTCTTTTACGTTATAATTTACAAGCATGGCTTGTCTGAAAATGGCAATACAATATAATAAGAATTTTTTTTGTGTTTCTCTGCCGGTTTTTGCTACTTCATTACTCCAAGAAATTAAATCGTGGATAACCGCTTTGTTGCCGCTTGCTTTAAAAGCGGTACGTACCCACTGTACAAACCACTTTTCAAACACCAAATCTTCAGAATCATTGCGCATTAAATCCAAGGCTTTATTATAGTTTCCGTTGGCTTCATGTGCTAATCGTAAGGCCTGTTCTGTTGCAAGGCCCTGAGTCATCAGTCCGTCAGCAATGGCATCTTCAGCTAAAGGCGGAAAATGTAAAACTTGACATCTAGAGCGAATCGTTTGGATAATTTGTTCTTCATCCTCAGCAATAAGGATAAAAACTGTTTTTTCAGGGGGTTCTTCAATCAGTTTTAGTAATTTATTTGAAGCAGCCATATTCATTTTTTCTGCCATCCAAATAATGCAAATTTTATACCCACCCTCGTACGACTTTAAGTATAATTTTTTGACAATGTCTTGCGCTTCATCAACACCAATTTGCCCTTGCTTTTTTTCAATATCGATTAAACGATACCAATCAAAAAGGTTGCCATAGGGCTGCTCCTTGACAAAGGTTCTAAAGTCGCTGATATAGGAATCGCTGATCGCATGACTTTTTATTTTGTCAGAGGTGGCCACAGGAAATACAAAATGCATATCAGGATGTGCCAAGGCATTGCATTTTAAATGACAGCTATTTTTAGCCTCTTCCGTTTTTTGGCTTGCGATGCTACATAGAATATATTGGGCATAGGCAATCGCCATAGGCAAGGTACCGCAACCTTCAGGCCCAACAAATAATTGTGCATGCGGAATTCTTCCCGCATCAGCACTTTGGCTTAAGTGCTTTTTAATGTGTGTTAAACCGAGAATATGATCAAATAACATAAGTCAAATATAGTGTATTTGCAGTAATCGTTTATGATGTAAAGTTTCGCTCAAAAAGCTCAAGCTATTAACTATTTATCTGACAATTTCTTAATAATGAGTAGCATTAAAACTTCTTTTGTTAAAACATAGCTAATATGCCTGTTTCAATGGCTATCAGTGCCTATAAATTTTTACATTTGTCGTTAGACAAAATTTGTAACGAATGAAAACGGTAGATAATTTTAATTTTAAATCAAAAAAAGCTTTAATTCGAGTAGATTTTAATGTGCCTTTAGATGGGAACCTAAAAGTTACTGATGCCAGTAGAATAGCAGCAGCGAAGCCTACAATTATTAAAATTTTAGAAGATGGTGGAAGCGCTATTTTAATGAGTCATTTAGGAAGACCAGACGGGAAAGCCAGTGATGCTTTATCGCTAAAAAATATTTGTGATAAGGTGTCTGAAATTATTGGAGTAAATGTAAAGTTTGCATCAAATTGTGTGGGAGATGCCGCCAAAGAAGCGGTGAAAAATTTAAAAACTGGAGAAGTCTTACTATTAGAAAACCTTCGTTTTCACTCCGAAGAAGAAGCTGGCGACAGGTCTTTTGCGGAGCAATTAGCAAATTTAGGAGACATTTATGTGAACGATGCCTTCGGAACAGCGCATAGAGCACATGCTTCAACGACCATCATAGCCGACTTTTTTACAGATCATAAATGTTTCGGATACCTGTTGGCTCAAGAGATACTTGCGATTGATAAAGTTATGAAAACTGGTGAAAAACCTGTTGTTGCTATTTTAGGAGGCTCAAAGGTATCTTCGAAAATTACCATCATCGAAAATATTCTAGATAAAGTAGACCACTTAATTATCGGTGGCGGGATGACGTATACCTTTATAAAAGCCCAAGGCGGCAAGGTTGGAAACTCAATTTGCGAAGATGACAAACAAGAATTAGCCTTATCAATTTTAAAACAAGCGAAAGAAAAGGGCGTGGAAGTTCATTTACCAGTAGATGTTTTAGCCGCAAACGATTTTAACAACGATGCAGAAACTAAAATCGTTTCGGTGACAGCTATTCCTGACGGATGGCAAGGCTTAGACGCAGGACCGCAAACTTTAGAGAATTTTAAAAAAGTAATTTTAAAGTCTAAAACTATTCTTTGGAATGGCCCAATAGGTGTTTTTGAAATGCCAAGCTTTGCAAAAGGAACGATTGCGATAGGTAACTTTATTGACGAAGCCACTAAAAATGGTGCTTTCTCACTAGTAGGGGGTGGCGATTCTGTAGCTGCTGTAAAACAATTTGGCTTCGAGAATAAAGTAAGTTATGTATCTACAGGTGGTGGCGCAATGCTTGAAAGTTTAGAAGGTAAAATATTACCAGGGATCGCTGCAATACGATAAGAAATAGTACGTTATCGATAACAAGGCCTTTATTATTTCGGGTCATTTTATGCATTATTATTTTATTTTTTGTAAAAAAAAGACGATTTTCGTCCACTGCATTATTTTAAAGGTCTTGTTATGATAAAAAAAACTCTTTTCTTCGGTTTAGTTTCTTCCTTATTGTTTGGTGGAAGTATGGTCGCTCAACAAAATGATGCGATTAGCGCAACGGAGTTTTCAGATCAGCTCGAGGATAGCAAGACTACCTTGAAAAATCTTAAATCAAAAACCCTTAAGAAAAAAGATTCAACGCTAAAAATTAATCCAGACGGAACTACGGATCATCCGAACTTTAAAGTAATCAACAAAGAAAACCCAAATTTACAAGACCATCCTTTAGCGGCTAAATACGATAGCCTTTGGCTAAAAGTAATGGCAGAAAGTACCGTATTATTTGATGAAATGTACGAGGAAGTTTCAACACTCGAAGTTGATGAAGACTTTTTAGCCACGGTAGATACCGATACCTTAAAGCTTCGTTTAGAAAAATTAAATCAAAAAACACCTTTCAATATCGCCTATAACCCTTCGTTAGAAAGCGTTATTCAATCGTTTTTAAAAAGACGAAGAGGATTAATAGAACGTATGCTTACCTTAAGTCAGTTTTATTTCCCTATGTTCGAAGAAGAGTTAGCAAACCAAAATGTGCCCTTAGAATTAAAGTATCTTGCTATTGTTGAATCGGCACTAAATCCGAGGGCTAAATCAAGAGTGGGTGCCACAGGTTTATGGCAATTTATGTATCCTACGGGTAAAATGTTCAACTTAAATGTGAGTAGCTACGTAGATGAACGAAGTGATCCGATTATGGCAACAAAAGCCGCCGCCGCTTATTTATCTCAATTACATGGTATTTTTAATGATTGGGATTTGGCCCTAGCAGCCTATAATTCAGGACCTGGTAATGTCAACAAAGCCATTAGACGTTCTGGAGGATATCAAAATTATTGGAACATAAGAGCTAATTTACCTAGAGAAACTGCGGGCTATGTCCCTGCTTTTTTAGCTACCATGTATTTATTTGAATACGCTGAGGAACATGGGTTAAAACCTAAGAATGCAGAGCGACCTTATTTTCAAACAGATACCATTCATGTAAAACGATTAATTACTTTTGATCAAATATCAAAGTTAGTGGATGTAAGTGTTGAAGAACTAGAAGTCTTAAATCCATCCTATAAATTAAATATTATTCCTTTTGTTGATCAAAAAAACTATGCACTACGCCTGCCTGTTGATGCCATAGGAAAGTTCGTGGCCAATGAAGAACAAATCTATGCTTTTGTGGAGCAAGAACTTTTAGTGGAAGAAAAGGCGCTACCTCAATTCGTGAAAACACAAGATCAAATTAAATATAAGGTAAAAAGTGGTGATTACTTAGGTAGAATAGCGGAGCGTTATGGCGTTGGCGTTAGTCAAATAAAAAGTTGGAACGGTTTAAGAAGCAATAACTTAAGGGTAGGACAACGATTAATTATCTACAGTAAAAACCCCGTTGCTACAACTAGTACCGCACAAAGTACAACGACAAAAGCAACGACTTCTGACCTTACTAAAGTTCACACCGTAAAAGAGGGAGACTCCCTTTGGACAATTTCTAGAAAATATTCTGGAATTTCTGTCGATAATTTACGAAAATGGAACGGTATTAGTGGTAACAATCTAAAATTAGGCACAAAGTTAGTTTTGTGTGATTGTCAACCCTAAACGAAGAACATACTATGAATAATTTTAAAAGTATTGCAGTACTACTTTTACTTGTTGGCTTTGGCGCTTGTAAAGAGAGTGCTAAAACTACGTATTTGCCAGAATCTACCGGCGCCATAAACTCTTTAGTTGTGGTCATGGATAACCAACTGTGGAAAGGTGAAGTTGGTGATAAGGTTCGGGAGCACTTTGCCGCTTCGGTCGTTGGCTTAAACATGGCAGAACCCTTATTTACAATTACCTACATGCCTGAATCTGTTTTTTCTGGAGCAATTCAAAAATCAAGATCGGTACTACTCGTTGCCAAAGGCAGTGAAAGCAAAGTTGGTATAAGGAAAGACGTATATGCGGGGCCTCAAAACCTAGCGATTATAACAGGAACTTCAATACAGGAAATTAACGCCAATATTGATGCTAAAGCTGAAGAGATTATAAAAACATACAAGGATTTAGAAATTCAAGAACAACAAAAACGTTTTAAAAGATCCTTAAACAAGGAACTAGTATTAAAAGAAAAATTTGGGATAACGTTAGACATCCCTTCTGCATATAAGGTGGGTAGTCAAAAGGAAAACTTTGTCTGGATTGATCGGCAGGTACCCAAAGGAGCCATGAATCTTATTGTTTACACGATGCCTGAAAACGCCTTTGACAATGACACTACTTTTGTACAAGACATTCTAAGCATGAGAGATTCTATCGGGAGTATAAATATTCCTGGGGAGGATATTCCAGATAAAAAAAACTATATGGTTTCTGAAAGAAACTTTGCACCCCATATATATCCCGCCGAAATAGCGGGTTTAAAAGCGGCAGAAGTACGAGGCTTATGGGAAATGAATAATTACCCCATGGGAGGGCCTTATCTGATGTACATTATCAATGATAAAGAGCGAAATAGAAAATTAATTATTGAAGGGTTTATTTTTGCACCTGCTACTCAAAAAAGAGACAATATGTTTGAGCTTGAAGCGATTATAAAAACACTCAAGTTTCAATAGAACTCACGATTTTGTATAAAAAAACCCCTAAAAAATGAATTTTAGGGGTTTGTTTTTTGAAATTTATAGGCTATTGAAAGGCATATCCTGTCGAGATTCTAAAGATAAGTGCGTATGACGCAACAGCTATTAGAACAAAACAAAACCAAGCAAAAACCTTTAAGTAGTTTTTTATTAAGAAATTCCCCAAATTCTTAAAAGCTTCTATATAAATTTCTTTAACGAGTAAAACATTTCTCATAATCCCCAAATTATAAATTAATAAAGGCGCAAGTTCTATAATCAATTAGGAACCAAGAATTTTTCTTGACAAAACGACTATAAATCGGTTATAAGAAAAGGCCTCGTATTTTCTCTCTATAAACAGCATTTTTATCCGACAAAAAACATTTAAAGTCTTAAGATCATATAATTTTTTAAAGTTTTGGTGAAAGGTTGTTTCAAGCTCATAGATAGAGTCTTGCGTTTCCTATGTAAACGAATTTAGCTCCTACTTTTTTACTTTGATAAAAATATAGCTTTACGATTCATGATCAGAAACGCCGTAGGCTTAAAACCCCTGTGTGTAAAAAGTAGCTCATAAAAGCGCAACTACATGAAGTGCTGTAGTCTTCCTTGTTGTATTTTGATTAGAACCTTAACAAATAGCTCAGCGAAAGATCAAATGTAAACCCTACGAAAGCTTTTTAAGGCGTTTTTTCGTAACACAATACCATTGCGCATAAATAAAAATTTTGTTCTTTAAAACAGCCTAAATCGCATTAAACTTCTCGGTGTTTTATGTTTTATCTTGATAGGGGTATTTTTCGGTGAAGCGAAATACTTGTGCTGTAGGCCTCAGCTTAAGGCTACTACAACCAACATACTATTTGATTTAGCGCGTCATCGGCTATATAAAATGCGTATGGTTCTAACGGATTTTGTTTTTAGTTGAGGTTTAAAATAGTGCCATAAAAAAAGGAGCAAATGCTCCTTTGATAGTTTTTTTAGGTTCTTAACAATTACAGCATAAATAGCTTTCTAAGCAATACGATAACTCCACTAAGAAAATTGTTACGATACACTTGAATTTCTTCTCGTGAGGGTGCGTGTGTAATTTGAGCTTCCATAGGTGACATGTTTTTTAAAAATTAAACTTGGGGTTTAGTTTTTTGTTCTGATATAAACTTAATTAAAAACGCTGTTGTTTTAAAATTATTGTTGTGAAATAGCGTTAAAATGTTGTGAAATTTAAGGATGCTAAGTAGTAGCATTCTAAAGCCTCATTTCAGGAATATCTCCATGAATTATTAAATTACCTTCGGTAGCCTTTTTAATTTCTTCAACCGACACACCAGGAGCTCTTTCAAGAAGTACAAAGCCCTTGTCGCTAACTTCTAGAACGGCCAAATTAGTAACTATTTTTTTTACACACTGAACACCTGTTAGGGGTAAAGAACATTTTTTTAAAAGCTTAGATTCCCCTTCTCGGTTGGTATGCATCATCGCCACGATAATATTTTCTGCGGATGCCACGAGGTCCATAGCACCCCCCATACCTTTTACCATTTTTCCGGGAATTTTCCAGTTGGCAATATCACCCCTTTCAGAAACCTCCATGGCTCCCAAAATAGTTAGGTCGACATGTTGCCCTCGAATCATTCCAAAACTTGTGGCAGAATCAAAAAACGAGGCGCCTGGCAAGGTTGTGATGGTTTGCTTTCCCGCATTGATAATATCCGCATCTTCCTCTCCTTCAAAAGGAAAGGGTCCCATCCCTAGAACCCCATTCTCGCTCTGGAATTCAACGCTGATATCATCGCGAACATAATTCGCCACTAGGGTAGGAATTCCTATCCCTAAATTTACATAATACCCGTCTTTTACTTCTTTTGCGATTCTTTTCGCTATGCCTATTTTGTCTAACATTCTTTTTGATTATTTGATTTGAAATTTGATGCTATGGAAATACCTTATTCGTTGTGTCCATATACCAATGTGAAAATATATTTAATGTATCAATGAATACATGACTAACTCTTACCTTAGAAGTAGTTAGAGTTGAGTACAAGTGTATTCATTGTTACATCTTTAATCCAACACATCTTTTCATCATTTAGTGCGTACCGTGCGTTGTTCAATACGTTTTTCATAGTTTTTTCCTTGAAAAATTCGCTGAACAAAAATGCCTGGTATATGAATTTGGTTAGGATCTAAGGTACCCGCGGGCACTAGTTCTTCTACTTCGGCCACTGTTATCTTGGCAGCTCCACACATAACTGGGTTAAAATTGCGCGCAGTACCTTTAAAAATTAAGTTTCCTGCTTCGTCGCCTTTCCATGCTTTTACAAACGCAAAATCTGCTTTATAAGCCTCTTCTAGCACATACATTTTGCCATTAAACGCTCTAGTTTCTTTACCTTCTGCTACTTCAGTGCCATAACCTGCAGGCGTATATATCGCAGGAAAGCCAGCTTGTGCGGCTCTACATTTTTCGGCTAAGGTTCCTTGTGGGGTCAATTCTACATCGAGTTCACCACTTAACATTTGTCGTTCAAACTCGTCATTTTCACCAACATACGATGAAATCATTTTTTTAATTTGATGTTTGTGTAGTAATAAACCCAAACCAAAATCATCTACTCCTGCATTGTTTGAAATACAGGTAATGTCTTTTATACCGAGGCTTACGAGTTGTGTAATCGCATTTTCAGGAATGCCGCAAAGACCAAAACCACCTAGCATGAAGGTCATACCATTTTCAACGCCTTTTAAAGCTTCTTGAACATTCGAAACAGTTTTACGAATCATAATTATTTTTTTAATTCAACAGCTCCTAAATTACCGAATTTAAACTAAAAAAGCCCTCAACTTTTATAAAAAGTTAAGGGCTTTTTGTAGTATCTTTTATTTCAGAAGTCGAGGCTAGTTAAAAAATATTGGTTAGCAGGTGCACAAAAAACCTGAAGTTATTTCGTCTAGATTTTTTAAAAATCAAAATCATCTAAATCGTCATGCGCGGGTGCGTTATTTTCTTTTTTATCCTCTTGAAATTGGGCGCAATCTAAATTAATCGACATATTTTCTGGAATTTTAAATTCACCATCAGATACGCCAATGTCTTTATTTTCATAGTTTTTAACCATATAAAGTCCCCAGATAGGCAATGCCATAGAGGCTCCTTGTCCATAAAGAATGTTTTTGAAGTGCGTGGCACGCTCTTCGCCACCTACCCAAACACCAGTAACTAAATTGGGTACCATTCCCATAAACCAGCCATCGCTATTGTTTTGGGTAGTTCCAGTTTTACCGGCGATTGGGTTATTAAGATTGTAGGGATAACCAGTAATAATCTCTTTATACATTTGGTTGTCTTTATTGTAACTATTCCTTAATCTTGAACCAGATCCACCTTCTACTACGCCTCGTAATAAATCTACCGTTGCATAAGCCACGTCTTTACTTAAAACATCTTTAGTTTCAGGTACATATTCATAAAGTACCGTACCGTTTTTATCTTCAATTCGCGTCACTAAAACAGGCTTTACATAAACACCTTCGTTGGCAAACGTCCCAAAGGCACCGACCATTTCATACACGTTTACATCAGGGGTTCCTAAGGCAATCGAGGGTACTTCAGGAATATCAGCGGTAATCCCCATATTTTTAGCCATATTGGCTACGGTTCTAGGGCCCACCTTGTCCATTAATTGGGCAGTAATAGAGTTGACAGAACCTGCTAATGCTTGCTTTAATGACATGCTTTTTAATGAGAATTTTCCATCAGAATTTTTTGGACACCAAGGTTCTGGATTGCCATGTTTGTTTGCCTCAATACAGTATTCATCATCGGGCAATAGCGTACATGGAGACAGGCGCAATTGATCGATCGCTGCGGCATATACAAAAGGCTTAAAGGTAGAACCGGCTTGTCGTGCGCCTTGTATGACATTATCATACTGAAAATGTTTGTAGTTAAGGCCGCCAACCCAAGCTTTTACATGGCCGGTTTGTGGTTCCATAGACATCATTGCCGTTCTCAAAAAAGACTTGTAATACCGAATGGAATCTGTTGGGGTCATAATAGTATCTCTTTCATAGCCCTCGCTATTCCAGTCGAAAACCACCATGGGTGTTGGTTTGTTGAACGATGCCCGTATTTCTTTCTCCGAGTTTCCGTTACTTTTCATAATACGCCATCGATCTGAAATTTTCATGGCACGCTCAAAAATACGTTCTATTTCATCGTCTTTTAAATCTAAAAAAGGAGCGGTTTTATTACGCTCTGGGGTATTTTGAACAAAAAACTCCGCCTGCAAACGCTTCATGTGTTCTTTAACAGCATCCTCAGCATTCTGCTGCATCCTAGAGTCAATCGTAGTATAGACCTTTAATCCGTCTAAATAAATATTCCATTTGTCACGTTCGCCTTCTAAAGCGGGTTTCGGATTTTTAGCAATCCAACTATTTAAAAACTTTTGCAAATACATTCTAAAGTAAGTCGCTAAACCATCTTGATGCGACTCTGGAGAGTACCTTAAAGCCAAGGGCAGTTCTTGCAAGGAATCTTTTACCATGTCATCTAAATAGCCATATTTAGCCATTTGGGCTAAGACCACATCTCGACGATTTTTTGTCCCTACAGGGTTTCTTTTTGGAAGGGGGTTGTATAATGACGAGTTTTTGAACATACCCACCAACATAGCAGATTCAGAAACATTCAAATCTTTGGGTTCTTTACTGAAGTAAATTTTAGCGGCTGACCTTATACCATCAGCATTATTGCCAAAATCATAAATATTAAAGTACATGGCAATAATTTCTTCCTTGGTGTATTGGCGTTCTAAACGAGTGGCAATCACCCACTCTTTAATTTTTTGGGTGTAGCGTTCAAAACCACGGGCAGCAGCACCAGTAAAAAGCTGTTTTGCCAATTGTTGCGAAATTGTACTTGCACCACCTTTAGAGCCTAAATATGCAAAGGCCCTAAGGGTGCCTCTAGCATCAACCCCAGAATGTTCAAAATATCGGGCATCTTCTGTAGCAACTAAAGCATCGACCAAAGATTTTGGAAGCTCTTCAAAAGGAATGGGGGTACGATTATCATCTAGGTAATACTTGCCTAAGGTTACGCCATCGGTAGAAATAATTTCCGTGGCTAAATTGGTTTGTGGGTTTTCTAAACGTTCAAATGTGGGTAATTCCCCAAACCAACCCCAAGATGCAGATAAAAATATAAATACCACGGCGAGAATACCGGTGATAAATAAAATCCAAAACCATTTTATAAATGTAAAAAAGCTTTTAGTAGGTGTTTTTTTTGATGCTTTTGCCATAGCGAATTAATTGGTTTTTTCTATTTGATACCCGACATCAGTGATGCCGTCTAAGTCTATAATGCCTTGAGCAGCGCCATTTTTTCTCATGGCATGACCTATTTTTAATGTATATACGCCTTTTACTGGAAAAACGATGTTTTCTTTATACCATAGTTTGTTTTCCTTAATACTACCAGTACCTTTTCCTAACCATTCCCCATCAGGCATTGTCATCTCGTACTCTAAAGTGTCTTTGACCGAAGCACCATTGGGATAATTCAATTCTGCAATTAAAAAAATATTGCTAAACGCGTAGGTTTCATCATTGCGTAAATTAATAAAAATATGGTGTTGTTGCAGGGTATCTACCTCTGAGAATGTAAATTCTAAAATAGCATCCTTATCCCATTTACCATCGGTTGTTGCTCGGTACTCTGACTTAATGATGGCTGAATCGCAAGAGACTAAAACCATAACGCAAAGCAAACCAAAAATATACTTAGTCATTATCTGTAGGTCTTTTTTTGTTATTTCGTCGCTTCTTATTTCTATTCTTATTAGCCCCAGAATTTTGCGTAGGGGATGAATTATCGCTGTTCGCAGGAATCGATGCTTTTGGTTTTCTGGGTTTATTTATAGAGGTATTCTCCTTTCGGTTTGGAGTCCTTTGGGTATTGTTTTGAGTTCTATCGGGGTTATTATTTTTTCTTTTTTTATTGCGATTATTTTTACTTGGTTTGGGCTTATCAAAACGAGTAAGACTGTCTTGGCCTACTACATTTTCAAACACTTTTTCCTTTTCTTTTTCCTTTTCCCCTGTTGGAATAATTACATATTCTTCTAAACTGCTAATTTTTTCTTTTCGTTTGTTTTTTTCTAACATTTCATTGACCTGATCTTTGGTCAAAGCATGCCAATTTGCCCAATCATCCTTGTAACAAAACCATAAGGTAGCCTTAAAAATATCTACTTTTTGACAAATGGCGACTCCTTTTTCTGTGAGTATTTTGGTTTCTTGAGAAGGAAAATCTTTGAGGGCATCTAAATATACATCTAACTCATAATTTAAGCAGCATTTTAGCTTTCCACATTGCCCTGCTAACTTTTGCGGATTTAAAGAAAGTTGCTGATAGCGGGCAGCGGAGGTGCTTACAGATCTAAAGTCGGTTAACCAAGTTGAGCAACACAGCTCTCTTCCGCAAGAACCTATACCGCCTAATCGTTGTGCTTCTTGTCGGTACCCTATTTGGCGCATTTCTATACGAATACCAAAAGCTTTTGCCATATCCTTGATCAGCTGACGGAAATCTACGCGTTCCTCTGCCGTGTAATAAAAGGTAGCTTTAGAACCATCGCCCTGAAATTCAACATCTGAAAGTTTCATTTGAAGATTCAAAGCAATAGCTAATTCTCGAGAACGTTTTTGAATTTCTGCCTCACGATTACGGCAAGTTTGCCAAATATCAATATCTTTTTGTGATGCTTTTCTGTACACCTTTGGTAAGTCTGGGTTGGTATATACCTCGTTCTTTTTTTTCATTTGAACTTTTACCAACTCACCAGTTAGGGTAACGATGCCAATATCATGACCAGAAGTAGCCTGCGTAGCTACCACATCGCCAATAGACAAAGAAAGATTTTCTGAATTTCTAAAAAATTCTTTTCTACTATTTTTAAAACGTACTTCCACGCCATCAAACGGTTTTTCGCCGTTCGGTAGTGACATGTTCGAAAGCCAATCGAAGACAGTTAATTTATTACATCCATCAGTACCGCAAGTTCCATTATTCTTACAGCCTTTTGGTTGTCCGTCTTTACCAGTTGAACAACTGCTACAACCCATATTATTTATATTGAAATCTTGCCAACCATCGGAAAACAAGAAAAAAGGTTTATACTAAAATTTTAATAACCGTAAAGATAGTGATTTTTCGATGCGATGAAAATTTTAAAAATGCTCAGGTTTTGTTTTGAAAAATGAGCTACGTTTTTACGGTTTCTACCCTATGATGTAAAAAAAACAGCGCTAAAATTACCTTGTAAGGCATATGAGCGCTGCTGATGTGTATAAACTTAATTCAAATGCTGACTCTAGTGAATCGGTTCTGGTGGGTTAAGGCAACCTATTGTTCTTTATTGCGCACTCCAGCCTCCATCTAACACGAAACTAGTTCCTGTGATGGTTGTTGAGCTATCTTTCGCAAGCAAAAGGGCCATATCTGCAATAGCCTCTAGGGGTACAAATTGTTTTACAGCTTGCTTTTTAAGCATTACTTTCTCTACAACCTCGTCTTCTGTCATATGATGTGCTAGTGCTTGATCTTTTATTTGGCCCTCTACCAAGGGTGTTTTTACGTATCCTGGGCAAATAGCGTTGCAGGTAATATTAAAAGGGGCGCCTTCTAAGGCCAGAACTTTTGTTAGGCCAATAACACCGTGTTTTGCCGTAACATAAGCCGACTTGAATTCTGAGGCTCTCAGGCCATGTACAGAAGATACGTTGATAATTCTGCCAAACTGCTGTTCTTTCATTTGTTTCCAGACGGCTTTAGAGGCATAGAAAACAGCATTCATATTGAGGGCAATTATAGCTTCATATTTCGAATTTGGAAACTCTTCAATAGGAGCGACAAACTGAATTCCGGCGTTATTTATTAAAACGTGTAAGGCACCAAAATTGCGAATAGTTTCATAAACTAAATTTTCAACAGCAGCTGATTGCAGTAAATTTGCATTAGAAAAAGCAACTTGTACTTGGTATTTGTTCCCTACCTTTTTTGCTATGTCTAAGCCATTTTCTTCTAAACCGTGAAACATAATGTTATAGCCTTCTTTTGCAAATTGATGGGCAATTCCCAAACCTATACCACTTGTACTTCCCGTTATGAGGACCGTTTTATTCATCTGCTAAAAATTTATGAAGTACTAAATTAAAGGCCTCTGGCTGGTCTATAACCACCCCGTGTCTTGAGTTTTTAATGACCGCTAAACGTGCATTTTGCAGCCTAGCTACGTATTCTTCTTTGAAGGAAACTGGCGTGTAATCCATGTCTGACGCGATAACGAGTGTTCTGGTGGTGATTTTGGTTAATCTACTCCCTAAACCCCAGTTCATTAAAGTAACAAACGACTGGTAATACGCATTGTAGTCGTTGTTTTTGCAACGTGTTTCAAATTCAGTTCTTAATTTTAGCTGATGATTTTCCGGGAACATATTAAAGGAAATCTCTTTGGCTAATGACGCTAAGCCTTGAGTTTCTAAAAACTCAGTTCTGTTTTTTAACAAATCATCCCCAATTTTACCCAAATTGTTAAAATCTGGACCGCTGTTTACAACCACTAAATTTGCAAGATACTGAGGATATTTTGCTGCCATTTCAAAAGCTACAGCACCGCCCATTGAAAAACCAACTACAGTTGTTTTTTTAATATTCAACTGATCTAAAAACAACTTTACATCTTCGGCCATTAGATCTACTCCGTAAGCCTCTAAGGGTTTTGTAGAGTCGCCATGCCCTCTAAGGTCTAACGTAATAACGCGATGTGTTTTAGAAAAGAAAGGGACTTGTGCGTCCCAATCTTTTTTAGTGGATCCTAAGCCGTGAAGCAATAGAAGTACGTCTCCTTTTCCTATATCTTCATAATCAAGATCGATATCATTAACGTGTAATTTTAACATACTTTAGAAGCTTAGTTAACGTTTGATGCTTTTCTTTTAAAGAAGTTTGTTTTGTATTTTAATTCAAAAGAAACAAGGGTTGAAATCACTGGCGATGCAACGAATTCTCTTACTTCAGCATTTAACAAATTGGTGACACTAAGGCCCAAGGATAGACTTTCTGAAAAATTGTATCCTGCATTTGCATCTACGGTGAAACCTCCTAATTGCCCGTAGTTCCATGTTCTGCCAACCCGTGCATTTTCTACAATCTCATTAACTCCATCTCCGTCTAAATCTTGCGTTTCGGCAGCTACATTGATACCAGAGAAAAAATCATATTTCTGAACGAACCTTCCGTACATCGCGCCATAAAATTTAGATTTTGTGTAGTGAAATCCTAAGCTAAACTTGTTGTTTGGCGTATTAATAGGCAATTCACTTTCCAAAACCTGACCGTCTAAATTTCCGTCATTATTAAGGTCATTTTTATCTAGGCTACGACCAAAATAAGAGTAGTTAAATACAGCTCTAAAATTATCATTAAAGTAATAGTTTAACCCAACATCAACACCATAGGTATCTACGCTACCAAAGTTTAAGTAGCTTAATACGAATGCGCCGTTAGAGCCCGGAACAAGCTCAGCTATTGGGGTGTTTCCTACGAGTTCTACAGGGCTGCCCGTAGCAACATTAACTAATGGACTAATAAAATTATCAGATTGGTTGTAATAGGCATTGGTATCGACAAATAATTTATCCGATAGCTTCCCCTTATACCCTATTTCATAAGAATTAATCGTTTCAACCTGTAATCTTGGAATTACCGTACCATTGGCCAAGGTAAAACCTTCTCCATTCCCCAAAACTAAACCTCCAAATAAGTTTCCTTTTAAATTTAAAATCGACGGTACTGCGATTCCCTTACCATAGGTAAGTCTAAATGTACCATCATTAATTTTTTTAGTTACTGCTAATTTTGGAATAAAGTTATTGCCATATAAATCATGGTTGTCAATTCGGCCCCCTAGCAAAAATCCCCATCCAGAATCCTCTAGTTTGTACTCTAGCTGGGTATAAACTCCAGTTTGACCGATATCAATTCCTCCTTCATCTAAAAGATAGGTGCCTTTCGAATCTGCCATGTCTAATTGGTACTGTGCCCCTGCGGTAAGGTAAAATTCGTTCCAGCGATTATTATATTGCCCCTCTGCATTGAATCGTCTTGAATCATCTTTAAACAATGCGCCACGTTGAAGTGCAATTCCAGTATCTGGCCCCGTTGGAAACCATTGTTCGGTAAAAGAACGTTCTCGAGCTTCCGCTTCTGAGAAGCCATTTTGTATAAAAGAAACATAGTTTTGAGTTCTTTGGTTAATAGCGTAGGTATCCTCGGTTTTACTCCAGGTATAGTAGGTATTGGCAAAAAAGTTTTTAGAGACAAATTTTAATTGAAGTTCATCTATAGTCCAATCTTTAATTTGATTTCGACCAGCATTGGTAATGCCAATATTACTATTATCACTATGACCATAATAGGCAGAAAGCTCTGATCCCGCCGTTGGTTTGAAGAAGATATTTGCACCGTATTTTTCAGCTTCAAAATCTCGATCTAAATCTAATTCGGTATAGCTATTGGTACCTACATAAACAGAATCTACATAGTCGAATTCTGTTCCTTGAGATCTTTCGAAATGAAACTTATATGAAAATTTATCATCAATCACCTGAGCATGTCGTAGTCTGGCTGTAACCACATTTTGATTACCAGCACCTATAGCAAAAGTTGTTCCTTCTGATTGTCTTGGATTTTTGGTAATAGTACTTACAAGACCATTATGTGCATTAGGACCATAAAGTGTTCCGTTTGGCCCTAACAGTATTTCAACTCTAGCAATATCGTCTTTTGTCACCGTAGAAAACGATCCCATCGGCAATCCTGTTGCGATTAAAGTAGATAACCTATCATCAGTAACCTGTAAATTTTTAGAGTTAAAGGCAGAATTAAATCCTCTAATGTTAATGCCTGTACCTAAAACACCACTTCTTACAAAGTCAACACCTTTTTGTCTTGCCGCTAATTCACCAATATTAAAACTAGGAAATTCTTCAATATCTCTAGCACTGATAACATTGACTGTCGCTGGTACATCGGTAATTTTTTGTGGTTGCTTGTTCGCTGTCAATACAATTTCATCTAAAATACTACTTGATTCATTTAATGAAGCGTTTAGGGTCGTGGTATTACCACTAGTGACAAGCACACTGTAATTCGTCGGAGCAAAACCAATATAAGAAACAGACACGTCGTAGGTGCCAGCTTCTATGTTCTCTAAGGAATAAAGACCATCAAAATTAGTCGTTGTGCCTTTCATTAAAATTTTGATAGACACCGTTGCCCCCGATAAAGGCAAACCATTCGAGTCTGTAATTAAACCTTTAATTGTTCCAGCCTCTTGTGAACTCGCCACAAAAGACCCCATAAGTGTTAGTAATAAGAGTAGTTTTTTCATAATTCAAGAATTTTATTTATACGGCAAGCTATTGGGAAATCAAAAACTAAAACGAACAAAAAGAAAAGGTTTTAAGTGTGACTTTTATGTATTTAAGAGGGGTGAATATAAATTAAAAGCTTTAATATTAATTAATTACCCAAAAAAATTAGATATGCGACTTTAATTTTAAAAATGCTTCTGGCAAGTTATTTGAAAGCTTATCAATAACCTTAATCATTAATTGCTTTTGGTTTTTAGTAGGTGTAATAGCTTTAAGAGGAGCTTTTATTTCATCTAGCAAGTGCTTAGAGTTTATTTTACCTTCCATATACCTTGAAAGGGATATACTCCACGATATATTCGGCACATAATTATTTTGTTTCTGTCGCTGCACCTCTTTTTCTACGAGGTCAAATTTAGAAGAAAGCTTTAGTACTTCATCGTACTTTTCTTGAACAACTAATACATTAATATAGGAGGTAAAAAAATGATGCCAACGATGGTTTAATACTTCATTCTTATATTTTTTCAAGAAGGTTTTTGCTGTTGATTCAGCAAGACTATTCTTTTTAAGCTCTGCTAAAACACGAATTTGGTAGGAACAATACCCAATTTTTTGATGGTAATTATGGGTTTCTCTATATAAATCTAAGTGCTTTTCTAAAAGTTTAAATGCTTTTTCAGCTTTGTTGTTTCGCAATAAAATAGCCACTAAATTATTGAGATACATTAGGGCATCGCTATTGTTTTGTCGAATAGATAAATACCCATAGAATTCAGCTTCCTTAAATTCATCTTGTTTAGAATGGAGTAACACCCTACTGGCATAATAATTAGATAGAAGTCGCCTAGAATACATTTCACCTTCACTGAAATAAAAGTCAATTTGGTCAAAAATTACCTTTAACTTGTTATTCTCGTTGTAATTCGTGTACATAAATGCCAGTAAAACGAAGGCTTGATACCTGTTTTTACCATCAATAGTTTCGTCCTTAAAAACGTGTAACAACCAAGTTTCTAAATGCTTGGTTTCAGTGTTATTTAAGGTATATTGATTGGTAATTTCAGCGGTTGCTGTATATAATTTCTCATCAATATTCTTAGCTTCAAGATATTGTTTTTTATACGTTTCAATAAAATCAGCAATAATTTTATGATCTCTATACCGCATCCGCACCAACAAATAGGACTTATACTCTTTAGCAAGGTCATAAAGGTTTTGAAAGTTAAAATCTATGATTTTATACCTAGAGATATAATACAGAAACTCTTTTTCTTCATGTGAAGCTATGGCATCGGTTAGAATCTTTTTTTTAAGAGACATAATCCATTCAATAGTTACATCAACATCAATACTTGCTAATTTTTTTTCAATCCAATTTTTAATGTAAGAGTACTTTCGTTTATCAATGGTATGGTCATAAACTGTAAGGCCGTCTTGAGATAGGGCATTGGCAATGACTAGCGAAATAATGTTGAGCTTTTCCGAATCGGTAAACTGGTGTCTAGATTCAAGGTATTTAGCTTCATTTGGTAAAATAGTTTTACTAAATTCTGTGAATTTTTTCAGTTTGCCTTTGCTCATTCCTCTATAAATTGCTGTATACGTAAATTCACTTCTTTTGGCTTTTCATAGTGAACAAAGTGACCAGCATCTTTTATTAATTCGAGTTTTACGGTAGGAATTTTTTCTAAGGCTATTTCTCCTACAGCTTCAATCGTTAAGTCTGGATTGAAATATCGGTTTGGAATAAGCATGTCTTGATCACCAAAAATCACTAAGGTTGATTGTGAAATATCTTCTAAATTTGCTGAAACAGGCTCATCTAGCATCCCTGAAATACTCCTTACAATAGCTTGGCAATGCGCTTCGAAATCTAAAGCTTCTTTTATTTGTTTTCTATCGTTTATCATTTGATGCACATCTTCCGGCTGTTTGTAAAAATTGAGGGCGTAGTTTTTTTCAATTTGAGCATCTGGAGTGTTTTTAACCGATTCTAGTGTAAAAAAGGCCTTCATAAAAGCAGCATTAGGGGCTGTAAACTGCTCAAGACCAGCCGGAGCAACTAAGATTAATTTCTTAATAACATCTGGATAATTAAGGGCTAATTTAATACTCGCCTGGCCACCCATAGAATGCCCAATAAGAACGATGTTTTTTAAATCTAGTTGTCCTATAAACTGATGTACTACCTCAGCAAAATAAGTAGGGGTATAAGCTACATCAGGCTTAGAAGATTTTCCGTATCCAGGCAAATCTAATGCGATACAAGTATAATGTTTTCGAAGCGTTTCAATATTTTTGGCCCAAGCTTCAGAATTACTACTTAGACCATGAACAAAAAGTAGTGTTTTTTTGCCATTACCTTCTTTCATGTATTTTATTTCTACACCATCGATAAGGATTGTTTTGGTTTGGTAGCTGTAATCTGAAAGGAGTTCTTTCATTGGTTTTTTAGAGTTTTGAGAAAATAAAGTAGCATTCAGGAGTAACACTATGAATATTGTTCCGAATCGAATCATTGTTGAGGTTTTAATTGGTGATAAAAAGCATGTAGTTTTTTTCTAGAAACTTTTCCTAAACTGGTTAAGGGAATATCATCTAGAATAAAGATGTATTTTGGATGTTTAAAAGCAACGAGGGTTGTTTTTAACTCTTCTCTAATTTGCAGTACCGAAAGGGTCGAATTTGCTGAGGTCACAAATGCGATACCGCATTCTCCCCATTTTTCATCCTTTACACTTAAAACTACCGCTTTTTTTATAGCTTCTATTTGTTCAAGTTGTACTTCAATTTCTTGTGGATATATGTTTTCGCCACCGGAAATATACATGTCGTTTTTGCGGCCTTTCATATATAAAAACCCATCTTGATCACTGTAGGCAAAATCTCCTGTAAATAGCCAGCCTTTCTTTATTTTGTTGCTTGTTTTTACCGAATTGTTCCAATACCCAGGGGTTACAATATCACCTTTAATGCAAAGTTCCCCTACTTCATTTGTGGCAACGGGTTCACCATCTTTATCTACTATTTTTATATCTAAATAAAAGTTTGGCTTGCCAATAGAATTTGGTTTTAATGCCGCCATTTTATGATGTAATGACGTTATGCTCGGCCCTGCTTCGGTTAAACCATAACCAGGCCTGATGTAAATATTTTTTTCACTTTTCCAAAAATGCACCAATTCTGAGGGCACTTTTTCTCCGCCAGAAATAATGTAACGTAATTTTTTAAGATTTACCTCCTTAAATACTGGAGTTTTCTGCATCATAAATAACATGGTTGGCAATGCCATGAATAAAGTGGTTTTATTCAATTCTAAAAGGCACAATATTTTTTCTGCATCAAACCTTTCTAACATACCCACATGCGCACCCTTGTGCAATAATGGTGTTACAAAAACATTCCAGCCAGAGGTATGATATGGGGGGAGGGTGTTTATGGTTGAATCTCTGAATGTGATTCCGAGTTGCATGGAGGTATTAAGGCTGTTCCAAAACAGCATTTTATTGGTATAAAGAACACCTTTTGGCGCGCCAGTTGTGCCAGAAGTGTAGAAAATAAAAAGAGGATTATCTTCTTTAATGTGGAAGATTCTAGGGGTATAAAATTCTGAATTAAGGTAATAGGTTGCTACGGCTTCAAGAGATAATACTTTTATATTTTTAAGGGGTAACTGTTTTGATTTGTCTTTGTGGTTGTGATTGTAAACCAATAGGCTAGGCGTGCAGTCTACGATTAATTTTGCTATTTCATTTACAGATAAACGATAATTGAGGGGAACTAAAATAAGTCCCATGCGTTGACAAGTCACAAAAAGTACAATATATTCTGGGCCATGTTCCGCTAAAACGGCTATTCGGTCGCCTTCTTCGAGTTTTAGCTCTATAAACTTATCAACTAGGCGATTGGCGTAGGTATTTAATTCACTATAGGTATAGCTCTTGTTATCATCATAGGAAGTGATAGCAATTTTATCAGGCGTATAGTCTGCCCATTTAGCTGTCCAATCTGGAGTGTCCACTTGCTATTTTTTTTAAATCAATGTTATAAATAATGTATCCCACAACCAGCGATATGATAATTCCGATAGCGGCCGAAACGCCAGGATTATTGACTGGTTCTTGCATATATGAGCTAATTCTACCATAATAAACCCCAAAATGAACTACAATAGCGGTAATACTTGCTATAAATACTGCTCTTGTCGAAACATGAGTTAGAAAAGTACCAAAGAGTACAGGAACAAAAGCAGCTGCAAAATAAGCATACACACCATTTTGAGCAAAAATAGCCACACTTACTTCTGGATTTTGAATTTGTTCCCAACTTAGTAAAAAGCTCACAAGCCCTAAAATTACAATAACCACCTTATTTATGCCTATCGTGCTTTCTGTAAATTTATCTTTAAATAATGGATTTATGATATCGGATGTAATGGTAATGGACAGGGATTGAATTAAGCTTTCTAAGGTCGACAAGCCCGCAGAGATTAACCCGACGACGATGATTAAACCAACACCTACCGAAAATTTAGTAACGACATAAGTAGGTATAATTTCATCCATCTTTAAAGTCTCTCCATTAACGATAAAATCTGGAAAACTGATACGAGCATATAAACCAACAATAACCACCAAAAAGAAAACAATCATAAATGAAATACCACTAAATAAATAGGTGTTTATTTTACTCGAATCTTTTAACAATAATGATTTGGTTATGATGTGGGGCTGACAAACAATCGCAACACCAATCACAATTTGAGTGGCAATGATTTCAAAATAATCACGAAATAAAAAGCTCGATGCATTGGTAGGTTTGGTTAAATTAGGATCGATACTGCTTAATTTATCGAAGAATCCCTGAATACCATCTGTAAAATATTCAGACCCAGAACCAATTAAAATAAGCGCCACAATACACATAATAATAGCTTGAATGGTATTAGTGTACACCATAGAGTTTGCGCCACCAAACATCATGTAGCCAAAGACAAAGGTGGTAATTCCCAAAAGCACATAAAAGGGATCTGCATTTAGTGATTTAGAAATTACTTGGGTGAGTCCAACATTGATAAGAACAATAAACGTAATCAATAGAAGCGCGATAATGCCAAAGAAAAACGCATAATTTTTACTTTTATAGCGCTTCCCTATCCATTGCGCCATGGTTGTTGCTTTTACGGCATTTCCTTGTTTAACAAAACCTTTAGTGAATACAATGAGAGAAATAAAAGCAGCAATGGGGAGAACAATTCCGAAAGAAATAACTCCAGAAATGCCATAGAGCGCTATAAACCCAGGGTTAATAATAAATGTGGCAGCACTGGTCATAGAAGCAGCTAAAGACAAGCCAACTACCCAAGATGGAAAACCAATATTTCCAACGGCGTAATCATTTATATTCGTATTTTTTCGAGCACCCCGAATCACAAAAAACAAAATTACGCCAGCATAAACGGCCAGCAAAATCCACATAAACGTTTCCAATTGTTCTGATGCTATCATTTCAGTTAAAATCTTTAAAAACAAATAACAAACTTTATAATAGTTAAAGTTGCCCTATTTTTGTTTCTAAAGGTGCGACTTTTTTACTTAAGTGTCGTAAAAATTCAATTGGCCTATTATGAATAAGTTGTAAGAGGAGGTGTGACTTAAATTTTTTTAGCCATAAAGCTTAATTTAAAAAATAGGAGCTTCTAAGGCTTAGCTTGAAATAAAAAAGTTTGAGTAAGCGGCATTTTTTTGCCTGTGGGATATGGAATAAAACAGATTTTAGGGTTAATTACAAAGCTGAGCAATGCGCAGCCCCTACTTTTTATATTTTAAAACCTCAGACCTACCTTTTTTAAAGATAAGATTGCTAACTGTTTTTCCTTTTCGAAGTGCTTTTTGAGTTTCGAAGGGTAAGGCATGTACTTCTTTACAGGCATGGGAGCAACAATGGTCCATAGCCTTTGCACATTCTTCGCACTGTATAAATAGCAAATGACAGGCTTCGTTAGCACAATTTTCATGTGTATCGCAAGGTTTTCCACATTGGTGGCATTGTGCAATAACATCATCACTGATGCGCTCTCCTCTTCTGTGGTCAAACACAAAGTTTTTCCCCTTAAATTTATTTTCAAGATTTTTGCTTTGTACCTGTCGCGTGTATTCAATAATACCGCCTTCTAATTGATAAACTTGTTTAAAACCTTTGTGTTTGTAATAGGCACTGGCTTTTTCACAACGGATACCGCCAGTGCAGTACATCACTAATTTTTTATCTTCTTTATGGTCTCTTAAATCGTGCTCAATGCTGTCTAAAGAATCCCGAAACGTATCCACATCAGGTGTAATAGCGTTTTTAAAATGACCTATCTCGCTTTCGTAGTGGTTACGCATATCTACCAAAACGGTATCAGGATCTTCAATAAGCTCATTGAATTTTTCAGCATCTACGTGAATGCCTATTTTAGTGACATCAAAAGTATTGTCGTCTAAACCATCGGCGACAATTTTATCACGCACTTTAACTTTAAGTTTTAGAAAAGATTTATTGTCTTGCTCAATGGCGATGTTTAATCGTACGTTTTCTAAAAAACTTATGCTATCAATATGCTTTTTAAAGGCGTCAAAATGCTCCGCTGGTACAGAAAGCTGAGCGTTAATGCCTTCAAAAGCTACGTAAATTCTACCTAAAACGTCTAATTCGTTCCAGGTAATGAATAAGTGATTTCTAAAAAGTTGTGGGTTTTTAATATGCGCATATTGGTAGAAAGAGATGGTCAAGCGTTCTTGACCCGCTGCTTCGATTAAAGCTTCTCTCTCCTTTGCGCTCAAGGTATTGTACAGTTGCATGCTATACTAATTTATGAGGTTAAAGAATGTATTTAAAGTGCAAATTTAGAAGTTTAAAAAGGGCTTGGCAAATTTTTGTTCATAGAAACTGTTTCGTTTTCTACTTTTCGCACGCTAAAAACATCAAAGGCTGGCGGATATATTTTGTCAGTGGTACAATAAAGAGCTCTTGTGCTTTTTTTAGTTTTAAAGGCTATAGTTAGCTTTGGCACTTGAAATTCCATAGGAAGAGTACTCGTCATAATGGAATCCTTGTCGCCTAATTTGATGATAAAAACAGGTTCTAGACCACCACCACAAGACGTTATATTCGTTACCACACCTATTTTTTCATCTACGCTTACATTTTCTTTAGAGCAAGAAATCAGTAGCATAGCTGAGACCATAAATGTACTTTTTATCATTGTATCACTATATCTTCATTTAAAAAAGACCTTGAAACTTTCAAGGTCTTTAGAAGGTCGTTTTAATTTTTCTTTTTCATAGAACTCTAAAAAATATAATTACGACCACCGTTGCCCATTTTTCCCAAAGGGAGAATGGTATATTAATCGAGTTAGTATTAATTAGATGCAAGAATTTAAAAATGGTTGCTTCTGAAAGCAAAGTATTTTATATTTATTAAGGATTATAAAAACTTTAAACTACTTCATTGTGATATGAAAAAAGAAATGGTAATTTAGCTTTTTAATACAAAAAAAATGAGCGCAGAAAAAGAAGCAAAGTTAAAAGCACTAAAACTAACACTAGATAAACTCGATAAAACATACGGAAAAGGTGCCGTGATGAAAATGGGTGATAAAGTTGTTGAAGATGTTGAAGTAATACCTTCAGGATCTTTGGGATTAGATGTCGCTTTGGGTGTGGGTGGTTACCCAAGAGGTAGAGTTATAGAAATCTACGGCCCGGAATCATCAGGAAAAACAACCTTAACCCTGCATGCCATAGCTGAAGCTCAAAAAAAAGGAGGTATTGCTGCATTTATTGATGCTGAGCATGCTTTTGACCGTTTTTATGCTCAGAAATTAGGTGTTGATGTTGATAATTTAATTATTTCCCAGCCTGACAATGGGGAGCAAGGACTTGAAATTGCCGATAATTTAATTCGCTCAGGGGCTATTGATATTGTAGTTATTGATTCTGTTGCTGCATTAACGCCAAAAAGTGAAATTGAAGGCGAAATGGGAGATTCCAAAATGGGACTTCATGCGCGTTTAATGTCACAGGCGCTTAGAAAACTTACAGGATCTATTAGCAAAACCCATTGTACTGTAATTTTTATTAACCAATTGCGAGATAAAATTGGGGTAATGTTTGGCAGTCCAGAAACAACGACGGGTGGTAATGCACTAAAATTTTATGCTTCAGTGCGTATAGACATAAGAAGGTCTACTCAAATAAAAGATACTGACGGTAATGTTCAAGGAAATAAAACAAGAGTAAAAGTTGTAAAGAATAAAGTTGCTCCACCGTTTAAACAAACAGAATTTGATATCATGTACGGCGAGGGAATTTCTAAAGTAGGTGAGGTGATAGATTTGGGTGTAGAATATGAAATCATCAAAAAAAGCGGTTCCTGGTTTAGTTACGGAGACACGAAACTTGGCCAAGGTCGCGATGCGGTTAAAAATCTTCTGCAAGACAATCTTGAACTACAAGAAGAGCTCGATGCAAAAATACGAGAAGCCATTGCAACGGTTCAAGCCTAAACAAAGTTCTGAAATGCTATTTTTTTGGAATGCAAAATAGGGGTTTTATAGCCTCGGAAAGGATCATAAGAACATTTGTTTTTAAATCGATCTATTTAATGAAGCGAGAAAAAATCTTTGTTCCTGTGCTGACTGTTAAAACAGTTGCATTAAAAATTGCTACTAAAATCCCGATGAAAATCGGGATTTTGCTTTTTTAAACGCAACCATTCATAACTTTAATCATCTACAAAATAAAAAACTATGAGAAATAAAGTTTTCTTTTCAGCAATCTTATTGGTTCTGTTAAGCTTTTCTGGATGCAGTCTGGAAGATCAAGAGAATTTTCATTTTATTGCTTTACCCATTACCAGTGTTGAGTTACCACAATCATTTAATTTAAACGCAACCTATGAAATTAAGCTAACCTATCAACGTACTTCTAGTTGTGCTTACTTTGAAGGTTTTGATGTAGTGAAAGAAGATACGACCATTCGTAATGTAGCTGTTATTGGTTCTATGCTCAGCGATTCTGATGATTGCGAAGAAATTTTGCAAGAAGTTGAAACATCATTTAACTTTATTGTTTTGTATAGTGATACCTATCTTTTTAAGTTTTATACAGGAAAAGATGAAAATGATCAGGCACAATATTTAGAAATAGAAGTGCCAGTGAACTAAAAAGAATAACAACCACCTAAAGAAAGCACCTATTTTGAGTCTAGAAGAACTCATTAAAAATTGCACAAAAGGCAATCGTAAAGCACAAGAGCAGTTGTACCGAGATTACTCTCGCGTATTGTACAGTGTATGTTTAAAATACTCGCGTAATAAAACTGAGGCGGAAGACAACTTACATGATAGCTTTATGGTGATTTACGATAAAATAGGACAGTATACGTTTAAGGGTTCTTTTGAAGGGTGGGCTAAAAGAGTTACGGTAAATACAGTACTTCAAAAATACCGAAAGGAGCCCAATTTAAGTATCGTTCCTGATCATTTAGAGGCCGACGTTGAGGTAGAATCAGAAGACCTGGATATTGGCTTGCAACAATTACTGAGCTACATTCAGGAATTACCCAACAAATACCGATTAACCTTTAATATGTTTGTTTTAGAAGGCTACTCACACCAAGAAATAAGTGAGCGATTAGGAACCTCAATAGGAACTTCAAAATCTAACTTGGCAAGAGCACGTATAATTTTGAAAGAAAGAATAGAATCAGATTTAAGACAAAATGCAATTTTATAAATGAGCATTTTGAAACATAAAATAGTAATTGCATAATTTTTTTGCAGTATGAATAAGAAAAGCATAGATGAATTGTTCAGAGAGCGATTCCGAGAATTTGATGAAGTTCCAGACGAAAAAGTTTGGAAGGCCATTGAAGCATCTCTAGAAAAAAAGAAATCACGTAAAGTCATCCCTATCTGGTGGAAACTAGGCGGAATTGCTGCTGTTTTGTCGATTTTAGTTGTGGCGATAAATCCTTTTGAAAAAACTACAGAACAGGATCAAAATCAGGTCACAGAAACAAAAGGCATAGACCCTATGGAGCAAAATCCTGGCTTTAAAACCAGCGAAAAAGAAGCAGACTATACTAACTCGAGCCTTGAGTTGGTTGAGGAAAATCATCAGAATGCAAGCACAACGGATGAAGAAGTTGTAAAGGAAGCCTCACATACCTACGCAAATAGCGCACAGAGCAACAAACTTACCAGCACCAGTTCTAAAAAGGAAAAGGAAAAAGGGTCTTGGGTTCAAAGCGATAAAAATAGTGCTTTAGTTCAAGAGAGTACTTCAAAAATGGCAACTGAACAACCTGACACCTATGCTCAGGCTAAAAATATCAAGACCCATGAAGCCACTCAAGGCAGCATTAAAGAACTACTAAAAGAAAAGGAAGTAGTAGCACAAAAAGATGCAAACACGAATAACAAGGCTGCTTCAGGTATTGATTTTAATGCTGTAAAATCTAAAAACGCGATGGCTTCACAAGAAGAAATAAAAGCAATTGACAAAAAAGAAGCTCAAAAGAAATCTATTTTTGAAGCGATTAACGATCAAGAAGAAGTATTACTTGCGGAGCATACCAATGAAAAATGGTCTGTTGGTCCAAGCGTTGCACCTGTGTATTTTAACGGTATGGGCGAAGGTTCTCCTGTACACACCATTTTTGTACCTAATTCAAAATCTGGAAATATCAATATGAGCTATGGTGTTTCTGTGGCTTATGAAGTAAGTAAAAAACTAAAAGTACGCTCTGGAGTACATAAAGTAGATTATGGGTACACCACCAATCAAGTAAGCTTTTCTCCTTCGGCTAGAGCAGAAACGCCACAGGTACAAAATATTGATTACGCTGCTTCTGCCAAAGGAATTGTTGTAAGCAGTAGGGTAAATCCCGATCTGGGCGGAGAATTTAGCCCACTGACAAACGCTTTTGACACTACAGCTAAATCGGCCACCTTAGATGGTAATTTATCGCAGCAGTTTGGGTATTTAGAAGTGCCTTTAGAACTTAATTATGCGGTTTTAGATACTCGTTTTGGGATTAATGTGATTGGAGGTGTAAGCTCTTTATTTTTAATTGATAATTCCGTTTTACTAAATTCGGGGGAGCAAACTACCGAAATGGGAGAAGCGAACAATATTAACGACCTTAATTTTAGCACAAATATTGGATTTGGCTTACATTATAAGTTCTCCCCAAAACTTCAATTTAATATTGAACCTATTTTTAAATATCAACTAAATACCTTCTCTAATATAGCTGGTGATTTCCGGCCATTTTCAGTTGGGGTGTACAGTGGATTTAATTTAAGGTTTTAATTTTTTAGATCATATTTTTTTTAAGGTGTTGATATATTCTTATTTACATCATAACTTTAAACATAGGCTATGAAAAATGTATTTTTAGCGCTATTCTTCCTAGGGCTTCTTAACGCTTGTGATGATGAGAATGACACTGTAAATAGTCAAGCGTATTTGGTGTTTGGTCATTTTTATGGGATGTGTGTAGGTGAGGGTTGCGTTCAAACTTATAAACTTACCGAAAAACAATTGTTTAAAGATACGGAGCAAGATTATTCTGGAGAAAACGTAAAGTTTGTGGTCTTGGAAGATGAAAAATTTGAACTTGTTAAAGATTTAATGAATCATTTTCCAAGACAACTGCTTGCCGAAAAAGAAATTTTTTTAGGTTGTCCAGATTGTGCCGATGGTGGAGGGCTTTTTATTCAATACTCAGATAATGGAAATATAAGAACTTGGAGAATCGACCAAGTTAAAAGCAATGTGCCTGACTACCTACATAGTTTTATGGATCGCGTTAATGCTAAGATTACACTTTTGGGCTAGTAAACTAATTATATAATTTTAGTTAGTTTCAACCTCTCGAAGATTTACTACATACATCTTGTTTACTTGGTCTTTTTGAGTATCCGTTAGTTTATTAAAAGAATTATTAAATTTTTCAAGCGCATATTCTTGTTTTAATTCTTCTATAACAGCTAAGATACTTTGTTGTAAATCTATGTAGTTTTTATATTTTGTATTCCTACTGTAATGAACTAAAACTATCGATTTGGATGTATTATTTACAAGGTAATTTCGTAGTAAAGAACCCAATTCATTTACATTAACTAATTTATTATTAGAATAAATTTCGTTTTTAGCATTAATACTTATTGTAAAGGCATTTTCATCATCATAAATTGCTGGTAAAACATCATCGGAAACATAATTATTGCCAATATGCGCTGAGGTTGCCATAAACACAAATAACTTAATTTTAAAATAATCTAATTCCAGATCTTCTTTAGTTAAAACTTTAGCAAGTAATGAAGCCATATTCAATGGCTCATTAACTTTCTTTTGCCTAATTAGTTCTTTCATTTGCGCTTCTATTAGCAACAAATCTGAACCTAAGATGGGTTCTCGGCACTTGCCTATTTCAATTTCTTTAGGATCTTTTATTTTGCTCCATTTGTTTGAAAATTCAACAAATATTTCCAGAGGTAAAAAAGTGTCGTTTGCCATCTGCTGTACTAACTTTAGATAACTTGAACCACTGGTACTAAGGAGCTTTTTTTCTTGAATTAAATGATTTTCAAAATCAAATATTATTTTTTTCAATGCAATTCCTTCATCTAAATAATTGTCATAGATGCAATTCATTATAGCAATTTCAGGTCTTTTATTTTGTCCGTTTAACAAAATGACCGTTAAAAACAGTAAACTAAAAATCAATTTATTTTTCAATTTATTTTTTTTTCATTGTTAACTCCCCTAAAATCAACTCACGAACTTGCTCCGATAAACTCACTTTATGAGCTTCACCTAAAGCTTTGGTCTCAATAAACCGAAGCACTTTAACTCTCGATTTTCCCGGCTTTCCTTTGGTTATTGTAAAAGGCAGTCTTTGCTTATTGTCAAAAAACACCATAGGTACTATGGGTATTTCGTGGGCTATGGCCATTTTAAAAGCGCCTCCCTTAAATGTGTCTAAAACAATGTGCTCTTCAGGAACACCCCCTTCAGGAAAAATGCAAATACTTAGTCCATTCGCAAGCCTTTTCTGTGCACGGCGGTATACAGCCGTTCTACTTTTAGTATCGCTGCGATCAACCATAATGCACACTCTTTTATAAAAAAATCCGAACACAGGAATCTTAACCAGTTCTTTTTTTCCAACGAAAACAAAGGGGTTTGGACTCACTTTTAGCATCAACATAATGTCTAACATGCTGGTATGGTTGGCAACAAGCATGTAACTTTTGCCTCTCACGATTTGTTGCTCGCGTTTTATGTTTGGAATACAACCCATTCCGAATAAAATAAAATTCGCCCAAATGTTACGCGCCACCCAAAAAAAATGAGGATACCACTTTTCGGAAGCTGATAAAAGTATCAAGATTGGGAATAGCAGTAGGATGGGAATAGCCACCAAGATATAAAACCAAATTTGATAAAAAACGCTGCCTATTTTTTTAAAGATTTTTATCATAAAAGTAAAAGTAACACTTTTAGTGAAACTCTATTTTGAAAAAGTAGCTTAGAATTTTTTAAAGTAATTCATTGATCTAATCTCGCTTTTTAGGAGGTTCTTTTTTTTAAAAATAGCATCTATTTTTTCAGGTAGGTGCAAGATTTTTTCAGTGGATTTTTTATTTTACCTTCGCAGGATAATTTTTTAGAACACATGGCTCGAATTTTAACTGGAATACAAAGTACAGGAACACCACATTTAGGGAATATTTTGGGGGCTATTATGCCCGCCATTGAAATGGCAAATAATCCAGAAAATGATTCTTTTCTATTTATTGCCGATATGCATTCGCTCACACAAATAAAAAATGGTGATGAATTACGAAATAACACCTATGCCGTAGCTGCTACTTGGTTGGCTTTTGGTTTAGATATAAGCAAAACTGTTTTTTACCGTCAAAGTGATGTTCCTCAAACAGCAGAGTTATCGTGGTATTTAAGTTGTTTTTTTCCATACCAGCGTTTAACGCTTGCACATTCTTTTAAAGATAAAGCAGATCGGCTAGAAGATATAAATGCAGGTTTGTTCACCTACCCAATGCTCATGGCAGCTGATATTTTGCTGTATGATGCTGAAATAGTTCCTGTAGGTAAAGATCAAATGCAGCATATTGAAATGACCCGCGATGTGGCGTCCCGTTTTCATGCGCAATTAGGCGAAACCTTTGTCATTCCAGAGGGAAAAATACAAAAAGAAACCATGTATATTCCTGGTACTGATGGTGCTAAAATGAGCAAAAGTAAAGGCAATCTGATCAATATTTTTCAGACAGATAAACAGTTACGCAAACAAATTATGGGCATCCAAACCGACAGTACGCCGATGGAAGACCCAAAAAATCCGGACACAGACACTATTTTCGCCTTGTATAAAATTCTTGCGAATAAGGCTCAGATTGCTGAAATGCGGGCTAATTACGAAAATGGAAACTATGGATACGGACATGCAAAACAAGCCTTGTATGAGCTTATTGTAGCCAAATTTGCGTCAGCGCGTGAAAATTTCGACTATTATATGAATCATCTAGAAGAAATTGATAAAGCGCTAGCCGTTGGCGCAAAAAAGGCAGGTATTATTGCTGATGAAGTGCTGCAAAGAGTGCGAACAAAGGTAGGGTATTAGGGCTCAAACTCAAGTTCAAGCGCAAGTTCAAGTTAAAATGGGTAGAAGGTAGTAGGACCATTAAAAATCGGAATTTGAAATAAATAAGTTCAAGTAAAGATTTTAGCTGCACTAGATGCCAAGGTGCTACGACTGAAAAGTATAAAATTAGAAATGTGAAATATACAGATCAAGAATTAGGTTCATTTTTTGAAAATAGGGTATTCAAAAATGAACTAAGACCCTAGACTAAACCTTTTTTAGCATTCGCGGACAACCATCAATTAAATTCAAAGCGCTTCAAATACTTTACCAGGTAAGGGGCGAATAAGACCCTTCATTTCCATGGTCAACAGGGTAGATGACACTTTAAATACGGGAAGTTTACAGGTTACTGCAATCGTATCTAACACTTGTTTGCCATTGGCTTGTAAGTAGGTATATATAAGCTGTTCGGTTGCATCTAACTCAACAAATAGTTGTTTTTGAATGGGCTTAGACTTCTTATCTTCTAATTCCCAGTTTAATACATAAACTAAATCCGCAGCTGAGGTTAGCATCTGTGCTTTTTGTTGTTTTATAAGGGTATTACACCCTTTGCTGTATTTATCTTGAGCGCGGCCAGGCACTGCAAAAACATCGCGATTATAGCTATGGGCGATATCGGCCGTAACTAAACTTCCACCTTTTTCTGCAGATTCAATAACGATTGTGGCTTCACTCATACCGGCAATAATTCTATTTCTCTTTAAAAAATTTTCTCTTTCTGGCTCGCTAGTAGACCAAAACTCTGTGTAAAACCCTCCGTTTTTTTCGACATCAGCTTGAAATTTGGCATGGACTTTTGGGTATATTTGATTTAAACCATGTGCCAGGCACCCAATGGTTTGCAAACCGTGTTTTATCGCTGCTTTCTGAACACAAATATCAACACCATAAGCAAAACCGCTAACAATTATAGGGTTTAAGGGGGCTATATCTTCAATGAATTGTTCGCAAAAGGCCGTTCCATAACTCGTAATATTTCGAGTACCAACAACGGCTATGATTTTTCGCTGTGCTAGGTGAATCTTTCCTTTACTAAAAAGAACAAGGGGACTATCAACACAATGCCTTAGATATTCAGGATAATCGGCATCCATAAAGTAAGTAACTTTGATGTCGTTTCTTTTTATAAATTCTACTTCTGTCTGTGCTTCTTCGAGGTGCTGTTTGTCATGTAAATGAGCGATACTAAAGGCTCCAATTCCGTCTATTTTTAATAAGTTTTGCCGTTTATCTTCAAAAACGGCAGTTGGACTCCCACAATGGGAAATGAGTTTTTTGGCGGTGATATCGCCGATATTAGGGATTCGCTGTAACCTTAAAGCCGCAATAGTATCACTATCAGTCATTTATATGATGTATCTTTAGACCTACAATGTACATGAAATAAAATGTTAATAAAAAGTTATGGTCAAAGTTTTACAAGCTATCTTTTTTCACAATCTTTGTTTCAATGAGATTAGAACATTACATAGAAGAATTATTATATAGGTATAACTGTGTCATTGTACCTGAATTTGGTGCTTTTTTAACGCAAACGAAGTCCGCTTTTTTAAAAGAAGAAACGCATACGTTTTATCCACCTACAAAAGAAGTTTCGTTTAACGCGCAATTGGTCTCTAATGATGGCTTGCTTGTTTCCTATATGGCCGATGCTGAGAAAACGACCTATGAAGAGATGCTGAAGCGCATTAGTACTTTAAGCAAGGGTTGGAGGAACCAATTAGAAAAAGGCGAGCGATTAATCTTCACTAATATTGGTAAATTGTGGTTGAACAAAGAAGGTAAAATTTCCTTTGAACCAGCCCTTAGGGTAAATTATTTAACGACGTCTTTTGGTTTATCCTCATGTGTCTCTGCTCAAATAACAAGAGAAATTTTGAAAGAACAGGTAGTTTCATTAGAAGAAGAAATTCCTTTTATGATTACCCCAGAGCAAAGAGAAACAAAACAAATGAGGCCCTATTTAAAATATGCAGCGGTTATATTTTTAGGATTGGCTTTAGGGTTTACAGGATTTCGTTTTTATACTGAAAATAAAGCCACCAATTTAGTGGTGCAAAGAGAGGCTCAAAAGCAAGTGGCAAGAGAAATAGAACAAGCTACGTTTTTTAATGTTAGCCCCTTAGAGTTACCCGTGTTAAATTTAAATGCCTCCTCCACTGCTGCAATTCAAGAGGATAAAGCTACGCAGTACCATATTGTTGCTGGGGCTTTTAAAGTGAAGGAAAACGCGGATAAAAAAATTAGTCAATTACAAACAAAAGGATTTAACGCTACATACATAGGCGTAAATAAGTTTGGTTTTCATGTGGTAAGCTTTGATAGCTTTACCGATGTTGACAAGGCACTAAGCTATCTTCGAAATATAAAAAATTCTGAGTCTAAAGACGCTTGGTTGTACCAAGAATAAAACCTCTTTTATTTCTTAAATCTGTTATTGAGGCTATCTTTGTGCAAAATTAAAAATATGACGGCCAAGACTCCAAGTGAATCTAGAACGATAATGACAGATTTGGTTTTACCCAGTGAAACCAACCCCCTAAATAATCTTTTTGGTGGTGAATTACTGGCACGAATGGATCGTGCTGCGAGTATCGCTGCGCGTAGACATAGCCGAAGAATTACCGTGACTGCTTCGGTAAACCACGTTGCTTTTAATCAATCTGTTCCTGTGGGCAGTGTGGTTACTGTTGAAGCAGCTGTTTCAAGAGCCTTTAAAACATCTATGGAGGTTTATATTGATGTTTGGATGGAAGATCGCTTTACAGGCACTAAAACCAAGGCTAATGATGCCATTTATACTTTTGTTGCGGTTGATGATACAGGTAAACCTACTGAAGTACCTAAAATTACTCCTGAAAGCGATTTAGAAAAAGAACGCTATGCTGCCGCCCTCCGTAGAAAGCAACTAAGTTTAGTTTTAGCAGGTAAAATGAAGCCAAACGAAGCTACTGAGTTAAAGGCCTTGTTCATGGCAGAATAAGTTGGTCATCCTTTTGGATAGCTTTACAAAAGTCACAATTCATCGAACGTATATCATCAGAGCACGGAGCATAAGCGGCACTATTTTTTGTAAAAAACCAAAATTCTTTACTTTTATATGCGCTTGTATTCCTGTGTTGGAATGCTGTTTTGAAGATATTTCAGAAGGATAGCTGGAAACATAGTATGGGTAAAGCAGCGTTTCAATCTCCTTATAGGTATGTGTTTAAACTTGAAAGAAGAATTAAAGGTTATTGGGCATGACAATTTTTGGCATTAAGCTTAGAACAAAGTATTCCTTATAGCTATGGCATAACGCTTGAAAGCTTCGTTTTCTTGATGAAACTTTACCCCTATTATTTAAAAATAATGATCCTAAGTTACAACTGATAAATCCATTCTTCTGGATTTAACCTAGAGGTATCCTGGTACAGATAAAACTTCAATAAGGTTTGCCTATTCATAGCGTTGGTATAGATTTCACCCAATTCGGTTTTTGCTTTTACTTTATCGCCTTTTTTTACAAATACGGTAGATAAATTGTAATACGTACTTATAAAGTTACCGTGCTTCATTTGTACGCCTTTATTTCCGCCAGGAACGCTAATAATAGCAATGACCTCTCCCTCAAAAATGGCTCTAGCCTTTGATCCTTGATCTGTAGCGATGATTACTCCATTATTTTGGTGCTGTATGCCTGGATAAACAGCATCTTTATAAATTCCAAAACCAATGCTTTTAATACCTTTCTCTACGGGCCAAATAAGCTTACCTTTATTAGCGGAGAAATTATTGGCAATAAGCTTAGCCTCTGGGGTTAGTACAAATTTTGAGGTATTCGTTGTATTCCCAGATTTTTTATTAGAACTAACAATGGCACTTTTGATTAAATTTTCTATTTGCTTGTCTATTTCACGAGCTTCTTTTTGTTTTTGTTGAATGCTCGCGGTGTATTTATTTTCGTTTTTACGAATGGTACTTAATAATTCATTTTGCGCTTCTTTCTCTTTTACAAGCTCTTTTTTCGCCAGAGTATTTTCAGCCACAAGCTTGTCCTTGGTTTTTCGCTGCTCGGTTAGTTCTAGGTTTAAGTTTTTAAGTTCTTCAGTTTTAGCAGCAATTTCTAGGCCTTGTTCTTTTCTGTAATCGGTATATTGCTTCATGTATTGAAGCCTTTTAAAGCCTTGGTAGAAACTTTCAGAAGAAAGTAAAAACATAAGCCTACTTTGTTTTGATTTGTTTTGATACGATTTCTGTATCATTAGGGCATAATCATCTTGGAGTGTTTTTAGATCAGCGCGCAGTTTCCCAATATTTCGGATATTGGCATTAAGCTGACGGTTTAAGAGATTAGACTGTTCGTTGGTAACACGGATGAGTTGCTCACGCACAGAAATTTTTTTATCGAGGGCATTCATTTGATCTAAGACATTCCCTTTCTCTTTTTTTTCAGCAAAAAGCAAGCGATTTATCTGTTTAATTTCCTGTTGTAGTTTTGCTCTCTTGGCCTCTAAATTTTTTTGTTCGGTAGTTTGAGCAAAAATGGCTTGAGAAAACAGTAAAAAAACAATAAAAAGACCCGCTAATGCTTTATTTTTTAACATGTTATTCTAAGATAATTTCTTTAAACCCTTTTGGAATATCATAAGGAAATTTTAAACGTCTATTAAATTCAATATTTTTATAGGCAATGGCAATTATACTTTGGTTTTTGTCCAAAGTTGCTGCTATGTCAATTTCATTAGGGATAATTTTAGTATCAATGGCTTGGTAGTTTTTGTAGGTAATAGCTAACAAACGCCCTTTTTCTGGTTGCGCTATTTGTTGCGTTCCCATTTTAAAATTTTTTGGTTCTATTTGAAACAATATCTTGAATAAATCTAACCCTTTTTTTGGTTTTAATTGATAATTTTCATTGGCAATTGTAGCGTCATACTTATCAGCTCTAAGATCTAAAATTGCCTGCCCTAATAATAAATTCTGAACTTTTTCAAAATCTAATTCGGTACCTAATAGTTGACTTAAATAGGAAAAATCCCCATCGAAATACGAGCCGTCTAATCGGTTGTAAAAAGAAACTCGTTTGGGCGTTATATAGGCTTTTACCACGCCTAAGGGCGCACTAATCCAAATGGCTTTATCTTTTTCCATTCTCAGGCTCACATTAAAACCTTGAGAGGCATTGTTATCTTGGTAATCAATATCCATTTTACCAGAGATGGTCTTAAAATCTAAGGTATTGGCATAATGTGATTTAATGATATTTTTAGCATTCAAGTTTTCATCTATGGTGCCAGCTGTAATTACTTTCGTTGATTTACAAGACACTATACATACAGCAAAAACACTAAGTGTTATTTTTTTTATCACAATTTTATTTTTTAAAATCCGGGGTTCACTTTTCTAAGGTATTCATTCGCTTTCTCTGGGTTGTTTAAGCCGCTATAAGCCTCATAAAGCTCTTTGTATATTTTGTTTTCCAAGGGAATATCATCTAACATATAATCTAAAGACGCTTCTAAAATACGTACCGCTTCACGAAATTTATTTTTTTTATTCAAAGCTAAACCTCTTGCATAGTAGAAGTAAGGCTGTGCGGGAAAATTTTCTAGAGCCTCATTAGACACTGAATCGAGACGTACATAATCTTTTGTGCTTATGATGTTTTCAATATTGTTTTTGAACCCCTCTATGGTAGTACTATCCTCATTTTCTTTGGTATCTGTGGTACTGCTATAGGTCAAGGTTTCGGTATTTTCCTCTTGTCGCTTAAGGTCTTTTAGTTTAGCGTTTAGTGTATCGGTAAATACAGAGCTTTTTAGGGTCTTTAAGATGGCCATCGCTGCATTATAGTTGCCGGTTTGATAATACACTGAGGCCAGGTTTTCTTTAAAAGCTAGATTGTCATTAGGCACCTGATCTTTTAAAGTGTCAATAGTGCTTCGGTTTAATTGCAACAGATCAACGAAAACAGAAACATACCAATAGTTTTCAGGGTTGGCGTTCACCGCGTTTAGGGCACTTTCTAAAGCTGCGGCATACATTTTTGTTTCTTGGTACACTTTGGCCAATTCATAATCCACTACTTTTTTGCTAGGATCTATTTTTTTACATTCCAAAAGTAGATTAATGGCTTTGTCATAATTTTCTATGCCTTTTTGCTTTAGGGCTTCAAAAAAAGTTTCTTGAAAGGTATCAGAATATTCTTCTAGAAAAACTTCAGCACTATCTTCAGTTTCAATTTCTTGGGCAAAAGTAGGGCAGGAGGCTAGTAAAAGCCCTAAAAATAAATGAGAAATAAGATAGTTTATTTTCATAATTTTTAAAAGCTAGCCTTCCGTGTTCAGAAGAAGGCTAGTGAATATCAAAGGTATAGCAAAAATTACTCCAAAACAGAATAATCTCCTATGCTAATGGCTTCAAAATGACCGTCAAAAACTACATGATTGCCAATCATAGCGTTATCTAAATTAGCATTTGTAATCTTAGAATTGGTTTGTATTAAGCTATTTTTAACGGTTGAGTTTTCAATTACGGTATTTT
Source organism: uncultured Cellulophaga sp. (assembly GCA_963974535.1). GTDB lineage: Bacteria > Bacteroidota > Bacteroidia > Flavobacteriales > Flavobacteriaceae > Cellulophaga. The sequence goes on from CAXBCN010000014.1 coordinate 82,270, forward strand.
TACCAATAGAGACAAAGGGTCCAACGGTACAATTTTTCAAGTGTACGTTTTCATCAATAAAACAAGGTTCAATGATATTGGCGTTATCGAATTGGGCTGACTTTGCTATAAGCTGCTCACCATCTTTCTGTAAAAAACCTAGCATTCGCTGATTTGTTTCGATGGTTACGGCTTTATTACCACAATCCATCCACTCGCTAACGGCGCCTGTTTTAAATATTTTACCATTGGCCATCATACGCTTAATGCCATCGTTAATTTGATATTCTCCGCCATTGATGATGTTGTTGTCTAAGACATACTGTAATTCGTTCTTTAAAACCGAAACATCTTTAAAGTAATATATTCCGATAACGGCTTGGTCACTGACAAAGGTATCTGGCTTCTCTACCAATTCTATTATTTCGTTTTTGTCGTTTAAGTTTACCACCCCATACGCTGACGGATTAGCTACTTTTTTAGTCCAAATAACACTATCCGCATCTTTATCTAAGTTAAAGTCTGCACGAATTAAAGTATCGGCATAGGCAATTACCGCAGGGCCGCTTAAAGAGGGTTCAGCGCACATAATGGCGTGTCCAGTGCCTTTTGGATCTAATTGCCTGTAAATACTTGCTTTTGCCCCTAATTCGGCTGCTAGCTCCTTTAAACTTGTGACCACATCGTCTCCGAAGAAAGCCGGATCTCCTAAGATAAAAGCAATTTCTTCAATAGGTTGATTTAAAACGCCCGCAATATCAGCTACCAAACGGTGTACAATGGGTTTTCCTGCTACGGGAATTAAGGGTTTTGGAACTGTTAAACTGTGTGGTCTAAGTCGCGAACCACGACCTGCCATAGGGACTATAATTTTCATTTTGTTATGTCAACGATTAATGATTGTATTTTTTACTTCAAATGATAACGGAAACTTTTTAAAGATATTTTCCTTTATGCTTCTCTGGTACTCAAGAGGTTTTTTTACTTCACTCCGGTACTTCCAAAACCACCCTCACCTCTTTCGGTTACAGATAATTCTTCTACCAAGGTCCATTCAGCGCGCTCGTGTTTTGCAATCACTAATTGGGCTATTCTTTCCCCATTTTCTATCGTGAAAGCTTCGTTAGAAAGATTCACTAAAATTACTCCAATTTCTCCGCGATAATCGGCATCAATTGTGCCAGGGGCGTTTAAAACGGTAACGCCGTTTTTAGCGGCTAATCCGCTTCTTGGTCGTACTTGGGCTTCAAAACCTACAGGTAATTCTAGGAACAAACCTGTCTTTATAATCGCCCGTTCTAAAGGGTTTAGGGTAATTGCTTCCCCAATATGGGCGCGAAGATCCATACCAGCGGAGGCGTGAGTTTCATAATGAGGTAATTTGTGAGTTGAGGTATTAATGATTTTAATTTGCATCTTGTAAAATTTCAAGTTGTGTTATTTTTTTATAAATAGCTGTCGTAGTTTTTCGTTTTCTAGTTTGTAAAGCACAACCATAAAAATAGCTAGTAAAATACTACCTGTAATTAAGTTGCGTTCAAAAACATAAAACGAAAGTATAGAAAACAGAATTGAAACAGACAAATAGAATCCTATTTTTCTAAGGTTATAAGGTACAGGATATTTCTTTTTCCCGATGTAATACGACAAAAACATCATGGTACCATACGCTAACAAGGTGGCAACTGCTGAGGCCATATAACTAAAATATGGAATACATAGGATATTGACGAAGATTGTAATTACAGCACCAACTACTGAAATTAAAGCACCGTATCTTGTTTTATCAGTAACCTTATACCAAACAGATAGGTTATGATAAATTCCCAAAAAGAAATTAGCTAAAATAATTAAAGGTACCACTTCCATGGCATCCCAGTACGATTCGTCTTGAATAAAAATTAGCTTTAAAACATCTGCAAAAACAACAACAGCAAGCAAAATTACGCTTCCTAGAATCACAAAATAATTGGTGATTTGCGCATAGGCCTTTTGAGGATTTTTCGAATCGGAATGACTAAAGAAGAATGGTTCTATTCCCATTCTGAAGGCGGTGGCAAACAGGGTCATAAACAGTGCTAATTTATAACAGGCTGCATATTTACCTACTTCGCTTTCTGCTATATCGGCAGGTAATAAGCGTTCTAATAAAATTTTATCAAAAACTTCGTTTATGGTAAATGCTATTCCTGCGATTAAAACAGGCATAGCATACTTCATCATTTGGCCCCACAGTGCTTTATCAAATTCATAAGTACTCTTTAGGTATAGCCTTAGCATCATTAAAAGTGTAACACCACTTGCTATTAGGTTGGATATAAAAATGTATGATATTTGAAAATCAGTTCTATAGAAGCCTTGAAAAACACTCTCTGGATTTATGTTTACTATTTGTGGCAGATAGATTAAAAAGAAAATATTTAAGCCTAGATACAGCGCAACATTGGTAATTTTAACAAGGGCATAATGCATTGGTTTTTCATTCGCCCGAAGCCAAGCAAAAGGAATAATCACTAGGGCATCTAAAACCAGAATGTAAATGGCATAACTTATGTATTTTGGGTCAATAGCTGTAAAAGTGGCCAATTGATTTTGCAGCATTAGCCCTAGTATCAAGAAGACTAGGGTAGACACTAAAATGGAAATTAGGGAAGTAGAAACTACTTTATTTTTATGATCGCTTTTATGGTAGAATCGGAAAAAAGCAGTTTCCATTCCGTAGGCTAGAATTACATTAAAAATAGCAAACCAAGCAAAAATTACAGAAACCTCACCATACAGCTCTGTTTCCATAACCTCGGTGTAAATGGGCACCAATATAAAAGATAACATTCTAGGCAATACGGTTGCTAGACCATAAACAAAAGTTTGCTTAAAAAGTTTTTTTAATGGATTCAACCGCTGAAAAATTAAGCCATAAAAGTAGGTATTATAAGCCTGTGAACAAAGTTAGTTCATAGGTTTACTCGAATATATTAAAACGGGCATTTCTTTGAAGCCTGTAATTTTAGTATATTTTAGCTTATTGCTGTTATTTTCAAGATAAGAGATGACGGCCTCGTCCTCGGCTAATTCAAACGGATACGCCTTTTTTTCATCTTTTTGAGGCATTGGAGGTTGATTTCCAACCTCTTTTCTAGGATCAGCATGCATGATAATATCTGGCTTAGTAAACTTTTGATGGGTAAATTTAGCCGTTACATATTGTTTGTTAGCTATGGTTTCTGTGACTACAGAACTCACTTTTCCTCTAAAATAAAGGTCTTTAAAAATAATGTTTCCTTTTTGTAATTGGTCTATAGGAATCTTTACATCAAGGCCAGAACCTCCCTCTTCTTTGCCCGCTGTCCATTTTTGAAATGAAGGCGTTTCGATGGTAAAAGGCGGATTGGTTTGCATTTTTTTTTGTGAGGCACAACTTCCTAATCCTAGTAACGATAAAAGGGCTATATAGAGCGATTTTTTCATGACGTTGTTCTTTTATGTTTTATAACTATACCTGTTCAAAAGTAGTGCCAAATGATTACTTTGAAGTTTGTTAGGTCAAGAAAATGACTTCTATTTTTGTAAATTTTAAAAAAATCCGAAACTTTTACAGCAACAAGCGCTTAGGTTCTTTAAGAAAAACCTCAAAATTTGCTATTGACGAAGACTTTTGGGGCCGATATGAGGGCTGTATTTTACTGTTATTCGTCTTTTAATTCTTTTAAAGCATTGAGCTCCTTTCGAATTTGTTTATAAATAAAGAGGCTTAGAACCAACAAAATAATGACCGATGATATTAAAATATATTGGTAAAAACCTGCTGATAGGCTTTCTTTGAACGCGGGTAGCATAAGGATAAAGCCAAGGCTATATAGAAGTAGTATGATCGGGGTGTAAATAGCATGAATGCGCACCCTATGTTTGTAGTACCTAATGATGCTTTGTTTAAAATTAGTTGCTGAAACATTTACATTTAACTGTCTAAGCTTTTTAATACTATGTAGTTCTAAACCAATTCTCACCCCTAAGGAACCTATCATTAAAAGTAATGCAAAGGCTATGAGTGCATAGTTGTAAGCCGATATATAGACGAAGAAAGCAACTAAGATAAGTACGGTTATCGATAAAATAATATTTGTATATTTCTGTTTGTTTTTAATTGCATTTACTTTGGCTATGATGACTTCGTGCCCTTGATTGGGAGCTTTTGTAATTTTTTGATTGCTCCACTGCGATTGTAGTTCTTCAAATGACTTCATTTTTTTATGCATTTCGTTAATTCATTTTTTATTCTGTGGATTCTCACCCTTAAGGCTTCGTGGTTGATGCCCATAATGTCAGCGATCTCTTTTTGAGGAAGCCCTTCTAACTCTAGTAATATAATACTCTTATTATCTTTTGATAATTGATCTATACAGGCATACATGCAATTCAGGTTGTTCTCTTTCTCGTCGCTGTCGTTATCATGCGAAGCTTCTTGAATGGTGATCCTGGTATCTGAAATGGGATGCCGTTTCTTGTTTCGAAAATAGAGTAAACAGGTGTTCACTGTTATTCTATAAATCCAAGTGGCTAAAGAGGCTTCTTTTCTAAAGGAGGATAAATTCTCCCATACTTTTATAAAAACCTCTTGGCAAAGATCACTTGCCAACATGTCATCTCCCTTGGCATATCCTAAGCACAAGCGAAATACCTTTGGATAGTTCAACTGATAAACCTCTTTAAAAAGTGTTTCAGAATGCTTCATAGATTATTCCAATACAAGTTTAATTTCATTTAAAAGCCACTCAGGCTGATCAAACATAATAAAGTGTGCCGACGCATCAGCAAATTTTATCGTATAATCTTTCAAATGTACATATTGCTCGTGAAATGTTTTTTTTACTGTTTCTAAGCCATAGGGTTCTGTTGCTCCTAAAATAGTGACCGGTGTTTTTATATGCTTCACAGCATCTCTTAAATCAAGTTTTAGCAAATCAGTATACCCATAAACGTAGGTGGCTCTATCAGCCTGTACGATCCAATTTTTTAGTAATGCTCTTTTTGACGTATTTAAAGTCATGCCTTGCGCCATTTGTGCTGCCATTTGTTCAAAGCTTTTGTCATCCATTCCTAACAATTGAGTATTATATGGGTTGTCGTATACCATATACTCACTATTAAAATTAGGCATCATTAAGGCTCCGGTAGATGGTAAAGCATCAACAACAATAAGTTGCTCGTAAGCGTCATTTTCTGAGGCCATCCAAAGAGCTAAGGTTCCACCTAAACTATGGCCAATAAGTGTTGGTTTTTCAAGCTGTTGATCTGAAATGTATTGAACTACACTTTCTTTAATTTTTGGCAACCAAGGCTTCTCAATGGCGGGTATTTCTCCAAAACCAGCAAAGGTAAAAACATGACATTGATGTGTTTTGGAGATTTCTTCAACAATCAGGTTCCATACTTCTCCTGTACATGTAAATCCTGGAAATAATAATACAGGTTTTCCTTTTCCAATAACTTGTACTTCAAAAGACGAATTTTGAGCGTTTAAAGTGATGGCAGAAAGAACTAAAATAAGCGTAAGAAGTTTTTTAAATGTTTTCATCGGAATATTATTTTAATTAATTTTCCTTTTAGATACATTTTTGAACAAATGTTACATGTAGGGGAGAAAGTTTTTTAAAAAAAACAAAAAACCCCGCTAAAAGCGAGGTTTGTACAAAGAAAATTTTTTCAAGTAGTTTCAATCCCTATAGCATTATTTTTTGTGGTGTCCTTATTCGGAGTTCTCACTCTTCATAAAAACGAATCGCTATCGGGCTGTGTTTAATTGGCTAGAGCCTCAGTTCTATTTGAAATTTGACTTCGCTATCGCTACGTCTAATTGGCCAG
>CAXBCN010000015.1:0-84841 GCA_963974535.1 uncultured Cellulophaga sp.
GGTTAGCGCGGAATGTTCAAGTTACTTTCTACCTCCCAATTTGAATGGCGCTTTTGGGCATTTTTAGGCGCTAATTTAAAAGGCTTGTAAAAAAAACTAGTCGGATACAAAAAGACGTGCTTGCTCGCATCTCATCGAAATGCAATCTATACGCAGTCGGACAAAAAACTCAATCCTGTATTGTTGGAACTAAAACGTACTCTACATTGAGTCTAAACGATTCACTCCGCTCAAATTGTCTTTCTTGTTTCTATGTTTATTGCTGTCTTTTTACGGCCTAGTTCCCTGGCAGGATTACTATTACCACCGCAGAAAGCGTTAAAAATCAAATGCTGTTTGAGCGATAGCGAGTTCATTTGATTTAGCGTTGAGGATGTGAAATAGTTCCGAAGGGACAAGCCTTGATTTTTTTGGTTCGTTTTTTTATCAAGAAAAAAATGAACATGCTCAAAACATGGTTAACAAGAGGTCAGTTAGCTGAAAATCAATGTTCTACAACAAATTTATTTTCATAATACATTGAAGTGGTTAGCGATTAGTGGTTAGCGCGGAATGTTCAAGTTACTCCCTACCTCTTAACTTGAATGGCGCTTTTGGGCATTTTTAGGCGCCAATTAAAAAGGCATGTAAAAAAATTAAAATCCCAAAAAACTGTTTTGGCCTTGTACTAAAAGGAAAGTTCAGCGCAAGTTTGCTTCCGCTCTTCCCATAACTGAACCGATAGGATCTAATTAAAGCCATAAGGGAGTACACCAATCATTCTTTTTTGCTACTGTAGTTAACCAGAAGCCCTTTACATCAGCGTATTTTAGACCCTAACTTAGCACCTTATTACAGGAATAATAATACCCTTCTCGAATTAGAATAAGAAAGTGATCTTATAAAAATAGGTGCTACACAATGGACTTATAAAAAAGATCCGTATATCTTTTAATCATGACTTTTGTCATGTTTTTTTATGAGCTGCAGCACTACCTTTGATGCATGAAAAGTACCCTAGTCATTCTATTAACTTTAACCATGCTCTTTAAGCCACTTTGGCCCATCGTGGAGTACGTGGTGAATTATGACTACATAGTTACAGTGCTTTGTGAAAATAAAGATGATGTGGCCCTTCAATGCGATGGGAAATGTTATTTAGCACAACAAATTGCAAAAGAAGCTAAAGAAGGACCGCAAAACCCTTTTGACAAAAAACAATCAAAAACAGAACTTCAATACCTGGTGTTTTATCAATTGATTGCTGACTACAATTTTAACACCTACAGTCTTCAAGATTTTACTGAAAATTTTAAAATCATTACACTAAGCTATGCAAAATTATTTGCAAAAGCTATTTCCGAACCTCCAGAATTCGTTGCATCACCTTAGCTTATTTAAAAACCCTTTTGTGGCAGGCTAAACTGCTTGGCCATGGCCTTATTACCAAAGGGGGTAGCTGTAGCTGTCTTTTGGCCAGCAAAGCTCGACTCGCTTCCTTATGTTGAATAAATTTCATCATAAGCGGGATCGCTATACCTTTTAATATCATAAAAATAGAACCGATGAAAACGGAAATCGATGACAGATTTGGCTGTATGTTGAGGCTAGGTCTAAAAAATAAAACCATGTTTCTTGGGCTGTTATGCCTGTTGTTCTGCGGTTCGCAACCCTTTGCACAAGAACAAAGAGTCCCCATAACACAAGAACAAAGAGTCCCCATAACACAAGACAGCATTTTGCCTGTGTTTTTAAATGAAGTGATTGTGATTGCTTCCTATAAAAACACGTTAAACCATCATCAGCAACACAAGCCACTATCAACGCTCGACGAGTATCTAGAAGCCTCAAAAAAAGTGAGTATGATGAAACGTGGTGCTTATGCTTGGGAACCGATGATCAATGATATGACTTCCGAAAGATTATCAATTACCATAGACGGGATGCGGATTTTTGGTGCCTGTACCGATAAGATGGATCCGATAACGTCTTATGTTGATGTATCTAACCTATCAGACGTTCAGGTTGCCGGTGGGCAGCAAGGCGCTCAGCATGGCAGCACTATTGGTGGCGCCATCGATATGCGTTTAGAGAAAAGCAATTTTAAGCCGATTGGTTGGATCGGTGCTTTTGAGTCTGGTTTTGAAGGAAACAATCAAGCAAAGATTATCGGTGGCGAACTTAATTATTCTAACGATCAGTTTTATGTGGATACCGATTTTATTTACCGTGATGCCGAAAACTATGTGGCCGGTGGTGGCGAAGAAGTAAATTTTTCGCAGTATGAAAAGTATAATATTTCGACCAATGCAGGCTATACATTTGGTGATGATAAAAAGCTTTTAGCCACTTTTATTTTTGATGAAGCCAAAGATGTAGGCTATCCTGCCTTACCGATGGATGTGTCATTGGCGCGGGCTTTTATTGGTTCAGTTACTTGGCAACAGGCACAGTTTATGGGGAATTTTACCGATTGGGAGTCTAAACTATACGCCAATAGCATTACCCATATCATGGACGATAGCAAACGGCCTGATGTGCCCATTAGAATGGATATGCCGGGTTGGAGTGATACCTATGGCTATTACTCTCAAACCAAATTGGACCTAGAAAAACATAGTTTTTTATTCAAGGTAGATGGTTTTTATAACCGCTCTTTAGCCGAAATGACCATGTATCCCAACAACCCTGGTGAGCGTGAAATGTTTATGCTGACTTGGCCCGATGTACGTACCTTAAATACTGCTTTTTACGGGGAAGATGTGATTAAACTAAAAAATAGTTCTCTAAAAATAGGGACGCGTTTAGCGTATCAAGGCTTTCATGTGGCGGATGATTTTGGTTTAAATAGTTTACGCATATTTTATCCTGAAATAACGCAGCGCCAAAACCGATTTCTGAAAAGTATTTCTAGTTTGTACAGCACCCAATTTAAAGAAACGAGTGTTACAGCAGGATTATCGTATGGAGATCGCGCGCCATCCGTGTCGGAAGGTTTTGGTTTTTATCTTTTTAATAGTTTTGACAACCATGACTATATTGGCGATCCCAATTTAAGAAACGAAAAAGCCATGGAAGGAAATTTTAAAGTATCCGTTCCTTTTAAAAAGCTAAGTATAAACCTAGAAGCTAATTATTTTCATACGGTAGATTATATCATCGGTGTAGTACGTCCTAATTTAAGTGTAATGACGATAGGAGCAGACGGGGTTAAAATTTACGAAAATCTAGACTATGCAAATTTGTACAATCTAAGCCTTGATGGGCGGTATAAGGTGTTGCCAGAACTAGCATTAACAGGCTTAGTTTCGTATCACCGAGGTCAAGATCAGAATGGGGGTAATTTGCCTTTTATGAGTCCGTTGACCTACAGTTCAGGCTTACAATACAGCAAAGGAACATTTTCTGGAGCCCTGACCATGCGAGGAGCAGCAGACCAGGTGAATTTTAATCCGGCCTATGGTGAAGATAAAACAGCAGCCTATACCGTTTTTTCAGCCTCCTTCGGGAAAAGCTTTTCATTGCAAAATGATGCGGTATACGTGAAAGCAGGGGTGGAGAATATATTTGACCAAAACTATTCGACGTATACCGATTGGAAAAATATCCCCCGAATGGGTCGTAATGTATTTATGACAGTGTCTTATACTATTCAATGAAACAATAAATAGTAAACAATTAGCAACAAATAATTAGAAATAATAATAAAAATAAAATAATGAAAACAATACAAATAATATCCGCTTTAGCTTTAGTATTTTTTACGGCTGCTTCATGTGAGTCTGATGATTCTGAGGTGCTTTTGGATCCATTAGCCGATTTAACTAAAGTACAAACTTTTAAAGCCAACGATCACAGTATAGAAATATATGCCGCGCAGCAACAGTTTACTATTGGGTACAATGAACTCTTTATTAGGATTAAAGAGGATGCAACGGATGCCTATATCCCTAATGTACAACTATCGTGGAGCCCCGTAATGCATATGACCAGTAAGGAGCATTCTTGCCCTAAATCTGAGATCGTAACGACCTCGGATGCCAATATAGCTAAGGGCTATATAGTTTTTCAAATGCCGGGGAATGCGGATGAATATTGGGATTTAAAACTAGACTACACGATAGAGAATGAAAGTTTTACTGTCACAGAGCGTATTGAAGTACAGAGTCCGCCAGATGGCAAAAAAACAATAAATACATTTATGGGAACGGATAATGCAAGGTATATTTTAGCCATGATGCCTTTTAATCCAGAGGTAAAAGTGAACGATTTTTCAGCGATGCTGTTTAAAATGGAAACAATGATGAGTTTTCCAGCGGTAGAAAATTACAAGATAAACCTTGATCCACGTATGCCGAGCATGGGGAATCATAGTTCTCCAAATAATGAAGACCTGAGCTATAAAGCCAATGCTAGGATGTATAGCGGTAAACTTTCCTTGACGATGACAGGCTATTGGAAGCTAAATCTTAAACTAGAAAACGCCACTGGCGACCTGCTGAAAGGAGAAGACATAACAGATACCAACGAGAGCAGTAGCTTGTTTTTTGAAATTGAATTTTAAAGAGTCTAAATACTTAGAGCTGAAGGAGGGTAGCCCTTTGGATGTTGCTTTTGGTTCATGAACAGCTACAAGATCTAGTCCGAATTCTCGGAGTAGCGCTAAGCTTATCTAAGTCATGTTTTGTAAGTTGATGCAACTACCTGGCCGCAGGTAATGAAGTTCAATCAGCATTTGATGTAAAGTAGCGGTACATGTAAAGAGGCTATCTGGTAAATGAGATAGCCTTTTTTTTTTGGGTATATCTATAAAACATGCTACAAGGGCAAGAACGATTTACCTTCCTTAATGTTAGACACTAAATCGTTAATAGTCGTGGTATTCATTTTAATAAAAAATCGTGTTTTAGCAGTGCCTACCATATCATGTAAAGGGCATGGATGATTTGCATTGCAGTCTTTTAAACTTAAAACACAAGAGGTCAATCGATCCTTGCCGTCAATTAAATCTACTATTTTTATTAAGTGAACAGTTCTATTTTCTTCACTTAAGTAAAAGCCACCATTAGGACCTTTAACAGAGCTAACAATTTGATGTTTTGATAATTCTTGTAATATTTTAGCTAAATACGCTTTAGGAATTGCTGTGGGTTCACTAATATCTTTTGCTTGTATTTTATGTTCATAAGAAGCATTAACTGCCAAATACAGTACTGCTGTAAGCGCATATTTTGAAGAATTAGATAGCATTATATATTTTTTTAAGTGTGGTAAAGATAAGGAAACTCAGCTCTTTTATTTTGATATAAAGATTAAAAGACTTTTTTATCTTTTTTATGATTTTTATCATGTTTTTTACTGAAATGTACCCGTAGTTTTGTGGTATTAATTTTAATATATACCGAAAGATGAAAATAGTTTTTAAAAGTCTAGCATTAGTATTTTCCGTTCTTCTTATGAGTTGTGGCGGAAAAGAAGAAAAAAAAGAAGGTTTTACTGTGGGTAGAACTAAAGCCGCAGAAAAAACAGCAGAAGCTCCAGCAGCAACTAACGACATTCCTGCTTCACAGCGAATTACTTTGGAAGAGAAGGGGGTGGGTCAGATTAAAAACATCACTTTAGATGCTGAAATAAATATGGAGATGGCAGCAGCAGGAGAGGCTATTTTTAAATCGAACTGTACGGCGTGTCACAAAATAGACAAACGTTTTATTGGTCCTTCTCCAAAGGGAATTCTAGAACGTAGAAGTCCAGAATGGATTATGAACATGATTTTAGATCCTAAACTTATGACCGAAGAAGATCAATGTGCGAAAGATTTGTTGATTGAATTTAACGGTGCAGCCATGGCTAACCAAAACTTAACTGTGGAACAAACACGAGCTATTTTGGAATACTACAGAACGCTATAGTAGGCAGAGGGTAGAACAAAGAATAGAGAGAAAAGAATAGAGAGAAAAGAGTTGCGCATAAACAATAAAGTGAATAGCCCTGAAGTAAAAGCATACCTCGAAACTTAAAGCTTTTTAATTAGACTTAGTTTTTTAATCTTTTATCCAAAACCCAAAACCTAGTACCTAAAAACGAGTATTAATTGAACATAAATAATAGAAATAATGAAAACAATCAACCTTAAATTATTATTTGCCACATGCTGCACCTTAGTACTGTTAAGTTCCTGTAAAGAGGGAAATAAGAGTGAAACGAGCAGCGACACTTCGAACACCGAGGTGGCTCCAAATACAGAGAAAAAAGGGCAGGCTTTTATTGAAGATGATGGTTCAACACCTAATGTGTTGCAAATTGCCATAGGTTCTCCTGATCACTCCACTTTGGTGGCTGCTGTACAAGCCGCTAGTTTAGAAAATGCACTAGTGAACGCAGGACCCTTAATGGTTTTTGCGCCAACCAATGAAGCATTTGCAGCGCTACCAGAAGGTACAGTAGAAAATTTATTAAAACCAGAAAATAAAGCGGCCTTAGCTAACATTTTAAAACACCATGTTACGGCGGGTAATTATGACAAAGAGTTTTTGAAAAAGTTTAAAAAACTCGGGCAAGCCAACGATCAAAATACCACAGTTGAAGTAAAAGGTGACGATGTTTATGTAGGTGGCGCCAAAATTTTAGCCAGTGTTAAAGCGGGTAATGGAATAGTACATGTTGTGGATAAGGTAATCTTACCACCATCAGAAGAATAAAAATAAATCAAATTAAAAGTCAACAACAAAAATCAATAAAATGAAAAATTATAAACATTATTTAGTAGCACTAGTAGGCTCAGCATTGCTGTTTAGCTGCGGTAATCAAAATGGAAAGAGCTCATCAAACGGTGCGCTTAATTCTAGTAATGCCGAAAAGGTGTATGTTGCACCAGGCGAGCAAGATGAATTTTACGCCTTTATGTCAGGGGGGTATAGTGGTAACCTTACCGTATACGGTTTGCCATCAGGTCGTATGTTTAAAGAGATTCCTGTTTTTTCTCAATTTCCAACCTCTGGGTATGGCTATTCTGAAGAAACGAAGCCTATGTTAGAAACCTCTTTTGGCTTTGTGCCTTGGGATGATGCTCACCACCCTGATATTTCTCAGACAGAAGGTGAACTGGATGGCCGTTGGATTTTTATCAATGGAAATAATACACCCAGAATCGCGAGAATTAGCTTAGCTACCTTTGAAACAGAAGAAATTATTGAAATACCGAATAGTGCAGGAAATCATAGTTCTTCTTTTATTACAGAGAATACGGAGTATGTAGTAGCAGGAACTCGTTTTTCAGTGCCAGTTCCTCAGCGTGATATGCCAATCAATGAATATAAAAGTAACTTTAAAGGAGCGCTTTCATTTATTAGTGTAGATCCAGAACATGGCCATATGGATATTAAATTTCAGTTAATGATGCCAGGTTTCAACTATGATTTATCGCACCCAGGTCGTGATAAGTCTCACGGATGGTTTTTCTTTACTACCTACAATACAGAAGAAGCGAATTCATTATTAGAAGTTAACGCGTCTCAAAACGATAAAGATTTTATTGCAGCGGTAAACTGGAAAAAAATTGAAGAATATGTGAATAATGGCGGTGGTACTATGATGCCAGCTAATTATGCGCATAACGTATATGATGAGGCTACACATACAGCTAATACTACGATGAAAAAAGAAGTCTTGACAGTAGATCCTTTAAAAGTTCCAGGTGCGGTTTACTTTTTACCCACCCCAAAATCGCCTCACGGTTGTGATGTAGATCCTACAGGTCAATATATTATTGGTAACGGTAAACTTTCTGCGGATCTAACCATACACTCTTTTGATAAGATGATTGCGGCTATTGAAGGTAAAAAGTTCGATGGTGAAGCTTATGGCATTCCAATTTTAAAGTTCGAAGATATTTTAGCTGGTGTTGTAAAAAGTGGTGGTTTAGGCCCCTTACATACCGAGTTTGATGGTAAAGGAAATGCATATACTACCTTCTTTATTTCTTCAGAAGTAGTAAAATGGAAATTAGGTACTTGGGAAGTTATCGATAGAAAACCAACCTTTTACTCTGTAGGTCACCTAATGATTCCTGGAGGAAACTCTAGAAAACCATTTGGTAAGTATGTCGTTGCTATGAATAAAATTACCAAAGACAGGTATTTGCCAACAGGACCAGAATTAGAGCACTCTGCCCAATTATATGATATTACAGGAGAAAAAATGGAGCTTATTTACGATTTCCCAACGCATGGAGAACCACATTATGCGGCCGGAATACCAGCCTCAATTTTAGCCCCCAAATCTAAAAAGTTCTATCGTTTAGAAGAAAACAAACACCCATATGCCGCGCTATCTCCTGATCAAACAAGAGTAGAGCGTAAAGGTAATGAAGTGCACATTTACATGTCGATGATTCGTAGCCACTTTACCCCAGATAATATTGAAGGGGTAAAAGTAGGAGATAAGGTATATTTCCATATCACCAACCACGAACAAGATTTTGATGTACCACACGGATTTGCAATGATAGGTCAAAATACTTCAGAACTTTTAATTATGCCAGGACAAACAAAAACTTCTGTTTGGGAACCTAAAAAAGTTGGGGTTTGGCCATTTTATTGTACCGATTTCTGTTCTGCCTTGCACCAAGAAATGCAGGGGTATGTTCGAGTATCTCCAGCAGACTCTAACCTAGAACTCACTTGGACATTGGGAGAATAATCTTCTTTTAGAATTTCTTTTTTAAACTTAAAAAGCGGGTACGTTATATAACCTGCCCGCTTTTTTTATACCACCACAAAACAACCTCCACCATTAAATCAAAATGTAATATAAAGTATCAAGTTATGAAAAAAGCGAGTTTAGTAATGATGGTTGGTTCTTTGCTTCTTCTTGGATTGTATTTCTTTCCTTTATGGAATATTATGCTAGGAGCACCGCAATATCCTGAGCCTTTAGGGATGAATATTTATATAGATGGTATCCAGGGGTTTAATGAGTTCGATATTCAAAATATAGACGGACTAAACCACTATATAGGAATGAAGACACTTCCTAAGCCCGATGAAATGTGGGAATTTAGTACTTTTCCTAAAGTCATCGGAGGCATGGTTTTCTTAGGGGTATTGATAGGTTTTTTAGGCTTTATTGGCAAAGTTAATCATAAATGGTTCTTAGGATGGCTCATTTTAATGTCTGTTTTAGGTATTCTAGGAATGTATGATTTTAATGCCTGGATGACCGATTATGGCACCAATTTAGACCCACATGCCATCATGAAATTGGCAAATCCTGATGGTTCACCCATGAGTTACAAACCACCACTAATTGGCAAAGCAAAGATGTTGAATTTTGATGTGGATTCTTGGCCAAGAGCCGGTGCTTATCTGATGTTTATGGGTATGGCCTTAACTTTTGTTGCCTTTATGATGGGTAAAAAAAGTAGTACTACAAAAACTGTCTAAAGTTTTTATTTTTATCATTTTGCAAAAAAAATAGCTATGAAAAAATTTACGTATTTCTTTTTCGTTATTGCTTTGGTATGCACTTCGTGCAGCATAAGTCCTGAGCCCATTGCTTACGGTTCAGATGGGTGTCATTTTTGTAGCATGACCATTGTTGACCAACAATATGCAGCACAATATGTAACGAAAAAAGGAAAGAGTTTTAAGTTTGATGCCGCAGAATGTATGCTCAATGAATTAAAGACCATTGATAATAATTCTGTTGCACTGTTTTTAG
This sequence comes from uncultured Cellulophaga sp., assembly GCA_963974535.1. GTDB lineage: Bacteria > Bacteroidota > Bacteroidia > Flavobacteriales > Flavobacteriaceae > Cellulophaga. Next base: position 9,700 of record CAXBCN010000015.1, read on the forward strand.
TGACCGATTATGAAAATCCAGGAGAACTAATTGATGCGACCAATGCCAGCTATTTGATTAGTCAAAATTTACCGAGCCCTATGGGTGCCTACTTAAGTGCCTTTGAAAATAAAGATCTAGCTGAAAAGGTACAAAAAGATAAGCAAGGTGAGCTGTTTACTTGGGAAGGGCTTCACATGAAGTTTGATAAAAAAGATGAAAAATAGTAAGGAGTAGGCATGGAAAATCCAATACACGAATTAGAGAAAAGTGATTGCTTAATGCTTTTAGAAAGCAATTTTATGGGTCGTTTAGGTTTTATTGCTGATAACAGCCCTTTTATTCTTCCGACCACCTATTACTATGATACTGATGAGGATTGTATTTTGTGTTATTCCTCAGAAGGGAATAAGGTAGATGCTATGCGAAAAAACAAAAGGGTATCTTTTCAGGTAGATGACATAAAAAGCATTAAAGAATGGCAATCTGTTTTGTTATTTGGAGAGTTTGAGGAACTAGTAGCTTTTGAGGCTAAAATATACCTTCAGAAATTTGTGGAAGGCGTGCAAGATACCATTAGCAAAATTCAGGCAAAAAGTCCTAAGTTTATTAATGATTTTATGTTTCGAATGAGTCAAGAGCGAATGCCCATTGTTTATAAAATTCAATTAAAAAATATTACAGGGAAAATTAGAACCCCCTAATGGAATAAAAAACAAAGAAAAATGAGTAGTATAAGGGAAAAAAAAGAAAATACGGTTTTAGGCTAGGTTCTGAATTGAAATCATCTTCGACTATTTGCTCTTTAACTTTTTCCCTTACATTTTCTTAGTAAAAAATTCAACATATATAAAAGCTATGTACACTATAGATACCAGAATAAAAGACCAAAGTTTTAATGCCTTACAGGTGCAAAAACTGGTAAAAACAGACCACATCGAAATACTTAGTATTAGTTTAGAAAAGGGAGCGGTTTTTCCAAAACATACCTCAGCTACCGATGCTGAATTGGTGGTGCTGCAAGGCTGCATTGTATTCCATATCAATAAAAAAGATTTTGAGTTAAGCACTCAAGAACATTTTAGTTTTCCTAAAGAAGTGGCACATTGGGTAGAAGCTACCGAAGATTCAAAATTTTTGATCATTAGATAATGGTATATATAAAACAACTACTTACGTTTCTCTTTTTAAGTATAGGTCTGATTTCCCATGGTAAAACCATTCCTATTTGTGAAACCTGCGAGGTTACTTCTATTAAAACCGGTATTGCACTAGCAGCAGATTTTGATACGCTTTTAATCAAAAAAGGCACCTACAAAGAGTTTAATATTCTCATAGATAAGCCACTAACCTTATTGGGTGAAAATTATCCCATAATTGATGGCGAAAAGCAAGGTGAAATTATCAGAATAGCCTCTGATTATGTTACCCTAGACGGACTCTTCATCATCAATGTAGGAACAAGTTATACTTCTGATTATGCGGCAATTCGCGTGGTAAAAAGTGAGCACTTTGTGATTCAAAATATAGTTTTAGAAAAGCTTTTTTTTGGTATTTATTTAGAAAAATCAAACAACGGAAAAGTGTACCACAATAAAATTATTGGCGAGGCTAAAGATGAATACAATTCTGGTAACGGAATTCAATTGTGGTACTCTAAAAATGTAGATGTCAGCCGAAATATTGTTCAAGGAACTCGAGATGGTATTTATTTAGAGTTTTCGGATCACATTACCATTCACAATAATAAAAGCACAAATAACCTGAGGTATGGTTTGCATTTTATGTTTTCAAATGATGATGTGTATACCCATAATACTTTTGAAAACAATGGTGCTGGCGTAGCAGTGATGTTTTCAAAACGTATTCGAATGGAAAACAATACGTTTAAATACAACTGGGGAACAGCTTCTTTTGGAATGCTGTTAAAAGAAATTAACGACGCCGAGATTATGGGAAATACCTTTGAGGAAAATACCATCGGAATAAACATTGAAGGCTCTAACAGAATTAGGTATAAAAACAATTCGTTCGTTAAAAATGGCTGGGCGGTAAAAGTATTAGGAGCCTGCTATGAAAATAAATTTACCAACAATAATTTTATGCATAACTCCTTTGATATATCGTACAACAGCAACTTAAATGACAATGTTTTTGATCAAAACTACTGGAGTGATTATACGGGTTATGATTTAGATAAAAACGGAATTGGCGATATTCCGTACCGACCCGTAAAACTATTCTCTTATATTGTCAATAGAACTCCTGAGACGATCGTATTATTGCGCAGTTTATTTATGGATATAATAGATTTTTCAGAAAAAGTATCGCCTGTTTTTACCCCTGACAACCTTATGGATTCAAACCCATTAATGAAAAAAATAAAATGATTCAAGTACAAAATTTATACAAAAAATTCGGTAAAAATAAAGTCTTAGAAGGCCTGGATTTGCATATCGAAGGTGGAGGTATATTTGCTGTTTTAGGTCCTAACGGGTCGGGTAAAACAACACTTATAAAAGCCGTTTTAGGAATGGTACTCCCCAATAAAGGAACAATTTCTGTGTTAGGAAAGTCTATTAAAAATAACTGGAAATACCGTCAAGAAATAGAGTATTTACCACAGATTGCTGAATTTCCTGGAAATTTGAAGGTCAAAGAGTTGATCACCATGATTAAAGATTTACGCCAAAAACCTAGTTCAGAGGCAATTTTGATCGAAACTTTTGGCTTAACTCCTTTTTTAGATAAAAAACTAGCCAATCTTTCTGGGGGTACCAAACAAAAAGTAAATATTGTATTGGCGTTTATGTTCGATAGTCCTATTATTATTTTAGATGAGCCTACTAATGGTTTAGATCCTCTTGCCGTAATTCGTTTAAAAGCTTTAATTCAGACCGAAAAGAAACGAGGAAAAACTATTTTGTTAACCTCACATATTATGCAGTTCGTAGCTGAAATTGCCGACGAGATTGTGTATTTATTAGAAGGAAAAATTTACTTTAAAGGCAGTGTTCCTCAATTGTTAGCGAAAACCAAACAATCTGACTTTGAACACGCCATAGCCACCATAGCAAACACTCCAAGCCATGTTTAAAATATTAAAATATAGTTTTTACGATTTAATGCGCAGCCGTTGGAGCTACGTATACTTTCTGTTTTATTTACTCTTAGGTTTCGTCTTGTTATTTTTAAATAACGATGTATCTAAAGCGGTCATCACCTTAATGAATATTATTATTGTTTTGGTTCCCTTGATTGGAACCATATTTGGGGTGATGTTTTACTATAACTCTAAAGAGTTTACAGAGCTGTTATTGGCCCAACCCATAAAGCGATCTTCGATTTTTTTAGGACAGTATTTTGGGGTTGCAGGTTCTTTAAGTCTTAGTTTGGTCCTTGGCTTGGGTATTCCGTTTGTATTGTATGGCCTATTTAGAAGTGATGCTATTTTTGATTTCTCATTATTACTGGTCACGGGTGCATTTTTGACGCTTATTTTTACGGCCTTAGCGTTTATCATTGCAATATCCAACGAAAATAAAATTAAAGGATTTGGGTATGCCGTACTGCTTTGGTTGTTTTTAGCGGTAATTTATGACGGTATCTTTTTAATGTCTTTGATTGTTTTTGAAGAATACCCCTTAGACAGCTTTTCGCTTGGCGCTATTTTATTTAATCCGATTGATTTATCCCGAACCCTTATTTTATTAAAACTTGATATTTCTGCGCTTTTAGGGTACACAGGAGCTGTTTTTAAGCAATTTTTCGGAACCAATATCGGGGTAATCCTATCGATATCTGTGTTAAGCTTATGGACACTAATTCCAATTTGGTTTTTATCATTTAAAGCAAAAAGGAAAGATTTTTAAGGAAATTAAATAGGCTTAGATTGGCTGCTATACCTATTTAGCAGCTGGGAAAATAAAACACGACTAGCTCCTCTTTATTGAAAAAAAGAGGAGCTTTTTTAGTACCTATAACTAGGGTGGTAAAGCCTTGATTGCATCATTTTTGTTGGCTCCACACGAATCAAAGTTGTTCTGAAGTATTCTGGATTATCAGTGGTTAAGCCTTGCTAATACCTTGTGGGAAAAGAGTAATGCCTAATGAAAACCTTAGAATTTTAAGCTAAATAGTATTTCTAAAGGCATCAGGGCTTGACCTCATCAAAAACGGCGAAGAAAAGCATTTTTTTCTCCGCCGTTTTAAAAGATGATATCTTAATTAGGCCACTTCAACAGGTGTTATCGTGGCTAGTTCGCGATCAATGCTTAGCATACCTTGTTTTAATTGGTCTAAAATTATCGTTTTACTACTTTGAAAGTAGGTCGTTCCTTGCGCCATCAAATTTTGATAGTAGGCAATCCCTTCCTTTAAGTTCGCTGCAAATTTTTCAATATACTTTGATTGCTTGTCTGTAGGCGTCATATTGTGCGCTACGATTAACTCACTGATATAGTCTAGGTACATCTGTAACTCTTTGATGAACATATGTGGTCGATCTGTTCTAGTCATTATGTTAGTCTCTCCATAGATATGTGAAACCATTTCTGATAAACTAAGAATTTTGTTAAAATAGGCCATATTAGGTCCGGGACAAATAGAGACTCCTTTACCTTCAGTTTTGGTGTCTAAACCATAGGCGAGTAGGGCAGAAGTACCTAGTCCGACACAGGTACATGATTTTTCCGTGATTTTGTTCCATAAATAATCATGTTTTTTTGAGGGGTAATTTTGATCTTCTAATTCCTTAATTTTTAAGTGTTGGTATTGCCGAGATGCGGTACAAATACCGCTTTCTAAAAACTCTTTATTCAAGGCCACAAACTTTTTAGGGCAAGCACTCCCTGGTCTACCTTTGGCAATATTTTTAGCCTTCTCTTCATCTTTTGTATTTCCTTTTAAGCTGTGAAATGGAATTCCTAAGGGAGAAATGTTACTCAAATACAAATCTTTTTCTTGTGCAGCTACTAAACTATTTAGGGTTTTTTGATCTACGGTGGTCGCCTCAGGCACTAACAAAAAAGGCGTTCCCCAACCTACAGCATCCATGCCATAATGCTGCAAGAGAAACTCATGCTCCTCGCTAGTCCCAACCCCGCCCTGTGCGGTTAGTTTTAAAGTTAATGTGGTCGTGGGAATCTTTTTGTTTTTAGCGGTAAGTGCAGCAGTGACAAGCTGATATACATCGCGAATTAAATTTTCTTTTTGTTCTTTAAACTCTTCTAAAATAGGGCCCATTAAAAAGCCATCTGTCGCAAAGGCATGACCTCCACAGTTTAACCCAGATTCTATGCGATATTCGGAAACCCAAAGTCCCTTTTTCGCCAAAAACTTCCCTTGAATTAATGCCGAACGATAATCACTAACTTTTAAAACAATTTTCTTTTTGATATAGCCGTTTTCATCAGGGTAAAAGTCATCAAACTGCTCCATATAGCTGTACAATCTGGGGTTCATGCCCGCAGAAAGTATTACAGAAGAACTTAAATTACTATGGGCATACCCCCGAAGGGCAGCGTGAGCATCATTAAATTCAGTAGCTAATTTTTCTTTTTTTAAGTAGTTGTCCTTGTCCACTTTCGTCATGATATTCACATCAATACTTCCCATTTTTAGGTTTTCATCGATCCAGAGTTTTAGATCATCTAAGGTAAAACCATCCTGAATAAATTTTTTAAATTCTTTTTTTAGATGCGAAGATTCAGGAAGCATTGCAAAATATTTTTTAACCTCGCTCGTAGATTGAAACGTAAAGTTTTTTAAATCTTCAAACTTTTTTTCAGCCAATTCTTGAATTAAATTGAGGTATGATGTGATTCTCTTAGCCCTAAAATCTTCTACCTTATCTGTAATTTCGGCATAGGGTTTTTCAAAGGTATCACAGTACATTTTCCGTAATTTTTCAATTAAAATATCATCAACTAATGAAATAACAGAATCTATACCGTATTGTGAGACTTTTAAAGGAGAATCAATGGTGAATCCTATTCCCATAACAGGAATATGAAAGGAATGTAATCTTGTCATAAGTGTTATTTTTTTAGGCACAAAATATTTTTAAGTTTTGTGCCACTTTTACTGGTGTAAAAGTTGAAAAAAATAAGCATTTAAAACATGATATTTATCAAGTTTTACGGGGTAAAGGCATCTTTTAAACCTGATTTTTAAAAGAGGTCTTAGCTTCTTGGTTTCTTGAGTTTGGTCATGTATGCGACTAGCCATGAGATGATGTTGAGCACTAGATGCAATCATAAATTTGATGTTTTAAAACTAAAGCCGCATAGATTAATTTCCTAAGCGAAATTATTTTCGAGATCTAAGGGATCATCAAAAAAAAACCTATATTTTTAATGCCTAAAGAGTAGTATGTTTTCCTTAAAAAAGCAAATAGCTATTGCATTCGTTTATTTTACCATTGCGGCCTTTTTTGGTGTGGTGTTGCGCTTGTTTGTCGTTGTGGACATCCCTATAAATTATAAATTTTTTGTGCATACGCATTCGCATATTGCGCTTTTGGGTTGGGTGTATGTAGCGATAACGACACTTTTGTATGCTGCTTACTTTAGAAAACAACAAATTTCAAACATCTATAAATCCTTGTTTGTCTTTACTCAAGTGACGCTGATAGGAATGTTACTAACTTTTCCATTTCAAGGCTATGCGCTATTTTCTATCATTTTTTCTACGCTATTTTTATTTGCCTCGTATTGGTTTACCTGGTTTTTTATAAAAAACGCAGCCAAACACCATAAAAAATTGGCCTCTTTTAAAGTGATAAAAATAGCCTTGCTTTATTTGGTCATTTCAAGTATTGGTCCTTGGGCTTTGGGAGCTATTATGACCGTTTTAGGACCTTTATCTATTTGGTACCGAATGGCTATTTATTTTTATTTACATTTTTTATACAACGGTTGGATGTTGCTCACTCTCGTAGGGCTTTTTATGTACATCCTAGAGCAACATCAGATCTTCTTGAGTAAAAAACAATTTAAGTTTTTTGTGTGGCTGTTAAATGTTGGAGTTATGGCTACATTTTTCTTATCGACCTTATGGACAAATCCAGCTTTAGTGTTTTACGTTTTAGGCGGAATGGGAGCTATATGTCAAGCCATTGCCTTTGTTTTTTTGGGATATATGCTCTATAGCAAAAGAGAAAAATTAAAACCTATTTTTTCAACATTTCAGACCAAGATCTTGAATAGTGTTGCGCTGTTATTGGGGTTTAAAGTAGTACTGCAAATAGCATCGGCTTTTCCTTATATAGCAAATTTAGCCGCTATGTATTTGAGTTTTACGATAGGCTATTTGCACCTCACTTTTTTAGGTGTAGTGAGTTTAAGCCTGTTTTTTCTAATCGATTACTTCAAAATTTTCAGCATAGGTAAAAAATCATTCTACCTGTACAGTATCGGATTTTTAGGGACAGAAATTTTAATTTTTTACAAAGGTTTTGCGGCATGGCAAAAGCTCACCTTATTTCCCTATTATTTTGAAGCACTCACAGCAGCTAGTTTTTTAATTGCTGTAAGCTTGCTATTGATCAGCGTTCAAAAATCTAAATAGTTTAGATAATATGTGCCGCAATGATGGCGATACTGAAAGCAACACTGATCAGTAATAAGTTAAAGGTAATTTTAGGTTTTAATTGCGCCAAGACCGCAGCATTAAAAGACATGCATACAATAGTCACTAAAAAAAGTTCTAGAATAAGAGCAACTTTTGGGGCAGTACTTTTTAAAATTAACATGGCGGCAATGGAGCCTAAGCAACTTTGACCAATAATGGCGATGGCAGAATAGCCTAATTGCTTTCCTTTAAACTCAGTAAATAAATTATGATATAGGTTCATGGCATTAATTTAAATGGGTAATTGCTTTATAATCATCTTCAATTTTGAACTTGTAGTATGTCACTATTACTAATGGGGCAGATGATGTATGGCAACAAGTTCAAAATTGACGATGATTTAGATTTCACTTAAGCTTTAAGACACTAAAAGTTCTTTTTCTAATAGTTCTGCTTTAGGAAATAAAATGTTATTCTCTAAATGTATATGTAAATGAAGGTCGTCTTGAAATTCTTTTAATAAGGAGAACGCAACTTGATAGGTAGCACAAGCATCTTTTGGAGGTTGATAGCCATTTGTGATGTCTTCTATTTTTCTAAAACGCTCACCTTCATTATCATGTTCGTGCATCATACTTTGAATGGGATTCTGAACCGATCCAAAAGCCGGAGTTTTTAATGCTTCACCGTGTTTTTTCGAAGCCACCATTTTCTTAACATAGGGAAATAAAATTAGCTCTTCTTTTTTCATGTGCATGGTAAGCTCGCCAGCACTTCCTGTAAATAATTCAAAAACTTCTTGTAATTCTGGATGACGGGCACTGTGAACTCTGTTTATTTTTTCTAAATACTGTAACAATACGGGAATAGTTTTTTCCACATAGGCATGATGTGTTTTTTCAATATGTGTAGCTAATACATCTAAAGCCCATGTTTTGTAATCTTCAAGATCTTCGGTATTCGAATTTTCGATAGCTTCTAAAGCCTCGTATACTGCACTAGCATTGAGTTGTTTTTCTGCACACGCTTGTTCAATGCTTCTTCGGCCATTGCAACAGAAATCGATTCCGAATTTTCCAAATACTGCAGCGGTTCTGTAGTCTTTGGCAACGATTTCGCCAATAGTTCTTTCTAACGTTTGTTTCATGATATGCTGTTTTTAAATTATTATTTTATAATCAGACAAAATTGTCCGATTTGTAGTTAATTTTTTTTATCGTTTTAAAAAAGTGAGCCCTACCTCTAGACCAGTTGTCATTTCATAGAGTGTTGTTTCATCTAACATTTGTTTTAGATCATTTCTAATTTGTACAAATTTATGATGAACAGGGCAGGGCTTGTCAGCATTACATCTGCTTAACCCTAATCCACAGCCGGTATAAATGCGATCCCCATCAAGCGCAAAAACAAGCTGACTTAAGCTAATGTTATGAATCTGATTTTTTTCAATTTGAAATCCGCCGTAGGCTCCCTTTACAGAATCGATAATATTATTTTTTGCTAATTGATATAGTATTTTAGCCGTAAAAGCCGAAGGGGAATCTATTTCTTCTGCAATTTCTTTTAGACTCACTCTGTTGCCTTCAAGCGATTGATGCGCAATATATATAGTGGCCCTGATGCCATATTCACAAGCTTTTGAAAACATAATTTTTGGTCTATTGAGGTACAAAGATACAATAGTTTTTAAATCAGACAAAATTATCCGAATTAATATTTGTATTTTGTAATTAGGCTTACACTAGGCAGCTTGGAGTGCTCAATGGCGACTAAAATTCTATGGTTTATGAGCCACGTGTGAAGCAATAGCGGGCTTGTTTTATATTGAAAAGCCCTTGTATTTCTGCTATTCACCCGAATACTCATATTGTTTTAAAAGTTCTAGTGAAGTGTAGTCCAAGGCTTTTTGAAGGCTAGCTTCCAGAATAATAGGGGGTGCCACACCTGCCTTTTCCGCTTCAAGCCATCTTGAAATACACAAACACCATCTTGAGCCCGCCACGAGCCCAGGGAAATTCCATTCTGGAATAGCTGTACTTAAATCGTTACCTCTTTTTTTAGTGTAGCTTAAAAATTCATCGGTCATTACCCCGCAAAGAATATGGGTACCCGTATCTTGAGAAATGGTTCTACAATAGCCATCTCTAAAATACCCCGTTGCTGGGTCGGCACAACAGGCTTGTAAGGCTGTGCCTAATACATTTAATTCCATACGCATTCCTCTATTTTTTTGTCTTAAAGATAACTATAAATTTAATCATTGGCCTTAACAAAACATTAGTGGGTTGTGCACTCATGAAAAGAATGCGTTTACCTAAAAAAGATAATATCCGTAGTTGTCATCCAATACTTCTTATGGGACGACCAAATATATCTGTTGTACCTTTTTTTCTTTTTAGGGTCAGTACATTATATACCGATATCTGGTGAGCAATGTTAAAGTTGCTGTATTTTATTGGTTCTAAGAATTCACATTTTTTAAAATTAATTCTTTTACTTACCTTGTACCCTAGGTACTATTGTATACCTACAGTTTTACGTAATAGTAAAATTTCTTGAGACCTAGGGTAAGCATGACTTAAATAACCAAAAACAACACAACATGAAAAGAAGAGATTTTGTGCAGTTGTCCGGACTAGGGGCAGGAGCACTTTTAGTTCCTAACCTAATGACGGGCAATACTATTTTTGCCGAGGCACTCTTAGAGCCAGGTATGGATACGATTGTAAAGAAGAGAATGGCAGATGTGGCCTTGAATACTGCAAAGTCTTTAGGAGCTACCTATGCCGATGCTAGAATTGGAAGATACTTAAATCAATATGTTTTTACCCGTGAAGATAAGGTGCAAAATGTAGTGAATACAGAATCGTTCGGTATTGGTATTAGAGTCATCACCAATGGTACTTGGGGTTTTGCATCCACCAATAACGTTTCGGAAGATGGGATAAAAAAAGCAACACAGCAAGCTGTAGCCATTGCCAAGGCAAATTCTAAATTTCAAAAAGAACCTGTGGTATTAGCACCTGTTGCTAATTACGGAGAAGTTTCTTGGAAAACACCTATTAAAAAAGACTTTAAAGAGGTGCCTGTTTCAGAAAAGGTAGATCTGTTACTATCAGCAAATGCGGCTGCCCTGAATAACGGAGCCAATTTTGTAAACTCAGCCTTGTTTATGGTCAATGAACAAAAATATTTTGCCTCTACTGAAGGCTCCTATATTGATCAAGATGTGCACAGAATTTGGCCAAATTTCGGCGTAACCGCAGTAGATCAAGCTAAAGGAAAATTTAAGACAAGAGATGCCATGAGTAGCCCGATGGGTCTTGGTTATGAATATATGGATGGTTTGGCATCAGAAAAATTAGTTGGGGCAGCAGGACTAACCTTATACCGCAATAGCTATGATATCATAGAAGATGCTAAGGCAGCTGCACAGCAAGCAAAAGAAATGCTTTCGGCAAAATCGGTTGATCCGGGTAAATACGATTTGGTATTAGAACCAAATCATTTAGGACTTACCATTCACGAATCTGTAGGTCACCCAACAGAATTGGATCGTGTATTGGGCTATGAAGCCAACTATGCGGGTACGAGTTTTGCCACTATAGACAAATGGAAATCTGGCGACTTTAAATATGGAAGTGATCTCGTCAATATTGTAGCAGACAAAACCCAAGTGGGGTCCCTAGGAGCAGTAGGTTATGACGATGAAGGGGTACAGTGCAAAAAATGGGATATTATACGAAATGGAGTATTGGTGAATTACCAAGCCATTCGCGATCAAGTAAAAATGATTGATCAGAATGAATCTCATGGTTGTTGCTATGCGCAAAGTTGGAACGATGTACAGTTCCAGAGAATGCCAAATATTTCATTAGAAGCAGGAAAAGATCCTTATTCGGTGAGTGAAATGATTAAAGATGTTGAGAAGGGAATTTATATCGCTGGGCGTGGGTCTTACTCCATTGATCAACAACGGTATAATTTCCAATTTGGAGGTACAGTATTCTACGAAATAAAAAACGGAAAAATTGTTGGCATGTTGAATGATGTAGCCTATCAATCAAATACGCAAGAATTTTGGAATTCTTGTGCTAAAATTTGTGATCAGGACGATTATCGTATGTTCGGTTCGTTCTTTGACGGAAAAGGTCAGCCTTCACAAGTGAGTGCTGTTTCTCATGGTAGTTCAACTACAAGGTTTAACAACATCAACGTCATTAATACAGGTAGAACCGTTTAATCTTAGTTTCACTATAATATTCATTACAATGGCAATATATACAGAAGAAGAAGCAAAAAAAATCATGGAAAAAGCTTTGAGCTTTTCCAAAGCTGATGGTTGCGAAATAAATTTACAAGGCAGTGAAAGTGGTAATATACGGTATGCCAGAAATTCCGTTTCCACATCAGGGTATCGCTCCAATCAAAACCTGGTTGTTCAGGCTAATTTTGGAAAAAAATCAGGGACTGCAAGTATCGATGAATTTGATGACGCATCTTTACAAAGGGTGGTAGCTAGAGCCGAGGAATTGGCTAAACTTTCACCGGAAAACCCTGAGTTTATGGAGCCTTTAGGGCCTCAGGTTTATGATAAGGCAATTAATTATGTGGAAGCTACCGCTAATATTACCCCTGATTACAGGGCCAATGTAGCCAATAGTAGTATTGAACCCGCTTTAGCAAATGACGTTACAGCTGCGGGTTTTTTAGACGATGCGGCAGGATTTTCAGCCATCCTCAATTCAAAAGGACTTTTTGCCTACAATAAGTCGACAAATATAGACTTCACAGTAACCATGCGTACTAATGATGGTACTGGATCCGGATGGGTCACCAGAGACTTCAATGATGTGACTAAGTTTGATGCTGCTGAAGCTTCTAGTGTAGCGATATCAAAATCAGTGATGTCACGGGAAGCAAGAGCTATCGAGCCTGGAAAATATACGGTGATTTTAGAGCCATCAGCAGGCTTAGGCTTATTAAGTGGCTTAGGGCGATCCGTGGATGCTCGACAAGCCGATGAAGGACGTAGCTTTATGTCGAAAGATGGCGGTACTAAATTGGGTGTTAAAATAGTTGATGAACGGGTAAACCTTTGGTCAGACCCCTTGCATCCAGAAGTTCCAGTGTCTACTTGGAACGGAGAAGGTCAGCCCTTAAAGAAAACAGAGTGGATTAAAAATGGCGTGGTGCAGAATCTCGCTTACAGCCGTTTTTGGGCAGAAAAAAAGGGTGTTGAGCCAGTTCCTTATCCTAGTAATTTTATTATGGGGGGTGGAGATGCTTCTTTGGAAGAACTTATCAAAAGCACCAAAAAGGGAATTTTAGTAACCCGCTTATGGTACATTCGATCTGTTGATCCTCAAACGCTTCTCTATACTGGATTGACACGTGATGGAACTTTTTATATTGAGAATGGAGCCATTAAATATCCTGTTAAGAATTTTAGATTTAATGAAAGTCCCATCATCATGTTAAACAATTTAGAAACACTTGGAAAACAAGTTCGTGTTGAAGGTAATTTGATTCCCTATATGAAAATTAGAGATTTCACTTTTACCAGTTTGTCTGATGCTGTTTAGTACCTTATAATTTTATAAGTTTAGGTTGTTTTGAGACATTCAAAACAACCTTTTCTTATGCTATTCTGCAGAGGAGCACAAAAAATGCTCAGCGTAGAATTCGGATTTAAATTTTGAATATGTAGTGGGAAACGCTTTTTTTTTTACAAGATTACAGTATGAATCTGGAGATTGGGACGTAGATCAACGTATGCCATCTAATTTACTCAATTCACTTGTAGAGTATACTACCCTTGCTGTGGATACCAAAGAAAATATAATTTCACTCGCTAGTGATGATATTTTTAAATGTCCCTTTTGTTACCTTTCTGGTCATAAACTAGTACAGTTTACCAAAAAAGAAAAAGAGAATTTTAAAAAATACATTAATAATGGTGGGTTTGTATTTGTCGATGATTGTAACCATGACATCGACGGACTTTTCGCAAAATCGTTTGAACGCCAAATGGACGATATTTTTGGTGAGGATGCTCTGAAAAAAATTTCAAATGATCATGAAATCTATAACATTTTTTTTGAATTTGAGGACGGACCTCCCACGACTTCGCAAGAATTAAATGGTTGGGGAGACGATTTGGTTCACGAATACTTAAAGGCCATTGAAATAAATGGTAGAATAGGGGTGCTCTACAGCAATAAAGATTATGGCTGTGAGTGGGATTATGATTTTAGAAATAAGCGTTGGTATAAAATAGATAATACCCGTTTTGGGGTAAATATAGTGATGTATGCACTTACATCGTAAACGAGAAATTTAATGGAAAAACAGGTAGTAGCAATTAAACATGAACTAGAAGAGCTGACCTCGAAACTTGCCGATGTAAAAAAAGAAATTGGTAAAATTATTATAGGTCAGGAAGAAACGATAGAGCAGCTTTTGATTACTTTTTTAGCAGGTGGTCATGCCTTGCTAGAAGGGGTTCCGGGTCTGGCTAAAACTTTGATGATTAAAACCTTATCGCAGGCCATCGATTTAAAATTTAAGCGCATACAGTTTACTCCAGATCTTATGCCCTCAGACATCATTGGTACCGAAATTCTGGAAGAAGATCATAGCACTGGAAAAAAATTCTTTCAATTTAACAAGGGTCCAATTTTCGCTAATATTATTCTTGCTGACGAAATTAACAGAACCCCACCTAAAACACAGGCTGCCTTATTGGAAGCTATGCAAGAGTTTGAGGTGACCTATTCTGGAAAAACCTATGCCTTAGAAAGGCCTTTTTTTATGCTTGCCACCCAAAACCCGATTGAACAGTCAGGTACATTTCCTTTACCCGAAGCACAACAAGACCGTTTTTTATTTTACATTAAAATAGGATATCCCACGGCAGCAGAAGAAAAAGGTATTTTAAAAAGTACCACAGGGGTGAAAAAAGAGAAGGTCAAGAAAGTGATTAGCGGGGCAGAAATACAGCGATTACAAGAGTTGGTCCGTGAAGTTTATATTAGTGATGATCTTATAGACTTCGTGAGTAGTATCGTGCGTGCAACCAGACCCGAAACCACCACCAATGCGTATGTAAAAGATTGGGTGAGTTGGGGTGCAGGACCACGTGCTGGGCAGGCCATGATTCTTACCGCTAAGGCAAGAGCACTACAGTATGGTCGCCTGTCGGTTAGTTTAGATGATTTAAAAAATGTGGCACTTCCGGTATTAAGACATCGCATCATTATTAATTTCAGAGCGGAGGCAGAAGGGATCACTTCAGACCAAGTAACACAACACTTATTAACCAACACTGAAGTTCCTTCAAAAGTATAACACGAGGTGGAAAAGGACTATAGGCAATTATTTCAACCCCATATCATCAATAGTATCTCTGGGCTTTCTTTGATTGCACGGGTACTAGTTGATGGCTATCTAGCGGGTCTAAATAAGAGTCGTAGGGTAGGTGTGGGTCAAGAGTTTAGTCAATATAGAGGCTACGAATCTGGTGATGATTTACGCCTCTTGGATTGGAAGATGTTTGCGCGTTCTGGTAGGTATTATATCAAGCAATCTGAAATCGATACTCATATTTCTGTTAAGTTTATTGTAGACGCCAGTAAATCTATGGAACACGCTGAGGATGGCGTATCAAAAATAGAGTATGTCAAAGTTTTGGTAGCTTCTTTGGCGCACCTAGCCCAAGAACAAGGAGATGCTATTGGACTTTATGCTTTGAATGATAAGAAAATCACAAGTCTTCAGCCCATGGTTCAAAAACAGCAGTATAAGCGGTTTTTACACGAGCTTATTCATATCAAGGGCGATGGGGTTTGGCCATCGAATAGCATGAATTTTGACAAATTTCATGATAAAAGCAAAAAAGAATTAGTGTTTTTTGTCACGGATATGTATGAATATGATACAGAACTAACAGCCTTAATAAAAAGTTTAAAAACCCAAAGAAACGAAGTGGTGGTTTTGCAAATTATGGGTAAAAAAGAACTTCAATTCAACTATAAAGGGTATGTGGTTTTTGAAGATTTAGAAACCGGTGCCAAGGTAAAAGTAGATGCCAAAGAGGCAAAAAGCAGCTATTTGAGCGCGCTTCATACCATGATGAGCACGACCAAAGATATGTTGTTATCGAATAATATAGGATATCAACTGTTTATGCTAGATGAGCCTTTGGGAGAGGCTTTACAGCTCTTTTTAAAACAACGAAGTCGTTTACTATAATATGAGTTTTCTTAATCCTACATATTTATGGGCCTTGATGGGAATTCTTATTCCTATAGCAATTCATTTGTGGAATAGAAAAAAAATAGTCACTATTAAAATAGGAAGCATTGCTATGCTTACCGCATCAGAGCCTAAACGCACAAGCAGCATTAGACCCAATGAGTGGTGGTTACTTTTGCTAAGAATACTGATGATTACTTTGTTCGTTTTCATCCTTGCAGGGCCTATTTTTAAAAGAACAGAAAAGAAAGAATCTCTTACCTATGTGATAGACCCTGAATTACGCTATGCAAAAGGGATGGAGCCGCTGTTGGATAGTCTTCCTTCACAGGCGCTGCGTATCATGGTCAACGGCTTTCCTTTGCTTGAAGACTACGATGTTGAAACTACCCAGTCTTATACGCCAAAGTATTGGCAAATGGCACAAGAGATGGAACATCTTAAAACGGATAGTATCATTGTCCTCACAAAAGGCCTCCTTACTGGTATCCGAGGCATGAGACCTTCCAGCACTAAAGGTATTAACTGGCTTGTAGTGGATACAGATGAGAAAATAACGGCTCCCGTAGAAGCCATCGTAAATGAAGATAGTATTGCATTACTTTCTATAGCCAGTGATCGTAAAAGTTTGGTCTATACCAAAGCTAATATCGCAAAAAATAGGGAGGACATTAAATTTAATACCACCAAGGATAGTGTTCAAATACATGGAAATTGGATCGCCCTACAAGTAGCTAAGCCATTGAAAGTACTTGTACTGGCAGACGATAGCCTGTCTCATGACTTGAGTTATATTAAGGCTGCCTATCGTGCAGTAGAAAAATACCTAAATATACCAATAGCACTAACAATCGTATCAAAAATTGATACCTTGGCCTTGGAAACCTACGCTACCCTAGTTTGGCTTAGTAAAAATAAGTTTCAAGACTATCCTGGTCCTAGCTTGGTATATCGGCCAGATTCTTTGGCCAACCAATTAATTGTTGCCGGAAATAGCCAAAAGACATTCTTCTTGACACAAGGGCTAAATAGCGAGAATATCCTGAGGGAGCATGTCCCTGAAAAATTAGTGGAATTACTTTCTTTACATGAAGGGGTGTCAGAAAAGGTACCTACCTATGACCAAAGAACTATAGATGTAAAAGAATTACAAACCGTAACCTTGAACCAAAAGAGTACTCGAAAAAATGCTGCTATTTATGATCTTTCTCTATGGGTATGGCTCGTATTGGGAATTCTTATGGGTCTTGAACGAATTGTATCAAAATACAGAAGACAATGATAGATTCTGGAAAACGTAGCTTAATACACTTTAGAAAGCGTTGGCAGGTACTGGAAATTCTTTCCATTGTGCTATACGCTCTCGGACCTGCATTTTTATGCTATATTTTAAAATCAGACTTTAGTCTTAGTTTGTTTCTTTTCCTAGGATTTGCTGCCGCCCTTATCCTAGTTAAAAAACCTTGGCGCCTGACATTAGAAAAAGTAAGTAGTTATATAGATCAAAAATTTAATGGCGTAGAATACAGTACAGGGTTGTTGTTAATGCCTATAGAAGAGCTGTCAACGATGGCCAGGCTTCAGCGGTATAAAATTAGCGAGGTGGTCAATGAAAATATAAAAAAAATAAAACCCTTAGTGGATGTAAAAATGGCCTTTAGGGTATTGTTGGTATTTGGATTTCTTTCCCTTGTGTCTTACCAATTTTCTCTACATAAATTATTTGAACCCACGACAAATAACAATGAAAACCAACAGGCTATCACCTTTCAAGCCTTAGATAGCGCTATGGTAAAAGCAACAGCGCCCGCTTTACAATCTCAAAAATTAACCATTTATCACCCATCCTATACAAAACTAGGAAACACGGTAACGTCAAATATGAACATCAAGGCCCTAGAAGGTTCAAGACTTGTTTGGGAGCTTCAATTTGATACCAACATACAAGAGGCTTCTATAGAAATCTTAGAGAACAATTACCCTTTATCCAAGCAGGGTAGCACATATTCAAAACAACTAAGCTATACCGAAACAGGGTTTTACAATTTTAAATTTAAGGCCATAGATGGGGCAACCTATATATCTGATCTATATGCGATGGAAGTGCTAAAAGACGAAAAACCATTCATAGAAATTCAAGGATTACAACAGTTTAGCTCCTTTAATTATTCACAAGCCAAAGTGCTTACTTTTAAGGTAGAACTTTCCGATGATTATGGGCTAGAAGATAGTTATATTATTGCCACGGTCACTAAGGGTGAAGGAGAATCTGTAAAATTTAGGGAAGAACGCCTGACTTTTGACACTAAATTATCACCAGGAACGAAAAAACAAGTGCTATCCAAAAAAATAGATTTGGACCAAATGAGCATGGAGGCAGGTGATGAATTATACTTTTATGTGGTAGCTATAGATACGAAAAGCCCAAAAGCGAATACATCAAGAAGTGAAACCTACTTTGCGGTCATAAAAGACACTGTGACCAACCAATTTGCCGTAGAAGGAACCATGGGAGCCGATTTAATGCCTGCTTATTTTCGAAGCCAGCGACAGTTAATCATTGATACAGAAAAGTTGATAGCTGATCAAAACAGAATCACCAAAGAGAAGTTCAATTTTACCAGTAACGAACTCGGTTATGACCAAAAAGCCCTAAGAATAAAATATGGGGAGTTCATGGGCGATGAGGTTGTTGCTGCTGATGAAGCCCCAGAAGAAACTATAAATGAGGGTAAGGCTACAAATTCTGATCTATTGAAAGACTATACGCATGATCATGATGGTGATAACGAACATAATCTTGTAGATCACGATCATAAAGAAGCGGAAGGGGAAAAAGAAGCAGACCCTCTGGAAAGTTACCTTCATAATCATGATGATCCTGAAGAATCAACATTGTTTACAGCATCATTAAAAAGTATGCTTCGTCAGGCTATGGACGAAATGTGGAATGCTGAACTTTATTTGCGTTTGTATACGCCAAAAAAATCATTGCCGTATCAATATCGGGCATTGAAACTTATCCAGGAGATCAAAAATAGCGCACGCATATATGTTCACCGCATTGGTTTTGACCCTCCACCAATCAAAGAAGACAAGCGCTTGTCTGGAACTTTAGATGAGGTTGTTAATTATAGTAAATTAGAAGATATCGCTGAACCTGAAGCCTTTCCTTTTATAAAAAAAGCTGTAGAGCGCCTCGAAATTTTAATCAGCAAAACTTCGACCCTTACCACAGAAGATAGAGATTTGTTGGTAAAAGCAGGAAACGAACTCGCCGTATTGGCGATTCAAGAACCAGGAAAATATCTGAACACCTTACAACTGTTAAAAAATGCCTCTGAGCGTAGTGAAGTATTAATTGTACCCTTAAAAAAACTGCAACAGGGCTTAATAGCAGCTATCCCTAAAACGAAACCAAGACCAAGAAAAACAACGGCAACCCCAAGTGCCCTAAACGAATTGCTGCTTAAAGAATTGGAATTAAATGATTGATCACATTAGTTTTATACATCAAGTCCATTTTTGGCCGGTAATTATTGGTGGAATACTACTATGGTTATTATTCGTTTGGAAAGAGTGGTCGCATGTTTTCAAAGCCCGATTTTATCTGCATTCTTTTGTGGGGTTATTAGCAGTGGTTTCCTTAATTATGCTGGCTTTAAAGCCAACGATTCAGAAAAATGCTTCTTCCACTATTGGGGTATTACTTACTCCAGATTTTAATCAATATCAATTAGACAGTCTTAAAAAAAATCATAAAAATTTAAAAATCGTTCCCTATTCCATAAATCAATCTATCGGCAATGCTAAAGATTCGGTCGGTTCCTTCTATATTTTAGGCAAGGGATTAGCAGCTTTTGATTTTTGGCAATTAGAAAAGCGTCCGGTTAAAATCATTAGGGGGTATTACCCTAAGGGCATCACAAAATTAAACTACCCTAGTGCTGCATTTGTTGGTGACGATGTAACTGTGCAAGGAAGCTATTCCGAAGGAAAAAAAGGAAATCGCCTAGTGCTTTCAAGCCCTAGAGGGACGGGTATAGATTCTATACGATTAGGCGGTCTAGTGGAAGAAAATTTTAAATTAACGATGCACCCTAATGTCGTTGGAAAGTTTAAGTATGCCCTGGTAGAGAAAGATTCACTTTCAACGATACTCTCAAGTGAGCCATTGCCATTGCACATACAAGAGCGGCAGTCCTTAAAAATTTTGATGATCAACAACTTTCCCACTTTTGAGACAAAATACCTAAAAAACTATTTAGCAGAAGTAGGGCACCAAGTAACGATCCGCACTCAACTGACTAAAAACAAGTTTAAATATGAATACTTTAATACAGCACAACAAGCATTTTATAATTTCACGGAAAAACAACTAGAAAGGTTTGATTTGCTTTTTATTGACTTTGAGTCTTATCTAGGGCTATCTAGAACGGATCGTTCAGCACTTGATAATAGCCTAAAAAATAATGGACTTGGTTTGTTTATTCAACCTTCAGTATCTTTTTTTAATGCTACTCCAGAAAGATCAGACTTTTCATTTGTGACGGCTGAAAGCTTAAAAACTAGTCTTGGCTTTGCTCCGGAAGTACTGGTAGATAAGTTTCCCTATAATTTTAAACCCGAGTTTGGTTTAGAGCAAATACATCAGGATAAGGACCAAACTTTAACAGCTTACCAAAGAAGGGTAAATGGTCGGGTAGGCACAACGGTATTGCAAAATACTTATGAGTTGCTGCTTAAGGGTCATAAAGAGGTTTATGAACAGTTTTGGGCTGAGGTAGTTACCCGTTTAGCAAAACGAAATATGGCAACAACAGAATGGCTCCAAAGTTCAAAATTTGCTTTTCAGGACGAACCCTTTGATTTTAAAATAAGAACTACAGTTTTAAACCCAGAAGTCTTAAATACGGATCAGACACAAATTCCACTGCGACAAGATATGGATCTGGTCAATAATTGGTACGGCACCAGCTTCCCCAGAACTCTTGGGTGGCAGCAGCTGTATTTAAAAAACGATTCGTTGTCCACCTACGATTATTATGTTATGGATACTTTGAACTGGAAATCGTTAAGAGCCTTCCAAACTTTAGAAGCGAATCAACGACATTTCGACGGCACAACTAAAAAACAAAAAACAGTGCAATTTTGGGCTCCCATCAATCCATTTTGGTTCTTTTTAATTTTTATCACGGCCATGGGGTACTTGTGGTTAGCATCAAAATTGTTTTCGAAGTAGCTTACTTTCCGATACAAAAATTGGCAAATATATTTCCCAGCAAATCATCGCTTGTTATTTCCCCTGTGATCTCACCAAAGTGGAATAAAGCTTGGCGAATGTCAATGGCTAATAAGTCACCAGAAAAACCAGCATCCATTCCTGCTTGTACTTTCTGAATTTCTTCTAAGGCCTTTAAGAGCGAGTTGTAATGTCTAGAATTCGTTACAATTGTTTCGTTATTGCGTAAGGCCCCGGTATTAATTAAACTGAGTAATTCATCTTTTAGCGTTTCAACACCAAGACCAGTTTTTGCAGAGATAAAAATAAACTTTAACTGTGCTGAAACTGCACTGAGTTCTTTGCTGATAAACGCTGTCGACGATTCGGTAATTTTATCGGCCTTATTGATCAGCATTAAAATAGACTTTAAGGGAAACTGATTTTTGATTTTTTCGACTTCAACTTTTAATGCATTTAGCTCCTTTTCATCAGTAATTAGCGACCCGTCTACGAGGTATAGCACCACTTGAGCTTGCTTTATTTTTTCAAAAGTTTTTTTAATGCCGATACCTTCAACCACATCGGTAGTTTCACGAATCCCAGCGGTGTCAATAAACCTAAAACCTATGCCGTTTATGGCTATTTCATCTTCAATAGTATCACGGGTTGTACCTGCAATATCAGAAACGATAGCGCGATCTTCGTTTAAAAGAGAATTCAACAAGGTAGATTTTCCCACATTGGGTTCGCCTACGATGGCCACAGGAATGCCGTTTTTAATGACATTGCCAACAGCAAAAGAATCAATCAATCTTTTTAATACCTGTTCAATTCTTTTTAATAATTGCGTAAACTGGTCTCTGTTGGCAAACTCTACATCTTCCTCAGCAAAATCTAACTCCAACTCGATTAAAGAGGCAAAATTCATTAATTCAGCTCTTAATTCTTTAATTTCATTGCTAAAACCGCCTCGCATTTGCTGAATAGCAATTTGGTGGCTAGCCGCATTGTCCGATGCAATTACATCGGCAACAGCTTCTGCCTGACTTAAATCGATTTTGCCGTTTAAAAAAGCACGCAGCGTAAATTCTCCAGCATCAGCAGTTCGGCACCCATTTCTTAAAAATAGTTGTATAATTTCTTGTTGAATATAGGAAGACCCATGGCAAGAAATTTCGACAATATTTTCGCCGGTATAGGAATTAGGTCCTTTAAAAATAGAGACCAATACTTCATCTAAGACGCGTTGGTCATCCACAACATGACCCAATAAGATCGTATGACTTTTTTGTTTTGCCAATTCTTTGCCTTTCTTAGAAACAAAATGATTTGAAGCAATGCTAATCGCATCTTTTCCTGAAATTCGGATAACAGCAATGGCGCCAGCTCCTGAAGGAGTCGCTAATGCGATAATCGATTCGTTTGAAAACATAGCTAAGAATATTTATTTGCAAAAATAGCAAATTGCGTGGAGGACTGCTTCGATTAGCCTTGAAACTTTAAGCCACTATTTCTAGTCATTTATTAGTGTCAATTTTGTATCTTTGTAGTACTAAAACACCTTGTAATTTTTGAAAAAATAGCTATATTTTCTTCACCCGAAAACCCATACGGAACCTGTCCTAGTTTCGACTAGTGATATGCTGTAGGTTCGAGTAAACAACATTTTTTATTAAAAATTCCGAAGGCAATCAACTTTTGAGCTCATCGAAATGTTGAAACGACTTCAGAGAAAACACTAAATTTTTTAAACACTTAATTTGGAATCATGAAACAACTAGTTTTTACCAGCATGCTTATTTTTTTAACAATAAGCACAAATTACGCACAAGAGAAAACAGAAACCCCTAAAGATTCTGTCGCCATGGCTAAAGCGGCTGAAGATGCTGCCATTTTACTACGAATTAAAACAGCGGAGAAAGAGGCTAAAGAAGCAGAAAAAGAACTTAAAAAGGCAGAAAAAGAAGCTAAAAAGGCCGAGAAAAAAGCAAAAAAGCTTGAGAAAGAGGCTGAAAAGGCTGAAAAATTGCAAAAAAGTATTGCTAAGGCAGAAAAGAGTATTGAAAAAAGTAAGTCCAAAATAATTAATTATGAGGATAAAATTATTAGAGGAAAGGCAAAAGGAAAACTTTCTCCTGTTGATATTTCAAAATTAAATGATAAAATTTCTAAAGAGCGTTCCGCAATGAACAAAACTATCGAGAAATTAGACAAATTAAAGCGGAAGCAATAAAGAATTGGGTCTTAGTGTAACAATTTGCTAAGAACTTCGTCTTATAGGTAGTGTTTCATCATCAATCTAAAAGATAAAATCATGCAAAGAGAAAACAAACAGTTACTAGTGCTAACCCATTTAAGTCAATTATTAGATTTTGTTACGGGAATTGGCGGTTTTATAGTTCCTTTAATTCTTTGGCTAACCCAAAGAGATAGCGTTTTAAATATGGATACAAATGGAAAAGCTATTTTGAATTTTAGAATAAGTATGTTTATCTACTTCATTCTTTGTATTCCTATGATATTGTTATTTGGTTTAGGCCTACTTGGTTTTGTAATTTTAGGTTTGTTAACCTTTGTATTTCCAATTGTCAATGCCGTAAGAGTTAGCAACGATGAGCAGCCGTACTACCCCATGAGTATAAAATTCTTGTAAGAGTATTGTTAACAGGACAGCATTTAAAAGCCCCAATTTCGAATTCGAAATTGGGGCTTTTGAGTATTCATTAGGTTGGTTGTTTTAACTATTAAGCATTACAGGCATCACCAACATAGTCACTAGCTCGCCTTCGTCTAAACCATCTACAGGAGTTAAAATACCTGCCCTGTTCGGTAAACTCATTTCTAAAGAAACATCATCACAGTTTAGATTGGCCAACATTTCTGTTAAGAACCTTGAGTTAAACCCTATTTGCATATCATCTCCTTGGTACGAACAAGTTAAGCGTTCTTCTGCTTTATTGCTATAGTCTAAGTCTTCAGCTGATATATTTAATTCGGCCCCAGCTATTTTTAAACGTATTTGATGTGTTGTTTTATTCGAAAAGATAGAAACTCGGCGAACGGAACTCAAAAACTGATTTCTAGAAATAGAAAGTACATTTGGATTCTCTTTAGGAATAACCGCTTCGTAATTAGGATATTTACCGTCAATTAAACGACAAATTAGTTCTGTATTTTCAAAACTAAATTTTGCATTGCTTTCATTGTACTCTATGGTTACGTCAGATTCACTCCCCGCTAAGATACCTTTTAACAAGTTTAAAGGCTTTTTAGGCATTATAAATTCGGCCACTTCTGAAGCCGTAATATCAGTTCTTTGATATTTTACCAACTTATGCGCATCAGTAGCAACAAAAGTTAGGTTTTCTGGTGAAAACTGAAAAAAGATACCACTCATGACGGGTCTTAAATCATCATTACCGGCAGCAAAGATTGTTTTATTGATAGCCGTTGCTAAAATATCTCCAATGATCGTTGTAGCACTAGGATTTGAAAGTTCTACCGTTTTTGGAAATTCTGCACCATCGGCATAAGCCAAGGCATATTTACCGTGGTTCGAGCTAATTTCGATGGTATTATTGTCTTCCATCACAAAAGTTAATGGCTGCTCTGGAAATGTTTTAAGTATTTCTAACAAAAGCTTTGCAGGTACGGCTATTAAGCCTTCGCTATCAGAATCAACCGTCAAAACGCTGCTCATCGTTGTTTCTAAATCTGATGCCGATACAATAAGTTGATTTTCTTTTAAATCAAACAGAAAATTATCTAGGATAGGTAATGTGTTACTATTATTAATAACACCACCTAAAACTTGTAGTTGTTTTAGTAAATAGGTACTAGATACTATAAATTTCATTCTTTATATGTTTTATTTTCTCTTAAATTATGGAGCTCAAAAATAAATAATTTTAAGGGAATGTTATGTAAAAATAACCCTAAACACTTACTGTACGCCATGAGTACAAAGATATTTTAAATGTTGTTTTTAATGAAACAAACTTATTAACAGTTGAAAACGCGAAAGAGCTGACCAATAAGCAGTAAAATATAGCCATTAATACCTTTTAATACCTTTAAAACCAATCTTTTCTTCACTAAAACATGTTTTATGGTTTTTATTTTTTATGCCGTCTTTTTTTGAGTTGTTTATAAATAAACCCTGGCCTCACTTTTAAAAAAAGAGTTTGTCTGCAAGTAGAGAACAAGCGTAATTGTAGGTATTCGGATTAAGTTTAGTGCTCAACTTTAGGTTTAAAACTGCACAAGGGAGAGTAGTAAAAGAAATAACATCAGCTTTGAACGACAGCTTATGAATACCTATACCAAACCTTTTCAGAGAAGGATAAAAATGAAAAGTCCAGGGTATCAAAACTAAAGAATTTTAAATTCCACCTAATTTTTTAATTTTTAATTCCAAAATCGATGGTAATGGTATCACGATAATCCAAACCAATTAAAGTGGCTGCTCCGCCAACGGTATTCAAATCACTTTTGTAGATGGCCAACTCGATATAATCTGACGAATTAAATAAAGCTAACAAATCTCCTGGACCTTTTCGTTTGTCTTTATCGATGTCAAAATTTATAATATCACTATACCTGTGATGAATTTTTGTAATTTTTTTATTGCGTACGTGCAAGACAAAATCTCGTCCTTTTCTATAGGCCTCAAAAATATGACGTGGAATATTCGTAATTACATTGCCAAAATTGTCAATGTAAATAACGCTACCAACAATGCCGTTGCCTTCTTCAACAATACGCGGCGCAAATTCTCGGATATCTTTTAACGCATCAAAAGGTTTGCCTACAACGTCTAAGGTGCCGCCTCGAGCTAAATGGCAAGCTGCTTTCACAAATACGTCTAGAACAGGAAATGAGCATTCTTTGGGCATGGGAATGTTTATCTTGTAAACCTTGTCTGCCTTCATTTCGGAGGTGAGCAGGGAGGTTGCGCCATTATTTGCAGTAATAAAATAATGATCGTCTAAAAACAAAATTAGATGCTCATTTTCAGGGGTGGGTTCTGCATCAACGCCGATGATATGGATACTACCTTTGGGGAAGTTTTTGTACGAGTTTTTAATAATATAAGCACATTCAGGAATGTTAAACGGACTTATTTCATTGGAGATGTCGACAATTTTAGCATCGGGCAATTCTGAGTAAATAGCACCTTTTATAGCGCCTACAAAATGATCTTTATACCCAAAATCTGTAGTTAGTGTAATAATTGCCATCAAAGAGGAATGCTAGTCGTTTATCTATAAAAAAACTAAAACAGCAGCTAGATAAAGCTATTTTTAGTTAAATTTGTTGAACAAAATTACATAAAAAATAAGGCAACTAAAATTATATTTATACGATACTAATTAAACTTGATATTCTTTGAACGAACTTGTAATAGAACTAACGGAAATTAGTCCAAGAGATTTTTTTGGACAACAGAATGAGCATATAGATTTGATAAAAAAATACTTTCCTAAACTTAAAATTGTTGCCCGTGGAAGTAAAATTAGAGTTTATGGAGATGAGGGCCTTCTTGATGAGTTCGACAAAAAGTTTAAAATGCTCACCACACACTACCAAAAATACAATAAACTCGACGAAAATAGTATTGAACGCTTACTTATGAGTAGCGAAAAAGACGACTTATCATCTTCTGAAAGTAGTGGAGAGGTCTTAGTGCATGGCATGGGAGGTCGCTTAATCAAGGCGCAAACAGTCAACCAGCGTAAATTAGTAGACTCCGTTCGTAAGAACGATATGGTTTTTGCCATTGGTCCTGCTGGTACTGGGAAAACCTACACCGGCGTAGCTTTAGCCGTTCAGGCCTTAAAAGAAAAAAGGGTAAAACGTATTATTTTGACACGACCGGCGGTAGAAGCTGGAGAAAATCTAGGTTTTTTGCCAGGCGATTTAAAAGAAAAGTTAGATCCTTATATGCAGCCCCTTTACGATGCCCTACGAGACATGATTTCTCCTGAGAAATTAGCACTTTACATAGAAAATGGCACCATCCAAATTGCTCCCTTAGCATTTATGAGAGGAAGAACTTTGGATCATGCTTTTGTGATTTTAGATGAAGGTCAAAATACCACCCATGCTCAAATGAAAATGTTCTTAACAAGAATGGGAAAAAATGCCCAGTTTTTAATTACGGGTGATCCAGGGCAAATAGATTTACCCCGTAGAACAGTTTCTGGTTTAAAAGAGGCGCTATTGGTATTACAAAGTATCGAGGGTATTGGTATTATTTATTTAGATGATAAAGATGTCATACGTCACAAGTTAGTGAAGAAGGTCATTGAAGCCTATAAAGGAATAGAGCATCAAGGCTAGTTTTAGTTAAAAATGCAACAATGTTTTTAATTTGAAAATTCGATGATGTGTTGATTTGAAGATTATTTTTTAATATAACAATGAATCAATCAAAGAATCAATCAAAGAATGTATCAATTTTATTTTCATCTTTTAAAAGCTTAAAATTCAAGATCCAGAATCCAAAACCCTAAACCCAATAAAATGAAAAATACCATTATAGCAAGCCATTTTAAATTTCCAGGACAAGTAGATGTGTATAAAGGTAAAGTTCGTGAAGTATATCGGCTAGAGAATGATTTAATGGTGATGATTGCTACAGACAGACTTTCAGCTTTTGACGTGGTTATGCCCAAAGGGATCCCGTATAAAGGACAAATTCTAAATCAGATCGCGACAAAAATGATGGCAGATACCTCTGATATTGTTCCGAACTGGTTATTGGCAAGTCCTGATCCCAATGTAGCTATTGGTCATGCCTGCGAGCCCTTTAAAGTAGAAATGGTGATTCGAGGCTATATGTCAGGGCATGCGGCACGAGAATATACATTGGGAAAAAGAGTGTTGTGCGGCGTTGCTATGCCCAACGGAATGAAAGAAAATGATAAATTTCCAGAACCAATTATTACTCCTGCTACGAAGGCCGAAATGGGAGATCATGATGAAGATATTTCAAGAGAAGATATTCTTAAAAGAAATATTGTTTCGGAAAAAGACTACTTAGTTTTAGAAAAATATACAAGAGCTTTATTTCAACGAGGTACCGAAATTGCCGCCAAAAGGGGGTTAATCTTGGTAGATACCAAGTACGAATTTGGAAAAACAAAAGAAGGTAGGATTGTTTTGATTGATGAAATTCATACGCCAGATTCTTCACGATATTTTTATGCAGATGGGTATGAGGAGCGTCAAAAAAATGGGGAGTCACAAAAACAATTATCTAAGGAGTTTGTTCGGCAGTGGCTTATAGCGAATGGTTTTCAAGGCTTAAAAGGACAAAAAGTACCAGAAATGACCGATGAATATATCGAAACCGTTTCTGAAAGGTATATTGAGCTCTATGAAAAAATCCTTGGCGAAAATTTTAAAAAAGCCGAACTAACCAATATTCAAAAAAGAATTGAAAATAATGTTTTAGCCTATTTAAAAGATCACATGAGCTAATTCGTTAATAGGCTGTACTTGTTGTATTCGATAAGCCTCCCTTTTGGATATGGTCTTCTGCGGATATCGTGTTTTTTTCTATAGGATGCTCTTTTTCGTCCGTTGTGGTTGCTAAATAGAGTAATGCCGACACAATAAGACAAAGAAAATATAAGAAGCTTTTAATTTTTTGCGATTTTGTCATCATTATTTTCAAATTATCGGAAGTGAAAATAATAAAATTATATGAAATAACTGCATTTCAACCTATTTTTTGTACAGTTTATCGGTAAAATAGGTTTTGTACTCAAAAAAGCAGGCAGTAGTGTTTCTTTTTGGATAGGAAAAGCTGTATAGAGATTAGGCTAAAAGGTTTTTTAGCTTATGAATTTTTTTCTCTTTTAATTTAGAGCGTATTTTTAAAAATAAAATAGCTGTTATATAGGCGTCACCCATGGCTGTATGCCTATCTTTTTTTGAAATATTGAATTTATCAGCCAATTCATCTAATGAGTAGTGTTCTTTTTTTGTGATTAAATTAGACTTCAACAAGGTTTTCTTGTAGAGTTGTGAAGTATCTGCATACTTATTTTTTAGCGCTGGTAAATGATGTCTTGCTAAAGCATTGTTAATCATATTAATATCAAAAATGGCATGGTGTGCTATAATCGTTTTGTTGCCGATATAACTCAATAACATTTTTAACGCGTCTAACTCTGAAACTTTGGGAATGGTACCATGTTTTAAAATTCCATGAATTTTCGCCGCTTCTTTTCCATAAACTTCTTGCTTAATGTAAATTTCAAACCCCTTGTTAACGGCAATAGTTTGTTGGTATACGGTTACCGCACCAATGCTAAGCATTCGATCTTCGGTATAATCAAAACCCGTTGTTTCAGTATCTAAAACAATAAAAGTGTTGCTATCAATATCTTCAGGTATCGAAGTTTTAAACGCGTTGGCATAAACGATCCAAAAATCGGGTACGTTGGGGCTGTTGTTTTTGAAAAATTTAAACATTACATGGATTTTAACTGAAACCTATGGCTCACTAGTTCTTGAATATCTTTAATGATTTTAAAGGTGCGTTTTAACTTCATTTTTTCTTCTTTAGATAACGAATTTAAATCGATAAAGCGTCCAGAACTATTATTTCGGATGCCTTGTTTTGTTCTAAATTTTAACAAGGCCTTCGAGGCATAGGAACAGGCTAAGTAAATTTCTTTATTATTAGGTTCTAACTCCGCCAGTTTTTCAAATCGCTCTGAAGTATTATTTATGGCTTTAATATGATGTGATAATACAAGTACTCTTGCGGCATCAGTTAATGGTCTTAATGCTCTACTTTTAACATCAAACTCATCCTTATGATCGCCATCTTGCTCTACCAAAAACTGTCTAAAAAATCCAGTAGGTGATGGATTTTGTAAGGCTCCTTTGGCTAAATGAAGAAAGAAAATAGGATACTTTTTTACGCTATAAAAAATATGTTCTGATAACTCGTTGGCCAATTTTGGCTCACCGTAGACCACATTGTAATCAAAGAAGATCGAGGACAGTAACACTTCATCCATTCCAGGATTAATAATCCAATGGGAAGTCGTTTTTTTCCATTCGTTTAAACTTAAACACCATTTTGGGTTAGACGCCATCATATCCGCAGGGCAATATTCATAGCCCATATCATGAAACCCCTTGGTGACCAATTTAGATAATTTTAAAAAATAGCTGGTTGTTTTTGGTAATGCCTCTTCATTCACATCTTCGAATATCAAGGCATTATCTTGATCGGTATGCAGCATTTGTTCGCTTCTACCTTGACTTCCTAGTGCGAGCCAAGCAAATTTTACAGGAGGTGGCGTTGTCATTTTTTCTAAGGATAGTTGCACCACTTGCTTCATGCATGCATCATTAAGTTCCGCTATTATTTTAGAGATAATAGTCATGGGAATATTTCCTTCTAAATACCCATTGAGCAAACCCATAATACTATGTCGTATAGGCTTTAAATGCTTTATTTTTTTAACTCTCTTTATGGCTTTGATCAAAACTGCAGGGTTGTTACCCAAGGATACCATAATATCGTGTTTTGATACAATGCCAACAACTTTTGAATTCACAGTGCCGTCTTTGGTGAGGCATAAGTGACTAATGCCACTTTTCATCATGGCCATTTGGGCTTGTGTGATGGTCAATGATTTTGGATATGTAATAACGGGGGAAGTCATTATTTTAGACGCTTCAGCGGTAATTGGGAACATACCTGTTCCAATTTTGTTCCTTAAATCCTTGTCCGTAATTATGCCAATGGGCAGTTTGTCTACAAGAACCAAGATGGCACCAATATTTTTTAAAGTCATTGTTTCTGCTACCTGTTTAATGGTGGCAGCAGGCGAACAGCTCACAATATTTTTTGAGTACTGAACCGACTGTAAATCTGTTAGGGGTATTTCGTTTCCTTCTTTGGGTACATCAAGACTAACTTCGCTATATAATTTACCTCGATGAATTTTAGAATAGGGATTTCTAGTGTTGGAAGCGAAGCTTTCTATTAAAAAATTACCAACAACTTTATTTTCTAAAGCTAGCGGTTTAAACAGAGCAATGGGAATGGCATAAATAATACTTTCTTCATGTGCCCTTGCTTCTAATTCGTAATTTTCATTAGCCATTAGCGGTCTTAATCCAAAAATATCACCTTCATCACAAATGTCTACAATGTCATTGCTTGTTTTTTTATACAGGGAAACAGCCCCTTTATGTACTAAATAAAAAAATGAATGTCCTTCTTCTTTTTCTGTAAAAATAACACTTCCTTTTTCTTTATATATAATGCTCACTTGCTCAGAGAGTTGTTCTAAGTCGCTCGTGTTTAAACCATTAAAAGGGGGGTAATTTTTTAAAAAATCGGCAACTCTTTGTGAAATGGTATTTTTCATACATATGATCTTATTGAGTAAAATTACGAGATTTTCAATAATTTAAAGTATCAACCCGCTAATTGCTTGTTTTTCGAATTCAAAGATGTTGTCCTACAGCTACTACCCCTATAATTTTTTGAAGTCAAAACGAAAGCTCCAAGGTTCTTAAATTCTAAAAAATAGCGATTAAAATTTCAGCTGTGGAGTTCAAACAAGAGTAAAGATGAGTATATTTTGAAAAGAAATACAATCCCTTTAAAAAATTGTAAGACTAGTAAATAACGACTAAATTTGCGCTATGTTAACGTTGTTATTGTATAGGATGTCAAGGTATTTATTCTGTTTTTTAGTAGTACTCATGAGCTATTTTTCATTCGGTCAAAAAGCTAAGATTTTTACATTGGCAGATTTTGACTTATCGGGACCTGTGAAAACCTGCTTTGTAATCAAAGATTATGGAAAAGAAGAATTTAGTTTTAATCAAAATGGTATCTTGACAAAATTAGTAACACGTTATAATGAAAATGATTATGACATTACGTATTATAAATACGAAAATGAAGCTATACGTGAAAAACGAGTTGAGATTTACCGGGATGGTACTTTTGACAAGCAGACGTCGATAGCCAATATTTATAGTGTCGATAGTATCCCAAACGGTAAAAAAATCACAGAGAAAATTATATCCTATGCCAATGAATTTTTAGATCAATATGAATATTCTTATGATGTAAATGACAAGCTTATTCAGATTTACAGAAATGATGGCAAAGGTATCGAGAATACAAAAGTAAGCTATGAAGAAGTTCAAGGAGAAACCACCATTAGCTATACCCTAGATGGGGAACTTCAAAAAACAATACGCACCTCAAACCGCAAAATCAATCCAAAACAAAAGATAGTCCTCACCAAACAGTATTTTGAAGGGAAATTAAATACCGCTACCGAACAAGTTTTCAATGAAAAAGCCAATTTAATTTCTGAACAAAAATTTGTCTATGATCTCAAGCTCAACACTTTTGTTCCAGAAGAAGTAAGTAGGTATACCTACAACGACTTAGGTATGCTTACCGAATTAAAAACAAAAAAAGGCAAAGTAGAACTTGTAAAAAAATATATTTATCAGTACGATAATGGTGGTAAGGGCAACTGGGTAAAGCAAATTGTAACACCTGATAACACCTACATTACTCGAAAGATTAGCTATTACGAAAAATCGTCAGAGTAGTGCATAGGACTACCATAGTGGTATAGAAAAACCTTGGCCACAATTTTTTCATGCTAAACCAACGAATTAATAATTTCTTTTTTTACTTCGTGTTTGCCATCAAACATCATAATTTCAGCCCTATCCTTGAACAGGAGTTTTATTTTTTGCATTTCTAGGTTCAACCGCTCCTCATTTATATATTCATCGTGATGGCCAATAATAACTTTAACACTACTATTAGTGGTTTCTAAAAAAGCAAAATCGCTCGCTTTTAATTCATTTGGAATACCTCCGGCGTATAAAATAAGTTGCCCACACGCTAGTTTTTTGTGAGCCAACCAACGAGTAACAATCGATACTCCTTGCGAAAATCCGAATAAAATAAGATTGCAATGCTCAGGAAGGTTTTCAGCCTTATAAACAGCGTCTAAATAGTTGTTTACATTTTCAAGCTCTAAGGTGGTGTTTTCTTTGGTCAACCAACTAGCGCCCACATGAACATATTTGTCATTTAAGTAATATTTTGAGGGTGCTTGTGGAGCAATAATATAATTTTCTTCTGTATTTAGGTCTTTAAAATACTTTAAGAAATACCTGCCTAAGTAGCCAATGCCATGAAAAACTAGCCATATATTTTTGGTGTTTTCGCCAAGGGTGTTTAAAGTTTCGTAGGTGTTTGTATGGGTATAGCTTACTTTTTTCTCCAATGTCTGCATCAATTTTTTTTCTAACACTGTAATTTAAGAAGAATATTTAATTTCAATGGTATTATATGCCTTTTGTTGCATTCGAAATCCTTAATTTTACATAAAAGATTTACATGAACGATTTTAAAGAAAAAATTCTAAAGATTTGTAACGAAACGTGCAAGGGTACCCTTATGGAAACTTTAGATATTAGCTATGTAGATGTAGGTGAAAATTTTTTAGTGGGTAAAATGCCCGTTAGTCGAAAGGTGTATCAGCCAGATGGGGTATTGCACGGGGGAGCCATGGTAGCATTGGCTGAAAGCGTAGGGAGTGCGGCATCATTTATATTTTTAAACGCGCAAGAGGTAAATATTCGAGGAATAGAAATTTCAGCAAATCATGTCAAAAGTATTCGTGAAGGTTTTGTTTTTGCGAAAGCTACAATTATCCACAAAGGCCGTACAACGCAGCTTTGGGATATTAAAATTACCGATGCCAATGACAACTTAATCTCCGTTTGTAAATTAACGACTATCGCCTTAGCAAAAAAATAATATGTTTAGCGATTTGATTTCGAAAGCCGAAAAACACTACGCTAGTGCAAAACCTTTTGTACTCTATCGTAAACCATCAGCACAAACCGTCAAGGGAATATTTCAAACTGATGATGTGTTGCATTATGTGCAGGATTACACCGAGAAGGGTTTTGTTTTTGCCCCTTTCAATTCAGAAGACAAAACTATTTTAATTCAGATAGATGAAACTGTAGAAGCGGAGTTCGAAGCTATGGATTCCAATGAAATGAATACCTTCAACGAAAATTCTTTAAATGATGAGCAGAAAGAGTTTCATATTGGGCTTATAGAAAAGGGATTAAGGGCTATCGAAGAAAATAAATTTAAAAAAGTAGTGATTTCTAGGCGTTTAGATATTGCCTTTGATGCATCAGTATTTACCTTGTATACCAATTTATTAAAGCGGTATAGCCAAGCTTTTTGCTACTTGTTTTACCATCCTAAAGTTGGACTCTGGTTAGGGGCCACGCCAGAATTATTATTGAAAACATCGAATAAACTGCTCAAGACTATGTCGCTGGCGGGTACTCAAAAATATACTGGATTAGAAAATCCTATTTGGGGTAAAAAAGAGTTGGAGGAACAAGAATTGGTCACTACTTATATTGCTGACGCTTTGAGTCTTGAAGTTTTAAAAGTAGAAATTTCAGAAACTACCTCGGTCAGAGCAGGTAATTTATGGCATTTGCGAACTTCAGTTTCTGGGCTTTTAAAAAATAATTCTGTGCAGTCCGTCTTGGCAGCTTTGCACCCTACACCGGCTGTTTGTGGAATGCCAAGAGCAGCCTCAAAGAATTTTATAAGGAGTCATGAAAATTATAATCGAGAATATTATACAGGCTTTTTAGGTGAATTAAATTTTAAAAAAGTCAGCTATCGGGATAGCAATAAACGCAACAAAGAAAATCAAGCCTATAAAACCATCAAGAATACCAGCTCTTTGTATGTAAATTTACGTTGTATGAAAATAAAAAATCAAACGGCATCAATTTATATAGGTGGGGGAATAACTGCCGCATCAATCCCAGAAAAGGAATGGGAAGAAACCAAAGCAA
Source organism: uncultured Cellulophaga sp. (assembly GCA_963974535.1). Classification (GTDB taxonomy): domain Bacteria; phylum Bacteroidota; class Bacteroidia; order Flavobacteriales; family Flavobacteriaceae; genus Cellulophaga. The sequence goes on from CAXBCN010000015.1 coordinate 44,645, forward strand.
AAAGCGAAACCATGCTTCAAGTTTTTAATAATTTTAGTTAGTAAAAAAAGAAAAATTACGTGAAATATTCTACGATTCCCTCAGCTCAAATTGTAGCGCATTATTGTAAAAAGTACGGTATAAAAGATATTATTATTTCTCCAGGTTCTAGAAATGCGCCGCTAACCATTTCATTTACAGAGGATGCCTATTTTAATTGCTACAGTATAGTTGATGAGCGGGCTGCAGCTTTTTTTGCCTTAGGTATGGCGCAACAGCAACGCCAGCCCGTGGCTGTTTTGTGCACTTCCGGTAGTGCATTACTCAACTATTATCCTGCAGTTTCAGAAGCTTTTTATAGTGATATTCCACTGGTGGTTATTTCAGCCGATAGGCCACCCTATAAAATTGATATTGGTGACGGACAAACCATTCGGCAAGACCATGTTTTTGATCGACATATTAGGTATTCGGCAAACCTAAAACTCGATGTGACTCATGCCACCGCGACCATCAAGGATCAAGCAAAAGAATTTATTTCAGAAAAACAGAGTCTTGAAGAACAGCAGGCAGCTATTGTAAGCTACAATAGTGCAAGCCTACAGGAAGCCTTTACTCAAGCGCTAGGCAATAGTGAACCTATCCATATTAATGTACCCTTCGAAGAGCCTTTGTACAATGTAACCGAAGCAAAATACCAACTTGAAGATCAGTCAATTTTAGCAACAAAACCCAAAGAATTAAAGGATATTTCTACCTATGTTTCGCTTTGGAATAAAGCCAAACGAAAATTAGTTTTGGTTGGTGTGGATTACCCAGGTCAGGTCGATCAAAAATATTTGGAGCTTCTGGCACAGGATGATTCTGTGATTGTGTTGACCGAAACAACGTCAAACATACACCATCCAAATTTTTTTCCAAGTATCGATAGTTTAATAGCACCCATAGAAAAATCGGGGCACAAAGACCAACTCTTTTCGTTACTTCAGCCAGATATTGTGCTCAGCTTTGGAGGCTTAATTGTATCAAAAAAAATTAAAAGTTTTTTACGTAAGTACAAACCAAAAGAGCATTGGCACATTGATCAAAAAAAGGCTTACAATACCTTTTTTTCGCTAACCCAGCATTTTAAAACATCAGAAAACACCTTTTTAGGAGCACTTTTATCAGCGCCATCTGGTATTGAAAGTGACTACTATCCGTATTGGTCTAGGATAAAACACGCCTATGAAAAGAAGAGAACTGAGTATATAGCACAGATTCCTTTTTCAGATATGCTGGCATTTTCAAAAGTAGCGGAATCAATTCCCAATAATTACCAGCTGCATTTAGCAAATAGCTCCACAGTTAGGTATGCCCAATTGTTTGATATCCACTCCTCTATAAGCGTTTTTTGTAATCGGGGAACCAGTGGTATCGATGGGAGCACTTCGACAGCTATCGGCGCTTCAATCTATGCTGAAACACCAACACTTTTAATTACAGGCGATTTAAGCTTTTTATACGATAGTAATGCGCTTTGGAACAACTATATAAGACCAGATTTTAGAATCATTGTGATAAACAATGAAGGTGGCGGTATTTTTAGGATATTACCTGGTCAGGAAGATACAGAAAACTTTGAGCGTTTTTTTGAAACTACACACCACATAAATATCGCTGATGTATGCAAAACCTACCACTTTACTCATGAAATGGTAGAGCATAGTGATGATTTAAAAACTTCGCTTGAAAATTTTTATGTACCAAGTACACAACCTAAAGTGCTAGAAATTAAAACGCCAAGACTTGTTAATAATAAAATTTTGCTTAGTTATTTTGATTTTATATCTTAGGAGGAAGATTAATAATCATTTAAAGAACACTAACAATTATGAGTAAAAGAGACGAACTAATCGAAAAATATGCGGCAGACATCAAAGACAAATTTGGAGAAGCAGCGAACATGGATTTATTGACAAAAGTTACTATCGGCCTTGGACCATCTATTTACAACGCGGATTCTTCTAAAGTTTCAGGGGGGGATGATAAAGAAAAAGAAACCGTTAAAAATAACTATTTAATTAAAAAGTTAGGCATGAAAGAAAGTGCTGATATGATGCCAGCTATTGATAGCGTTCTAGTAAAATACGGTACTTCGAATAAAAATAAATACAGAGCTGTGGTGTATTATATGTTGTGCAAGCATTTTAAAAAAGAGTCTGCCTACAATAAATAAATAATTCTTTCGAGGGAGCACTCTTTTGAAAGTGGTCGTATTAGAGTATGCATTTTACAAAATACTCCGTATACAGCCGTTTCTTTGAACACCAAATTAAATGGCGTAGTCTTAGGACTGCGCTTTTTTTTTTTTGAGCTATACTTTTTGTTTTATTCTAATGGCAATAGAAATCTTAGTTCTTAAGGGATAGGCCACTACTCACTTCATCATGGTCATCTTAAACCATAATCCGGACAATCGGGCTGGTCGCTTTTACTGGCTAGAGCACCTATAGAAAAAAGTCTTTCAGAACAATGAAGACAACATTTTTTTTGTGCCTGTTTTTAGTCTAGTAGTGCCTTGAGCATAGCTTCTAATGCTGTTTTGCTATACACCTTTTGGTTTTGGATGACCGTATTAATATTTCGGGTATTTGTAATATCTTCTAAAGGATTTGCATTTAGAAGTACTAAATCGGCCTGCTTTCCAATGGCTATTGTACCGTAATATTTTTCCTTTTTTAGAAAATGCGCACCGTTATAAGCCGAAGTTCTTAGCGCTTCTAATGGCGTCATACCCGTTTGTACCATGGCTTCAAGTTCATGGTGTAAAGAGATTCCAGGATAGGTATAGGAATTATAGGCACCACTATCCGAACCTGCCAATAGTTTTACTCCTGCATCATTTAAAGACTTTGTGAGGCTGCCGAAAAATTCATCTAATTCTTTTCTGTCTTTCCTTGCTTTTTCAGAGGCACTCAAGGCACCGTTGATGCGACCTTGGTAGGTTTTTATGAGACCTTTTCCCATATATTTTAAATACACATCATTTGTATGATCTATTTCATCCAAATAACTCAATATTTTACCGATATGCAAGGTGGGGACAACGTACACATTTTTCTCTTTTAATAACTCAAAAGTTGTTTGGGCGGTACTTGCTTCATAGCCTTCTTTCAGTAAAGGCATGGCTTGCCAAAAGCCAATTTCCTTGTTTTTAAGCATTTGGGTAACCTCCATTTCTACAGAAGAGCAACCTTTCATGATATAATAAAGGTGCTCAATACCATCTATCCCAGCATCTACAGTTTCTTTTAAACTCACGGTAAAGGGCATATGGCCTGAGCTAATAAGTCCTCTTTTATCCGTTTCTTTTAAGGTTTTAAGATATGCATCTCCTGATATTCGGCTGTCGTATAGTTTTACAAAATCTGTTTGTAAAATTTCTAAACTATCCAAAGCTTTAGCAATATCTGCTGCTGTGACAACCTCTAGTGATCCCGCCCAAGTGCCATTGGGGCCATCTATTTTTGGTCCTGAGGTATAAATTGTTGGTCCATTTAGCGTACCCGAACCAATTTCTTTTTTCCATTGCATGACACTAGTGGTTAGATCACCCCCAGCATCGCGAACAGTGGTAATGCCATTCGCAAGAAATAAGGGTAAGAGCTTTTTATTTTCTAAAATAAGGCTGTCACCACCCCTAAAGTGCGTATGGTTATCCCAAAATCCGGGTAAGATAAAGGTGCCAGTAGCATCTACTATTTTTTTTGAATCAAAAGTTTCGGTACTCCCAGAGGGCTCGATTTTGACAATTTTGCTTGCTTTAATGTAAAGATCTTGTGACTGTATTTGCCCCGTTACCAAATCTAGGGTTTGACCGTTTTGTATCACAAGGTCGTAAGAGTTTAGCTGTTGGTCTTTACAACTCGTTAGCGCTAAGTAAGCAAGAATCGGAAGAAAATAGTTTTTAAGCTTCATGCTTCTAAAAATACTTTAAATTTATTTACGATTCATCAATTTTACCTTTTTTTAAGGGCAATAGCTAAGCTACCCTATAAACTTCAAGTAAATAAGTACAGTAGAGGCTATAAATAGCTAAGCCCAATGATTTTAAAAGAGCTATTTCATCTAGATTCTTTATGTGCTAATGATGAATTAAATTTACAGATAAAGTGTATTTTTGTAGCATGATCGAATTAGGAAATTATAATACATTAGAAATACTAAGAGATACAAGTGTTGGTCTCTTTTTAGGTGATGATGAAGGTAACGACGTTTTACTTCCAAATAAGTATGTTCCAGAAATGTACGAAATAGGGGATAAGTTAACTGTTTTTTGTTATTTAGATTATGATGAGCGCCCGATAGTCACCACTTTAACGCCTTATATTTTTAGAAATACCTTTAAATTGTTAAAGGTTGTTGAAGTAAATAATATTGGTGCTTTTTTAGATTGGGGTTTAGAAAAACATTTGTTAGTGCCTTTTGGAGAGCAGCGTGTAAAAATGCAAGAAGGACAATGGTACGTTGTGTACTGTTATTTAGATGAAAAATCATTTAGATTAGTGGCATCGAATAAGTTAGATAAATTTTTGAATAATGAAACCCTAACGGTTGAAGTGAATGATGAAGTAAATTTAATCATTACACGTCAAAATGATTTAGGTTGGGATGTGATCATCAATAACCAGCATAAAGGACTGATCTATCAAAACGAAGTATTTAAAAAAATCGCAGTAGGTGATTTGGTAAAGGGGTATATAAAACACATAAGGCCTGATCATAAAATTGATGTAAGTCTTCAAGCGCTGGGCTATGTAAGTGTAGAGCCAGCCGCAAACACTATTTATAATTTGCTTAAAAAAGAAGGCGGTTATTTAAATTTACACGATAAATCTTCACCTGAAGCCATAAGTGCGAGACTGCAAATGAGCAAAAAAATTTTTAAGAAAAGTATAGGGACCCTGTATAAAGATCGAAAAATAACCATTAAACCTGATGGCATTTATTTGCTATAAGGCCGCTGAGTTAAAAAGCAATAAGGGCGCATAGCTATACGCAAACAAATAATTTGGTGTTTCATCTACAATATTGTGGTTTTCAGATTAATAAATTAGAATAATTTTAAATATTGTGAAAAAAAAACTACTTTTATAACTTATAAAAATTATGTTCTTTTGAACATAAATAATTTAGAAATGAAAGTGTACTAACCCCCCTGTAATCCTAAATTTTATGCCGTTTATTGAAGAAAGTGATTTGCTTGATTTACATAAAGATATAGATAAAGCTCAGATTCTTAATGAAAGACTATTAGATCAAATTAAATTCAAGAACAAAGAATTAAAATCAAGTAACCTTCAAAGAAATATTTTAGCAGGTTTTACTGGTTTATTTCTTTTAGGAGTGCTTGCCTTATATTCATTTAGTGCTGGTGCACGCAGTAACCTAAAAGAAGATAACAGTAAATTACTGGTCATGAGTTTGGATAGTCTCAAAGTTATTGAAGCTAGACTTAATAACTTAAAGATGAAAAATGAAGAGCTAAGCACTGTAAAAGAATTTTATTTAGCCAAAGAATTTTTAGATAAAGAAAAAATATACTCTGTTCAGATTAAATCATTTATTGATAATAATTTATCGCTTACCACAAACGCCTTAAATAACACCTTGTTTGTAAAAACAAATCCTTTTTATTCTTATTCCTTAGGAAATTTCGAAACCATAGAAGAAGCTAGATCTTTTCGCTATCAACTCGTTAAAATGGGCTTTAGTGATGCTTTTGTAGCTTCTTATCAAAATGGGAAAAGGTTAAAAATAGAAGACCCTTATTAGTTTTGACAAAATTTAAAGCTTGGCTTAATGCAGCACGACTGCGTACTTTACCATTATCTATTTCTGGAATTATTATAGGTGCGGCGCTTGCCCATTTAGAAGGTTATTCTAATATGTTCATCTTTTCTCTAGCCATTTGTACAACCATTGGTTTTCAAGTTACTTCTAATTTTGCCAATGATTATGGAGATGGAGTTAAAGGTACTGATAATGATGACCGGATAGGGCCAAAAAGAGCTCTGCAGAGTGGCATTTTAACAGCTGAAGAGCTCAAGACTGGAATTATGGTATCGGTACTCGTTACTTTAATTCTATCGCTTTGTTTACTCTTCGTTGCTTTTGGAAAAGATCAAATTTTTCTGATGCTATTGTTTTTATTTTTAGCGATCGCCAGTATTTGGGCGGCCATAAAATATACTGTTGGTAATTCAGCCTATGGGTATCGAGGTTTAGGAGATATCTTTGTTTTCTTATTTTTTGGACTATTAGCCGTATTGGGTTCGATGTATTTATTTACGCATTACCTTAACTATCAAGCTCTTTTGCCCGCGATATGCGTTGGTCTATTGAGTACTGCTGTTTTAAATTTAAATAATCTTAGGGATGCTATTTCTGATAAAAAAGCAGGAAAGAATACTATTGTTGTAAAAATAGGATTTGAAAAAGGAAAAAGATACCATCTAAGCCTTTTAATAATCGCTTTTTTATCCCTGTTATTATTTACTTTTTTAAACTATAAATCTTGGACCAATGTGGTGCATTTACTAGTTTTTATACTTATTTTTACTCATGCGAATAGAATAAGAAAAACAAAAAATCCAAAAGACATAGATCCGGAATTAAAAAAACTTGCTTTAAGCACCTTTTTACTGGCCTTTATGTTTTATTTAAGTTTTAATTATTTTTTGTAGCTTTGATTATACACAACCTTAATAAACTATACCAAATTTGGAACAGCCCATTAAAATACTCATAGTAGAAGATAACGTAATCATCGCAGATGACATGCAGTCTATGTTAGAGGAAATCGGCTACGAAATTGTAGACAATGTTATTGTTTACGAACAAGCAGAAGAAGTTCTTAAAGCGAAGCAGGTAGACTTAGTTTTAATCGATATTATTTTAGCCTCTGATAAGACTGGAATAGATTTAGGCAAGCATATTAGAGATAAATATAACATCCCTTTTATTTTTGTGACCTCCAACTCAGATAGGGCTACGGTAGAAAGTGCTAAGACTGTAAAACCTAATGGTTATTTGGTGAAACCTTTTGAGCAACAAGATTTATACACCTCTATAGAGATTGCCTTATCTAGCTTTAATTATAATGAAAAACAGGGCAGTAGTTCTAAATCTGAGGAGTCAGAAAATGAAGAGGATAGTTTAGTTTCAAATTCTGTTTTAAAGGACTCTATTTTTGTTAAAAAACAGCATTTATACTACCGTATTCAATTTAGCGATATACAGTTTATAAAAGCGGATAATGTGTATTTAGAAGTAAATACAGCGGATAAAAAGTTTTTGGTGCGATCACCACTAAAGGATTACTTAGAAAAACTTCCACCTAAAAAGTTTTACAGAGCACATAAGTCATATATTGTGAATGTAGACCATATTGAAGCTATCAATTCAAAAGATATTTTGATCAACAATAATTTAATTCCGATTTCAAAAGAATTTAAGGAATTTATTATTTCTGCGATGAATTCTTAAATTACATATTTAAGCACAACTAACGAGCCGATAACTTTTTTATCGGCTTTTTTTTGTTAAAAAAATCGATGAATTACCAAATCAAAAAGTAAACTTAATTTTTACAACAAAAAATACCCATTACACAACAAATTATAAAAGGATCTTAAGTTTCGTTGTATTTTTGAAATGTAAAATAATAGACCCCAAATCTTATCATTTTCATTTTCATATAGTGTTTAGTTTTAAAAAAAGACCGTCCAAATTTATTTCGACGGTCTTTTTAATTTTACACCGTTTTTTAGCCCATTCTACTTGGGGTTAAATGTAAAAAAAGTTGTTCATTGCTTTTTGAAAGAATTGGCATAAGAATTAGCTTTATTGCGAACAATAGGAGGAAAAGAGTATTCATTCATCCTAGACCATGGAAATATTTAGGCTAGTATTTGATTCTTAAAATAAGAAGATGAGTTAGGTAAAAAAATATTGATGTGTTGTGGTTAGGGATAACTGCTTAAAACTTAGCACCAATTCATAGTATTTAAAAATACCTTTAACAAGAAGTTCAGCAATTTGGAAAATTCATATGCCCGCACTAATACTTCGAAGAACGGTCTATACAATCTAGATTTTCAAGTTTTAAAAGCTTCTACTCGTTCATTTAAAAATACACTTAAAATATGAAGAATAATAGGTTTTGACTTTTATATACCCCTTTTTGAATTGTTAAGCCCCTTGTTTTAAGGGGTTTTTCTTTTTCTTTGGTTTAGTTAGAAAGAAATAAAATGTGTAAAAAATTAATTTGGGGACTAACTGGATGCTTCTTATTTAATTTAATGGCATGTAAAAATACCCAAGAAAATACATCCGCTATAAAAAAGCCCAACATCATACTAATACTAGCAGATGATGCGGGTTATGCTGATTTCGGATTTATGGGAAGTAAAGATATTCTAACCCCGAATATTGATGCGCTTGCCAAGGATGGCTTACTATTTAATGATGCTCACGTTTCGGCTTCTGTGTGTAGTCCGTCGCGAGCAGGACTGTTAACTGGAAGATATCAACAGCGTTTTGGTCACGAGGTTAATTTAGAACCAGACACAAGGTTCGCCTTCGACCCTTCCGAAACGACCATAGCAGAAGCTTTGGCCAACCATGGGTATTATACCGGAATCATAGGAAAATGGCATTTAGGAAAAGAAGCTAAACAACATCCTTTAAATAACGGATTTGATTATTTCTGGGGTTTTATTTCAGGTTCTAGAAGCTATTTTTACGATGAAAAAGAATTGCTAAATCCCAATAGCAATACCTTAATGGAAAATCATAAATACACCAAGTTTAATGGGTATTTGACCGATGCCCTAGGGCAGAAATCCGTTGAATTTGTAGAAGAAAATAAAACGAAGGATAAACCATTTTTTCTTTATCTAAGCTACAATGCGCCACATACTCCGATGGAAGCCAAAAAAAGTGTTTTAGATAAATTTAATGGGCACCCTAGACAAAAATTAGCCGCTATGATGTGGTCTTTAGATGAAGCTATAGGACTATTAACAAATACCTTAAAAAAAGAGGGTATTTATGACAATACTCTTATTTACTTTTTAAGTGATAATGGGGGAGCTCATAACAATCAATCTTCTAATGTACCTCTAAAAGGCTGGAAAGGCAATCAATATGAAGGCGGTACTAGAGTTCCCTTTGTGATGACTTGGAAAAATAAAATTAAGAGTGGAGAAACATTTGATGGCTTAGTTTCTTCCTTAGATATTTATAAAACATCTCTTGCCGCTGCTGAAATATCTTATCATGAGAATAAACAGCTTGATGGTAGAAACTTATTACACATGATTGCTTCAAGTAGTACTAAGGGGCATCCCGATTTGTATTGGCGTAAAGATCAGATGGCGTCGATTAGAAATAATGATTTTAAATTAATTCGGTTGAATAAAGAAAAAACTGTTTTGTATAATATTAAAGAAAATTTAGACGAAAATTTAGATCTAAGTATACAATACCCCGATACTGTTATGCTCTTGAATCAAAAACTATTGGAATGGGAAAAAGGTCTTTTAAATCCTTTATGGCTAGAACCAGATGATTGGAACGAGGTCACTGAAAAAATTTATCAAGATTTAATGAATAACAAAATACCGAAGGTAAAATCGCCATCGGATCTTCAAAAAATAAACCATTAAGTATTCAAATTATAATGAAAATTAACTTTAAAATATTCTTAGTGCTAGTTTTAATTTACTATCCACTTTCAGCTGCTACCTATTATTTAGATCCAGAACTTGGAGATGACACTAATTCTGGAACTTCTATAGGCAGTTCATGGCGAACTTTAGAAAAACTAAATACCATACAATTCATTCCTGGCGACACTATTGCCTTAGCTGCTGGAAAAACATTTTTAGGTACTTTAAAGTTGGTAAATATGAAGGGTTCTAATGATGCTCCAATCGTGATTACCTCCTTCAATCCTCAATTGCATAGACCTATTTACAATGCAATTATTGATGCAAAGGGCATGGAGAGTGGTGTTTATTTAGAAAATGTGAGTCACATACTGCTCGAAAATATAACTATTCATGCCAATGCAGGGGCTACTGAAACTAGTGAAAATTCAGTATATAAAATGCGCTGTGGGGTGCTCTATACGAATACTGAAAATGGAGATTTTGAGAATATTACGCTAAATAATTTGATAATTTCGGATATTTTTTACGAAAAAAAAGGTTTTAAGCGACCGGAGAAAGAGGTTAAAACGGCAAATGGAACTCAGTACTATGGCTGGGGTATTCGATTTATCAATAATAATAAAGCGGCAAGGATTAAAAACATAACGATTAAAAACACGAGTGTTGAAAATGTTTCGCATACAGGAATAAAGTTTACGGGAGGATCAGGTACTATCAGTGATGTTCGTCTAATTGATAACGTGGTTACCAAAGCTGGGGGCCCTGGCCTGCAATTTTCGGGTGTAAAAAATGCTTATATCGCACGTAATACTGTAAATGGTTCTGGAAGTTGGGATGATTCTCGTAAATGGGGCAGAGGAAGCGGTATGTGGACTTGGAATAGCTCAGACTTTTTAATAGAGAAGAACACGTTTTTAAATGCCAATGGGCCTGGAGATTCGGCGGGTATACATATAGATTTTTATTGTAGTGACATTGTAGTTCAATATAATTTAAGTGCTAATAATGCCGGAGGATTTTGTGAAATTTTAGGAGATAACTACAATTGTTCCTATCGTTATAATATTAGTATAAATGATGGTTATAGAAAAAAAGGAGAAAACAATGCCTTTCAAGAGGGAAAAATATTTTGGTTAAGTGGTTACCGAGGAGATAGAGAACGAAACGGACCTTTCAACAGCTATTTTTACAATAATACAATTTATGTAAAAAAAGGAAATGAACCAAAAATTGCCATAGACCATAAAGCTAAGGGTATTTTAATTGCTAATAACATTTTCTACGTAGAGGAGAAAATCAAAACCGTTTTAGGGGATCAGTATAAACCTGAAACAAATGGTGAAAACGAAATTAATACTGTAATTTTTAGTAATAACTTATTTCTTCATAAAAATTCATGGCCAAAGAGTGCTCCTATTCAACCAGATGACTATCTGGTGGGTGATGCTAAATTTGTGAATAAAAGAGGTAGCTCCATTACTGATTTTATCCCTAAGAATGAACTATTGATAAAAGATAGAGGTAGGTATATCGAAAAACTTCCAGGGGATTCAAAAGGCCTAAAAGTTGGATTAAAAGTATCTCACGATATTTTAGGAAATCCTATAAAGGGTAAACCTGATATAGGGGCTATAGAGCTTGATTAAATCCGATCATAAACCCTACGATATTTTCATTTGCTTTGCCCTAGGAATTTTTGCTTAAGATTTCTTAAATTTAATTCTCAAAATAAACTTTTTATGCGTTTTCTTTTATTTTTTTGGTTCATGTGTCTGTCTTACACTTGTTTGGGGCAGTTGAATCCAAAAGAATATATTTTAGAATATTTAACTACAAAGGAGGGTCTGTCAAATAACTATGTCACCGCCGTTATTAGTGATAGCTTAAATGTAAAGTGGATTGGTACTGAAAATGGCATCGTGAAATACAACGGTTATGATTTTAGTAGTATTAAACCAAGTGCCAAGTATGCTGAACTAAAAAATGAGAATATAGAAACTCTTTTTCGAGACAGTAAAAATAATGTTTGGATTGGCACCAAAAGTGGTGGCTTGGCAGTTTTAAATCTTCAAAAAAACGAAATACGTTCCTTTAATCATTTGATGGATGTAAATAAGCGAGATGATATTCGAGTTATCGCAATTTCAGAAGATATGGATGGAAATATTTGGATAGGTACTTGGGATGAAGGCCTTTTCGTGATCAATCCAACTGAAGAAAAATTAGTCAACCATTTTACCGCCACAACCGCCGTATACGCTATCATTAAAGATACTTTCGGTAATATGTGGTTTTCAAACAATCAAAGACTATCCAAATATGACCCTTTAGAGAAAAGAATTTTAGAATTTAATGCTGGTGGTTATATAACAGATTTAGTTCACGATAAAAAAAGAGATGTAATTTGGATTTCCACTTCAAAAAAAAAAGATACAAAACTTTTTTTCTTTGATAATAAGACGCAGAAAATAGATTTTATTGATACTGGAGTACAAAGTGAATTTTCAAAAATTTTATCCTTAGATAAATATAACAGGTTATGGATTGGAACTTGGGGAAATGGATTATTTGTTAGTAATGATGCTTTAACAGAATTTCATAAAATTGATTTAGCAGATCAAGATTCCAACAAAAAAAGTATCAACTATCAAACAATTCTGGATATTCACAGAGATAAAAATAATATTACCTGGATTTCTACGGCTCACGGTGGTGTCGTAAAAATGGTAGAAAGTAAGGGGTTTCAAAGTTTTAATAGAAATGTAGCAGATGCTGAACTGAAACCTATCTTAAATGTACACTCAATTTATGAAAACACCCAAAACATATGGATAGGAACGCTCAACAAAGGCTTGTATAAGGGAAGTTCATTAGCTGACTTAAAAAAAATCAAGGGTATTGGAAATTTCAAGGTCAATACCATTTATGAGAAAAAAAACTTTCTTTTTATTGGGACCTCCGAAGGATTTTATATTTATGACCTTGTCACAGATAAACTGATCTTCTCTACTTTATCCAATAATAAAGTAACCTCTATTTATTTAGATAACCACGATAATCTATTTATTGGAACCCAACAATCAGGTCTAGTGCTTATTGAAAAGATGGACTTTAAAAACCCAAAGGCGTATACGAATTATAGGGATAATCTAGAAGGAAAGAATCAAATACAAAGCAATAGAATTACAGCGATTACTGAAGATGACAAGAAAAATTTATGGGTAGCGACGTACAATGGCCTTCATTTATTTGACCGCTCAAGAAAAATATTTATACATCAAACTGATTTTTTAAAAAATTCTATACCCAGTGTTATTATAAATTCAATGCTAACAACTGATAGGAATATCTGGCTCGCTACCCCGAGTGGCCTATCAAAAGGTATCTATGAAAATGATAGCTTAGTTATTTTGAAAAATTATTCAAAGCTTGATGGATTGAATAATGACTTTATAAGTGCTATGACTATGGATGATAATCAAAATCTATGGTTCTGTAATTTAACTGAAATTATAAAATTAGATGCCAAAGGAGATTTTGTGAATTATGGAGAAATTGATGGGGTAAATACGACATCTTTTAACCTTCGTTCTGTTTTTAATTTCCAAAGTAAAAAGCTGTATTTCGGAAGTGTTGATAATATCATATTTTTTAATCCCTCACAAATCGAAAAGACCATATCATCGCCAAACATCATATTTACAAACTTAAAAATCAACAATAAAGTCATCAATTCTAAGGATGTACTCAACGACAGGATTGTTATTGAAAAAGATTTTAGTTATGTAAATAAAATCACTTTAACTCATAAAGAGAAACTATTTTCTGTTGGTTTTGCACTCAATGATTATCTCGGGAAATTAAATACAAAATACAGGTATAAGTTACAAGGGTTTCAAACAACTTGGGTAAATTTAAATAGAACCAATGAACTTACTTTTACAGGCCTAAATCCTGGAAATTATAAGCTGGTTGTACAGGCTTCTAGAGATAATGTAAATTGGAGCGAACCCAATACCATTTCCATAAAAATTCTTCCTTCTCCATGGTGGAGCCCTTGGTCAATTACCGCGTATCTGGTTCTAATTATTGGCGCTTTTGTTTTGATTGTTCTATTTTTTAATAGGCAGACAAGACTAAAGAATAATTTAGAAATAATTCGTATTGAAAAAGAGAAGCAGCAAGATTTAAATGATGCGAAATTAACTTTTTTTACGAATATTTCACATGAGTTTCGTACACCTTTAACGCTAATTTTGAGTCCTTTAACCGAATTAGTACAACGAGAAGATTTTAGTGCTAAAATTAGTTATCAATTAAATTCAATTGAAAGAAATACGAAACGATTATTAAACTTGATCAATCAGTTACTAGATTTTAGAAAGGCTGATCACGGATTGCTTAAATTAAGTGTGGCTGAAGGAAATTTTGTTCGGTTTGCCAGCGAGGTATTTCTATATTTTAAAGAGGCGGCTAAGGCAAAAAATATAAGCTATAAATTTAAGTCAAATTTTGAAGAAATTAATTTTCTTTTCGATAGAAACAAAATGGAGATTGTCTTATGTAACCTTATCTCGAATGCTATTAAATATTGCGACTCTGGAGATGCTATTGTACTCGAAATATCGCAAGAAGAGAACGGCTGCCATATTTCATTAAAAGATACTGGGTTAGGAATGAATTCTGAAAATCTTGATAAAATTTTCGATCGCTTTTACCAAATTCAATCTGCGGAAACTGCTCGAGTTGTTGGTAGTGGTTTAGGCTTGTCGTTCTCAAAAAAAATTGTGGAACTTCACAATGGTGAAATAAAAGTAAAAAGTAAACTTAATAAGGGAACTACGTTTAGTATTCTTTTATCTATGGATGTCAATTTGTATCAAAATAATCTTGATACGAGCTTTTTAAAAACAGATGATATAAGCGCATATACTACAAACAAAATTAACTTACTCCCTGTTGGTTCCCATCCTACCGCTCATGAACATTCTATTTTGATCATTGAAGATAATTTTGAGATAAGAGAATATTTAAAATCACTATTATTTGATTTTTATGATGTGATCGAGGCAAGAAATGGGCAAGAGGGTTATGAAGTAGCTACCAGAGAAATGCCAGATTTAATTATCAGTGATGTCATGATGCCAGAAAAAGACGGGATTACTTTATGTAAAGAATTAAAAAATCAAATTACCACCTCACATATACCTATTATTCTTCTAACAGCTAGAACTTCTACTGTTTTCGAGATTAGTGGATTACAAACGGGTGCTGATGATTATGTGACCAAACCATTTAATCCGAATGTTATTAAGGCCCGAATCGTAAGTCTTTTGGAGAATAGAAAAAAATTGAGAGAACATTTATTGAATAAAGTAAGGTTCGAGCCGACCACATCTGAAATAGATTTCGAAGATCCCGAAAATGCATTTATACAAAAGGCAATTCTTTTGGTGGAAAAAAATCTTCAAAATCAAGAGTTTGGCATTGAAATCATGGTTAACGAATTATTTATGAGCCAATCTACGCTTTATCGTAAAATTAAATCCTTGACGGGTTTATCCCTTACCGGCTTTATTCGATCTATTCGCTTAAAAAAAGGAGCTCAAATTATATTAAGCTCAGACATGAAACTGAGTCACGTAGCCTATGAAGTAGGTTTCAACGATTATAAACATTTCAAAAAATCATTTAAAGCGCAGTTTAACTGTTTGCCTTCGGAGTATAAGCAAAAAAAAGAAGAAGCTGCTAACGGGCTATAGGAAACACAGCTTTTTTATGCATAATTGAATTATTTATACCCTTTTATGATTTATTTAACCTTCTCTTTTAATACCTAATGATTCAACTTTGTTGTAAAGCTAATCACCTTTTACTAAAAAGGTCTTTCAAAACTAACTTTATGAAACAAAAAGAAATGAAAATTACTAAATTTTTTCTCAGAAAAAATTTGGCTTTAACAGTACTACTAACTTTAATTTGTGTGTCGCACAGTTCTGCAACCATTATTCAGGATATTATTATTAAAGGTACTGTTACAGCAGCAAGTGATGGTTCTCCTTTGCCAGGGGTAACCGTAATCGATGTAAATGATCCCAGTCGTGGTGTGGTAGCTGATTTTGATGGGAATTATGAAATTAGGGTGAGTAATGGAAATACGTCCCTAAAGTTTAGTTCTATTGGTTTTCTTTCTCAAACAATTAAAATTGCTGGAAGAAATACGATTAACCTTATCATGGAGGAAGATATTTCAGAACTAGATGAAGTAGTTGTTGTAGGTTACGGAGAACAGAAAAAAATTAATCTTACGGGTTCTGTAGAAACAGTTCGATTTAAGGACCAAGTAAATCAGCCCGTAACCAATAGCGCACAGTTGTTATATGGAAGATTTTCTGGGGTACAATTAACGCAATCTTCTGGAATTCCTGGCGGCGATGGTTCTTCTGTGGTCATTAGGGGTGTGGGTACTTTCGGTAACAGTACACCTTTACTAGTTATTGACAACATTCAATATGACAATTTAGGTCCTTTTAACAACTTAGCGCCAACAGACATTGAAACTATTACAGTATTAAAAGACGCTTCTGCTAGTGCTATTTATGGTGCTAGAGGTGCTAATGGTGTAATTGTAGTGACCACTAAAAAAGGTGAAAAAAATAATTTCCAAATTAACTATAACACCTTCTATGGTTACCAATCTGCTACTGTAGTACCTAAGTTTTTAAATTCATTTGACTACGCGGTATTAATGAACGAAAAGTTCAGAAATCAAAATGGACCCAATTTTGAACCTAGATACACGGATAGTCAGTTAGAGGCGATTCGCACAGGTAGTAATCCAGATCAGTTTGCAAACACGAACTGGGCAAAAGAAGTACTTACTGATGCGCCTATATCAAACCATTATTTGTCTTTTTCTGGTGGTAACGAAAAAACAACGTATCGTTTATCTATGAGTTATTTAAACCAGAAAGCAATAGTTAAAAGTAAATTTGAAACAGAGCGTTACAACTTAAGTTTCAATCTAAACTCAAATGTAAAAGATTGGTTAACGGTAAGTAATGTTTTTAATGCGTTTTGGGCAAAAGATACAGGTCCTGATGGAGGTAGAGGAGCCTTTGATGGTGATAACGGTATTATTTTTTCATTCCAGCGTTCAGCTCCTACAATTCCTTTATTTTATAGTAATGGCGAGTATGGTATTGTAGACGGCGCTTATGAAAATAATAATTTTTCATTCTTGACCCAGAACCCCTTGCGATTAGGTTTTTTTGGTAATAATGTCAATGATAACATCAACATCAGTGAACGCTTGGGCTTAACCTTTAAGCTTAATTCTAAATTAACTTTTGAAACTAGTGGTAGTGTTAATCTTATTTATGGAAATTCTTCAAATTATAATCCTAGAGCTACCCTTCGTGATTATGACGGATTAATTGTTACTCAAAACTTAGTGAATTCTTTAAATAATTCAACAAATTTTAATTACAGGCTGTTGAACGAAAACATTTTGAGGTACAATAATACCTTTAATACAAAACATAACCTAGGTTTACTGCTAGGGCATTCGGTGATTTATGATAAAACAGATGGTTTTTCTGGATCTTTAAGAGGTTTTCCGACAGACAATCTTGAGGAGTTTAATGGTGGTGGAATTTTGGATCCTGCCGTATCGGGTGGTGCAAGTGAGGAATCTTATCAATCTTTTTTTGGTCGGGTAAATTACAATTTTGAAGGAAAATATTTGGCAGAATTTAATTTAAGAAGAGATGGTTCTTCTAAATTTGGTCCAGGTAACCGCTATGCTTACTTTCCATCAGCCTCTGTGGGTTGGAACCTTGCTAAAGAAAATTTCCTTGCAGATGTGAAGAATGTAAATAGCCTAAAACTTAGAGCAAGTTGGGGAGTTACTGGTAATGACCGAATTGGGAATTACATTTTTGAACAAACCTATAACTCTAATTTGGATTATGTGTTAGGTAATGATGTTAATGTTGGCGGGGTAGGTTTAACAAGCCTTTCAAACCCATTAATTAAATGGGAAGAAGTTGAGCAGTACAATATAGGTTTTGATGCAGCATTTTTTAAAAACAAATTACAATTAACAGGTGATTTTTACGAGCGTAAAAGTTCTGATATTTTGTATGGCAATTTCCCAATTCCCAATACTTTAGGGGTTACAAATTTGGCAGCACAAAATGCAGCATCTATGGTCAATAGAGGTTTAGAACTCTCGATAAACCACAGCAATAATTTTGGGAAGTTTAACTATAACCTAGGTGTTAATTTCACCAAGTTAATTTTAAATGAAGTCACAGGCTTAGGTGCTGGCGGCGAAGAAACAATTGCGGGCAATAATATTATTAGAATTGGTGAGCCCTTAAGAGCATATTATGGCTATAGAGCCATTGGTATTTTTCAAAGCATTGAAGAAGTAGCCTTAGCGCCAGTACAATTCGGCAACGCCATTACGGGCCCAGGAGACATACAATATGCCGATATTTCTGGACCTGACGGAGTTCCTGATGGTGTCATAAATGCTGATGATAGAACGGTTATTGGTAATCCGTATCCTGGATTATTATACAATATTAACGGTGGTTTTGAAATTGGGGGTCTTGATTTTAGTTTTCTTTTTCAAGGGGTTAATAATATTGACCGATTATTGGAAGGAAACGGGCAATATCCGATGGCCGACGATAGAAGTAATGTTTTAGAATACTGGATTAATCGGTGGACACCTGAAAATCAGAGTGAATTTTTACCCCGAGTTGGTGGACAAAACAATACCGTTACCTCAACATTTTATTTAAGAGATGCTTCCTATTTGCGCTTAAAAAATGTAGAACTTGGGTATACGCTTCCTAAAGAGGTTACTCAAAAAATGAAAATAGACCGTTTACGATTCTTCGCTGGAGGACAAAACATACTCACTTTTTCGAAAATAAGTGATTTTGATCCAGAAAGGGCAGCAGGAGCTCAGAGCAATAGACTTGCTCCATTATACAAAACAATCACATTTGGTGTTAACGCAAAATTCTAAAAACGATGAAAAATATAATATACATAATACTTATAATGGGTCTTTTTGGATGTAGTGAAGACTACTTAGATAGATCATCCCTGACCTCTATTGCAGAGAATAATTTTTGGGAAACTGAGGCAGATGCTCAATTGGGAATTAATGGAATTTATGCCCAATTTCAAGGGAGTAATTTATATGGAGGTAATTTAAATACAACAACAGCCTTTCCACTTTTTGATACCATGGGGGATAACGCCTATAACCAGTTTGAATTTGAAGGAGGTGCTAGATATATGGAAGGAACATTGGATCCAACGGATGGCTTCTTTAATGGAATTTGGACAGGATTATATTCGGGAATTGGTCGCGCCAATGTAGCCATTGAAGAAATAGGAGAAATGACTGAAGCACAAATCTCGGAGACAACTAAAAATCAACTTATTGGTCAGGCCAGACTACTTAGAGCTTTATCTTATTTTAATTTGGCAGTATATTATGGCGATGTACCTTTAATTACAAAATATCAAACCTTAGAGGAAGCCTATGTGCCAAAAAACACCTATGCTGAAGTTACCGCACAAATTGTGGAAGATTTACAATTTGCTATAGCTAATTTACCAGAATCTTATCCTACTGATTTATATGGCTATGCCACGAAAGGTGCGGCATTAGGTCTATTAGCACGAGTTCAACTTTACAATAAAGTATACGATGGTGAGTTTGGGGTTCTTAACTTAACCAATCAACTGATGTCACTAGGGTATGCGCTACACCCTAATTATGGAGAATTGTTTACAGAGGCTGGCGAACGTTCTCCAGAGGTAGTATTTTCTATACGTTTTCTACGAGGTCCAGAAGCTAATAATGGAGAAACTTTTTCTTCTACCTTCTTGGGAACACCAAAAGTAAGCTCCAGACCTATGCCAAATATGGTAAATGATTATTACTGTACAGATGGTCTTCCCATCACTCAATCTCCACTATACAATAATAACAACAAAGGCCGAAATAGAGACCCTAGAGCCAATGCCTCAGTATACTTTGCAGGCGACATATTTTTAACAGATCTTAATCGTGTTTTTCCTGGAAATGGTCCAACCGGTTTTGGACAACGAAAATATATAAGACAATCTGCAGATGCCGAAGGTAATGCCGTTTTTGGAGAGGGTTCACAAGATTTTTATGTGATGCGCTACGCAGATGTTCTTTTAATGCGAGCTGAGGCCTTGATGGAAACAGGAGACCTAAATGGAGCAGCTGCTCTAGTGAATCAAGTGCGTGATCGAGTAGGAATGCCTGCCGTTGATGATGTAGAAGGTACTAATCTTAGTCAAGACGAAATGAGAACTATTGTGAGGCATGAAAGAAGGGTAGAGCTTGCTTTTGAAGGCTTACGATTTATCGATCTTAAACGTTGGGGAATTATGGCAGAAGCTTTTCAAAGAGCTGCCAGTGATCCCGTTGGGCCTTATTCACCCGTTTATCAAGGTGACAAGTCCGAAACATTCCCTATTCCACAAAATGAATTGGATGTGAACAAGAACCTTGTTCAAAATCCTGCATGGAATTAATAGTATACACCCCGTAATAAATTAAAAAATAATGAAATGAAAAAAATAATATTTATTGTATTTACTGTGTTAATTATCACAAGTTGTACGAAAGACACGTATAAAGATTTCTTAGGAGATCAAACAGAAAGTGAAAAAGTAGAATTTGATACTGCAACAAACAAAAAAGGAGCTGCTTTTACCTATCGTATTCCTACTTGGTCAACACGTTTGGCAAGGCTTAATGTGCATTGGCATTATTCATGGGGCCTTGAGCTACAAGAAACCAAACCCGCAAATGTGAACTACGCCCCTATGTTTTGGGGAAAATGGGCACCTAACAATCAGGATAATATCGATTATATGAAAGATTTAATTGCTCAGGGAAAAGTAGACTATGTACTTGGGTTTAATGAACCTGACGGGAGTGATCAGGCTAATATGACGGTAGAAGAAGCTATTGAGCGTTGGCCTTTATTAGAGGCCTTAAATGTTCCTTTAGTAAGTCCGGCTCCCATAAATATTGGTAATGACTGGATGAAACAATTTATGGCAAGGGCAGAAGAAGAAAATCTAAGGATAGACTATGTTGCCATGCATTGGTATGGAGGATCAAATGCTTTAGCTTTTATAAAGCAGGTGAAAGATGCCTATGATCTTTACCAAAAGCCAATTTGGATTACAGAGTTTGCCGTTGCCGATTGGCAAGCACCGTCTTTGGAAGCCAATAGATATTCAAAGGCGGAGGTACTACAATTTATGAAAGAAGTATTACCAGCCTTAGATAAAATGCCTTTTGTATATAAATATGCTTGGTTTAATGGCAGCCCTAACGGTAGGGTTTTAGGTAATTCTGTATTGTTTGATGAAAATGATAATTTAACGGAATTAGGGCAATTTTACGCCGATCACACACCGAATACAGAAATTGGCCCAGGTGATGATTCATTTTATGTGTCGGATACACCTGTTACAAAAGTTAATTTACTTTTAAACGGTGGTTTTGAAGATGCTGTTAAAGAACCTTGGGGTGGCTTTAAAAGTGGTATTGCCACGGAAGAATCTAAAACGGGAAATTATAGTGGTCGAATTGAAAATAACGATGGATCCTTATTTCAAAAAGTTGCAGTCGAAGCTGGAAAAACATATGAATTGAAATTTTCTAGTAAATGGTCAAGCGCCGTAAATGGCAGTTTTAATGCCATTGTACGTAATGAAAGTGACAATACACAAGTATTTACCACAATCGAGATACCTATGGGTACTGACTGGAATGAATCAGAAACTGAATTTACGATACCAGAAGGCGTAACTGAAATACGAGTTCAAATTTTCAAACCTCAAAGGAATCCAGCCTTGCCTCCTATCTATTTTGATGACTTTCTTTTAAATGAAAAATAACAAGGTATTTATGTTTTTAAAGTTGAGAGTTAGTTTGTGTTTGGTCTCTGTATTAGCTTTATATAATACAGAGGCTCAGCAAACTAAATTACCAAATATTGTTCTCATTGTTACTGACGATCAGGGGTATAATGATGTTGGCTTTCATGGATCTACAGACATTGTTACACCAAATATTGATCACATAGCACATAATGGGGTCATCTTTGAAGAAGGCTATGTGACTTATGCCGTTTGTGGACCTAGTAGAGCAGGTTTAATAACGGGTCGCTATCAAGACAAATTTGGGTTTAGTAGAAATCCATTATTGGCGGTTAATGACCCCAATATGGGCTTACCACTTTCAGAAACAACTTTAGCTAACGCCGTTCAATCTAAAGGTTACGCTACCAAAGTCATTGGAAAATGGCATTTGGGTGCTCACGAATCTTTACATCCCTTGAAGAGAGGTTTTGACGAGTTCTACGGATTTTTAAGTGGAGGACATCGGTATTTTCCAGAAGAATGGACACTCCATGATTTATCGGAAGCCAAAGATCAATGGGACGGATATAAAACTAAACTTTTGAACAATCATACCAGAGTTTTAGAATCAGAATATTTAACCGATGCCTTATCACGTGAAGCCGTAAGTTTTATAGCGCGAAACGATAAAGCTCCTTTTTTTCTTTATTTGGCTTATAATGCCCCACATGCCCCTTTACAGGCAACACAGAAATATTTAGATCGTTTTCCAAATATTAAAGATGAAAAAAGAAAAACCTATGCCGCTATGGTGAGCGCGGTTGACGATGGGGTGGGTCAGGTTTTAGACGCTTTACGACAAAGTAAGACTTTAGAAAATACGCTAATCATCTTTTTATCGGATAATGGCGGACCAGAGAAAGCCAATGCTTCTGATAATGGTCTTTTAAGAGGTGGAAAAGGTGACTTTTATGAAGGAGGAGTTCGAGTACCTTTTGCCATGCAATGGAGCGCTAAAATACCGAAGGGGATTAGGTATACTAAACCCATTATATCTCTAGATATTTTTGCAACTATAGCCAACATCATCGACTATACTCCTGCCGCAGAAAAACCTTTAGACGGCGTGAATTTGCTTCCTTTTATACGGAATGAAAATAGCGGTTTTCCTCATGAATATTTGTATTGGAGAAATGTGGATGCTAATTCGTATGCGGTACGTGGAAAAATATTTAAAATTTGGGGTCATGATAAAACCGAAGAACTATATAATATACAAGAAGATTTAAGCGAAAAATACAATCTTATTGAAAAGAATCAACACAAATTCCAAGGCTTACAAAAAGCTAGGCAGAATTGGACTAAACAACTTATGGAACCTTTGTTTTTAGGACTTTTACAAGATGATGTTTATAATAAAAATCATCCCGATAGATGGAAAAGTAGTGCTAATTAATCGCGAATAGGTTTTCAATTCATTTTTATAAAACACTTAATTTGATAAAATCAAAACTTATAATCTTTGGTATTTTTCTAATAGCTTTAGGGTCAGTGTGTAATGCTCAGAAAATGGGTAAGCATGTATTTATTCTTTCGGGCCAGTCTAATATGGTGGGTCTAAATCCTGAAAATTCCTTTATCCCAACTCTAGAAAATTATTTTGGAAAAGAGCAAATTATAGTGGTTAAAGACGCGAAAGGATCACAAGCTATTCGTCGCTGGTACAAAACTTTGCACACTACAGTAGCAACCGATTCCACATTAAACACCTACTTATACGATCAATTGATGCGCAAAGTTGACAGCGCAATACAAAATAAAAAAGTAACGACGATAACGTTTATTTGGATGCAAGGAGAAAGAGATGCTAGAGAAAAATTAGGAGCAATTTATGAAGAAAGCTTAGTTGGGCTTTACAAACAAGTAAGCGCTGATCTAAAACGCGATGATGTAAATTTTGTAATCGGTCGGTTAAATGATTTTGATATGTTTAATAAAAAATGGCCACATTGGACTATGATTCGAGAAATTCAAGTTAAAGTTGGTCATTCAAACCCAAGATTTGCTTGGGTAGATACGGATGATCTTAATGATGGTATCAATAAAAAAGGAGAATCTATTAGCAATGATTTACACATGTCAGTAGAAGGGTACCAACTCCTAGGGCAACGTTTTGCCCAAAAAGCAATTCAGTTGATTAAAGAAAATAAATAAAATAATATAGCTGATGTTATTTGCTATAATTTAAATAAAACAGTTAAATCCTTTTAAAAGATTCCTACATGAAAAAACTAGTTTATATTCTCTTTCCATTTTTAATACTGATAGCTTCTTGTAAAGAGATGAATAAAGAAGGAAAAAAGGAGGAAACCCTTAAGAAGCAAAATACCAAACCCAATATTATTTTTATTTATGCTGATGATTTGGGATATGGCGATATAAATGCTTACGGTTCGGAGGAAATCCAAACACCCAATATGGATAAGTTAGCAGATGGAGGCGTCTTGTTTACAGATGGTTACGCTAGTTCGGCGACTTGTTCTCCTAGCAGATTTGCCTTACTAACAGGTACCTATCCATGGCGTAATAAAAATGCAAAGATATTAGAGGGTACAGCACCACTTCTTATAGACACCACTCAAATAACAATTCCGAAAATGTTAAAATCAAAGGGGTATCATACCGGCATTGTCGGTAAATGGCATCTAGGCCTAGGAAATGGTATCGTGAATTGGAATTCAGAAATTGGTCCAGGTCCAAATCAAGTAGGTTTTGATTATAGCTTCATTATGGCAGCAACCCAAGACAGGGTGCCTACGGTATACATAAAAAACGGTTATGTTGAAAATTTAGATCAAAGCGATCCCATTGAAGTAGATTATAAAAATAATTTTGAAGGAGAACCTACTGGCACCAATAATCCAGAACTTTTAAAAATGGTAGGAGATCCACAACACAGCAATAGTATTAATAACGGTGTTCCTCGTATAGGTTATATGAAAGGCGGAGAATCAGCAAAATGGATCGATGAAGATATGGCCGATACTTTTCTTGCAGAAGCCCAAAACTATATTAAAAAACAAAAGGATACACCTTTTTTCCTTTACTATGCTTTACAACAACCACATGTACCCAGAACCCCACATCGCAGATTTGTTGGTACCTCGGGTATGGGACCAAGGGGCGATGTAATTGTGGAGGCAGATTGGTGTATTGGGGAACTTTTAAAAACCTTAGAAACTGAAGGTCTTTTACAAAACACCTTAATTGTTCTATCGAGTGACAACGGACCTGTTTTAGACGATGGTTATGTTGATGATGCCCTTGAAAAATTAGGAAATCATAAACCATGGGGTCCATTTAGAGGAGGTAAGTACAGCCTATTGGAGGCAGGAACTCGTGTTCCTTTTATCACCTATTGGAACGGTACCATTAAGCCCCAAGTCTCAGATGCCATAGTGTCTCAGGTCGACTTATTAGCCTCCTTAGCAGGTTTGTTGGATGCTGATATACCCGAAACAGATAGCCAGAATTTAATAGATACTTTTCTGGGAAGAACTAAGGAGGGAAGAGATAATCTTATTATTGAGGCTACTACCCGAACTGCCTTTCGACAAGGAGATTGGGTCATGATTCCACCTTACAAAGGGCCAGCAGTAAATGAAGTAAAAAATATTGAAACAGGGAATCAGAATACCTACCAGTTGTATAATTTAAAAGAGGATCCTGGTCAAAAAAATAATTTAGCCGAGACTAACCCCAGTAAATTAGCTGAATTAATTAAAAATTTTGAGAATATTAGGGGAGGAGCATATACGGATATTGAACAACCAAATTTTAATTAGCATTTAGTTCTCATGACAGGTAACCGTAGTAAAATATTACGAATATTGTACAGAAGATCTTTTTCACTTTTGTTAGTAGGCATACTATCCTGCGGTTCTAAGAAAAAGATGGATCCTGATGTAACAAAACCTAATATTATCTATATTTTGGCGGATGACTTAGGCTACGGCGATTTAAGCTCCTATGGGCAAACAAAATTTTCAACACCTAACATAGATGCTTTAGCTGAAGAAGGGATATTATTTACACAACACTACGCAGGATCTTCAGTCTGTGCACCAGCCCGTTCATCATTGTTAACAGGTTTACATACCGGACATACTGCTATTAGAGGTAATAAGGAAGTAAGACCTGAAGGGCAAATTCCATTACCAGAAGGTACACATACCATTGCTAAACTTTTGAAAAATGAGGGCTATGTAACGGGAGCTTTTGGGAAATGGGGTTTAGGCTTTCCTGGCTCAGAAGGTGATCCTTTAAAACAAGGTTTTGATACTTTTTATGGGTACAACTGCCAGCGACTCGGACATCATTATTACCCATACCATTTATGGCATAATGATAAAAAAGTAATTTTAAAAGGTAATTCGGGCGCTAATAAAGAGCAATATGCCCCAAGCTTAATTCATCAAAATGCACTAAATTTCATTGAGAAAAATAAGAACAAATCATTTTTTTTATTTTACCCCAGTGTTATTCCGCATGCAGAATTAGCGGCCCCCAAAAATTACATGGATAGATTTATTGGAAACTATAATCCTGAAAAAGAGTACAAAGGAAATGATGGAGGTGAAGATTACAGAGAAGGTAAATACGAATCGCAAAAACATCCCCATGCAGCCTTTGTTGCTATGATCACTTTATTAGATGATCAAGTCGGTGAAATTGTTAAAAAAATTAAAGATTTAGGATTAGAAGAAAATACCCTATTTATTTTCACCTCAGACAATGGACCACACCAAGAGGGTGGGGCTGACCCAGATTATTTTGATAGTAATGCCCATTTAAGAGGGTATAAACGCGATTTATATGAAGGTGGAATCCGTGTACCTTTGATTGCTAAATGGAAAGGAAAAATTACAGCGGGACGCACCACAGATCACATTTCAGCATTTTGGGATGTGCTTCCCACATTCGCCGATCTTACCGGTACTATGGTAGCACCCGAAATAGATGGTATTTCATTCTTACCCACACTTTTAAACAGGGGTAATCAACAGAGTCATGATTATTTATATTGGGAATTTCACGAACTAGACGGGCGACAAGCTGTAAGAAAAGATAATTGGAAATTGGTGAAATACGGGGTTAAAACAAACCCTAAATATTTTTTATTTGATTTAGCTAAAGACCCTAGTGAAACAATAAATCTAGCTGAAGAAAAACCAGAAAAATTACATGAGCTAAAAATGCTTTTAACCAATGCAAGGACCGAATCACAAGATTTTAAATTTTAAGGGTATGACTTTTAAAATGGCTTTTTTAATTTTTGCGGTTTTAGCCTTTGCTTGCCATGAGAATCGAAAATCTACAGGTGAGAAAGTTTCTGAAGCACCTCTTAAACCAAACGTTCTTTTTATTCTGGTAGATGATTTAGGCATTAAAGATTTAGGTTATACCGGTAGTGATTTTTATGAAACACCAAATATTGATACATTAGCTACCATGAGTACCGTTTTTACACAAGGCTATTCCGGTAGTCGCGTATGTAGTCCATCAAGAGCGACAATTATGACCGGTAAGTTTACTGCTAGACATGGGATTACCGATTGGATTGGCGCGAAAGCAGGAACAGCGTGGAGAACAGAAAAAAGAGAAGACAAGTTATTACCTGCAAACTATGTGCATAATTTATTAAAAGAAGAAGTAACACTCCCCGAAACAATGCAAATCAATGGGTATAAAACTTTTTTTGCAGGCAAATGGCATCTCGGTGAAGAAGGATCTTATCCAGAAGATCATGGCTTTGAACTAAATGTTGGTGGTTGGTCAAGTGGGAGTCCCAAAGGAGGTTATTTCGCCCCATTTAAAAATCCAAAACTAAATGACAAACATGATGGTGAAAACCTTTCCATTCGTTTAGCGCAGGAAACTGTTGAGTTTATGGAAGCACATCAAAATAAACCCTTTTTTGCTTTTCTTTCTTTTTATGCGGTACATGGTCCTATCCAAACTTCTGAAGATCATTGGAGAAAGTACAGAAACAAGGCTGAAGAAATGGGGATAAAAGAACATGGTTTTGTGATGGAACGTAAATTACCGATTCGGCAACACCAAGACAATCCCATATATGGAGGCCTAGTAGAAACTATGGATCAGGCCGTTGGTTTAGTACTACAGAAACTTAAAGAGCTTGGTTTAGATAAAAACACAATTGTTATTTTCACTTCCGATAATGGTGGCGTAGCCTCTGGTGATAATTTTTCAACATCTAATCTTCCTTATAAAGGAGGCAAGGGATACCAATGGGAAGGTGGCACTAGAACGCCTTATATGGTCTATGTGCCTTGGATAAACAGCCATAAAAGGCAAGTACATTATCCGGTTACAGGTGCTGACTTTTATCCTACGATTTTAGAGTATTCTAATATTGATTTCTTAAAAAACCAGCATGCAGATGGTATCAGCTTAAAATCAATTATTGAAACAGGTACAATGCCTAATGAACGCCCTTTGTACTGGCATTATCCGCATTATGGTAATCAAGGAGGTGACCCATCGTCTATCATCAGACAAGGTAATTGGAAATTAATCCATTATTACGAAGACGGTACCAATGAATTATATCATATGACAGACGATGCCTATGAGCAACATAATGTCGCTGCTGAATTTCCTGAAATCACCACCAAACTCTATCAAAAATTACAAAATTGGTTGCTTAGTGTACAGGCCAAATACCCAGAAAAAGATGATCAATTTACTACTGAAAAAAGAAAGACATACGATGGTAAAATAGCTAACAAACTATTACCGAAATTAGAAAAAGAACGCAAAGAAATGTTGACTAAAGATTTTCGGCCTAACCATGACTGGTGGGGGAGTAAACCAACAAAAGACTAATATGAAAATGATAAATACCTTTGGTAAATTAGGTTTAGTCACTTTCGTTATATTCGCTATGACGGGATATGTTCATGCTCAAAATAATGAGGTGCAATTATGGGATACGGAGATTCCTGGTGCAATAGCTTCTGAAGCTTATTTGGAATCGTACGATGTAAGTTTAGATCAAATAAGAAATGTTAAAACCCCTACGCTAAAGATCTTTGTACCGGAAAATCCAAATGGCACAGCAATGCTTATTTGTCCCGGTGGTGGTTATGCCCTATTGGCCATTAAAAGATCAGGTTATGATGTTGCCAAATGGTTAAACACATTAGGCATTACGGCATTTGTGCTAAAATACAGATTACCAAGCGATGTAATCATGGAAGATAAATCGATTGGCCCTTTACAAGATGCTCAAGAAGCCATACGATTCGTAAGATGTAATGCTAAAAAATGGCAACTTAATTCCAAAAAAATTGGTGTTATTGGTTTTTCTGCAGGAGGTCATTTAGCCTCCACACTAGCTGTACGATACAATGATGAGACCTATAAAAGTAACGATACCACCAGCGCAAAACCAGACTTTACGGTCTTAGTATATCCGGTTATTTCTATGGAAGATGATATAAGCCATGAGGGCTCAAAAAAAAGATTATTAGGAAGCAATCCGTCTAAAGAAGCTATAGAAAAGTTTTCAAATGAACTGCATGTTGATTCCCTTACTTCCCCAACCTTTATAGTACACGCTTCAGATGATAAAGTGGTAACTGTAAAAAACAGTATAAGCTATTACCTTGCCTTACAAGAAAATAAGGTACCTGCAGAGCTTCATGTGTTTCAAATTGGAAAACATGGCTTTTTTTTAGGGAGAAAAGATACCACAAGTGAATATTGGACGAGTCAATGCAGCAATTGGCTTTTGTTAAACAATTACATCAATTAAAAAACACCTTTTTATCATGAAAATACATCATCTAGTCCTTTTGTTACCCATACTATTTGCTTTTTCCTGCGAACAACAAAACATTGAAAAACCAATTTATACGGCCGAGAAATGGGAAAATCCAGAATGGGAAAATCCAGAAATCTTTCAAATCAATAGAGAACAACCTACGGCCTCTTTTTATAAGTACTCTAATAAAGAAGCTGCTTTAAAAAATGAGAGTTGGCAAAGTTCTGAATTATACCAATCCTTAAACGGTACCTGGAAGTTTTACTATGCAGATAGTATTCAAGCAAGGCCAACGGACTTCTATAAAAACAAATTTAACTTAGGTGGATGGGATACGATTACCGTTCCTTCAAATTGGGAAATGAAAGGCTTTGGAATACCAGTATACACCAATATTAAATATATGTTTCCAGCAAATCCCCCGTTCATTCCTCATAATATCAATAACAACGGAAGTTATAAACGCAATTTTGAAATGCCAGAATCATGGGATGGTAAAGACCACTATTTACATTTCGAGGGCGTAAGTGGAGCTATGTATGTATGGCTCAATGGAGAATTTGTGGGTTACAATGAAGGTAGTAAAACAGCTGCGGAATTTAATGTTAGTAAATTTACAAAACCAGGAACAAACAGCGTTTCAGTTCAGGTGTTACGTTGGTCTGATGCTAGCTATATGGAAGACCAAGATTTTTGGCGTCTTTCAGGGATTGAACGTGATGTTTATGTGTATGCATCAAATAAAGTTAGCTTAAAAGATTTTAGAGTGATTTCAGATTTAGAAAATGAGTATAAGGATGGTAAACTCAATCTGAACCTAAAAGTTGATAATCATACTAAATCGTCTACTGAAAAAATTGTGGATATACAATTGCTAGATGGGGATAACATAATATACTCAGAAACGAAACCTGTTACGTTAAAAGTAGGCAGAACTAGTATTGATTTTAGTAAAACCATTTCAAATATTAAGTCGTGGAATGCAGAACACCCAAATTTGTACACACTTCTTATTTCTTTAAATGGAGAATCAACTGCGATTAAAGTCGGATTTAGAAACATAAAAATTGAAAATAGTCAGTTTTTGGTGAATGGACAACCGGTTTTAATCAAAGGCGTTAATCTGCACGATCACGACGAAAAAACGGGTCATAGGATAACAGAGTCTTTGACCATTAAAGACATGGAGTTAATGAAACAGAATAACATCAATGCCATTCGCTGTAGTCATTATCCTAAGGATCCGTTCTTTTACAGGTTAGCAGACAAATATGGGTTTTATGTCGTTGATGAAGCTAATATTGAAACCCATGGTATGGGAACTACAAATCAAGGTTTAGACGATGATTTAGAGAAACAAGCAAAACACCCAGCATATTTACCTTCTTGGAAAGGGGCTCATTTAGACAGAACCATTAGAATGTTTGAGCGCGATAAAAACCACCCAAGTATTGTAACATGGTCTTTGGGTAACGAAGCTGGCAATGGAGATAATTTTTATGCCACTTATGCATGGTTAAAGACCAATGATACCACCAGGCCAACCCAGTATGAAGGTGCCACTGGTTATGAAAACACCGACATACAAGCACCTATGTATTGGCCCATACAAAAAATGATAGCCTATGTTGAAGAAGGTGGCTCAAGACCTTTAATACAATGCGAATATGCGCATGCCATGGGTAATAGCCTTGGTAATTTCCAAGATTATTGGGATGTTATTGAAGCTTATCCAACCATGCAAGGTGGCTTTATTTGGGATTGGGTAGACCAAGGTATTTTAACTCAAAATGAAGCTGGAGAGCATTATTGGGCTTATGGAGGAGATCTAGGAGGAGCACATTTACAAAACGATAATAATTTCTGTTTAAATGGAATTGTAAACCCGGATAGAACGGCACATCCAGCATTACATGAAACTAAAAAAGTGTATCAATCTGTAAAGTTCAAGGCGACAAACCTAAACTCTGGAGAAATAGAAATTAAAAATAGCTATGATTTTACGAATTTAAATACACTACAATTTTCATGGAAGCTTTTAGAAAATGGTAGTGAAGTAGCTCAAGGAAAGTTACCCCTAATCGATGTGTTGCCATATCAATCTAAAAAAATAAAAATTGATATACCCCATTTGGTAACTAACGCAAGCGACTACCATTTAAATATTTACGCTAAAACTTCCAAATCTAGCCCATTAGTTCCTAAAGATCACATTGTAGCTTATGAGCAATTTCAGCTTCAAGAAGGAAATTTTAATACTAATTCTTTGATTTCTAAAAGTAATATTTCAACACATAAAAACGATTCAATCTATAGCATCAGTAATGCTAATTTCAAAATTGAATTCAATACTAAAACAGGAGAAATGGAAACCCTCGATTACGGTGACGGTAACATATTAGAACAGGGTATTACAGCAAATTTTTGGCGTGCGACAACAGATAATGATTTTGGTTTTAAAATGCCAAAAAAATTGGGGGAATGGAAACAAGCCACAAATCATCAAGATTTAATTGCATTTGAAGAAAATAACTCAGGAAATAGTATAATCGTAAAATCAACGTATAATTTACCGGCTGCAAAAGATGCCAAAGTTATGATAACCTATACTATCAATTCAGACGGAACAGTAAACGCGCATACAGAACTAAGCAATGTAGCTTCAAGCCTTCCTATTTTACCTAGATTCGGTACAAATTTTATAATTGATGATAGCTATAATGTTGTGACATGGTTGGGTAGAGGTCCACATGAAAATTATCAAGATAGGAATACGGCTGCCTTAGTGGGGCAATACACATCTAGCGTTACAGATTTGTACTTCCCTTACATTCGCCCTCAAGAAAATGGGTATAAAACAGATACACGTTGGGTAAAATTCACAAATTCAAGTGGCAAGGGAATTCAAGTTACGGCAAAAAAATATTTTGGTTTTAGTGCTCACCATCAATACAACAGTGATTTTGATGCAGGAGCTACAAAACAGCAACGCCATACCATAGATATTGTAAAAAGAGATTTTGTTAATATTAATATAGATATGGCACAAATGGGTGTTGGTGGTGATACTAGTTGGGGAGCTATGCCACATAAAGAATACCAAATTAAACCATCTAACCTAAGTTTTAATTATACAATTTCAAATATATTCACAAATGAATAGAAAGAAGTTATTCATAACGCTTGTGTACGGACTTTTTTGTCTGCATACATTTTGTCAAAGTACTAAGGTAAAACCCAATGTTATATTTATTATTTGTGATGATTTAAATGATTATCAAGGTGTTTTTGGTGGCCACCCTCAAGCTAAAACACCAAACATAGATAAATTGGCAGCTAGGGGTGTTCAGTTTGTAAATGCACAAACCAATGTTCCTGTATGCTCTCCATCCAGAAATAGTTTTATTACAGGTGTCTACCCGCACGTTTCTAAAGATTATGGATGGACAGATTTAAAGAAACAACCTGTTTTAAAGCATAATAAAACCATCATGCGCCTTTTTAAAGAAAATGGATATGTCACCCTAGGAACAGGAAAGATAACTCATGGAAATGCCGAAGCAGAATGGGATCAATGGGGTATGACGTTAGCAAACAATTATGGCCCTTTATATTTTGATGGAGAAAAGAAAAAAGCACTACCAACGGTACCTTATCCATATAGTGAAATAGGTCCTGTAGATGGCTCTTTTGGACGTTTATCTGATGCAGGAATTTCGCTGGGGAAAAATGGAGAGAAAGGATTGGTCTATGGTTGGAGCGATGAACCAATGAGATACATAAATGATAATGACAGAGATTTGATGCAAGATGAACTACATGCAAAATGGGCTGTTGAAAAAATTAAAGAACTAGAGAAAAGAGGGCAACAACAACCCTTTTTTATGGGTGTTGGTTTTGTAAGACCACATACTCCAATGCACGCGCCAGATAAATATTTTGATATGTTTCCAATAGAAGATATAAAGTTGGCTCAATGGCAAAAGGATGATCTACAAGATACGTATTGGAATAATAATTTTGGTAGTGAACAAAAAGGACCTCGATTTTTTCGTACCCTATTAGAATCTTATAATGGTGATCGAGAATTAGCGATAAAACATTTTCTACAAGCCTATTTAGCATGTGTTGCTTTTGTTGATGAACAAGTTGGTAAAGTAATGGATGCTTTAGATAAAAGTGCGTTTAAAGACAATACCATTGTAGTTTTTACAAGCGATCACGGCTGGCAAATGGGTGAAAAAAACTATTTATTTAAAAATTCGCCTTGGGAAGAAAGTGCCAGAATTCCAATGATAATTAAAACACCAGAAACAAAACCTGGTTTAAAAATTGAACAACCTGTTTCTCTTATCGATTTATTTCCAACGTTTATGGATTTGTGTGATTTAGAAGGAACTAACAAAATTAATCCGAAAGGGGGTAATTTAGGAGGTTATAGCCTTAAACCATTGTTAGAGAATAAACAAAACTATTGGAAAGGACCAAATGGTGCATTAACAGTTGTTGGAAATTACGGAATTAATATACCAACAGAAAAACAAAATTTCTCATATCGCACTAAAAACTGGCGTTATATTAAATATAGCAATGGTCAAGAGGAGTTGTACAATCATCAAATAGATCCGTATGAGTGGAATAATGTAGCGTCCGATTTAAAGAACACCCATGTTATAGAGAAATTAAGAAAAGAAGTGCACGGAATCATCAAGAAATAGTCGTGAGAAACCCTAACAGACTAATGTAAATTATAGGATTAAAAAATGAAATCAGTGAAACATAGTTCCATATTTTTTTTTGGTATCGTGGCCATGGTATCCCTTTTAGGAAGCAAGACTACTTTTGATAGTAAAGAAGTAAATCCCTATGAGCCAGATCATCGTCCTCCAAAGCAAAACCTTAATGGGTATCATTTAGTATTCAATGATGAATTTAATCATGAAGGCCCAATGAAAGAGGAGTTTTGGGATGCTGAAACAGGGTTTAAAAGAAATGAAGAACATCAATGGTATCAAAGTAAAAATGGATTTTGTAAAGATGGAAGATTGGTTATTTCCGCAAGAAAAGAAAAAATAAAAAACTCAAACTTTGATGAAAATAGTGCCGATTGGAGACAAAATAGACCGTATGCAGCATATACGTCTGCCAGCTTTATTACAAAAAACGAGTACCATCAAAAATATGATTCTATCATCATGATTATGAGAGCGAAATTACCCTTAAAATCAGGAGGAGGAGAAGATTATGGTATATGGCCTGCATTTTGGACGACTGGTGCAGGCACATGGCCGCACGGAGGTGAAATTGATATCATGGAATATTATAATGGACGCATGATGGCTAATTTTGCATATAAAGGTCAAGGTAAGGTGGAGTGGTCTGGTAATAAGGAAGAAAACGCTAGGAATTCATACCTAAAAAATATCATAGAAGGAAAGGCTATAGGCTTTAAAGCCGATGATGAATGGTTAAAGAAATATCATGTTTGGAAACTTGTTGGTAACGGTAAATATTTGTCAGTATACCTCGATGATGTGTTTATGTCTAGAATAGCTCTAGATACTAAAAATAAAGATACCTCGAAACTTGAATATCCTTACAAGGATAATAGATGTAATTTTTGGATCAATTTGGCTATTGGTGGTAATCCTCATCCTGACTTAGAAACACTAGAAAAAACAACTTTTCCTCGTCAATATGAAATTGATTATGCACGAATTTATACGAAGAGCAATAAATAACGGAGTGCTTTTTTTTAGATAGTTTGTAATTCATACCAGCTAGTGTACCATACTATTCATTGGTTGTTTTGGGATGTAATTTCCAAAGTTCAAAAACAAAGCGCTGTGACCCCCGGAAAACTTGGTTAGACCATAATGATGAACTCATGAACGCTCATCGGGGAGGTGTTTTTAATACAAGACGATACTTTTTGTTGGTTGGGTAAACATAAAATCCGTGGTAGAGAAGGTAAATTAGCTTTGGTCTAGTTCTTGACATACCCTTTAAACGTTTGGTTGCATCTGTATTTGGAAGGAAAAGCAATCTAATTATAAATAAGGCTATGGGTACTCCATGCATGCTTCGTTTAGCTATCAGCTCACAAAAAAAACCTGAAATTGCAGGTAATTTTTATAAAATTTAGCATGGTATGTTTTTTTTAATTTTTTTAAATAGCCTAGAGCACTGAAATATTCTTTAAGGATTTTCGGTAAATAATATTGGTTTCAACAATTTTGGTGTGGTAATTATTTCGAGTCTTATTTTTTAGGCGCTCAATGAGTGTAGCTGCGGCTAATTTACCCAATTTTACTTCATTTTGATTTACAATGGTCAATGGTGGATTACTGTTTTTTGATAAAATACCGTCGGTGAAACCAATAACGGATATCTCTTCAGGCACTTTAAAGCCTTTTGTTATGGCAAAATTCATAGCAAAAATTGCAGAAAGCTCATCGGCAGCTATAATTCCATCTATGGTATTTTTTTCTAAAAAATCACCTAATGTATTTCCAAACAGGGTATAGTCCGTAAAACTAAGCACTTTTGGATGTTGAGTTCCCTTAAAAAAGTCATTAAAAGCTTTCTCATATCCACGTGATCTTTCGAAACCTACATTGGTGTCACTAATCGGAGAAATAAAAATTACATTTTTGCAAGATGCATTTAATAAAGTTGCAGTGGCCTTGTACGCAGCGTCAAAATCATCAATGACTATTTTGTCACAGTCAATATTTTTTGAAGTTCTGTCAAACATAACTACGGGTAATCCATGATTCAGAACATTCTGAATATGATAATACTCGTTTTTTATTTGCGTCTCTTTGGATAAGGAAATTAGAAATCCATCTACACGACCAGAACCCAGCAACTGCATGCTGTTCGCTTCTTTTTCTAAGGTTTCATCAGAAATACAGGTAATAATATGGTATCCTCCAGAGCTTGCTTCTTGTTCAATTCCCAAGAGAACTTTTGCAAAGTACGGTGATAGAATGTTTGGAATAATCACAGCAATAGTATTTGTTCTTTTAGATTTAAGACTTCGAGCTGCGGCATTAGGGGTATAATTATAAAATTTAGCTAATTCTTGAATTCTTTTTTTTGTGCTTGCACTAATTTCAATGTTGTCAGATAATGCTTTTGATATCGTTGAAATTGAAAAATTTGATATGCTCGCCAATTCCTTTAAAGTAGTTCTTTTGTGCATAGCTTTCCTATTTTTAATTAAATTTCAAATTATTTTTATATTAACTCTTTTAAGCTATTTGCCGCTAGTTCAGCCGTGATATCTCTTTGAGGGGAACCGAACATTTCATATCCAACCATAAATTTTTTCACACTTGCACTTCTTAATAAGGGTGGATAAAAACTCATATGCCAATGCCAATGGGTATTATCTTTGTTATTTGTTGGGGCTTGGTGTATACCACTAGAATAAGGGAATGAGGTATTAAATAATTTATCATAGGCCTTGGTGATTACTGAAATAGCCTCTGCAAAGTGAAATGATTCTTGGTCTTTTAGTCGGGTAATATTAGATTGGTGTTTTTTGGGTACAATCATGGTTTCAAATGGCCAAACTGCCCAAAAGGGTACCAGTACTACAAAAGCCTCATTTTCAAAAATTATGCGTTCTTGAAGTTCAAGTTCTTGTACTAGATAGTCCCCCAATAAACTACGTTTAGTACTACGGTAATAATCGAATTGTTGTTGATCTTTTTTATAAACTTCGTTGGGCAAAGTCGATTGACTCCAGATTTGCCCATGCGGATGTGGGTTACTACAACCCATTACGGCGCCCTTGTTTTCAAAAATTTGAACATAATTTATGCTAGCATGTTCCCCTAAGTTCTTGTATTCAGCTTGCCATGCTAAGACTACTTTTTTAATTTCATGAGCACTCATGTCTGCTAAACTTTTTGAGTGATCTGGGCTAAAACATATAACTTTACAAATTCCTGTCTCACTTTGGGCGCTTAATAAACCTTCTTGAAGTTGAAAAGGTTTTGAATCATTTTGTAGGGCAGCAAAATCGTTTGTGAAAACAAAAACATCACTATAGTTTGGATTTTGTTCCCCATTTATTCTTTTATTTCCAGCACAGAGGTAACAAGATGAATCGTGCATAGGCATAGCTTGTTTTTCTACGTCTTCATTTTGACCTTGCCATGGTCTTTTCGCTCTATGTGGTGAAACTAAAACCCATTCGTTTGTCAGTATATTTAAACGCTTATGAGAATAATCTTGTAAATCTGTTTTCATGTCTTTTGGAGATTTAATTAATAACATGGGTTCCGTTGGAGAGTTGTACTGAATAAATAGAACAGTCTGTATGGAATTTATTTTTATAAGCTTGGATAATTTTTGATTTGAACGCTTCGGTGGCCGATATTGCAATAAGGTTTATGGTACAACCCCCAAAACCACCTCCCATCATCCTTGCACCTAAAATATCAGGATTTAATTTTGCTTGGGAGACTAAAAAATCTAATTCAGCACAACTGACCTTGTATTGTTTTTGTAAACCCTCATGTGAGGCATACATTAATTTTCCAAGCGTACTTAAATCTCCTGCGGCTATAGCTTTTGAGGCCATAAGAACGCGATTGTTCTCTTGAATTACAAACAAAACTTTTTGATAATCATCAGGGCTAATGTTAATTTTTATGGGTACTAACTCGGTTAGAGAGGCATCTCGTAAAGCGTTAATTTTCATTAGTTTAGCAGCATTTTCGCAAACCAACCTACGTTCATTATAAGCGCTATCCGATAAGCTATGTTTAACATTAGTATTGATTAAAAGGAGTTCGTAGTTTTTAAAATCAATTTCAAACGCTTTAGCTTCTAAAGTTCTACAATCTAAAAGCAGTGCATTGTTTTTAATACCAAACATGCTGGCATATTGATCCATTATTCCGCATTTTACACCCACATAATGATGTTCTGCGCGCTGTGAGATCAATATCATTTCCTGTTTACTCAAGGCTAGGTTAAAAACTTCATTGAGACCAAAAACTAAACTATTCTCTAAGGCAGCAGAAGATGACATCCCAGCCCCACTCGGGATATTTCCACCAAATGCGAAGTTAAAATTTCCAAGCTCAATATTTTTTTTTTGTATTTCAGCAACTACCCCTATGATATAGTTTTGCCAACTACTACTGGCTGAGGTTTTTAAGTCATTTATAGAAAACTCAAGAACCTCGTCTTTATCCATAGCATAAGCCGTTGAGACTTGAGCATTGCTTTTTTGAATGGCTCCTACAATACCTTTATCTACAGCGGCAGGAAATACAAAACCATCGTTATAATCGGTATGCTCTCCGATTATATTGATTCTTCCAGGAGAAAAAATAAGTACCGGTTCGCTTTGAAATTTAGCGATGAACCTTTCTTTTATAGTGTTAATGAAACTAGTATTCATTTTGTTGTATTAAAATATGTTACAAAGAATTTCTAAGAATGAGAT
This sequence comes from uncultured Cellulophaga sp., assembly GCA_963974535.1. Lineage (GTDB taxonomy): Bacteria > Bacteroidota > Bacteroidia > Flavobacteriales > Flavobacteriaceae > Cellulophaga. The sequence goes on from CAXBCN010000015.1 coordinate 83,601, forward strand.
GATGGGCGTTTTCTATGTGTCCATGTTCTTTATTTAAGATCATTTGAGCCATTCGTTTTCCCATTTCAGTAAAATCAGTTGAAATAGTAGTAATACCGCCTGCTACAATTTCTTTAAGTAAGGTGTCATTATACGAAATAACGCCTATGTCTTTAGCGAGTATTAGTGATTCTTCATTTATTTTCTTTATCAATCGCAATAGGTTTTTGTCATCAGGAATAACATAAACAGTTCCTTTATCAATGGGTCTATTCTTTAAAGAAGAGATAATTTCATTCGCCATTCCCTTAGACCTGCAAAATTTATAAAATCCATCATATAAACCTTGGGGTTGTTTGTTTTCATCATAAAGTAAAATTAACTTTTTATACTTCTCAAGAAGTGGCAAAGCGCTAGATAGATTGCTGAATATATTCTGTTCAAAATTCTGGAAAACACCGGCATAGTTTGCCAATTCTGGACGCGTTTGGTCTAAGACATACACTTTTTCTATAGGTAATTTTGCAAGCGTCAAATGAACATTTTTTAAATTTGCGGGCATCACCACATAATAGTTGTAAGCACCAATATTTTCCGTAATTAATTTGGAAAATATGTTTTCATTGAAATGGTGAAAGTAAATATCCACACGTACATTTTCATCGAATTGTTGAATAAATGCATTGTATAAATCTTCTTTAAAAGAGTTAAATTCATCAAAAAGTAAAAATACCTTTTGTTGTAAGGCTATAGTTTCATTTAAAATATAATAGCCTTTCCCTACGACCGATTGAATAATTCCTCTTGTTTTTAATTCGCTAAATGCGGTTAAAACAGTGTCTCTTGATACCTTGTGTACATCTCTGATACTGTTTAAAGAAGGTAATTGATCTCCTTTCCTAAGGGTGCCAGAAATAATAGCATCTTCAATAGAGCTGATAATTTGCTTATACTTCGGCGTACCTATTTTTTTTTCAATATGAATTAATCCCATGCTACAAATATAAATAAAAATAACCAACTAGTAGGTACTAGTCTTATTTTGTAAATTTTATTTATATTTGTATCGAATAGTACCTCGTAAGTTTTATCTAGGGTGCTAAATATGGTATACTTATGAAAAATAAAGTTGTAGTTACGGGTGGATTGGGGTTTATAGGTTCGCACGTTGTTGTTGAACTTCAAAATGATGGATTTGATGTTGTTGTTGGATAGGGCGGTCAAATTGAACCACTTGCGGCGGATGAAAGTGAGCATAGCAA
>CAXBCN010000016.1:0-82887 GCA_963974535.1 uncultured Cellulophaga sp.
TTTTGTTCTTTCTTGTTAATATCTAAATTTAAAGGAATCAAACTTAAGCCGTATAAAATTAATGGCTAGTTTTAGCCTACTTGGAAAATTCCTTCGGAATTTTCTCTGGCACGTATCTGTTTACTAAATTAGTTGACTAAACACGCCACTAATCTTATACATCAACGTTGTGCTTCATTACCAGAAACCGCTAACCAATGATAAAATTCTTTAGAAAAATACGCTACGACCTTATGGAAAAAAATAACGCTGGAAAGTATTTAAAGTATGCTATTGGAGAAATTGTTTTGGTCGTTATTGGAATTTTGATTGCGCTGAGTTTAAATAATTGGAATGAATCAAGGAAAAATGAGATAATTAAACAGCAGTTAATTGAAGACTTAATTGTAGAATTACAATCATCGAGGGTTATAATAAATGATGCTATTGCCCTTGGTGATTCTCTAATTTCAGACGGTCAATTGTATTTAAAACACATTGGATCTAGAGAATTGACAATTCAAATAGATTCACTGAAAAAACTTGGAGATTTCATAACATATGGTATTCCTTATGATCTCAATTTACCAATTTATGAAGATTCAAAATCGTCAGGCAGGCTTAGTATGATTAATAATAAGAAAGTACTAATACTTTACGCTGAGATAATGTCTGCCGACATTGGTGGAACCATTCACCGTAAAATTAGTAATGATATGTATTATAATGGTTCTGACTGGGAACTAAGAAAAGAAATAGGGTTAAGCGAAATTTTATCTACGCCTAATGAAATGATACCTGAAAGATTTAGATTAACTGAAAAAGAATTTTTGGAAATCCTTGCACGTCCTTCTACGTTTGCCACGTTAAATAATTCTTTACAGATGAAAGTTGTAAGGATTAATTATATGAATAGAATAAGCAATGGAATGACAGAAGTTATTGGATTACTTGAAGAAGAAAAAAAATAATCTTAAGTTAAAAAAATAACGAAAGCACAACAAAGTACTGTGGTCATTATTGAATTTCAAAGTAGAGTATAACTTTGAATTTTATTTTGTATTGTTGACAAGAATTTGGTATTTTTATTTAATCAGTAGATAGATAGATTTAATTTAAGTTCGCATATAATACTGTCAACAAATCGGCTAACAGTTAAGTTTTTTAATCTGTAACTGATTGATATACATAATATAGCAGGGGAGGGGTATAATCCTGTCATCCCGACAGAGTAAGAAAGTGAACCGTTTTTGCGGTTCATTTTTTGTTTTAATGAATCTTGAAAATAAAAATTTCAAAAGATCTTAATAGCAAAATCCTGTTTATTTTATGATGAACAGGTTTTTTCATTTTTTATGGAAATTCTAAGTTTAGCTTGTAAGCAGACCTAAGGCAAGCTATTGGTATTGCTTAGATTTCATAACTTTGAATACGATGTTATCCACCAACAAAAACTAGTGTTAAATAGGCTACTTTCATTATCATAAAGACTAGTTTGTTATTCCTTTAGCGCGCAGCATATATCCGGTTAAGTCGCTATAGATAAAAAAAGAAAACAAGTGCCCAGCCTTTAAAATAGTAAACGATCAACTCAGGGTAAAGGCTTGTAAATAGATTTAGTGCATTCTAGAAATGGTAGTAAATTATGCACTATTTTTGAGAATCGTATGCTGTAAGTGAAAGGCTAGATTAAGGAATTATATTTTTGAGGTCTTTTTGAGCAATAGAGGAATACAATTCTTTAAAGATTAACATCATGAAAAAACAAGAACTTATAGATTGCCATAAACGCATTAAACCCTATATTCATAATACGCCCGTTTTAAGTTCCACCCTAATCAACGAAATCGCTGGTGCCTCTGTAGTGTTTAAATGTGAGAATTTTCAAAAAATGGGGGCCTTTAAAATGCGAGGTGCTACCAACGCTATACTACAACTACCAGAAGATAAGAGGAAAAAGGGTATTGTCACTCATTCTTCGGGCAACTTTGCTCAAGCACTATCTTTAGCGGCTAAAAGCGTAGGTGTTACGGCGTATATTGTGATGCCTTCTAGTGCACCACAGGTAAAAATAGATGCGGTGAAGGGCTATGGGGGTGAAGTGCTTATTTGTGAACCTACCTTACAGGCCAGAGAAGCAGCTGCCCATAAAATTATGCAAGACAAAGGAGCTACTTTTATTCACCCATCTAATGATATGGACGTGATTCTTGGTCAAGGAACTGTAGCAAAGGAGCTACTAGAAACAAATCCCGATCTGGATTTTATTTTTGCACCTGTAGGGGGGGGTGGGCTGGTGGCCGGAACAATTTTGGCAGCTACATATTTTGGAAATACTTGCAAAGTAATCGGGGGAGAACCTTTTGAAGTTGACGACGCCTACCGATCTTTATTGAGCGGTCAAATTGAATCAAATAGTACTACAAATACTATAGCTGACGGACTTAAAACTCAACTAGGGGATAAAAACTTCCCTATTATTCAACAAGGAATAGAAAGAATAGTACGCGTTACAGAACAAGAGATTGTTGATGCGATGCAATTAATTTGGGAGCGCTTAAAAATAGTTTGTGAGGCATCTTGTGCTGTTCCTTTGGCAGCCTTATTAAATGAAAAGGAGTTGTTTAAGGACAAAAAAATAGGCATCATCATTTCGGGTGGGAATGTTGATTTGAGCAAATTACCCTTTGGAAGATATTAATTTTTTAGGACTATTTTTTTAATCCTTGAGATACTAAAAAGTATTTTTTTACGTTATTAGTTGATAGTTTTTTAACATTTTTTGTTGCTGTAAAAACTTGGTAACTAAAGTTTTATAAGGTCTTTACAGTTTTTTTGAATACCTGAAAATTTAACAAAAAAGTATCGCAGAAATAAGATACTTTTGAATTCGATTAAATCCTAGGAAGTTACATGAAAAAGAATTCAATACTTGTCATTTTATTTTTTATAGTTTCTACTGTGCTTCTAGCTCAGGAAGCATTACCCATTCAAATTCCAGATTCAGAAATTAAACAACTTCCTAGCTTATTAAATACATCGCTTCAATCTAATTTAGAAAGAGAGTTAAAATCAAATCCAGAATGGAGAAAATTAATAAGTGAAAAGAAAATGGCTGTTGGTATCGTTGACCTCAGCAATCCAAATAACACAAGATTTGCTCGAATAAATGGAAACCACATGATGTATGCCGCAAGTTTACCTAAAATAGCTATTCTATTAGCGGCTATGGATGCGATCGATAAAGGAGAGCTTAAAGAAACACAGGCGGTAAAAGATGATATGCGTTTAATGATTAGCAAATCAAATAACGAAGCTTCTACCCGAATGATTGATCGCGTGGGCTACAAGAAATTAGAAGATGTCATGACAGATCCAAAATACGCTTTTTATGATGAGCATAAAGGGGGTGGCCTTTGGGTCGGTAAACGGTATGGTAGTGGCGGTGATACGAACAGAGAGCCCTTAAAAAACTTAAGCCATGCCGCAACAGTGACTCAGGTGTGTAGGTATTACTATTTGTTGGCCAATGGTAAATTAGTAAACGAAAAACGATCAAGCCAAATGCTAGGGATTATGGAAAATCCTGAATTACACCATAAATTTGTCAATACCTTAGATCAAATTGCCCCAAAAGCCCGTTTGTTTAGAAAGTCAGGCTCTTGGCGCACATTTCATTCCGATTCAATTTTGGTTTGGGGTGATGATCCAGATCGCCGTTATATCCTAGTGGCCCTCATCGATGATGCCAATGGTGAACAAATTATAAGAGATTTAGTGAAACCTATTGAGAAAGTTTTAAAAAAGCGAATATCTTTGGCGAGTAATTAGTACGCCATTTTAAAACTTTATGCTCCTAAGATTATTAAAAAAAACATTTGATATAAGAGAGGGAGAATTTAGAATTTCCTTTTACATGTTGAGCTATATTTTTTTGATTATAGCCTCGCTGCTCATTATCAAGCCAACCGTAAACGCCCTTTTTTTATCTGAGTTAGGTGTAGAGAATCTTCCACTCGCTTTTTTACTTGTTGCTGCTATTGCTATTTTAAGTTCTTATTCGTATTCTCGAGCGCTAACCAAGTTTTCCTTAAAAAAAATAATAAGGTTTACCTTAATTGTTTCCATTGTCCTTATCGTTATTCTGGCTTTGCTGCTTCAATTTCACTACCTCAACAAATGGATGCTATTCTTTTTCTATGTTTGGGTGGCGATACATGCCGTTCTTTCAGCGTCACAATTTTGGGTAATGGCTAATTTAGTGTATAACCCCCGTGAGGCAAAGCGTTTATTTGGCTTTATTGGTTCGGGAGCCATACTAGGTGGTATTTTAGGAGGATATTTAACCTCAATTTTGGCCCCTATCATAGGCAATGAAAATGTAATTTTTATTGCGGCTCTATTTTTAGGATTATGTATTGTGTTACTTCAAAAAATTTGGAAAAACAGGATTGTAAAATTAAATACCTTTAAACAGAAGAAAAGAACTGTAGTGCGTGAAGTAAGGCCATTAACCCTTATTAAAAACTCTAGGCACTTATCCTTCCTTGCGGGAATTGTGGCCATTAGCGTAATTGTGGCAAAACTTGTGGATTATCTTTACAGTGATTTTGCTTCTGCAACCATTGCGGATCCAGACGAATTAACCTCTTTTTTTGCCTTTTGGTTTTCAACATTTAATCTGGTTTCCTTACTGATACAATTATTTTTTACCCAGAGAGTCGTGGGTATTTGGGGGGTTGGGTTCTCCTTAATGCTTTTGCCGCTTGGAATATTTGCCGGAGGAATCTTATTTTTTATGATTCCAGAATTATCGGTTATTATCTTTATTAAAGCTGTCGATGGTACCTTAAAACAATCGATTCATAAAAGTGCTAGTGAATTACTTGCCTTGCCCTTACCTTTTGAACTTAAAAACAAAACCAAGTCTTTTATTGATGTTGTTGTAGATAGTGTGGCTACAGGGATTGCAGGTTTTATTTTGATTTTTGCCATCAAAGGCCTCGATTTGCCCACCTATTATATTACCGCGATAATTTTACTTTTGGTGCTGGTTTGGGCCTACTTTATCTCTAAAGTAAGAAAGGAATACTTTAAAACTTTCAGAGAAAATTTAGCAGAAATAACCAATATTAAGGTAAAGGAAAATAAAGTACTTAAAAAAAATGTATCGGTAGTTGAGGGAATGAAAGCTGTCTTTGAATCGGGCTCCGAAAGTCAAATTTTGTTTATGCTCAACAAGCTTCAAGAAATCAATGACAAACGATTTACGGCCCATGTTGAAGCACTGTTGCTGCATCCGTCCGATAAAGTAAAAACTGCCGCTATTCAAAATTTGTATTTTTTAAATGGTTCAACCATCGTTGCTCAAATTCAAGAATTACTAGATACTGGTGATGAAGATTTGGTGGAGGCAACTCTGGCTTATCTATTGTTGCATGCTGAAAAAAATGAAAGCATTGTTTTTGATGCCTATTTAGATCATGAAAAGCCGCTGATAGCGCATACAGCCTTACTATGCCTGGCGCGGGAGTCAAGGGACAACTTTTCATTACGCACCATATATACCTTGGAGCAAAGGATTAGAGCTGAAATAAAAAACGTAGAAGCTACTCCGAATGATCTTGAACGGCTCAAAATTTTATTAAAAACCATAGGGGCAGCGAACATTAATGAGTTTTATGAATTTTTAAAATACCATTTTTCAACGTCGGATGAAGCTATTTTGAAAACTACTATTTACGCAGCAGGTATCACGTTAAACCCCGCGTTCATTCCTTCTTTAATTGATTTTTTACCGAATAAAAAAGTGCGGTCTGTGGCTGTTGCAGCGCTCCAAAATTACGGACAACAAATACTACCAACCTTAGTGCTGATGGCAAAGAATCATGAAATTTCTATTGAAGCAGCACGTTTTCTCCCTCTAGTTTTAAAATCTTTTCGATCGCAAGATTCTGTGAAGTATTTATTTGAATTACTAGAAGATCGTGATCTTACGGTTCGTTTAGAGGTAATTCGTGCTCTCAGTGAATTAAAAGCTGATGATGAACATTTACATTTTAAGCATACAAAAATTGTTTCAAGTATTTATGAAGAGTGCAAATTGTATCATAATACCCTGTCGGCCATGCATACTCAAATTATTGTGTCGTACAGAAATAGAAAAAAGTCTAAAGAAGCCATTTCTTCCGAGGAGCGTGATGCTCGTGCTAGTCTTTTAGAACTTTTAGAGCGTAGGTTAGATGCAGGGCTAGAGCGTATTTTTAAACTTTTAGGTTTAAAATACAAACAACACGATATGACTATAGCTTATGCTGGCCTGCTAAGTGAAAAACAAGAAGCCAGAACCAACGCTATTGAATTTCTAGACAACCTACTTTCTGGTGAATTAAAACGAAAACTACTTCCCATTATAGAAACTAGTGCTATCGATGTTACTTCTGAAGAAGTAATTCACCAGTTGAAACAAAAATTACTGACGGAAGCAGAATGCTTTCAGTTGCTATTAGAAGCAAATGATGAAAAACTCAAACTTGCTGTGTTTTATTTGATAGGCAAGCAGCATGATAAAAAATACCTTCCTTTATTGGAAAAATACCTCGATGACGATCACTTAAAAATTCGTTCTTTTGCCCAAGCAGCTATTGATGCTTTAGCTAAAAATTAATTAAAAAAATTAGGTTCATGGTCATCTATATGCCAAATGAATCACTATTTACGCACTATTTTATCAATGGCAGTAGCCAAATACATATGATCTGAAGCTGAATTTTTACCCAGTACGTTAGTCATTAAAACAACCATATAGGTACAATTATCAGGTTGTTCAACAATAATCACAGAGTTCATAAAATTCTGAATATTACCCATATATTTTCCACATACTTGTCCGTTAGAACGATCGCATTTATACAAACTTCCAGACTTAAAATACACAGCAGCCTCTTTCAATGTAGGAGATTGTGCATACCTAATTCTTCGGTCGGTCATATACATCAAGCGTTTCATTTCTAGACTACTTTCTGCGTCGACCACCTTGCCTTGTTCTAATTGAACTAAAAATTTCATCATACCTACGGGTGTTCCAATACTTCCGCCTTTATCACCTACATAGGTATTTGCTCCTCTTGTAAAAAAACTCCCCAAACGCCATTCATTGTGCGAAATTCCCAATTCTCGGAGCGGTAAGTTTACGACATCATTTGCTAAATCAGTCAACTCTTTTTTGGGCGTTGTTTTAAAGTATTCTAAGGCTTTTTCGTCGGTTAATTCCGGATATTCCTGACCAAAGGCTGCCATTAATAAAGCTTCACGCCATACAATACTGGCAGCACCATTGTTGCTCACCGAAAGCATATGATCTGCCCATTCGTATAGTGAAAAAACATCGCTGGCCACAACTTGCCTTTTAATTTGGGTTTTCTTGTCAATATTATAGATAGGAATGGTATGCTCGTCTGTTAAGCCCCAAACGCCGGCTTTTACATTTTTATGTTTCAGTAGATCCGTGCGACTTTCCCATGAGTCAGGATATATTTTTTCTAATTGCGTAAACAGCGCGATTAAAACCGCTAATTTACCTACACTCCCTGGCTGATAGCCAGCCTTCTCGTTGCGTTTGGCATACCGAATATGAGCTGTATCAGAAATATCTAATACCGTAAGGGAATAACTCTTATCTAAACCTCGAAATAAGCCATTAATTTCTTTCTGAAATGTTTCATCTACTTGAAAAAAACTACCAACACTATCGGAAGCCCTTGCGCTTAAGTTTAACTGAATATCACTCCATGATTTTTTTGCCCCTTCGGGTAAGGGCGTCGTTTCTTTTAGCTCACCATTCTTAATAAGTTCTAGTCGTAACAAGCGTTTTATCCCAGTTTGTTCATACCCATCAATGGGATAAAAACTTAGGCTCGTAAACGCCAAACACAGACCAATAGCAAGGGCAAGAAGGAGTATTTTTTTCATTTTTATAATTTTGTGGAAAGTTGTATTTTTTTAAGCGCATCTATTTTAGGCGTTATAGACTCTAAGTAACCAGAACTAAGCGCTTTTTTATTTTCGACAAAGGGTCTAATTTGAAATAACCATAGGGTATCATCTTTAAAGCCTAACTCTACATCATAAGCCCCATTATAATCACTGTTGGTTTCTTTAGGCATTCTTTGTCTAATGGTCTCCGCTAATGCTTGTATTTCTCTAATATTTTGATCGCTTAAAACCGATTTTTCAAAAGTCGTTGTTTTTTTACCCGTTCCACCAGTACTTGGTAGGGTAGTATGAGAAATTTCCCGCGCCGGAGCCAATAGCTCAAACCCTCCTTTGCTTTTGATCAAATAGCTTTCTGCCGACTGACCATCAACAGCACCACCTGCGCCTCGGCTAAAAGCAATGGTTAAATCGTTTTCGTCTCCAGAGCTTAATCCTTTGGTGATTAAAACACCTGAATAATCCACATCAACGCTAGGAATCACTAAAATAGAAGGGAATACATTCTCGGGATTTAATAGATATTTCTGACGCCATTTAAAGCTTCGTTCCGTATAGGGTGAAGCCCAAACATCTTTAATGCCCGCAATTATTTTTTCTTTTTCAACCGCATTGAAAATGGTCAGGTTGAGTCCCGCACCCGTAAAATCTTTTAAATCTTCCATATTGGTATCACTGCGAAGAAAAACGGGGATAGCTCCTAGCTCTTTACCAAAAACAGCAGAAAATTCATTTTCTAAAGCCGTGGTAAAACTAGCTTTTAAAGGCATTTGTTTAATGGCAGCACGCAGCGTTTCTAGTTGACGGAGTTGATAGTTTTCAACTTCTTTTTCATCAATATTTTTTGAAAGCATGTTGTCTGCCTCGGCGAACATATTATTTAAGAATTTCCAGTAAGAGATTGTTTGGCCAGGCATAGTTTGGTCCATATGTTCTCTGAAAATTCCAAAAGGGATCACTAGGCCTTCTACCACTTTATCAGGAAACATTTTTTTTAGTTGACCTAAATTAGCAGCTTTGGGTCCACATAATTTTCCCGAATCTTCGGCATCTACATTGCGCATATTTAAAATAGCCGTCTCTTGAAGTCTTATATTTTCTACTGGAACCGCTATTTTACCCTCTGTTCGCTCTTTTTTAGCGAAAAGTGCTACTTCTATATCGGACATATCTTTCTCTAATTTTAAGATGACATTCCCCTTGTTAGAGACAGCAAAAAATACCTTTTGGCCATTAAATTCGGCTAAATCCTTCAGATTTTCATCCGATAACGCTGTGTTTGGAATACCTAAATTACGTGCGAGTAACTGTACATGAGAAACCATATTTCCTTCCGCCACGGTGCCAATCCCGGAAACCGGTTTTAAATCGGCAGGAGCCCGCTGAAAAAAATAGATTTTATCCGATGATACTTCAATCTCGTCAGGTGATCCCTCTATAACCACTAAAGTGCCAAAGGCATACCCTGGGTTAAGTCCTCTAAAAGTGCTTTGGTTCTGTAGGTTTAGCACTTTATTGGTAAGTGAGGATTCTTTTGCCATGAAATCACCCAATTCTCCAACACTTCTTCCTAAATATAAGGCTATAGAGCCCCTGATCTTATCATCAATAAACCCGTATGCTTTTGGTTCAAATTCTGTATAGTGGTTGACTACGTCTTGGTAATTGGCTTTTACCATAGCAGCACTCCATTCTAATGCACTTCTTGCATTTTGTAATACAGCTGTGATTTGTCCTAGGCTCATGGTTTCAACATCATATTGGCTTAATGAACCCTTAATTTGATCCCATTCCCAAAGTTCAATATATCCCGCTCCAGCCGTTGCCATTCCTAAATAACAAATTTTTTCTAATAAAGAATTTACGGTTGATGGTTCCCATTTTGAAGCATTCTTAAACAAAATACTTTCGATCTTTAATGAAATATCGAGGAGTTGTAATCGCAACTGTGGATTTTCTTCTTTTAGAATAGAATTCCTCAACTCTAACAATAATTCAGAGGAGTCGATGATTAAATTTTGAGGCGATGTCGTTGCAGAAGATGCGGCATAAGAGGCAATGCGAGAACCTATAGCACTTTTTTTGATTAAAGGGGCATTGGCTAAAAAAGCATTAATATCGATAGGCTTGTAAAAAGTATTCATAGTACTTACTAAAGCATCAATTTGATCGTTCAGCGTGCCGCTTAGTTTCGAAGCATTTTTTTGCTTAAAATCTTTTACTTTTTGAATGTCGGAAAATTCAGGTTGACTGTGAATTTTGACTCTAAGATCCATAAAAGGTGCATATAGGTCTGAGATGACTTTAGATTGACTACGCATTAATTGAGATGTATTCGTATCACCTTCAAATGGAATGTCTTTTAAGGATTGACGAATTAGAAAATAATTTTGAGCTATGCGGTCCGAATCTGAAAGCAGCCAATTATAAAATTCAATACCCCACGCCTGCTCATCTTCAGATTGTATAGAGCCTCTGTAAAATTGTCCCTTTTGTAAAATCCAACCCTTATCAATAGTTTTTAAATACTTTTCTAATTGGTACTGTTTTAATCTAGAATGGTTTTTTTCTGCATCCCAAAATTCTTTAGGATTGGTTGCTGCTAAAATCTGGCCTAAAAAAATATGATTGCTTTTTCCTAAAGCAATGACGGCATCTTTATAGCGCGCATGTTGCACTCCAGGCCCAATATTATCAGGGCAAGGATCTTTTGGTTGTCGAATACTCCCGTCAGTACAAAACCATCGAATATCCTTGTAGGGACCTCTGATGTCATTTTTGTAGCTAGTAATTTGTTCCTTTATTTTTTCGTTACTAAGTTTTTGAGAAAATATAACGGTTGAATAAAAGAAAAATATAGAGAAAATAATACAGTAATTTTTCATTATTAAGAGTGTTGTTGATGGACTACAGTACGCAAAAGTATAACAAAACTAGTGCCAATTCGGTAATTTATAGCACTATTCGTACTAATATAAAAAGAAACAAAGCATATAGCAAAATTTAGCTTGCTCCTTGACCCAGGGTACCCAGTCATAATTCAGTTTATCTATTTTTATTCTTGTCAAGTTTATTTGTATTTTTAATTTTTATTTCATATTTCTGTTTTAATGAAAAATATTGTGCCATTTGTACTATTTTTTGCTTTGCTTAATGTGCAATGTAAGGAGCAAACAAAAGAGAAAGTAAAGGATACGCCAACAAAAAATTCTGGTTTCGCCACGCATAAAAAACAGCCGATTGAAGTTCAAATTAATAAACCAGATGACATGCTGACCCCTAAAGGTATGGTGTGGATTCCAGGCGGGGAGTTTCAACAGGGTGCAGTGCCACACGATAAAATGGCAATGCAGCATGAAAAACCGGCACATATAGTGCATTTAGATGGTTTTTTTATGGATATAACAGAAGTGACGAATTCACAATTTTCAAAATTTGTCAAGGAAACGAAGTATATCACCGTAGCTGAGCGCCCAATAGAGTGGAACGAAATGAAAGAGCAATTACCGGCAGGAACACCAAAGCCCCATGATTCAATTTTACAACCTGGAGCTTTGGTGTTTAAAAAAACAAAAAGTTCGGTGCCCAATTTATACGATTTTTCTCAATGGTGGGAGTGGAAGATCGGCGCAAGTTGGAGGCATCCTAATGGGCCTGAAAGTTCTATTGTCGGCAAAGACAACGACCCTGTTGTTCAAATTTCTTTTGAGGATGCATTAGCCTATTGTGAATGGACGGGCAGAAGGTTGCCCACAGAAGCGGAATGGGAGCATGCGGCACGAGGAAATCAAAAGAATAAAATATACGCCTGGGGAGATGATGTTTCTGTTCTTAGTACCAAAGCCAATACCTGGGAAGGAGAATTTCCGGTAAATAATTCTAGGGCAGATGGTCATGAACGGCGTGCCGAGGTAAAATCATATCCACCAAATGATGTTGGACTATATGATATGTCTGGTAATGTTTGGGAGTGGACAAGCGATTGGTATAGTAGCAAATATTACAGAGACCTAAAAAAGTTGAATAAAGTAACGGTAAACCCTATAGGGCCTGAGCAGACTTATAATCCGAACAATCCCTACGCGAAGGAAAAAGTAATTAAAGGAGGCTCTTTTCTGTGCAGTGATTCTTATTGTGCTAGTTATCGCATTTCTTCTCGAATGGGGACAAGTCCCGACTCCGCGTCGGAACATGTTGGGTTTAGAACCGTAGTATCGGTAGCCATGTTACAATCACAAAACAAAAAACAGCAATAGTTTTGAAGAATCAATAGGGGTATAACAACTTTTGATAACTTTTCGGGTATGTTTTTTTACAAAAAAGTTACTTTTGAAAGCTCAAAAGAGATGGCTTATAAAAGAAGCTTTTATGAATGTGTCAAGTAGCTGTAAAACAGTGTTTTATGTTTTGCGTTATAAATTAATATTGAAGATATAGATTATGTCAGAAAAAATTGAAAGAATTAAAACCTTAATTATAGGATCGGGCCCCGCAGGGTATACTGCGGCCATTTATGCTGCACGTGCAGATTTAAAACCAGTGGTATATACTGGGATGGAACCAGGAGGACAGTTAACTACCACGACCGAAGTAGATAATTTCCCAGGCTATCCAGATGGGATAGATGGTCCTACCATGATGATGCAATTACAAAAACAAGCAGAGCGATTTGGTACAGAGGTCAGAATAGGAATGATAACGGCGGTTACTCTAAGTAAAGAAATTGGAGGTATTCATAAGGCTGTAGTCGATGGCACTACAGAAATTGAAGCAGAAACTGTAATTATTTCTACAGGCGCTACAGCTAAATATTTAAACATACCTAGTGAGCAAAAGCTTCGAGGTGGTGGGGTGTCGGCTTGCGCCGTTTGCGACGGTTTTTTCTATAAAGGACAGGATGTTGCTATTGTCGGGGCTGGAGATACGGCTGCAGAAGAGGCCTCCTATCTTGCCAATATCTGTAAAAGTGTCACAATGCTCGTTCGAAAAGACGAAATGCGAGCCTCAAAAGCCATGCAACATAGAGTCAATAGCCTAAAAAATATAACTATTTTATACAATACAGAGGTTGACGAGGTATTAGGGGATCAAGTAGTTGAGGGCTTGAGAATGGTGAATAATATAAGTGGCGAGAAAAGCGAAATAAACATCACAGGCCTTTTTATTGCTATTGGACACAAACCGAATACGGATATCTTCAAGGGTCAGTTAGATATGGATGATACGGGCTATTTGATAACCAAAGGAAAGTCTACCAAAACAAATTTACCTGGTGTTTTTGCTTGTGGTGACTCTCAAGATAAAGAATACAGGCAGGCGATAACAGCAGCAGGAACAGGATGTATGGCAGCTTTAGATGCAGAACGCTATTTAGCAACTATTGAAACGCCAGCTACGGCAGTTTAGCTATTGATAAAGGCTTTTTAATTTATTCAAGGGTGCTTTTCACCTTAAGCATAATTTAAAAAGCCTTTTATTTTAGTTTTAATCTATTCTTTTGTAATTCTCAGAAAAAATAGGATCTCCATTATCATCAAGGGTAATTTGTTGGTAATAATTGGTTTCAAGTTGTAATTTAAATTTAAAAACTTGTACAGTATCTTGAATTTTCATCATTGTTTTAGATCCAAACTCTAAACGCTCTTCTAACCTATTATTTTTGACTTCATAGGCACCATAGCCAAACCATTCTGCTGGATCATTGGGAGAATACCTAGTCCACATCACTTTTCCTTTACTGTAAATTTTAATTTGTTGGTACCCATTCAAATTAAATAAGGTATCTATTACGTTCATTCCGTCATAATTATAACGATTTACGAGCTCCCAAGTTCCTTCCAAACTATTGGTATTTACTTGAATTTTTTCAGCAGTTGTTGTAGAAAAAGAAATTAAAAACAACACAGAAAAAAGTAAGATGACTATTTTTTTCATGACATTATAGTTTAAGTTATTACATAACAATAAGTTACGATAATTTTTTTAAAGAGGTGCCTATTTCTTTAAAATTTAATTCAATTTGTCCCCAATTCTAGGATGTGTAATGAAACAATTGAAACACTTGCATTCTTATTATAAAAAACAAAAAAAATTACATTAATCACATTTAAACCCTTAATTGTTTGTTTTTTAAGTTTTTTTTATGACTTTAGCTAGCGTTAACCAATCGAAACAAATATGAAAAAATCACTTTTATTGCTTACCGCGCTATTTTTATGCGCTTACGGGTTGGCACAAAACGTTACGGGTAGCGTTAAAGATCAGAATGGAGCTCCATTACCTGGGGTGACAGTTTTGATTAAAGGCACAACCACAGGTGCAACCACAGATTTTGATGGAAATTTTAGTATCGCTGCATCAGAAGGCGATGTTTTAAAATTCTCGTACTTGGGTATGAGAACTAAAGAAGTTTCAGTGACGGCCTCTAAAAGTATCAATGTAGTTCTAGAAGAAGATGCTAGTGCTTTAGATGAAGTTGTCGTTACGGCTTTCGGGATAGAAAAGAAACAAAAATCTTTAGGGTATTCTGTAACACAGATTGATACAGAAGATTTAAATCTAAATGGGCAGGCAAATGCTTTTGAAACCTTGCAAGGAAGAGTTGCTGGGGTTCAAATTAATCGAACTTCAGGAGCGTCAGGTGGAGGTGTTGACATTTTAATAAGAGGTATCACCTCGGTGAACCCTAATAGAAGTAACCAACCCTTAATTATTGTGGATGGTATAGCCCTGAATAATGATACTTTTTCTGGTGATGTTAGGCCAAGTGCAGGTTCTAACTCTCCCAGTAGTTCAGAGCAGTTTGCTTTTTCGAATAGGGGTGGTGATATTAACCCTGAAGATATTGAAACTTTTAGCGTTTTAAAAGGAGCAGCAGCAACTGCTTTATATGGTGTTAGAGCATCAAATGGTGCCATTGTGATTACAACAAAAAAAGGAAAACAAGGTAAGGCCAAAATAAACCTCACCGCGTCTACTACTTTTAGAGAGATAAACAAAACACCAAATTGGCAAACTACGTATAGAGAAGGCTTTAACGGACTTCCACGAACATTGTATGATCCAGATTCTCCTACTGGCTTTAATCGAGTTCAAAATGCAACTTCATTTTATAATTGGGGTCCTAAATATTCTGATGATGTAGCTTTTTTAGGAGACGGAACAGCAATAGATTTAACAGGAGATCAATTTTATAGTCCTTTTGATATTTTTAGAACCGGATTTAATTCTCAAGTGAATTTGAGTATAAGTGGTGCTGACGAGAAATTAGATTATTTTTTCTCCCTAGGAAATAATAGTGAAGATGGTGTCTTGCCAAATACAGATTATGAAAAAACAAACTTCAGATTAAATTCTGGGTATAAGGTAACCGATAATTTTAAAATTAATACGTCAATATCGTATACAAAATCTGGAGGAAAAAGAGCTAATGGTGGTGATAAATCGGTCATGAGTGCCTTAAGTTATTATTCCGGTACGTTTCCCATAAATGACTATAAAAATCCGGATGGCTCAGAAAGAGATTATTCTTTTGGGATTATAGATAATCCCAGATATTTAATGGAAACAAGCAGTTTAGTTGATGATGTAAATAGATGGGTGGGCAACGCGACCTTTAATTGGACTCCTAAAGAATGGATAAATATTACCTATGCTGCTCAAATTGATAATTATTCTGATAATCGGAATCGTTTTGTTGGTGCGGATTTAGACGGTGGTTCTCAAGTAGGTGGGTTTATTTTAAATCAGAATATCAATTTTACAGCTTTAGAGTCGAACTTTTTAGCAGCTTTTACGAAAGATTGGTCTGATGACTTTACAACAGAATTAACCTTAGGACATCAAATTTCAGATTCTAAAAGAGATTATAATGAAGCAAGAGGTGAGAGCCTAAATGTTCCAGGAATTAACGAGATCGGCAATACTACTAATTTTTTCATCAATAACGATGTAACTCAACTAAGAAACATGGGTGTTTTTGGTGAATTAAAAATAGGCTACCAAGATAAATTATTTTTAACCTTAACAGGCCGAAATGACTGGTTATCAACACTTCCAAAAGAAAATAGATCCTTCTTTTACCCATCTGCAAGTTTAGCTTATGATATTTCTGATGTTTTTGGAGATACTGATGTTTTTACCTTCGGGAAACTTAGAGCCTCTTGGGCTGAAGTTGGTAAAGGTCCTGGTTTCGGTGATGTTGGTCAGTATTTTATTGTTGATGGTGATTTTCCTTTTGGAGGTACTGGCGGGTATAGAAGAAGTACCTTATTGGGTGATCAAAATATAGTACCGGAGAAAAACCAATCTACGGAGTTTGGTGTAGATTTTAGATTTTTGAAGGATCGCATTCGTTTAGATTATTCATACTATAAGACAAGAGTTAAAGATCAAATTTTTACGGTGGGAACAGCCGCTTCTTCAGGTTTGTCTGGAATTACGAGAAACGCTGGTGATTTTGAAGTTTTTGGTCATGAATTGCTGTTAAGTGGTAATATTATTCAAAAACCTGATTTTCAATGGGATGTAACCTTAATTTGGTCTACAAATGAAGGGCAGGTATTAGAAATTCCTGAAGATATTGAAGCTATAATTTTTGCTGATTCCGGTTTCGCAGGTATTACTTCTGAGGTTAGGGCCGGCGATAAAATGGGGACTTTATATGGCTATAAATGGCGTTATGAAGATGGTCAACGGTATATAGGCGCCAATGGTCTTCCTGAAATTATTACGAGTGAACGCGTAAAGGTAGGGAATGCTTTTCCTGATTTTGTTTCTTCAATAGGTAGTAGTTTTAAGTGGAAGGGCTTAGGTTTTAATTTCTTGTTAGAATACAAGAAAGGTGGAGACTTATATGATTCTGGTTTAAGAAATGCAATTAGGAATGGAAATACCGCCAACACACTTGTAAGAGAATTAACGGTGTTAGACGGTGTTATGGATGATGGTAGTGGTGGCTTTATTCCTAACACTACGCAAGGTTTAGTAGATCAGAACTATTATCGAAACTCAAACCAATTTAATAGGGCTGCCGAAATTCTAGTACAAGATGCTTCTTGGGTTAAATTAAGAAATGTTACCCTTTCTTATGATATAAAAAGTAAGTTTGTTTCGGATCTAAAAATATCAAATTTAAGCGTAAATGTTAATGCAAATAATATATTAATTTGGACACCTTTTGACGGTTTTGATCCAGAAGGTAACCAATATAGCGCTGGAAGTAATGTTTATGGTTTTACAGGTTTAAGTGTGCCAATTTCTCAAAGTTATACATTTGGTATTAATGTTGGATTTTAAAAAATATTATGATGAAAAAAAATATAATAAAACTAGTCGGATTAACAGTAGCAACTGTTTTTTTTGCATCCTGTAGCGATGATTACTTTGATGTTAATACACCATCTAATACGGCTACTTTAGAGCAGTTAAGGATGCAAGATTTAATGGCTCCAGTAATTCATAGTACTATGGAAGCACAGTATTCCGCGGAATTATCGTTTGGTAATTATGTGCAAAATTTTGTAGGTACTGGGGGTGGTGCCGCTGGGCGAACAGAGGCAGGTGGCCTCTGGAACCAAGTATATTTATTTATTTTACCAAATCTAAAAGCTATTAAAGAAAAAGCGATTGAGAATAATGCCACCCATATTGGTGCTATTACTGATATTTTAACAGCGATTAATATTGGTATAGCAACTGACACTTGGGGTAATATTCCTTATTCTGAAGCTGCAAACGGTCCAGATAACAATTTCCCAAAATTTGATTTACAAGAAGATGTTTACACACAAATCTTTAGTTTATTAGACGGAGCAATTGCTGCCTTAGAAACAACAGACAATTCTGGTTTTAATTTAGGAAATTCTGATCTTATTTATGAAGGTAATTCCGGGAAGTGGTTGAGAACAGCATATACGATCAAAGCTAGGTATCAATTACACTTGGTAAATAAAGGTACTGTGAGTGCTAATGATGTTTTAGCGACTATAGCCAATGGGTACACGTCTAATGCTGATGATTTTCAAATGTTCTATGATGATAAAAGAATAAACCCTTGGTATTCTGCGGAAGTGTTGGCGAGAGCAACCGGTAACTTAAGAAACGATATCGCTAGTCAGTTGGTAAGTTCCATGAATGGTAATTATTATCCTTTTTTAAGTGGTTCTATTTCGATCGACCCTAGATTGCCATTATTTGCTGAAATACCAGCGACGGCGACAGAATACAAAGGATTTGTAAGTGGTGGTGTTGGTGTCTCGCCTGATGGCTCACCAGCAAATACCCGATTTAAAACAGATGGCTACTATACCAGTATTGATTCACCCTTACTATTAATCAGTTATGCTGAAGCTAAATTTATTGAGGCTGAGGCAGCTTTTTTAGCGAATGGTGGCACAACCACAAGTACAGGGTCTAATACCGCTGCGTATAATGCCTATTTGGCCGGTATTAATGCAAGTATGGCTATGTATGGTGTAAATGGTGCAGATTATGTGGCAGATGCATCTGTTGCAGTAGGGGAAGCTGGCCTTATGTTAAACCATATCATGAAAGAAAAGTACATCAATAATTTCTTAAATCCTGAAACTTTTGTGGACTTTAGAAGGTATGACTTTTCAGATGATGTTTTTACTGGACTGACAATTAGAGAAGAGCAAGCTGCTGATACTAATGAATTTATGGGTCAGTGGTTTAGAAGAGCAGAGTATCCTGCATCCGAAATTGCACGTAATGCTACAAATGCTTTAGCGAATCAGGAATCGCCAATAACTCCAGTATGGTGGGATGAATAGGTATTACACTTATAGCTTTAAAAGCCATTCTAAAATATTAGAATGGCTTTTTTATTTTGATGCTATAGGTGCCTAGCTGATAGGGTATAAGTTCTACCCATGAGCTAAACGGAACGGCCACTAATAGCGGTTGATCACCTCACAAAGTCTAAGGATATCATTCTCTGTATGTGCAGCAGTTACTACTATTCTACTCATAAGATTTGAGTCTTCGTTAGGATACCTAAAACTAGTGACGATAATAGCGTTTTCCTCCAGGTATTTGGTTAAATTTTCATCCGAAAAAGTAAAAGCAGGATGCCCTTTCATACACTGAAATTTTGAAGGGTTTTTTAAATGATTCAAGAATACAGTAATATTTTGAGCCAATAGCCTTCTTTTTAGTTGGTAAAGATGCTCTGCCTCAACTAAGGTTGCTAAACTAGCGGGCGTAGCTGGACTAGCACCACCAAAGAATTCCGTGTTTTTTAAACTTTCTAGTCGTTCTTTTGTTCCGAAAATAGCACCTGCTTGGATCCCAAATCCCTTGCCTAAAGAGCAACACACGATGACTTCTTTTGGCTTTAATTTTTTTATGGTTTTATATATGCCACTGCCATTTTCACCAACGATGCCTATGCCATGAGAGTCATCTACCACTAGGATGATTTTTGAAAGGGGAAGTTTCTTTAACCCTTCAAAGTAAGGATAATTAGCTCCGGAAAAATCTATAGCATCCAGAAAAACAATAGGCGTTTTGTTTTGAGCATCCTCTACATAATGTCGAAGCGCAATATTTAAGGAACTGAAGGTGACGTATGATTTATTTTTTTGTTGAACGGTATAAAGGGCACTATGGGTATTTGGGGCATAAAAACAAGCCTCATGATCTTTTACTAAGGTTTGGGCTAAAAATTGACCTGCTAAAAAACCAGAAGACATGCTTAGGCAAGCGTCACTACCTACTAAATTTGCTAGATGACACTCAGCTTTTTCAAAAATAGAGAGTCGGACATTTGCTTTTCTAGACGCGCCATAATTGCTGCCGTACTTTTGAAGGGCATCACTATATAATTGTAAAAATGCTTCGTCTTTTTGAAGTCCTAAATAACCAGTACCACCAAAATAAAGAAACTTATTGCCCTGTACATTGATTTCTCTGCCTGGAAATTCATCTACTTCTACGTTCATGTAAAATTTATCTTAGTGTTACACCTGTTCCTCCCAAGGTTGGAAAAATAAGGCTAGCATCCTTTTGAATAAGGATACCGTCAGCAATATCTTGCTTTAATAAAAGGGCGCCATCCATATCCACATAATCCAGTTGAGGAATAAGTTGGGCCACAGCAGAGATACCTACCGTAGACTCTGTCATGCAACCGACCATAACTTTAAGTCCTAATGCTTTGGCTTTTTTTATCATCCTTAAGGCAGGCGTGAGTCCGCCACACTTCGTTAGTTTTATGTTGATACCACTAAAATGCAAGGCACATTTATCCACATCAGCTTCAACGATACAACTTTCATCTGCTATAATGGGTAAAACACTATGGTGCATCACTTTTTCCATACCCTTCCAATCATCGGCCTTTAATGGCTGCTCTAAAAATTCTACACCCAAATCTTTTAACTGAGGCGCATTAAATATGGTTTCCTCAGCTGTCCAAGCACAATTTGCATCAATTCTAAAGATGGCATTGGTATGCTTACGAAGTTCTTTTATGATGGCTACATCTTCATCAGTACCTAGTTTTATTTTGTAAATAGGCCAAGGGGTTTCCTGCATTTTCGCGAGCATTTTATCGATACTTGCAATACCTATTGTGTAATTGGTTGTGGGGTAATTTTCAAGGGTGGTGCCCCATATTTGATATAAAGGTTTTCCTAATAATTTTCCATATAAATCGTGAGCGGCTAAATCTAAAGCGCAAATGGCAAAATTAGATAAGCCTTTTTCGACCAAAAATTGGTGAAAGATTTCTGGTTTGGTAAAGTTGAATTCCTCGATATCTTTTTGTATTGCCGTAATTTCAGCCATAAGGCTTTCCGTGGTAATATTGTAGTACGGATTAGCTGTGGCTTCACCATATCCTGTGGTGCCATTTAGAGAAAGGCAAGCAATTAAGCTGTCTTGAAAATCTCTGGACTCTCTCGATATGCTAAAAGTGTGTTTTAAGGGCAACACATACTTTTTAAGTGTAATGTTCATGCGGCTAAAGTTTCTACTAAAGTACCTAATCTTCAAAGATTATAAAAAGAAAAAGCTACTGAAATTTCAGTAGCTTTTGACTTCTAAATGAACCGGCATTAATCAACATTACTAATTTGACCAGCAACACTTTTTTTACTGCTGAGTGTAGCCTTACCTGAGTATGATATATTTGCACCACTACTGGCATCCGCATATAGAGATTCAACGACATTCAGTTGCACATTAGCTCCACTACTGGCTTGAGCCTTACTTATAGCCGTTGTTAACGCCGAGGCATTTATGTTTGCACCGCTGCTTGCCTCAATATGGCTATTTTTTACAGTTCCAGATAGTGTGATATTGGCTCCGCTACTGGCATCAATGCTTATGTTATCAGTGGTAACACTAGCTGCTACAAGGGCTCCACTACTAGCATCAATGCTTAGTTCTGGCGTATTTATAAGCGTTTCAGTTTGTAACTGTGCGCCACTAGAACTATTTAAACCGTTAATGATGGGTAAGGATACATAGACATTTTTAGTAGCCTTACCAATATTTTTTATCGCATGAATTTTCAAGGTGTTATTTTGAATATCAGTGCCAATTAAATCATGGATGTTTTCATCGGCCTCTACTTTAATTTTAAACTCTTCAGCTTGTGTTACATACACGTTGATACCTTCAGAAGCTGCTATAGTTGTGAAATCTTCTAAAACTTCTCTTGTTTGTTCTGTGATGTTTCCATTCCCTTTTTCTCCTGTGCTAAAGTCCAATCCACATGAAGTCAAAAGAAGACTCAGCGTTATGGCAATGGCAATTTTTGCTAATGTTGTCATGATTGTTGTTTTTAAGATTGATGTAAAGATGTTGATTTTTAGTAGGTTTTGGTATTTATAAGTACCCAGTTGTCAAAATCGTGGCTTGAGTTGTTATAACGAACCTTTAACCTATAAGTCTAGTTTTTTATGATGGGTATAAGCTCCAAAACTTTTAATTATTTACGTTCACGCCGTTTTCGTCAATTTTCATTTTAAACGATTCCCCATTATCTTTAATATCAATATCGATTCCGTTTTCGTCTATCTTAATCTTCCCGTTATCATTTGTATCTTCAATGTTGATATCAATTCCGTTTTTATCGATTTTAATGCTGCCTTTTTCGCCATTGTCGTTGAGGTTAATATCAATTCCATTGGCATTTATTTTTACCTTATTATTTTCATTTGAAATATTGACTTCTTTTTCAGGACAGTTGGTACAAATAACACGATCACTGGCATTCATTTTATAAGTGAAATCTGAAATCTTAGCGTCATCAGGGAAATCATTTCTCTGTAAATCTAAGGCCCACCAATCGCTGCCGAAACCCGAATAGTTCAGTAAAGTGCCTTTCGGAATATAGACGACTACTTTTACTTCTTGATTTTTGAATTTATTTTCGCGATCTGTGGTTAAAAAATCATTGAAATTAATCGTATTCCCACTTATGGTATAGGTATAGTCGATTTTTTCGGCCGTTTCTCGAGCATTTGAAAACGTACTCCCGTTTGCATTTTTCTTAATTTCTACGCGTATCAATGAATCGGCTGAAGTTTTAAAGCTAAATCGTACATCATTAGATACTAATATTTCATTGCCGTCATCATCAAAACTCACCATTAAATCGCCTAAATTCATTTGCTTTCTTTTCCAATAGACTTCATTAGAATTTAATATAATATTTAAGGTATCGTTTTGGTTCGCTATAGGATATTCGTTTGTGACGGCTGTTGTATCCCAAAATGCCCTAGACGTGGCTTGTTGTACTCCTAAAACAATAAAGAAAATTAAGGACAGTAACCATAGGCCTAATAGTGTAAATTTGGCTACTGAACCTATTGATTTTAAATTGGTAATCAATATTTTAAGGCCTAAATACATTAAGAAAAACAAGGGAATAGCTCCTAAAAAGAAGGTGCATACGACCACCAACCACAAGGGTGTATTGGTAGCATCTACCAATTCATATAGGTTTAAGGGGCCAACATGTACGTTATCAAAAACACCTGCGGTAAATAGGGCTACAAGCATAGCTAATAAGCCAATGCCTCCAGCTAGGATTAATAGTATCCCCATGAATTTTCCGAAAATTTTAAAGAAAAACATGATGATATCGCCAATCGTGTCAAAAAAAGTTTTACTGCTACTCTTTACTTTATGGCCTACTTTTTCATAATCTACACTTTTTACGCGCTCTGCCACATCCTCAAATCCCTCTTTGACTTTGCGTTCAATATTGCTAATATTTACGTCTTCACCACGCATGTCTAATTTTTCAGCTGTGGTTTTAGCTTCAGGAATTAAAATCCATAGTAAACCGTAAATTAAAATAAAACCACCACCAGAGAAAAAGGTTAACGCTAGCCATAGGATTCGAACCCATATGGCATCAATACCAACATAATGCGCGAGTCCTGAGGAAACCCCTGCCACATATTTTTTATCGATATCGCGATATAGTTTTTTAACCCGTTTAGATTCGCTTGTATTTTTCTTAGGTTCGTCTTCAAAAATATCTTCATCAACGATGTAATCTTCGGGTTGGCCCATAATGGCAATTACTTCATCAACTACTTTAGAGGTAATTACTTGCCGATCATTTGCTAATTTTTCGTGGAAGAGTTCTGCTATTCTGGCTTCGATATCTGCCAATATTTCATCACTCCCAGGCGTATTTGCAAAAGAACGTTTTACAGATTCAAGGTACCTTTTCATTCGGTTATAGGCATCCTCATCAATATGAAAAAGTATATTAGCGAGATTTATATTTACTGTCTTGTTCATCGTTAGTTATTTTTGTTGTTGGTTACCAAATTTGTTGCACTTCTTAATTCATCCCAAGTAGAATCGAGCTCTTTTAAGAATAGTTTACCTGTTTCTGTTAAGGTATAATACTTTCTTGGAGGGCCAGAGGTAGACTCTTCCCATCTGTAATTTAATAATCCCGCATTTTTTAATCGTGTAAGTAAGGGGTAAATAGTGCCTTCTACGACTAGCATTTTTGCATTTTTTAGCGTTTCCAGAATTT
Organism: uncultured Cellulophaga sp.; assembly: GCA_963974535.1. Lineage (GTDB taxonomy): Bacteria > Bacteroidota > Bacteroidia > Flavobacteriales > Flavobacteriaceae > Cellulophaga. The sequence continues at coordinate 24,002 of CAXBCN010000016.1, forward strand.
CTGAAGCATACTTATCTTCTCCATTTAAAATGGAGAGGATGCAGTATTCTAAAACTCCTTTACGCATTTGCGCCTTTGTATTTTCTACATTCATAATTTTGCCTTGCTTTTAATGCACATATTGAGCCAACCTGATGGTTAAATTATACGGCATATGTGACTGTTCGTTCTTTTCTTTGATTGTGATGAGAATTGCATTTTGTTTTAATTGATTTCAGATTGATGAATAAACTCCTCTTTGAAAAGGTGTGATGAATACCTTTTTAAGCTTACTTTATAAATTTAATGGTTAAGGGATAGGAAAATTTTTCGCCTTCATTTGCTTTAATAACCCCGAGTATCGTGTACACAATATTGAGTACAAATAAGGCCGTGTGTAATAATCCGGTGATACCTAGTGGAATTAGCCAGCTACCAAATCGGAAGTTATCACTATCAAAATGAAAATTAAAGCGATTAAAATCATTTAAATTTCCAAATGAAAAGTTTCCAAATTCAAAGATATTCGGTAGAAACCCGATAAATAATGGAATACTAATTACGCCTAGTACTATAGAATAGAGCAATAAACTAAGTTGAAAATTCAAAACCTGCTTGCCATTATAGTCTACAAAACGGTATTCATTTTTATTGGCTGTCCAGAGAACTAAAGGCACAATAAAGTTTCCAAAAGGGAAAAAGAATTTTGAAAACGTAGAAGCATGTAGTAATGCGGATAAATTTTTCTCGTGTTTTGATAATGTATCTGTCATAACTTGGTAATTTCTTATACAAATATATATCTAAAAGAAGGTACTATGCAACACCTAGTACCATATATTAACAAAAAATTAACAATTGATAGGTCAATATTTTTCAATACTTTTATGAAAAATTAAGCATAGCTATGGGAGTTTCCGCGAGTAGGTTTAACCTGTTTACATTTTTTAAATTACCATCAGCATGGTGGTGCGGCGTGCGTTTACGACATATAGATAGGGGTAGAGCTGTAGTAACTGTAAAGCATCGTTGGGCGAATCAGAATCCCTTTAATTCTATGTTTTGGGCCGTACAAGGTATGGCGGCCGAATTGAGTACAGGAGCCATGATGGTTGATCAAATTAAAGAAAGCGGTCATGAAATATCCATGCTCGTAGCCCATAATAATGCAAGTTTTTCTAAAAAAGCAAGGGGTAAAATTACCTTTACATGCGAAGATGGTGATGTAATACAAGGAGCTATTGACAGGGCGGTAGCAACGGGCGAAGGGCAAACCATTTGGATGAAATCAGTAGGTGTAAATGCGGATGGAGTTGTAGTATCTACTTTTAACTTTGAGTGGACCATACGCCTAAAACAATAATTTATGAAGCCAAAAATACTATTTAGTGAGCAGCAAAAATTTACGCAATGGTGGTTGTGGTTCATCCTTATAGCGCCCTTGGTCATTATAGGAGCTACTATATTACCAGCAAATTTACATATTCCCAACCCTGAGAGTTTTTCTTTTCACTTGGCTGCCTCCAGTGATATTTGGATTTCGCTGATCATCATGGTAATGGTTCTTCTACTGTTTTTGGGGATGCGATTGAGCACGACCATCGATAAAGAATCGATTGCGATTCACTTTTTTCCATTTTTTAAAAAATCTTGGAATTGGTCGGAAATTGAGGAAATAAAACTTGTGACGTATGGATTTGTTGGCTATGGCATCAGAATAAGTAGCACGTATGGCATGGTTTATAATGTGAAAGGAAATAAAGGATTGGCTATGAGGTTGAAGAGTGGCAAGAAGTATTTGATAGGAACTCAAAACCCAGAAGCCTTGCAGCACATTCTCAATACGATGACAACCTAATGTTTCCTAAGATTATGTAAAACAGTATTACTAACATTTTAAAAAAAATAATATGAACGCACACGAAATAGACTATCAGATATTTGGAGAAGAAATGCAGTTTGTAGAGATAGAACTAGATCCCCAAGAAGCCGTTGTTGCAGAAGCCGGTAGCTTTATGATGATGGATACGGATATCGTCATGGATACCATTTTTGGCGATGGTTCTAATCAAGACAAAGGAGTTTTGGGGAAATTTTTCTCTGCAGGAAAACGATTGTTAACAGGGGAAAGTCTATTTATGACGGCCTTTTTAAATTCTGGACGATTAAAGCGAAAAATTAGTTTTGCTTCTCCTTATCCCGGAAAAATTCTAGCCGTAGATTTATCCGAGATACAGGGAAAATTTATATGTCAAAAAGATTCTTTTCTATGTGCGGCCAAAGGCGTTTCTATTGGTATAGAGTTTTCAAAACGCCTAGGGCGGGGTTTATTTGGGGGAGAAGGCTTTATCATGCAAAAACTGGAAGGGGATGGTTTAGCTTTTATACATGCTGGGGGCACTTTAGCCGTAAAGCAACTAAAGGCAGGTGAAGTTTTAAAAGTAGATACAGGATGTATTGTTGGGTTTACACAAACGGTCGATTATGATATCGAGTTTGTAGGAGGTATAAAAAACTCAATTTTTGGTGGTGAAGGTTTGTTTTTTGCCACATTACGCGGCCCAGGTACGGTTTATATACAATCATTACCGTTTAGTAGACTGGCAGGTAGAGTTTTAGCATCGATACCTAATGGAGGAAAGGATAAAGGAGAGGGCAGTGTCTTAGGAAAGTTAGGGAACCTCTTGGATGGAGATAATAGGTTTTAAAATACGGTTTAGGTATTGAAAAAGAGGATTCCTTGAGAAAGAAGAAAATCATTTATAAACAGCTTCCTTAAAACAAACAGGCGATAAGGGCAGCTGTTTTTTACCTAATAATGATCTCTGAGGTTTTCAAAAATAGCGAACATCCTTGTTTTAATTTCTGGTGTAGAAGCTCGGAAATGATTATTCATGAAACTAAAAATCAACACCTTACCTGACTTAGTGAGCAAGTACCCACTTAAATTGTAATTGTTCCCAAAAGAACCTGATTTCGCATAGATATAGGGAGCTCCATTCTCATTCGAACCTTCAGCTACTTTGTACCTCCCGCGCACTGGAAATAAATTAAACAAGCGTTCTTTGGGTTCTTCGGTATACATTTTATCTAAAATCTGAATAAATGATGCAGGAGAAAACAGATTGTACCTTGATAATCCGGAACCATCAACCCACCTAGGCTGCTCGGTTAAACCTTTTAATTGCTGCTGAAGGATATTTTCTTGAGCCTTTTCAACACTTAAGGTATCCGATAGCGTCGCAGATGATAGTACTAATAATTGCTCCGCTAAAAAATTATCACTCACCTCCATCATTCTTTTGTAGACCGAATCTGAGAACACACTGTATACCAATTTTTTTTCTCCCATAGGAAAGTGGTTTACAATACTAATTTTTTTATCCAATACTTGTTCTAAAAGGGTTTTTGTAAGGGTAGAATCCGTGATAAACGGTATTTCAATACTGTCTTTTTTGGCAAAATTATAATAAAAGGTATTGCTATATTCGGCTCGGTTTTTAGCATAACTTAGGTCCATGACATTATTCTTAAAGTAGTCAGGAGTTATTTTTAAAGTATCGGCCTTAGCCATTGCTACCACATTGCCATACATAGGAAAGACATTGCGCTCTGGTTGAAAATAAAATTCATAGTCTTCCCAAGCCCAACCAGGGCCATAGCGTTCTGATTCAAAATTATTTAAAAAAAGCGCAATGTTTTTGTGATTTTTCAGGAAGGATAAGGTAGTGCTATCTTGAAAATAGGGATGTAAAAATGTTGGGTCCCCAGTGCCTTGAATATAGAGGGTATCCTGAATAACCCTATATTTTAAAGCTGGAATTTTATCAGGTAAAGTTCGCAGTGCTGTGTACAATGTAAAAATTTTAGTAGTACTAGCTGGTAAAAAATATTTGTGGCTGTTAAGGCTTATTAAAGTGTCCTTTTTTACCGGATCATATACCATGACACCTAAAAATTGATTTTCAAAAACGGCATCGTTTAAAACTTTTGTAGTTTGCTTCTTTATATATTGTTTTTTTGTAGCTATACAACTCACTAAAGCACTCATAGACAATACGATAACTATAAATTTTTTCATAAAAAAGAACGGTTTCATACTGTTGAAAACTAAGTAATTTAAGTGATTTAACAGCAATTTATCTATTTTTTAACTAGGTATAAGCAATAAAATGTATTTTTTTTGGTTATCTTAGGCGTACCAATAAAAATTATTTTTATCATGACAGAATCAATGCTTGAGTATACGATTGTAGTGCTCAAAAAAGTTAGTTTTGATACACGATTGTTTTATAAGGAAGTAAAAAAAGCAATTTCAACATTGCTGCCAGAGGAAGTAGAACAACTAAAAATTTGGCTTCAACAATTTATTGACGACAAACCCGAATTGCAACAAAGTTTAATACTAATTACGACATCATAAAAAAGCCACCGACTTCGGTGGCTTTTTTATTTTTTTGTGTTGGTAATCGGACTTATGATTTTAACGTCTTGAAAAGTAATCGCTCCACGAACGATGCTTGAAATGACTTCTTTTATAGCTTCTGTGATTTGAATTTTTAATTCACTTTTATGGTAGATAATACTTACCTCTCTTGCGGGTGATGGGGTATTAAAATATTTTAAATTTTCTTTTTTGGTTTCACTTAATCCTAACGTATTTAGATAGGGTAAAAGCGTCATCCCCATACCTTCATTAACCAAATTAATTAAGGTTTCGAAACTTCCACTCTGAATTTGAAATTGTTCTCTATGGGAGGCTTTTGAGGTATTACATAAATTTAGCACCCCATCTCTAAAGCAATGTCCGTCTTGTAGTAGTAATACGTCATTGATATCTAAATCACTAACCTCAATTTTTGAAGTACTTCCTAAACGATGATTTTTAGGAATGTACCCTACAAAAGGTTCATAATAAAGTGGTCGTTCTTTGATAAATTCAATTTCTAAAGGAGTTACAGCAATGGCAGCATCAATATGCCCATCTTGAATATTCCGAATTAAATCGTCGGTATTTTGCTCTTTGATAATCAGATTTACCTTGGGATATTTTTTGATAAATGTATCTAAAAACATAGGCAATAACGTGGGCATAACCGTCGGGATAATTCCTAAAACAAATTCTCCACCGATAAAGCCCTTCTCTTGATCTACAATATCTTTTATTCTATTCGCTTCATTGACAATATTTTTAGCTTGTGCCACAATTTTTTTACCAACTTCGGTAATAGCAATTGGCTTTTTGCTCCGATCAAAAATAAGAATGTCTAATTCATCCTCTAACTTCTGAACTTGCATACTTAAAGTGGGTTGGGTTACAAAACTTTTTTCTGCGGCTAAAGTAAAATTTTTATACTCAGCAACAGCAAGAACATATTGTAATTGGGTAATTGTCATTCGTGTTATTTTATACTGTAAAATTATAAAAACTCTAGGTAAAACAAATTGTTTTTAAGGGATATATTAATTAAATTAAGTCCTTAAAATAATAAAACTCAGAGGATAACTTACTTAAAATTTAAAATAAAAAGTATTGGGGCTCGTGTCGTGCATTAGGTACCAGGTAAAAAAGTGCAAAAGGCCATGGTCATTGGTTCTTTTGCACTTTGTTACTGCTGTGATGAAAGTTGTAAAGGATTAAAATCGAATGATAAACGAAACATCTTCGTCTTTTACTTCAAATTTTGCATCTCCAAAACTTGGTGGTCCAAAAGACATTTCATTTCCTGACATCCCATAACTTTCTTTAGGCATTCCATTGGTTTGAAAATCCATTTGCTTGTTGTCATTGGCATCATGTAAAGCCATAATAGCATATTCTCCTTTGGCAACATTCTTGAACGTAAAGCTAACTTTACCATCTGTGATAGTACTTTCTAAATTTTGAATTCCTGGTCCTTTCATAAAGGTATCCCTAGTGTGCAATGAAAGTAATACTTTGCCTTCATTACTCAGCACGTTATCAATGGTTACTGTAATGTTTTGTCCCTTTTCTTCTTGTGAAAATCCAAAATTCATTAAAAATAAAAATGCGGTGTAAATTGCTAAATTTTTCATGTGATTGTTTTTTAACTGTTGATTAATTACATCACAAAGTTGCAATTCTTCCTAACCATACTAAAACAGAAACTACTCAACTGTAGCATTGGGGTGCTGAAGTGTAGTTTTTTGCATATACTCTAGACTATTTTTAATTTTAAGCCCTATAAAAGTATTCACAATAGTGCTTCTCTTATTGTATTACATTGGTCTAATCTAAGAAAGTTCTATCAAAGGAAAAGGGTTCGCTTTTACGCGCATCAACGGTCACTTGTACTGCTTTTGTGCCGCCATCTATCTGGACCCTAGTAATATTTTTTTCATCCCAAGGCTTATTTCTAAACCAAAAATGACCGTCGCCTTGTAAAAATAAAATTGGTTTTTTGAATGAAGCAGCTGCAGCTCTAAAGGGAATGGTGAAGGGTTCAAATTTTGCAGCACCAGCCTCTACCATATTTGCGTGAGCCATAACGACAATAGCTTCTATATCATTTTTATTGGCTTCGATTTGAGTATTTAAAAAATTCATATTATCAGTTAATCTTTCGGTCCACTCTGCCTGATCATGAACACTACTCCCTACAATGTTTAATCCTATAAAAAGTATTTTTTCCTGCACCCAACTAAAATTTTCACTTCGGGCCACTTGGTAGGTAATTTTTTGATCGAAAGTCCAATTTTCATTAAATTTTAGAAAATAGCGTTTCCAGTAGCTTAAGCCTTCTATGGGATCAGAGCAGTCATTATATTCATTGTCTCCCAACAGCATAAAGGTAGGTGTTGTAAAAGCCTTTAAAATACTACTAACATCAGCATAAACAGCTTCATTACAGGGGTCAGCTCCCCTTTTAATGTCGCCAACATGGACAACAAATTCAGAACTAGTGATGGTATTATGGGTGTTCACCAGGGCAATAAGTCCGTCTCTTTGAACATCGCCATAAGGTACATCTCCAATGACCGTGAAGCTCACGGGTTTTATCGTTTCTTGCTCTGCGTCTTTATTCTTGTTCTCCGATTCAGAACAGGACAAAAAGAGAAGCATAAGGCCCATAACCATAAACAGCCTGTTTAAAATTTTAAAGTGTTTCATATCCTTTTAATTTGCGTTCGGTACATTCTGCTATTCTTGATCGTATTTTTTAACCCTGCATAAGGTCTAAATGGCTTACTGATGTTTTTTCATAGCTTGAGCAATAGCACAAGCAGGTGCTAATTTTGTATCTTCAAGTTCACTGATGATTTTGGGATGATCTTCAACTCTTGTTTGGGACAGTTTATAGGTAGCTTGAATGCTATCTATCGAAATTTTAAAACCAACAACCCCTTTAACCTGTTGCAAAGTTTCGTGTGACATGTCATGAAGTGAAATAGGATTTTTTGAATTCCTCTCGTATTTTTCGACTAATTTATGGAGTGATTCCATGGTTTCTTCTTCACTAATAACCGTTAACTTTCCGTAAATATGTACAGCAATATAGTTCCATGTAGGTACTTCTTCTTCTTTATACCATGATGAGGAAATATACGAATGCGGACCGTTAAAAATACAAAGCACATCACCTTCTTTATCAAAATACGAAGCTTGGGGATTGGCTCTTGAAATATGTCCAACTAGAATGTCTTTGCCATCTTCGTCAATATCCAATTCTATCGGAATATGCGTTGCCCAAGGTTTATGGTTCACTTGGTTGACGAGAATACCAAAACTATTTTGAATCAAAAAATCTTTTATTTCAGCGAGGTTAGTTTGTTTATAGTGTTGTGGAATATACATGCTTATAATTCATTTGTCTTGCGCTAATTTAAGCAAAAAAACACCCTTTAAGCCAAAAGCTTTAAAGGGTGTTTAGAATTTGAAGTTTTTATTCTATGAAATTACTCTATAGTAACATTGAACGTTGCACTAATATCCGTTTCGCCCCCAGCGTCTGCGAGGCCTGAATTAGGCTTTTTTAGATCATGACGCAGCGTAAAGGTTAAGGTTCCCGAACCAGCTGCACCTGCGTTAAGCGTAAATTCTGTACCTAAAGGATTTCCGTTGATGTCATTATTGGTGGCCGTAACGGTTGCGTCAAGACCTCCAACGGTATAAAAGAACTGATGTTCATCACTTTCTTCTTCTACTTCTTCGGTAATATCTTCTGCTGGACTTACTGTTTCATTTAATAAAACAATAGAACCTGAGTAAACAGTACCGGCGATTAAGTTCCCTGACACGGTCACTACAGGAGCATTAGGGCCGTCACCATCTAAATCTTGTGTTTGTAGGGTAATGTTGGTGGCGCCCATAGTATTAGGTGTTAATGTAGCAGTTAAGGTAGTGATGACCTCTTCTTCATTTATAAGTACTGGATTATCATCATCATCACAACTTGTTAAAAGTAATCCTATAAACAAAAATGCTGCTAAAAATTGTATTTTTTTCATTTTTAAAATTTTAAATAATTAATAATTAATTTTTATGTTTAGTAAAAAATTTCGCCCTAAATCATCTGCATAATACCGCAGACGATTTAAGTAATTTCGGTATCGGGTATTCGTTATATTGGTCATTGCAATCCCTACAGTCAAGCTCGATTTTTGATTCATGGCAAAATCCATGCTCGAGTTGAAATTAAGGAGGTGGTAAGCATCGGGCGGTGTACTTACGTCAATGAGTTCTGTAGTTTGTGTTTCCGGAATAAAAACTTCAAAATTATTATCTGGAAATTCATTTTGTCTAAATACAAAATCGCTTTGTAAGCTTAGTCTTAAATTGTTTAGCTTGGAATTTTGATAAACGATTTCATTCTGCGTATTTACTGAAGGTATATTTATTAAAGCCAAATTTCTGGTAAGATCGTAACCTTTGACCAATGAAAATTGATGCTTGTAATGCATGTTTTTTGAAAATTGATACATCGCATCGATATCTACCCCTAGCAACTGAGCGTTGGTTTGGCGGTATTCCCAAACTTGAAAATTACCACGAACCGTTTGTTGAATGCCAGTGGGCTCAATCAACATAAAGTCATTTATCGTATTTATATACGGATTTACAGAAAAACTAAAAACCTCCTGGTCTCGCTGAAAATTTAAAACAAATTTATGTGCAACTTCAGAAACAAAACGCAAATCGCCTAATTCAATCCGAGAGGCAGAATGATGTAAACCTTCACTAAAAAGCTCAGACGGATTTGGAGCACGAGAGGCCAACGAATAATTAAAACTTAGTGAGTAGGCATCATCAATACTATAATTGGCGCCAACTGTTGCAGAACCATTCCCAAAATGCAACTCGGGATTAGTTAAGACTTGATTACCTTCGGTTCTAATGACTAATTCTGGAAATAATTCATCGTAATTGCGCATTTCCCAAAAAGATGTTCTATAGAATTTAAAAGCATCTAAAAAGGTGTAATCAAATCGACCACCAGCTTCTAGTAACCACTGTTCGTTTAAACGATAATCGATAATGCCGTAAATACCAATATCGTATTTATCATAATCAGGAATTAATCTACGCACTCCAGTATCAGGATTCGCAAAATTATCTTGGTAACGCCCTACTATTCCTGCTTTAAGATTTGTAGCTTCAGATAGTTTACTATCTAAATCTAACATCAGGGTATGCGTACTCAAGGCTAAATCTAGCGAAGCTTCTCCGCTATTGTCACCCCGACGGACATCGAATTCTAGTCGGTTATTTTGCTGAAAATCATATTGTAGGCTTAGTTTTCCCAGTTTACTAAAGCGTTTAAAGGCTTTAATGCGCGCTAAGTGATGCGTAACTTCTTGCCTAGGTTCATTAATTCCGTACGTAAAGTCGTTAATAACTAAGGGTTGATCACTATTAATGGCTCGAAACTGGTCTTGGGCGCCACCTAAGTGTGATGCTCTTAAAATTCCAATATCATTCTTGAATACAGAATAAAACGCTTCAAAACCGTATTTAAATCGATTTAGACCTAGACTGAAAGAAGCATTGCGCTCATAAATTCCTGTATTGCTCAACACGTAATTGGGTGCTTCAAAATCACCAAAGCGCTTTAACGTTCCTTGCGCCGTGCCAAACCATCCACTTTTAGAACTTTTCGTTACTTGTGTACTGACAACACCACCACGACCGTTCGAGGCTAAACTCATTAATGTTTTCCCATAAAGGGTATCTTTTACAGGTATTTTTGCAGCCTCTGCAATGACCACACCCCCTATGGCGTCACCACTATATTGTAAAGCTCCTGCCCCTTTAATGACGCTTAGCGTACCGGTAGCATTTATATCGAGATTAGGTGCATGTTCCGAACCCCATTCTTGATCTTCCATTTGAACTCCGTTATTGATAATGGTAACGCGGCTACTATGAAGACCGTTGATCATTGGCTTTATTACCGTGTTACCTGTATTTAAGGAGGATACACCGGATAAGCTATTTAACGCATCCCCTAAGGAACCACTACTAAACCGCTCTAAATCTTCTTGAGAAATATTTTTTTCAATAATGGTATTTAGCTTTTTATTATAGGATAGGCCTTTAACAATAATTTCGTTTAGTTCTTCTATATGGTGTTCTAAATAAACAGTTTTACTGGTGTCGCCATCTATTTTAATATTCAATACTTTGGTTAAACAGTAGGGGTGAGATATTTGAATATTATAGCTTAGATTACACAAGTTAGGAATCGTGAAATTGCCTTCTAGATCGGTGATGACCATTTGCTCAGTTCCGGCCACAATTAAGGTAGCCCCAACGAGTATAGTTCCGTCGTGAAGGTCGATAACTTTTCCTGAAAGGCTATTGTTACAATTTTGTGAAACAGCTGAAATACTACTAAATAGCACTAAAAGCAAAGCAAAAATTCGCATATAATTTTTCTTGATTAAAATTAAAAGATCTTTAATTAAACAAGGAAATATGGCGGTGCTCTTAATTGTGTGTTAGATTTGTGAAAAGGGGTAACTACTAAAGTGGTAAAGTGCTTCTTTGAAGAAGTAGGAACATTCGAAACTATTAAATCTGGATAGGTATAAATTTCATACCTAAAAGGAACAAAGTGAAAATCACATATGTCACAATCAATAACCGATTCATGATAATGGGTGTTTACTTCTTTGCAGGTCGTATGTTCGTGGGCATCAAAAGCATGTGCAAATTGAATAGCATTTGGAAATAGGAAGAGTACAAATAACAAAAGCGATGCGGCTTTTTGCCATACTTGCTTCTTGCTCGTTATATGTTTGTCTTTTTCCATATCTCGGTAAAAATAGAAAATACCTTAGGATAAATAAAAACTTTAAGATTTTTTTTGGTTTAATCGCCTCTCAATGGGGAGAAAAATTCTAAAAAGTTGATGATTAAAAGCGGTAGTAACGCTTACTCATGAAGCTCGATGAACTATTACTTTTTTAAAACGGAAATAAAAAAAGAACTAATTTAAAATAATTCATGGTGTTTGAAATCTCGGTAAAATATAAATACGCAAGTTTATAGTAATTTATAAACGACTACAAACGTTTGTAAACGTAAGTAACTATTTCCGAACCGTGTGTCATTGAAATGTCGTTTTATGTTTGCAGTGTCGAAACAATAGTGTTGCGATAGAATGAACTGTTAAACCTTAAAAATTAAAATTATGAACGCACTTAGAAATTCAGTACAGTTGATTGGAAACTTGGGTAACGACCCAGAAATTGTAAAATTAGATGGTGGCGCAAAATTGGCCAAATTCTCTATCGCCACCAGTGATAGTTACAAAAACGCAAAAGGCGAAAAAGTAGAAGACACCCAATGGCACAATATTGTTGCCTGGGGGAAAACCGCAGAAATTGTAGAAAATTTTTTAACCAAAGGCAAGCAAGTAGCTGTTGAAGGTAAATTGGTACACCGCTCCTATGAAACTAAAGAAGGGGAGAAGCGCTACATTACCGAAATAAAATGCAACGAGCTCATGATGCTTGGGAAATAGACTTAAATACGTTTTATAAATGAAGCCTCGCTGTAAAGTGAGGCTTCTTTAGTTTTTTTAATCAAATGGGGATAAGTTATCAGTTTTCAGTAGCAGTTGGTAGTTTTTTAAACAATAGATTCTCAATTACTCAATCAATTTTTATTAAAGCAAAATAAGTACTGCGTACTGAATTCTGCCTACTGTTCACTATTTACGAACTACTAATTCCTAACTGCTTTTCACCCTTAATTCCTAGGGTTCCGATTGCGATTTTTACTTCTCGGATTTCGGTTATTTTGATTTTTAGGTCGGTTGTTTTGTGGTCTAGGCCTTCTATCTTCATCAGGCCCTCCTTTATGAGAACCGTCATCTACAAATGGGTGGTCAGATATGACAGGAATTGTTTGTTTTATCAACTTCTGTATATCCTTTAAATAGGGTCGTTCTTCCCCATCACAAAAAGATAAAGCAACACCACTGGCATCTGCTCTTCCGGTTCTGCCAATTCGGTGTACGTAAGTTTCAGGTACATTTGGCAAATCGTAATTTACCACTAAAGACAACTCGTCGATATCGATGCCACGTGCCGCAATATCGGTAGCCACTAAAACCGTTAATTTTCCGTCTTTAAAATCGTTCAAAGCATTTTGTCGTGCCGTTTGCGATTTATTTCCGTGGATCGCTGCAGCATTTATATCTGCCTTGTCTAACAACTTTACAATTTTATTAGCACCATGTTTTGTTCTTGAAAAAACTAACACTGCTTTGGTTTGTTTTTCTTCAATTAAATGAACCAACAATTTTACTTTATCGCCTTTGGCTACAAAATAAATCCCTTGCGTGACTTTTTCTGCTGTCGCTTGTTGTGGTTTAATGGTTACCTGTTCAAAATCGCCCAGAATTTTCTGAGAAAGTTCAACGATTGTTTTAGGCATGGTCGCCGAAAAGAAAAGTGATTGCCGTTTTGGCGGTAGTTTCGCAATGATTTTCTTTACATCGTGAATGAAGCCCATGTCCAACATTTGATCTGCCTCGTCGAGTACCACAAATTCTAAATCACGAAGTGAAATAAAGCCTTGATTCATTAAATCTAACAGTCTGCCTGGAGTCGCTACTAATATTTCAACGCCTTTTCTTAATTCATCGGTTTGCTTACCTTGCTTTACGCCACCAAAGATGACCGTATTTTTTATGCCTGTAAACTTGCCGTAAGCCGTAAAGCTTTCACCAATTTGTATGGCCAACTCACGCGTTGGTGTTACGACCAAAGCTTTTATTTTGCGCCTTCCAATACCGCTATTGTTTTGGTAAATATGATGTAATATGGGAATCCCAAAGGCTGCTGTTTTTCCTGTACCCGTTTGTGCAACACCCAATAGGTCTTTGCCTTTTAATAATATAGGAATGGCTTGTTCTTGTATGGGAGTTGGGTTTTCGTACCCTTGTAGTTCTAGCGCTTTTAAAATAGGAGCTGCAATTCCTAACTCTTTAAATGTCATGTATTTTTATAAATATTTTGCAAAGGTAGTGAAATAGTTAAACAGTAAGGTAGTTGGGTTTTGGGCTGGTGAAATAGTGTGTGAGTGAAATGGTTAAAAGGGTTAAAGGCTTATGTCGTTAGGAGCTTAGAAAAAGAAAAGAGAGCAAAGAGAAGAGATTCTTTTGGATTGTCGCTTTGGATTTAATTCTTGATATTATTTTTTAGTTGGGGTTATTTGGGTTAGATGTAGTTTTGGTAAACTATGGGTTTTAAAATTTTAAAAAATAAAAATTTTACAAGACTTTGGATTATTTGCAATTATAAGTTGATTGCTAGCCCTTATTCTTAAAAGTTTTATGAATAAGTGTTTTGATCAAAAAAGTAAAAAATTTCAATACGAATTGACTTATAAAAGTGCATTATTTAAATTTGAACTTCAAAAGGACTCACAAAATTTCAAAAATGAACTTGATGTTTATGTTACAAAAGCCTCAAGGTTTCATATAAAAAGACTAGAATATCACACTTAGATTTATGGAGCAGAAAAAATACAACTTATAGTTTTAAATCCAAAGTTGGATTGTCGAACCAAAAATATAATTTCAAATACCAAATACCAAATACCAAATACCAACTACCAACTATTAAACTGTTTTCTCAGAATCTGCCACCAATCGATTAATTTCGGATAACTCAGCATCGGTTAAATGGCGCCATTTGCCTACTTCGACATCGAGGTCAATATTCATAATTCGCACACGTTGTAACCGCTTTACACGATATTCTAAATGTTCACACATTCTACGAATTTGGCGGTTGAGTCCTTGAGTTAAAATAATACTGAAGGTGTATTTATCTATTTTAGTCACTTTACACGGTTTTGTAACCGTATCTAGAATAGGAACTCCAACACTCATTTTTCTCAGAAAATCAGACGTCACAGGCTTATTTACCGACACGATATATTCTTTTTCGTGGTTGTTTCGGGCTCTTAAAATTTTATTGACAATATCGCCATCATCTGTCATGAAAATTAGGCCTTCACTAGGCTTGTCTAATCGTCCTATGGGAAAAATACGTTTCGGATAATTGATAAAATCAATAATATTATCTTTTTCTACACCCGTATCAGTCGTACAAACAATCCCTATTGGTTTGTTAAAAGCGAGGTAGGTAAACTTTTCTTTAGGCTTACCAACCAGTTCCCCATTGACACGAATTTCATCTGCAGAGGTAATTTTAGTTCCCATTTCGGGAACAGCACCATTTACCGTAACCCTGCCTTGCTCAATTAATTTATCGGCCGCTCTACGCGAGCAATAACCCACTTCGCTTAGGTACTTGTTAATTCGGGTTGCTTGTTCTTCTTTCATCTATCCTTGACTATACTGCAAAATTAAGATAATGTACCACTATACCAATTGTTTCCTTTCATAAAGAAAAAAGTTCAAGGGCAAGTTCAAATTCAAATTCAAAAAATAATTGTCGAAATAGGTTTCATTGCCCAATGTAAATTTATTTTTCTTGAACCTAGAACTTGAAACCTCATGACCCACATGCCGCTTCTGCACAACGTTCCCCGTCCATGGCTGCAGAAACGATACCACCTGCATAGCCACCACCTTCTCCACAAGGGAAGAGTCCCGAAATCTCAGGATGTTCTAAGTTTTCCTTTCTTGGAATATTTACCGGAGATGAGGTTCGCGATTCTACGCCTATTACGTTTGCTTCAGAGGTATAGTACCCTTTCATTTTCTCACCAAAGGCAGCGAAACCACCACGAAGTCTACTCCCTATAAACTTGGGTAAAAGTGAATGTAAAGGCACTGATTTTAAGCCCGGTTGGTAGGAGCAGGGATTCAGGTCATGGGATAATTTACCTTCTACAAAATCCGTTAAACGTTGCGCCGGTGCTGTTTGAGTTCTTCCTCCCGCCGTAAAAGCCAATCGTTCTAAATCTTTTTGAAAAGCTAAACCTTTTAGAACGCCATGCGATTCGTATTTTTTTAAGTCTTCATCGGCATTAATCTCTACTACAATGCCCGAATTAGCAAATAAGTTATTTCTTTTAGAAGGCGACATACCATTAACGACCACCTCGCCTGGAGAGGTCGCGGCAGGAACAATAAAGCCACCAGGGCACATGCAAAATGAATAAACACCTCTATTTTTAACCTGTTCTACCAAACTGTAGGAAGCTGCAGGTAAAAGCGCGTTACGCTCGCCTGAACAATGGTATTGAATACTATCGATGATGTGCTGCGGATGCTCTACGCGAACACCCATAGCAAATGACTTAGCTTCTAAAGCAATTTCTTTTTTGTGCAATAAATAATAGATATCTCTGGCGGAGTGCCCCGTAGCCAAAATTACTTTAGAAACGGGCATTTCTTGACCGTTTTGTAGTTCTATGGCTTTAATAGCCTTATTTTGAATCTTGAAATCTACCACTCGGGTATTAAAATGAATTTCGCCACCAAATTTTAAAATAGCTTCTCGAATATTCTCCACTATTTTTGGGAGCTTATTGGTGCCAATATGCGGATGCGCATCAATCAAAATCTGATCGGTTGCTCCGTGATGTACTAAACTTTCGAAAATTCGACGTACATCACCACGTTTAATGCTTCTAGTGTATAATTTTCCATCGGAATAGGTGCCGGCTCCCCCTTCGCCATAGCAATAATTAGAATCTTCGCCTACAATATGGTCTTGGTTAATCGCTTTGATATCTCTTCGCCTGTCTTGTACATTTTTACCACGTTCTAGTACAATGGGTTTAAATCCTAATTCTAGGCAACGCAGCGCCGCCCACATTCCTGCGGGACCAAAACCAATAATATGAATTTCTTTAGCTTTGGAGACATCTTTGTAATCAAAAGAATAATCAGGCTTTTCTGAAGGTTTTTCTCTGAGATAAACTTCTAGCTTATAATTAAAATAGATACTCGGTTTACGTGCATCAATAGATTTGCGCAATACTTTAACGATAATATCTTTTTCAGCTACCCCTAAATATTTAGCAGCCTTGGTGGTAACAATACCTTCTTGCGATTCTTCTTTTAATGAAACTCGAAGCTGAAACGTTCTAATCATGCTGCAAAATTAGTTGAAATTTACCAAACAGCATATCAAACCACAACACAGAATTTATTTTTGCCACTCAGGTTCTTTATGTTTTTTATCGGGTGATAGGTATTGTGAATTTCAAAAAAAACCACGCTTTATAACGTGGTTCTTTTTCATGTCTGATTATTTAGATTTAGGCTGATCTCGATTGATTTCACTGATATCGATATCTGTAGCTTCAACACCTAGAAAGTGTTTGCTAAAATGATCGGCACGTAGCCAAAATGAATACTCCGTCATGTTGCCAAAACCATGACGTTGACCTGGCATGAGCATAAAATCGAAGCGCTTGTTGGCTTTAATTAACTCATTAGCCATTCTAATGGTTCCTCCTGGGTGCACGTTATTATCTATATCACCAGTGATTAACATCAAATTTCCTTTTAAGTTTTTGGCTAAAGATTGGTTGTCGTCTATGAGGTATTTATATTTTACATTCCCATCATCATCCATTTCTTCCTGCACTCCGTGGTGCGTTTCACTCCACCAACTATTATAAATATTGTTGTCATGGTTACCAGCCGAAGATACCGCAGCCTTAAAGAAATCTGGATACACCAGCATGGCTGCTGTGGACATAAAACCACCACCAGAGTGGCCATAAATACCCACTTTTTCAATATCGATATAAGGATGTTGATCGGCCAATTGTTCTGCCACATGTCTTTTATCTGCTAAACCATAATCTCTAAGATTACCATACCCATAATTATGATACCACTTAGAACGGTCTGGATGTCCACCGCGATTTCCCATAGTTACTACAATAAACCCAACTTGAGCCATACGATCTAAACGATCCATACCTAGTGAAAAGGACTTATTGACAGCTTCAGTTTGGGGTCCTGGATACACGTATTCTAATAAGGGATAAGATTTGGTTTCATCAAAATCGAACGGTTTGTACATAACACCATAAATGTCAGTTATTCCATCGTCGGCTTTCATTTTAAAGGTTTCAGGAAACTGATACCCTGTTGCCATCAATTGCGATAAATCAGCTTCTTCTAAGGCCATGATTAGGTTTCCAGTACTAGATCTTAATTCTGATTTAGGCACCGTATTTACTCTAGAATAAGTAGTTACAAAAAACGCATTAGAATCACCCATATCGGTATTCGTGTTAAAATCTCCAGGATTTAACGCTTTTAAACCAGAACCATTTAAGTTTATACTATACATGTGTTCGTAATAAGGATCTTGATCTTGGGGAATACCATGTGCTGTAAAGTATAATTTTCTATTTTTCTCATCTACACCAACCGCGTTTTCTACATGATAAGACCCAGAGGTAATTGCATTTTTTAAATTACCCTCAATGTCATATAAATAATAGTGTGCCCATCCTGAACGTTCTGCCCAATGCAGCATTTCAGTTTCATTATTAAATAGCACTAAAGGTCGTGTTTCAATATAGGTGTTAAAGCGCTCTTCAATTAATACTTTGGTTTCCCCCGTGTTGATATCCGCAACACATATATCCAGTTTTTTACGGTCTCTGCTTATGGTACTGTAATATATTTTACCTTTTTTAGATAAAAGTAAGGATGGTCTAAAGTCATCATCCTCATTTGATTTTTTTGTAGGTTCACGATATACTTGAATACTCTGCTGTTTCACAGTATCTAATTGTACTTGGATTTTACTTTTTGTAGGGATATCGAACACATAAAGTTCCGCTTTGTAAAACTCGTCTTCACCTGGCATATGGTATTTATAAGTCTCCAGGGTTGGACGCTTGCTAGAAGTAGTGTTAATCACCCAGAGATCATTGATGTGTCTGGAATCCGTTCTTTCAAATACAAATTTTTTGGAATCGTGAGACCAAAGGCCACGAACAGATTTTCGATCGTCTTTATTCTTAAGTTTTGTTTCGTTGTTTTCGCCACGAGTGCTTCCACCAAAATCGTAATTTTCTTCTCCGTCTGTTGTCCATTGGTTTTCCACGATGGTAGAATCCTTTTCGTTTTTTACAGCCTTTAAGAAATTTTCTTTATCCATCCAATACATATTGTAGTTCTTGGAGAATAATACAATAGAACTGTCTGGCGCAATATTGGCCCATTTTTTCCAATCTTCATCAGCTTTCTTTTTGTTGCTAACAAGGCTTAACTTATTACTGCCTAGAACATATTCAAAATGATAAACTTTATTGACTTGTTTCGCCTTTTTCGTTTTTCCTTTTTTCTTGTCACCTGTTTTTGTGGAATCTGTTTCTATACTATTTTCAATTTTTGAGTCGTCGTCCTTTTCTTCATCCACTTTTTCAGTTGATGTGACATAAAAGCGTATGGCGGTTTCGTTTTTTACGAATTCAAAATCAAATTTAGGCAAATGTTTAGCGTCATAAGGATCTTTAGTCATCTCTGTTAACCACTTAGCCATTTTTTCATTATCAAAAAGTTCTCTTTTACTGCGGTTGTCGGCATCCACTAGGTAGTATTTAGAGCCGTCAGTAGTTTTGTATTGATACCAAAAACGATTGCCGTTCTTTAACCAATGAGGATTTACTGAAGTTGAATGTACTAACTTACCTAAATTAGTCGGCGAGTATTTGGCAGCAGCTCTATAGTTAGGGCTTGGAGTTTGATTTTCCTTATCATTGTTTTGTGCGTAGATGCAACTAAAGGATAAGCTTAAAATGAGTAGGAGTGTAAATTTTTGCATGCGTGGTGTATGGGTTTAATGAGTCTTTGGTTATTGTTGGCACTAAAGTACTTTGAATATTATAAAATTGGTAAATATTTAACATTTGCCTAACGAAATCTATCTCAGGTTTCATCTAAAATCTATTTACATATGGGGGTACATCTTGTTTTGAAAATGGAGAACACTAGGTTTTATTTAAGCTTAAATACCATGCATACTTAGTAGAACCAAGACAAAAAGACTATTTCTTTTAGTGCAAGGATCTTGAATTTATTAGCTTTTTAATTCTGATAAAAGTTAATTCCTGACAATTCAGCCTGCAAATATTACAATTCAGCATTTCTTAGTTTGTTAGAACTGCAAAAGCCTTCAAATTTGTGCTTATAAAAAACAAGAAAGTGATGCAACTTAAAAATAAAGACCCTACAAGACACTTTTTAATATCTTTAAAGAATAATAGTAAGAAGTAGCCAGGTTCGCTGAAAAAAATTAAAATGAAGAATTTAAGAAAAACAATACTAATTGGCCTTATCGTGGGTTTGGTTATTGCATTTATTGATATTGGGTTGAATGTTCTAGGAGGTAGAGCACTGAATTTTGATCTGGTTTTCTTTCAAAACTTAGGGCTTTATATGCTTTATGCCTGTGTCCTTACCCTTATAAATGTTTCTTATTTCGATCATTTGAATCATAAAGTGGTTTGGAAAAAGTATGGAAAGTATAGGTTATTCATAGGCGCTTTAGGAAGCGTTGTTCTTACCATGGCCGGTGTTTTTTTAATCCGCTTTTTTATTGAAATAGTATTGGGCAATAAAGATTGGCAGGGTTTTATTAACTCGGAAAACCCCACTTTTTACGCGATATCACTGTTGATTACGCTGGTCATCTCCGTTTTTTTTCACGCTATTTATTTTTATAGAGCTAGTCAGCAAAAAAAGGTAACCGAGCAAAAAATAATTGCAGGTACAGCTTCGGCCAAGTTCGATGCTTTAAAAAATCAGTTAGATCCGCATTTTTTATTCAATAGTTTAAATGTATTGACAAGTTTAATTGAAGAGGACCCTAAACAAGCACAAAAATTTACGACTTCCCTTTCAAAAGTATATCGATATGTATTAGAACAAAAGAATAAAGATTTGGTTTCGGTTGAGGAAGAACTGCAATTTGCAAAAACCTATGTGCGTCTCTTGCAAATGCGCTTCGAGGACAGTATAGTTTTTGAAATTCCCGATCAAACCAACAATACGGAGGCTAGAATAGTGCCATTATCGTTGCAGTTATTGTTAGAAAATGCCGTAAAGCACAATGTGGTTTCATCGCATAAACCATTGCATATTAAGGTTTTTGAAAAAAACGGTAGGCTGGTTATCAGTAATAATTTACAAGAAAAACCAGTGGTAAAAAAGAGCACAGGAGTGGGTTTAAAAAATATTCAAGAACGGTATAGCATCCTTTCAGATAAAAAAGTAAATATCATAAAATCTGCATCGGAATTCAGAGTAGAATTACCGATGCTCACAAAACAAATTTCAAGTATGGAAACACAAAAAGTATATTTAGAAGATAAACGCTACGAGAAAGCAAAAGAAAAAGTTGAAAATATTAAAGGTTTTTACGGTAACTTATTGGCATATTGCATTGTAATACCCTTTCTTATCATCATCAATTACAATACCACTAGTTTTCCCTGGGCTATTTTTCCAGCCTTAGGATGGGGATTTGGAGTGGCGGCTCACGGCATGGAAGCTTTTGGCTACAACCCCTTATTTGGTAAAAATTGGGAAGAACGTAAAATGCGTGAATACATGGATGATGATTCGTTTTAATGTATTTATTCCAAAGGCTTTACAGCTCAAACCTCGAATTCAACAGTTCAGTACATCGTATTTAGATTTTCATGAAGATTACCAGATCTTTGATTGATTCAAATAAAATAACTCATATAAAAATCATGTATAACATTCAACCAGAAGACAAATATTTCAAGGCAAAAGAACGCGTAGCAACCCTTAAAAAGTTTTACAGTTCACTATTGGGCAATTTATTTGTGATAGTGCTTACTGGTGCTATAAATTATTACACGAATGAATGGCGCTATCCATGGTTTTTATGGGTTGTTTTTGGCGTATCTATAGGAACTATCATCAAAGCAATAAAAATCTTTGGGTACGATTCTATATTCGGAAAAAATTGGGAAGAACGAAAAATAAAAGAATTTATGAAAGATGATGAACATAAAACGAGATGGGAGTAATAGAAACCCTAAAGTCAAATGTTTTAAGATCTAATGTCAAGTAACCTAATGCAAATAAATGAATACGATGAGCAATGAAAATTTAAAATTAGAAAGGGCAAAAGCACGTTTAGCCCAATTAAGGGGCTTTTATGTTCATGCAACGGTATATGTACTTATCAATACTTTCCTTATCATCATAAAGCTGATGAATAATTTTGAAAATGGTGAATCATTTACCCAAGCATTCTTCGATGTTTCAACCTTCATTACGCCATTTTTTTGGGGTATTGGGCTGTTGGTTCATAGATTGAAAATAAGTAGGGTAAATCTGTTTTTTAGTAAAGATTGGGAAGCTCGCCAAATAAAAAAGTATATGGACCAAGATAAAATTGAAATAGAAAAGTTTAAATAAGAGACCATGAAAAACAACCTAAATTCAAAATTAGAAAGAGCAAAATTAAAAGTAGCTAACCTAAAGGGGTTTTATAACCATCTGGTAGTGTACATCATCATCAATCTTAGCCTTATTATTTTTAAAGAAAAGGTTATTTTTACTTTGTTAAGCAAGGAGGCCATAGGAAATCCAGATTTTTTAAATTGGATCAACTGGAATGTTTTTGGCACACCGATTATTTGGGGGATAGGTTTATTAATTCATGCGCTATTTGTTTTTGGCTCAAAACCTACCTTTATTAAAAAATGGGAGCAGAAGCAGTTACAAAAGTATATGCGTGAACAAGGGTGATCTAAAAATATCATAAAGTTCAAGCGCACGTTCAAGTTCAAAATTAGCCTTGAAAAATTAGTGTAATTCTAGTGAAACTAGATTTTTAAATATTTTAAAATCGAAAAATTGGCACCTAACCTAAACCTGAACTAGAAACTAAAACCCAACACCAAACTACAAAAACATGAGAACCATTATCATTGAAGACGAGAAACCTTCAGCAAGAAGATTACATAGAATGTTGAATGAATTAGCTGTTGAGGTGTCCGTACTTTTACATTCGGTTGAAGAGGCTGTGCATTGGTTTCAAAATAACCAACATCCGGATTTAATTTTTTTAGATATTCAACTTTCAGATGGACTTTCATTTGAAATATTTGATGTGGTTGAGGTTAAAAGTGCTATCATTTTTACCACTGCTTTTGACGAATATGCCCTACAAGCTTTTAAGTTAAATAGCATTGATTATTTGTTAAAACCCATTGATGAGGATGAGTTAAAATCGGCCGTTAAAAAATACCAATCCTTAGCTCCCAAAAAACAAAATATTGCTATCGATTTTGAAGACATAAAAAAGCTCTTAGTGAATCCCATTGAGCGAGAATTTAAAAAGCGATTTACCAGCAAAATAGGGCAGCACTTAAAAATTATAAATGCCGATGAAGTGGAATGTTTTTACAGTGAAAACAAAGGCACCTATGCAGCGACTTCTGACGGTAGAAATTACCTTTTAGAAACCACCTTAGAAAATTTAGAAGATGATTTAGATCCTAAATTATTTTTTAGAGTAAGTCGTAAATTTTATGTAAACGTCAACTACATAAAAGACATGGTCTCATACACCAATTCCAGGCTTCAGATTAAGTTAGTGAAGTTTAATGAACAAGAAATCATCGTGAGTAGAGAGCGGGTAAAAGACTTTAAGTTGTGGTTAGAGTAATTAGTTTTAAAACGCTGATTTAATACATTTTAAATTAGAACAAAACCCACTATAAGTTTTCTTTATAGTGGGTTTTTTTTTAGCTGGTTCTAGATTTTATTCAATACGATTGTCATCAAAAGATGAAGGCAACAATTTAGGAATTAATTTTATAAAAATAGGTAATAAAACGGCACCTCCTGGCAATATAAAAATTGCTAATGAGGGGATACTTTTAAAAATATCGAGCAATTGATTCTGTACTTTTTTCTTCTCTTCAGCACTTAAATCTTTGACTGTTGATTTAGATATAAGCGCCACTAACTCTTTACTTTCTGAAAGCTCTTTTTGAAGTCTTTTGCTATTTCTTAAGATTAATTTATTTACGATTCTCGACATGCTATCGTAAAACTGAATGGCTAAATTTTTGTCTTTTAAATAAGGAACTTGAGCCGCATTTTTCTCAAAAAAAACGGCGACATCTTCTATAGCTTTCAATACTTTCTCAGGGGGGAGTCCAAGGTCTTTTCCGACACCAAAAATAAACTTCGATTCCTTGTAATCTAAGGACTGATCTTCCCACACGGTTAGGCAAGCAACATCTAGAAAATAATTATTTTCATAGGGTACAAATTTGGTGGTTAATTTTTGTCGGTAGGCATCGTCAAAATTATTCAGGCTACTATCCACGAAGGTCAAAGAAGAAGCAAATAATTGTGCTAATTTCTCATCTTTTTTATTCTTCTTTTTTGAATTTAAGGCATGATAAGTCATGTTGATGGTAATGTATTCTAGCTCTTTTGCATGGGCTTTACTATCCTTTTTTTCATCTAAATAACTCTTAAAGGTTAAAACATCAATACATAATAAGGAGTTGGTAATTATGCTACTGAAGGTTTTGCTAATCACATTATCCTCTAAATAAACACGAGACTCTATTAGTTTTTCAAGTTGAGATGATGTTTTCTTTCCGTTAAGTATTTTTTGAAGTAGTGATATTTTTCCAATGCCTAATTCTGTGTAGAATTCAAATATAGCTTCTAGAAATTTTGAGAAGTCGGTGGTTCCTGTTTTGTTTTTATAGGTAAAGTATAAACCTGTTAACAAATTAATTTTAGCTTTTTCATCCTCGGACAAGGGGTGTTCGGGATGAATAAATTCTGGTATCCTAATATTGATACCATAAATAAACCCTAACTCCTTCAAATGGGTATAAAGTTCATCAAAATTATCATACAGACTTTGATAATCTTTTACTAAGTATCCAAACTTATCAATCCAACCGTTTGATGAAGGGTTCATTACTACTGCTTTTTAAAATGCGAAATTACTACAATTGCTATGAGTAAGCGCAATTCTTTTTTAAAATTCAGCACGGCAGAGGTGTTCTTTTTGTATTAACAAAATTTTAACATTTTAAAACAAACCTACTTTTAATTCTCTCGTAAGTGTTGTTGAATTTATAATCTAAAAACTTTCAATTATGAAAAAAACAAAAATTTATTTAGGACTTGCCATTTGTGCAGTTGCAACTATTGTTTTGGTAGCCGCCGATCATATCGACGCTCCTTCTTCTATGGGAACCTCCGCAGATATTGCAGATTTTTATGCTTTTGAGCCGACAACAGGTTCAGACAATACCGTTTTTATTGTCGACTTACAGTCTAATGTATTACCAAGTTTAGCGTATGGGACTTTTGATGAGGATGTACTTACCGAAATTAACATTGATACCGACGGAGATTTAGTAGAAGATTTGGTAATCCAAGCGATTCCAAGAGATGGGATGATGTACTTCTTTGGACCAGTTGATCCTGCTCAAAAAGGTTTGGATAGTCAAGTATGGGTGGATGCGCCTTTAGGTAGTGTTGAAATTTCAGAGACCAATGCTAAAGTAACTACAACTGCCAGTGGTGTTAAATTATTTGCAGGCCCAAGACAAGACGCATTTTTCTTTGACTTCTTTCAGTTTAACGCAGTCATCGGAGGTACAGCGCCAAACGGCTTTAAGCCAGCTAGTGAAGCAGTAGATACTTTTGACGGAGCCAATACCATGTCTATTGTTATAGAATTACCCAATAGTTTGTTAGGACCAACAACAGCAACAAATGCTTTGGGTTTAGAGGTGTACAAAACATGGGCAACATCAAACAGAAAACAATAATTAATTATTAAAAAACAAGAATTTATGAAACTTTCAAATGTACTATACGCAATGCTATACGTAGCAGCAATTTCTTTTGTGTCATGTGATAACGATGACAATGATGGGATGCAGATGCCAGATCCAAAGGCCGATTTTTCAGGTACCTATTCACAAGTTGACCATATGGGTCGTCCAGGCATAAATACGGTTTTAAGTGCCGATGATGCCACTAAAGATTTGCATAACAGAACCCTCCCAGCTAATATGGCGGCAACTTTTCAAGCTGGTTTTGAGGCAAGATTAGAGGCTTACCATGATGTGTATGCCAATATTTTAGGATTAGATCCTGCAGCTGTTAATTACGAGAATAATATTTTGGGTTTAGATGCTGCAAGTTTAACAGGCTATTTGGCAGCGGACGTTTTAGAAGTAGCTCCAAATTTACCAACAACCTATTTTAACCCAGGAACAGATGCGGATATGGATGGTAGAATTTTAGTGCCAGATGGCGATGAGGTGGCATTAACAGGACGAATGATTCAAGATGATGTGATCGACGTTTCTTTAATACTATTATTTGGTGGAATGGAAGGTACGCGTTTTAGCGGTCAAGATACCGATGGTGATGGCATGCCTAATTTACCAAGATTAACATCAGACGGCGTTGGTATCACAGCCAACCCAACAACTACCTTTCCTTACTTGGGTAACCCAGAATAAGGATGCTATGAAGGAGAATTGGGAGGATACCTTGTATCCTCCCATATTTTTAAAACACACCAAAAACAAAATAATTTCATTATGAAACAGATACTATATATATCCCTATTTACTATATTGTTTTCTTGTCAATCTGAAACAAAAAATAAAATAACACAGGCTGATGATTACCATCAGTACTTAAATTCAACAGCTCCAGAAACTTCCTCAAAATATTTTGATTTATGGAACTCAAAAATTCAACCCGATAGCATTCAACTAACCAGTTTTGGTATTGTCGCTGGGCAATATGACGCCTATTTTAAGGCTACTGGTGATATCCAATATTTAAAAAAAGCGGAGCAGGCCTTAGAAAAGGCAGTAGAAATTGCCGCGGTGGGCAGAGCTGGCTATAGAAGAGCTCTAGCAAGAAATTATATTTCGCAACACAGGTTTAAAGAGGCCCTGGTCCAGGCAGAAACTGCTCAAAAAATAGGTGGGGGTCGCTTAGAAACACAAAGTCTGTTGTTTGATGTGCATATGGAATTGGGAAACTATCCTCTTGCAAAAAACTATTTAGACAGTATTACGGACTTAAATAATTTTGATTTTTTAATTCGGGCTGCAAAGTGGAATGATTATAAAGGAGATTTAAGCTCTACGATCAATTATATGGAGCAGGCTACTAAAAAAGCCGAAAACACAAAAAATGAAGCCTTAAAGTTGTGGGCCTATACCAATGTAGCAGATTATTACGGTCATGCTGGAAACATCAAAAAGTCCTACGAGTTTTATTTGAAAGCGCTACAATTAGATCGTCAAAACGCTTATGCAAAAAAGGGCATCGCTTGGATTGTTTTTTCTCATGAACAAAATCCAAAGGAAGCCTTGCGAATTTTAGATTCGGTGACCAAAACCTATAAAGCACCTGATTACTACTTATTGAAGGCTGAAATTGCCGCGTTTATGGGAAATGAAAAAGAGTCTTTTAAGCATTTAGACATGTATTTCGCTTCTGTAAAAAATCCACAATACGGAGACATGTACAATGCTTATAATATCGATTTATTTTTAAATACAACAGAACAGCTAGACAAGGCCCTAGTACTTGCTGAGCGTGAAGTTGCCAACAGGCCAACACCAGAAGCCTATCATTTTTTAGCAGCGAGCTATTTAAAGTTGGGTGATGAGGAAAAAGCATTACATATTGTTCAAAATTATATTGAAGGCAAAACTTTTGAACCTGCTATTTTATATACAGCGGCAGAAATTTATAAAATAAATGGAAAACATGATAAGGTGAAAGTTCTAAAACAAGAATTATCAGAAGCTATTTATGAATTAGGTCCCTTCATGAAACCAAAAATTGAAGCTTTATAACTTTTTAAGATATTTGCATTTTTTTAATTCAACATTTTCCTTACAAACTATCATTATGAAAATAATTCACATACTTATTGGCTTGTTTTTTTGCCTTGGTTCTGGCTTTTCTCAGGAGCTAAAAGGCAAATTAGTAAATCAGCAAAATAAACCGATTGAGGGTGCTTATATTTTAAATTTAAATTCGGAAAGGCACACCCATACCAATGAATTAGGTTTTTTTAAACTAGACGAAAATAGCCTAGGGGATACCCTGCGAATAGGAGCATTAGGCTATGAAAAACTAAATTTTAAAATCGCACAAGAAGATTTATTAAGCCGTATCACCCTAGTATTGAACGAACAATCTTTCGAATTAGATGAAGTAGTTATTCGCCCCAACGTAAACGGATTAAATGTTATTTCGGATATCGATTTAAAAACTACTCCTGTACGTTCTTCACAAGAATTACTGCAAAAAGTTCCAGGCTTGATTATCGGTCAACATGCCGGTGGGGGTAAAGCAGAACAATTATTTTTAAGAGGTTTTGATATTGATCATGGAACCGATATTGCTATTTCTGTGGACGGCATGCCTGTAAATATGGTTTCACATGCGCATGGTCAAGGCTATGCTGATTTACATTTTTTAATCCCAGAAACCATGGATAATATCGATTTTGGAAAAGGTCCGTATTACGCCCAAACCGGTAATTTTTCAACCGCGGCCTATGTTGCTTTTGAAACAAAAGATGTGTTGCCTAGCAACCTCTTAAAACTAGAGTATGGCGATTTTGGTTGGAATAGAACTCTAGGCATGTTTAACCTTTTAAACACAGAAAACAGCAATGCCTTTGTAGCCACAGAATATTTGCAGTTTGATGGTGCTTTTGAATCACCTCAAAATTTTTCAAGATTAAATGTATTTAGCAAGTACAACACTAGATTTAAAGATGGGAGTGCCTTTTCACTAAGTGCATCTCATTTTACAAGTACTTGGGATGCCTCTGGTCAAATTCCTCAGCGAGCGGTTGAAAGTGGACTAATTTCACGATTCGGAGCCATTGATGATACAGAAGGGGGTACCACAGAACGCACTAATTTAAATGCAGAAGTATTAAAAGTAATTGATGAAAATACCTTTGTCAAGTCTAATGTGTTTTATACCAATTACAAATTTCTATTGTATTCTAATTTCACTTTTTTCTTAGAAGACCCAGTGAACGGAGATCAAATAAAACAGCAGGAAGACCGCGACATTTTTGGATTCAAATCTGAACTTTATAAAAACTTAAACTGGAAAAACGGTGATGCTGTTTTAAAAGCAGGATTGGGATTTAGAACCGATAATGTTAATGATGTAGAGCTTTCAAACACCTTAAATCGCAGTCAGACTTTAAACAACATTCAGTTAGGGGATGTTAAAGAAACCAATAGTTTTGCTTATGCAAGTCTTGATTATAACATTAATAAATGGTCAATTATTCCTGGCCTACGTGTGGATAACTTTAACTTTAATTATGTAGATGAATTGCAAACGGCCTATACCAATTTATCGGCATCCAAAACTGTTTTTTCACCTAAACTAAACTTTTTATATCGCGAAAATGAAGATTTGCAATTCTTTTTAAAATCAGGAATTGGTTTCCATTCGAATGATACCCGAGTAATTGTAGCACAAACGGGAGAAGATATTTTGCCGGCAGCCTATGGTTCAGATTTAGGAACCATTTGGAGACCATTTTCAAAATTATTGGTAAATGCCGCCGCTTGGTACTTATATTTAGAACAAGAGTTTGTATATGTTGGTGATGCCGGTATTGTTGAGCCCAGTGGTAAAACAGAACGTTTTGGTTTAGATTTAGGCCTGCGTTATCAGTTAACCGATTGGTTGTTTTTTAATACCGATGCTACTCTCACCAAGGCTAGGAGCCTCGAGGAAGCAAACGGAAACGATTATATTCCCTTAGCACCAAAATTTACAATGGCTGGGGGTCTCAGTGTACTTGATTTAGGAAGGTTTTCGGGTGGCTTACGCTATCGGTTTATTGACGATCGACCAGCTAATGAAGATAATTCTATCGTAGCTGAAGGGTATTTTGTAACCGATTTTAATGCGAATTATCAAATCTCAAAAAATTTAAATATCGGCATGTCTATAGAAAATTTATTAGATACGGAATGGAATGAAACGCAATTTGCAACGGAATCACGATTAGAAAATGAAGCCATTTCGGTCGAAGAGATACATTTTATTCCAGGTACACCATTATTTATAAAAGCGAATCTGAGTTTTACATTCTAAGCGAATTATTTTGTTTTGTTTTTAGGTTGAAAGCATCGTAGTCGGGATACTACGATGCTTTTTTTTATAAAAAAGTAAATAAAAACAAGATGAAAAGTAAAACCTTCAAATGGGTATTTTCGTATGTATTGTTGAACAGCAGGCATCGCGTTCACAGGAGGTGCTAACTGCAAAATGAATACATTATGGAATATTATTTTTTAGGATTTTGGTTTTGTTTTATGCTCTCGGTTGTAGTAAAAATATACTTAGTAAATAGGGGCCTAAACAATGAAATAAAAAAAGGGATCCTCAATGTAAGACGAGGGTTTTTAAAGAATACAAATTAGAACTACTCGTTTTTAAGCCTGTTCTTAAAAATTCTAGCCCAAAATAATTTATATTAAGTGGAGTCGAAGGATGCAAAGAACAATAGGGTTTTTGACCCTGTACAACATTTGAGCTCGTATAATTTACAATTCTGTCCAATTATCTAAATCTAACGTCCAATCATAGTTTTTATAATCTATTTCGATGTTTTCGGTGGTAGGTATAATTTCAAATTTTTTTAAAATATGCTTCACTTCTTTTTTACTGCCAAAATCACCTCTAAACCAGCTAAATAAAGGGGTAATAATTACCTTTTTGTTGTCTTTTTCGTAGTTCGACGTTTCTTTCAAATACTTTTCTGTTCCTTTCTTAAATTGTACATCAAGATGATCAGCTTCATAAATGGCTACCGGTGGACAGTCTTTGGCGCCACAATTTAAGGCAAAATGTATGCGGTAATCTCTGTTTTCGACTCTTAATTTCCGTTCAAATGCATTAGGAAACCACTTTCTAACGTATCCTAAACCTAAGGGCCATTGCGATTTGCGAATAATGCCATGCTCTATTTTTTCAAAGGATACCGTATCACCGGCAATTGGAATTTGTTTTTTCTTAAAAAATGAACCTCTATCCTTATATAAATCAGGATTTTCAGCTAAAACTATTTGAATATAACCGTTATAAATATTGACCCAAAAAGCTAATTTTTCGGAATCAGTTACTAGGCTTTTTTCTAATGTTTCAATTGAAGTAGTGGCAAGTTGAGATCTAAATTCTGAGGTGCTTTTTCCTGCTTTAATATTTCTTAAAAATTGTTCGGATTGATTGGTAAGTTTTATCGGGGTATCTTCACTCTTCTGTCCTATAACATTGTAGCTTATAAAAAAAATGATAATAGTGAATGTTAGTGATTTAATGGCTAATTTCGACATGAGTTTATATATATTATGGTGAACTGTAGTATTGAGGTATCTTGGTCTTGCTAGAATTGTACAAAAGTACAGCCTAACGTTATAAAACCTAATTTGATAAATCTACGTAAATGAACTGATATAAAGAGGCTTTAACACCTAAATAAATAGCTTTAATTTTTAAATCACAGTTGAATAAATTTATGATCTCCATTATAATTCCAGCACATAACGAAGAAGCTAATCTTAAACATTTAGTCCCATATTTAGAAGAAATAACGCGTGATCAATGCGTTGAAATTATCGTAGTATTATCGGCAACGAATAGCGACAACAGTATTCAAATTCCCTGTTCATTAACTACTACATTCGTTTCCTGTGAGCAAAGTGGTAGAGCTCTACAAATGAACTGTGGAGCGGCACAAGCGAAAGGTGATTATTTGGTTTTTTTACACGCCGACGTAAAGCCTCCAAGGGATTTTATTAAGGATATTCAACTGGCATTTAAGGCCAGGTTTGAGGCCGGGTTTTTCTCTTATAAGTTTGATAAAGAAAATTTTCTCTTACGCATTAACGCTTCGTTTACAGCTAAAGATGGTTTATTCACGGGGGGTGGCGACCAATGTTTGTTTATAAAAAAAACTGTTTTTTTAGACTTAGGTAAGTTTAATGAACAACAAGTAATCATGGAAGATTTTGAGTTTTTCAAACGAATGAAAAAAAATAGCGTCAACTATACCATTATCAAAAATGATTTAATTGTATCGGCTCGGAAATACGAAACCAATTCTTATCTAAAAGTAAATGCTTCTAATTTATTGCTTGTTCTCTTGTTTAAATATGGCTATCCTGCAGAAAAATTAAAATCGCTACACCATAAATTACTTAAAATACCCTATACCAACCAATCATAGTTATGGATAAAATAATTAACGGTATTCAACAAATAGGTATAGGTGTAGAAAATGCCAAAGAGGTTTTTAATTGGTACCGCACTTTTTTAGGATTTGATATTCTTGTCTTTGAAGATGAGGCCGAAGCTAGCTTGATGACGCGATACACAGCTAATATAAGTTATAAAAGAATTGCGTTGCTGGCTTTAAATATGAAAGGTGGCGGGGGTTTAGAAATTTGGCAATTTAAAAATAGAGTGCCTCAAATATCTAAAGAGAAACTTTTATTAGGCGATTTGGGCATCAATATTATGAAAGTTCGCAGTACTGAAATTCAAAAAAATCATACTTTTTTTCAAACGTTGCAGCTTCCAATTTTAAGTGAATTACTATCTATCGAGCCACTAAGATCTCATTTTTTTTGTGCTGATCCATGGCATAATTTAGTACAACTAGTAGAGAGTAATGAGCAATATACAAAAACTAAATCTCTTAGTGGGGGAGTTATGGGAGCTGTTATTGGTGTTTCGAATATGGCTATTTCAATTAAATTTTACCAACAAATATTAGGGTATGATATAGTGTATTTCGAGGAGAAGGGAGTTTTTAAGGATTTTGAGAATTTACCCGGAGGAAAAAATACCTTTCATAGAGTTATTCTAAAACACTCAAACCGAGCCGTTGGCGGCTTTGGGGGATTGTTGGGAACTTCAGAAATTGAATTACTACAGGTGTTAAATCGTAGCCCTTTAAAAACCTATAAAGACAGGTTATGGGGCGATGTCGGCTATATTCATTTATGTTTTGATATTCATGGTATGACCGCTTTTAAAAAAGAGGCAGCACTACACAACTTTTCATTTACAGTGGATAGCTCTGATAGTTTTGATATGGGAGATGCTGCTGGCCAGTTTGGGTATATAGAAGATCCTGATGGTACCTTAATAGAACTGGTAGAAACCCATAAAGTACCCATTTTTAAAAAGTGGGGTATGTACATCGATTTGAAAAAAAGAAGCCCTTTAAACCCATTGCCTAAATGGATCATCAAGGCCATGAAAATTCACCGTGTTAAAAAGGATTTATAAGCTCTATTTTAAAACTAGACTGCTCCCAATGTATAAAGTTGCTCTAAATTCGGTGATTCACTACCACCTGCCGGCTCTAGGGTTATACCAAAAGCTTCTGATTCGTTCGGATTTGCAAGTGCAAAAACTCGATTATCGTCAGTAGTAAAGTTTTCTAATAGCCCCATACTCGTAGGTGTAAGTGGGTCAAGTTTTAAAGACCAAACTTGATAGACCATACCATCTGGGGGTTCAGGAAGTCCTTGTGCATCAATAAAAACTTGCTGTTCTTTTTTGTTCCAATAAGCCTTAGCATATGAATTTGGATCAACAGCCTGACCGCCTAGGGCTACTACTTGAATGTCTTTATTTCTTATGGTACTTAATAATTCTTCAGATTTTACCAAAGATGATTTAGCTTCTTCAATTTGCTTTTCTAGGCTTAGGGTTTCTTGTGAAGAAATTTGCAACTCATTTTTAAGCGCGTTATTTTGAGTGTACATCCAAGCTAATCCAGCTACTAAAAGTACGGAGGCGGCCCAGCCTAAATATGAGGACCAGTTCGATTTTTCCTTTGGCAATGGGATTACTTTCACTTCGTTTTCTGAAGTGGTTTTTATTTTATCGTAAAGAGTAGTATAGTTATATTTTGAAGTTTGTGTTGGTTTGGTAGCTTTTGTCAACGCAACAATAGAGGCTTCAATGGCCTCAATTTCTGCTTGAATTTCAGGATGCTTTCGGGCATAACTAAGCACGTCCAAATTTTCATCTTCCGTTAGTGTACCTGCTATATAAAGCTCTAAAATACCTGATGCTATGTACTTATCTATATCCATATGCTATATCGAAATATTGCCTCTAATTTGTGAAATACAACTTCTGTTTCTAGTTTTAACTGTTCCCACAGGTATTTCTAGTTCTTCTGCGACTTCTTTTTGTGTATATCCTTGAAAATATAGGAGTTCTATGATCTGAATACATTTTTCTTTCAGATGTGATAATAAACTTTTTATTCCAATGGCGTCTACTTGAAGGTTGAGATCATTTTTGTCTTCCAATATATCTACGAGAAAATCAGAGGATAGGTTTTGTTTGCTATTTTTATGCGATTTTGAACGTACCTCATCGATCGCTGCGTTTCTGGCTATATTTAACATCCAAGTAAAAAAACGCCCTTTCGTGGCGTTATACGTGTGGGCGTTTTTCCAAGCTTTCACAAAAACATCTTGACAAATTTCTTGAGCAATATCGGTGTTTTTCACAACATTAAAAATAACGCCGCAAATGCTATCCGAATACATAGCGTAAAGCTTTTCAAAAGCTTTTTCGTCTTTGTTTCGAAATTTTTCTACTAAAACTTCTAATTCCATTTAGGGTATTTACGGGAGTAAGGTAATAAAAAAAAAGCTGTAAAAAATACAGCTTTTTCATTTTTTTCATTTTCTTATTGAATAATTCCTGCGCAGCTTACGCGTGCACCTGCATCACCAGTTGGTTGTGTAGTAAAGTCATCCGTACCTTGATGTACAATGACCGCTTTGCCAACAATATTCTTGGTATCATCTTCACAACCAATACACCATTCATCTGTAGAGAATTCTACTTTTCCATTTCCCTCAGCATCTGCAGTAAAGTTTCCTATATCACCTTTGTGGTATCCTTCTGCAACACCCCATTTTCCGTGAGGTTGAAAAGTCGGATTCCAGTGCCCTCCAGTAGAAGTGCCATCGGCTGCAGAACAATCAGCATTTTCATGTAAGTGAATGGCATGTACTCCAGGCGTTAATCCAGAAAGCGTCGCTACCATCATTACCATTCCATCTTTTTGAGTAAAGGTAACTTCGCCTTTCACATTACTATCGCTTTTTGGCATTAAGGTAATGCTCATGGTTTTTTCCGTTATTTTGGCTTCCATGCTTTCTTGTATTTCAGTCACGGTAGCTTCCATTTCTTCTCCAGCTTCTTGAGCTTCTTTCTTTACTTCTTTACAGCTATAGCTTAAGCCAACTAAAGCAATGGATAGGATACATACTATTTTTTTCATTTTTTCATTTTTTAATTAAGTGATTAAAATTACACATATTTTAAACTAGAATCAAACCCAATTCAATTTCATATTAACACAAACGCTATTTTTTCTTTCTTAGGTCGGGATTGAAAAATACACCAAACTGTAAACGGTCAAAATTAGCGGTGTTAAAATGATTTTTTAAATAGCCCGCTTGAACGGATAGGTTATCGGTTATATGAACTCCCAAAGCTCCATACAATCTGTTTTGGCCAAATATCTGGTTTTGAAGATTAATAAATACTTCGTCATAAAAATTAAGAAAGAAGGTATCGGTTAAAGGTAAGGTTACCTGTAACCGATAGCGCGCTCTATGTTCCGTATCTGTAGCTCCTTGGTTTTCTAAAAACCGTTGTTCTAATCGGTACCGATGTTCAAATAAAAATTCTCCGACTTTATTTTTAAGGATCAATTGTTCAAATATTCTGTGCTCATTGCTGTTCTCTTCATTGCGTATTTCTTCAAAGCTGGAATCTGTTCCTATGTAGGCGTAGCCCATGGTTGCTATGGCATTTTCATCTAAATGATAGTTTAAACCTGTACGCAGTAATAGTTGATTAAAGTTAGCAGCCGTTTCATAATACCTGAATTGTGCCTCACTGTGAATGCTAAGTTTATCCGAGATTTTATTGGTGCCAAAATACATGTACCATGAGCCCCAATTATCTTCGCCAGTTTCTTGAGCATTTGTTGCTGTAATGATGCATAAAGTAATTAAAAATGCTAATTTCTTCATCTGTTTGAGTTTTATTTAATCGCTATTATTTTTGTTTCTTTAAAAGGCGAATTGTCGATTTTTTCTAGACTAGACCTATAAGTTGCCCATTCGCTAGTAAAAAAAGCATTGGTTTTCACAAGGGCTTCTTGTAGCGCTTCTTCGGCGTATTGAATTAATTTATTTTCTGTGCTTGTGATCCCCGTTTTTCTAGATGAGGCATACCTACCTGCTTCTCCAATACGTTGTAATACGTTTGTTTCAGGATTTCTGGTAATACCTTGCCTTTTATCTTCTTTACCTAAATACAAGGCGATAATGGCATCTATTTCTTTACTAATATCGCTTGAAGATTTAATCGCATCTTTATATTTTTCTTTGTCTAAATCGCTCAGCTCTTTTTTATATTTTTCTGCTATTTCCTTGCTTTCTGCTAATTGCCGAACAGCATCAGCAGCAGTTTGTGTGAAGTTTTCAATTTTTTTACTGGTTGCATAGACTTCGTTTATTGATGCTACATCTACAGTAATTCTAGGGTCAGATTTCACTTCCACTTGAGTTTCATCGGTAGTCGTGCCATAACTCATTTTTACAGTAAATAGGCCAGGTTTTACGTCAATTCCGCCAGATTCTCCCGTTCTTTTCCGAACGGTACGTGAAGCTCGGTCTGGACCTTTTTCATCCATACTCCAATAGATACGATGAAAACCGGGTTTCTCCGGAGTTTTGTATTTTAAGGTTCGGATCAACGCAGTGCCATTAAAAATATCAAACTGGATGGAATCTTTTTTCTCGACTCCAGTTCGTTTATCTGGGGTACTATCTTTTTTCACGCTTGTATCTGGAGACTTCTCTTTTTTAGACTTCCCTTCTTTTAGG
The DNA here is from genome assembly GCA_963974535.1 of uncultured Cellulophaga sp. Lineage (GTDB taxonomy): Bacteria > Bacteroidota > Bacteroidia > Flavobacteriales > Flavobacteriaceae > Cellulophaga. The sequence continues at coordinate 60,441 of CAXBCN010000016.1, forward strand.
TAATAGGTAATCATAGCACCTAATTTTCTGTTATCACCATTGTACATCGCATCAGCGCCAAACCTACTTCCCGTAGCTTGCTGTATAGCAGCTTGGTAGGCGGTTGGTGGTGTAAACATTTTAGCCTCACGTTGTAAAATGCTAGGGTCATTGGCAATCGCTCTGAGGGGTCTTATATCGTCTAAAACCCATGCAGCTCTCCCAAAAGTTCCAATAACCAAATCGTGTTCTCTCGGGTGAATCACTAAGTCTTTTGTCGATACTGTAGGAAATCCTTCGGTCCATTTTTGCCATTTTTCACCTGCGTTAAACGACACGTATAAGCCATCGTCGGTTCCTAAAAACAATAAATTTGGGTTTTCTATATCTTCAACTATGGCCAAGGTATAGCTTTCAACATCATTTTCGTCGACAATACGCTCCCAGGTTTTACCGTAGTTTTTAGTTTTGTACGCATAAGGTGTAAAATTAAATCTACGGTAGTCATTCGCAATTAATAAAGCTTCTCCTTTGTTTTTATTGGATGCTTTTATCTGTGCAATCCAACTTCCTTGGGGGAGTCCTTTTATATTTTGACCTACTTCTAACCAAGAACCTCCACCGTTTTGAGTAATATGCACACGCCCGTCATCTGATCCTACCCAAAGCATATCTTTCTCAATACTTGAGGGTTCAATCACTAAAATAGTACAGTGATTTTCTGCTCCAGTGGCATCCATAGATAGGCCACCACTTTCACTTTGTTTTTGTTTTTCAGGGTCATTGGTCGTTAAATCTGGAGAAATAACGCTCCATGTTAATCCTTTATCAGTGCTTTTATGTACAAACTGACTTCCAAAATATACGGTACTCGTATCAAAAGGGTCTTGCCCGATTCCGGAATTCCAATTGAAACGTAACTTGGTATCCGCATCAGGTGCTGTGGGTTTTACCACGTAATTATTCCCTGTAATATGGTCATATCTTGATACATTTCCTTGTTGGCTCATCGCATAGCCATATCGCGAATCTTCTAAGTCTGGAACAACATCAAAACCGTCCCCAAAGGCAATTTCTTGCCAATAACTATTTCTAATGCCTTGTGCTTTCCAAACATAGGCAGGACCTCTCCAGGAGCCGTTATCTTGCATCCCACCATACACATTATATGGAAACTCATTGTCTGTATTGATGTGATAAAATTGTGCAACGGGAATATTGCCAATAAAACGCCATGATTTTCCGCCATCTTTGGTGATGTTCATGCCACCATCATTACCGTCCATCATAAACTGACCATTTTTAGGGTGAATCCACCATGCGTGATGATCAGGATGAACGCCATTATCGGCGCCATAGGCAGGCATTAATTCGCTAAAGTTTTTTCCGCCATCTTCAGATACATTGACATAAGTAAACACAGAATATACCCTATTTTCATTTTGTGGATCTACATAAATTTCAGAGTAGTAAAAGGGTCGGTTGCCAATATCTGCTTTTTCGTTTATTTTTTTCCATTTAAAACCACCATCCTCAGATTTATAAAGGGCATTTTTTTTTGCCTCTACTAAAGCATAAATAATATTTGTTTTTCCTGGAGCAATAGCAACACCTATTCTCCCTAATTCTCCTGCAGGCAAACCATCATCTTCGCTTAACTTTTTCCAATTCTCACCTCCATCATGGGTCATGTACAAACCACTACCTTCTCCACCTGATTTAAAAAACCAAGGGTCGCGCTTATGCTCCCACATAGCGGCAATAAGTTTATTAGGGTTGTTAGGATCCATCACCAAATCAGCTACACCCGATTTGTTATTGGTAAATAGTATTTTTTTCCAGCTTTTTCCGCCATCGGTAGTTTTAAAAACACCACGCTCTGGATGTTCTCCCCAAGGAGAGCCTATAGCACCAGCATAAACAATATTGGGGTCCGTAGGATCAATTACGATTCGGTGGATGTGACGTGTTTTTTCTAAACCCATGGCGATCCAGCTTTTTCCACCATCGAGCGATTTATATATCCCATAGCCACCATTTAAGCTATTTCTTGGGTTCCCTTCTCCTGTACCTACCCAAATTACAGAGGGATTACTTTGTTGAATAGCCAAAGCTCCAATGGATGCTGTAACTTCCTTATCAAAAATAGGATCCCATTTAATACCGCCAGAGGTAGATTTCCATACCCCTCCAGAGGCTGTGCCCACGTACATAATATCTGGATTGGCGTGAATGGCATCAATAGCCGTAACACGACCGCTCATGCCTCCAGGCCCAATATTTCTAGGTTTTAAATCTTGAACAAGATCCATAGTAAAGTTCTGCGCACTTGTGGCATATACTACAAAAAGTAGTAGTAGGGAAAGTAGTTTTTTCATTTGTTGAGCTTGGATTAAAGTCGTTTAAATTACTTGATTTATTTAGTTGGTTTAAAGGTACCAAAAATAAAAGAGAAATAGAAAATAGCCTAAGCCAGTATGCTATAAAAAGTGCAACTTTTAAAGTAGGTATAGCTTAAAAATAATGAGTAAAAAACTGATTATCGGGCTGTTCTATTCATAAACTTCGACTGTTTTAGATGAGTATACTTTTAATCCCTAAGCGTTTTATTTTTTCACAAAAATGCCAAAGAGCTCGTTGCCTTGACGTTCTGGGATGGAATTGTAACAAACTTCGAAAGTTTTAACCTCAAAATAGGGTTCTAAATAGCCTAGGTATTCTTCCTTGTTACCGCCAAATGGTCTTTTCTCCATGTTTTGGGTTAAGGGAAATGTAAACCACACACCTGCTAATTTTCCTCGCTTCTTTAAAAGTTTTGACATTTGTTGGGCATAGGCATTTCTATTAGCCTTAGTAGGTACAAAAGAGCAGAAAAATGTTTGCTCTAGAATTAAATCGTAGGTCCCAGTATGCTCAAAAAAATTCTCGTGGTGCAGCTTTTGCTCCTGAAAAGTAGGATTTCTTTTTTTGAAGTCCTCTAAAGGAAGCTCTGAAATGTCTAAAACATGAACATTTTTAAATCCGTTTTTGAATAAATATTCCGCTTCATAGCCATTACCTGCCCCTGGGACTAGAATAGAAATATCTTTATCTAAAAGTTGATCGATGTAGGCTTTAATGGGCCCTGAGGGATAGCCAATGTCCCATCCCATTTGTTTTTCTGCATAGCGATTGGTCCAATATTTTTCTTCAGTACTATTTTTCATGAGCGACCTGTTCCTTATAAATTTTTATAAATCACTCCATCTTTCATGACAAATACAACATTTTGCATGGCTTCAATATGTTCTATTGGGTTATTTTCAACGGCAATAATATCTGCAAGAAAACCTTGTTTTAGGTGTCCTAAAGAATCTAAATGTAGGGTCTTAGCATTACCAGAAGTTGCAGATTTTAAAACCTCTAAAGGATGCATGCCATACGCTACCATTAGTTCTAGTTCTCTAAAATTTTCACCATGCGGAAAAACACCTACATCGCCCCCAAATACAATAGAAACATTAGCTTCGAGAGCGAGCTGAAAACTTTTCTTTTTTTTAAGGATACGTTCTGTATCGGGCATTGTGTTTTTATTCCAACCAGCATAGCGCTCAATGGCATCGCCTGCAGCAAGGGTTGGGCAAAGGGCAACGCCTTTATCTTTCATTAATTTTAAAATCTCAGGGGTGGCACCATCACCATGCTCAATGGTTTCAACACCTCCCAAAATGGCTCTTTTCATACCTTCAGGGGTACTCGCGTGAGCTATGACATAAGTACCTGCACTTTTAGCTGTTTCAACGATGGCATTAATTTCTTCTTGTAAAAAGGTGGGTTGAGCAGCTTTCCCGGGCGACCATCGGTAATCGGAATATATTTTTATAAAATCAGCTCCGTTGCCTATTTGAGTGCGTACTGTTTTAATGACTTCATCAATACCGCTTGCTTGTTCTGCGCCTAGAGGAACGACTACGCCATCGTGAAACCCTTTTGGTCCGTAGGCTCCAGTGGCCACAATAGCTGGCCCAGCAACTAATAAACGTGGCCCCACAATAATACCTGCCTCAATAGTTTTCTTTACATATACATCGGTGTAACCAGCACCTTCTGAACCTAGATCCCGCATGGTGGTAATCCCAGCTAGCAAATTGCTTTTTGCGTGTACCGAAGCCCTTATAGCACGTTCTGCTGGCGATTCCATTAGTACTTGGTCATTCCAACTTGTTTCGTTGTAGGGATGTAATAATAGGTGTGAATGCCCTTCAATTAAACCAGGTAATAAAGTTTTATTTTTAAGTGTAATAATTTCATAAGAAGCTCCTGAAGGTAAACCTGACGTAGGACCAACATAAGTAATCCTATTTTTCTCAACCAAGACAGACCAACCCAAATGTGTCTTTTCACCATCAAAAACACGATCTGCTTGTAACACGATTTGGCCAAAGGAAGAAAAGCTAGTAACAAAAAAGAAAATAAAGAAGAGGTTTTTCATGGCTTTCATTAAAATTAGGAGGCATTAAAAAACGGCGTAATTAATGGTTAATAAGTTTCCGGATGCCAATAAAAATTAAGATAAAAATAGAAAGTAGGATAAAGAAAGGAATAATGAATTCTTTTAAGTTGAAAGCTAGTAAAATTGAAATGAGTAGTAATTGAAAACCCAATCCAAAAATAGAAACTAATGTCATAAACCAATTTGGTAGTTTTTTACTCTTAGCTGCATTTTTATCCAAAGCATAAATAAGGCGATCAAAAATACCATAACAGAACTTATAGCAAGAAAACAAAATATTCACATGGCTTTGCTTTTCACCTTTTAAGGCTATTGGCGTATCGATTTCAAAAACACGACTAGTGGTATCTCCATCGTACTTATTTCGTAGAATTACGTAGTAGTAGTTGTAGAGTGTACCTTGTAATTGCATTCCAAAAAAAGCTAAAAACATGTAGAGTAAAGAACCGTTGGTTACGTGGTAAACGGTCCATAGTATTAAAAAGTTTAAAATGATATCAGACACAGAGTCTAAATACCTTCCGGTGTAGGATGGGGTTTGCTTTATCCGAGCTAACTCTCCATCTGCAGCATCTAAGATAGATTTCAAAATCAAAAAGAAACCAGCATACCAATACTGTTCATTGAGAATACACCAAATACCTAATAGTCCTGAGACTACAAATATCAAGGTGATGTGTATCGGTGTTACAGCAGTATTTTTAAAGGATTTGGCAATGAATCTTGCCGGTGATCTACCGTAATCTGATAGGTCTAAAAAAATGTTTTCTTGAGGTAATTTTGACATGGTAAGCATCCATTTTAAGGAGAACTACCAATAACGAAAACACGCTAGCTTAGTCTGCCTCAAAAAAATGGAGTAACAAAGGTAAGACTAAATTAGTAATTAGGAAACGCAAGAAGGCTATATTAAAGAAAACAGCTATCAATTTAACGAGAAAGGAATTAATTTTTTATTAGCGCTAATCACATTTTGTGGTGTAAAAATCTACAATTTCGGAGGCGCTTTTCGTTGTCTTGTTTTTTATCTTCTCAACAAGCTGGGGGCATTCTTGAAAATAATGGAGTAGCGATTTTCTTTTTAAACCAAGTACCCCTTGGTCTACCCTGATTAAAAATAAATCCTCTTTTTTTTTGAATAACTCTAAGGTCTGAAATAAAGATTCGCCCTGTTCCCACCATCCCAATTCGTAATGATTTAGACGACCTCTATGCAGGATTTTTAAAAAATATCTTTCTTCTTTTTTAGGATCTAAACTATAAGTAAAAGTTCCGAATAGGCTATTTTCTGATGATGGTTTTAGCCAAAAACCTTCATAAACTTGATTATTCACGCTAAACGCTGAAACATCTTTTCTTTTGAATTTTTTAAGGTGTCCTTGCTGATTGGTGTACCTAATTTTTTTATAATATTTTGGACTAATGCTTTTGTTATTGATATGCTGAATTTCCCCGAACAGGGTATCTCCTTTAAGACTTACTATAAAGTCACCCCTATATTTTTCTTGTGAAAAAATCTTTGAGGGCAAAAAAATTAGATAAAGAAAGCCGGTAATTAAAAGTGTTTTAAGCATTACATTAGGTAATATTTTTAAGTTGAAGATTTCAATATATATAAACGAGTCGTTTTTTTTTCATGTTTTAATTTGTTTTATGTTGCTTAAAAATTTAAAACCTTATAAAATGATTTTTCGAACTATTATTCTCTAATAACTCTGCCATCCTCTAATTCAATGATACGCCCTGTTTTATCCGCAAAATCTAAATCGTGTGTGACCACCAATATTGTTTTATGATAGCTTTCAGTAAGTTCTTTAAAAATATTGAAAACGATAGCTGCATTTTTAGAATCTAAATTTCCCGTAGGTTCGTCACACATTAGCAATGCGGGATCATTGATCATGGCACGCGCGATAGCAACACGTTGTTTCTCTCCACCTGATAATTGGTAGGCCATTTTTTTTGCAAGCTTTTCAATTCCTAAATCTTTTAAATGCGTATAGGCTTTATGTTCTAACGCTTCTTCACTTAGCTTGTTTAGCTTAAATCCAGGTAACATCACATTTTTTAGGGCTGTAAATTCGTTAAGTAAATAATGGAATTGAAACACAAACCCTATCTTTTCGTTTCGTATGGCTGCTAACTGTTGTTCAGATTTATCACGGATGCTGATACTATCAATAAAAAGTTCTCCTGTAAAATCAGTATCCATTGTAGACAATATATAGAGTAAGGTAGATTTTCCACTTCCTGATCTGCCAATAATAGAAGCGTATTCTCCGCGAGAAACAGTAAAAGAAACATCTTTTAAAACATGTATTTCTACAGGGTCGTAAAATGATTTGTTGATGCCGTTGGCACTTAGGATGGTATTGTTTTGCATTTATTTACCTCTTATAATTTCGACCGGATCTACCTTGCTTGCCTTTCTAGCGGGCAACCAACCTGCTAAAGAGGTGGTTGCAATGGCAAAAATGACGGCTATCAGATAATAGTGTACTCCATAATCAATAGGATAGGTCTTTACCGTAGGTAATGAAGAGGTATCAAAAGGAATAGCATCAATGCCAAGTGAGAATAAAAAACCTAAGGCTATACCCGCCAATGCACCAGCTACGCCAATACTTAGTGAAATAGTTAAAAATATTTTTTTAATATCAGTACCAGCAAAACCAGTGGCTTTTAAAATGGCAATGGTATCCATTTTTTCATAAATAAGCATGTTAAGTATGTTATAGATGCCAAACCCTGATACAATAAGCAGGGTAATACCGACTGCATAGCTGATAATAGAACGAACACTACTTCCTGTTTCAAATTGTGCATTCGCTGTTTGTATATCTTCAGCATCAAGTTCAAAAAACTGTGCATATGCCATGGCTACTGCTGGAGCTAGATTTAAATTATGCAGTTTTATCTGAATATCACTTACATAATTACTGTTTTTACCAAGTATTTTTTGCGTGGTAGCAAGGCTCGTATAACTTTGAACCTTATCTATTTCAGCGATTCCAGATTCAAAAAAGCCAATCACTTTTAATTTAAATTGTTCTCCTTCGGTATTTGTTATCGTAATGACATCATCTAGTTTAGCGCTCATAATTTTTGCAGCACCTTGACCTATTATGATACTATTTGATACCGTTTTAAGCTCCCTATAATCTCCCTTGGTAATATAGTCTGAAAAAGAGAAAAGTTCTGTTTCTTTTATAGGGTCGATACCATTAATTATACCATTGAGGTCTATATTTCCTAAATTATAGAATACCTGCGCAGTTGCTTTAGGCGCTACGCCCTTAACTCTTTTATCATTTTCGAGTTTATTGATGATTTTTTGGGCGTTATAAATCTCCTCTCTTGTATTGGTGGGTTTTATAGAGCTGATAAAATTATAGTAGTTTTTATAGTCTTCACTTAGCGCTATAGGTTGTTTTTTAGAGGGCAGAATGTCATTATAGAGTCGTACGTGAGGCGTTCGATTTAAAACCATGCCGTCTAACAATCGGTTTAGGCCTTCCATAAAACCTAGTAGGGCAATAAACAGCGCAATACTAAAAGTAACTCCAATGGCAGCAACTAGTGTTTGTTTCCATCGCGCTCGCATGAGTGCAAAAGCAATTTCTGTAATATGCTTTACCTTCATTTTTTTGGTAATTCTAGTGTTGTTGATTTGGAAATACCCTCTTTTATTTCGACTACATCATAATCCATTAAGCCTGTTTTTACCTGTTTAAGTTTTCCTCCTTCAAGTATAACGCTAGAGTCGTTAACCATATAATTCCTGGGAATTGTTAAAACAGCTTCTTTTTTATGAATAATAATATTAGCCTCCACGGTAAGATTCGGATACAACTCTTTTGGTTCTGTATTAAAAATAGCATGGGCTTGAAAAGAGCGCGTTCTTGCGTTCATCATGGGATCAATAGCTATAATTTGAGCTTCGAAAACCTGAGATTTATAACTATCCATGCGGATAATTACTTCTTGACCAATTTTAATTTTTACAATATCTAATTCATCAATGGTTAATTCGATCATAAATGCATTAGCACCTATGATTGCTTGAGGTTCTTGACCAGAAATAAGCTCTCCTTTTTCTTTATTTATTTTATAGACTACCCCATCAAGTTCACTTCTAATGATGAGGTCATTTTCTATAATTTTTGCAATTTCTAAATTATTTTTACTTTGGTCTGAACTTAGCTTTAGGCTACGTTTTAAATCCTCGTAGGTGGTTTGAGCGCTAGCCACGTTCATCTTAGCACTTTCAAAATTTAGTTCTCTTTGTTCGAGCTCAGCCTTACTTCCAATGCTATTTTCCCATAACTTTTTTTGTCTATCGTATAATAGGGAATCATTAAAGCGTCTTTTTATAGCGTATGCTATGGCTTTTTTTGCATCTTGTAATTTATCAGAATTAGTTGTGTAATCAGCCATTGAAGAAGCAACTCTGGCATTATCAGTAACAATTTTTAAATCTTTTTGATTCAATTTAAAAATGGGGTCTCCTTTTTTGACCATCATGCCTTCTGAAACATAAATTTCTTCGATGATTCCTGCAGTCTTGGCATACACTTCATATTGATTTTTACTCTTAATAAATCCTGACGCATAAACACTTTCTGTGATGTTTTTAACTTCGGGCTGTATCGTTTCAACATGACGAATACAGGATAGTATCAAAAAAAATCCTATCACATAAAGAATTTTTATTTTGTACCTCATAAATGAACACTTTTTAGTATCGCTCTTAGGCTATTTTGATATGCTCTAATGTACTACATAATGGGGTAGGGCACAAAGGTTTTAGTCTGTTTATTGTATTAAAATGAAACTGTACGGTTCATTTAATGATCCTTTTTTATATCCTATGATAAAAACCTAAACATGGCTAAAAGTGATAAACTCAGAATGGGGTTAAGTAGAAAAAGTTTTAAGATTTTAAGCTTCTCAGTTTTATGCGGAGCGTGTTAGTATATTTTTCTTTAACAAATATTTAACTAAGCGTAGTTAAACCATATTCATATTTTAAAATCCAAGAGCTGTACTGAATTGCTGAGAACGTCATGTACTTAAATAATAAAGTTAGGAGCATTTGAATCCTTTAATATGTTATTTAAAACTTGATTTTGACTGCGAATAATGCATGAACATTGTTAATATTATGACAATAAAAAATATTTGTTTAATAATTTGATATATTTGTTGAACAAAATAATTTTAAAATTTTAATTATGAAATGCGTAGTCGTTAACATCAGTATTTTATCTTTCTTTTTATTCAATTCGTTCATTTGTAAAGCTCAAGAATTTCAGGGTGAGGCCACCTATATTTCGAAGTCTACTATGGATCTTGGTTCATGGGGTGCGCGCATGAGTGAAGCACAAAAGAAGCAGATACAAGAGCGTATGAAAAACAGATTAGAAAAAACATATGTCCTTAGCTTTGATAAAGAGGCCTCTTTTTTTAATGAAGAAGATAAATTAGATGCCATGTCAGGAGCAACAGATTCTTGGGGAAAGAATTTTACTCAAGGCGACTCTTATAAAAACGTAAAAGAAAATACATTGATCCAAAGCCAAGAGTTTTATGGCAAGCAATTTTTAGTAAAGGATAAATTACAAGAGATCAATTGGAAAATGGGTTCAGAATCAAAACAAATTGGTCAGTATTTATGTTTTAAAGCTACGGCATCAATACCAACGGCAGAGTTAACGTGGTACAATTTTTCTTGGAGTGATATACCCCAAGAAACGGAGGCTAATGCTGACGCTAAGGCCGTAGAAAAAGTAGCTCCTGAAATACCAATGACGCAGGTAGAAGCATGGTATACACTTCAAATACCCGTTAGTCATGGGCCTAGTGAATATTGGGGATTACCTGGTCTTATCTTAGAAGTAAGTGCCGGAAATACTACCATGCTATGTTCTAAAATTGTAATGAATCCTAAGACAAAATTAAAGATTGAAGCACCCGAGAAAGGAAAAGAGATTACGAAAAGTGAATACCGAGAAACAGTTCAAGGAAAGATGATTGAAATGAGAAACAACCGAGGACGTGGACGAGGCTAATCTAAACAACCAAAACAACCAATAACATACTACACAAATCAACCTAATTTTATGAAAAAAATACTTTTAGTTGTGCTACTTTTTGTAGCGACAATAACGCATGCTCAAATTAAATTTGAAGGTGTAGTAACAGATAGTTTAAATGCTCCGCTTGAATTAGCCAACGTCGTGGCTATAAATAAAGTTACCAGCGGCTTAGAATCGTACGGAATTACTGATGCTGAAGGTAATTTTAAGTTGCAATTAGGAAAAAATGGATCCTACACTATTAAAATTAGTTATGTGGGAATGAAAGGGATTGACGATGTCATTGCCACCTTGGAGGAAGACATTGTTAAAAATTACGTCATGCAGCCCGATAATATGCTCGACGAGGTAGAACTTATCTATGAAATGCCAGTGACTATTAAGGGAGATACCTTAATCTATAATGCGGATTCGTTCAATACAGGTACGGAGCGTAAATTAGAAGATGTTTTAAAAAACTTGCCAGGGGTAGAAATTAATGCAGACGGACAGGTAGAGGTTGAGGGCAAAGTAGTAAATAAATTGATGATCAATGGCAAGGATTTTTTTGATGGCGACACGAAACTAGCCACAAAAAATATCCCATCAAATGCTGTTGACAAAATTCAGGTGTTGCGGAATTACTCAGAAGTAGGTCAGTTGAGTGGAGTAACGAACAACCAAGAAAATGTGGCTTTAAATATAAAATTAAAAGAAGGTAAAGAAAACTTTTGGTTTGGCACAGTCACTGCCGGTGGTGGTGCCTCACCAGAGAATGAGCTTTATTTAGTGCAACCTAAATTGTTTTATTACAATCCTAAATACAGTCTAAACTTTATAGGAGATTTAAATAATATTGGAGAACAAGCCTTAACGAGTAGTGATATTCGTAATTTTGGTGGTGGTTTTAGAGCGCCAAGCAGGGGTAGTGGTACGAGCATAAATTTAGGGGATAATGGACTTGGTTCACTAACCCCCCCAGCCAACGCCTTAGAAATTGAAAGTAAACTCGCAACAGGTAACTTCAGTTATTCTCCTAATAAAGCATTAGACTTAAGTGGGTTTTTAATTTACAATAGCAGCCGTATTCTTACAAGAGAAACAAGTTTTGTGCAATACACAAATCCAGATTTAGGAATCCCGGATGAATCGCAAGAAGAATCGAGTAGAGAGCGTTCTAACCAAGTACTTTTAAAATTAAGTGCAGCTTACAAGCCTAATTTTAATAATCAACTAGATTATGACATTTTGGGTCGAACATCCAATGACGGACAAAACCAAAATGTTTTTTCTTCTGTAATCGGTAATACTTCACAGGTTAATGAAGTAACTCCTTATAGTATCAATCAAAATATAAATTATTATTACACGCTCGACGAAAACAATATTTTTGCCTTCGAAGCACAGCATTTATTGAAAAACGAAGATCCTTTTTATAATGCCTTGCTGGTGAATGATCCAAACGGTGCAGATGCTTTTGACAATACAGCGGAAGGCTTAGGATTAGATACCTCATTAACGAATTACGATATCGGGCAAAATAGACGTATAAAATCTAACCAATTAGATGCTAAGCTAGATTACTTTAGAATTTTAAACGCGAAGAGTAATCTAAATTTTACTTTGGGAACCATCCTAAGTCGCCAAGATTTTAATTCTAATATTTTTCAATTTTTAGAAGACGGCTCACAATTTAATCCAACTCCTTTGATAAATGATGGTTTAGCGACCAATGATACTCAGTATAATTTTAGTGATATTTATTTAGGAATGCGCTACCGAGTAAAAACAGGAAAGTTTACCATCACACCTGGTTTATCAGCCCATGCCTATGGCAATAAAAACAGTCAGTTTGGAGTAACGTATGAAGAAAATTTCTTTCGATTGTTGCCAGAATTTGAAACTAGAATCGACTTTAAGAAGAGTGAATCGTTGACCTTAAATTATAATATGGCTAATAATTTTACAGACGTAACTCGCTTAGCGCAAGGTTTGGTATTAAATAATTTTAATAGCATACAGTTTGGTGAGCCAGAACTACAAAATGCCCTATCGCATAATGTAAGTTTATTATACAACAGTTTTAATTTATTTAATTATACCAACGTTTTTGCTCGTGCAGCGTATAGCAATAACGTGGATCAAATTCGTGGACTCACCAATTTTGACAATGTTATTAGAACAAGTACATTTTTTAATTCTAATTTCGCTGATGAAAACGTCAATGTTACTGGTCGGGTGCAACGCACTTTTGGGAAAATCAGGGCTAGTTTAAATGGAAGTTTTAATTACAGTAAAATAAATCAGTTTATTCAAGGATTGCAGTCTGTGAATGAGGGTTATACACAAGCCTATACTCCAGGGATCAGAACCAATTTTAAGGTAGCTCCGAATATTAGTTTGAATTATCGCTATAGTGTTACCAACAACAATCAAGGAAGTCGTGAAACCAAATTTGTAACGAACGCGCCTTCTGTAGAGTTCGATGCGTATGTTTGGAAAAGAGTAACCTTTAGAACAAACTACAGGTACACGAACCAAGATTTAGGGAATGGAGAATCACAATCATTTCAAAATTGGGATGCTTCTTTAGCGTATAGAAAAGACAGAGATGCCAAATGGGAATACGAAATTAGAGCCACTAACCTTTTAGATATTGATTCTCAGGTTCGTAACAGTGCAAACAATGTATCTGTATTTACTTCAGAAACCTTTATTCAGCCTAGGTTTGTGACCTTCAGGTTTGTATACTCCTTGTAAGCTATCTAAGAGCCGCATTCAGCCTTAGTTTTAAAGAAACAAAGCTTAGCTACTTATAATCGTAACGATTGGTAGCTAAGTTTTTTATTTACAATCGCTTCCTCTACAAATTAGTTGGGAACCGATAAAATTTTCACAAAGAACTTATAGCACTTTGGCTGAACGTTTTTATGAATCCAGTGCAAATCATTTTTAAGTCCTTACTTTGGTCTTTAAAAAAAATGCCACTAGTAAAGTTGTAACGACTCCCATTATCAAGGTACCCATGGTACTTTGTACGATATAATTCTTTAAATTAAAGTAGGCTTCAGCCTCCTCTAAAGAGGTATGATACCCCGTTGCTACAGAATGAGCAATGACATTTGGGAAATACTCCGGAGTAATTATTGTTGAAATAATCCATTGTGTAAGTGGTGCAAATAAGGTAATCACAAAGGTCATGATCAATCCTGAAAACATACCTTGTTTAAAAGTCATTTGACCCTTGAAGTCTTTTTTCTTCTTCTCCCTTAAAGCAAATACATACACCAATATCGCAGGAATAGCAAACAAGTTGGTCAAATACATGTGTAAGTCAATATGCGTGCTGTGCAAGCCTACTAGTTTCTCTAGTACCATCCAAAGAAGGGTCATCACTATAAATAGCGCTGCCCATTTCATCTCAATTTTAATTTTTTCCATAAGGTTGTTTTTATAAGGTTCCTGATTCGTACTATCATCTTTTAAAATGCATTCATCGAAAAGTATGAAAATCAACTAGCAGCCCTATTTTTCCTAATGAAGGCATCGTAGCAGCAACAAACCAGGCCAAATAGTTCAAAGTCAAAACCTTGGAATTGGCCTAAAAATTTATTTTACATACTTTTTCATCCAGGCCAAATACCTTTCAAATCTATCCTTTTGAAAAGATGGCCTTTGAATACCATGGTGTTCACCAGGATACACAATTAATTGGGTTTCTCTGCCTAATCTTTTCATGGCCATATACATTTGTTCTGAATTTAAAATAGGCACATTCCAATCATCGCTACCACCCATCCATAAGGTGGGAGTCAATATTTTAGCCACATCGTTGTAGGGAGAAATACGTTCCCAAGCATCTTTATTTTCCCAAGGTAAGCCTAATTCTTGTTCCCAAGTAAGCTGATAATGGTCGTGTCCGTAATTGGCACGATAAAGAGCTTCGCTAGCACCCGATAAAGCTGCTTTAAATCGGTTGGTTTTCGTGATGACATAATTGGTTAAAATACCACCATAAGACCAACCTCCAACAGTCAATAAATCAGGGTCTACATAGCCTTGGACAATTGCATAATCTACACCCGACATTACATCTTGGTAATCTAAATTACCCCAATCGGCGAATATAGCTTTGCAAAACGCTTCACCATACCCAGTTGATCCTCGAGGATTAATAAGCAATACCACGTAGCCTTGTGCAGCAAATAATTGTGGTTCACTATCAAATGAAAAATCGTATTGGGCTGTGGGTCCGCCATGAATCCATAAAATGGTTGGGTATTTTTTTGAAGCATCGAAATCTATTGGTTTTACCACAAAACCCTCAATAGGAGTGCCATCCGTACTATTATAATTAATCTTTTCAATGATGGGTTTTTTAGTTTTGGCTAAAAGAGCATCATTCACCTTGGTGAGTTCTTTTAATTTATTTTTCTCAAAGGTATAGAGGTTATTTGAACGATCCACTTTCCCTAAAAGAGGAATAATTGTTTCTCCTTTTAAGGCATAATTGCCAACACTAATATTTCCTGCAATAACCCTCTTAAGATTTTGGCCCTTTAAGTCTACCGATGCTACCACGCTCGTGCCATTTTCTTCTAAAAGAAAAAGAATAGCGGTACCATCCGTAGTGAATTTTGGCATGCTAATATTGCGATCTAAACTTTCGGTTAATACACGTGCTTGCCCACCAATAGCCGGAGAAATAGCTAATTTTTCTCCTGCATACCAAAGAATTTTTCCATTTAAAACGGTTCTATAGGCAATAGATTTTCCGTCAGGACTCCAGCTTGGGGAATCGTCTTTATTTGGATTGGTGGTTACTTGCACTAAGGTTTTGTTACTATTTTGTCCGGTTGCAGAAACTACCCAGATGTTGGTATCAGCATTACCATCTGGGTCTTCCGTTCTATTGCTGACAAAAGCAATTTTTTTACCATCCGGACTCCAGACGGGAGAACTATCATCAAAATCTCCAAAAGTTAATTGTGTGGCTAAACTATCTCCAGGAATTAAGGTGTAAATATGATTTCGATAGCGATCAAGGTAGCCAACATAGTCTTGTTTAAACTGCCTGCGATCTATGACATAAGGTTTTACTTTTTTGTCATCTTCTTTATCAGCCGTTAATTCTTCTGGTTTTGGATCCGTTAGTACCAATAGTAATTTATTTTCGGTAGGGGACCACTCATGTTCGTTGACCCCTTGTGGAATTTTGGTGAGTACCTCTGAATCGCCGCCTAAACGGTTGGAAAGCCAAACTTGAGTTTTTTCATTTTCACCCTTACTAGCCAGAAAAGACAAGTATTTGTTGTCGGGGCTCCATCGTGGTTGACTTGCAGAATATTCTTTACCAGTAATGGCAATAGCCTCACCGCCGGTGATCGGAATAATATAGACTCTTTTTAATCTTTTGTCTTTTTTTAAATCATTTTCTGAAACGGTATACGCTACCCATTGGCCATCAGGGCTTATTTGAACATCTGAAACCGACTTTAAGGCGAGTATTTTTTCAATAGTAATGGCTTCTTGCGCGTCTTGAGCTAGGGTCAATGCGCTGTAAAATAGGAAAAGAAATACGGACAAAATTTTTGATCTACACAGCATGGATATGAAAGGTTTATGAAATAATAGTTTAAATATAGTAAACATGTTTATACTTTGTAGCCGTAGCCTTAAAAATAGAATGAATTTGTTTTGTTCTACAACAAAACAGGCTCTTAGAACTAGCTCCTATCCCTAATAACTTCTTTTTTTAAGGATGATTCTTTGGATTGCTAAAGAATTCCAAAGAGGGTATATACTGCTTTACAAGCATGATGTGTGTAAAACCATTTAAAAGCATTTACAATTTTCGCAGCTCTATGTAATAATCTCTTGACACTTTAAAAGCGGATAAGTCACCAGGTATATTTTGGCTTGCCCAATTTTCAGTAGGTTTAAGGCTTAATTCTTTTTCGCCTACACTTGCTTTTAAAGGCATATTAAAACCTTCAACCACATCAGCATATCGGTAGCTTAGTTTTTTACCGGCTATTTTGTATTCTAAAACTGGAATTGCAGTAGATCGCAAATATTGATCAAATACCTTAGATAAATCTAGTCCAGATTGATGGCTTATGTAATTTTCAATTTGTGCGGTAGTTACGGTTTGGTGGTAAAACTCCCTGTTAAGGCCTCTAAGAATAGAACGCCATTTTTCATCATCATGTACTAACTGGCGTATGGTATGGAGCATATTTGCACCTTTGTAATACATATCACTACTACCTTCACTGTTCACATTATAGGGTCCAATGATGGGGGTGTCGTTTTTAATTTTTTTTCGTGTACCAATCACATAATCAGCAGCAGCTTCTTTTCCGTAGTAAAAATCCAGAAACAAATTTTCAGAATAGGCCGTAAAGCTTTCATGAATCCACATATCAGCAATGTCTTTGTAGGTAATATTATTTGCAAACCACTCGTGACCTGCCTCGTGAATGATAATAAAATCGAATTTCAATCCCCAGCCAGTTCCAGATAAATCGTCACCCAAATAACCTTTCATAAATTTATTTCCATAAGTTACAGAACTTTGGTGTTCCATACCCAGATACGGCACTTCTACCAATTTAAAGCTATCCTCGTAAAACGGATAGGGTCCAAACCAATGCTCAAAAGCCTGCATCATTTTTGGAGCGTCTTTAAAATGTTCTTTAGCTACCCCAAGATGATCTTTTAACACATAATAATCCATATCTAAAGTACCCTTTTCACCCTCGTATTTTTCACCAAAGTGAACATAATCACCAATATTTACATTTACCCCGTAGTTATTTATTGGGTTTTCAACAGCCCAGTGATAGGTGGTGGTGGTTTCATTTTCGTCTGTAGCTTGTAATCTGCCGTTTGATACATTCATTAATCCTTTTGGTACAGTTACGCTAATGACCATACTATCTACCTCGTCATACATATGGTCTTTATTCGGCCACCAAACACTTGCCCCTAGACCTTGGCAAGAAGTGGCAACAAAATGCTTTCCGTTTTCATCTTTTTTCCATGAGAAGCCGCCATCCCAGGGAGCCCGAACGGCCTCTTTTGGATATCCTGAATAGTGCACGATCACTTCATTGGTTTCACCTACAATTTGAGCTTTGTTTAAGCTGATGAAATGTGCATTTACATCGGATGTTATCGCTAGAATTTCTCCCTCTTGAGTTACTTTTTCAATTTTTAAGGGAGCTTGCAGATCAATTTGCAAGGTGTTATGCTCAGACAAAACAGTGTAGCGAATGGTATTCGTTCCCGAAATAAATTTTTTGTCTGGCTGTACTTCCAGGGCTAAATGATAAAAATTTACATCCCACCAAGCACGCTCCGGAGTGATGCTACCTCGTAAGGTATCTTGTTTGGTGAATTTTTGTTTTTGGGCATCTAATACTTGAGCAGGGGCAGTAATGCTGCAAATTAGAAAGAATAGGAGGGCTGCTTTTAACTTCATAGTAGCTATACATATAATTTTTAAAGGTACTATTTTTTAAGCTTGTAAAATACCGATGATTTAAAAGCCGTAATTTTAAAACTATCAATTCATTCGGTATATTTACCTGTTCAACTTTAAATCAGTAAAAAATATGAAAAGCTATTTCAACTATATTTTAGCATCTTTAGTAGTATTATCTAATTTATGGATGACCTCAGGTAATGCTCAGGACGATAAAAGTGACTTTATAGGGCGCTGGGACATGATCATTATGCAGGAAGGTAAAGAATTACCTTCTTGGTTAGAGATTTCAAAATCAGGTAGATCAACTTTAGTGGGGCGTTTTGTATATGCTTTTGGGAGCGCACGCCCTATTGCCGAAGTGAACGTAAATAATGGGAAGTTTAGTTTTGCCATACCCGTGCAATGGGAACCTGGAACCAAAAATATGATTTTTGAAGGGAAAAGGGTTGGCGAAAACTTGGAAGGTAGCATGGTTTATTCAGATGGAAAAAAATACGATTGGATGGCTAGGCGCGCCCCTATGCTTGAGTATAATGAAAACATTGTATGGGGAGCACCGATAGCTCTTTTTAATGGAGAAAACTTAAAA
The DNA here is from genome assembly GCA_963974535.1 of uncultured Cellulophaga sp. Lineage (GTDB taxonomy): Bacteria > Bacteroidota > Bacteroidia > Flavobacteriales > Flavobacteriaceae > Cellulophaga. Next base: position 79,070 of record CAXBCN010000016.1, read on the forward strand.
GGTTGGACTGCTATGGGAGAGAATCAGTGGCTGGTTAAAGATGGAATTTTAGAAAGTCCGAAATCTGGATCTAATTTAGTTTCTGACGCGAAGTTTGATAACTTTAAATTGCATGTAGAATTTAAATATCCAAAGGGGAGTAACAGCGGCATTTATTTAAGAGGTAGGCATGAGGTTCAAATCGAAGATAATCAAGGCTTAGCCCCTAATCATTTATTATTTGGGGGAATTTATGGTTTTTTAACGCCCAATCAAATGGCCGCTAAAAATCCGGATGAATGGCAAGTGTATGATATTACCTTGAACGGGCAACGCGTAACGATCGTTGCAAATGGTAAGGAAATAATTACGGACCAAACAATTCCTGGCATTACAGGTGGGGCTCTAGATAGTCACGAAGGTGAGCCTGGTCCTATTTTAATTCAAGGGGATCATGGCCCTATCGCGTTTAGAAGTATTGTAATTACTCCAGAATTCAAGGAATAGTTGTTCGTTTATTGAACAAGATGTTATGTTTTAAGTTTTTATAAAAGAGACCTTAAAAAAAGGATTCAAAATAAAGCTCAGGTCGCGTTTAAATAATCAAAACGCGAAAGGCACTATTTTGAATCCTACGGTAACAATTTAAAGTTTAAAGCTTACCTCATAATACCATTAGGAAAAACGACAGGACTCTCAAAGCCATTTTTACCTACAGCCGAAACTCCAAAGAAATAATTATCAATAACAATACCGTCTAAGGTAAAAGTGCTAAGATCCCCAACATATCTACTGTGATCCCAAGTAGGGGAGGTAGTGTCTCTCCAATATATTTTATAACCTGCGGCACCATCGACTTTTGACCACTCGAATTTTGCGGCCGCTTGAACAATACCCCCAATTTTCACTTCTTTAGGGGCAGGAGGTGCCCAAGCTAAAGACGCTAAATTTATCGCATTGACAGCCGTTAATTTTTTAGCATAATCAAAGTTAACATGTTCTAGAACATCGCCATATTCAATGCCATTTTCTGTACGAATATCTTGATGTTGTTGGGTGTAGTTTTCATGTGCCTCCATAATACGAATACCTGCAAAACCTGCATCGTTAAAAGGGCGATGGTGTCCGCCACGACCAAAACGGTCTAAACGGTAAATCATCATTGGGTTCATTTCGGGCATGTAGGTTTTTACTGTTTTGTGCACGTAACGCGCTAGTTGACGTGAAATTCCATCTACCTCGCCACCATAAAAGCGTCGCATTTGTCGCTCTCTATCTGTTTCTGTAGCAGGTACAGGTTCAGAGAAAATTCTAAAATCTACATTGCTAATAACCCCATCAACTCCTTTGATATTCCCAATCATATCATTGTTTAAAATTCCGATGATATCCCAGCCTTTTTCTTTGGCATATTTGGCTAAACCGCCACCGCCAAAAAGACCTTGTTCTTCCCCTGAAAGTCCCACATAGATAATGCTATTTTCAAATTGATATTTTGACAATACTCTGGCAGCCTCAATCGTTCCTGCCATACCACTAGCATTGTCGTTAGCCCCCGGCGCATCGGTTGTAAAATCCATCGTATCACTAGCGCGAGAATCAATATCACCACTCATAATAATGTAGCGATTTGGATATTTTGTTCCTTTTTGAATGGCCACCACATTGACAATCCATGCATCGTTCGGAATGCGAGAGCCCATTTCAGTAGTCACAAAATCTTTTTGATAAAAAACCTCTAAACAGTTTTTGCAGTCCTTTCCAATAGCCTCAAATTCAGATTTTATCCAACGGCGAGCAGCTCCAATACCACGTGTACTTGACACGGTATCGCTAAAGGTATTTCTGGTGCCAAATTCAGTAAGTCTTGTCACATCTTTTTTGATGCGATCAGCCGAAACGGCATCGATAATCTCATAAATTCGTGCATCTGTTTGTGCAAAGAATAAGCTAGAAGTAAGTAGCGCAAAGGCGAGTAATGTATTTTTCATAACGGTTTTATTTTGTACTTTTTAAATGGTATAAACCAAAGATTGGCCCTAAGGCTAAAAATATAAAAATTATAGTAGGATTTAGGCTTAAAGACAAAAAAGATAATAACTGAATGCTAACAATACTCAACGCGAAACCAATACAGGTAACTAGGGTTAATCCAGTTCCTTTTAAAGCTACGGGCGTTGCATTGGCCACTAAGCTAGAAAATTGTGGAGAATCTGCGGCAACCGCCATGCCCCATAAACACCAACTAATTAAGAAAACGATGGGTGAAACAAAAAATAGGGCAGGAGAGATTAGGCAAAAAACACCTGAAAGAAGCAGTGCAATAAAAGCTACAATACGACTACCAAAACGCATCGATAACACGCCGCCTAAAACACAGGCTAAAGCGCCGCAAGTGATCACGATAAATGTCCATAAGGGAATAGAAAAAGAAGTGCTATTAATTTCATTATAGGTTTTGATTGCCAATGGGGTAAAGGCCCAAAAAGCATACAATTCCCACATGTGACCAAAATATCCGAAAGCTGATTTTTTAAAGGAAGAAAGCCTGAAAAGTGATAGTCCAGCTTTTAATTGTAATTTTTTACTAGGCTTCCTAAAGGGACCATTAGGAATACATATAAAGACAATGAATCCGCCTAAAACAGCTAACAAAGAAGTTGTTTTTATAATGGTAGTATAGTTGGTATGTACATCTAGTGCAGTCAATATAAAAGGAAAAGCGGTTCCTAAGACTAGGGCGCCTACTAATAAGCCTAAAACTTTTCCCAAGCGAGTGTCAAAATAATCCGCGGCTATTTTCATACCAATTGGGTATATTCCTGCTAAAAAAAAACCAGTTCCAAAGCGTACGAAGAAAATAATTTCTTTGGTTAAATTTTCAAGGAGTAAACTATTATTGCATAAGGCGCCGAACATCGCACAGATAAAAAATACTTTTGAAGGAGAAAATCGGTCTGCAATTAATAAGGTGGCAAAAAGTAAAGTTCCCGTAATAAACCCGAATTGTACCGAAGATAAAATATAGCTCATAGAGCCATCCGGCAGTCCTATTTTTAGGGATAAATCGTCTATAATAGCATTGCCTGCAAACCAAAGTGAGGTACAGGCAAATTGTGCGATAACCAGTAAAGGAAGTATGTGTGGTTTTGGTTTCAAGCTTTTTTTTGTGAAATTACTCATTAAATAGATAATTCCCCGTTTCACCCCTCCTTTGGAGAAGTCGGCACTAGGTATTAAGTAGTTTCGGGAGCGGATTATTCCACAAAACGCTTTAAAAGTTTACGCACATCCTTGGTGCCATCTACATAGTACTTGGCTTGTGTTTTTTGAAGTCCTACTTTAACCGTTACAGCACTTTCTGGTAATTCTTGAAACATAAATTCATCGGTCCAGTCGTCACCGATGGCAAATACAAAGTCGTACTCAGCCTCGCTATACATGCGCATGGCCGCACGCCCTTTATTTACGTTACTACTTTTAATTTCCATTACCTTATTGCCATTAAGTACGCTTAAGTCGTCATTGGCAATTAAACTCGTTAATACGGTGTTGAGTTCAGAAGCTCTTTTTTGGCCAAAATCAGGATCTGTTTTTCTGTAATGCCAAGCTAGTGAATAATTTTTTTCTTCAATAAAGCTTCCAGGTGTTCTATCTACGAAAGACTCTAAAACGGGCTGTATTTTTTCCATCCAGTCTTTTTTTACATTTTCCAGCATAAAAAAGTCGTCTCCATTTTTAGAAAGCCAAACCCCATGCTCCACGATCATATTGTATTTTTTAGGTAAAAACCACTGGGTAAAGGTTTCCTTGTCCCTTCCGCTAATTAAAAACATCAC
>CAXBCN010000017.1:0-81358 GCA_963974535.1 uncultured Cellulophaga sp.
ATATTGGTTCAGGTTTAAAAAATTAAGGGGTTGTGCAACGGTTACTATTGTTGTAGGTAGTTTTTATTCCAGTTCTATTTTTAATTTTGACTCAACTTGTCCGTTTATTAGCAATTCAATTTCGAACTCATTTTCTATTTTTAAATAAGCAAAGTTAAGCCGTCCATATTCGCAAATCCTTTTTACAATCTTACCAATTACTATTAACAAAGCTATTCGAATCGTCTTGTCGTATTTATAGAAGTTTGGAAATATTTCACTAACATGCCATTCTATAGATTCTGTTTTACCACCTTCGGACTTGTATTTAATATTTTCAGTATTTCTTGAGTCAGATTCAAAGATTACCGAAGCTTCAAAGTCATATGATGTTGTTCGAGAATCAATCTTTATTTTTTCGATTCGTTCAGGTGCTTTTAGAAACAATATTCCGCCACTAAAAGTATTCAGTACAAGGAACCTTCCTTTATTAAAGAATTCAGTAAAATCCTCTTTTAAAAGTTCCTTCTTATCAGATTCAAGATTAGAAGAAATGAGTTCAAATTCTCTATCCAGACTATAACTAAAGTTAGGTCCAGTTGTAAATTCAATCTCTTCCATTTTATCTAGGAGTTGGTTCATTTTTTAAATTACCTACAACAATTGGGTATGCACTATTGCATATATACCAACTATGTGCCTAAGATAATAAATCTTTTATTTCCATAAACGATCTATTCGCAACATGGGTGTAAATTTCAGTGGTTTTAGTGGAACTATGACCCAATAAAAGTTGAATATGCCTTAGATCAGTGCCGTTTTCTAAGAGATGAGTTGCAAAACTATGCCGTAACATATGAGGCGAAACTTTTTTTAAAATACCAGCTTTCTTTGCTGCAGCTGAAATAATGCTTATCACACTAGTAGCACTATATTTAGCTCCCGTAAGCCCTTCAAAAAGGTAGTTCTTGGGGCGGTATTCTTTATAATATACCTGTAGATCTTTTAATAAATTTGGACTCAACACAGAAATACGGTCTTTATTTCCTTTGCCATTTTTAATGAGTACTACCATTCGTTTACTGTCAATATCAGTAACATGAAGATTCAGTAATTCTCCTCTACGAAGGCCTGAAGAGTAGAGTAACCCAACAATACACTTGTGCTTCATATTATTGGTAGCATTGATAATCCTAACAATTTCTTCCTTAGATAATACTTCAGGCAACTGTTTTTCCTTTCGTGGTCGTTCAATAGAATATAACCTATTAGGCATGCCATGAACAATCTCGTAATAGAATTTTATAGCGTTTACGGCCATATTTACATAAGAGTTCGACTTTCCGTCTTGTATTAATTTTTGTAAATATTTTCGAATGTCGTTTTCATTGAGCCTTATTGGATCTTCGGTATAATAATAATTAATGAAGGTCTCAAAGCACGATACATAGTTGCGAACTGTATTGTCAGAATACCTTTTAAGCTCAAGTTTTAGTAGGTATTCTTCTGGGCACGGTTTAAAACCTAATTTTGGTTTTCGCTTTCGATACCGTTCCAAATTAAGTTCAGGATTATCAGCATTTATTACTTTATCTGAAAAGAAAAAGTTGCCATTTACCCAAGCGACACCTTGAAAAGTTTTGAAAATTAAATCTACGTTGCTTTTACTGTTTAAAATATAATACATACCAAATTCTTGGCTCCAAGCCACATTGGGCAAAGTGTCCACCAGGGCTTGTATAATTTTATTCGTGCTAAATTGAAGTCCAACACACTTTTGATGATGGATCAATAAATGTTTTAAGGTGATACTTTTTTGTAGTTCCATCTTTTTTTTTGTTCAATCTAGTGGTTAAAAATGATTTAGTCGTATCTTAAGCGAATAATGTTCGCATAAGCATTCACTTAAGTTTAATTCGATGAGATTACAACAAGAATGTTTGTATTGTCAAAAGCAAATTATCGGGAGAACCGATAAAAAATATTGTAACCTACACTGTAAGAGTGCGTACCAATACCAGAAAGCTAAAGAGCAACCCCAACGCTTTTACAACAAAGTAGACAACCAACTTAAGTTAAATCGTAAAATATTAAAGCAATACAACAAGGGAGGTAAAGTAACCGTAAGAGAAACTGTACTACGGGAAAAAGGCTTCGACCCTAATTTTTTTACACATTTCTGGAAAAACCAAAAAGGCGAAGTATACCTATTTGTATATGAATACGGATTCCTAAAAATAAAAGAAGGTCAAAACAACAAGTATGTTTTGGTGCTCTGGCAAGAGTATATGAGTACGGCGAAACCCTAAAAGCACAGGTTAAGCTGCGCTTTAGTCTAAAAATAACAAGCTTAACCCCTTCCTTTAAAGTATTTTTTGCGCTTACCTTATAGTCATTAATCAAACAGACCATCAAACCAATCATGAACATCTAAAAAAGTGTATGTCTTAAGTCTATACCAGGTGGAAGAAAAAAAAGTTGCCCCTATACATCGTATACATCAATAAAACCAAAAAAATATCATAGCCTTTAAGTTTCAACTCGTTCAAGTTTCCGATCCAAAATCTTTACAGATTTTCAAGCTACCCTTCACTAGGTTAAATTTTATTTGCTAAATTGAGGCCTTAAGCTATCATCAAATTTCAAGAAATTAAACCTGTACGATCTCCATTCCATTTACCGTGCGAAGAGTCAAAGTACTAGTGTTTATCTCGGCTTTTTTTCTAATTAAAAACAACCATTGAAAACAATCGTACATACGAACCATCTTGAAAACCTAAAGCAAAAAATTTTATCCTATACGCATGTAGACGATGACCTGTTGCAGGAACAGATGCAATGCTACCACCGAATAGCGCTAAAAAAAGGAGATACCTTGGTAGTACCTGGGCAATTGGTGCATCACTTTTACTATGTGGCAACAGGCTGCATTTACTATTACAGGCTCGTGGAAGGCGAGCAAAAAGTAGTAGAATTTTATACCGAAGATATTTTTTTTACCGATGTACCGGCCTACGTAAAGGGTACGCCCTCAAATTATTACCTTAAAGCCACTGAGGCTACGGTTGTCTATGCCGTCACAAAGTCCGATGCAGAGCACTCATTTAAAAAGTCGCACCAGTTAGAGCGTTTTGGTAGGTTGTCGATGCAAGAGGCGTTTATCAAAATTTTTACCAGAGTAGAGCGTCTTAATAGTCGTACCAACGAGGAGCGCTATTTACGATTGTTAGCCAAGCGCCCAGACCTTATGCAGCGCGTGCCACAATATTTAATAGCCTCATATTTAGGATTAACGCCAGTGGGTCTTTCAAAACTTCGAAAGCGCTTAGGCCAGGGCTAGGGTGTAGCATTTAGAACAGTGGAGCTAATGCAGGCTAAAACAGTAATAATGCCATGATACAGCATTCGTTGTTCGCGCACTACAAATTTTATTATACTGGTTTAATGAGATTCCTAGGAATAAATCCTAACTTGAACTTTATTAATCTCTAAAAGATATCATTATGGCCAATGCCTATATAGACATGGAAACCCTTAAATTTTTGTTGTTCAACGTACACCATCTTAAGGGGGTATTGCAACAAGAACGTTTTTCAGAATACGATGAGGAGTCTATTGCCATGATGCTCGACTCCGTAAAAGATTTTTCAGATAAGGAATTGTATCCCTACTTTAAGGAGATGGACGAAAACCCTGCTCACTTTAAGGATGGGGAAATTATAGTACATCCGCAAGTAAACAAGTACATGAAAGCAGGGGGTGAAATGGGCTTTTTAGCAGGTCCGTTTTCTTATGAAGCTGGTGGTATGCAAATGCCTTCGATGGTTGTACATGCCTCGGCATTTATTCAGGAAGCGGCCAATAACCACCTACCGGGCTATATTGGCCTTACCGTGGGTGCCGCCGAATTGATTGTTCATTTCGGGAATCAATTCCTCAAAGATACCTATGTTCACAAAATGATGGCCGGCCAATGGGGGGGTACCATGTGCCTCACCGAGCCACAGGCAGGAAGCTCGCTTTCAGACATTGTAACCAGCGCCGTGCCTGATGGTGATGCCTACAAAATAAACGGACAAAAAATATTTATCTCGGGAGGAGATTACAAGGGATCCGAGAATATGGTGCATTTGGTATTAGCACGTATCAAAGGGGCTCCTGCAGGAACCAAAGGAATTTCACTCTTTGTGGTACCGAAAAAACGACTCGATAAAGCGGGTAATTTAGAAAACAACGATGTCACTACGGTAGGCGATTTTCAAAAAATGGGTCAAAGAGGCTATTGTACCACACACCTATTTTTTGGGGATAAAGACAACTGTACCGGTTGGTTAGTGGGGGAACCCCATAAAGGCTTAAAGTATATGTTCCTGATGATGAACGGCGCCCGGATCGCTGTGGGTAGGGGAGCTGCGGCAATTGCCACAGGAGCTTACCATGCCTCGCTGAACTATGCAAAAGAAAGACCTCAAGGAAGAGAACTGCAACGCACTGGAAAAAAAGACGCTTCCCAAGAACAAACCCTTATCATCAATCACCCCGATGTGCGCAGAATGCTTCTCTTACAAAAAGTAATTACCGAAGGATCCTTAAGTTTGGTGTTTTTAACCTCTCGATACCAAGATCTGTCAGAATCGCTACCGGATGCAGACGGCAGGGCAAAATACAAGTTGCTGTTAGAAATATTGACTCCAGTGGTCAAGACCTATCCTTCAGAAATGGGCATTACTTCTGTGAATAATGGCGTACAGGTACTCGGAGGTTATGGCTTTTGTTCAGATTATATTTTACAGCAGTACTTACGGGATATCCGAATATCGGCTATTTACGAAGGTACTACCGGTATCCAGTCTCAAGATCTATTAGGAAGAAAGATCACCATGGAAAATGGAAAAGCATTGCAATTACTCTCTGAGGAAATTACGAATTCTATTAAAGAAAGTATGGCACATGAGTCGTTGAAACCATTGGCGGAAAAATTAGGAAGCAAACTGGAACTAACGCAAAAAGTGCTACAATCACTTATGGGTTATGCCATGAAAGGTGATTACCAATGGTTTTTGGCGGATGCCACGCCTTTTATGGAATTTTTCAGTACCATTATCATGGCATGGCAATGGTTAGATATTGGGCGTGAAGCACAAAAAGCAATGGTTTCTGGGGATACTAATTTTAGTGCTGAATTCTACGAAAACAAAATCCACGCCATGCACTTTTATTTTAAATACGAACTCCCTAAAACAACGGGACTTGCCGAAATACTGATGGACAAGCAAGCACTAACACTGAATACAGAGAAGCAAGTATTTGCTTAAATTAGAGGCAAGAAATAAGTCGAATGTCCAATGCAACATAGAAGAAAGTAGTAAAATTTGATGAACTTTAGGCTAGAACGTATTTCATACTGATGAGTCTTGGACAATGGACAAACCTTTAACTTTAATTTTTTTTCCCAAAACCCAAAACCCAAAACCCAAAACCCAACACCCAGAACCCAACACCCAACACCCAAAAACCCAACAATTAAAATGAGCATAAAATCAAAATTTAACCTAGCGGGAAAAGTAGCCATCGTAACAGGTTCCAGTAAGGGGATAGGGCTTTCCATAGCCAAAGGTCTTGCCGAGAGTGGAGCTAAAGTAGTAATCAGTAGCCGTAAACAAGAGGCTGTCGATGCTGTAGCAAAGGAGTTCAAAGAAGCCGGTTTAGAGGCCATAGGCATTGAATGTCATATTGGCGACGCTGCCCAAAGGGAACAACTGATAGCTAAAACCGTAGCCGCTTATGGGCGAATAGACATTTTGGTGAATAACGCAGCCATAAATCCGTTTTACGGACCTTTGGAAGCAGCAGATGAGGATGTGTTCGATAAAATCATGGGCGTCAACGTAAAGGCACCTTGGATTTTTTCCAATTTAGCACAAGCCCATATGAAAACCAACGGCGGCGGTAGCATCATCAATATAGCATCCGTAGAGGGCATTCACCCCGGATTTCGATTGGGGCTGTATAGTATGACGAAATCTGCCCTAATCATGCTCACAAAAAACCAAGCCAAAGAATGGGGCCGATATGGTATTCGTTCCAACGTGGTTTGCCCCGGATTAATTAAAACAAAATTTAGCGAAAGTCTCTGGTCCGATGAAAAACTGGCCGCACAATATACCAGCGTCATTCCTTTAAAAAGAGTGGCAGAACCCGATGAAATGGCGGGTATTGTCATGTTATTGGCCTCTGATGCGGGCTCCTATATGACAGGGGGCGTTTATGCGGCAGATGGCGGTTACTTAATTTCAGGCTAATAAAACAGAACTATGAATTTTGATTATAGCGATACATCGATAGCACTTCAAGAAAAATTGAAGAATTTTATGGAAACCCATGTGCTCCCTATTGAAAAGGAGGTCACAGAATTCCATCAAGATCCAAAAAATAATTGGAAACCATGGCCTGGAATGGAAGCCTTAAAACAAAAGGCTAAAGAAGCCGGACTTTGGAATGTTTTTCTGCCCGCTTCGTACGGCACACTGAGCCCGGGACTTAGCAATTTAGAATATGCTCCTTTAGCAGAAATCATGGGGCGCATCCTTTGGTCTTCGGAAATTTTTAATTGTAGCGCTCCCGATACAGGAAATATGGAGGTGCTCGCCAAATATGGAACGCTTGAGCAACAAGAAAAATGGCTAAAACCTTTAATGAATGGAGAGATTCGCTCGGCTTTTTTAATGACAGAGCCTGAGGTGGCTTCTTCTGATGCTACCAATATCGAAACGGCTATTATGGCCGATGGAAATGACTATGTTATTCATGGTCGCAAATGGTGGTCCTCTGGCGCTATGAATCCCAAGTGTAAAATTGCCATTGTGATGGGGAAGACCAATTTTGATGCTCCACGTCATGCACAACAGAGTATGATTTTGGTACCTATGGATACCCCAGGCTTAAAAATTGAAAGAGCACTGAGTGTTTTTGGCTATCACGATGCTCCGGAAGGGCATGCTGAAATTATTTTGAACAATGTTCGCGTACCTAAAGCTAATTTACTCTTGGGTGAGGGTAGGGGTTTTGAAATAGCACAGGGCCGCTTAGGGCCTGGCCGTATTCATCATTGCATGCGCTTAATCGGGATGGCGCAACGCTCTTTAGAAATCATGTCAGAACGCACCGTGCAGCGGAAACCTTTTGGCAGAACTTTGGACAGCTTTAGTAGTGTGCGACAAGCTATTGCTCTTTCGGCTTGTGAGATAGAACAAACACGTTTGTTGGTATTATCCGCAGCGGATAAGATGGATAAAGTAGGAAACAAGGAGGCGAAAGACCTCATTGCCATGATAAAAATAGTTACGCCCCAAATGGCCCTAAGGGTTATCGACAGAGCCATTCAAATTTTAGGCGGAAAAGGCGTTGGCAGTGATACGCCCTTGGCACACTTCTATGCAGCGGCACGGACACTGCGCTTGGCCGATGGTCCTGATGAGGTTCATATGAGTCAACTGGGAAAAAACACCATAAAAAAGTATGTAAACGATACACATGGCTAGCGAAAAAAAATTAAAATCGGTGCGAGTAGGCGAGGAGCTCCATGAAGGGAAGCTTAAAGCTTTTCTGCGAGAACATGGCCTCATAACGCAAGAGAAGGCAGCGCTGTTGGTAAAACAATTCACCAATGGCTATTCTAACCTCACCTACCTGCTTCAAATTGAGAACAAGGAATACGTATTGCGCAGGCCCCCTTTTGCGGCACCTAAACGAGGTCACGATATGGGGCGCGAATTTAGGGTGTTACAGCAATTAAATCCTGTTTATGATAAGAGTCCTAAAGTATATGTTTTTAATGAAGACCCAAAGATTATAGGAGCTCCATTTTATATTATGGAGAAGGTGAGCGGGGAGATCCTAACAGCCACATCGGCCTTTAGTAAAAAAATTTCCCCAGAGGCATTTAAAATCATTTCGGATACTTGGGTAGCTGCCTTTGTAGAATTTCACCATATTGATTACAAAGCCGCAGGGCTTTCAGAGTTAGGACGCCCCGAAGGGTATGTAGCACGACAGGTACTTAATTGGGGCAAGCAATACCTCGCTGCCGCTACCGATGAGGTGCCAGCAGCCCAAAAGGTCATGACCTGGATGAGCGAGCATCAGCCTAAAGAATACGATCATAGCCTTATCCACAATGATTTTAAATATGACAATGTGGTTTTTGAAAATGACCGTTGGAAGAAGATTTCAGCTGTCTTAGACTGGGAAATGTGCACCTTGGGAGATCCTATGATGGATTTGGGAACTTCACTAGGCTATTGGACTACTGCAACGGACCCTGAGTTTATGAAACAAGGGCTGCCCTCCCCAACCCTGATGAAAGGCAATCCCTCCCGAACCGAAATAGTTCAGCAGTATGCCCTAAAAAGTGGGAGAAATATAGATCACCTCACTTTTTACTATGCCTATGGTCTTTTTAAGATTGCAGTCATTGCTCAGCAGATTTATTACCGCTACAAACATGGCCATACTAGTGATCCCAAATTTGCGAATTTAAACAAGGCTTCTGCTTTATGTTGTAATACGGCATGGCAGGCCATTCAAAAAAATCAGATTGATAATTTGTATTGAATACATACGAATATTTTATAGAACATAGAGGCGTCAAAATCTTAAAAAAATGAACTTAAAAGATAAAGTAGTAGTAATAACGGGAGCTGGCAGTGGTATAGGGGCAGCTACGGCAAAACTTTTTGGCAGCCATAAGGCTATTGTCGTGGTCTCCGACATCAACCTGGAACGTGCAGAAAACGTAGCCAGTGAAATTCGAAATGACGGTGGTAGGGCCTCAGCCTTAGCCACCGATGTAACCCAGTTTGAGCAGGTGGAGGCATTGGTACAGGGTGTGGTTGATACACAGGGTCGTTTAGATGTCATGGTGAACAATGCAGGTATAGGAGGAAAAAAACAAGCAAAGACTGCCGATCACTCCTTTGAAGATTGGCATAATGTGATTGCAGTAAACCAAACCGGAGTATTCTATGGTATGAAGCTTGCCATACAACAAATGCTCAAACAGGGTCATGGCAACATAGTAAATGTTGCTTCTTTAGCGGGATTAAAGGCCTCCGGCAATAACCTTTCCTATTCCGCCAGTAAATTTGCCGTGGTAGGCATGACAAAATCTGCGGCCTTGGAGTATGGGAGAAAGAAAATCCGAATCAATGCCGTGTGCCCCGGATTTACCCATTCGGCCTTGTTAGAACAATTACTCGCTGCAAGTCCGGATATGGGCGATAAATTAAAACGAATGGTACCGATGGGCAGGTTCGGAGAAGCAGCGGAAATCGCGGAAGCTATTTGCTGGTTGGCTTCTGAAAATTCTAAATTCATAACAGGACAAACCATAACCTTAGACGGGGGAACTTCATTATAAAAACAACCTATGAATACATTAGTAGTAACAGAAAAAGAGAACTATGTGATCGTTCAAATGAACCGGGGAAAGGTAAATGCCATCAACCGCGAGATGGTGAACGAATTAACCGAGGTTTTTAAGAAATTAGAAGATGACCCTTCGGTGATGGGGGTCATTTTAACCGGACAGCCGCACTATTTTTCCGCAGGCTTAGATTTAATTGAATTATACCAATACGATAAAAAGCAAGTGCAAGAATTTTTTACTGCTTTTGGGGCTCTCTACCTGCAATTGGTGCAGTTTACAAAACCGTTTATCTCAGCCATAACAGGCTACGCGCCAGCGGGGGGATGCGTTTTGGCGGTTACTAGTGATAATCGGTATATGGCTGAAGGCGAGCCCTATGTTATTGGCCTAAACGAAGTGGCTGTAAACATACAAATCAGTCAAAACCTAACGGAAATTTACGCCTTTTGGATGGGCGATGGGCTGGCACATCGCTATATTATGGAAGGGAAATTATTAAGTGGTAAGGAAGCTCTAAAAGCCGGCTTAGTGGATGAACTGCTACCCTTAGATACCGTTTTGGAACGCTCCGAAAAACAAATGAAACACTATTTGAGGGCAGACCAAGAAATCTTGTTAAATACCAAGAGAAAACTGAGAAAACCGCTATGGGATAAACTCGATTTAAACGCCGAGAACGCCCTAAAAGAAGCAACCATACTCTGGTGGAAACCCGAAATTAGAGCTAAGATGAAGGCCTATGTGGAGAGTTTTACCAATAAAAATAAAAAATAGATAAATCAAATAAGATGAATAAACAACAACTATTTGTAAAGAGACCCGTAGGCGCAGCAGATGCTACAACTTGGTCCTTAGAAACGAATCCGATTCCCGAATTAGAGGAGGGGCAGGTCTTGATAAAAAATCATTATATCTCTTTAGACCCCGCCATGCGTGGATGGATGAATGAAGGAAAATCATATATAGCGCCAGTAGAAATTGGTGCGGTGATGCGTGCAGGTTCTGTGGGCGAGGTCGTAAAAGTAAAAAATCACCCCAAGTTTAAGGTGGGCGATTTTATTTCAGGGCACGGAGGCGTGCAACAATATGTTGCCACCGATGGAAAAGGCTATTATAAGGTTGATCCAAAATTAGCACCCTTACCCACGTATATTGGCACTTTGGGCATGCCGGGAATGACCGCCTATTTCGGAATTTTAGAAGTGGGTAAAATTAAAGAAGGCGATGTGGTAGTGGTCTCTGGTGCAGCTGGTGCTGTAGGCAGTATTGTGGGGCAAATAGCCAAGATAAAAGGCTGTACCGTAATAGGGATCGCTGGTGGCAAAGAGAAGTGTAGCTATGTGGTGGATGATTTAGGCTTTGATGCCTGCATCGATTACAAAAATGAAGATGTAAAAGAGCGCTTAAAACAAGAATGTCCCAAAGGTTTGGATGTGTATTTTGACAATGTTGGAGGAGAGATTTTAGACGCAGCATTGGGTAGGTTACGCATGCATGCAAGAGTGGTTATTTGCGGAGCCATCTCCCAATACAACAACAAGCAACATGCAAAAGGTCCAGCCAATTACCTTTCTTTATTAGTCAATAGGGCTACCATGCAGGGAATGGTTGTTTTTGATTGGGCAGAAAGGTATGGGGAAGCAGGTCAACAAATGGGCAAATGGATGGCAGAAGGCAAGTTGAAAACCCGTGAGGATGTGTATGAGGGTATCGAGAATTTTCCAGAGACCTATGGCCGACTTTTCTCTGGCGATAAGTTGGGGAAATTGGTGTTGAAGGTAATAGAAGATTGATTTTTTAAACATCAGGAGGGTCAGGAGGCAGAAGGAAGAAGGCAAAAAGTCAGGAGGCAAGAGGCAAGAGTCAAGCGGATTCGGGAACTTTGGAAAACGAATAGTAGAAATGGTTTAATTAGTTGAAGGAATGAAAGCAATACGATGTAAAACATACGGTCCACCCTCCAGTTTAACCTTGGAGGAAATAGACGATTTACAGGCAGGGCCCAAGCAAGTAGTAGTGCAGGTAAGGGCCTGTGGCCTAAATTTTCCGGATACCTTGATCATACAAGGCTTGTATCAATTTAAACCAGAGTTGCCATTTACCCCGGGAAGCGATATAGCAGGTGTCGTAAAAGAAGTAGGCGAGGGCGTTACCCATATAAAGGTGGGCGATGAAGTTTTTGGCTTCGTGGCTCATTGAGGCTTAGCAGAAGAAGTTATTGTTCCAGCAAATGCTTGTTTTCCCAAACCACCTCAAATGGACTATCCCATAGCGGCCTCTTTTATGATGGCCTATGCCACTTCGTATCACGCCTTAAAAGACAGGGCCAAATTAATGGAAGGCGAGACCCTCTTAGTTCTGGGTGCTTCCGGAGGGGTTGGCCTAGCTGCTGTAGCACTAGGAAAATTAATGGGTGCCAAGGTCATTGCGGCAGCATCTAGCCTGGATAAGCTAGACCTCTGCAAAAAATACGGCGCGGATCAACTCATTAACTATACCACACAAGATTTAAAATCTACCCTAAAAGAAGTAACCAACGGAAAAGGAGTCGATGTGATCTATGACCCGGTAGGTGGTGATTTTTCTGAACAGGCCTTTAGAGGTATTGCTTGGAACGGTCGCTATTTGGTGGTAGGCTTTGCAGCGGGTACTATTCCTAAGATGCCCTTAAACCTACCCTTATTGAAAGGAGCTTCGATTGTTGGCGTTTTCTGGGGTTGTTTTGCCATGAGCTATCCCAAGGAAAATAGGGGCAATACCATGACCCTAATGCAGTGGTATGCGGAAGGAAAGCTAAAACCCCATATTCATAAAATTGTTCCTTTAGCAGAGACAAAAGAGGCTATGGAAGAAATGATGAACCGCAAGGTGAAAGGAAAAATGGTGGTTAAAATTTAAGAAATTAAGCCATTAGGTACAACGAATGCATTCATACGAACCTAAAGTTTTGGCTAACATCGCGAGAAAATTAAATTCGAAATGCCTGTCTGAGCCTATCAAAGGCCTATTTAGAATTTATTTTAACTCCGAAGTTTTAGGAAATGCTAACAGAATAGCTAAAAGTAACAAAGGGTTAAATCAATAACAGCTAATACAACATAAGATGAGATTAAAGGATAAAATAGCCATTGTAACAGGAGGCTCACAGGGCATAGGAAAAGCTATATCTGAACTGTTCGCAAAAGAAGGTGCTGTAGTGATTATTATGGATGTGCTGCCCAAGGGCCAAGAAGTAGCCGAAGGGATCACAGCATCGGGTGCTAAGGCAGAATTCCATGCCGTATCGGTCACCGATAAATCAGCCGTAGAAGCGCTTTTTGAACACGTAAATTCTAAATATGGTAAAATAGATATTCTAATCAATAATGCCGGAATAACTCGCGATCGTACACTGGAAAAAATGAGCGAAGATGAATTTGACGCTGTTATAGACGTGAACTTAAAAGGGGTTTTTATATGTACTCAGGCCGTTGCGCCGTATATGAAAGCCAACAACTATGGTAGAATTGTAAGTGCTGCCTCTAATGTAGGCTTACGAGGTAATTTTGGGCAAACTAATTATGCGGCTACCAAAGCTGGTGTCATTGCCATGGCAAAGACTTGGACTATGGAACTCGGTAAATATGGGATCACTGCCAATGCTATCGCCCCAGGCTTCACCATGACCGATATGGTCGATAAAATTCCCAAAGAACATGTAGCGGCAATAAAGGCAAGTATTCCCTTAAAAATAGCGGCAGAACCTATTGATATTGCTTATGGATATTTATATTTAGCCTCCGATGAAGCACGTTTCGTTTCTGGGATTTGTTTAACTATTGATGGGGGTACTTCACGATAAATACTAGAAAAATGGCTCAACTAATTTTTAAAGACGTAAAAGAATTTGCTTCCTATGAGGGCAAAACGCTTCCTTCAGGAGAATGGATCAGGGTCACCCAAGAAATGATCAATGATTTTGCCAAAGCTACCTTAGATTTTCAGTGGATCCATGTAGGTGTAGAAAAGGCGACCCAGAAGTCCCCCTTTAAAAAACCAGTAGCACACGGCTTTATGTCGGTCTCCCTTTTATCTAAAATGTTGGGAGACCTTATCCAAGTTACATCGGTAAAAATGGGAGTAAACTATGGCTTAAATAAAGTTCGTTTTCCAAATGCCGTCTTAGTGGATAGCAAGCTACGATTACATGGCAAGGTTGCGGCTATAGAGGAATATGCCCACAACGGTATCAAAATCACTTGGCACTGTTCCGTAGAAATTGAGGGAGAAGATAAACCAGCCTGCGTCGCTGAATTTATTAGTATCATGTTCGAATAATTTTGAATTGATTCTTGAGTTAGACCGTTGAATGAAAACATTTTATGTTGTATATTCGGGAAAACCAAAATAAGCCAAACCAATGACTAGACTCTTCGATTTACTTGACTACCAATTAAAAAATAACCCTTTAGAAGTTTGTATTAGTGGCAGAAATAAAGAAGGGCATTGGGAATCGTACAGCACTCAAAAATTAAAGGATACTGCAGCAAAAGCCGCAGCGGGTTTATTAAAACTGGGCCTAGTGCCTGGGGATAAGGTGGCGATTGTTTCTTACAAAAATCGGCCAGAATGGATCGTTATGGATTACGCCGTACAAATGGCGGGGATGATTAGTATTCCTTTATACCCAACCATCAGTGTTTCGGAATACGAGTATATTTTAAATGAGGCTGAGGTAAAAGCGGCTTTCTGTGGGGGACTCGATTTGTATGATAAACTGTCCGAAACCCACAAAGCCGTAGCTACCCTAAAACATATCTATACCTTCGATGGCTTGAAGGGCAGTCCTTTTTGGGAAAGCATTTTTGATGCTTCAGGAACTTCAGCCTTAGAAAGTATTACTTCTAAAATAAAAGCAGATGATTTAGTCACCATTATTTATACCTCTGGCACAACAGGCAACCCTAAAGGAGTGATGCTGAGCCATGCCAATATTATGCATGTGGTGACTGCAACATCACCGTTATTAGTGGTAAAAAGTAATGAGAAGGTATTGAGTTTTCTTCCACTTTGTCATATTTATGAACGCGCCGTTTCCTTTTGTTATAGTTATAAAGGAGCTTCGGTATATTTCTGCGGTACGGATAACCTTAGTGGACCGGATGGAGATTTGGCAGCAGTTGCTCCCGTCGCTTTTACGACAGTACCTAGATTACTAGAAAAGATTTACGAAGCTATTTACAACAAAGGATTGGCTTTAGATGGCGTAAAGAGAAAGCTATTTTTTTGGGCCCTCAGCCTCACAGACAATTACAAGCTAGACCAGCAGCTGTCTTTTGTGGAAGGGTTAAAATGGAATCTTGCAGATAAATTAATTTTTAGTAAATGGAGAGCTGCCCTTGGGGGTAATGTAAAACAAATTGTTACGGGTGCCGCCCCTTGTCCGGATAAAATATTGCGTGTGTTTTGTGCGGCAGGGATCCCTATTCGGGAAGCGTATGGCTTAACGGAGACTTCGCCAACCTTAACCGCAAACTCTTTAGAACCCAATGGCACCATCATCGGAACAGTAGGGTCGGCAATTGCCGGTGTGGAATTGTATATTGATACGACCGCAGGAGATTATAAAGAGGGGGAAGGTGAAATTATGGCTCACGGTCCCAATGTGATGCTAGGATACTATAAAAAGCCAGAAATAAATGCCCAAGTATTTAAAACTATATATGGTAAAAAATGGTTTTGTACCGGGGATATCGGAAAACTAATTAAGGGACCCGATGGAAGAGAATTCCTCAAAATTACGGATCGGAAGAAAGAACTATTAAAAACCTCAGGGGGCAAGTACGTGGCGCCTGCTCCTATAGAAAATAGATTGAAAGAAGATTTTTTAATTGAACAAATGATGGTCATTGGCGACAAGCAAAAGTTTGTCTCCGCTTTAATCTTACCCTCGCCAGAGGCACTAAAAAATTGGTGTCTCCATAAAAAAATGCAGTGGACCACTTTAGAGGATATGATTCAACATGAAAAAGTCATTCGAAAATATCAAAAAGTAATCGACGCCTACAATCCCGAATTTGGTCATATAGAGCAAATCAAAAAATTTAAATTAATAGCCACTCCTTGGTTGCCTATTCATCAAGACGGTTCTTTAGCGGAATTGACCCCTACCTTAAAACTCAAAAGAAGAGTGATACGAGAAAAGTATAGTCAGGAAATCGCCGCTATTTATAGCGAGGTTTAAAATAGCTATTGTACGGCACTTTTTATACACCACTAGCTGATGTGTGGTTGAATCGTTCCCTGCGGACCTAAAAAAAAATAGGTTGCGTCTGCGTTTCTGACTATAAGGTTCACATAATTTATGTCATTGTTCTTAGACTCATAGGAACAGCTGATAACCAGATCTTCGGTTTTATTATTTCAAGACTATACTAGTTTATTCTTAGCGCTGGCCAATGTGTTCTGCCAATAGATATTCTCACTTTTTGTGATTTTAGGAATAGGATTCGTTGTAGGTATAGCGTTCTTTTTAGCATCCTTATCTATCTGGTTAGCCTGTTCCATCATCGCTTTTATTTCTGGTGTATTCATGATGCTATCTCGCATTCTTATGGTTTAGGCTATCATTTTTTGTTGCTCAGTGGTTTGGGAATTACTTACATAAGACAACGAAAATAAGAGTAGAGAAATAATTTTATAAGCTGTTTTCATAATGTTCTAGTTGTAAAAGAACTTACCAATCCACTTGGTATTTGTTGGTATTGTTTGTGATGAGGTCACCAAAATTTTACTAGGCTTGGCTATGGTATCGAAAACTCCTTCCTCGTACATGCTGGGTATCTTGTGCTCCTTTACGCTTTCAATAGCATACTCAATAAAATTAAAGCCGGCTTTTAAGTCAACATCATACGAATAAAGCGTTTCAATAGTATCATCCTCGGTATTGCTAACGCTTGAATTACAATCTCCCTGATACCTAAAATCTGATTCCAGATACACCACTTCAAAATAGGAACTTACGATAGCGCTGTTCGAATAAGAATCTTCTACCCAGGGTATTAAATTTTCGTCAGAAACCATAAATAATAACCCCATATAGGGCTGCTCTTTAGTTGCTAAGGAAATATAACCGCCACTAACTGCTTTTCCATTTTCTTCATCGGATAGAATATCAAAACTATTAGAACATTTAGAAAATAGGGTAAATGCGGTATCTGACCAGGAATTTTCTTTTGCCGCTTCAGAAATAAAACTAATATCTTTCGGAAAATTTAAGCTGAGCTCACCAGAGGCAGACATAGCTCCAATGGTAATCACATCCATCAAACCAAAAGTAAACAGTACGACATCCATTTTTTGGGAGGGATGGTTTTCTACTTTCGGATGATCTTGAGCAAGGTTCACTTGCAAGGATAAAAATGCAAACACTACTACTAATTTTTTCATAAGACCTATATTTTAAGAGTTAGAGAATAATTTTTAGAAAATAATCTAAGATTTCGGAAATGAAACCAGGGGAGCTAAGAGCCATTAAACCGGCTAAAAAAAGAAATAGCAATAAAAACAATGCACCATTTACACCGTCTTTTCTTCCTGGTTCTAAGGTCGATATTTTATGGTTTAATGGATGATAATATACCACAACTTGTTTTCCGTCGGGATACAACGCTGTTAAACGAGCTACTTTTTTGACGGTTTTATACGAATTATAAAAAAAGGGCTTATCTCCTTTATAGCTAACACCATTAACATCGTAGGTGTATAAAAAATCTAAACTTCTAGAAAGTCGAAACTTAATTCCGTCAATCACTATTCCCTTAGTTTTAGGCCAATGCACCGATTGTTTTGCCCACCACCAACGTCGTAAAGCAATGAATAAAAAAGGGACGACGGCTAAGGCTAAAATAATGCCCACTATTTGAGATTCACTCAGGGATGTAAAGTAGTCCATGGCTTGCCTATTTAGTTGTTAAACTTTTTAAATTGATTTAAATCAGTAAGTTGTATCGCATCCCAAAGCTCGTCTACATGCATACTCTTGCCTTCGAGCGTTACATAAAACCGACGGTCGTACAGAAATCTAATTTCAGATTGGTAATCAGATTTTGTGTCTTCATCACGATCGGTTCCAAAGGTTAAGACACCATTTCGCTCTTTTTTGGAGTATCTAATGGTATGGTTATATTCCGAGGTAACTTTGTTTAGCTCTAACATTTTTAATGGAATAACAGCTGACATTACATTCTTAGCGCCAGCATCCAAAATTTCTAGGTGTACAGCACCAGCTCCAAAACTTCCGACCACCGTTTCGCTAGATGTAATTCTAGCTTCGTCGGTATCAAGACTAAGGCTGCCCAATGTT
Organism: uncultured Cellulophaga sp.; assembly: GCA_963974535.1. GTDB lineage: Bacteria > Bacteroidota > Bacteroidia > Flavobacteriales > Flavobacteriaceae > Cellulophaga. Next base: position 17,751 of record CAXBCN010000017.1, read on the forward strand.
TTTGGGAAGGCTTTTAGTAGTTGTTCGTTTGTCAAAAGCGTTTTTGTCCCTAATTCCTGTTGTAGAAGCTCATATTTTTTATTGATGTCTTCATTCTTACCTACTACTTCATCCAATACGCTTTCCATAGCTTTAGATTGATTAGTGTCCTTACAGGAAACTAAAAGTAGTATTACCAGAGTCAATTTTAATAGATTTTTCATTTTGTTTAGTTTTTTAGATGATTATTTTAATTGCTCTGCTATAATTAGTTTGGCTAAGGCCATCGTTTTTTCTTTATCGCTAATCACATCGTTAGAAATATCGACCTTCAGGATAAAGGATACGCCATGATCATACACTTCTAAATGTTCCTTTGTAGGACTCCAGTAAGTATCTTCTCCAACACTGGTTACTTTTGTTTTCTCAGGGTATTTTTCTAGATCAATGAAATAGAGGAAAGACTCCATATCCGCTTCGCTATCTACCCATTTTATTTCGACCAGATCAGGAAGAAAAGTGACCGTTCTTTTGCGGTTGGTGGCAGATTTTTCTTTTACGATTTCCCGCCCATTTTCCCAAGTAAATCTCAAAATTTCACCGGTCATCCCTTGTAATATGTGTGTTTTACGCGCCCTTGAAGGTTCAAAGCCTGCTATTTTAGAGGCCAGTTCTAAGGTTAGGAGATCCCTGTAATCTCCACTAAATACAAAATCATTTTCAGAGATTGCTGACCTGGTTTTCAGTGGTAATTTATTTTTTAGGCTGTCTTGAAATTGAACTTTTGGGGTGTTATTTTTAGCCTTTAAGGCTGCTTCAATACTCCTTTTCCTTGCATTGGCAAGTTGTAAAGCCTCTTCGAGCGAAATACATGGATGAATGCTATCCCTTGACTTTTGATTTTTAGCTAGCTTTTTTTGTTGTTCGGATGTTTGTGAAACCCCATTTCCATACACAAGCAACACTAGCATCAAAATAATTTTGATTTTATTTTTCATTTGATTATTGTTTTAAATACATTATTAACTAAAGGGATTGGTGGGGACACCCATCATTCCAATCAAGGCGTCAAGACCCGTCATTATATTTCCAGATTTAATACCCTTTTCAAAGTATATGGTTTTAGCGACATTAAAGGCGAATTCCTTTAATGCTCCTTTAATTTTATCATCCATTCCAGAAGCATCCATGATGACAATGGTTTCACAGACAATGGCATATAGCTTTGTTAAGGTGACGCCATACGTAGCCACAATACTTAGAGCCATGCCACCTATTGAATTGAGTACTTTCATTTCAGCAAGAAGTGCAATATAAACAGATAGCACTGCCATGATATCTGATAGTTGTTTAATGGTATCTTCACTTCCTCCTCCAGTTCCATCGGCTAACATGCCAAATACTTCACCAGTTTGTTGATTTATTTGCCAATAGGCCGTACTCAAAGCGGCTTCATCGAAAATTTTAAAATTACCATCACCTCTAAAAATCTTTTCATTCCAGAAATAGGTATTTGTAAGCGTCTCTTTTTTTTCTTGAAACCAATTTTTGTGAATTGCTTTTTGTCTTTCTAAAAGTGGACTATTTTTTAATTCTGAGATTGTGCTTGTAGTAAAAAAATGACCTTCTCGTATCGCCAATTGTGCTGTTTTTTCTAAGGTCATTTTAAATGCAGATACTCCTAATGATGCTAAGCTGGTGTAGTTTGAAGTTGGTAGGTAATCGAAAGACTTGGTAGATGCTTTTTCCCCGACACCAATTCTATTTTTTAGAATGGCGATTCTGATTCCTGAGGCAAAGGTCATGTTAGTCGCGCTAATAGCATCTTCTAATGGTGCCATTAGGGGTACTATCTCAGGATGGTAAAGGTAACCACCTTTGCTAAATTCTTCTTTTGCTTTACTCGTATCATTGTCTATCAATGCTTCCCCCCATGATCTTGTGGTTAATCGGTATTTTAAAACATCTGATAAGGCCGCCGAAATGGTAGGTCCTTCACCCTCAAAATAAATGCTAGCGCCACCGTATATGGTATTGCGTACGGCTATGACGTCTAAAGCATCTGGTTTTATGTTTTGTTGGGTAAGTGGGTCCCAGCCGGCTAAAACTCTTTTAATTGTAGTGTTCCCGGTTTTAACAGTACAATAGAGTCCAATTAAAGCTTGACCTATTTCTTTGGTAGTGGTATTTATAAATTTAAATGTATCAGTGGCTACCTTTCTTTTGTTGTCAATCCCTACCATAGCCTCATGAATTTCTTCAGCTCCAACAGCGTAATAGGTAAATGTATATGGAGGTATTTCCATTTTAGAGATATAATCAGTGATAGCTACCAGAGTATTTGATTGATCTTTAGCCGCCAACACGATGCCGTTAGTGATTTCTGCCATTTTATTGAACGTTGTATTATGATAGTTCGAATCGTAATCATAGACATTTAATACAATGGCCGGTGGACCATTTTTATAAATCTTTTCATTCGTTATATCATAGGTATCATTATTGTCTCCATCAGTAGCATAGATAATAAGATCATAATCAGATTTTGATGCTTTTAATAACCAAGTGAATATTTCTGATGGTGTCTTCCAATGATGTATGACAGCCGAAGGATATTCTTTTAAAATAGCTATATGAAGGTTTTCAATGAAGACCTCCATGTTCTCTTGGTAGTATGCTTTAGGCATACTTAAAGAGGTGTCGTAAAGAATCAAAATTCGTGGCGTTGGTCGGTTATTTTCCATCAAAGCTTCAACCTGATTGGTATTATCGGTAATGGTGAAATCAGATGAAGACAAATTTTCTACAAAGGCACCATTTTCGTCTGTCGGGGTAACATGTAATTTCACCAAGGGATAATTGGCTGGAAATGCCTTGATTTTTAAAGCAGTTACTTTTTGCTGTAGGTCTTTATTTGGTTTTTTTAGAATTGCATTTCCATTAATGCTAGGCTGCTCCCCTGAAACATCAATGATTTTTCCATCTAAAGTAAAAGGATTCCCCACAAAAGAATTTTCTTGCATAATTTCAATTGGCGCATCAAAACTTTGAAATGCAAGTGCAGGAGTAAAGGTGCGTAATGTTCCTATTTGCCTTACAGCTTGTTGTTCCAAGCTCAATCCGTTTAGAAAGGCAACATTAATTTGATTCCCTACCACTTGAGTAGCTAACCATTCTCCAGCGATGAACTCCTTTTCTGAGTTAGGATCAATAGCATCTCTATAACTAATAGAAATATTGATTTTTTCATCATTAATTTTTGCAGGTTCTGCCTCCGTAATATTGATACCTTCACTTTTCAATTGTCCAAAAGCGATGCTGGGATCAAAAAGGTGTGCATATTTTGTTTCACCATTCAACGTAAACGCTACAGTGGGTGTTCTATAATTATCCCAACGAAAATCGAAGCCATGTTTGTCTAGATTCTCTTTATTTGATATATGGTTCCAAAGCTCGTTCGCCAAATTCTTGGAGGCATTTAGGCCATCATCATACATGGGAATTTCATGAGTTGCATTGCCAGCCATCTGAAGTTCTTTTTTCCATTGACTCCATTGGCTATTAGAAATATCTAAACCAAAATTGCGTTGTATGGGTCTCAAAAAAAAGCTAGGAACTTCCTCGGGTTGAATAGTTGTTCGTTCAAAAACTAGCTTTGAAGGTATCCCAGCTTTGGTATACATATCATTCAAAAGCTCCGCTTTTTCTCGTGGTGTAGCCATGCCATACCTCAAAGCCCCTTTTATGCCCCATTTTAGTTGCGTGCCTATGTGCCCTACAGACTTTTCTGCTGCAGGCATTAAATAAATTTCGTCACGAACAAAATCAAACATGGCTTTGGCATCCTTTGAGGCTATAAGCAATTTCATTCTACCCTCTAAATGATCAGGACTTGTTTCTAAGGCCATAAGCATTTCTTCCCAGACCTTGTAGGGGGCTTTGCCAGTCCCCACAAAATTAGCTTTGTTATCCTTGCAACTTGAAAAAACTAATGGAATTTGTGAAGCAGCATAGATTAAGCCTAGTTGCTGAATAAATTCTCGCCTATTGGTTCGGACTTTTGTTGTAGCGTTTTTCATGAGTGTACTTATTTGTTCATTTCTTGGTATCTTGTGAAGACAGTTAAATCTAAAGCTTCCCATAGCTCATCGGGGTTCATCGCTTTTGCCTCTACAGAAATGTAAAAGCGATCGTCATATATGAACTTCATTTCTGTTTCATTATACATAGTCTCGCTAATGGTTTTAATACCATTGCGTTCAACTTTTATTAATTTGTTTTGGTCTGTACCAAGAGGTACATAAGAATAGAAGCCAAGAAATGTGGTGACTAATGAATTGTTTTTTCCTGCGGCATCTGCTATGGATAGCACTATTTTTCGATTTCCAAAGAGTCCAACTACTTGCTGCATGTAGGGGATAGCGTTTACTCTGTCTACTGAAAAACCCATTAGTTCCTTAGGAAATGCTTCTAACAGTTCTTCATCTGTTAAGGATGTTTTTTTTAATAGTTCAGCGCTAATGTTTTCAAAATCAGATAACTGATGGGTACTTTTTTCTTCAGTTTGTTGAACTGCTTTAAGTACATCATTGGCTGCCTTTTTAGCTTCTGGATTACAGGAGATACATAGGACTAAAACTAGGACGGAGCTTATTAAATTTTTCATTGGTATTGATCTAGTTTTTTTAAATTCTCAAAGTCTATATAGGACCATAAAACATCGGCAGTGTCTGATCCTTCTATTGAAATTCGGAATCGGTTATTGTAAATAAATTTAATAGTGTTTCGCTTAATTTTTGGCTGTAAAAAGGCAATGGTTTTATAGCCATCATGTTCTGTGTATACATATTCCGTTCCTTCGGGACCTTGATTTTTTAGCTTGAAGCTATCAAAGAAGTTTCGAACGATAGCCCTAGATCCAGAGCCATCTTCAATCCAGAAATTATAAGGACTTTCAAAAGACCCATACATTCCCTGAGCTATCTGGTTACTAGCCTCGAATCGATGCTCGCCTATTTTTTTATGACTCTTGATCTGTTCTGGTAGTACGGGTACTAATTGTATCCCCGTTAAAGGGGTTTTCTTTTTTAAGGCCTTGTACAGCGCTTTTTGACTTTCGCCATCTTGATAGGGATTGGTCGTCCTTTCTTCCTCCGGATTTACCAGGGTAGAAGAATCTGTGGTTTTAAGTATTGCTCTCTTTTCTTTTTCAGTACTCTCGTTACAAGAAAATAGCAACATCATTAGACTGCATACTAAAATATAGTTTTTCATCATTACAATTTTAATAGTTATCTATAACAGGGTTCCATTTTCCATCAGCCCAAGCATTCAGCGCTTCGATATGTAATTTCAATTTTTGTGCTATTTTTAAAGGGAATTCAATAGTCTTCCATTGACAATACTTTTCTATAACTGGGTCAGGGTCCAAAACCCAATCGGCATACTTAATGGTTTTATCTTCACTTTTAAAAAATGCTGTTTCCGATTTTGATCTTGATTGATCATGCCATGCAGCTTTTGCCATTTTCTGAATTAATTTTAAATAGCTTTTTTCGGCTTTTAAATAGGAACCTACTTTTTGTGTTTTTAAATAATCTTTAACTTTTGCCGAGTCGCCATAGACTCCTTTTGATTCTGGATGCGGAAAAAGCTCTGTGAACACCTCTTCACCAGAATCTCTACGAAATCTACCCAAGGGGTACAACCTGCAAACCTGCGGGCGGTCTTTATGTACTGTACAGCCTTTTGTACCTAAAAATATACAAGCTTTCGAATTTTCTTTATGTTTCAAAAATTGACCCTTCAGGTAGTAATGCCTGAACTGTGTTGTTGTTATTTTTAGATGGCTTGATAAACGCATGGTTTCATACGGATTTACTTGAATTCCTTTGCCGTGACAGCACTTATTACAGGCATGACACTGATATGAAAAAGCAGCATCGATAGTTCTTATAGTATCCTTCAAACCCATTCCCATTAGTATGCTTTTTTAGCTATTTCTGATAGTTGCTTCATAAAATTTTTGTCTGAAAGGCTTGTTTCTATATAGGACCATCTGAGTTGGTCTGCGCTAATTCCTATTTTTAGGATTAGCGATTCCATTGTACCACTTTTTAGTTTTTCTAAATTGGCATCCGAAAATTGATACATCCCATTTTTGCCTTCGCTAGTACTATCTGGAGATTCTAATTTCCAGAACAACTTACCATTACCCTGCTCGGTTTCAGCAGGGAATCCAAAAGCACTATTAAGCGTTAGTGCAGCAGCCGCTAGCGATACGTTGGCTATAAAATCTCTTCTGTTCGGCATCACTTTCTCTGTTTTATTTTTTGCTTTCATTTTGATTATTAGTTTATAGTGAATTGCATGGAGGCGGGGCTAATACTCCCTTTTACGTTTTGCCCTTCAGAGGTTACCATTTGAATAATGACTTCGTAATTTCCACTTTTGAAAGGCACAACTACAGGCGTTCCACGTTCTGAAAGTTTTTGAACTGCAGGGATAAAATCGTAGGTCTCAACTGGTACATACATGTCTCCAGGTAACCAAGGCCAGCCTTTACGTGAGGTTTGTGCTATAATTTTACCATTGTGTTTTACGGTGGTATTCATATCAAAAAGAATAATATGATCAGACTTCAATTCTTTTGATTTGAAGTTGAAGTTGATGGCATATTCCCCATCTTTAAAAGCTTTAAATAAAGCGACAGGCGTTTTTTGCTTCATCTCGCCATTGGTAAATCCTTTAATGGAAAGTCTACCTTCAATAGAAATTAAGGGTTTTGAAACCTGCGGAGGGTATTGGCTGCCCGCGGCAATTGCCTTTGTTTGCGAATAAGAGAAAACTGTAGTTAACATAAAGGCTACTAGCACTAGTTTTATTTGGATTGTTTTCATGATGATTCTATTTTTAGGTATTGTAAATTCGAAATTGTAGTGTTTTGAAAATTGGGTGCAAGGTTTAGAAAATTTGCACCCAAGTACTATAGTGATTGAAATGGCTTAGTCTACTAATTCAAATTGAAGCCACACGGCTGCTTTTTCTCCTGGATTTCCGATTCTGATAGGACCTTCGAGTACTAATTTGCTTAAGTTTGTTTGAATATTGGCCAATGGAAGGTTTCCAGTTCCGAAATTGTGAAATTTGACCGTTTTTGCAATGGTTGTATCAAAAAACGGCGTGCTCGCATTTAATGGTCTTGCACCTGAGAGGACTTCTAACACCTCCTTAATATTAACAGAAATAGGAGTGTTATTGGCCAATACTTTATCTTTGCCACTCGTATATTCTTTGAACCAAGTATATATTTTGAATTGGGCATTTTTATCCATAAACTCATCGTAACTAATATCAAATACTAAGGAATTGTTTATAAATCGATTCCGGTTTCTAGGCTCATTACCTTCTCTAACGTGGAGTTGGTTTTGCAAATCACCAGAAATAAGAATATTAGGTTTATTAGCTACTTGAACAGGTCCGTTTTTTCTAGCTGGGAATATAATAATATCTCTGGCATTGTATCTTTTTGCTTTTCCTAATGCAGTATAATCGATATATTGTTGAATCCCATAATCATCAGGATTACTTCCGCCACCATCTCTGCCATTAATATTTTGAATATCGGTTAGAGTAACTTTTAATTTAAAGTTCTGCTTTGGAATACAGGTTCGTACAACTTGCTTTAAGGTATTATCCAAACCAACACGTTCATTTTTTAAATTTTTAAGTTCATAACCAATGGGTAAAGCTAATTTGTGATCGAAGGGTCGGTTTTTTAGGTACGAAATGATGTCTGGAACACCATTTTTAATGGAGTTTTCTATAGATTGAATTGCACTGGCGCTACTTCCTCCATAATAAAAGGCTTGCATTTCTACTTCTGAACTGGATTTTAAAGAATTATAAGCAGCTTTAACTTCAGCAGAACCTATAACCCCAGAAACTTTGGCACTTAATGAAAGACCTAACTCTTCAATGGATTTCTTGGTTTTAAATACGATAACACCTTTTCTACCGTAGTTTACTTTAGATAAATAAATATAATCTTCTGTAGAAACACTAGGGTCTACAAAAACTTTTGTTGGATCCATTCCATCAACTTCGATACTAAACATATTTTGAGCAAATTCAATCATGTAATAGTATGCTTCTTTTTCTGTACCGTAGTTTAATCCAACAGAACCAGAAAACATTCCCATTCCAGAACTATACTTCCCTGTAAGCTTAAAACTCATTTCTTCTAATGAATGTACCTCGTGATAGTAAAATGACATTTGAGCTGGAACTGGACTGCCATTTTGTGTAATAAGGTAATTTTCGGCATTTGTAATTTGAGATTTTTTACTTGGATTCATTACTGTGAATACAGGATTAGCTATCCTTAAATCACTACTCAATGTAATGGGGTTCCTATCTTTTATTTCTTCGATAGTGTTTGATCCATCAATAAATGACATAGCCTTCATCATGATACCCGGTTTTAACCAATCGGGCTTTGCATTCATGGAAAAAGCTTTAAAATCTAAGGCTTTAACCTCTACTTTTATGGTTTCATTAGTGCATATGCTTTTGGAACTATTGGTCACACTTCCTTTTTGAACTGTAGTTTTGTTGGTTTCTATAAAGTTATTATTTACCAAGGTCAATTCTCTGGCACCTTCTTTATCATTCTCAGATCCAACTTTTAGGTTTTCAAAATACCCCTTCAACTTTATGTTATGTATTTGAGGAATTGGTTTATTTTTAATTTTGGACAAATCAGTATTAAGTTCTTTTTTGATGGTAACTGGCTTTTTTATAGGAATTTGAGCGCTTACATTGAAGGCTAAAAGGCATAATGATAGTCCTAACGCGTTTTGGATTATTTTTTTCATGATTATTGATTTTTAAGTGAATATTGATTTTAAGTAATGATTAATTGGTAGTGACAAAAACACTGTTCACACTAGCGTTGTTTGCACCGTCTGTTAGAGTTGTTGGCACCCCGTTTTTCCAGATTACAGCTACATTCTTTGTTCCATTCGAGGCATACCCACCTACATAAACATCGGTACCCGAAGCGAAAACAGACTGGCCTTGGGCTCTATTAAGGCCGTCCGTAAGGTCTGTTCCTTCACCGTTTTTCCACAATCGAGCTTTGGTTTTTTCTGAACCCTGTATATATTCGCTTCCGGTAACATAGATATCATCGTCTAAAACAAAGATTGATGTAGGAGTGGGTAAATAATTACAATCCAGTCTTGTTTTTATGCCATCAACCCAAATTGTTGCAAAATTTAGATCTGGCTCTATGGAAAGCCCAGGAATATATTCTTCACCTGCTATGTAAACCGTATTGTTAGATACGTAAACGGCATTGAAGCTTATGAATTTCTCGGCTTCATCAAAAGCTGTAGCAACTCCATTTTTCCAAAGTGTTGCCATTTGTTTGTCATTAATTTCTTCGTAGCCAACAGCATACACATCACTTTCATTCACAAAAATGGAGAATACATTACTTACATGATCAGATAAAGAAGTTGCTATGCCATTTTTCCAAATTATGGCACTGCCATTTTGTTCTTTGCCCGCTGCATAAACATCTGAACCCGCTACGAATATTGAATTAATGAAAGTTGAAATAGAGCCATCTGACAGTGACGTTGAAGTACCATTTTTCCAAATTTTGGCAATGTGTTTGCTACCATTATATTCAGAGCCCCCTACATAAACATCAGTTCCTGACACATATATAGATGAAGACCTAACAGAAGTTGCATTGCTCAGGCTTAGGGGAGTTACGACATCATTCTTCCAGACATTGATGGTGAAATTAGTGCCATCGTATTCACTGACCACAGCATATACATTGGTTTCCAATTCTGTCTGTATTTCTTCCTCTACTTCTTCATTAGACTTATTACATGAAAAACTAAAAGTAACTAGGAATAGGAATGCGAGTAATTTTATTGGTGTTTTCATTTGCTGATAGTTAGTTGTTTTTAAATATTTTTAAACCATATGTTATATTTTTTTCCTAAAAAAGGTACTGGACTTTCTTTTCCATTGATGGCATTCATAAGTCCCATTACCCACATATAGAGCAGTACAAAAATCCCTAAGATGTTGATGATCCAGCCCAAAATGGGGATCATCCCTATAATACCTAAGGCCAACCCTGTTAGGGCTAAGCCTAGGGATTGCCGAATATGATAACTTGCAAAGGCATCTTTTTTATCATTGTTCATTACAAAGGCGATAATTAATCCTATGAGGGTGATATAGGCGATCATGGCTATGTTTTTACCTTCATTCGCCACGGTGATTTTGTTTTCTGTTGTTTCCATTTTAGTTTGTTTTAGGATCTAGGGTGTTATAATCTGATTTGTAAATCGTTTTTTGAACTTCTTCAAGTCCAACACATTCCATGGTGGCACTCATTTTATTCTTTTTTAAATCGGTCATTTGCATTTCTAGCATCAATACATAATCGTCCGCACCAAAATAATTTTCTAATCCTGATGGTATATTCTTATTCTTTTTTTGGTAGATATCATTAAAACTAACCGGAGCTTCGGAGGTAAAATACATGCTGATTTCGTACCGATCATTGGTAGCTTTCACCCCTGTGCAAGCATATCCCATAATTTCTTTGTCAGGTAAGGATTCATAAGCGAAGGCTTCAGATTCATCATTGACTTCTTCTAAATCCAGGTCATCGGGCATGCTATTCGCCATGATTACTGAGTTTTTATCCGATGTCATGTACATGACTGTAATTTTGCGACCGTTGTCCATTACGGTGAACATACTTTCCATAAGGGGAGTAGTAAAGCCAAAGTAGGGCTGTCCAGGTTGTAAAAAGTAGTCTAAAACCATATCTCCTTCTTTAGTTTTCATCTTTAAGGAGTATTTCCAGCTAAATTCATAGGATTCTGGAGTTATGGCTACATCAACTTTTCCTTTTCCCATGGCAAAAGGATTTAGCTCAAAGGCCTTATCCAATGAGGTAGATGCTTTTTCGGCAACCTTGTCTGATGTCTTTTCCAAAACAACATATTCTGTTTTTTCTTTGATACGGTCTTTTAATTTTTTTAAAAATTGTGCCTCAATTTTTTGTACGTTTCCTACTATTGAAAGTAAGAATACTAGTGTGATTGCTATTTTTTTCATGATTATTATGTTTTTCGTTTATCTTTAGTCATGCTAAAAATTGCATTGTTAACATTTTGTTTTGAAAAAAATAATTTGTTTGTAAATCCAGCCAAATTTTTAGAATACTGACATGGAAGAAAACCACATCAAAGCCTTAATACATAGTCACCCTATTGAGATTGCTGAGCTCTATAACAGTCATAGAACCCCCTTTTTAAATTTTGGCAAAAAATATGGCTTGTCGTATGATGATCTTTCCGATATTTATCAAGAAGCTTTTATTGCGCTTCGTAAACATGCACTCAATGGAAAACTAGAAACCGTCAACAGTTCGCTAAAAACCTATCTTTTCGGGATCGGAAAATTTATGATTTTTGATGTTTTAAAGGAAAAGAAGAAAACTATCGAGTACGAACCCTACAAACTAGGTATTCATGATACTATTGCTATAGTTGACACAGCAATGGAAACCGAAGAATTAAGCTACGAACAAAGCTTATTACAAACCTATTTTAAAAAATTAGGAAAAAAGTGTCAAGAAATGTTAACCTTATTCTATTCTCGAGGACTAAGTATAGATGACATTGTTGCCCATACCGATTATACCGACGGTAGTGTGGTGAGAAGTCAAAAATCAAGGTGTATAAAATCCCTCAAAGAAATGATTAAAGCATAACCTATGACCGAAAAAGAAAGGCTTATTGAAAATTATATATTAGATACACTTTCCCCCCAAGAAAAGTTAAGGCTTGACGAGTTGCTGAAAAGTGATATCGATTTTGAACGCGAACTTAATTTTCATATCAATTTAAAAAAGGTAGCTCAAAAAAATGATGAAGCAGATTTTAGAAACCTGCTGGAAGATTTAGAGACAAAAGGCAAAAGAACGCCTGTTATTTCAAGAACATCATTTGTAAAATGGTTGGCAGCAGCGAGTATTGTATTTGCCTTAGGCTTGAGTTACCTGCTTACCATGAATACGCCAACAGGAACAAATGAACTTTTTGCCAATTATTTTGAACCGTATAGAAATGTAGTTCAACCTTTAGAGCGAAGTACCGAACCACAAGATGAAAAATCAATGGCTTTTTATGCCTACGAAAAGGGCGAATACGATAAGGCCATCATCTTGTTTTCAGATTTATATGCTCGTTCAAAAGAGCCGTATTATTTGTTTTACAAAGCAAATGCATTGCTGCAATTAGAACGGGCCAGCGAGGCAGTTCCTTTATTGCTGGAGCATTTAAAAACTAAAGATACCTTAACCGAAAAATCTAACTGGTATTTGGCATTGGCCTATGTGAAGTTAGAAGATAAAAAGAAGGCTAAAGAAATGCTCCAAAAGGTTATTGACGATGGAAAGTTTAAAACCATAGAAGCTCAAAAGCTTTTAAAAGAGTTTAAGTAGTTTTTTAGAAACTACCCATGCCAACACTAAACCAAGTAGTCCCCAAATGATCCATACGATGTAATTAGAGGTATGTAAGGGAAGTGTATTTCCGGTAATGACAATACCCGACCAATAATAGGGGTGCTTTAAAAAAGCATCATCATTGGCTTCCAAATAACTTAATTTTGCTTGTCGTAAGGCCTCTTTTTTACTTAAACCATCACTTAGGTTTTTGTAGAAAAAGTCCATGATTTCGGCCGTACTTTGATCGTTAATTTTCCATAAGGTGGTCACAATAGCGGGTACTCCAGCGTAATTAAATCCTCTTGCTAAACTTAACATTCCTTCCCCTTTTTGTAATTTTCCAAACCCTGTTTGGCAGGCACTTAAAGTAACTAAATCGGCATCGATCGTGTAGTTGTACAAATCTTTTACATAGAGCAGATTAGAAATGCTATCGGTATTTTCAAACGCTAAATACGAATAATCAGGGAATTCATCGTTCGCAGAGGCATGGGTGGCAAAATGAATTAAATTGTAGGTATCTACATGTTTTTTAAAATTGGGTATACTCGCTTTATTTCCATCAAATATGGCGCTCTTAAAATAGTTTGAAATATGTTGTGCTTCCTGCGCATTGTATAATAAAGGTTCCATAGCAAACCTTTCTTGATTAGCCTTATTTTTAAGAGATGACCCTCCAAATTTGGGTGCAAAAACCAATAAATTATTGTTCTTTTTAAGTAGGATATTATGCTGTTCCTGTAGCAAGGTGGCAGAACTTGCATAACTAATGCTATAACTCGCTAATACATAAGATTTTATGTTTTCTGCCTCAGTTTGCAAAACATCAAAGGGAATATAGTTTAGCACATCATCGGCAAGAATGGTAATATCTGTCGCGCTATTATTTTTTAAGGCAGGAGCTATTATAGCTTTATAAATTAGATGGCTGTTTTTGGTATAGGCATTCCGATCCTCTAGGGTTACTTTTGAAAGCTGTCGATAAAAATCGATGATCCTGTTTTTAAGAGGTTCGGTAAAAGGAAGCTGATAAAATTCTTCTTTATTTTTACTGACACTTATCAAAAAAAGTGAATTTTCAGCCACTAAATAACTAAAAATAGCCTGATTGGAGTTTAATTCTTTTTGCACCTCTGGAAGCGAAATAACACTTGCTTTGTACTTTAAATCGTAATATTTTGGGTAATCGTGTTCAAGGCTTGCAATGTAGTCGTAGTACTTTTTTTTAGTGATAAATAGAGAATCTACTACCGCGGATTTATCATCCCCTTTAGCGTTAAAAATTTCTTCATCAAATTGTGAAATTTTAGCTCTGTAAAGTTGTTCCTTACGGATGGTGTTTTCGGGAATGTTTCCAAACTTGCTAGCTTCGGCGTTTCTTTGCGCTTCAAGTAGTGCAATGCTTTTACTTTTTTCCATAAAATAAAAAGCATCATTTAAATACGCTTTTTGCTTGGTATTTTGGTGTAATTCGTAGCTAATCCGCACCATTTTTTGTATCGTAGGGTAGGTTTCTTTAACGAGAAATTCTTTGTCTAACTTACTTTCAAATTCTGGTCGTAGCACATCTAAAGTATGTATAATGGCTTTTGAGGTTTTATGGGCAATTTTCAAATAGTTAATATCCTTAGATTGGCCATAGGCTTGGTAAAGGGCATTTAATTTTTCTTTTAAAATTTTAATTAAGCTAAGTTTAGAAAGTACTTTTTCAGGATCTGGGTTGGCATTGAAATCCAAAGCATCAAAATCTTTTTCTAATTGGGCCAATGCCAATTGTAAGTTTCTTAAACCTTGTGCTGTGTTTTTTTGCATTAAATACACATTCCCTAACCGAGCATATACTTCAGCAATATCTTGATGCTTTTGATGTTGGCGGTAGGCACTTGTGTTTTTTAATCCCTCGTTGTAGTAGTCAATGGCTTTTTCGTATTCTTTTAGACCCACATAGGCGTCGCCATAAATGAGATCAACTTCTATTGAAAAAGGATTGGCTTTGTCATACCCAGGTAAATTCTTTTGTAAGGTAGAAAGTGCTAATTGAAATTTACCTTGTTTTATAAAATTCTTGGCTAAAAATATGTTGGTTGATAGTAGTCGGTTTTTAAAACTAGGGTCTTTTGCTTTAGTTTCGTAATAGCTCAAAGCATCGGTTAATAGTGAATTGGCGGCTAAAAAATCTTTTTTATCCTCATAAACTTGAGACAATAACTTCTGAGTACTATACAAAGACGTTTCCCAATCAGCAATGCTATCTTTGTTTTCGCTTACTAATGCAAGCCCTTTTTTTAAATGATATTCTGCTAGCTCATATTTTCCTGTATGCTTATAAATAACCCCTAAAAAGCTATACAAACTAGAAAGGGTTGCTATCTCATCACTGTTGCGCTCCTTTTCAGGAATTTCAGATAATTTTAGAAATAGTTCTTGAAAATAATTTTTTGAGCTGCTGTAGTCTTTAATTTTATAATGATAATTGCCTTTATCGAAGAGTAAATAATCTTTATAGTAATCAAGATTTTCAAGGCTTTCAAAACGCTTGTCGTGTTTTAGAAGGCTATCTTCTATATGTAAATTTTTTTGATAGTTCTTTAAATCGTAGTAGTGGCCATTGGCATTCATTAAGTAGAGGTATGCACTCAGCACATACTCCATTTCATTTTGTTTGTCTGCAAGAGCAATGGTTTTTTTGTAATAATGGTAGGCACTATCTTTATTCGTGTAATGATAATAAAAGGCAGCGTTGTATGCCTGCTCTAATTCGGGAGTTTGTGAATAGGCACTTTGAAAACAAAAAATACAAGATAGTAGAAGCGTAAATTTATTTGTCATAATAAAAGCTCTCCTTTTACAGAGAGCTTACTAGTATTGATTTTTAGTTATTTATTCACTGATCACTGGTGTTGGAATGGTTATTTCTCCAAGCTCTTTGGTTTTAAACGTTGTAAGCATGACCCCTGCACCTCTAAATTCAGATTTTATAACTATTGAGGCTTGTCCAAAAGAGTCTTTTATGGGTTGGTACTCCATCTTAATGACTTCATTTTCCTGATTTTTTATAATCACATTGATTAGGTTTAAATCATTGCCTAATAAAACTACGGTTTTGGGACTTATTTTTTGTTCAGGATCACAGTTATTTTCATCTGAAAAACACGGTTGTGGTGGTGGTAAAGGTTTTAATCCTTTTGGCGGTTTCAGTGAAATTAAATACTTATTGAACCTTGTAAGATTTTCAATTTGTTTCTGAATACTTTCAATTTGTTCTAACACTTTAGAATTACCTTTTTCTTGTTCTGCAACAAGGTTGGTTTTTAGTGTTTCTAAGCGCCTAATTTCTGCTTCTGTACTGGTATAATACATTTGTAGTCCGTAAAGAGGCTCTTCAACTTCTTCTTTTAGCGCTTTTGCAGTTATTGAAGTTAGCTCTTCTTCTGAGGTTTGTTCTGCGTTGCTACACGACCATAGTGTGGCAAGGCTAAGGAATAGGGTTACGAGTGTCATTTTTTTCATTTTATTTCCGATTTATATTGTATTAGTCTTTTTGGTTTTTAAGATGTTAACATTTTTTCTAAAAAAAACAGCAAATAAGTACCACTTGGCATGTGTAAACTTAAAATTATCGGGGGGAGCAAAATGAAATGAGCAAAAATTAAAAGTCGTGAAACACTTTTAATACATTTTTAAATGTACAAATAAATACAATTCATTAACATTTTTTTTGGTTTTATTTTTGAAATGCTTATCCTTTGTTTTTGATACCTTATAGCAGAGAACCTATTTTGTGGTAGAAAGATGTAAAAGCAACTATTCTAAGCCACTTAAAAAAGCTATATTTAAACAAATTTAGTTCAATGCACATACATAATTTTGAAAATAAAAATTCTATTTTAAATCAGTTTATTGCTGAATTAAGAAATGTAACTATCCAGAAAGATAGCCTGCGTTTTCGAAAAAATATTGAACGCGTTGGTGAGGTTTTAGGGTATGAGCTCAGTAAAACCTTATCGTATGCAACGCAAACGATTACTACGCCTTTAGGGACTAAAGACATGGCTTTGTCTTCGGATCAACTGGTCATCTGTTCTATTTTAAGAGCTGGTTTGGCATTTCATCACGGTTTTTTAAACTATTTTGATGCTGCCGAAAACGGATTCATATCTGCCTATCGTCATCATGAAAATGATGCAGATGAATTTGAAGTGCTGGTGAATTACTTTGCTGCGCCTAATTTAGAGGGTAAAATATTGATTTTAGCCGACCCGATGTTAGCCACGGGTCGTACACTTGAAAATGTTTTGAAAGGATTAGAAAAGCATGGAAAACCCAAACAAATACATATTGTAGCGGTTATAGGTTCAGAAGAAGGTATAGCGCATACCGCGACTATCTTTCCTGAAAATACACATCTATGGATTGCTGCTGTTGATTCTTCATTAAATGCGAAAGGGTACATTGTACCTGGTTTGGGAGATGCAGGGGATTTATCTTATGGAGAAAAATTATAGTTTTGGCCTGTATTATTTTTTAGAAATAGGCCTTCAACTTAGCGAAGTCTTTTGCCGCTACCCTAGTGATGCCCTGCATTATTTTTATGAGCTTCGGTTTTTCAAGCTTTTTTTGATTTGAGTTAATGAATAGTTTTTTAAGAGTACTTAAAATTACAAGACTCGCCTACTTTTACGAGGAGAATAATTACGAATCAAACCGAGCTTGACCATGAAAATTTACCTTGCAGATGATGATAGCGAAGATCGAGAGCTATTCTCCGATGCCTTAACCGAATTACCTCTAGAAATCACATTAAAAACCTTTCAGAATGGCGTAGAATTAATGGCCGATTTATTTTTAGATGAACTTTTGCCAGAAGCAATTTTCTTAGATCTTAAAATGCCAATGATGGATGGTTTTGAATGTTTGTCTGATATAAAATCAGAAGTAAAATTTCAGAATATTGATGTTATTATTTATTCGACTTTAATGAACGATTGGGAGGTGGAGAAGCTGCAAGAATTAGGTGCCAATAGTTATCTGCAAAAACCCACTTCTTTTAATCAATTAAAAACCATCCTCTATACCTGTTTAGAAACGATTAAAAAAAATAAAAAAGTGGATAAAACGAATACACTGAAATTTTCAATACTTAAATAATCTTAGATGAATAAACTACTTTGGATACTTGTGGGCCTATTACTCACCGCATGGGTTCTTGGCTTTTTAGTTTTTAAGGTGGTCAGCTTATTAATCCATGTAATATGGCTTTTGGCTCTTATTTTAATTCTTTACAATTGGTTTAATGGTTTTCAAGAAAAATAGTACTTTGCACCTCCTAACAACTTAAAACAACAACATGGCCTCAGGTTTTTTTGCATTATTAGATGATATCGCAGCATTGATGGACGACGTAGCTGTCATGAGCAAAATTGCAACAAAAAAAACCGCAGGTATTTTAGGAGACGATTTAGCGGTGAATGCCGAGAAAGCTTCTGGGTTTATGTCGAACCGCGAATTACCAGTACTTTGGGCAATTACAAAAGGATCTTTTTTAAATAAGCTGATAATTTTACCGATAGCCTTTTTACTAAGCGCTTTTGTGCCCATTGCCGTAACGGTAATTTTAATTCTTGGGGGTATTTATTTAGCCTATGAAGGTGCAGAAAAAATTTATGAGTTTTTGGGTGGCCATAAGCATACTGCTAAAGAAGTTTTGAATCTTGATATGAGCGAAGAAGAGATTCTAGCCTTAGAAAAAGAACGTGTTAAATCTGCCATCCTAACTGATTTTATTCTTTCGGTTGAAATTGTAATCATTGCTTTGGGCACGGTGACAGAGAAAGAAATTTCGATACAAATTATGGTGGTTACCTTCATTGCTATTTTAGCCACTGTAGGGGTTTATGGTATCGTAGCATTGATTGTTCGTATGGATGAATTTGGTTTAAAACTTATCAATCTTAACGATCGAGATGATAGTTTTTCAGATCTTGTAGGCAGAGCTTTGGTTGGTGCCTTACCTTGGGTGATAAAAACTTTAGCCGTTGTAGGTACTATTGCTCTTTTACTAGTGGCTGGAGGGATTTTTACGCATAACATCCACTATATACATGATCATTTTAATTTTATGCCTTCGCTTCTAAAAGAGTTTTTGGTAGGTTTACTCGTTGGCGCGATAGCGCTTGTTTTTGTACTGGGGTTCAAAAAGGTTTTCGGTAAAAAAGCTTGAAAAAATTAAAGGCTTAATTTTAAGGCAGCGTCAATCAAAAAAAACTGAAACCTCGAAACTAAATCAACCATCACCTAAAACCCAGCACCCAAAACCATTAAAGTATGCCTCTTGCTTTAATTTCTAGGTATTTATTAATGGTATTCACCGTTAAATGTTCAGGCTTTGTCAAGATAGTTTGTATGCCATAGCGTTGTAGCTCTTTTTGCATTAGGCGTTTTTCTAGCGAAAATTTTTCAGCAATGGTTTTGTGGTAAATCGATTGTAGGTCTTCAGCATCGGCATTGATGAGCTGTTCTAATTCTGTATTTTCAAAAAAAATAACGACTAACATGTGTTTTTTAGCAATGGCTGTTAAAAAAGGCAGCTGTCGTCGTAGTGCCGATATATGCTCAAAATTGGTGTACAAAAGTAAAAGACTTCGATGGTTAATTTTTCTTTTGATATGGGCGTACAATAAGCCAAAATCAGCATCGGTATACGCAGTATTGATATTGTACAGTTTTTCGAGAATAGTATTTAAATAGGTAATTTTTTGAAGCGCGGGCAAAAAGGTTTCTATCTTTTTAGAAAAGGAAATCATGCCAGTTTTATCATTTCGCTTTAAAGCTACATTCGAAAAAGCTAAGGTAGAATTTATGGCATAGTCCAGTAATTTAAGTCCGTTAAAAGGCATTTTCATGACCCGGCCAGTATCAATAATCGAATAGATGGGTTGTGATTTTTCATCTTGATATTGGTTTACCATCAACTGACTTTTCTTTGCGGTAGCTTTCCAGTTAATGGTTCTAAAATCATCACCAGCGATATACTCTTTTATTTGTTCAAATTCTTGGGTATGGCCAATTCTACGTATTTTTTTAAGTCCAAATTCGGTTAAATTAGTACTCATCGCTAAAAAGTCGTACTGCTGCATTTGAATAATACTCGGATACACAGGAACCATTTGATTTTTCTGAAACACATAACGTCGTTTTGCAATGCCTAAGGTGCTCGAAACAAAAATATTCATATGGCCAAATACGTATTCCCCGCGATCCACAGGGCGTACCGTATACTCAAATTCACGTT
The DNA here is from genome assembly GCA_963974535.1 of uncultured Cellulophaga sp. Taxonomy (GTDB): domain Bacteria; phylum Bacteroidota; class Bacteroidia; order Flavobacteriales; family Flavobacteriaceae; genus Cellulophaga. The sequence goes on from CAXBCN010000017.1 coordinate 37,571, forward strand.
TTTCACCTTTAATGGCGGTGGTATGGTACTCAAAATCTCTTTTTTGGAACTGGATAGGTAGTTCGTCTATAATTTGCAATAGCACTTTAAAGGGGTATAGACTTTTAAACCGAATGCTGATCGGGTTTAAGTCGCTATTCGATAATTTTTGAGGCGCTATTCTACTCGCTTCTATGCCATTTTTAGTGGCATACAGGAGAAATAGGTCCAATACCAATAAAGCAGCTACTATAAAACTGGCGATCCAAGCAATAGGATATAGGGCTTTGATCCAAAAAGAAAGTATAAAACCCGCCGCTAACAGCGCGATATACCAGAAAAAGCTAGGGTGTAGGTATAAGGATTTTATAAATTTCATTTTTAAAATTTTGTTTTTGGTTTACAATTTCAGGGTATTGGTTTGAAGTTTTAAACGCTGTTTAACCATTAATTTAGTGGTCACTTTATTTTTTTCTTTTTATCGTCACTATGTTTTTTTAAAACTTGAATTTTGTTTTCAACTAGCCACGAGCCTCTAACCACTAACGCGGCACTTCCACCGATTCCATGATCATGTGAATAACGCTATCGGTACTCATACCTTCCATTTCACGTTCTGGGGTTAAAATAATGCGATGGTTAAGAACGGGAACTAGGGCCCTTTTGATATCGCTAGGAGTCACAAAATCTCTGCCATCGATCGCAGCAAAAGCCTTTGCTGAATTTAAAGTAGCAATACTTGCTCTAGGAGAACCGCCCAAATACAAATGTGGATGATGCCGTGTTTTGCCAATAATTTCAGCCACATAGCGTATAATTTTTTCTTCAACTCGTATTTCTTGAATTTTTTGTTTAAACTCCTGCAATTTTTTTGGTGTTAACACCGCTTCAATTAAACCTTGGGGCTTAATTCCTTTGCGGTCATGATGCGTTTGTAAAATACGCACTTCGTCTTCTAAGCTTGGGTAATCAACTTTTATTTTGAATAAAAATCGGTCTAATTGTGCCTCGGGTAGGGCATAGGTCCCTTCTTGCTCTATTGGGTTTTGTGTGGCCAATACCATAAAGGGTGCTTCCATCTTATAGGTAGTACCGTCCATGGTCACTTGCAATTCTTCCATGATCTCGAACATGGCAGCTTGTGTTTTTGCAGGGGCGCGATTAATTTCATCAATTAAAACAATGTTCGAAAAAATAGGTCCTTTTTTAAATTCGAACTCTGAATTTTTTACATTGAAGATAGAGGTTCCTAAAATATCACTTGGCATTAAATCGGGAGTAAACTGAATTCTACTAAAGTTGGTTTTTAAGGTTTTAGCGAATAATTTGGCCGTAACGGTTTTTGCAATTCCGGGAACGCCTTCAATTAAAACGTGCCCTTCGACTAGTAGCGAAACAATCAATAAATCTATAAACCGTTCTTGACCTACAATAACCTTAGCTAACTCTACCTTAATAGCGCTCACGGCGTTTTTTAACTCTTCAAGCGGAATTCTATTGTCAAAATTTAAATCGGTTTCTTGTTGATTTTCAAGAGGCGTATCTTTATTTTCCATGGGCTTTAACTTTAAATTTTTCTAGGGATGAATTGAGTGCTATTAAAGCATCATCCGTGAGTATTGTTTTATTTTTTACGCTGTTAATTATTTTAAAGAGTGCTTCAATTTCCTCAAGGCTATGATTACTCCGTGCGGCTAAATTGGTATAAAATTCTTCATTTTGCTCTTCTGTATTCAAATAGAAATTTGTGCGTATTCCTTCGAGAAAATACGCTATTTTATGATTTGCAATTGCGGTACGCTCTCCTTTTTCAAAGTACATATCGGCTATAGTACGGGTAAATGCTAAACTTTGATTAACTAAGGGATTCACTACGGGTATAGCTCGCTGCTTGCGTTTTCCTTCAAAAATAACATACAAGAGTACGCCAATTAAAATTATGTAATAGGCCCATTTTAACTCTTTGGTATTTAGAAAAATATACATGGGCGAGGTATAGAATTTTTTTCCACTTTTATAATAGGTGTCTAAATACAAAGGTTGTTCACTGTCTAGGTAAGAGAGTAAACCAGCCGTATAGGCACTATTTTCATCTTTTAAAATAAAATAGTTGGTAAAGGCAACGGGAAAGGTCGAGAGTATAATTTTACCAGCGCCAAAGTCTTGTTTTATAATGCTCGGATGAATCTCAAAGTCGTTATTTTCATCAGAGGCATTAGACACTTGGCCCACAACAATACTGTTTAAAGTATCTAAGGCACTAAAGTACATGGTGCTGTAGCTTTTTTCGTAGCTAAAACTTCGTTGTAACGCTAACTCCGGATTTACTAATTTGTGTTGAAATTCATGCGCCAAACCTTCATCCCCAAACAAACTCGCCGTAGCTAAGCCTAAAGTATCTAAAAGGGCGTCTTCAAAATTACTGGAGGCGATAAAAAGTGTATTGCCCTTAGCAGTCCATCCTAAAAGATCAGCTAATTCGTCACCTCCAAAACTTACCGAATTATTTATAAAAAGGTAGGTGCTCGTGGTATCACTATTCGATTTTAAAAATTCGAACGGGGGTCGTTCTACTTCCTGAATGCTTTTAAATTTTGATGATATGATATCCGATAGCACTTTGGTTCCAAACGGAATTTTATGGTGGGTTACATACGATGGAAACCAGTTAATTTCTTCCTTTTTATTGTATTCTAAAAAGAGAATCAGCGCAAAAGTTAGCGTGCCAATGATGATATAGACTAGGTTTTTTTTAAGCATTTTTTTTTAGTCTATTTTTAAGTTCATCAAAAGTGATTGCTACTTTTTGATACTTAGTTTCATCAATTTCAAAATCGCCATACCAGATATAATCATACCATCGGGTTACGGTGGCAAACGGGTTTTTTAAATCGTGCTGGCTTAGTTCATATAAGTAATCGCTATTGGTTTTTTGAAGTTCCCAAGCAATAATTTCTTTTTCACTTAATAGTTTTAAGATTTGTAAATAATAATAACGCACTGCCAGCCTATATTCTTTATTGGCAATAGCGTTTTGAATTAAATCGTCAATATTTTCATTTTTAATGATGTTTTCTTCCTCAGATAATCCTACACTACTTTTGGCTAGTGCTGCATTTTTCATACTGCGAAGATTGGCATGTATAAAAAATCGAATCAATAAAAAGATCAAAAAGAAAAGGAGTAAATACGGAATCAATTTTAGAAAAAATGCCATAGCACCAACGGCAGCATCCACCCCAAATATCCATTCCATAAACCTGCGAAACCAGTTATAAAACCATGCTTGAACATCATTCCACCAAGTACTTTCAACAAGGTCAACTTCGTAGTTGTATTCAGGATTATCGCGATAGCTACTTAAATCGTCTTCACTTATTTTTTTTAATTCGATAGGTGCCGTATCGTATTGCACCACGAGCGAGTCTTGCTGAGCAAAGCTTGCCAGCGAAAAAAATAAAAAAGAAAGAGTAAGCAGTAATCTCAGCATAAATTATTCATCTGTGTCTGTGTTGCCACCTAATCTTTTAATTCGTTCAAGAGTATCGTCTTTCTCAGGGTCAGCACCTAATTTGCTGATACGCTCAAAAGTACCTTCATTGTTTTTTATTTCGTTTAAATTAAAATAGATTAGCGCCACAGCTACTAGTGAGATGATATTTAATAAAAATTGGGCTAAAGTTGAAATCATGTTTAAAACAACATAAATTGGGTCTCCAAAAACATCGCCAAAACCTTCAGCATCCATATTGCCAGATAAGATACCCATTTTGGCATATTGATAAATAACAGCAGGAATTGAAAAAGCATAACTTGCAATAGTTACGATTATACCTACAACGAGGATAGTAGCGAAAGTCATCCACCAATGATCTTTCACCAAATCAAAACTATAGCCAAACGAATCGGTGACACTTCGACCTGTAAAAACTAGAATAGCAAAACTCAAAGCTAAGGGAACGTATAAGAAAATACCTGGAATACAGCAAAATATAAAACCTATCACTACCGATAAGCCTACCAAAATGCCCAGTCCTATAAAACTCCAGAATTTTTGATACACATTATGTTTAATTTCTTCAAAATTTATTGTGCCATTATTTTTTGTGTAGGATTCTATATAATACAGTGTGGTAGCTTGCGATAAAACATAACTAGCTAATCCTGAAAAGGCAAATACCACCATGGTTAAAAAGAAGTATATACCATTAAAAGCATCAAAGTTTTGATTGTCAATAGCATTAATATTTAATAAGGAACTAAAACTTGAAAAATAAAAAGCATAACTAATTAAAAAAACCAATAAATAAGGCCCTACAATTTTCAAATACGTGCTAAAAAAGGGCTTAAATTGGGTGCGTAAAAACGCAAAGGTATCGGTTAGTATATCACCTAATTCACGTTTTTTCTTTAATTCTATGTATGGAGTATTCATGTATTTTTAAGGTTTTTTTTATGGATTTGAATTGGATATATAACGTAATAAAATAAAATTAGTGCCAATGAGCCGGTGATGATTAAAATAGCAAGCCAGTCGGGCATTTCGGTATGTCGGGTAACGAAACCTTCTAAAAAGCCGGCCATCACAAAAAAAGGAATAGTGCTCACGACAATTTTCAAGCCGCGAATAACCCCTCTTTTAAAAGATTCTAGACGCGTATAGGTACCTGGAAAAAGTAGTCCGTTAGCTAAAACTAAACCTGCACAACCCGCAATAATAATGACCGATATTTCAATAGTACCATGAATCCAGATGGTCCGAACTGATTCCCAACCTAAACCTTTTTCAAAGAAAAAATATTGAAAACTACCCAGCATTAATCCGTTTTGCAGCAAAATATAAAGGGTGCCAACGCCTAATAGCAGTCCGTAAATAAACGCCATTAAAGCTACTTTTACGTTGTTAATGGTGATTCCTAAAAACATATTAAACTCCCCTTGTTCCTTGTACACTGCCATGGGGTCGTTATTTTCAATATTATCTAAGGTCATATTTACATAGTTGTCGCCTAAAATAGAGCGTACAAAATCACCTTCGTTCGCCGCTGAAAACGCTCCCACGGCACAGAAAAAGCCAAACACTAAAAAAGCGATTAAGAGTTCGCGATGGTGTGTATAAAACATGGTCGGAAATTCTGTTTTCCAAAATCGTACAATTCTGTTTTTAGATTCTCTTTTAGTCTTATATATTTGCCGGTGTGCTTGAGAGGCTAATTCGTTTAAAAAAAATTGCGTATTGCTATTGGGATAAAAGGTCTTTGCGTAACTTAAATGATCTGTTATTTCGATGTACAAGTCAGAAAGTTCATCAGGTTTGATATCTGTTTTATGGGCTAAGACACTTTCAAAAGTGGTCCATTTGTCTTTATTTTGTTTTACGAAAGCAGCCTCGCGCATTAATTTTGATGTTTTAATCAAAGAAACAACAACTATGGAACAATTTCAAATAGAAACTGCTCAAAATATTAGTATTAGTCAAAATACGGCACATTTAGGGGAGCGCATGCTAGCTTTTTTAATCGATACCTTTGTTCTAATAGCCTATTATATTGTTATGATCCTAATTTTAGTGTCATTAGATATGGATCTGGGGGATACTTGGGCGATATGGATGCTATTTTCTTTACCCGCTTTTTTATACTATTTACTACTTGAGACTTTTAATAACGGTAAAACCATTGGTAAGGCAGCCATGAAAATTAGAGTGGTAAAACTCGACGGGTCGAACCCAAATTTTGGCAACTATTTTGTACGTTGGATCATGAGAATCGTAGATATTTCGATATCCTCAGGAGGTGTTGCGGTACTGACGTTTTTAATTCGTGGTCAGGGTCAAAGAGTAGGGGATATTGCGGCAGGAACTACCGTAATTAGTGAAAAAAAACGTATTTCTTTGCGCGATACCTTACTTCAAGAGCTCCCTGCAGATTACATGCCGAAATTTCCTCAAGTGACTGTTTTTAAAGATCACGAAATGCAAGCTATAAAAAATATGTATACCGATGCAAAGCGGAGCGGTGATCATAAGGTAATTGTAAATCTCAGTACTAAAATTAAGGAGGTAGCTCAAATCTCAACAGATATGCTGGCTATTGAATTTGTAGCCATTGTCATTAAAGATTATAATTTTTACACCCAACAATAAATAGCCTATGTTTTATTTTACTATTGATATTTTAGGAACTATTGCTTTTGCTATTTCGGGCGTTATGGTGGCCATGGATAAACGATTAGATATGTTTGGTGTATTTATCATTGCGTTCGTTACTGCCGTTGGTGGAGGTACCTTGCGCGATGTATTGGTAGGGAGTACACCCGTAATTTGGTTACAAGAAACCGTTTATTTATTCACGATTATCGGTTCTGTAGTGCTCGCTATTTTATTTAGAAATCAATTAAAATACGTTCGTAGATCCTTATTCTTGTTCGACACTATTGGCATAGGCTTATATACGATGGTCGGGATCCAAAAGGGGATTGCATTTGGACTCGCACCCATTATGTGTATTGGCCTAGGCACTATAACTGCCAGTTTTGGAGGCGTTATTCGGGATATTTTATGTAATGAAATTCCAGTTATTTTTAGAAAAGAAGTCTATGCAACGGCCTGTATTTTAGGTGGACTAGGGTATTTTGCATTAAAGCAAATTCCGATAGATGATGCTTTCCCATATATTGGGGGTATTATTATTGTTATCGGCATTCGTTTATTAGCAGTTAAATTTAAAATTGCTTTACCGAGTATTTATAGGTAGTAGTCTAATGTCTAAAATCAAATGTTGAAAGTAATAAAAGTTGCTAGTACTTAGAGGGTAGAGGGTAGTGTTTGAGATATCTTTAAATTTCAAACTCGACTGCTGGATGGATAGTTTTTCAAATCAGAAAATCTTCAAATTGACTTTATTGTTTGTACTTGTACTTGTACTTGTACTTGTTTCCTTGTTACATTGTTACATTATTACATTTGAAATCATTGTACCATTAACTATGGTTTTGTAACTTTGCAACTTCAAATGAATACAGCAATAAAAATACATATATGAGCAATTTTGATATCATTGTTTTAGGAAGTGGTCCTGGGGGCTATGTAACTGCCATTAGAGCCTCTCAATTAGGATTTAAAACCGCTATTGTAGAGAAAGAATCTCTTGGAGGTGTTTGTTTAAACTGGGGGTGTATTCCGACTAAAGCCTTATTAAAATCAGCTCAAGTTTTTAATTATTTACAGCATGCAGCCGATTACGGATTAAAAGTTGATAATGTTGATAAAGATTTCGATGCTGTCGTAAAAAGAAGCCGTGGGGTAGCCGATGGTATGAGTAAGGGAGTTCAGTTTTTAATGAAAAAAAATAAAATTGAAGTCATTAAAGGTTTTGGTACCTTAAAAGCTGGAAAAAAAGTGGAGGTTACCGATGCCGAAGGGAAGGTAACAGCATATAGCGCTAATAATATAATTATTGCTACTGGAGCCCGTAGTAGAGAGTTACCTAGTTTACCACAAGATGGTAAAAAAATTATTGGGTATAGAAAGGCAATGACTTTAGAAACTCAGCCAAAGAAATTAATCGTTGTAGGTAGTGGCGCTATCGGAATCGAATTTGCATATTTCTATAATGCCATGGGAACTGAGGTTACCGTTGTAGAGTATTTGCCAAATATTGTTCCTGTTGAAGATGAAGATATTTCAAAACAGTTAGAACGTAGCTTTAAAAAAGCCGGTGTTAAGATTATGACTTCTTCGGAAGTTACCAAAGTAGATACTTCTGGTGATGGCGTAAAGGTCACTGTAAAAACAGCAAAAGGCGAAGAAACTTTGGAAGCCGATATGGTGCTTTCAGCTGTAGGAATTAAAACAAATATTGAAAACATAGGTATAGAAGATATTGGGATTATCACCGATAGAGATAAAATTTTAGTCAATGATTTTTACCAGACGAACATTCCTGGCTATTATGCCATTGGTGATGTTACACCTGGACCAGCTTTAGCGCACGTAGCCTCGGCAGAAGGAATTTTATGTGTTGAAAAATTAGCTAACATGCATGTAGAGCCTTTAGATTACGGTAATATTCCTGGGTGTACCTATTGCAGTCCAGAAATAGCCTCTGTAGGTTTAACAGAAAAGCAAGCCCTAGAGAAAGGATTTGACATTAAAGTGGGTAAGTTTCCATTCTCAGCAAGTGGAAAGGCACAAGCTAGTGGAACTCCTGATGGCTTTGTAAAAGTAATTTTTGATGCCAAGTATGGCGAATGGCTAGGCTGTCATATGATTGGAGCTGGTGTTACTGATATGATTGCTGAAGCGGTGGTCGCCAGAAAATTAGAAACTACGGGTCATGAAATATTAAAAGCAATTCATCCACACCCCACTATGAGTGAGGCTGTTATGGAAGCTGTTGCCGCAGCCTATGATGAAGTGATTCACTTATAAAAAATAATATTTTTAGAAAAAAATGCTGTGTTTCTAACGCAGCATTTTTTTTGCAAGAAAAATCCTAAGGAACAAGCTGCTCCTTCTCGTTTTTTTTAAATAAATGCCAGGTGATTAGCGCACATGGACTTTAAAATGACTAGGAACAGCATGCAATAAAATTTTAAATGATGCTTAACATATTTAGACTTACCGCCATCTTAGAAGGAATATCGTATTTGCTACTTTTTGGCCTTGGAATGCCTTTAAAATACCTGGCTAAAATTCCAGAACCGAATATTTATATTGGGTATGCGCATGGCTTTCTCTTTATGGCCTATGTGGTTTTAGCTGCACTATTTTGTTGGGAACAAAAATGGAGTTTAAAGCGTTTTGTAATCCTGTTTATTGCGTCACTACTTCCTTTTGGTACTTTTTATATCGATAAAAAATATTTAAAGCCTTTGGTGTTGAGCGGTAATTAGTTGTTATGGGTTCGTTTGCGTTTTGCTGGTAAATCTTAAAAAAGTAATTGTACTATAAGCTCTTGCGCTAAACGGAGTCTAGATACACGTAAACTTCAGTTTGTTTTATCCTTGCCTAAAACCTAAAACCTAAAGCTTACGGCGTTTGGCTATTTACAAAACTCTGTATCGCCAAGTCGTAACTCTGTAGCCCGAAGCCTAAAATAACACCTTTTGCCACAGGAGAAATATAGGATATGTGCCTAAACTCTTCACGACTGTAGGTATTTGAAATATGAACCTCGACCACTGGGGTATTTATGGCTTTTATGGCATCAGCTATGCCAATAGAGGTATGGGTATAGGCCGCGGCATTGATAACAATACCATCATAAGAAAAGCCAACCTCTTGTAATTTTCCAATTAATTCCCCTTCAATATTAGATTGAAAGTACTCTAACTGTGAATTCTTAAAACGAAATTGTAATTCTGAAAAATAATCTTCAAAGGTTGTGCTGCCGTAGATCTCAGGTTCTCGCTTCCCTAACAAGTTTAAATTAGGGCCGTTTATAATAAGTATTTTCATAATGCTAAAATATCAAATTCTATAGCACAAAAAAAGTGGAGGGTACTCTTCTTGGTCGTATAGGTTAAAATTAGGTCTTTAATCTATAACGTATCGCATACCAATACCAAATCGTGCGGCTTGGAAACCACCAGCATCGGAGATTAAAAAATCAGGGCGCCAGTCGAAGGAAAAGTTAAGCGGAATGGTTTCAATTTTATAATCTAAGCCTACATTGGGCCTAGCACTAAAAGTGGTGCCGCCACCGATAAAAGTAAATGACGGACCAGCCCCGGCAAACCACCTGAGGCCATTCGTGGATGCAATGCTACCATGGTATTGGTACAGTAAAGTCACTCCCGTGATCCCACTGCCAAAAACCACTTCGGCTTGAGCGGCTTGGTTTGGTTTAAAAAAATATTTTGCACTTGGGCCAACAAGGCTTACTCCCGTCCCAAAATCTATTCCTAATCCTACTGAGGTAGTGTAATTTACTTGGGCACTTATTTTAAATAAGCCTAAGGCGAAAAGGCTAATGATAAAGATGCTTATTTTTTGCATTTTTTAAAGTGTTTTAAGAACCAAATCTATTTTTTTTATAAGTACGAACAAAATAAAAAGTGCTTCTTTTTTAATTGTTCTTTTATTATATGTGTGCAATTAAAATTTAGTTTCTATTACCTTATCTTTATTAACCAGCATTTGAATTTGATTGTAAATTCGTAATTATAAATACAAAAAAAGCGGAAACATTGCTGTTTCCGCTTTTTAGTAATTTATTTTCTTTATTATAGTGAAAATAAAACTCCTAAATTTATTGTTGAAAATGAAGAATCTGCATCTTTAATACTTACACCTGTGTATGATACGTTAAGTTGTGTTTTTTCAGAAATATTATAGCCAACTAAAGGTCTATAATAAAAACCACCATCATTTCCATCATTTATGCCTAATGCATATCCTAAATCTGCTCCAATCACAAATTCTTCAGAAGCGCTAAAACGACCAGCCGCTGCGATTGGAATAAATTGAACTGCAGAATCTGCACCTAAATCTGTAAGTTCTTTTTTAACAAATGTATTAATGAAACCAGTAGCGATACCAGCGTCAAAACTATCTGAAACTTCAAACATATAGGCAGCATCTAAACCTAATCCAAAAGAAGTTATATCCCCGGCATCACCTATTGGCAATTGGGTGTATACACCTAGTTTGAACCCTTCCTGTGCTTGAACACCAAAACTAACGAATGCAAAAGCGGCAATCCATAATACTTTTTTCATAATTTTTTAAATTTATTTATGTTTAAGGGGCAAATATAAATTTGGCCTTGGCTATTTTAAACAAATAGTTGTATACGAAACAAAAAATGTGGTGAACTGAATATTTCTTACGGTATAGATTCTGAATTTCTTTGGTTTAGGCATAGAATTGTATGGCACGGGTGTAGTATCTTTATGCCATGAACTGGAGTCAAGCTATTAATGATTATCAAAATTATTTAAAGATAGAACGGGGTTTGTCTAAAAACTCGATAGCGAATTACTCGTTAGATGTTGAAAAACTAAAGTTGTTTTTAGAAGCTAATACCATACAGGTGACGCCCATTTATATTGATAAAACGCTGTTGCAACAGTTTATTTACACCATTGCTAAAGAAGTAAATCCTCGTTCCCAAGCTCGAATTATTTCGGGTTTAAAAAGTTTTTTTAATTATTTGTTGTTTGAAGGATATCGAAAAGATAATCCTTTAGAGTTAATTGAAGCCCCTAAAATTGGTCGAAAACTACCAGATACCTTATCAGAACAAGAAATTAATGCGCTTATTGGAGCCATTGACCTTTCTAAACCAGAAGGAGAACGAAACAGAGCCATCGTAGAAACCTTATATGGCTGTGGATTACGGGTTTCAGAATTAGTTGATTTAAAAATATCGGATTTATTTTTTGAAGAAGATTTCATTAAAGTAACCGGTAAAGGCGATAAACAACGATTTGTGCCGATCAGCGAATTGAATAAGAAATATATTACTACGTATCAAAACCAACTTCGAGTTTTGTTGAAGATACAAAAGGGTCATGAGGATGTTTTATTCTTAAATAGAAGAGGTAAAAAACTTACCCGAGCCATGATTTTTACCATTATAAAGCAATTAGCGAAAAAAATAGAGCTCAAAAAAACCATCAGCCCACATACTTTTCGGCATTCTTTTGCCACACATTTACTTCAAAATGGTGCCGATTTAAGAGCTATTCAGCAAATGTTAGGGCACGAAAGTATTACCACAACCGAAGTGTATATGCATGTAGACCGGACACATTTGGCAGAGGTGCTCACCAAATACCATCCAAGAAGTTAGAGAACCTTAAGCTGAAAAATGTGATTGCCACTCAGATATTCCTTATAAAAAAAATAATTTCGACCACAAGGAAATAAAGCCCTTTGGGTTATTTTGTGTTCCTTATCTAAAACGCGAATAATCCCTTTTATAAGGCCTAATAATTAAACGTGCCTCTCGGTCAAAACGAATATAGTTGTAGACCCAATTTACAAAAACGACCATCCTGTTCCTGAATCCGATTAAAAAGAAAAGGTGCACAAACGTCCAAACATACCAAGCAAAAATACCTTGAAATTTATAGTGCTTTAAATCAACCACTGCTTTATTTCTACCTACGGTTGCCATACTCCCTTTATCCTTATAGTGAAAAGGTATTAATGGTTTTTGCGCTACTAAACGCACTAAATTTTGACCTAAATTTCGACCTTGTTGCATGGCAGGTTGCGCCATCATTGGGTGTCCTGATGGGTAAGCTGCTATTTCCATTGCCGCGATGTCGCCAATGGCAAATATATTTTTATGACCTAAGACTTGGTTATACTCGTTAACGCGGATTCGTTTACTTTTTGTACGTATCGCTTCGCCATCAAGGCCTTTTATTACGGTACCCTGAACGCCCGCTGCCCAAATAAAGGTGGCAGCCTCAAAACTCAGTTCGGTTGCTGTGATGACCACCTTACCGTCATATGATTTTACCCGAGTATTTTTCCATATTTGAACGCCTAAAGCTTCTAAAAAATCTTCTGCTTTTTGCGAAGCCTTTTCACTCATTTCTTTCAAAATGCGATCGCCCGATTGTATTAAATTTATTTGTACTCTTCGGGTATCTAAATCTGGATAATCTTTGGGGAGAATTCCTTTTTTTATTTCAGCTAATGCGCCTGCCAATTCTACTCCAGTGGGGCCACCACCGACAATGACAAAATTCATAAGCGCATCGCGTTGATGTAAATCATCGGTGAGTAAGGCCTGTTCAAAATTCTCTAAAATGAGACTTCGGAGATTTAAAGATTCTGGAATAGATTTCATGACCATCCCGTGTTTTTCAATTTCGCTATTGCCAAAAAAACTAGTTTCTGACCCTGTTGCCAATACCAAATAATCGTAATCAATAGTACCGATAGAACTTATTAAAGTATTGCTGTCAGGTAGTATTTCTTCTACATTGGCCAATCGAAAATAAAAATTTGGATACTCTTTTAATATTTTTCGGATAGGATAGGCAATAGAATCAGGTTCTAAGCCACCCGTAGAAACTTGATATAATAAAGGCTGAAAAGTATGGTAGTTGTTTTTATCTATTAAGAGTACTTGCACCTCTTTTTTACTCAGTTCTTTGGCTAGAGAAATACCCGCAAAACCGCCGCCTATAATGATAATTCTAGGGTAATTACTTTTAGGAATATTCAATGCGCTCATCGAGGTAAAAATAAGCAAACGCCGATAGCTTTCATACAAGAAAGTAGTTTTTTTAGGTTTTTATATCTCTTTTAAAAAAAATATAAAGTAAGTTGTAACAAAATGACAAACGCTACTACTAATAATACGTAACCAACCTACAGTTTGAGTAAAGAACTAGAACATGCCTTTGTAACTGAACTTGAGAGCAATCAGAATATTGTTCACAAAGTGTGTACACTTTATACGAATGATCAGGAAGCTCATAATGACTTATTTCAAGAGATCACGATTCAGTTGTGGAAAGCATATCCAAAGTTTAGAGGAGACTCAAAATTTAGTACTTGGATGTATCGGGTGGCCTTAAATACAGCCATTACCTTATACAGAAAATCTAAAAAGAGCGTCAAAACTTTAAACGATGATTCGATTTTTTTTAAAATAAAAGCAGATGAGTATGACCCTACAGAGGAGCAACAATTAGCCCTTATGTATAAGGCTGTTAAGCAATTGAACGATATTGATAAAGCACTTGTTTTTTTGTTTTTGGAAGATAAAAATTATAGTGAAATTTCTGAAACCTTGGGTATTTCGGAAGTAAATGCAAGGGTAAAAATGAATCGAATAAAGAATAAATTAAGAACCATATTAAATCCATAGGAGGTATGATGGATGAATTAGAACTATTAAAAAAAGACTGGCAAAAGAAGGATGTAGACCATCCTAAATTGTCTTACCATGATATTCACGGCATGCTTTGGAAAAAATCTTCTTCCATTGTTAAGTGGATTTTCGTGATTAGCCTTATTGAGCTTTTGGTGCCCCATTTGGTATACCTCTTTCCTTCGCTATGGCCAAGTGACGGTTATGAACTTTACGAAAATTTAGGATTAGCCAATCCATTATTTATTTTATCTATCCTATATTATGCAGTTGTAGCGTACTTTATCTTTCAGTTTTATAAACGATATAAAGAAATTTCAGTGTTGGAAAATGCCAAAAGTTTAATGGCAAAAATTATCAGAACTCGAAAAACCGTTAAAAATTATATCTTTTTTTCACTTACGATGTTTTTGTTGATGTTTATGACCGTTGTTTTTTTCATTTACATCAACGATGACTTTATTCATAGTCTTGAATTATCAGGAAAAGATATTAGTGAAATATCTAAAGAAAAATTAGAAAATTTAAAATTTCTGTCCATGATTATAGTGGCAGCAGCAGGGGTAGTCCTTACCCTTTTAATTGGTTTCATCTATTTTTTACTCTATGGACTATTACTTAAAAAGTTAAATAGCAACTATAGCGAATTAAGAAAGTTAGAAATGTAGCTTTCTTCTTGTTTGCTCGGAAATGCTAAGCCAAGTAATGAATCCTACTATAGCGGTGAGCCTAGCCAAGCTATTTAAAGGGTCTAAAGGAGCTAGGCTGAAGATATTCATTCTTAGTTGAGGTAGAAGATAATCAGGTGCTTCATGAATAATTTACGGTACACCACGGCTACGGAGCAAAACAACACCTTAGCCTGAACTAAAAAAAGGTGTTTTTATCAAGAAACCTGAAACTTTTTTACACAAGAACCTTTAAGGATAAACGACGCCCTAGGTGCGCCATTTACGTTCCTTGTTTTCTTCCTCTAGGAGGGCTAAATCTTTCGCAGAAATAACTTTTAAAAATGATGGATGCTGCTCTATGGCGTACTCCAATTTTTCGATGATAGATTCAAAAGATTCGTTTTCGTAATCAATAGCTAAGGGTTCTTTAATGACGATAGATTGTAAAATTCCTTTCTTTTTAATACGTAGGCCTTTTTTATCAAATGAGCGTCTAAACCCGTCAATAACCACAGGAACGACCACTGGCTTGTATTTTTTAATGATGTGTGAAGTGCCTTTTCGTAAAGGCTTCCAGGGGGTGGTGGTACCCTGTGGAAATGTAATTACCCAACCATCGTCTAATGCTTTTCCAATATTAGAAATATCGCTCATTTTTACTTGTCGGTTGACATCTTTTCCTTCGGCCCTCCAGGTACGTTCCACACTTATCGATCCGGCATAGGCTAATATTCTAGCCAGTAAACTTTTTTTCATGGTTTCGGCAGCAGCCACATAGTACATGTTTAATTTAGGTTGCCAGATATATCCTAGATTTTTAATGCTATTATCTCTACCGCTTAAACTCGCATTAAACACATGAAACATCGCAACAACATCAGCAAAATAGGTTTGATGGTTGCTTACAAAAAGCACATTTTTTTCAGGTAGGCTTCTAATAATATCTGCTCCTTCAATTTCTAAAGTGTTAAATCCTTTATAGCGTTTGTGTGATATGAGCGCTAAAACTCGAATTAACCATTTTTTTAGAAACAGATAATGTCCGAAGGGGTTCTTTTTAAATAAAGGCATTTTCGAATGTATTAGTATCTGCTAAATTACAAAATATGAGCTATAGAACCTGTTTTAAAAGTTCTTTTACTTCACTCAACATCATAGCAGTAGCTCCCCAAACGGTGTAACCATTTAATTTAAAGGCTGGTACCTCAACACTTTCGGCGTATGAAGTGCTTAATTTTTTTGTAAAAACCAGTTTGTCATCCATAAAATCAGCCAAAGAAACCTCTATTAAAGCCTCAACTTCCGATTTTTGAAGGATAAAACCACTAGGACTTCGACAAATACCTATATAGGGATACACTTCAAAATTGCTAGGAGGAATGTAAATTTGTGTTAAGCTTTTAATTACTTCCACATCTGCAGGTGGTACCCCAACTTCCTCATGGGTTTCTCGCAAGGCGGTATGCAGTAAATCTTTATCCTCTTTTTCTACTTTTCCGCCAGGAAATCCAATTTGGTTTGAGTGTACGCCTTTATAGGTTTTTCTTAATATGAGTAATAAATTTGTATTTTGATGGTTATTGGGGTAAAATAAAGAGAGCACAGCCGCTTTTTTTGGGTTTTTAGATAAATTTTCAATTTCTTGTAATTGTTTAACTCGAAATAACGGTGTCATTTTATGGTGTGAATCTACCCCAGGAAGCGGGAGATTTTTTATTTTTGAAATCCGTTTAGAAAAATCATCAAAATTCATGACTCGTACGCAATTAATAATTACACTTTTTTTTGTTTTCAATGTGTTTACTGCTTGTAAAGATAAACCAAGCAAAGTAAAAGAAGTGAAGCCTGAACCAGAAAGTTTAAAAGACAGCATAAAAATAGATACGATAGTTCCTGACGTTAAACGTGAAGAATTTGTACTAACCGAAGAAAATGTAATTCCTTTCTTCTTTGAATATGAAAAAGATCTAATAGAAGATAAGGTTAAAATCACCACTAATTTAGGCAGCTTTACCTTGCAATTATATGACAATGTTCCATATCACAGAGCCAACTTTATATACTTAACAAAAAAAGGGTACTTTGACAATACCATGTTTCATAGAGTGGTAAAAGATTTTATTATTCAAGGGGGTAATGCAGATAATATAGAAACCGGCCAAAAACGCCAGGCTATTGGCAGGTACTTATTACCACCTGATACCAAAAAAGGATATAGGCATGACCGCGGTACTTTATCCATGCCCAGCAGCGAATTAGACAATCCACATAAATTGGCATCACCATTCGAATTCTTTATCGTGGTTACAAGGCCAGGTTCGTATCATTTAGATAAAAATTATACTCCCTTTGGCAAGGTAATTCAGGGAATGGATGTTGTAGACTTTATTAGCAACCAGCCGGTAGAGCAGGGCGATTGGCCTGTTCAAAATATTTATATTCTCAAGGCAGAGGCGTTTAAATAGCACGGGTATGGCTGCCTAGTATCCTAAAGCTATTCCTTAATTTTTTTTTCCAATGGGCTTCAAACAAAAGAACCCCATTAGATGAAGGCCGTCTAATGGGGTTGAAATTTGTTTTGCTAAAATGCACCTATAAAAGATGGTTAAGCGAAATCTTTAAAGACCATAAGTACTCTCAATGGCATTACAAGCACTCCCTCTTCGCTGTGGCTTTGCATTTGCACTCACCTCTTTTAAAAAACCAGGAATCTTAGGGATTCACTAAAATCTTCGATTTTTTTAACTTTATTTCTTAGCAGGCACAAAGTTTAAAGCTGCCCCGTTTATACAGTGTCTCTTTCCTGTAGTTGCTTTTGGGCCGTCATTAAAAACATGACCTAAATGCCCACCACAACTGGCACAATATTCTTCTGTACGTTCGTAGCCAATTTTATAATCTACGTCAAAGCCAACATTTCCTTCAATTTCTCGATCAAAACTAGGCCATCCAGTGCCAGAGTCGAACTTATGTTCGCTTTTAAAGAGTGGGGTACCGCAAGCGGCACAGGTATAGGTGCCTGCCCCTTGATTTTTAAGTAAGTCGCTCGAAAAAGCTCTTTCCGTACCTTCTTCCCGCAGAACAAAAAACTCGATATCGCTTAATTGTTCACGCCATTCTTTTTCAGTTTTAACAATCTTAAAATTTTCTTGTTGTTTGTTAGCGTCATTCATGGCTACTTGCTTTTCTTGCGAAACACCTTTGCAACCACTTACAATAATTGCAATCCCAAAAAATAACTTTTTAATCATAGCTTAATTTTTTATAATTTTCTTCTGTTACAAAGTACGGAGGTATTTATTTCTAAGGCGTTAAAGAATTTATAAAGTTTGGTGAATCCAAGTTTAAAAGCACAAAACGCGCTATGAATGGCCTTGCTTAGCTACATTTCGCAGCATAGGAATACCATTGAACAGGCTTAAAATGATAAAAATCCATACGCAATCTCAGAACTTAGTTTCGGCTAAGGCAAAAAAAATCCCATTGTTCTTGAACAACGGGATGTGTATAAGGGTGTAAACAACGATTATTCTACAGTACCGATGTCTAATGTTTTAAAGTTGTTTTTGTCTAAACTTAATTGATCTAACAGGTTATACATATTATTCGTGTCTAGGCCACTAATTAAATCAGAAGGCAGCACAATAATTCTAAATACCTGATTTAACATAAATTCATTGTCAATTAGGGATAAATCATCACTTTCGATAATGATATCTACATCACCCAGTGTGTAATTAAATCGGTATTGTAGAAAGCCTCCATCATCAAAAAATATGGTAGCTGTAGGTAGCGGTTCCCAAATGTCTAAGCCATCATCAACAGCTTCTAAACGATAAACCAGTACCGCATCGCCATCAATGATGTTTTCAGGAAATGTATAACGTACCGTATTGGTGCCCACAGCAAAATTAACATTTGCAAGCTCGTAGGTTTTGCCAATTTCTGCATCTAAACCATCTAATCCATCAAAACCAGGAGGTCCCATGGGTCCTTCGCAGGAGATAGCAAATACAGCTAAAAATATTCCGAATAATGTAATTTTTTTCATAATTATTGTTTTTAAGAGTTTATGAAGGGTTTAGTATTATGGTATTTGTTTTAGTACCAAACAAAAAGCGTTCCACTTTTTGTTATTTTTAAAATAGTTACTATTTTTAAAACAAACGAATGAAACCGCCAAGTATTATTCAAACTTGATTATATTGCAGTAAATAAGAGTATATATGGCAAAAGTAGAACCACATAGTTTATTTTCAGCATTTGATATTGAATTATTTAAAGCTGGAAAGCATTATAAGCTATATGAAAAATTAGGATCTCACCCCATAACATTAAATGGAGTTCATGGAACTTATTTTGCCGTTTGGGCGCCATCTGCTAATGATGTCAGTGTAATAGGGGACTTTAACCATTGGAAAGTAGGCCTGCATGAACTTCATGTACGTTGGGATGAAAGTGGTATTTGGGAAGGTTTTATTCCTGAGGTTTCTAAAGGTTCTCTTTACAAATACAATATTGGTTCTTCAAATTTTGGAATTCGGACAGAAAAAGCGGATCCTTTTGCCCGCTATTGTGAGCATCCGCCAAAAACAGGCTCTGTTGTTTGGGATGGGGACTATGCTTGGCAAGACAAAGATTGGATGGGCTATCGTAAAGATAAAAATGGTTTAGATAAGCCTTATTCTGTTTACGAAGTGCATTTAGGATCTTGGAAACGTAAAAAAAATAATGAATTTTTATCTTATTTAGATTTTGCTGAAGAGTTAGTGGCCTACGTAAAAGAAATGAATTTTACACATGTAGAATTTATGCCTATTATGGAATATCCCTACGATCCCTCTTGGGGCTATCAATTGACAGGTTATTTTGCACCTACCTCGAGATTTGGTACTCCAGAAGAATTTAAAGTTTTAGTCGATAAATTTCATCAAAACGATATTGGGGTTATTCTCGATTGGGTACCTTCTCATTTTCCTGAAGATGCCCACGGACTGGGATTTTTTGATGGCTCACATCTGTATGAACATCCAGACCGCAAAAAGGGATACCATCCTGATTGGAAGAGTTTAATTTTTAATTATGGCCGTAATGAAGTGCGTTCCTTTTTAATAAGCAACGCTGTATTTTGGTTAGATCAATTTCATGTGGATGCCTTGCGCGTTGATGCGGTTGCTTCTATGATTTACTTAGATTATTCGAGGGAAGATGGCGAATGGGATGCTAATATCTATGGGGGTAACGAAAACTTAGATGCGATCTCTTTGTTGAAAGAAATGAATCAATATGTGTACGATACTTTTGATGGCGTACAAACTATTGCTGAAGAATCAACGGCATTTACTGGGGTTTCAAAAGCTGTGGATGTAGGAGGTTTAGGGTTTGGAATGAAATGGATGATGGGTTGGATGCATGATACTTTAACGTATTTCAAAAAAGAACCTATCTATAGAAAACACCATCAAAATGATATTACCTTTAGCATGACCTATGCTTTTACGGAAAACTTTATGCTACCCTTTTCACACGATGAAGTCGTATATGGCAAACAGTCGCTACTCTATAGGATGCCTGGCGATGAATGGCAACAATTTGCAAATTTAAGGTTACTTTTTGGGTACATGTTTACCCACCCAGGGACCAAACTTATATTTATGGGTGGCGAATTTGGACAGTCTTCAGAATGGAATTTTCAAGAAAGCCTTGATTGGCATTTAACACAATATGAGTTTCATTCCGGAACTCAAAAACTTGTAAAAGATTTAAACCACTTTTACAAAAGTAATCCGGCACTTTACGAAAAACAATTTAGCCCAGAAGGCTTTACATGGATAGATTATGGGGACGCAGAAAACTCTGTTTTAGCCTATGTTCGAAAAGGCCATGATACAAAAAATGATCTTATAGTAATTTGTAATTTTACACCTCTTACCAGGAGTTCGTATAGAATAGGAGTTACTAAAAAAACAAAAATTAAAGAGCTATTCAATACGGATCAAAAAGAGTATGGCGGTTCAGGTGCTTTAAATAATGCCTTGAAAATAAGCAAAATACCATCGCACGGATATGAAAATTCTGTCGAAATAACACTACCGCCTTTAGGAGTTGTTATTTTACAATAAATTCATGCGAACTACAACGTAATAGTTCATAAGTCCTTAAAAATTCTTTTTAATTTTCAAATCGAATGTCTTTTTTTTGCCAATACACTTGAAGTACTAACTTATGATAACTAATACTGAGCTTGAATACAAGGGAAATCTTTATCCTAATGAAATTGTAAACTTTAAGCAAGAAACCGATAAATTATATTTCACTTCTGCTAACGGAGTTTTATTGCAAATAACAGTATTAAGAAACAGTATGGTACGGTTCAGGTACGCCACCGATTATGTTTTTGAACCTGATTTTTCTTATGCCATAAGTAAAAACGGCTTAAGGGGCTACGATGAACTGAATGTCACGGAAACCAAAACCGAATATTTGATAGAAACGATTCGGATGAAAGTTTTAGTGGATAAAAAAACCATGCGAATTCAAATCTCAGATCCAGAAGGAAATATCATCATTGAAGATGAATTGGGCTTTCACTGGGAAGAAAATCACGAGTACGGAGGTAATATTGTAAAAATGAGTAAAATTACCAAAACTGGCGAAAGCTTTTATGGTATGGGCGATAAAGCCACACACTCAAATCTTAAAGGCAAAAGAATAAGCAATTGGGTTACCGATCAATATGCCTACGGTAAAGATCAAGATCCGTTGTATAAAGCCATTCCCTTTTACGTGGGTTTAACAGAGAACAAAGCCTACGGTATTTTCTTTGACAATACGTTTAAGACTCATTTTGATTTTGCACAAGAAAAAAGAAATGTCACTAGCTTTTGGGCTGATGGTGGTGAAATGAATTACTACTTCATATACGGTCCAGAAATGGAGAAAGTAGTGCGTTTATACACCAATTTAACGGGTACGCCTGAGCTTCCTCCACTTTGGGCTCTTGGCTTTCAACAGTCGAAATGGAGTTATTTTCCGGAAGCACGTGTAAAAGAATTAGCAAAAAAATTTAGAGATTTAAAAATACCCTGTGACGGTCTGTACTTAGATATTGATTACATGGATGGGTTTCGTTGTTTTACTTGGGATAAAAAGCTTTTCCCAAATCCTAAAAGAATGATTTCTGAATTGGCCGAAGATGGTTTTAAAACGGTCGTCATGATAGATCCCGGAATTAAAATTGATCGTGATTATTGGGTATATCAAGAAGCCATGGAAAATGACTATTTCTGTAAACGTGGAGACGGTCCGTTAATGCATGGTAAGGTGTGGCCTGGCGAATGTAATTTCCCAGACTTTACAAATCCAGAAGTTCGAAAATGGTGGGCCGAATTGTATAAAGAATTTATGGTTGATTTGGGTGTCCACGCCGTATGGAATGACATGAATGAACCTGCCGTGATGGAAGTACCTAGTAAAACAGCGCCTTTGGATACCCGCCATGATTATGACGGTAACCCTTGTACGCATCGTAAAGCACATAATGTGTACGGGATGCAGATGGTTAGGGCAACTTATAGCGGTGTTAAAAAACACGTATATCCCAAAAGACCTTTCGTCATCACACGTGCAGCTTATGCAGGTACGCAGCGCTATGCATGTACATGGACAGGTGATAACGTGGCTACCTGGGAACATTTATGGATTGCCAACGTACAAATGCAACGAATGTCTATAAGCGGCTATTCTTTTGTAGGTTCCGATATTGGGGGGTTCGCAGAACAACCCGATGGCGAATTGTTTGCGCGATGGGTACAATTGGGAATTTTTCACCCCTTTTGTAGAGTTCATTCTAGTGGTGATCACGGGGATCAAGAACCTTGGTCTTTTGGAGAAGAAATAACCACTATTGTACGGGAATTTATCGAATTACGGTATCAATTATTACCGTATTTATATACCATGTTTTATAAGTATTCGAAAGAAGGTTTACCCATGCTACGTTCCCTAGTCGTTTATGATCAGGAAGATCCACAAACACATTTTAGAACGGATGAATTTATTTTTGGGGAACAAATCTTAGTTTGTCCCATCCAGGAGCCTAATGCAAAAGGGCGTAGAATGTACATCCCAAAGGGGAAATGGTATAACTATTGGACGAAAGAACTTGTGGTTGGGGGCCTAGAGAAATGGGTAGTAGCCGATATTGATGCTATACCCTTATTTGTAAAGGAGGGCGCTATAATTCCTAAATATCCGGTTCAACAATATGTTGGAGAATTACAAATAGAGGAGTTGTTTTTAAATGTGTATTATAAATTAGGAATTGAAAATTCAACGGTTTATGAAGATGCACAGGATGGTTTTGATTATAAAAAAGGCAGGTATAGTCTGCGTAATTTTAAATTAACTGGTAAGCCCAAAGAACTAATTATTCAACAATTTAAAGATGGCACATTCATAACGCCTTATAATAAATTTGAAGTAAAAATTCATGGATTACCCTTTGTAATTACCTCTATTATGGTCGACAATGAGTTGGTTGGCCTAGACGATGTAAAACTGATGGAATATAATACGATACAGATTAGTAAAGATTTTACCACGCTTCAATTATTGGGAACCTAATTTTTTGTAATTTCGAACGATAAACATTAATCCTATCCAAAGCTTTTGGTTTTTCTGTAAGAAAGAAGCTATTTCTTTGGTACTTATTTTAGAGCGTACTATGAAAAAAATTATTTTAATTCTCGTTATTTTTTTGGGAGTATCAGCATGTAAGGTGAATCCGTTTACGGGTAAAAAAATGTTGAATATGTACCCTAATAGTGAAATTTTTCCAACGGCATTTGCACAATATGATCAGTTTTTAACAGAAAACAAAGCGGTTACTGGCACTGCAGAGGCACGTATGATTACAACTGTCGGCCAGCGCATTGCTTCCGCTGCGGAACGTTGGTTAACAGCCAATGGGTATCCTGGGTATTTAAAGGATTATAAATGGGAATATAATTTGGTGCAAGATGAGGCTGTAAACGCTTGGTGCATGCCAGGAGGTAAAATTGTTTTTTATACTGGTATTTTGCCTATTTGTCAAGGAGAAACTGGCGTGGCTGTTGTTATGGGGCATGAGGTTGCTCACGCATTAGCCGACCATGGTGCACAACGTATGAGTGCCAGTACGTTTCAGCAACTAGGTGCAGTGGCAGGTAATGTACTGATCAAAGACCAACAAACCTTAAATACTTTTAATCAGGCCTATGGTATTGGGTCGCAGGTAGGTGTGATGTTGCCTTTTAGCAGAGGGCATGAAACTGAAGCTGATAGAATTGGCTTGCAGATTATGGCTATCGCAGGGTATAATCCTGATGAAGCCGCTGAACTTTGGAAACGAATGAAAGCCAATAGCGGTGGACAAGCGCCACCAGAATTTATGAGTACGCACCCTTCAAATGACACTAGAATAGCAAACCTAACGGCTTGGGCGCCATTAGCTAAAGAAGAAGCGGCTAAATTTGGAGTGACCTCCTTTAAATAAAATAGGAACAAAAATTGTATTCATAACCATCATCTAAAAATAGTAAAGCCGCCTTAAAGTGAAAAAAGGCGGCTTTACTATTCTTAGGTAAGGCAACAACCAACCAGGATCCGTATAAAATTTCCGTAAAAAAGTTTACGCAAAAACTAAGGCTTTATAAAAAAACCAACAACCAAATTATGCCAAGAATACAAGCTGAAAAAGGGAGCAAAAAGTTATTAAATGCGTGGGCCTTTTATGATTGGGCCAATTCTGTTTACACACTTACCATTGCATCCTCTATATTTCCTATATTTTATTCTACTTTATTTACAGCCCCAAATCAATTGGTTTCTGCTTTTGGCTATCAAATGAAACCAACCGTTTTAATTTCAATCATCACCGCTTTTACCTTTTTAACTGTTGCAGTGCTTTCTCCCATACTTTCAGGAATAGCAGATTATGTAGGCAATAAAAAAGTATTTATGAAATTCTTTTGCTACGTAGGCAGTATAGGCTGTATTGGCTTGTATTGGTTTAGTTTAGAACATATTCATATCAGCATGTTGTTTTACTTTATGGGTTTAATTGGGTATTGGGGTAGCCTTGTATTTTACAACTCGTACTTACCTGATATCGCTTTTGAACACCAACAAGATACGATAAGCGCCAAAGGTTTTTCATTAGGCTATATAGGGAGCGTATTGCTCTTAGTTTTAAATTTAGCCATGGTAATGTATCCACAGTGGTTTGGTTTTGATATAGGAACAACCGAAGCGTCACTTAATCAAGCAAAAATTGAAGCCATGAAAATAGCTTTTATCACGGTGGGATTATGGTGGGTGTTATTTAGTCAGTATACCTTTTATATTTTACCAAAGGGGGTGTCAACGGGTGCGAAGGTCACTAGAAATGTTGTTTTGAATGGTTTAAAAGAATTGCTCGCTGTTTGGCGTGTCCTCAAAACTAATGTTCGACTTAAGCGCTATTTGGGGGCCTTTTTTGTGTTTAGTATGGCCGTACAAACCATTATGTTAATGGCTGTTTATTTTGGTGAAAAAGAAATAAGCTGGGCAACAGATGCCGAGAAAACAACAGGCTTAATACTCAGTATTTTGGTTATTCAGTTAGTAGCTGTTGTAGGAGCCTTTGTCACCTCAAGAGCATCTGCCAAATTCGGAAATATCAACACCTTAATAGCCGTTAATTTTGTTTGGCTTTGCCTGTGCTTTTATGCTTTTTTTATGGTAAGCCCTATGCAGTTTTATATTGCAGCAAGTTTAGTCGGCCTAGTGATGGGGGGAGTGCAATCTTTGGGACGCTCAACCTATTCAAAATTTTTACCAGAAACAGAAGACACTACCTCTTATTTTAGTTTTTATGATGTTGCAGAAAAAATTGGGATTGTTATCGGAATGGTCATTTTCGCTGTAGTAGATCAAATCAGTAGTATGCGTTATGCTATTTTGTTTTTGTTTGTTTTCTTTTTAGTCGGTATCATTTTATTATTTAGAGTTCCTAAAGATCCTGTAAAAGAATGGCAAGAAACTTAAGCTCGCCATGGATAAATTTGATACTAAATCATAAAATAACTTTTAAATTCAAAATACAACAAAACCTAAAAGTATATCTGAATCAATTCATTAGAAGGGACCTAAATGCCACCTTTGCAGGCTATGGCCTCCCCTTGCTAATAGCTCCTGAACCCGAATTTTTTGTGTCTATTTTTGAAGGATTACCGCGGTAATTGATATCTCCAGAGCCAGAAATTCGTGCCTTGAAATTTTCTGTGGCTGTGACCTCTACATCACCAGAACCTAAAATTTGTACACTAACTTCTTTGGCTATTAAGTTGTAGGCACCAATATCTCCAGAGCCTGAAATAGAAACATCAAAACGTTCTGAAGTACCGGATACATCAATATCTCCTGAGCCTGAGATCGTGGTTTTTAAATCAAGTACTTCAAGGTCTAGGCTAATGTCTCCTGAGCCAGAAATGGAGGTACTGAACGAATCACTTCTTAGTGTGGTCTGAGAAGTAATATCACCGGAACCGGATAAATAAACAGCATTAATTTCTTCGACAGGAACCGTGATTTTAATGCCTGCCCTTTTTGATGTTTGTAAGTTATAGCCCTTTTTAGTTTTTAAAATTAATTTCCCGTCTTTTACTTCTGTGACAATGTAGGCTAATAAATTTTCTTCCCCTGTAAGGGTTAAAGCACCTTTCTTGCCATCGATAAATTCAACATCGAAAAAACCAGTCATATCAAGGGCATCGTAGTTGCCAACCGACCGTTCTATGGTAGTGATGTTTCCGTTGCCTTTAATTTTATTTCCCCATTGCGCATTGCAAGAGGTAAAAAGTAAAAGTGTAAGCGTTACTAGTGCTAAATTTTTCATGGCTTAGGTTTTAGTGTTGGTTCTTTTATTTTTTTGTCATTGTAATGCCACCATATTCACTAGAAATAGTAATGGTATTCTTAGCATTTGCATTTCCGTAAAATCCTTTATAGTATTTTTCGCTCGATTTTTCACGACTCATTGTCAATTCAAAATTTTCTTTACCGGTGAAGCCTGCATATTCGGTATTTATTTCAAAAGTAAACTGATAGTCTGGGTGATATCCTATTTTGATTCCCGTATAATCACTTTTAATACTTACATTTCCTGCATCTACAGCCATCTGTCCTATTTGAATTCCGCCGTAATCTGAGTTTATCGCCACATTTCCATGTACAGTTGCTGCTATGACGTTGATGTAATCGCCGTTGCCTTCTAGATTATTCACAGAACCAATATCAATTTTACCATAATCACAGGAGTAAGATAAATTTTCCATATGGCGAATCGTTGAATTGGTGTAATCAGCGTTTATTTCTAAATTACCAGCTTTTTCGATCGTAAAACTAGAGTAGTCTGCTGATATTTTTCCACTATTAATGTAGCCAATGGTTGATTTAGAGGTGTAATCAAAGTTCAATTCGTTGTTTCTGCCATGTAATTCTCCAATTTCTAAGCGACCATAATCACATGAAATTTTAGCATGACCGTCAATACGGTCAAGAATTATACTGCCATAATCATTATTCAAATGCACACTATTTTTTATAGGTACTTTTATGTTGTAGTCTATTTGCATGTTGACATTGTTATTAGAACCCCAATTCCAGTTCCAACTACTTTTGTTGTTGTTAAAAATAGTTCTAGCCGATACCATACTGTTGTTGGCTTCAAACGCAACCGTTATTTCATCTAATTTTTGCTGTACTTTATCTTCGTTATTTCCATTGACTTTAATGGATACTTCGATGACTACCCGGTCTTGATTCCAGGAAGTGATATTCAGGTTTCCATAGCTGTTACTAACCTTAAGTAGGGCATCAGCATTCACAGCATATTCTTTCTTTATAGCTTTTTCTTTGGTGTGTTTACCTTGTAAACCTGTATGGGCAAATAGGCTTATAGGTACTATTAAAAGTAATAAAAGGGAATAGTTATATAATTGCTTTTTCATGTTGTATTTTTTTAATTTCATCAATTTGTTGTAGCACATCTGCTAATAAATCTATTCTAGTTTGAAAATTTGTAATCATCGCACTTAAAATAAACTTGCTATTCCCTCCATTAATGAGGTCTTTTTCAAGTTTACCATAATCTTTTTCCAAGGTGATAAGTTGTTTCATCGTGTCTTCAATGATTTTTTTTGTTGCTGGCGTATTCTCGTTTTGTAATTTGTTTATTTCTTGCTGAATAACATTCGCAAAGTAAAATTCTGTTTTAGAAATTTCAGGCGATATGCTAACCACTTGTTGGTCTACAGAAGGGTTCGAATAAAAATAAAGAACAGTCAAACCAAGTAAGATCACTAACGATGCAGCAATTGAGACAAAAGCGTAGCTTTTTTTTCTAACAGGGCTAACAGGCTCTTTTTGAGACTTCAATTTATCTAAAAATCGCAATTCATGCCCTTCTTCAGGATTCTCAAGATCAAAAGAATCTTTAAGATTTTTAAACAAGGTATCTATACTATCTTTTTTCATACGCATTTTAATTAACAATGAACAAAAACTATGAAGCAGCTACCCATTTGCATAAGCTATTTTTTTTAAGGACATTCAGCCCTTAATACTTTTTGTCGTAGGCTTTCTTTCGCCCTAGAAATAGTAGTTCTGCAATTGGCATAACTGATATTCATAATATCACTTATTTCTTCATAATCGTAGCCTTCAATCAAAAATAAGGTCAAAGAAACTCTGTAATTGTCTTTCAATTGTTTCATGGTTTCCAGCACTTTTTGAGCCTTTAGTTCTGTAAACACATCATCGGAAGCAATTCCGTCATTGTCTTCAACCTTATACAATACATCTTCTAATGCAACTTCATTTTTTTTCTGCTGTTTCCGGTAGTGGTAAATACTGTTGTTGATAACAATACGTTTTAACCAGGCACCAAAAGTTACTTCAGCTTTAAAAGTGGCTAACTTAGTAAAAGCGTTCAAAAATGATTCTTGCATAATGTCTTCTGCAACAAAACTATCTTTTACGATGCGTATTGCAGTATTGTACATAGCTTTATAATACCGATTGTACACTTCAAGTTGGGCGCTATGATTTCCTTGCAAACACAATAGCAATAACTCTTCAATATGTTCTTTTTTGTGGCTCAAAAAGTGGTTGTTTGGTAGTAATGATGATTCAATTTAGCTAATGTTACACTTTTTTTAGAATTTTTTTTATTTGTTGGCATAAGAATTGCCCTTTGTAGGGTATAAAATATTTAGGTAGTGCACTACTGTTACGAATTACGGTGGCTGAGCAATACGAAGTACAATTTAATTACTAATAAGAAATCTGCACCACGGTGACAGAATGACTGAAATATAGCTATGGGAAATTCTAAATTTTCAAATTTTGACAATATGTCGTTACAAGGAATGGATGAGGACGCTGAACTTATTCCATTATTAACAGCGGAAGATGAAGAGGAAATGAACAGCGAGAAATTACCAGAAACATTACCAATCCTTCCTTTGCGGAACACGGTATTGTTTCCTGGGGTTGTTATTCCTATTACAGCAGGGAGAGACTCTTCTATCGCCTTGATTAAAGATGCTAATAACGGAACAAAAGTGATTGGCGTAGTTTCACAAAAAGACGCTGATGTTGAAGAACCAGGGGTTGCTGATATTAATACCTTGGGTACGGTTGCGCGTATTCTGCGGGTTTTACAAATGCCTGATGGGAACACAACGGTTATTATACAGGGTAAAAAACGATTTGAGGTAGCCGAAGTGCTTACTGAAAAACCGTATATGACGGCTACCATTCGAGAAGCCAGCGAAGAACGTCCAGAGCCAATGAATCCCGAATTTGCTGCAATTATTGAATCTGTAAAAGAATTGGCATTAACCATTATAAAGAATAATCCAAACATTCCAAGTGATGCCTCTTTTGCCATAAAAAACATTCAGAGTGATAGTTTTTTAATCAATTTTGTATCCTCAAACTTAAGTGTTGGGGTACAAGAAAAGCAAGAGCTATTAGAAATTGTTAGTTTACAGGAACGTGCCTTAGCCATGCTAAAATATATGAATGTTGAGTTGCAAAAATTGGAACTTAAAAACGATATTCAGTCTAAAGTACGCAGTGATCTAGACCAGCAGCAACGAGAGTATTTTCTACATCAACAAATGAAAACCATTCAAGAAGAACTAGGTGGTGCTTCCTATGAAGAAGAGGTTGATGAAATGCGGGAAAAGGCGAAAAAGAAAAAATGGGGTAAAAAAGTAAAAGAGCATTTTACGAAAGAACTTTCTAAAATGCAACGTATGAATCCGCAAGTTGCCGAATATAGCATTCAACGTAATTACTTAGAATTATTTTTAGAGTTACCATGGAACGAATTTTCAAAAGATAAGTTCGATTTAAAACGCGCCCAGAAAATATTAGACAGAGATCATTATGGTTTAGAAGATGTTAAGCGCAGAATTATTGAATATCTAGCGGTTTTAAAGCTTCGCAATGATATGAAATCACCTATTTTGTGTTTTTACGGACCTCCAGGGGTTGGTAAAACATCGTTGGGAAAGTCTATTGCTGAAGCTTTAGGTAGAGAATATGTTCGGATGTCATTAGGTGGTATGCGTGATGAGGCTGAAATTCGCGGTCACAGAAAAACATACATAGGCGCTATGCCAGGTCGAATTATTCAAAGTTTAAAAAAGGCCGGAACAAGCAACCCTGTTTTTATTTTAGATGAAATTGATAAACTATCGAATAGCAATCAGGGAGACCCTTCGTCTGCCATGCTTGAGGTTTTAGACCCAGAACAAAATAGCGAGTTTCATGATAATTTCTTAGAAATGGGCTATGACCTTTCTAAGGTGATGTTTGTCGCTACCGCTAATAATTTAAGCTCCATTCAACCTGCTTTGCGTGACCGTATGGAAATTATTAATGTAACAGGGTATACGATTGAAGAGAAAGTAGAAATTGCAAAAAGACATTTACTTCCTAAGCAACTTAAAGAACACGGATTAACTGATAAGCACTTGAAAATAGGGAAGGCACAATTAGAGAAAATTGTGGAAGGCTATACCCGAGAATCTGGGGTGCGTTCTCTAGAAAAGCAATTAGCAAAAATGGTGCGTTATGCGGCAAAATCTATTGCCATAGAGGAGGAGTACGATATTAAAGCCTCAAACGAAATCATTGAAAAAGTGTTAGGTGCTCCAAAAATGGAACGTGATAAATATGAAAATAACGATGTTGCGGGTGTTGTCACTGGTTTAGCATGGACAAGCGTAGGCGGGGATATTTTATTTATAGAGTCGATCTTATCTAAAGGGAAAGGCACGCTGACGATTACTGGTAATTTAGGTAAGGTCATGAAAGAATCGGCCACCATTGCGATGGAATATATAAAATCTAATGCTGATCATTTCGGAATAGAACCTAGTGTTTTTGAAAAGTACAATGTACATATTCATGTTCCTGAAGGCGCAACGCCGAAAGACGGACCAAGTGCAGGGATTACCATGCTTACCTCTTTGGTATCTTTGTTTACTCAGAAGAAAGTGAAGAAGAGCTTAGCGATGACTGGGGAAATTACCTTGAGAGGAAAAGTTTTACCTGTTGGTGGCATAAAAGAAAAAATATTAGCAGCGAAACGCGCTCGTATTAAAGAGATTATTCTTTGTGTAGAAAATAAGCGAGATATTTTAGAAATTAAGGAAGATTATTTAAAAGGCCTTAGCTTTCATTATGTTTCTGAAATGCATGAAGTTATTGAAGTGGCTTTAACCAATCAGCGCGTTAAAAACGCAAAAAAGTTATCATGAAGTCATTTTAACTTCAGTTTTAATTGTTTATTTTTAAGTTAATTTAGTTTTACATGAAGAAAATTACGATCGCTATAGATGGATACTCGTCCACAGGAAAAAGTACCATTGCGAAACAATTGGCAAAAGCTTTGGGGTATATTTATATTGATACTGGCGCTATGTATAGAGCCGTGACCCTTTTTGCCATTAGAAATGGTTTTATCGGTGGAGCTCAAGATAATCCAGAAGCCTTGGTAAAATTGCTACCTAAATTAAATTTAAAATTTGTGTATAATGAAGCCTTAGAATTTTCAGAAATGTACTTGAACAATGAGAACGTTGAAGATGAAATTAGAACCTTAGCAGTTTCTAGAAAGGTTAGTGAAATAGCTGCTATTGAACAAGTTAGGTATAAGCTCGTGGATATTCAAAAACAAATGGGCAAAGAAAAAGGTGTTGTCATGGACGGTAGGGATATCGGAACTGTGGTTTTGCCTGATGCAGAGCTAAAGTTATTTATGACAGCTTCATCCGAGAAAAGAGCCACAAGAAGGTATAAAGAACTTATCGATAAGGGCGAAAACGTAACATTTTCGGAAGTTTTAAAAAATGTGGAACATCGAGATTACTTAGATACTCATAGAGAGTTTTCTCCCTTAAAATTGGCCGAAGATGCTATTGAATTTGATAATAGTGATATGGGTCTAAAAGAACAATTTGAACGTATTTACAATTACGCTATCCGAGTGATAGAAAAGTAACAATGCTAAAGCGGTCCTGATAAGACCGCTTTTTTTATGCCTTAAAATGATGGTTAAAGAAGGTCTTGTACCCAAAAAAATAATCAAAGAGTATTTCTTTTACATGAGAAGCGCCTTTACGATAAAGCCCTGATGGCTTTTTTTAGACTAACCTGCCATGCTGGAATTTCGAGACCTAAGGCTTGTTTTATTTTAGAGCTATTCAAAACACTATATTTAGGTCGTTTTGCAGGTAGCGGATAGGCCTCTGTTACTATCGGATGCAGTTGAATGGTGCTCTTGGTGATTTCAAAAATAGCCTTTGCAAAATCGAACCAGGTGGCAGTACCTTCATTACTGTAATGATAAATGCCGTAAGGGATTGGTTTTTTCTGGATAATTTTAATGAGAACTTCAGCCAAATCTTTGGCATAGGTTGGCGTTCCAGTTTGGTCGTTGATGACCGATAAAGTATCCTTTTCGCTCCCGAATCGAATCATAGTTTTCATAAAATTATGTCCGTATTCCGAGTATAACCAAGAGGTTCTAATGATATATGATTTTGGGGCATTTTTAAGAATTTCTGTTTCACCAACACATTTTGTATTCCCGTAAACACTAAGGGGTGCAGTTTTGTCCGTTTCTATGTAGGGAGAATTCTTTGCGCCATCAAATACAAAATCTGTAGAAATATGTAGTAAAGTAGTATTTGTTTGCCGGCATGCGCTAGCTAAATTTTGTGCGCCAATACTATTGACGTTTACAGCATTTTGAGTGTCACTTTCAGCCTTATCGACATTGGTATAGGCTGCACAATTAATACAAAAATCAAAATTTTCTGAGGCAAATGCTTCTTGTACCTGTTTATCATCTGTAATATCAAGATCCTTGGATGATTTAAATAGATAGGTGTTCTCAGGATCTATGGCTATTGAAAGCTCTTTAATACACTGTCCTAATTGTCCGTTGGCACCCGTGACCAAAATTTTACTCATGTGTTGTACTATAACTGATTAATGCGCGTAGTTTAGTTCTTTAAACAAAGGTAGAACTTTATCTTTATCAGAAATAATTAAATCGCTTTCAGGTAATTGCCAATCTATTTGTAAGGACCTATCGTTGTAAATAATGCCAGCTTCCGAATTTTTATGGTAATAATTATCGCATTTGTAAAAGAAAATAGCCGTTTTACTTAAGGTTACAAAACCATGGGCACAACCTTTTGGAATAAAGAGTTGTTTTCGATTTTTTTGAGATAACACAGTGCTATGAATTTTACCATAGGTGGCAGAATTTTTTCGAATATCAACAACAACATCAAGGACGATACCGTCTAAAACGCGGACTAATTTGGCTTGGGCATGTTCCCCTTTTTGAAAATGTAGACCTCTCAGCACCCCTTTGTAAGAATAGGATTGATTGTCTTGAACAAAATTTATTTTTTGCTGAATAGCTTCTTCTAATTTTTGATGGTTAAAACTTTCAAAAAAGTAGCCTCTTTCATCTTTGAACACTTGTGGAATAATTTCGAAACAATCTTTTATTGTTGTAGGATTAATATCCATTTTTTTACTTTTTTTCTAGTTTTTTTCGGTGGAACTTTTTACAAAGCACCATTAAAATTACAATAAATTTAATCTTCTCATAAGTTCTGGCCTGTTTGACCTACTGATGGGTATTACACTTTTTTCTATGAGCACACTATTATCTTCAATATCAATAATTTTAGTAAAATTAATAATAAAAGAACGGTGAATCTGAAGGTAGATGCTTTCAGGAAGTTTATCTTTTATATTTTTTAAGGTATTATGCACGCGATATTCCTTTTTATCTGTTTTTACTTCGATGTAATCTCCCTTCGCTTCAATAAAAAGTATTTCATTGAATTTTAATTTAATTAATCTTCGGTCAATATTGATGTATAACTCGTCACCTAAATTTGAAGTACTATTGTTTTCGTGCTGAGGAGAACTTGTTTTAAGAGCTACTTCAATAGACTTTTTTACTTTTATAATTGATTTATCGAAACGCTCTTGGCTTATAGGTTTTACCAAATAATCTACAATGGTTTCGTACTCATAAGCTTCAATCGCAAAATTGGTATCTGATGTGGTCAGTACAATTCTTGGTGGGTTTTTAAGGGTTTGAACAAAATCTATACCTGTAAAACCAGGCATGTGTATGTCTAAAAAAATAACGTCTACTTGCTGTTGATTTAAAAATTTGATAGCATCCATTGCGTTAGAAAATGAATCAACAACCTCTAAATCTGGAATTTTTGAACACAGTTGTTCGACAATAACTCTAGCCATAGCTTCATCATCTACAATAATACACTTCATCTTTTTGTTTTATAAGGTTTTACAATAGGTGTCAATTTTGTCTAAGATAGCTGAAAAAGTTTCTTTTAAGGCATCATCCTTTTGATTTAAGGCCGCTTCGAAACTCACTGCTAATTTATAATCTTCGGTTAAACCAAGAATACTTAGTTTATGCTTTACTTTATGCACCAGATCACCTGTTCTTTTAAAATTTTTTTCTCGTACACTTTTTAAGTATTCTTCTTTTTCTAGGGGAATTTCTTCCTTTAATACATTGATAAATTTTTGTTCAAAGGCGATGTCGCCCGCCGAAAGTTCTTTTATATAGACTAAGTTGGGTTCTTGTTTCATGTTATTTTTTTAAGGTAAAAAAGAAGGTAGTTCCTACATGCTCTTTTGATTCTAGCCAAACATCACCTTCATAAATATTTACTACTTTTTTAACCAAAGCAAGTCCTATTCCAGTAGCACTAGAATTATTTTCTAATTTTTTAAACATATGGAAGATAGTCTCCTTATGCTTATCGGCAATACCACTACCGTTATCCGTAACGGAAAATTTCCAAAAATTAGCATCTTCGATCACTGCAATAGTAATTAGCCCATGGTCTTTATGCTCCGTTGCTGCAATAGCATTCGTTATTAAATTTTTGAAAAGCTGTTCAATTTTATATTTTTCTGCAAGTATTGTTGGGAGGGAACTTGCGATGTTGATTTGAGTTGTTTCCGGAAAATAAATCGTATTTTTTATTTCCTCAATAAGTTTATTTAAGTCTAAACTAACCTTTTCTTCTTCTAATGAATCAATTACAGCATGCTTTAAAATACCATTAATAAGCGCATCAATTTTTTCAATATTTTGCGAGACTAGTTTGCAATTTTCTTTGCTTGATTCGGAAAATTTATCTTTTTCCTCATCCAAAATCCAGCACATTAATGCGTTGATATTGCGAATAGGGGATTTAAGATCATGAGATACCATATGCGCATAATTATTTAAAGCTGAATTTTGACGCTCTAAATTTTTCAACATGCTGTTCTTTTCTGCCGTCATTTTGACCACCTCATGCGCTTGATTCTCTATTTTTGCAGCTAATTCTAAAGCATCGATTTCTAATATTTCTTTCGATTTCCCTGAATTCTTCTCTTGGTCGTTAGAACTATTTAATACCTCAATGGCCTTTTCTAATATATTTAAAATCTTACGTTGACTCTCTGCTTCTACACGCAAGGCCTTATTGGCTTGAAAAAGCTCATCGGAACTTAAATTCATGGCCCTTTGTACCATATTTGCTTTATCATCATAGTCCGAATACGATTTATCAATTGCCTCTAAAAAAACATTTATTTCCTCAGAATCATTTAAATTCTCAGGTAAATATTTGCGTACTTGTCTTTTTAAAAGTGAGTGCATTATTCGCTGATAAGTGTTAAAGTCATGGTTTGGTTGTGCAGTTTACACCCTATTTGATTAGAAAAAGGAGATAATTCTCCATAAGAGTAAAAACCAGCAGTTATCGCCTGACTACCAATTGCTTCAATCACCTCTTCTATTTCTTCTTCCGTTCGTTGGTTCATGACCAATTTTCGACCTATACAACTTACGAGTAAAGCAAGTTCAGGTTTTTTTATTCGATGGCGCATGGCATACATTGCAGCTTTAGATGCTCCTTCGACAATATCATCAACCGTAGACATCATTAATTGTACTGTTGAACCTTCCGGCACATCACCTGCCAATATCATGGTATTCTCTTTTTCGTCTATATTTAAAATAGTGCGTACAACGGTCTCATTACTGCCTTTTACACGCAAATTGAGGGGATATAATAGGGCTGCTTGTGGCAATTCATTAGATTTATCACCTAAGTACTTTTTATATAAGTCTAGAGCTGGTTTGCCATCTAATTCGTATAAGACATTCTCTCTAGATTTTGTAATGTTACGAATAGGACCAAAAGCACTCCAACCGCCATAATTAGCATAGGTTATTTCTAAATGGTCACCATATAATCCTACGGCTACAATTTCGCCAGATTTAGGGTTTGAATTATAGGAAGCTAAGGTTTTTTCAAACCGAGCATCATCGCCACATAAACCACCAGTAATGGTAATGTTATCTGGACAATTTTTTTCTAAACCATGAATAAGCGCACTACCATTTACCAAATTTCCATCAGATACAATGAATAAATGTTTTAAGCCTTCTTTTGAAAACTTATCGTTTAGTGCTGCTCCTAATTTTTCAGAATTGTTTTCAAAATCATGAATATTTTCAGAATGAATGCGATATTGACTTTTTTCGAATTCTATAGCAGTTAAGGTAATACTTTCATCGTAGACATTTTCCCCTAAAATTTCTCCAGATGTTGATCCAAAAACAATATTTCCTATAGGAAACATTGCTTTTAATTCATCATAAATTGTCGGAGACTCTAATGAAAACCTATTGCCAAACACGAGAATTAACGGATTTTTTAAATCGATTTTTTCTGAAGTGAAATGCCATTCTTTCCCCTTTTCTTTGATCGCTTGAACTGTTTTCATTTTTATTTTTTTAAGGTAAAGAAAAAGGTTGTGCCAACACCAATTTCACTTTCTAACCAAATTTTACCTTGATAAAGATCAATTATTTTTTTCACGATAGATAAGCCAATGCCTGTAGACCTTTCTTTATTGCCAACAGACTGGAAAATCTTAAATATTTTCTCATGATATTCTTTAGGAATACCTACACCGTTATCTTTAATACTAAATTCCCAATGTGTGCTTGTTTCCATACAGCCGATCTCCACGAGTCCCTTATCTCTTTCAATATGAACAACAGCATTACTTAGAATGTTTTGAAATAATTGATGAATTTTTGTTTTATCAGCAATGACAACAGGCAGCTCACTGGTGATTTTTATTTGAACGTGATCCGGTATAAAAATGATATCTGTAATTTCTGATATCACTTCATTGACGTTGACATTCGTTGTGGCCATAGTTTCACTACTAATGGTAGAGTATTTTAAAATACCATCGATTAAATTATCCATAGCTTCAACTTTTTCTTGCATCATCGCCAAATTGTTTTTTCCAGCTTCGTCCAAAACATTTTTATAATCGTCGTTTAACCAACTTGATAAGGCACTGATGCTTCGTAGCGGTGATTTTAAATCGTGAGACACAATATGTGCATACTCTTGTAAACTATGGTTGCTTGTTTCTAGCTCTTGTACTAATTTTTCTTTTTGGAGTTCTAATAATTTTTGATTGGTAATATCTAAATGAATACCCAAAGAACCAATGACCTTACCTCTTTCATCGTAACGAGGGGCGCCACTTACTAACCAATATCGCAGTTCACCCGAAGGGTGTAAAACCTCTACTTCGTAAGAATCAGATTCTCCATTAATTCTTCTTTCTGTTTTCTCTTCAACAACATTTTTATTTAATACGTTGATAACGTCTAATGCTTTTTTATTAACAAGCTGATCTTCACTATAGCCACTTAAGGTACAAAAGCTTTGATTGACCAATTGTATTACGTCATCAGTATCTACTTCCACTAGGCCTAAATTCATGTTGGCAATAATGCTGCTGTACTTTTCTTTTTGCTGCTCTAAATTGTTTTTATAATTTCTGGAAATGGTAATATCGGTATAGGCCCAAAGATGCCCATTGTAAACATTGTTTTTAAAAACTGGAATATAATCGCGTTGTAAAATGCGACCATCGACCATTTCAAGAATATCCCCAAGAACAAGTTT
The DNA here is from genome assembly GCA_963974535.1 of uncultured Cellulophaga sp. Lineage (GTDB taxonomy): Bacteria > Bacteroidota > Bacteroidia > Flavobacteriales > Flavobacteriaceae > Cellulophaga. The sequence goes on from CAXBCN010000017.1 coordinate 75,716, forward strand.
TTTTTCTTCAACAATTTTATTGACACGCTCTATTGTTTTTTCAGGATTTTTGAAAAGTACTTTTGAGTTGTCAATGGCTTTCGAACAATTAAATCCTTTTAGTCGTTCTGGTGGGATAAATATGTTAAATATATCACAGAATATTTTATTCGTCAAGGCAATTTTTCGATCTTGATCTTCAACTAAAATTCCAGTATTTAAGTTGGCAATTAACGAGGATAAGCGATCTTCAGATGCTTTTAACTGTTCTTCCGCTTTTAATTCATTCGAAATGTCTTCAATTAAGGCCACTCGATAGTCGATTACTCCATGAGCTGTTTTAACCGCACTAATGGTTGTTTTTCCAGAAAGAATAGTACCATCTTTTTTACTGTATTTTTTTATGATAGAAAAGTGGTCTATCTCCCCTTTATTCATCTTATCATTTAAAGATTTTTCCAGGTCAATGTCTCCACTATCTGAAATATGATCAAGGGTATATTTCTTTATTTCATTTATAGGATACCCAACCAAGTCCAGAAACGCATGGTTAGCTTTAATTATTTTTTCATTGGTATCAGTAAGTACAATACCTAAGGAAGAGTTTTCAAAAATAATATCAAGTTGTTTTTTTTGTTCGGCTAATAGTTGTTTTATTTTGGTTTCTTCACTAATATCTCTAATAACTCCCTGAGCACCGATAGGCTGCCTGTTTTTGTCATAAATCAAAGAGCCGTTAATTTCCACAAACTTTTCAGTACCACATCTTAAAGTTAGTTTTGGACGGTATTTTTTTATGGAGCCCACTTCCATCAATTTTTTAAAAGATTCATAGGTATATTCAATATAATCTTCATGAACAAGAGCGCTTAAATTTATGGGTTCTGTATTGGTATCAAAACCTAGGAATTTTTTTGCAGCATCATTCATTTTAATCACGTTCCCTAACAGGTCCATAACCACATAAGGATCAATGATATTGATAAAAATACCATCTATTTCAGAAGATTTTTCGCTTAAATGGTTTTCAAGTCGGTTGTTCGCCTGCTTTAAATGGTGGATGGTATCATATAATTCTTTTGACTTAACCTCAAGAATACTTTCAGCCTGTTTTCTTGCTTTTATTTGGCGGTCTAATGCTCTTCTTAATAATGAAACATCGTTAACCTCAGCATTGTTTAGAGAATAGTTTTTAGTATGCATCATGTACCATATCAAATTTAACTTCCGTTCCGTCTTCTTTTAAGACCTCATAAGATAGGGTACATTTTCCATTGAAATGTTCAAATGTTTTTTCAATAAGCCCTTGTGCCAATCGATACAAACCCCTGGAAGAGCTGTAAATCATAGATATAGAGGTGTCTGTTTTTTCAAGTATTTTAAATGTGGGTAGCTCTGCGTCTGGGTACAGTTTTTTTACATGTACATGGATATGGTCTTCAATAGCATACAACATGCCAATTGGAGACTTATAACTTTCAATAACTTCTGGATGTGATTTGGAAAGCCCATCAAAAAGATATAAACCTAAAGCATAGATTAAATCATTTGCGGGTGTATTGACCTCTGCACTTAAGTTGGTGATAAGGCTGAGCATCTCGTTAAAACTGTAAGTACCGATAGAGGTATAAATACCCTCAGAAGGCAATTCAGAATTCTCTATGATGGTGTCCACAACCTGTAGGCCATACATAGATTCTACCATTTCTAAAAAATCAGTAAAGATAATTCCCTTCATACTCAAAATAATTTGAGCGAAAAGTAAGAAAATTAGTACCTAATCTAAAAAAAATGTTGTGAAACCTCACATTTCCTATGCCTTCACTAGCTCATTTGTTTGCCAGTAGGCTAAAACTGCGGTTAACTTTTTTTCGTAATCCTCGTATTTTAGGGGTTTAATGACGTAGCCAGCAATGCCAATTCGATAACATTCTAATAAATCAGCTCTATTCTCAGAAGTTGTAAGAATAATTGTAGGAATATATTTATACTGCTCGTCAGCTTTTAAAATTTCTAAAAATTCAATCCCACTCATTCGTGGCATGTTTAAATCCAATAGAATTATATCAGGTAATGATTCGCTTGTCTTAAGGGCATCAATAGCTTGTTCCCCATTTTTAGCCTCTATGATGGTATGCCTAGATTCGATTTTTGAAAGTGTTCTTTGAAACTTCATACTTTCAATCATATCGTCTTCGATAAATAGTATATTCATTACCTTTTATTTAGACTACAAAGATGTACTTTTAAGGAATAGCAAATGAATTTGTATAGATGAAATGCACTTTACTGTCGACGAATGGTATGTTTCTTGCGGTATATGTATTTTGTTTTAACCCGAAAATTCCTACAAATATTCATTGGTGATTTTAATTTTATTTTTTTGAAGCTCCGTTCTTTTTATCCATATCATAAAAAATGATTACTTTTCGCTACTTAAAACAACCGCATTTTGAACCCACTACTCGTACTAGGAATTATAATTATTTATTTTGCTCTTCTAATGGGGATATCGTATTTCACTTCAAAAAGCCGAAGTGACGAATCGTACTTTACGGGAGATAGGCAATCGCCTTGGTTTTTAGTAGCCTTTGGGATGGTAGGTGCGGGGCTTTCAGGGGTTACTTTTGTATCGCTACCTGGAATGGTCGGCAATAATTACTTTTATTTCTTTCAGTTCATATTAGGAAACGTTGTGGGGTATTTATTTATAACCTTTGTGCTTATTCCACTATATTTTAGGCTTAGATTGGTATCTATCTACGGGTATCTCAAGGAGCGTTTTGGCGTAAAATCGTATAAAACGGGTTCCTTATTTTTTTTAGTTTCGCAATCTTTTGGAGCAGCCTTGCGACTGTTATTGGCTACCAAAATTTTGCAGTTTGCACTTTTTGATCAGTTGAACATTCCTTTTTTTTTAACGGTAATCATAATCTTGGTTTTGGTTTGGTTGTACACTAATAAATCGGGTATTAAAACCATTGTTTGGACAGATACATTACAAACTACCTTTTTAATTCTAGGCGCCGTCATCTCTATCTATTCGATTACCACATCGCTGTCTATTTCATTCTCAGAATCCGTAACGAAAGTTACTGAACATGCCTATTTTAATATTTTTAATTGGGATGAAGGTTCAGGAAATAATTTTTACAAACAGTTTATTGCAGGTATTTTAGTAGCTATAGCCATGATTGGGTTAGATCAGAATATGATGCAAAAAACACTAACCTGTAAAACACAATGGGATGCACAAAAAAACACCTTAACCTATAGTCTAATTTTAGCCTTAACACAATTTTTATTCTTAGGATTAGGGGTTTTACTTTATATCTATGCAGAGCAAAACGGAATTGCACTAGAGCTTGATGCTGCAGGAAATTTGGTCAATACAGACACCTTATTTCCTAATTTAGCCCTGAATTATTTAGGACCCCTTGCCGGAATTTGCTTTCTATTAGGGATAATAGCCGCATCATTTTCTAGTGTCGATTCTTCCTTAACAGCCTTAACCACTTCGTTTACCTATGATTTTCTAGAGATGTCTAATAAGTCAAGTCAAGAGCGTAACCAACTAAAGAATTGGGTTTTGTTGGGTTTCTCAACGGTTATTTTCATGATCATTATGGCATTTTCAGGAAGTAAAGGCGATGTCATTTCCTTAATTTTTAAAGTTGCAGGGTATACCTATGGCCCACTATTAGGACTCTATATGTTTGGCATGTTTACAAAAATTAGGGTAATTGATCGGTATATACCGGTGATCTGTGTGGCAGCCCCTATTTTAACCTTCATTTTAAGTGATTTTTTGCTCGCTAAGTATGCCTTTGATTTAGGATTCGTAAATATTGCTGTCAATGCGTCCATCACTATTTTTGGCTTGATATTGGTTAAAACGCGTAGCCCTATTAAGGCCAAATAAATATTTTAGCAATGGCAGATGAGTCTGTTTTTGATACATTTTAATAGGTAATGCTTTCAAAACGAAGCTATTGTAATTAAGTTAAAATTTCCTTTAAATTTAATTGCAGATTATTTATTGAAAACAGTATATTTGCACCCTCAAAACATATTTGTTTTGGTGGCATAGCTCAGCTGGATAGAGCACCTGCCTTCTAAGCAGGCGGTCCTAGGTTCGAATCCTAGTGCCATCACTCCTAAAACCCCTTGTAAACACAAGGGGTTTTGTTGTTTTATAGAAATCGTGGAAATCCATATATTCTTGTTTTGTGCATACTTTGTGCATAGTTTTTGATTTTTAACTAAACTTTAATATGTTTTGGGTTATTTTGATGTTTTAAGCTGAATCAATTTAATATTCAATGTTTTTGTAGTATTGTTCTATTAAAACTCTTTGGATTCTATTGTCTAAAACTTCATTCTATACCTTTGAGCATTAATTGTTAGAACGGAAGGCGAAAAGAATTATCAAAGGATTTAAATATATTTTGATTATGCAGATAGGTAACTTAAAGAAAGTTCGTTCTGCCTATTGTCCTATTTATTCGTGATACCAAACCGAATGCCTCCAAATGACCAGACTCCTTGCTGTATGTACAAAATAGCCTTAATACTGGTTGTTTTAACGGACGGTTTCGAGTTTTTAATAAGCGGCAGTGAATTGTGCAGATATGTAGGTTCAACGACTGTAATTAGAAAGAGTGGTAGTAGTGTAAACGGACGAAGTAGAATTAGTAAAATAGGTAATCAAAAGCTGCGTAATTTATTATTTATTTGCAGTTTTAATGCTTGTAAATACAACAAAGCTTGTCGAGATATTTATCAGCGCATAGTGGCCAAAGGAAAGAGCAAAAAACTAGCTTTAATTGCGGTATGTAATAAGCTCTTAAAACAAGCCTTTGCAATTGCTAAATCAGGATTGATATATGACGATACCTATAGAAGTATTCTAGTAAAAAAATTAATATCATTTTACTTGTTTTTTACCACAGTACTTTGTTGGGCACAGGTTTTTTATTTGTTTAGTGCAAATTCAATTGATTGTTCGCAGAGCGCTTAAATAGCATGCTCGATAAATAAAACAGAAAAGCAAAAAATCCGCTTAATAAAAAAACTCCAGGCACACTTGGTGACCAGGAAATTTCTGATGGTGGCCAAATAATTATTGCTATCATTGGTACCATCATTTGAACAACAGATGCAACTAATAAAGTTTTTGACATTCCTTTGGCCTTAAATCGAGAAATCAGTGCACCTACCAGACCTACCAAAAAAACTGCCCCAAACAAAAGATTGGCATCTTGGTTTTCACTGCCTATAATTCCCACAGCACCGTTCACCCAGAATAGCAAAAAGGCACCCAAAAGTCCTATTACAAAAGCCATTTTATAGGTGGTTTTTTTTGATTTTATCGAGACAATTTCATAGGCGATTCCTATTCCGATCAATACAATTCCCATTATTAAGAAATCGGTCAAGTCCCAGTTTATTTCATCAGTAAATCTCATTGCAATAAACGGAATTAGTAAAGTGCAAATCACAAAGACAATCCAACCAATAAGTCTTTTAGTATCTAAAATCATATTCTAATTTAATGATTTTAACTCATTTTTCATAAACTTTCCATTTTCAGTTTACTTGTGCCCAACGTCTCGGCTCGTATGTTTGGTTCTTAGTTTGAAGATAGTATATTTTTTAGAGATT
>CAXBCN010000018.1:0-79556 GCA_963974535.1 uncultured Cellulophaga sp.
AAAATTAAATATATGCTAATCAGTTGATTATAATATAACTTATGGAAATTTGGCGGTAAATACGCTGGATTCAAAATCCAGTATCGTAAGATGTGTGGGTTCGATTCCCACCTTGAGTACTGAAAACCCTGTTTATCTATTGATTTTCAGGGTTTTTTTATTTTTTTTTAAAAAGGATTTTTCCTAAAACTTCACTCCATACAGCCTATCCTTTTAATACGTGTGCGTATTTCAGTAATTCAACTTTTTAATGGCAAAAAACCATTGAATTGTATTTGTTTTGTGCGATACATTTTATTTTAAATTATCTTAGTGGCATGAATGTACAGTCCCAATTACACAACGCTACCTTATTTCAAAACTTAGAATTATTAGCAAGCCAAGTGGTTGAAGGTTTTATTAGTGGCATTCATAAAAGTCCGTTTCATGGCTTTTCTGCAGAATTTGCGGAACATAAAATCTACAATAACGGCGAAAGTACGAAGCATATAGACTGGAAACTTTTTGCAAAGACCGATAAGTTGTATACGAAACGTTACGAAGAAGAAACGAATTTAAGATGTCATATGATTTTAGACAATTCATCTTCTATGTACTATCCTGAAATAAAAAAACTCGACATTACCCATTTAAATAAAATAGGCTTTGGGGTTTTAGCGATTGCGGCTTTAATGCATATTTTAAAAAAGCAAAGAGACGCTGTTGGTTTGAGTATTTATGCGGACCAAGATAGCTTTTATTCTTCTGAAAAAAGTAGTGAGCGTCACCATCAAATGTTGCTAGCCAAATTAAATGAGGTGTGTAATGCTGAAAGAGCAGCATCAGAAACCAAGACCTATACCTATTTGCATTTAATTGCTGAAAAATTAAAGCGGAGAAGCTTACTATTCTTGTTTAGCGATATGTTTCAAACCGAAACAGAGGATGCTCAATTATTTGAAGCGCTTCGTCATTTAAAATACAACAAACATGAAGTAGTTTTGTTTCATTTACTTGATTATCAAAAAGAGGTAGCTTTTGAATTTGAAAATACGCCAAAACGTTTTGTAGATGTTGAAACGGGGATGTCTATAGATTTGTATGCCGAAAATATTCAAAAAGCCTATCAGCAAAAAATAAACGAATATATACAGCAACTAAAATTAAAATGTGCGCAGTATAAAATTAAATATGTACCTGTTGATATTAATGGCGATTTTTCGACCGTTTTGAATACCTACATCAGCGAAAGGAAAATCTTTTTATAGCGATAGCTATCAAAACGTATACCAGTAGTGCTTATTGGATGTGTAAAAGGGCAAAAAATAGAGGCTTCATAAAATAGGAGCCTTAAAATTGAAAACTGATAAAAGCTTGTAAGTGCTTGATTAGTAATGCTAATTTTAGCTTTCTTTCTAGCCTTGTTATTTTTTTTCATTAAAAAGTATTTTTTTAATGAAATTTGTTTGCGAAATTAAATAAGCGATGTATATTTGCAACCGCTTAAAGCAACGGTTCGGTAGTTCAGTTGGTTAGAATACCTGCCTGTCACGCAGGGGGTCGCGGGTTCGAGTCCCGTCCGGACCGCTAAAAGTTTACCAAATTTTAGCAAAACCCCACAAACATTATGTTTGTGGGGTTTTTTCATTTTAAATAATATCATTAAATATCAAAAAAAATGGACTTATAGGTGAGTAATGCGGTGAGTAAATTTTTTTAAAAAAGTTACTCACCAGATCGACTCAATCCATTGTCTTTGTTGATGTTACAATTTTTTTTAGAGCATAATTTGTTTACCTTTAAAGAGATTAAAAGGTGAGAAATTATGCTAAATCAGTTTTCAGTTCTATTTTACCCCAAAAGAAGCGATATCGACAAACAAGGAAAAATTCCTTTGTATGTTAGAATTACTGTCGCTGGAAAACGCAGTGAAAGTTATATCCAAAGGAGAATAGAACCTTTAAGTTGGAACTCAGAAGCTGGTAAAGCATTTGGTACTACTACTAACATGCGGGAATTAAATAGATATATGGATGGTATTCGTAGTAGTCTATATAAAATACATAGTAGATTTATAGAGCAAGATGCTTTTTTTACTGCTAGAGATATTCGGGATATGTATACAGGTCGAAATGAAAAGAAAAAAATGCTTATTGAAGTGTTTCAAGATCATAATGATGAATTGTCTAGATTAGTAGGTACCGAATATTCTCCTGGAACATTAACACGCTACAATACTTGTAAATCTCACGTAGAAAAATATATAAAAAAAGAATTTAAAACGGATGACATTCCTTTGAAAGACGTTGACCATCAATTTATTTCAGGATTTGAATATTTTCTAAAAACTCAAAAGAAATGTATTCATAATACAGCCGTAAAATATATCATCAATTTTAAGAAAATTATTAGAATAGCTTATGCTAATAACTGGATTTCCAAAGATCCATTTATACATTGGAAAGCGACTTGGAAACACCAAGAAAGAGAGTTTTTAACTCAAAGGGAAATGAATGTTTTAGAAAAGAAGGTTTTTAAGGTTCAGCGTTTAGAACAAGTTAAGGATATATTTCTTTTTTGTTGTTATACAGGACTTGCATATGCAGATGTTGAGAAACTTAATTCAGATGATATATTGTTGGGGGTTGATGGAAGAAGATGGATTAAAACCAAAAGAAAAAAAACGAATACCCGAAGTAGTATCCCTTTATTACCCGCTGCTGAGTCGATCTTAGAAAAGTATGAGGATCACCCACTAGTAAAGGACAAGCCAAGATTGCTTCCAGTAACAAGTAATCAGAAATCTAATGCCTATTTAAAAGAAATAGCTATTTTGTGTGGTATAAATAAAAACCTTACAACACATTTAGCGCGTCATACTTTTGCAACAACCGTTACGCTATCAAATGGTGTTCCTATTGAATCGGTCAGTAAAATGTTAGGGCACACTTCAATTAAAACGACACAGCACTATGCTAAAGTTTTGGATAAGAAAATCGGTGAGGATATGGAGGGGATAATGGAAAGATATACACACAATGCTTAATCTATTTTTATAAATTTATTTATAGATTAAGAACAAAATAGTTTTTATTCTTGAAAGAAAGAACTCACTTCAACACCAATAGCTTTTGAAATTTTCAGCAAGGTAAGTGAAGTAACATTTTGTCTTCCATTTTCGATACTTGACAGATTGGATTTTTCCATCCTAATTATGGAACAAATATCCAATTGACTGAATCCCATTGCTTTCCTATTTTTTGCAATATTTTGTCCAATCATTTTGAGAAATTTCTTTTCTTTTTCATCCATATAAAGTTCAATTTCTATAAAAAAACACAATCAATGGTTATGATATATCATAACCATTGATTAACTTTGATTTATATGGTTCTCAAAAATGAAAGTTATGAAGGCTAAATCACACAGAAAACTCTCCAACAAAATTGAATTAACACAACTTATTAAAAGTATAGTTTCTCTGCATTCAGTATATGTGCTTGGATTTAGTGATCAAGAAATTAGATCAGAGACTTATTTAGGCAATAGCGAATCAAGAGGAAATAAGTCAGTCACCTATACTTTGGTTATCATTAGTCACAAGACCGTAACAAAAAAACCTATAGATTTTATGGAAGAAATCTACGCTAAAACTAGGCAGAAAATTAAAGTATATCCTATATTTTACAACCTATCCAAGGTATTAGAGAAACTAGATTTTGGAGATAATTTTTTAACCAGAGTAATCACACAAACTCCCTGTATCTATAAAGAAGACGAGTCACTTCAAAGATTCAATAAATTTGAGTTGTGTCTTCATCCAATCTATTATAGAAATATAAAAGAAGAGTGGGAGATTCGCATGAAAAGAGCCGGCTACCTTTTTTCTTGTTTAGATGTTGTTGAATTTAAGGAAGATTACACATCAAAAATAGCAGTGATGCATTATGGCATGGAGCAAGTATGTTTAGCACTTATAAGTGTTTTTTGGGAGCTAAAACCAAATCATTATTCACTATCCTATTTACTACACTTATGTAGTAACTTTTCTACGCTACCAGAAACCATATTTCCCACAGAAACTTATGGTTTACACCGAATAAAGTATATGGTTTGTAATGCCCATAATCTTTTAAGGTTTAAAAACCGTGAAGAGTTCTCATCTATAGATGCAGCAAAAGCTTTAAGAAGGTGTATGGACTTTTACCACCAAGCAAAGGTAGAAGGAGAGCAGCACTTAGAATTTCTTCTAAAAACCAATGATCTGAAAGTAAGCAAGCTTACCAGTTAAAAAATCAAAAAAATGACAAAGAAAACAAACGCTAAAAAAATAAAGCAAGCCAAAAAATTAATTCAAAATTTCTCAGGAGTTCAAACAGAACCATTTCGCCAGGGGACTAGAAAGACGATTGGTTTTGAAGTGTTCGATCATGAAGATGTAACCCATAGTATTTCGGCACTTTTGGAAGTATGTTATTATGCATTGGATGGCAATGGTAGTTTTGTATCACCCAAACATAAAAACAAAACTCAAATGTCTTCAGTGACTAAAGTATTAGAAATCGTGATAGACCTCTTACCCCATGAGCAAATGTTTTGCATGGATAAGCTTACAGAAATATTGGCTGATGAAAAGAAAAAAGAACTTGACTAGAAATATGTTGAAAACAAAAAAATGAACGAAAAGAAAATTTTAAAAACACTTAAACAAAATAAGCACATTTTCAGAACGATGAAACGATGACAAAAGGATTTCACATAAATCCCAGTATTTACTGGGGTTTAAAATAATTTTGAGCAATTCTTGAAAGAGACGCTAATGAAAAAGAAAAAAACACCTTACTAATTATACTTTTTTTGATGAAACGATGATATATAGGGTTAAGACTAGTAAAAATAAGGGTTTAGACCGTCATCGTTTTGTCATCATTTTGTCATCAAAAAATAATGATGATACGAATTGGTGTTAGATGATAGGATATGGATAAGAAATCAACAACAGCACCATTGTGTAAAAAAGTCTGAGCATCGCGTCAAAAATACGCCAAAACTTAAGTGCTTTCGAAAAGAGCAACAGAAAAAGAAGCTTCGTTTCTAGGTCCGTTCCACCCAAGAGCCTAATCCTCTTTAAGGCTAAGCAAAAAACTCAATGGATGGTACGAATAAGGCCAATTTATAAGCGTTTATACCATCTATCTTACCTGTACTTCAATATTGTATAGATAGTTCTTTAGAACTCGTTAAAAAACAATTGTAAATTCTTTTTTTTTCTTCACCAGCACTTAATTTTAAAAGAAAAACTATTTCTTAAATCAACCCAAAATATACCTCAAAAAAAATCTATTTTAAGGATTAGAGCAGAAACAAAAAATTGAATAGGATTGATAGGCTACTTATAAATCACCTTACATACCAATGCAAGTATGAGATAGAATTTGATTAAAAAAATACTATACCTTAAAAGACTCCAAGGTCGCACTAGGCTAGATTCTTTAGCTACTTGTTGTAATTGGTTATTCTAATTATTTAGAAGTAATTATCGCTTTGTAGGATTTGACATACAATTATCAGGTGTTCACAACAATTTTATTCTAGTTTTTGAAAATAAAAATTACTTTCCTAAGGATTCTAAAACCAACCACCTATGTATTCAAAAATTTATGTTATTGATGATGAGGATCTATTAATTATGATGCACCGCATGGTACTCAATAAAATGGGGCTAGGGGATAAGGTAATTAGCTTTACTAACCCAGAGGAAGCTTTAGATCATTTACGTTTTAATGAAAACAAATCAGAGCCTATACTGGTCTTGTTAGATATCAATATGCCAGAGATGACTGGATTTGAATTTTTGGAATTCATGGTGCTTGAGAATTTACCAACCACTATTGATGTGGCTATTGTTACGTCCTCTATTTCTAACGAGGATAAGCACCTAGCAAAGACTTTTCCACAGTTTGTTGTAGACTTTGTAAGCAAACCTTTAAGTATAGAGGCAACAAACGAAATAGTAAAAAAAAATAAAACAAGTTTTTAAACTTGAGTGTTGTTATCTAGCCACCGTCAGAGATAGTATTAAATTGAAGTTTCTCAATTGAGAAAATCTAATATTTTCTAAAAAAAATTTACCCTACTATTTAAGTGTCATTGAATGCTAAACTCCTTGAACGACCATTTTTTTCTATAAATGGTAATGACAATGTTGTTTAACCAAAGATTACTAATTTTGGTCGAAACATTGAGCTAAGCTTAAATAATACATAGAAATTTGCTGAAATTATAAACAGCAAACATGAAGACGCTTTTACTTATTAAAGAAATCTACTATGAAGGATTTAAAAATCTTGGCAGTTATATAGTGAAACACTCCTTAAAGGTTCTAACGTGGTTTACGTTAGGTATTTTTATGGTTGTTCTTTATGGATTTTTATATAGGTTATTAACAGGCTTTGCCTTTGTCTAATATTAGAAATGAATAATAGAAGGAACGAGGATAGAGCATTACTACTAATAGCTAGTTTGTTTATTCTTTCCATGATGATAACCATAATTTTAATGACTATCGGTTTGGAATAAGAAATTTTCCAAACGCATCAGACCTTAAATAAATTAAGCTAAGAATAGAATCATTTACTTTTTTTACCCTGAGCACTTTCCTTTTTTAAAGTTAAAAAAAAGCAGAATACAAGATGAATTGAAAAAGGATTCTTTCTTGATTCCATTTACTTCTTCCAGAGCCTATCGCATTCCCTTTTTGATGATTAGCTACAACATAGGATTTAAAATTAGAAAAGGGCTATAAATAGCGCAGCGTTTTATGCGCCCGCTAATTTAAAATCCTATACGTTTAAAATCAAAAAGGGAAGGTGTCAAAAGAATCAATTTAAGAAATCGTTTGAAGTTAAGATCGGAATCGACCAATAAAAAGTTGGTCAAGCGAACGTAAGGCAAAAAGTAATCTACGGTAAAAAAATAGAAAATAAAATTACTTTTTGGCTTGTGTTCAAGACCTTTAGACGAAGCCTTATTTTCTGAAATGAAATGTAAGGATATAGGGGTGAGGATATGTTGAATATTAGCTAGAAACTTATTTTTCCGTGAAAAACACATTGAGTTTGTTGAGCTGAGCGTTTATTTCCTTGAAAAATGAAAATTTCTAAAAAATCCATTATAAGTAAAAATCAATAAACAAAGGACTTCCGAAGGATAATAAAAACATAACATCGCTTTAGCGTGTTATCCTCTTGCTTCTCCATCCTTTGTTTAGAATACCTAATTAACTGGTGGACCTAATTACTTTTTAAAAAAGGTATATTTTATGAAGTATTTTCACAAATTTAGTTTTCTATCTAATCTTATTGTTTCTTTTAATTGTGTAATTCAAAGTCCGTTTATCTACAAGATTTAAAATCGATTGCTTTTTGAAATATATGCGATGACCTACGCGAATAGGATTAATAATTCCGTCTTTTGCCCACTGATGTACTGTTGGTAAACTTATACTAAAGTAGGATGCTGTTTCTTTTCTAGTTAATAAAGCGTCCGTTTTTGAATCAATTATTTTATTAGAGAGTTTATTCATTTTTGAAAATAACTTCTCAGCTATTTTATCTGCTAATTCATCTACCGTGATTTCAGTAATTTGTATTGTTTTCGTTACCATATTGATTTTTGTATGAATTTTTGAATAATTTCAAAAGCTAATTGATAACCTATAATTAAAATGAAATCTCATAGCGTGTACTTCGTCCACCACCGATTGGATTTAAAATTTGCTTTTCCACTAAATTTTGTAAATCTCTAGTAGCTGTTGCTTTAGAAGTTCCAGTTATACCTTTATATTTTGTCGCATTCATTCCTCCTTCAAAACCATCGGGACCTTCGTCGAACATTCTTCGAATAACTTTTAATTGACGTTCATTGAGATGCTGTTCGTATTGATCAAAAAACTTAGTTTTCTTTAAGGTAAATTCAATTTCTTTCTCGGTTTGAATTTGAGCTTCTAATACAGTTTGAGTAAAATAAAGTATCCAAGAGGTAATTTCATTTGAACGTTGCGCCTTTTTTAACGCATCATAATACTTTTTTTTATTTTTTTCGATTGCTCTAGATAAACTAAGTAGGATAGGCCTTTGAATGTATTGCGATAGTGCTTTCTCTGAAATTGCTCTACCAATTCTACCATTACCGTCTTCAAATGGATGAATAGATTCAAAATAAAGGTGCGCTATTGCAGCTCTAATGATAGGCTTCTTAATAATATCATCACCTTCTAAAGATGTATTATTAAACCAGATGATAAATAACTGCATTTCTTCCGTTACTTTCTTTGATGGAGGTGCTTCAAAATGTACTACTTCTCTACCAATAGCACCTGAAACTATTTGCATAGGTTCTTCATGACTTCGCCATTTTCCAACTGCAATATTTTTTGAACCTTTCATAAGCATTGAATGCCAAGAGAATAAAGTTTCTGAAGTTATTGACTCTTTAAAACTATTTCGTACAGCAATCATTAATTCAGAAATACCTTCTGCTTTTTTGTCCTTTGATATTGGTAATTCAGGGTTAAGCCCTAAGTTCCTTCTAATAGATGACATAACATCTTGGCGACTTAAATACTCCCCTTCAATTTCAGAGGTTTTTATAGCTTCCGAAACCATCATATTAATCATGGTTTCTGTTTGTATTGCTTCTGGTAATCCTTCTAATACGCCACTAATACGACCAGTACGCTCAGAGAATTCAAATAATAATTCTTCAACAGCTGTTGTATCATATTGAAAATTTCGCCAGTCTTTTTGTTGCCAATTGTACTTCATGAGCCGATTAGATGTTGTATTCGGCTCAAATATAATAAAAATTTGAGCCGATTAGTTGATTTATTTGGCTCAAGTCCTATTTTGTTATTAAGAATTATTTTTAATAATTAGATGTATTACAAATAAATTAATTATTTTCGGAATTCTCTTACGAGTATTGTTTTCTTCCCTGAATCCAATTTTGAACTTAAAGTGCCCGCTATAAAAGTAATTTTCATTTTTTTTAAATTAGGTATGCGCTTTAAATTTCTAATGGTACTTAAAAACCAACACAGTATAAAACCAATATTTAGCCAAGATATTTTTAGATCTCTAAATTTATTAAAGAGATTATTTTTAGTTGGCTAGGCAAGGTTCATGATTATTAAAAATGAAAGCGACATAAGTTAGACTTATGCCGCTTTAAATGTTTTCACAACGGAATAATCCTTATTGTGAATTGCTTTCAGTGCTATAAAGATAATAAAAGATTTAATTTATGCAATATGGTCTTAAATAATAGAAAAAATAATGAAAAAATATTTTTGAAAAAATAAGATTTAAATATGAAAAAAATATTAGGATTAGATTTGGGGACAACATCTATAGGATGGGCTTTTGTTCAAGAAGCCGAAAATGATAGTGAGCAATCGTCAATTGTTAGAACTGGTGTTCGAGTAATCCCATTGTCAACAGATGAACAACAAGATTTTAAAAAAGGAAATACAATAACTATAAATGCTGAACGCACTTTGAAGAGAGGAATGCGACGCAATCTTCAAAGATACAAGCAAAGGAGAGAGGCAGTAATTGAGATTTTAACCAAAATTGGATTTATTACTAAAGATACTTTGCTATCTGAAGATCAAAAGAAAACACATAATACATACCAATTAAGGGCAAATGCGACTTTTGAAAAACTTTCTAAGGAAGATTTTGCTCGTATTCTTCTAATGATAAATAAAAAGAGAGGTTATAAAAGTAGTAGAAGGGCTAATAACCAAGAGGAAGGACAACTAATTGACGGAATGGCTGTTGCAAAAAAACTCCATAATGATAAACTTACTCCTGGACAATTATCATTTAGTTTATTAAAAGCAGGTAAAAAGTTACTACCTGATTATTACCGTTCTGATTTGAATAAAGAGTTTGATGCAATCTGGAATTTTCAAAGTCAGTTTTATCCTGGGGATTTAACCAAACTACACAAAGAAGCCCTATTGGGTTTAAATAAAACAAATACAGGACAATATTTTGAGAAAATAGTAAAAATAGAACGTGCTGAAAATAAGGGAGCAAAAAAAAAAATACAGGAATATGAGTGGCGATCTAAGAGTATTTCAGAGCAATTAAGTTTAGCAGAAATAGCCTATACTTTAACTGAGTTGAATAATCAAATTAACCAGTCAAGTGGTTACTTGGATGCTATTAGTGATAGAAGTAAAGAACTATATTTTAATAATCTCACAGTTGGTCAACATCAGTATTATCAACTTGAGAAAAATCCTAATACCTCGCTTAAAAATCAAGTATTCTATCGACAAGACTACATGGATGAATTTGATGCCATCTGGTTAGAACAATCTAAGCATTACCCAGAGTTAACAGAAAACATCAAAAAAGAACTTAGAGATATTTCTATCTTTTATCAAAGAAGATTAAAATCTCAAAAAGGCCTTATAAGTATCTGTGAGTTTGAAAGTTTTAATAAAGAGTTTATTATTGATGGTGTTACCAAAAGAAAACTTGTGGGGCCTAAGGTAGCACCCAAATCTTCACCAATTTTTCAACAAGCTAAAGTTTGGCAAAATATAAATAGTATTAGAGTTAGCTTAAAATCTAATGAAAATGAATTATTTGTACTCGAAGAAGATACAAAAGTGTTACTATTTGATGAGCTAAACCTGATTGATTCTTGGTCAGAAAAAGACTTTTTATCATGGCTTTTCAAAGATTCTAAAAATAAGCCAAATGAATGGAAAGTAAATTTTGAAAAACTTGAAGGAAACCGAACACAATCTGCATTGTTTTCAGTTTATAAAAAGATTGTAGAACTGGAAGGTTATGATAAGATAGATTTTATACAACCGGCTAATAAGATTTTTGATGCCTTAAAAATTTGCTTTAATGAGATAGGGATACAATCATCTATTCTTGATTTTGAAATGGATATAGAAGGCAATGCTTTCAACAAACAATCTAGTTATCAACTTTGGCATCTATTGTATTCTTATGAGGATGATAATTCGACTACTGGGACCGATAGTTTAATTCAGAAACTACAAGATAATTTCGGATTTAAAGTAGAACATGCAAAATTACTTGCGAATATTTTATTTCAACATGATTATGGTAATCTTAGTGTTCGAGCTCTGCGCAAAATATATCCATTTTTGGAAGAGGGTAAAATGTATGATGAAGCTTGTGAATTAGCAGGGTATAATCATTCAAATTCGCTTACTTCAAAGGAAAATAAAGAAAGAATACTTCAAAATAGTTTAGAGATTTTGAAAAAGAATTCCTTACGAAATCCAGTAGTAGAAAAGATACTTAATCAAATGATTAATGTCGTAAATAATATTTTAGATGATCCTGAACTCGGAAGGCCTGATGAAATAAGAATAGAGTTGGCAAGAGAATTAAAAAAAACGGCTAAACAGCGCAAAGAAATGACTAATGCTATAGGCAAGGCCACTAGCGAACATTTAGCATTTCGGGAAAAAATCAAACAGGAATTTGGTCTGCCTTACGTAAGTAGAAAAGATTTGATTAAGTATAAGTTATATTTAGAGTTAAAATCTATAGGATTTAGAACACTTTATTCTGGTACATATATAAAACCTGAAGAACTGTTTACAAATAAATTTGATGTTGAACATATTATACCTCAATCCGTACTTTTTGATGATTCTTTCTCAAATAAAACTATTGAATTACGAGACATAAATCTCCAAAAAGGCAATGAAACTGCTTATGACTATTGTGAACGTAAAGGTTGGTTAAAGGATTTTGATTCTCGTGTGCAAGATGTTTTTTCTCAGAAAGGGATAAAATATGGTAAGTTAAAAAAATTGATGATGTCTAAAGCCGATATACCTGAAGGCTTTTTAAATCGAGATCTAGGGAATTCAGCATATATAGCAAAAAAGGCTTCTTCAATTTTACACGAAATAACCCGAAAAATATCTGCAACCTCTGGAAGTATAACTGATAAGTTACGTAGTGATTGGGAATTAATTAATGTACTTCAAGAACTTACATGGGATAAATATAAAGACTTGGGACTTACTTATTATGACTACAATAAAGATGGTAAAGCTTTACCTCGTATAAAAGATTGGACAAAACGAAACGACCATCGGCATCACGCTATGGATGCTATAACCGTTGCATTTACGAAACCTGCTTTTGTTCAATATTTAAACAATATGAATGCCGATAGCGAAAAAAATCCTATTATTTATGGCATAAAAAAGAAATATACTTACAGAGGAGAGGACGGGGGAAGAAAATTCAAAAAACCTTTTGAAACTATTCGCGAAGAAGCTAAAAAGAATTTATCATCAATATTGGTTTCGTTTAAAGCTAAAAATAAGGTGGTAACACTTAATAAAAACAAAATTAAGATCAAGGGAAAAGATAAATATCTTACCAAAACTGAACTAACCCCAAGAGGTCAGCTACATATGCAGACCACCTACGGTAAATCATTTTATTACGAAATATCTGAAGAAAAAATCAGTAGTAAATTTGATAAAGCCAAAATTGCTATGGTAACGAAAGAAGCTTATAGATTGGCGCTTTTTAAACGATTAGAAGAGTTTGCTGATAATCCTAAAAAAGCTTTTTCTGGATCAAACAGTTTGTTGAAAAATCCAATTTTTATTGAAGGTACAAGTGAAAATATACCCGAAAGAGTAAAAATCCAAACCTTGAAATCACAATTTACAATAAGGAAAGAGATTACTCCAGAAATAAATATTGATAAGGTTTTAGATTTAGGAATTAAAAGAATTTTACAATCACGGCTAGAAAAATTTAAAGGCAAGTCAAAGGAAGCTTTTGCTAATCTTGACGAAAATCCGATTTGGTTGAATGAAGAAAAAGGAATTAATATTAAACGAGTAACGATAACCGGTGTAAGGAATGCTGAACCTTTGCATGAAGCTAAAGATCATTTTGGAAAAGTAATCAAAAATATTGACGGTACAGTAATACCGACTGATTTTGTAGAACTTGGAAATAATCACCATATAGCTATATATGAAAGTCCTGAAGGTGTGCTCGAAGAAGATCCAGTTTCATTTTATCAAGCCGTTATTAGAAAAAATAATAATGATTATATAATTAGAGCTATTAATGAAAAGGGTTGGCCTTTAAAATTTACCATGAAACAAAATGAAATGTTTGTTTTTCCTGATGAGGATTTTAATCCCAATCAGATTGATTTAAAAAATATAGAAAATAAAGAACGAATAAGTAAGCAACTTTTTAGGGTACAAAGTATTAGCTCTAAATATTATATTTTTAGGCACCATCTCGAAACCTCAGTAGCCAATGGTGAAACTTTTAAAAATCAAAAAGTACTGTCCACTAAAACTTTTCGATTTTATCAAAGTGAAAAATATTTAGAAGGCGCTGTAAAGGTTAGATTGAATCACTTAGGTGAAATTGTTCAAGTAGGCGAATATTAAATTTAGTAAAAATGATAAAACGAACCCTATTTTTTGGTAATCCTGCCTATTTGAGTACTAAGAGTGAACAGTTGGTAGTTAATTTTCCAGAAGAAAGTAAAAAGGAAGTTTCTATACCCATTGAAGATTTGGGTTATGTGGTGTTGGAAGATCCTCAAATTACCATTACCAACGGTTTAATACGTAAACTGGTGGAGAATAAGACAGCTCTTATTACTTGTGACCAACAACACTTGCCCTGTTCTATTTTGCAGCCGCTAGCGGGGCATACGGAGCAAACGGAACGTATGCGGCACCAGCTCAATGCCAGTTTGCCACTTAAAAAAAATTTATGGCAACAAACTGTCATTGCAAAAATAGATAATCAAGCTAATCATTTGTTGCGTCGAAATAAAAATGCATTAAAGCTGAAACGCTGGGCGCAAGAAGTAAAAAGTGGTGATGCTGGTAATCATGAAGCGATTGCTGCTGCTGATTATTTTCAGCGCCTTTTTGAAGCGGTTGAAGGCTTTAGTAGAAATCAAAAAGGGATACCGCCCAATAATTTACTCAATTATGGTTACGCCATTTTAAGAGCAGTTACAGCTAGAGCTTTAGTGAGTAGTGGCATGTTACCATCTGTAGGTATTTTTCATAGAAACAAATACAACGCTTTTTGTTTGGCGGATGATATCATGGAACCTTACAGACCATTTGTTGATGCTGTAGTTTTTGAAATGCTTGAAACAGGGGGCAATATTAGCGAATTGACGACCAATTTAAAATCACAACTTTTAATGATTCCTGCACTAGATGTGTTTATAGATGGCAATAGAAGTCCATTAATGGTCGCCATGAGTAGAACCACAAATAGCTTATACGAGTGTTTTTTGGGGGGTAGTCGAAAAATTTTATATCCTGATTTTCAAAAAGAGTGGTCGCCCGCCTAACTTGTATGTTAAATGTGTTCCATGATAAACGAAGGCCATTTTTCACGATTAAACCAATACCGTAGTATGTGGGTACTTGTATTTTTTGATTTGCCAACCGAAACTAGAAAAGATCGAAAGGCAGCAACTCGTTTTCGTAAAAATTTATTAGATGACGGCTTTAATATGTTCCAGTTTAGCATTTATTTACGTTTTTGTGCGAGTAGAGAAAATACTGCGGTACATATAAAACGTACAAAAATGAATCTTCCAAAACAGGGTAAAGTATGTATAATGCAGATTACGGATAGGCAATTTGGAATGATGGAGCTGTTTCATGGACAAAAAGAGGTAGTACCCGAAACCCCAAGCCAGCAACTAGAACTTTTTTAAGAAAAAATTTTTTTAGGATAAAAAAAACAAAGAAAATTAATTGCTGATAACGAGAACTCTATATTTTTTTTATTTCTACTAGGCATCATAAAAAACAGGATACCAAGCACTTAGGCAAGGTATCCTGTGAATAATCCATAAATTTAAAGAACTGAAAGCAATTCACAACTGCCTCGTATATGATTTGTTGCGAGATTAACCTGTGAATAATCCATAAATTTAAAGAACTGAAAGCAATTCACAACGCTATCTACTCTTAAACTTTTATAGGTTGCCCTGTGAATAATCCATAAATTTAAAGAACTGAAAGCAATTCACAACAAGTAACACTAAAGGAAGCGATAGAACAAGCCTGTGAATAATCCATAAATTTAAAGAACTGAAAGCAATTCACAACCAGGCTATATGTCCATATTCGTACCTCATCCTGTGAATAATCCATAAATTTAAAGAACTGAAAGCAATTCACAACAGACAAAGGTTCATTCATTACAAAAACTGCCTGTGAATAATCCATAAATTTAAAGAACTGAAAGCAATTCACAACGTTGCAAATCGGATGTATTAAATCCATTTCCTGTGAATAATCCATAAATTTAAAGAACTGAAAGCAATTCACAACATGGTGGACATTCAAATAATTGTTATGAACCTGTGAATAATCCATAAATTTAAAGAACTGAAAGCAATTCACAACCAGTTGATCAAATATCAAACGATATTGCAACCTGTGAATAATCCATAAATTTAAAGAACTGAAAGCAATTCACAACTTTGCAAGAAAAGACCAAGCCAATACTTTTCCTGTGAATAATCCATAAATTTAAAGAACTGAAAGCAATTCACAACACATTCTATTAGAGCGTTTACCTGCTACTGCCTGTGAATAATCCATAAATTTAAAGAACTGAAAGCAATTCACAACACCTATTTGTTTTAAGTCCTTATCAATACTCCTGTGAATAATCCATAAATTTAAAGAACTGAAAGCAATTCACAACTAAGCCCGGTATTTCTATTTCGTAGTGCGCCCTGTGAATAATCCATAAATTTAAAGAACTGAAAGCAATTCACAACGGGTTAGAACTACTGACGGCTTTACTACATCCTGTGAATAATCCATAAATTTAAAGAACTGAAAGCAATTCACAACGTTGCACTAGGTCTTAATCCTAGTTGGTCGCCTGTGAATAATCCATAAATTTAAAGAACTGAAAGCAATTCACAACTCTACGTCCTTTTCTGCCTCTTTTAGATACCTGTGAATAATCCATAAATTTAAAGAACTGAAAGCAATTCACAACCAAACCGCCCTTTATTTATTTCAATAGACTCCTGTGAATAATCCATAAATTTAAAGAACTGAAAGCAATTCACAACAGCGCAAAGCTTCTGTTTTTCGTTGTCTTTCCTGTGAATAATCCATAAATTTAAAGAACTGAAAGCAATTCACAACAGCGCAAAGCTTCTGTTTTTCGTTGTCTTTCCTGTGAATAATCCATAAATTTAAAGAACTGAAAGCAATTCACAACTAAAAATTGTTGATTATATCGATGTTGAACCTGTGAATAATCCATAAATTTAAAGAACTGAAAGCAATTCACAACATGTATGGACTAAGTGTGTAAACTATCAAACCTGTGAATAATCCATAAATTTAAAGAACTGAAAGCAATTCACAACAGCAGCAAGATTTACCCTTTTGAGTTTCAACCTGTGAATAATCCATAAATTTAAAGAACTGAAAGCAATTCACAACAGGAAGAGTCATGAACTCTTTTTGATTCTCCTGTGAATAATCCATAAATTTAAAGAACTGAAAGCAATTCACAACGTGCAACATGGGAAGCTACAGGCGTTCCTGCCTGTGAATAATCCATAAATTTAAAGAACTGAAAGCAATTCACAACTTGAGCACTACCGCTTAAAGAGTCCGTACCCCTGTGAATAATCCATAAATTTAAAGAACTGAAAGCAATTCACAACATCAATAAAATCATTGATGGCTAATTTTATCCTGTGAATAATCCATAAATTTAAAGAACTGAAAGCAATTCACAACATATAACAGAAAACACCTTACTAGGTGGTACCTGTGAATAATCCATAAATTTAAAGAACTGAAAGCAATTCACAACAATACTTACAGAACATCTAAAGGCGAAAGACCTGTGAATAATCCATAAATTTAAAGAACTGAAAGCAATTCACAACATCCGGACCGGTTGCAATTGTATAAATTTTCCTGTGAATAATCCATAAATTTAAAGAACTGAAAGCAATTCACAACCTAGTGTAATGGGGAGCATTACTCAAACCTCCTGTGAATAATCCATAAATTTAAAGAACTGAAAGCAATTCACAACGTACAGGCGAAATAAAAGCAAACTTCAACACCTGTGAATAATCCATAAATTTAAAGAACTGAAAGCAATTCACAACGCTAGTGTAAACGCTATGCTTGCAAGTAGCCTGTGAATAATCCATAAATTTAAAGAACTGAAAGCAATTCACAACCTAAGCGGAGATGTTACAGGAAATGGTACACCTGTGAATAATCCATAAATTTAAAGAACTGAAAGCAATTCACAACTTCACTATTAAAGGCTACAAAGTTTGCTTCCCTGTGAATAATCCATAAATTTAAAGAACTGAAAGCAATTCACAACGAAGAAGGTAATCACAATCCAGAGGAGTTACCTGTGAATAATCCATAAATTTAAAGAACTGAAAGCAATTCACAACAGAAATAGCGGTTACATCTGTAGCCCAATCCCTGTGAATAATCCATAAATTTAAAGAACTGAAAGCAATTCACAACCTATTGGTAGCAATGTTTTAGCTATTCAACCTGTGAATAATCCATAAATTTAAAGAACTGAAAGCAATTCACAACCTACGGGTGGCGTTTTAGGTAACGGGAACCCTGTGAATAATCCATAAATTTAAAGAACTGAAAGCAATTCACAACGCGTATAAAAAGAACAATAATTACCCTCAACCTGTGAATAATCCATAAATTTAAAGAACTGAAAGCAATTCACAACCACGTAGGGTCGGTAAATTATTATTCTTATCCTGTGAATAATCCATAAATTTAAAGAACTGAAAGCAATTCACAACAACTATTGTATTTACTAGGACTTTTTTTTTCCTGTGAATAATCCATAAATTTAAAGAACTGAAAGCAATTCACAACATGATGAAATAAGTAAATTATCTCATGTAGCCTGTGAATAATCCATAAATTTAAAGAACTGAAAGCAATTCACAACACCTGTGTCTGTTTCGCTTAATTCGGCTTCCCTGTGAATAATCCATAAATTTAAAGAACTGAAAGCAATTCACAACAGTGAGTACACTTTAAGCACAAAGGAATGCCTGTGAATAATCCATAAATTTAAAGAACTGAAAGCAATTCACAACTATTTTACAGTTGGTTTTAAACGGTATTTTCCTGTGAATAATCCATAAATTTAAAGAACTGAAAGCAATTCACAACTAGGTAGAGATTTGGCTATTGAGAATAAAGCCTGTGAATAATCCATAAATTTAAAGAACTGAAAGCAATTCACAACATGTATTTATAAATTCGTAATTGTGATCGACCTGTGAATAATCCATAAATTTAAAGAACTGAAAGCAATTCACAACTAATTAATTCTGTAGCTGTTCATATTCCACCCTGTGAATAATCCATAAATTTAAAGAACTGAAAGCAATTCACAACCGTTGAGGTTATCTAAGCCAACCACTTCGTCCTGTGAATAATCCATAAATTTAAAGAACTGAAAGCAATTCACAACATAAGATCCAAGGTCTAATTGTAATTCATCCCTGTGAATAATCCATAAATTTAAAGAACTGAAAGCAATTGAAATCAAGATTTAGTAAAAACATCAAAATTTCTAGATTTAAAAATTTCTCCAAATATTTTATTAATTAAGATTATCTCCAATACTAGATAAGTATTAGTTGCATTTCTTAAGTGATATTTTTGTTAACGTCTAATTTGTCTTCAATATTTTTAAATGTTCATGTTGCATGAACATTTAATTGTTGTAACCTGTCCGTTCCCAAAATTGCCCTAAATTGAAATTTTAAAGCTGATTTTCATTGAATTTTTAGTCAATTAATATCAAAACAAATGAATTAAAATGTTAATTATGTTAAAGTTTTTAGCGGTGAGTAAGGCGGTGAGTAGCATAAATTCAAAGCCTAAAAAGGTCAGTAAAACAAAGGTTTTTAGGTAAAAGTGACAAACCCGTCCGGACCGCTAAAAAGCTTCAACGTAAAGTTGGAGCTTTTTCGGTTTATACACTTTGTTTAAGGGCTGGAAAGTTTATCCTAAGCGCAACTGCAGGAAGTTTCGTCTGTCCATTTATTAATTTAAAATCTTTGTAAACACTACGTTTACAAGGTTTTTTTTTAGTTTAGGGGACGAGAACAGGAGGCTTAGTCCTTTTTATTTCTCAACAGCTGAAGGGCTTACGCGATGCACAAATTTTAGAATTCTTATTTAATTTCTTAGCCTGATGACCGCTTTAAGTTTTTTACGCTATCGTTTGCGTTTCTAGGCTGTAGTATCAGTAGTTTTATTTTTAATTATTTTTTCATATCTTTTAATTGGCTTTGTGATATGACTGCGTTTTTTGTGCTTTCAAAAAACGAAAAGAAGTATTCGGCCCTCGTAATTATAAAAGGATAGCTGACTATGGAGAAGAAATTATCGGAGTTGAACAAGGCTTATCAAATTATGGATACTGCATCCGAAGTTGATTATGACCATATTACCAAATTGGCCTCCGTGATTTGTGATTGTCCTATGTCCTTGATCACTTTTTTTAATGAAGAAAAACAATTCTTTAAGTCTCATTTTGGCATTGATGCCACAGAAACGCCTTTAGCAGATTCTTTTTGCAAATATGTAATTAGGGGCGGAGATGAGCCTATGATTGTTGTTGATGCTAACGATGATCTGCGATTCAACCAAAACCCACTAGTTGTAGGGGATCCGAAAATAGTTTTTTACGCAGGCTACCCCATTAAAAACTATGAAGGTATTCCATTTGCTTCTATTTGTGTGGTGGACAAAAAGTCAAAAGAACTTACGCCGAACCAAAAGGAAGCTTTAAAATCATTAGCACACCAGGTCGAACAGCTTTTAGAACTCCGCAGAAGCAAAATTGAGTTAGAAAAAAAGAATTTGGCCATAAGTGTTAAAAACACAACCTTAGAAAATATTATTGAAGGCACTGATGCCGGTACATGGGAGTGGGATGTGCCGTCGGGCACTATTCACTTGAATCAAAAATGGTATCAACTTTTGGGTTATAATTCTGACCCTCAAGCACCGATGACCATTGATAAGTGGAAAAAATTAGTGTTTTTAGAGGACGTAGAGCGTTTTGAAAAAGGTTTAGCCGATTGTTTAAACGAAAATGCTGGAATATTTAATTTAAAATATCGCATAAAAGATGCGAATGATCACTTTATTTGGGTAGAAAATAGAGCAAAAGTCACGATAAGATCAAAAGATAAAAACCCCATTAAAGTATTTGGAATTCAATTAAATATACACAAAGAAAAAGTTGTTGAAGATCAATTTCTTGCTATTACCAATAGTATTCCAGGAGCAGTGTTCAGATATGAATTAGCCAATGACGGCAGTGATGCTTTAACCTACGTAAGCCAAGGATTTCTAGACCTATGGGGGGTCTCCGCGGAAGAAGCTATGGAAGATAATAGTCGTATTTGGAGTTTAATTTTAGAAGAGGATTTCCCAAAGGTTCAAAAATCTATTGAAGAATCTGCCAATAACATGACAAATTGGGTATCCGAATGGAGAATAAAGCAACCCAAAGGTACAATTAAATGGCATAAGGGAATTGGGAAGCCTTCTAAGAACCCCGACGGAAGTATTTATTGGGACTCCATCATTTTAGATATCACTGAAGAGAAGAGAGTTTTAGAGCGTTTAGTAGAAAGAAATGAATTTATTGAGGTCATCTTGGAGAATTTACCTATCGGAATAGCAGTGAACGACATGCGAACAGGGGAAGCCTCACTTTTAAATCGAAAGTTCTCTACTATTTATGGCTGGCCTGCAGAAGAGCTTCATGATGTTACATCATTTTTTGAAAAAATTTATCCTGATGAAGCCTATAGAAAGGAAATAAAGAATATAATCCTGGGGGATATAAAAAAAGGGAATAGCGAAAAAATGTCATGGAAGGCAATTCATACTAGTGCAAAAGACGGAACAAAAAGGATAGTAGACGCCAAAAACATTCCCTTATACTCCCAGAATATTATGATTTCGACGGTGCTAGACCAAACGGAATTGTATATGAATCAGAATAAATTAAAGGAGTTAAATGAGCGCTTTAAATTCGCGACAAAGGCCACTTCAGATACCATATGGGATTATGATTGTATAAACCAGGAATTATATTGGGGCGAAAATTATGAAGTAAATTTTGGAAGTAGCCCTTCAGAAGACCTTTCTGAAAATATGAATACCTGGGAAGATAAAATTCACCCAGAGGACCGTCTTAGAGTAACCGAAAGTCTTGAAAGTTTTATAGAGAGTTTAGAGACTAACTGGATCTGTGAATATAGATTCAAAAAAGCCGACGGAACCTATTTAGACATATTAGATAAAGGTTTTATTGTAAGGGACAATCAGAATAAAGGTGTCCGGATGATTGGCGCTATGCAAGACATCACGCACCAAAAAGTAAGAGAACAACAATTAAAATTATTTGAATCTGTTATTAATCACTCTGCTGATCCGATGATCATTACCGAGGCGGAGCCATTAGATGACCCCTATGGTCCTAAAATAATATATGTAAACGATTCCTTTGAAAAATTAACTGGATTTAAAGAAGAAGAAGTCCTTGGAAAAACACCGCGTATTTTGCAAGGAATACGTTCAAATCCAGAAACTCTAAAACGAATCGGTACTGATTTAAGGTCTGGAAATACCGTCGATGAAGATATCTTAAATTACAACAAAGATGGTAATGAGTTTTGGGCAAACCTTTCCATTGCCCCAGTGCAAAATGAAAAAGGCAGGCGCACCCATTTCATTTCTGTTCAAAAAGATATTACTGAGAAGAAAAATTTAGCCCTCTTTAAAGAGGCCCTAAGGAATATTTCCCACGCTTTCAGTAAAGAACTTAATTTTAAGGATTCTTTAAACGAGGTATCAACTATTTTAATGAACTATTACAAAGCGGACCTTGCGGAGATTTGGTTGCTAAATGTAAATAGAGATAAAATTTATTTGGCTGCAAGTCAGGTACAAGATTCAATGTTTATAGGATTTACAAAGAACGGTTACAACTTGAAGGGTTTTAAAAAAGGTGAGGGATTACCTGGTCTTACCTGGGAAAGTGAGTCAACACAACATTGGCAATACAATCAAAATAACAAAAATTTTATACGTGTTGAGATTGCTAAAAATTTAGGATTAAAAAGTGCTGATAGTTTGCCATTAATGTATAACGGAGAAAATGTAGGGGCCTTAATTTTAGGTAAAAGTGCTTTAGATGCTAATTACTCAGAGCATATTTCAGAAAACATCACCGAATTAGGTGAATTTTTGGGTGTTGAATTGTCCAGAAAGCGTTTAGAGGTTGAATTAGACCAATTAATAAATTATGCGCCTGGGTATATTTGTAGTTTAGACGAAAAAGGATGTTTAAAAAGAGTTAATGCGGCCTTTTATGAATTTTTTGAAATTGAAGCTGCAGATTTGTTTAAAATTAACTTCAAAGATCTTGTACACCCGGCAGATAGTCATTTGGTAGATGAAATTTTAAATGATAGTAATGCCCCAAGAAAGTCAATAGAAATGAGGTCCGTGACTAAGGATAAAAAGTCCGTATGGTTTTCGTGGAGTTTTAATCCGGGGATAGAAGATCATACCTTTTATGTGGTGGGTAACGATATTACAAAGGCAAAGGAAACCCTTGACCAAATAAAATATTCAAATGAACGCTTTTTGAAAATTTCTATGGCAACTCAAGATGCCATATGGGAGTGGGATATCCTAAAGAATACCTTATTCTGGGGCGAAGGTTTTAAAGACCGCTTTGGACAAAATATAGCAGAAAATCAATTAAATTTAGAAACATGGTCGTCATTGGTTCACCCAAAAGACCGCCAAGCTTTTTTTGATAAAATTACAGATTCGCTTAAAGAGAGAAACACTTCCTTTTTTAAAAATGAATATCGCTTTAAAAAAAATAATGGCAAGTACGCTTATGTCATCGATAGTGCTTGTATCATACGAGGAAATAGAGGGGAACCTATTAAATTAGTGGGAGCCATTCAAGACATCACCAACCGAAAAAAATATGAGAAATCTTTAAAGCGTTTAAACAATGAACTAACCGTAAAAGCTAAATTATTAGAAACCTCAAATACAGAACTAGAACAGTTTGCTTACGTCGCCTCCCATGACCTTCAAGAACCTCTTAGAATGATTACGAGTTTTCTAACCTTACTTGAAAAAAGATATTCTGAACGTTTGGATGAGAAAGGTAGACAATTCATCTCTTTTGCAGTGGACGGTGCCACAAGAATGCGACAAATTATATTAGAATTACTCGATTACTCGAGAGTAGGAAATTTATTAGAAAATTTACAAGAAATAGATATCGATGCCTTAATAAAGGAGGTAAGTATTTTACATAAAAAGCAAATACAAGACAGCTCGGCTATAATAACTACTGATAATTTACCCATAATAAACGCCATAAAATCACCAGTAAGACAAATTTTTCTGAATCTTATTAGCAATAGTATAAAATATTGCGATGCTCAGACAACGCCGCGAATTCATATTTCATGTACAGAAGAAAAACACTTTTGGAAATTTTCGGTGAAAGACAATGGTATAGGGATTGACTCCCTATATTTTGAAAAGATTTTTATTATTTTTCAAAGGCTACACAATAGAGATCAATATTCTGGAACAGGAATGGGCTTAGCTATTACCAAGAAAATTGTTGAAAGTATGGGTGGCAGCATATGGTTAACTTCTGAGGAGGGTAAAGGCAGTACTTTTTATTTTACCTTAAAAAAGAACAGAAATGAATAAAATAGTTCAGCCGTTCCATGCCCATATCGGTAAGGTAAGAGGAAGTAATGGCACAACCCTCTATATACAGTGATAAACATTATATAATTTTGAATTTATATCCTTACACTACCTGAAAAAATTGAGTCATATGGAAAAAGATAATAAAGTTTATCATATTCTTATCATAGAAGATAATATTGGAGATCAAATACTTATCAAAGAATATTTAGAAGAGCATATTTTAGAACCTAAATTTTTCACAGCTAGTACTTTCAAAGCTGCACAAGAATTATTAATAAACTGTGATCTCAGTTTTGATATCATTCTTTTAGACCTATCCTTACCCGATAAAAGTGGTGAAGATTTAATTGAAATGATGCTAGAATTATCCGGAGACATACCTGTGGTTATTTTAACAGGTTATACAGATATGCCCCTGAGCATTAGATCACTGCATTTAGGGATTTCAGATTACCTTCTTAAAGATGATTTAACCTCCTTTAGTATTTATAAAAGTTTGTTATATAATATTCAAAAGAAGAAGTACCTACTCGATTTAAAAAAATCAGAAAAGAGGTATAGTGATCTCTTTCATTTAAGTCCACTACCTATGTGGGTAAGCGATGCAGAAAATCAGCATTTCTTAGATGTTAACGATGCGGCCATACGGCAATATGGTTATTCTCACACAGAATTTATGGGGATGAAGTTTCAAGATATTGAAAAAGAACCGAGAGAAGCAAACACGGCATCTGGCCATACTTTAAAGGGTCAAGTTTCGGGCATTACGGAAGGTCGGCATCACTTAAAAAATGGGTCGATTATCGATGTTGAAACCACCAGTAATGAACTACTGTATAACGCTAAAAAATCTCTGGTTACCTTGGTTAATAATGTTACCGAAAAAAATATTTACATTAAAGCTGTAGAGGAGCAAAATGCAAAATTAAAAGAAATAGCTTGGATACAGTCTCATGTTGTTAGAGCACCATTGGCTAGAATTATGGGTATTATTAATTTATTAGAGCTAGACGAAAATAAGTTGAATGAAGAACAATTATTCTTGTTTGAAGGCCTTATAAATTCAGCTCATGAGCTAGACGAAATTATAAAGGACATCTCTTCTAAAACGGCTAAAGTAGATATTTAAACCTAAGGAGGTGATCGTTGTAAGAGCTGGGAAAAAAGTAATGTTGTTTTTGGTTTATATTTCCCTAGGTAACGGAACTATAAAAGCAGGTAGATTTTACTAAATTTAACAGGGTTCACTAGAACAAGTAGTTGTTTACTGCAACAACTAGCGACTGTTTATGGTCAGAAATAAGAATAAAGCCTTTAAGAAATTTATTATCTTAGGTTATTTTGAACCAATCAGTCACAAATTACTAACTTGTTGGTCCTTATGAATAACCTCAAAATCTTAAACTTAGTATGAATCAAACGGAGTTGACAAATATATACCTAGATCAAAGCAAAGATCATATTTGGATATTTAACCTTGATTTTCAATTGCTTTATGCTAATAAAAGATGGTTAAGCCTAGTCAAGGAGGTTGCGGGAGTTGACAAGAAACCTTACGATTCTGTGTTTGCTGAGGGTTTTGGTGAGGGATACATCGAAAAATGGAAGGGCTATTACCAAAGGGCTATAAACGGCGAATTTCTTGAGATAGACGAACATTATTCTCATCCAGAAACAAATGACATTCACTATGGTCAAATTACCGTTAAACCCTTACGAGGAGAAGATCAAAAAATTTTTGCTGTAGCCTGCCAATCTCGTGACATTACGAGTATTGTGAAGCATAAATCTGAAGCAAGTCAGTTAATTGATGCTTCTTTAGATATCTTTTGTACTATTAATGAACAAGGTAATTTTGTTTTTGTCACTGCAGCCACTGCAAGTCATTGGGGCTATGAGCCTGAAGAATTAATTGGGAGCCCTTATGTAGATTTGATTTTAGAAGAAGATTTACAAAAAACCGAAGAAATAGCCGCGGCTATTTTAAAAGGTCAAGACGTAACATCTTTCGTCAACCGTTATAAGAAAAAAGAAGGAGGTATTGCATATAATTTATGGTCTGTAAAATGGGATAGTACGTCAAAGCTAATGTATTGTGTGGTACGCGACGCCCAAGAAATAATTGAACAAGAGGAACGAGTGCTTCAAAGTGAACAGCGCTTTAAAGCTTTGGTTCAAGAGGGTTATGACTTGTTTGCAATTATAGATACAGCAGGATATTATACGTATATGAGTCCTTCAAGTACTGCTGTTATTGGGATTCCGCCAGAGCAATTTATTGGAAGAGATGCGTTTGAATTTATTCACCCTGACGATGCTGAACAAACGTTATCCAGTCTCAAAAAAATAGCGCATGAAGACAAGGTAGTCATGGAATTATACCGTGCTAAAAATAATAAAAATGAGTGGAGATGGGTTGAAACAGTGTTGACGAATATGATAAACAATCCTGCAGTAAATGGTATTGTCGTCAACTCCAAAGATATCACAGAAAAAGTTGAGGAAAGACATCAACTGAAATTACTCGAAAGTGTTATTACAAATACTAAAGATGCTATTTTAATTACAAAGGCAGCTTCACAAGATGAAGCAGAACCTGTAATCATTTATGCCAACGAAGCCTTTAAAAAAATGACGGGTTACGAAGCAGCAGAAGTGATGGGCAGAACTCTTAGTTTTCTACATAAACCTCATGCCAATACAGAAGAATTGGCAAGATTGTCTGCGGCCATTAACAATTGGGAATCTTGTGAAATAACAATTATTAATAACAAGAAAAATGGGGAAGAATACTGGGTCAACTTAACGGTGACTCCTGTAGCCAATGAAAAAGGCGTCTATACGCACTGGATTGTCATCCAGGTAGACGTTTCTGAGGAAAAAAAGCTACGAGAATTAAATCGCCAAGTGGGTAAGCTGGCTAAAATTGGAAGTTGGGAAGTTGATTTATTAGAAGAAACTGTCTATTGGTCAGACGAGGTTCACCGCTTACACGAAACGGACCCCAAATTGTTTGAGCCAGATTTTGAAAGCGCACTGAATTTCTATAGAACAGATTTTCGTGAATTACTTCGCTTAAGTGTAGCGGATTGTATTCATAGTGGAAAATCCTTTAATCTTGAGGCCGTAGTGGTAACGGCTAATCAAAAAGAAATTTGGGTACATACAACGGGAAATCCAGAATTTATTAATGGTCAATGTATACGAATTTATGGAAGTATTCAAAATATCACCGAACGTAAAGAAGCAGAAATACGATTACAGTTACTTGCGGATAACTTGCCGGGCGTTGTATTTCAATATCTATTCTATCCCAATGGAACAGAGGCCCTAAAGTATGTGACCAAAGGTTCGCAACAGCTCTGGGGTTATGCTGCCGAAGAAGTAATTAAAAATAATGAGTTAATCTGGGAGAGGATTCGTGCTGCAGGGGATCTTGAAATTGTTAAAAAAAGCATTGCTGATGCGTTAAGCTCGAAGTCAAAATGGACATGTCGCTTTAATTATGCAATGCCATCTGGTGAGCTTCGTACTCATTTTGGCATAGGAACACCCTCTTTTTTAATAGACGGTACCATTCTTTTCAACTGTGTTCTTCTTGATATTACCCAGGAAGCAAAAAATGAAAAGTTACTAGAGCAGGTAACGAAAATTGCACGAATTGGAAGTTGGGAACTGGATTTAATTAACTCTGATGGTAATAACATGTACTGGTCTCCCATGTTATTCGACATATTGGAACTAGACTCGAATTACAACCCTACCTTGACCGGTGGTATAGAATTTCACATTGGCGAAAGCAGAGAGCGGATACAAGCAGCATTAAATAGTTTAATTACGAATGGTATGGAGTTCGTTGAGGATGTATTAATTAGCACAGCTAAAGGCAATAAACGCTGGAACCGAGCTATAGGCAAAAGTGAAACAGTAAATCATAAGCGAACCAAAATTTACGGTAGCTATCAGGATATTCATGAGCGGAAAACGGCAGAATTAGAATTATTAAAGGCCAAAGAAAAAGCGGAAAAAAGTGATGCTAAATTTAAGGCCTATACCGAACAATCTCCCATTGCAATATATACTACCAATGTTGATGGGGATTGTATTTATGCCAACGAAACTTGGCTTCAAATGACAGGTATGAGTTTAAAGGAGGCCTTGGGTAAAGGGTGGATTAAGGCATTACATCCAGATGACTTAGATCATGTGAACCATAATTGGTATACATCGATTAAATCAAATGGTAAATGGGCTTTTGAATATCGGTTTGTAAATAAAGAAGGTAAAGTTACTTGGGTAAGAGGTACAGCAAAAGAGCTATTTAATGAAAAAAAGGAGCTTGATGGATATTTGGGAACAAATATTGATATCACCGAGCAAAAACATGCGCAACAAGAAAAAAATAGTTTACAAGAAACTTTAGAAAACAGTTTGAATGAAATTTATACCTTCGACGCGAATACATTCCAGTTTAACTATGTTAATAAAGGGGCGCTTTTGAACTTGGGCTATACCAATAAGGAAATAAAAAAGTTAACTCCTCTGGATATAAAACCAGACTATACGCTAACTTCTTTCGCAGAACTTATAGCCCCACTGGTAACGAATAAAAAAGACAAAATAGTTTTTTTTACCCAGCACCAACGCAAAGATAAAAGTCTTTATCCCACAGAAATACATTTACAATTAGTAGAAGAAGGCAATACTAAGCAATTTTTAGCCATAGTACTGGACATCACAGAACGTAAAAAAGCAGAAGAAGAAAACAAGTTCAAAGCTAATTTGCTAAGCACGGTAGGCCAAGCAGCTATAGCAACGAGCCTAGATGGTGTTGTTAAATACTGGAATACAGCAGCTCAAAATATCTATGGCTGGACACCTGAAGAAGCTATAGGAAAGAATATTATGGAGCTGACTACCATTGATACGGATGAAGAAAAAGCGAACCAAATCATGGAGGTGCTAAAAAAAGGGCAAACATGGTCGGGAGAATTTAAGGTGCGCAATAAACAAGGCATTAATTTTCCAGCCTTTATCACCAATTCGCCTATTTATAATGATGACAATACCCTGTCAGGGATCATCGGGATTTCATCCGACATTACAGAAGAGGTTAAAAACAAGGAGTTGCTGAACCAGTATACTTATGAGCTGGAACGCTCCAATGAAGAATTAGAACAATTTGCATTTGTGGCCTCTCATGACTTACAAGAACCTCTGCGGATGATTTCAAGTTTCATGGAACTGCTACAACGAAAATATGGCGATCAGCTCGACGAAAAAGGGCATCTTTATATCGATTTTGCCATAGACGGCGCTAAGAGAATGAGGCAGATTATTCTTGATCTTTTGGCTTATTCTAGAGCGAACAAACCAACGGAAGGAATAGAAGAGGTAGATTTGAACCAGCTTTACCGAGACTATCAACAGTTACGTAGACAGTTAATTTCAGAAAAAAAGGCGGTCATTACAGCTGATCATCTGCCAACACTGAACACCTATAGAGCAGCAATAACTCAAATATTTCATTGCTTACTTGACAACGCACTGAAGTACTCCAAAGACGGTCTAACACCACTAATTATGATACACGTTTTAGAGAACAAGTCAGAATGGAGATTTTCTATTGAAGACAATGGCATAGGAATAGATACCGAATTTTTTGAGAAAATATTTCTTATTTTTCAAAGATTACACAATAAAGATGCCTATTCTGGAACAGGCATCGGACTTACCATAGCCAAAAGACATGTTGAATTTTTAGGAGGACGGATTTGGCTAGAATCCCTGCCTGAGAAAGGATCAAAATTTTATTTTACCATCCCTAAATAAGAATACTATGAAAAATCAAAATACTAAAATGGCTCATATTTTGTTAGTAGAAGATAACGAAGGAGATGTTTTACTCACCCTAGAAGCTTTTGAAGAATGTAAATTAAAAATAGAGATAAGTGTTGCTCGTAATGGAAAAGAGGCTTTAGATTTTCTGTTTCAGCAAGGAGATTTTTCAAAGGTAAAAATACCCGACTTAATACTTTTAGATATCAATATCCCTATTTTTAACGGTCATGAAGTTTTAAGGCGCATTAAGTCTGATGCTCAACTAAAAAAAATCCCAGTGATTATGCTGACCACATCTTCAAGTCAAAAAGACCTCGATGAGGCTTATGAGAACCACTGCAATAGCTATATTAAAAAACCTCTAGAAATGAGTGGATTTTTAGATGCCATATTAAAAATTGAGGAGTTTTGGTTAGAACTAACCACCCTATCAAAATAATAGAGGTTTAAAATTCATCGCTATGGTTTTTAAGTTTTCTTCTGATTTTGCTTGTGTTCTTTATTATTAGAAATAGACCACATTTTAGTAATATTTTCCCTACATTTATTATATCTTAATAATTGTTGCCTAAAAAAGTGTTTTAAAAAAAATCGCTTTTTGTGAGTATTCTAAAAAATAAGAAGCTATGTATTCGAAAATTTACTTGGTCGACGATGAAGAGATTATGATATTCATGCATAGAATTCTGCTCAGAAAAATAGGCGAGGAAGAGAAAGTATTGAGCTATATAAATCCTGAGGAAGCCTTGGATCATCTGCGTTTTAATAAAGATAAGTCTGAGGCTATTCTAGTGCTGTTGGATATCAATATGCCGGAGATGGACGGTTTTGAATTCCTAGAATTTATGGTACTTGAAGAAATGTCGACCAATATTGATGTGGTATTAGTCACTTCGTCCATTTCCGAAGATGATAAGCGCTTGGCAAAGGATTTCCCAAACTACGTTCAAGATTTTGTTTCGAAACCTTTAAATGTCGAAAAACTTCAAGAACTGGTGCATGGTTCAAAGGTAAAAAAAGTTACACGGAAGCAGAAATAGGGCTTATCCTCTAGACCATTTTATTTTTAAGGCTTCGTACATCAGTAATTTATAAGACTTTTTTGGAAAGTACCGGTATCAAAGAGTACCCTTTGAAATCGATTTTAATGGCGCTAGAAATAGATACCTGCACCACTTTTTTCACCTATTTGACAACAAAAGTTATCCTCGATTTAAAAAAGCGTTTATTTTTAACACAAATAAACCAAACCAACTAAATAATGAAAATTTTTGTAATAGCCGTTGCGCTACTTTTTACCAGTACGTATACCTACGCACAAGAAGGCCTTAAAATTGGTGTGCAAGGTGGCATTCCCTTTAACGATTTTAATGATGAGGTAGGAGTTGTGCTTGGCGCAAATGTAGGGTATATGTGGGCATTGGGAGAGGTAGTAGACCTCGGCATTATGGCAGGGTATACTTATGGTTTTCCTGAAAAATTTGGCACAGATAATCCATTAGTAGATTTACCCAGTGTGCAATTTGCTCCGTTGGCCCTATCAGCGCGGATTTGGCCTTCGAATTCTTTTTCTTTTGGAATAGATGTGGGTCAAGCCTTAGCCATAAACCAAGGAAATAATGGGGGCTTGTATTACCGACCTCAAATTGGTTTTTTAATGAGTGCCAATACCGAGCTTAATATATCCTATTCCGCTATAGTTCTAGAAGAAAAAGAATGGAATACCCTAACTTTGGGTATTTTGTTCACGATTCCTTCAAAAAGGTCGTACTAATCTTTCTTGTTGACCAAACCTTTTGTAAACTCGTTTAGGGTCTCCACTTTTTCTTCGAAATCGCCTTTAATTGTTTTTCTGAATTCGTTGAGGTTTTTTACTAAATCATCGATATTTTCAGGAAGTACATCTTCAAAAAATTGGCGTAATCTTTTGGCGGTCGTCGGTGATTTTCCGTTGGTAGAAATGGCTACTTTTACGTTGCCTTTAGTGACAATACCCCCCATATAAAAATCACAAAATGGTGGATTATCGGCTACATTGACCAATATATTTTGTGCCCTACAATCATGGTACACTTGTTCGTTTACAGGAATGTTATCAGTCGTAGCAACGACCAAATGCTTATTTTTTAAAAAGCTGGGGTTGTAAGTAGCAAGCGTTATTTTTATATTAAATTTTTGAATTAATGCCAAAGTTTCTTCCCTAAACATTGGTGATACCATTTCTACATTGGCATCGGGACTGGATTTTAGTAGAAAACTTAATTTTTCTAAGGCCACATTGCCACCACCCACGATTAAAATATTTAAGTTCGATGTTTTTAAAAATATGGGATATAGATTGTTGCGTTCCATGGATACTTATTTTTAATCTTAGCCTAAGAAACAAAATTAGGACATATTTTTAATACATTTAACTTGATCAATTAGAATCTATTTTAAATGGCCACCGATACACCTGAAAGTATAGATGCATACATCGCTAATTTCCCAAAAGAAGTTCAACTAGTTTTAGAAACGCTTAGAAAAACAATCAAAGAAGCAACACCAGAGGCTACAGAAACCATCAGTTACAAAATGCCTGCCTTTAACGATCACGGTGCCTTAGTCTATTTTGCGGCCTATAAAAATCATATTGGACTTTATGCCTTTCCTACAGCTCACGAAAAATTTAAGAATAAGCTCAAAGCCTTTAAAACAAGTAAAGGTGGGGTACAGTTCCCTTTAAATACCCCTTTGCCATTAGCACTCATCAAAAAAATAGTCATTTTTAGAGTACAAGAAAATAAAACTAAAGCCTTGAAATAAAGTGTTTTACGGTAAATTATTGCAGCAACATGATAATTGTCATAGTAATTGACGGGCCTACCCCTTAGTTTTGTGCTAAATAAAAATTACATGTGCAGTTTAGTTCAAAAATATAATGTTCCAGGACCTAGGTATACGAGTTATCCCACAGTGCCTTATTGGGATTTAGCTAGTTTTTCTGGTAAAAAATGGGAGGCCTCCTTGTTAAAGAGTTTTGAAGAAAGTAATGCTACCGAAGGTATTAGTTTATATATTCATTTGCCTTTTTGTGAGCGTATGTGTACTTTTTGCGGCTGCCATAAACGCATTACCAAACGACACGAAGTAGAATCTCCATACATTAGCACTGTATTAAAAGAATGGCGTTTATATTGTGATGTGTTAGGAGAAAAACCACGAATTAAAGAATTGCACTTAGGAGGTGGAACACCAACTTTTTTTTCGCCTGAAAATTTACAACGCTTAATTTATGGGATTTTTAGATCAGCTGATAAAGCCGATGGCTACGAGTTTAGTTTTGAAGGGCATCCAAATAATACCACCAAAGAACATTTACAAGCCTTGTTTGATGTTGGCTTTAGAAGAGTAAGCTACGGTGTTCAAGATTACAATGAAAAAATTCAAAAAGCAATTCATAGAATTCAACCTTTTGAAAATGTAGAAAAAGTGACCCAATGGGCCAGGGAAATTGGCTATACTTCTGTTGGACACGATCTTATTTTTGGCTTACCACACCAAAGCATTGACGACGTTGAGCATACGATTTTAAAAACAAAAAGTTTAATGCCTGACCGGCTGGCTTTTTATAGTTATGCACATGTGCCTTGGCTCAGTGGTAACGGTCAAAGAGGCTATAAAGATGCTGATTTACCATCCGGGGAAGCTAAGCGCAAGCAATATGAACACGGTAAAAAGTTATTGGCGCAGGTGGGTTACGAAGAAATAGGGATGGATCATTTTGCCTTGCCAACCGACAGTTTGTCCAAAGCATTACATTCAGGCAGTCTACATCGTAATTTTATGGGGTATACTGCTTCAAAAACTAAAGTGATGGTAGGTTTAGGAGCCTCAAGTATTAGTGATAGTTGGTATAGTTTTGCACAAAATGTAAAAGGTTTGGAAGAGTATCAACATTTGGTAGACAATAGTATTATTCCGATTTATAGAGGTCATATTTTAACGGAAGAAGATAGTATTATTCGCAAACATATTTTAAATTTAATGTGCCAGTTTAAAACCGTTATAGACAGCAATGATACCATTTTAGATACCCATTTAATTTTGATGAAACTTCAGGAAATGGAAGCTGATAATTTGTTAGAAATTTCATCAAATACGATAATAGTCACCGAAAAAGGACGTCCATTTGTTCGCAATATATGTATGGCCTTTGATATGCATTTGTATCGAAAAGAACCTGAAACAAGATTGTTTTCAATGACGGTATAAAGAGCTGCTTATTCTCTATTCATACGCGTAAAAAGCACAAAATAAAGAAATTATTAGGTCTTTAGTGAACAGAAGAGTAGTACTATGTCGACTATTTCTCAGGCATGGGCAAATAAATAGAGAGATGTAAGCGTTAAAATAAAACTTTTGATAATTAGAAACATATAATCCTATGAAAAATATAATTGTACCCGTAGATTTTTCAATTCAGTCTGAAAATGCTTTAAAAGTAGCAGCTTCTTTGGCAAAAAAATACAAGGCTACTATTTTTGCTTTACACATGTTAGAGCTCAATGACGCCTATATTACCTCTTCTCAAGCTGCACACCCAGAGCAAACTGTTTTTCTGCTTAAACTGGCAGAAAAACGTTTTAATGAGTTTTTAAGCAAGCCTTTCTTAAAAGACGTAAGTGTTACGCCCATTATAAAACACTTTAAAGTATTCAGTGAAGTAAATGAGGTAGCAGAAGCGAACAATGCGGATCTTATTATTATGGGTTCCCATGGCACAGACGGTCTTATGGAAATCTTTGTAGGTTCAAATACCGAAAAAGTGGTACGCAATGCAGATATTCCTGTTTTAGTGATTAAAAACGATATGGAAGCTTTCTTGCCAGAAAAAATGCTTTTTGCTTGTGATTTGGCTGATGAAAATATTAATGCTTATCAGCGTGCAAAATATATTTCTAACCTTTTAAATGTTAGTCTACATATTTTATACATTAATACACCAGGCGATAACTTTTTAAGCAGTCAAGATATCGATGATAAAATTGCTAAATTTTCTAATGCGGTAGGAGCCGAGTTTATCGATGTTAAAGTGTACAATGATTACACCGTTGAAAAAGGTGTTTTAAATTATGCGGAAGACCATAATATAGACCTTATTGGAATTACAACGCATGGTAGAAAAGGCTTAGCACATTTCTTTCGTGGAAGCATCGGAGAAGACATTGCAAACCATTCTGTACTGCCGGTTATTACGTTTAAAATATAACTATCTTCTTGTTAAAGGTTCCTACATCCCGCTTTTTTTAGCGGGATTTTTATTTAACTTTTTTTAAATCTTGAACCTTGAATACCTTATCTAGGATCCTTATTTGCTTCGGTTCTGAAACATTTGTAGGTACAGCATAGAGCTTATTTGCCTTGCCCTGTTTTTAGCGATAAAAGCATTGTCGCCCACGAACAATTCATCAATAGTCTGAAACCATAAATTGAGCCACAAACCAAAGTGTTCTGGAGTAGTGCTGTGATTCATTTTTTCATCTACTTCGTTATGAGCTTGAATAGGGTTACCATAATATTTTCTTTTTAAAAAAAGCTGAGTATCCCAGAAGTCGGTTAAAAGTTCTAAGTGACTTTCCCAATCCGTAATAATACCATTAAAAATGGGGCCTAGAACTTCATCTACACGTACTTTAGCGTAAAAGCTACGTACTAGTTGACCTACATCTTCTCTGTTCTCTAACTCTTTTATTTCCATGTTTTATGATTCGCTTTTTTCGTAGGTGTAACAGCGAGAAATGGTAGTTTAAATTGTTTTGGGTTTACATATCGTTACCCTACTACTGTTTGCGCGGTTACTGCATACTTGCACTAGATACTTTAAATTGGCTATAGCCTTTTTTTAAAGCCCTGTTTAATTGAATACGATGAGCTTATTCGTGACACTCCATATCCGCCGAAATAACTTGTGTAACGGGTGCTGGTGAAATATAAGGAATACCCAAACCTAAACCTCGTAGAATAAAAAGTGCGCCAATCAATACCACAAAAACAGGAATTAATTTTTGAATTTTTTGTTTAGCAGTATTTTTTAATAGAGCGCTAAAATAAATAGCCGTTGTCATTAAGGGAATGGTACCTGCACCGAATATTACCATATATAATGAGCCTTGAAGCGCATCTCCCATGGCAATCGCGCCAAATAACGCCATATATACTAATCCGCAAGGTAAAAATCCGTTTAAAAAACCAATCGTCAAAAAAGTGTCAGGAGTTTTTTTCTGAAGCTCTTTGCCTAAACTGTTTTTAACTTTCCCAACTATTTTATATACAGGTTTTGAGAAATTGTATTTGCTAAAGGTTTTGTAGGGAATTAAAATTACCACAATCATCAATACGCCAATTGCGATAGATAGTTTTTGTTGCATTCCAAAAACAAATAAACCTTTTCCTAAGAGTCCGAATACCAGCCCAAGTAGGCCATAAGCTAATAAACGCCCGAAATGATAAATAAATATTTGAAGAAATTTCTTAAAGTTATTTGTTCTATCGACGGGTAACATAAAGGCAATAGGGCCACACATGCCTACACAGTGTAGACTGCCCATTAAACCTAATATAAGTGCAGATAGAATCATCGTTTAATACGTAATACTTTTTTTAGATAGAAATTCTTCATCTTTGTAGTTCCAGGAAACTTTAATGTCCCAGCGACCATCTAACAAACGTTTGTCAGGTACGAGCAAATTTGTGTTGGATAGACTTATAGGAAAGTCAAAATCCAATTGTTTATTAGATGGTCTGTATAGGGACACCGTACCTTTTACTTTTTCAAATTCTAAATTTTCAGGAAATGTCACGAGTAATCCTTCGGGTGTTTTTTCTACAGTTAAATTATTATTCGTGTTGATCGCATTATTTTGAGCGTCTAAATCTTTTTGAAACGTTAGCTCTTGTTTGTAGTATTCTTCGGTCACTAAATCATGGTTCGATTTATCGTCCATATTCATGCGTATCACAAAAAATAGGATAAAACTTATAAATAAAGCCAATGCTATTACGATACCTGTTCCCCAATTTATTTTCATATTTAATTTCTTCTAATTTCTAATGTTATACTCAACAAGTTTTGACAAACTTTATTTTTTTTACGATCAGCGAGCGAGCAGCAACCAGGAATAAAATTATCGATAACTTCGAGGTGCTAAAAATGCTGTTGTGGTGGTTTCTATTAATGTATCTCCACTATAAATTTCAATTTTTATTTTTTCTTTATCACTTTTTATGGCAGCGTTATTTATTTCTATAAACAGGGTGCCTTCGGCTAATTGTTGTCCTTTAACATTAAAATCGCCTTCTCGCACTAATTTTATGGTGCCTTTATGTGAAACTAAAGCAAAATGAATATCATTAATATCATTTGATGTTTTGTTGACCAATTTAAAGGTGTACACATTGCTAATTATATTCCCTTCTTTATGCTCATATAATTGGCCTGGTAATCTTAGAATGCTTGCCTCTAAATCGTTTCGTAAAAATAACATTCCGATTAAAACGCCTGTTAAAATAACTAAAACAGCCGTATACCCTTTTAAACGAGCTGAAAACTTAAATTTTTCTTTTTTTACAATTTCATCTTCACTAGCATACCGAATTAAGCCTTTAGGCAGGTCTACTTTTTCCATAATCGTATCGCATTCGTCAATACAAGCGGTACAGTTTACACATTCTAATTGGGTGCCGTTTCGTATGTCGATTCCAGTCGGGCAAACATTTACGCATTGAAAACAATCGATGCAATCGCCATGTCCTAAAGCTTCACGATCTTCATTTTTACGCCATTTTTTTCTGCCGTTTTCTGCTTCACCGCGTTTGTGGTCGTAGGCAACTACAATAGATTTATTATCTAGCAAAACACTTTGCAT
Organism: uncultured Cellulophaga sp.; assembly: GCA_963974535.1. Classification (GTDB taxonomy): domain Bacteria; phylum Bacteroidota; class Bacteroidia; order Flavobacteriales; family Flavobacteriaceae; genus Cellulophaga. Next base: position 37,642 of record CAXBCN010000018.1, read on the forward strand.
TCGGCCATAAGGACACGCAATAATGCATACTTGTTCTCTAAACCAAGCAAAAACAAAATAAAATACAGCCGTAAAGATTAATAGCGAAACCATGGTACTAAGATGGGCCAATGGTCCGTCATAAACGTATTGTATCAAGCGATCACTGCCAATTAAATAGGCTAAAAAAACGTTCGCAATTAAAAATGAAATAATAAAAAAGACAATCCATTTTAAAACACGTTTTCTAATTTTTTCGGCGTTCCATTCTTGTCGCTCTAGTTTAATTTGTGCACCTCTATCGCCATCAATCCAATACTCAATTCTTCGGAATACCATTTCCATAAAAATGGTCTGTGGGCACATCCAGCCACAAAAAATACGTCCGAAAGCTACGGTGAAAAGTGCAATAAAGATAACTCCAATAATCATTGAGATCACAAACAAATGAAAGTCTTGTGGCCAAAATGGAAATCCGAATATATTAAAGCGCCGCTCTAATACATTAAACATCAAAAACTGATTGCCATTAATTTTTACAAAAGGTGCTGCAAACAAAAAAGCGAGTAAAAAATAGCTTACATATTTGCGATATTCGTACAATGTACCACTGGGCTTTTTGGGAAAAACCCATGCCCTTTTTCCTTCTTCGTTAATGGTTCCAATGCTGTCTCTAAAATTATCTTGATCTTGCGACATTTTTTGCTGTATTTGTAGAATAAGACGACCCTATTCTGATACTATTCGTTGCACTAGGAAGGACTGTTTTTTTTGTTATTCTTTTTGTGTAAACCTGCCCTTATAAAAAAGAGCAGGGTGGTTTTTACAAGGCTTTTTTAACTATTTTATGGTAGTCCCATCTACATCTAATGTTTCTTTAAACTCTAAGCTGTCTACTTGTACTTCAATTTTTACTTTTGTGGAATCAATAGCCACTCCTTCAACTTTCATGTGTGGATCTATCCAAACTTCGCCTTCAGCAATTTTTGGATTTGCAGCTGTTTTTCCTTCAAAACTTAGTACATAACTAGCCACCTGTGCCATTTCAAGAGGTTTTAGGCTTTGCTTCCAAGCCACCATACCTTTGCCATCGCGGCCACCTTCTGATATCGTATTAAAAACATTTTTAATACCTCCACCTAAAATGTAATAATTATCGGTTAAGTTAGGACCAATTCCACCACCACCATCGGCCATATGGCAAGCAACGCAGTTACTTTCAAAAATGGCTTTACCAGCGCTTAAGTCCGATGCATCTGTTAGTAATTCTACCGTAGTAACATCGACTAAATCCTTAGCATTTTTCTTGTATTCTTCTATTTCAGCTTGTGCAATAGCCACTTCTGTTAAGTATTCTGTGTCTTGATCATAATCGCCAAATACATGGAAACGTGCCATATACACAATAGCAAAAACAATAGAGGCATAAAATAAATAAACCCACCATGGCGGTAATTTATTGTCTAACTCTTTAATACCATCGTAGTTGTGATCTAGAATAATTTCATGTTCAACTTCCTGAGGTTTAGAGCCTAGCATTTTTTTGTACATATTTTTAGCCCAAGTCCATTCAAATCGGGTTGCTTTATTGGCTAAATAACGTTCTTTTGCTTCTTCTGAAAGGGTTTGAAACATGACATTTTCAATAGAACTCAAAATTAGTTCTATAGCAATCAAAAGCACCAATACCATCAGCATAAAAAACTGAGTGATGGGATAGGCTAAAATAGCGGGTTGTTTCCCCGAGTCTATAAAAAATTCCATCATTCCGAAAATGATAAAGAAGGCTACGGGTATTCTTATCCACCAAAGTGACGATGTGTTTTTCATAATTCTAGGTTTTGTTGGTTGTCTTTTTCCATGGGTAATTCACTTACTTCTTTAATGTATTCTTTCGAGGCTGTAAAAACCCAAAGGAATAAAACCATAAAGAAGATAAAGAAGATTAATAACGATATAATAGGGTAGGTGGCAACGCCATCTATAGTCTCCATATATCCTTTTACAAATTTGAACATGATTATTTTTTTTTAGAGAAGAGAGAAAAGAAAAGAGAAAAGAGATTTTTTGTCCTTTTTCTTTTTTCTAGGTTCTCTGATCTTAATTTATTTTATAGTTGCTGTTTCGGTTGCATCTTTTATTTTAATATCTGTACCCAAGCGCTGTAAGTAAGCTATTAACGAAACTATTTCACGATCTCGCATTTCTACAAACTCTATTCCGTTATCTGCGGCATACTTTTTATCAGCTTCGTAGTTTGTTGCGAAATCAGGATCAGCATATAAGTTCTTTTCTATTTGGGCAGCTTGTGCATCCATTGACGCATTTGCGTTTTCAATTTCTTCCTCTGAATAGGGTACACCAAGCGATACCATTGTTTTCATTTTAGCTTGAATATCTGAGCGATCATGCTCATCACGAACCATCCAAGAATACGAGGGCATAATAGAGCCAGAAGAAGTACTTTGTGGATCGTACATGTGGTTTAAATGCCAATTGTCTGAATATTTTCCACCTACACGTAACAAATCTGGACCTGTACGCTTGCTTCCCCAAAGGAAAGGGTGATCGTAAACAAACTCACCTGCTTTAGCATATTCGCCATAACGTTCTACCTCACTTCTGAACGGTCGTACCATTTGAGAGTGACAACCCACACAGCCTTCGCGGATGTATAAATCACGACCTTCCAGTTCTAAAGGGGTATAAGGCTTAACACTTGTTATGGTCGGAATATTAGATTTTACCAATATGGTAGGTATAATCTGAACCGCACCACCAATTAAAATGGCAATAGTAGCAAAAATAGTCAACTGTACAGGCTTACGCTCTAACCAAGTATGATACGTTTCACCAGCCGTTCTCTTTTTAGAAACTTTAGTTAAAGCCGCAGCTTCTGCTAACTCGTCTTCTACCTTACTTCCAGATTTAATGGTAAGTACTACGTTGTAAATCATCACGCAAGCACCAACAATATACATGGTGCCACCAATAGCACGCATCCAATACATGGGCATAATTTCAGTGATAGTCTCTAAGAAGTTTCCATAAACTAAAGTCCCATCTGGGTTAAAGTCTTTCCACATTAAGGCCTGAGTGAAACCAGCAACATACATGGGTAATGCATATAAAATAATCCCTAAAGTACCAATCCAGAAGTGAAAATTAGCTAAACCTACCGAGGCTAAACGTGTTTTGAAAATTTTAGGCACCATCCAGTAAATCATACCAAAGGCTAAAAATCCGTTCCATGCTAGGGCTCCAACGTGCACGTGAGCAATAATCCAATCGCTAAAGTGTGCAATAGCATTTACGTTTTTTAAAGATAATAATGGGCCTTCAAATGTTGCCATACCATAACCGGTAATGGCTACCACCATAAATTTCAAGGTGGGGTCTGTACGTACTTTATCCCAGGCACCTCTTAAGGTTAATAGTCCGTTAATCATACCACCCCAAGATGGCGCTAATAACATAATGGAAAAGGCTACTCCTAAGTTTTGAGCCCAATCGGGTAAGGCCGAATACAATAAATGGTGAGGTCCAGCCCAGATGTATATAAAGATTAAAGACCAAAAGTGAACAATAGATAGTTTATAAGAATAAACAGGTCTGTTTGCAGCCTTTGGAACAAAATAATACATTAAGCCTAAAAAGGGCGTCGTTAAGAAAAATGCTACAGCATTATGGCCGTACCACCATTGTACTAAAGCATCCTGAACTCCAGCATATACAGAATAACTTTTCATTCCGGCTAAGCTTACAGGTAATGCCAAACTATTAAAAATATGAAGCACGGCAACCGTTACAAATGTGGCTAAATAAAACCAAATAGCCACATATAAGTGGCGTTGCCTTCTTTTAATCATGGTACCAATAAGGTTGGCCCCGAAAGCTACCCAAACTAGTGCAATAGCAATATCTATTGGCCATTCAAGTTCAGCATATTCTTTTGAAGTTGAGTACCCAAGAGGTAATGTAATGGCAGCGGCTACAATAATTAATTGCCATCCCCAGAAATTAAAATTACTTAAAAAATCACTATACATACGCGCTTTTAATAGACGCTGTGTAGAGTAATACACCCCTGCGAAAATAGCGTTCCCCACAAAAGCAAAAATAACAGCGTTGGTATGTAAAGGTCTTAATCGACCAAAACTAAGCCAAGAGATGCCGTCAGTTAGGTTTGGAAAGATGAAAAGAAAAGCCAATAGTAAGCCTACGGTCATCCCTATAATTCCCCAAAACATCGTTGCGTATAGGAACTTTTTAACGACTTTATTGTCGTAATAAAACTGCTGTACTTCCATAATTAATTGTTTAAACTTTTATTTAGTTGGATACTTTTTTTTGAGATTGTAGAAGAGAGAAGAGATTAAATAATTTTAATACGCTCTTTTCGCTATCCTTTTTTCTCTATTCTTTGTTCGATTGATTTTATTTCGGATTTTTTTATTGAAACTGAATTTGAACTCGCTCTTGAGTTTTCCCTGACCAATTCATCATCAAAAAGCATACGTACCGATGGGGTGTACGAATCATCATATTGCCCACTGCGTACCGATACAATAAAAGCTATAAAGAAAATTAGAGCAACAATGATGCTGATGGATAATAATAAATAAATAACACTCATACCTACCTGAATTCTGTTGTAAAACTACGTTGATGATTAAAGGGATAATATGACATTTATCATCTTTCTAAAATTTATCTTAATTTTTTTCCTAAAAGAGAAGTTGCAATAGTTGTAAATGCTACAACACTAATAGAACTTAAAGGCATTAAAATAGCCGCTATGACGGGTTGCAATTGGCCGGTTACGGCAAAATATAAGCCCAGCATATTATATAATAAAGACAAGAAAAAACTCCATTTTATAATGCCAATTGCTTTTTTTGAGGCCAACACATAACTGTACAATTCTTTAAATTTTGTGGCGTCAAGGATAGCATCACAGGCTGGAGAAAAAATGGTGACGTTTTCTGATATGGCAATACCCACATTACTTTGGGCTAAAGCCCCAGCATCATTTAAGCCATCACCGACCATCATCACTTTTTTGTCTTGCTCTTGTAACGCTTTTATAAAGTTTAATTTATCTGGTGGTTTCTGATTAAAATACAGCGGTGTAAGCTTTGGCAATAAAGCTTCTAAGCGCTCTTTTTCGCCTTCGTTGTCGCCCGATAAAATCGCCAATTGTAAACTTTTTGACATTTCTTTAAAAACGTCAGAAACCCCTTCTCTATATTCATTTCTAAAAACAAAACACCCTTTATAAGCATCATTACTGCTGATGTGAACAGCGGTAGTTTTAACATCTTCTGATGCCGTTTTGCCCACAAAATTTGCGGATCCTACCTTTATATGGCTCTTATTGAGATAGCCTTCGATGCCTTTGCCGAGGTGCTCTTCATATTCGTCAAGAGTGATGATATCATGTTCCGCAAGCATGTCGTATAAACTTCTACTTAATGGGTGGTTTGATGCTCTTAATGTGTTTTTTAACAGCGCTTCTTCTTCTTTGTTTAACGCCAATCCTTCATATGAAACACTGCTTTTTTTGGCGGTGGTAAGCGTGCCTGTTTTATCAAAAATTGCCGTATCAATTTGGGCTAATTTTTCAATAGTTTGGGTATCTTTCAAATAGAATTTCTTTTTGCCAAAAATACGCAACATGTTCCCTAAAGTAAAGGGCGAAGCTAATGCTATAGCGCAAGGACATGCGATGATTAAAACCGCAGTAAATACATTCATAACCTTGCTCGGGTCGTAGAAAATCCAAAAAACAGCGGCAGAAAAAGCGACCGTTAAAACAAATATTGTAAATCGTTTTCCGATACTATCTGTTAGGGTTTGAAATTTACTTGAGGGATTGTCCTGAAAAACTGAATTACTCCAAAGTTGTGTTAAGTAACTTTGCGAAACAGATTTTAAGGCTTCCATTTCAATAGCACCCCGTAGTTGTTTTCCACCAGCAAAAATTTTGTCACCAGCAATTTTGTGCACTGGTTCTGACTCACCAGTTACAAAACTGTAATCAATATTGGCATTCCCATGAATTAAAATACCATCAACAGGAATCAACTCTTCGTTTCGGATTAAAAGTCTGTCGCCTCTTTTAAGGTCGTGAACCTGTATGGTTTCTTCTTTTCTATCGGCTACAATTCGGGTCACAGCAATCGGAAAGTACGACTTGTAGTCTCGCTCGAAAGAAAGGAAAGAATAGGTTTTTTGCTGAAAAAATTTTCCAAGAAGTAAGAAAAAAATTAAGCCTGTTAAACTATCAAAAAAACCAGGACCCCAATCAAATATAATCTCCAAAGTACTACGAACAAAAAGTACTACAATTCCTAAAGCAATAGGGACATCAATATTTAATATTTTGGAGCGCAAGCCTTTATAGGCTGAAATAAAATAATCAATTCCGGCATAAAACACTACCGGTAATGAAAAGCTGAACATCAACCATCTAAAAACAGCTTCATACTCGTTGAGCCAATATTCTCCACCAGTGGCCTTGCTGCTCGAGAGATCAAAATACTCTGGAAATGATAAAAACATCACGTTGCCAAAGGCAAAGCCTGCAATTCCTAACTTATAGAGTAAACTTCGGTTAACTCCTTTTTTCTTATTGTCAAAATCATCTAAAGAAATATAAGGCTCGTAGCCAATATGTGCTAATAAGATAACAATTTCTTTGAGGGATGTTTTTTCAGAATTATAATGAATTCGAATGGTCTTTTTTGGAAAATCAACTTGAGAGCTGCTAATAGCGGGAATTAACTTATTTAAGTTTTCTAAAATCCAAATGCAAGAACTACAATGAATATGTGGAATGTATAAATTTATAATTTGTAGTTGATGATCATTAAATTCTGTTAGTCTTTCAATAATAGCAGCATTATCGAGAAAATCATACTTTCCTTCAACCACCTTTGGAGTTGCACCTGCAGCAGCCTGTAAGTCATAAAAGTAGGAAAGGTTATTAGATGAAAAAATATCATAGACGGTTTTACAGCCATGACAACAGAACATTTTCTCGTCATGTAAAATAGGGGTAACAGAACAATCTTCACCACAATGATAACACTTGTTTTTATTCATAATAATTTGCTTGTACCGACGACAAAGATGTATATTTACAAGAGAATGAAATATGATTTTTGTCATGTTCCACTATTTTATTAAATTGCAGATTGTCAGAAAAATCAGCTCAGGATGAAAGATGGTATAGAAACTAGATGTGAACAGTGTATTGTAAGGCAGTTCAATTCGTTACGTGCCATGAGTAAAGAAGAGTTAAAGAAAGTTTCTGATTCTAAAATAACAAAACTTGTTAAAAAGGGAGATAGTATTTTTGAGGAAGGGGAAAAACTGAATGGAGTTTTTTGCGTTCGAAGTGGCATTTCTAAACTGTCTAAGTTAAGTGCCAATGGAAAGGACCAAATCGTTAAATTGGCCACTAAGGGTCAAGTGCTAGGCCAACGATCGGTTATTTCGGAAGAAGTATCTAATTTGAGCGCAAAAGCCGTGGAAGATATGGAGGTTTGTTTTATACCCAAGGAAGAAATAGTACATACCTTAAATACCAATCCTAATTTTGCTGTGGAGGTTTTAAGGCATATGGCTCATGATTTAAAAGAAGCGGATGACGTGATTGTTAACATGTCACAAAAAACAGTAAAACAACGTGTTGCGGAAGCTTTTTTATACATGAAAAAGAATTTTGGAGTGGACGACAAAGGTTTTCTGCTTTTAACCTTGTCTCGGGAAGATATAGCAAGCGTTGTAGGAACTGCAACCGAATCTTGCATCCGAATTATTTCTGAATTCAAAAAGAAAAAGTATATCAAAACTTCTGGAAAACAAATTGGGATTATCAATGAAAAGGCCCTTCAAGATATGATTGAGTTTTAAAAGTTTTAACGCTACCTTTTCGGGTAAAAAATAGACAAGAATAAATTTTACTTTACAGTTTGTCAGCCACAAAATAAATTGCTATCTTATACTTTAGCCCCTAGCTTTTTTTCCAGTAGGCAAGTATTCCTTTTTCCTTGTCTTTTCAACTTATTTTCATAAGCTGACAATTATCATAGTTTTAAGAAGCCTCATCCGCTAGTTTTACACTTTATTATAAAAATAAACAGCACGATGAAAAATATATTGATACCCACTGATTTTTCTAAAAATGCATGGAATGCTGTTACTTATGCCATTGCATTGTATGACAATGAAGATTGTAATTTTTACTTGCTGAACACCTATACGCCCAGCATATCAAATAGCCGATTTATGGCTTCAATGGCTTATGACGAAGCAGAAATAGTACAAAATTACTCCAAGGAGGGGCTAAGTCATCTTCTTCATAAGATTAAAGCCAACTACCATAACCCTAAACATAATTTCACGACAATTTCATCCTTTAATTTGCTGGTCGATGAAGTTAAAGAAATCATAGAGCAATATACCATTGAAATGGTTATTTTGGGTTCTAAAGGAGCCTCAGGATTGGCTGAAGTTTTTATGGGAAGTAATGCCGTACGTATTATTAAAGCGGTAAAAAGTTGTCCAGTATTGGCCATTCCTGAGTATTTTGACTTCGAAAAGCCTACTGAAATTGCTTTTGCTACAGATTTTAACAGGTTTTATACGCCATCAGAACTAGAACCAATTATGAACTTAGCAACTACTTTTAATTCTGTTCTGCGTATTGTTCATGTACAGTATGAAATTAAGGCACTAACAGATGTTCAACAGTTTAATTTAAATATGCTTCGAAAGTATTTGGGTGAGGTAGAACACTACATTCATACCATTACCGAGTTGCATTCTGTTTCAAAGACCCTAGAAGTTTTTGTTGCGGAATTAGACGTGCATTTATTAGCGATGCTGAATTATCAACACAGTTATATGGAACGAATGACCCGAGAGCCAGTCATCGAAAAAATGGCTTTTCATACGCGAACGCCATTACTTGTTATTCCAGAATTGGGCATGAGGGCGTCTTCTAAACAAAAAAAAGCGCAAGACTTTATTTCTGAAAAAAACTAAGTGTCAAAGTAATTTTATACTTTTTATGATTTCCATACCACGATTAAAACCAACAATAGTCATTAAATAAAAAAGCTTTTATATATTTGCAATGTTGTGTTGTGCTTCGAAAGAAGTGCACGTTGTGGTAACTAACAGTTCTAATTAATCTTATCAATTAATTGGAGTGTAAAAACCAGTGAAAGGCTTTCCATATTTGGAAGGCTTTTTTTGTGTAGTCTCGTCTTAGCCTACAACATTGCGTTATGGCTTATCGGTAGTTTTCTTGCTGACTTATAGGATGGTCTTCATAAAAATCATCGAAGGTTTTTGTTGTCGAATAGTTGTCTTTCAAAATTTTATAAACCATGACCACGAGTAAAACTTGTCCTAGAATAGTAGCGTAGAATACCCAACTAAACGAGACATTCATGGAGGCCATTATAGTTGCTGTGATTAAAACTAAAGTGGTTGCTGCGATGTAAAAATAAATCTTGTCTTTCATAACTTTTTTTAATCGTAAAGTATTAATTTATGATGTACAGCAATAACTTTTTACGTTAAAAAAAAGTTATTTAACGTTCTGTGGTTTCTAGGTTATCATTGTTCTCTCCACCTTGACCGTAAAGCGAATTTTCTTCATCCTTAAGGTGTTGATGGCTGTTTTGTTTTTTTTCATTCCGACCAGGAACGTCTAGGTCTTCTCCTGCAAAATCAATTTTTTCTTTTCTTTTTTCAAGGAGTCTATCATCACCTGTATCCATGCTTAAGCCCTTTTTTCCTAAAGCCGTTTTGTCGTTGGCTGTGACATTCGCATTGTACTTTTTTGCTTCAACCACACCCTTATTTTTTTTCTTTTCCATTTGAGTTTATGTATTAGTTACGAGCCTAATATCTTGGTTAATAGTTGATCGCATTGCCGCACTCGGTTTAAAAATTGATGCATTAGCTATTCGCTTTGCGAAACGAGGAAAAGAACCGCTTTTTTATTTAAAATTATCGTATTTTTAGGGAGAAAAATAAAAACGCATGCCACTTTACCACAAATTAGGGGTTACACCTCAAAAACGACATACAATTTTTAAAAAGGAAGATGGTACCCTGCATTATGAGCAACTCTTTGGGACTATTGGTTTTGATGGAATGTCATCCTTAATGTATCATTTACATCGCCCAACGCAAGTAAAAGAAGTAGGGGTATCTATTGATGTTTCTCCCAAAGCTGCTGTTCCTCATAACATAAAATCGAGGCTTTTAAAAGGGTTTCAGGTAGCTCCTCAAGATGATTTTTTAGATAGCAGAACAACGATTTTATTTAATAGTGATGTGCATATAGGTCTGGCAGCGCCCAAAAAATCAATGACCAGCTATTTCTATAAAAACACAGATGCCGATGAGCTTTTGTTTATCCACAAAGGAACAGGTACGCTGAAAACCATGCTTGGAGAAATTAGCTTTGAATACGGAGATTATTTAGTAATCCCGAGAGGAATGATTTATCAAATTCATTTCGATACAGACGACAATCGCTTATTAGTAACCGAAAGTTACCATCCTATTTATACGCCAAAACGATACCGGAATTGGTTTGGGCAACATTTAGAGCATTCGCCTTTTTGTGAGCGCGATTTTAAATTACCTGAAAACTTGCAAACCCATGATGAAAAAGGTGATTTTTTACTGAAAATTAAAAAAGAAGGCCAATTGCATCATTTAACCTATGCCACGCACCCATTTGATATTGTAGGTTGGGATGGCTATAATTTTCCATATGGATTCTCTATACATAATTTTGAACCTATAACGGGGCGTGTTCATCAGCCACCACCAGTACACCAAACTTTTGAAACCAGTGCTTTTGTGGTGTGCTCCTTTGTGCCTCGGATGTATGATTATCATCCTCAAGCAATTCCTGCACCCTACAATCATTCTAATATAGATTCGGACGAAATGTTGTACTATGTGGATGGCGATTTTATGAGTAGAAAAAATATTGATAAAGGATATATTTCATTACATCCGGCTGGTATTCCCCACGGGCCACACCCAGGAACCTATGAAGCGAGTATTGGTAAATCGAAAACAGAAGAATTAGCTGTAATGATTGATACCTTTAAACCCCTAAAACTAACCCAAGCGGCTTTAGATTTAGATGATGGGAAGTATTATCAGAGCTGGTTGGAAGACTCCCATTCCCCCAAGGGCTAAAGATGGTGGATTCCTTACTATCAACTGTTTTCGAGTCTTGTATGCATTACAAAATGAATCAGGGAAGCCGCTAACTTAGCGGTTTGTTGGTCTCGATCGTAGGTAGGATTCATTTCCGCAATATCAAAGCTAATTAGTTTTTTGCTGTCGATGATTGTTTTTAAGCTCTCTAAAACAATATCAGGCGCAAAACCCATGGGAGAAGGTGCACTTACTCCGGGCGCATAGGCAGACGAAAATCCGTCTAAATCTACCGTTGTATATACGTAATCAACCTCCTCTAAAAATTGCATTATAATGAAGTGTACATGATCTACATGATGCAGGTTGAAATTGCTGTGCTCAATGTAGCTTACACCTAGTGTGCTGGCTGTTTTAAAAAGCTTTTTGTCATTCGCATCTTTTCGAATGCCTAAACACAAGTAATTAAAAGCACTGCCTTGTGCTTTGCAATCTTGCGCAATCTGAAAAAAAGGAGTACCAGAGGTGTTGCCATTTTCGGTAGAACGCAAATCAAAATGCGCATCAAAGTTTATAATCCCTATTTTTTTATCGCCTAGGTAGTTTTTAATACCTTGATAATGCCCGTAAGCGATATCGTGACCACCACCCAAGATAATGGGAAATATTTTTTTTGAAAGCAGGAGGCTTATTTTTACGGCGAGTTCTTCTTGTGTTTTTTCTAGCTCATGAGCAACACATTCGATAGTTCCCACATCAAATAATGGTGTTGTACGCGCTAAGTGATTTGGAAATTTCCCTAGGGACGACCTAATGGCTGCTGGGCCTTCAACAGCACCAGTTCTTCCTTGGTTTCGTTTAACCCCTTCGTCGCAGGCATAGCCTAAGAGTGCCATGGCCGGGGTGTCACTTTGAGTCTCAAGGGCATCAAAAGTAACACATTGTACTTTCTCATGAAGGTATAATTCCTGTCCTGAAATTCTACCCGTCCACGCGCTTTTTGGGGTTTGTTTATACCTTGTCATTTTTAACGGAATAAATCATCTAATAAGGAATCGTTTACGAAGTTAGGCAAAGTTATTTTTAATTCAGGTGTTCGCTCCATTTCTCGTTGAATGGCAAAAATAGCTTCGGTATTCCGAGCCCAACTTCGGCGAGAAATACCATTATTTACATCGTAAAAAAGCATGTTTTTGAGTCTTTTTGAGGCTGCTTCGCTACCGTCTAATACCATTCCAAAACCGCCATTGATCACTTCGCCCCAGCCCACACCACCACCGTTATGGATAGAAACCCAAGTAGCACCTCTAAAGCTATCACCAATGACATTATGAATGGCCATATCTGCGGTAAATTTACTTCCATCATAAATATTGCTAGTTTCTCTGTAGGGCGAATCGGTACCGCTGACATCGTGATGATCTCGTCCTAGAATTACGGGAGCAGATAATTGTCCCGAAGCAATTGCTGTATTGAAAGCATCGGCAATTTTAGCTCTGCCCTCTGCATCGGCATATAAAATACGCGCTTGTGACTCTACTACTAATTTGTTTTTATCCGCCTGTTGAATCCATGTGATATTATCCTGCAATTGCTGCTGAATTTCTTTTGGAGCTGTTTTTTTTATTTCGATTAAAATTTGAGCCGCAATAGCGTCTGTTTTTTGAAGATCTTTTGGGTCACCAGAGGCACAAACCCATCTAAAAGGACCAAAACCGTAGTCAAAACACATGGGGCCTAAAATATCTTGAACGTACGAGGGATATTCCCAATCTTGATTTTTATCTTGTAGTGCCTCATAGTTTACATAGGCTCCCTGAGAATTTTTATAAACTGCCGCACCAGCTCGTGACGCTTCTAAAAGGAAGGCATTGCCATAGTCAAAAAAATAGGTTCCTTTTTGAGCATGCTGGTTGATTGCTGCAACCTGTCGCTTTAATGAGGCCTGTACTTTTAATTTAAAAAGCTCGGGGTTGGTGACCATTAGTTCGTTTGCTTTTTCAAAAGAAACATCTACTGGGTAATAGCCACCTGCCCAAGGGTTATGCAATGAGGTTTGGTCTGATCCCAAATGAACAAAAATATGCTCCTCTAAAAAGCGCTCCCAGACCGCAACAATATTCCCAATATAGGCGATAGACACAAGCTCCTTATTTTCTTGTGCTTTTTTTGTTCTACTCACCAAATCGTCTAAATCGTGAACCAACACATCTACCCAACCCTGTTCGTGTCGTTTTGTGGCAGCCGCAGCATTTACTTCGGCACATACAGTGATGCATCCTGCAATGTTTCCGGCTTTAGGTTGAGCACCACTCATACCCCCTAAACCAGCCGTTAAGAAAATTTTCCCAGCCGGATTTTCATCTCTTTCTAATACCTTTCTAAAGGCATTCATTACGGTAATCGTAGTGCCATGAACGATGCCTTGAGGGCCAATATACATATAAGAGCCAGCGGTCATTTGCCCATATTGTGTGACTCCTAAAGCATTAAATTTCTCCCAATCATCGGGCTTAGAGTAATTTGGAATCATCATACCGTTTGTTACGACAACTCTCGGTGCTTCTTTGGACGAAGGAAATAAGCCCATCGGGTGGCCAGAATACATGTGGAGTGTTTGCTCGTCTGTCATACGAGCCAAATACTGCATTGTTAATACGTACTGTGCCCAGTTTTGAAAAACACCACCGTTACCACCATAGGTAATTAATTCTTCGGGATGTTGCGCTACCGCAGGATCTAAATTATTCTGAATCATCAGCATAATGCCTGCCGCCTGAATTGTTTTATAGGGGTATTCGTGAATAGGTCTGGCATACAATTCATAATCAGGCATAAAGCGATACATATAAATACGACCGTAGCTATTTAATTCATGAGCAAACTCTTCAGAAAGCTCTTGATGCCAAGCCTCAGGAAAATACCGCAACGCATTCCGAATAGCGAGCTTTTTTTCGGCTATTGAGAGAATATCTTTCCGCTTAGGCGCGTGACTAATCGTATGGTTATACGCTTTTTTAGCGGGAAGTACTGCCGGAATACCTTGAAGTATTTGTTCTTTGAAAATCATTTTAATTTGTTTTTTGCTATCCGCTTAGCGCTTTGTTTTAAGAATGTTTATCATACACCAACGCTCCATTTTTAAAAACCATACACGGCTTAAACGACCCTTGATGGTATAAAATTTCATTGTAATTATCGGTATGAAATAGCGCAAAATCGGCTAGGAATCCTTCTTTTAGTTGACCTCTGTCTTTTAGCTGTAAAGCGGCTGCTGCTCGATAGGTGATGCCTGCTAAAACTTCGGCATTACTCAGTTTTTCAAAACTTTGTAAAATGGCCGCTTGGGTAAGTAAATCGCCCATAGGAGCAGAACCAGGATTGTGGTCGCTCGCAATGGCGAGGCAACAACCAGCGTCTAATAATTTTCTAGCGGGCGTAAAGGCGCAACCTAAACCCAAACTTGCACCGGGTAGGGCAGTAGCAATTACATTACTTTGGGCTAAAAGAGCAACTTCCTTATCGGTTGAGGCTTCTAGATGATCGGCACTCAAAGCTTCGAATTCTATCGCTGTTTCACTGCCACCCGTGGAAAATTGATCCGCATGTACGGTAATATCAAAACCCATGGCTTTTGCTTTGGAAAAATAAGATCGGATGTCTTCTCTAGAAAAAGCACTTTCTTCGATAAACCCATCAATTCTGTTCGTTAATTTTTCTTCCTTTAAAATAGGAAAAAGCCTTGTGCTGATTTCAGCTAAGTACTCCGTTTGACTCCCAGAAAAATCTTTTGGTTTCATGTGAGCTGCCAGGCAGGTAGGAATCAAATCGAGTGCAAGCTCTGTATTTGCTTTTTTAATAGCCCGTAGCATTTTTAGTTCTTCTTGTACAGATAGGCCGTAGCCGCTTTTAACCTCCACTGTGGTTACCCCATTTTTTAAATGTTGCTTGGCTCGTTTTATGGTTTTTTTAATGAGTTCTTCAGAAGATGCCTGGCGTGTTTCGGTAACGGTATCCCAGATCCCTCCACCAGCTTTTGCGATTTCTAAATAGGTTTTCCCGGCATTTCGCATGGCATAATCTTTGGCTCTCGTTCCTCCAAAGCAAATATGAGTGTGGGCATCAATAAAGCCTGGGAAGCCAACGTGGTCTCCTTTTAGTTTTATAAACACTGTAGTTTTAGGTGCTTCGGAAACAAGTTGATCATAATTCGCAATTTTAAGGATGATCCCGTCTGTAATAAGAATCCCTACATCGGCTAAAATTTCTAGCTGTTCATCGTGTAAAGCGCCTTTTAGAGGCAAATTAGCCATAGTGACTAACTGCTTAAACGGACCTATCAGTTTTAAATGCTTCATTTTTTTTTAGATCGTTAGATTTTTCTATAATTTCATTATGAAATGCATCGCGCTTGGCGGATTGCGTTTAGCGTACGGCGTAATTATTCTAAAATACTTCAAATTCCTCAGCGTACTTCGTTTTTAAGGATACCCCTTTTTCAGCACTTATCTTTTCGATTACTTTTATAATGGTTTTATCTTGGATCATTTCGATCCCTTTTTCAATATCGTCAGAAAAAACCCGGTCTTTGTCAGCGAAAGATACCTGTTTACGCACTTCTTTATGAATTTCATCTAAAAACAAACCTGATTTCATCGGTTTTCTAAATTCAAAAGCCTGAGCAGCCGTCAATAATTCTATCGCTAATATTTTTTCTACATTTTCTAAGACTTGCAAGGCCTTTCGACCACCAATAGAACCCATACTTACGTGGTCTTCTTGTCCTAAAGAAGTAGGAATGCTATCTGCACTAGACGGAAAACACAAGCCTTTATTTTCACTCGCCAAAGCTGCCGTGGTATATTGCAAAATCATATAGCCCGAATTAATGCCTGTTTCGTGCATTAATAATTTGGGTACGCCGGGGCTGTTTCCTTCTAGTGCTAAATAAATTCTTCGGTCAGAGATATTGCCCAATTCTGAAGCTGCTAGGCAAGCATAATCTAAGGCCATGGCCAAGGGTTGCCCGTGAAAGTTGCCGCCGCTAATGGTTAAATCTTCATCAATAATTATTGGATTATCGGTAACAGAATTTAGTTCTACTTCGACCAATTCCTTTAAATGTAACCAAGCATTCCGAGAAGCCCCATGTACTTGTGGCATGCAGCGTAAGGAATAGGGATCTTGAACCCGATCACAATCACTATGATCTTCCATAATTTCAGAACCTTTTAATAAGCGTTTGATGCGCTTGGCAACATGGATATTTCCCTTAAAAGGCCGTAAGGCATGCAACTCGTTAAAAAATGGTTTTACCGAACCTTGTAAACCTTCAATCATCATCGCACCAATAATATCGGCTTGAGACAAACAACTATGTAATTTCTCTATCACCTTTACAGCATGCGCTGCGATAAATTGGGTGCCATTGATCAATGCTAATCCTTCTTTTGGTCCTAAATCAAGGCTAGTCAGCCCCCTTTGCTCAAATAGTTCAGAGGTCTGAATTTCGGCGCCTTGAAACTGCACTTTACCCAACCCAATTAAAGGTAAGAATAAATGCGATAGGGGAGCCAAATCGCCCGAAGCACCAACCGATCCTTGTGAAGGTACTATGGGAATGGCATCATTTTCTATATGCCAAATAATTCTATCGATGCTGGTTTCTGAGATCCCAGAATAGCCTTTTGCTAAGGAATGGACTTTTAAAATCAGCATCAATTTAGCCAGTTCTGTGGCAATAGGTTTTCCTACGCCTACGCTATGGCTTTTGAGAATATTGCTCTGTAATATTTTGGTTTCTTCTTTCGAAATTTTTGTGGTACATAAGGGGCCAAAGCCTGTATTGATGCCGTAAACGGCATGACCCTTTGCCACAATATTCGCTACGGTTTGTGCACTTTCTTGTACTTTTTTTCTTTTGGTAGCAGTGAGTTCAAGCTTTATTTCTCCTGCTGCAATGGCCATGGCCTTGCTTACTGTGAGCCAGTCTTCGCCTACTAAAAATATACTTTGAACAGATGCCATACCGTATTTTTTATTTCCTTAAAAATAATCATTAAGTTTGATACTTACCAATATCAATTTTATCAATATATAATTACTGTGAGTTATCAAATAGAACTACGGCATTTTAATTATTTTTTAGCAGTAGCCGAGGAATTACACTACCGGAAAGCAGCTGAAAAATTATGTATTTCTCAACCTGGTTTGAGTCGGCAAATAAAACAAATGGAAGAAATTTTAGGAACGCCTTTGTTTGTTCGGAATAAGAAAAAGGTGAGTTTGACTGCTGCCGGTGCCTATTTAAAGAGCGAAGTAGAGTTTATGGTTAATCATTTAGCTGTCACACAAAAGCAGCTCAAATTAATAGCTGAGGGCAGCGTAGGTGAATTGCGAATTGGTTTCTTAGGCTCTGCCATGCAAACGGTTATTCCTGAATTGTTGGTGAGCCTTCGGCATCACTTTCCTGACATTAAAACAAGCTTAGAAGAGTTGTCTAATACCGCTCAAGTAAATGCAATTTTGAAAGACAACTTAGATCTTGGGTTTGTACGCCTTGCGCGCGTACCTGACGAATTAGCGATCAAAACAATTTTGTATGATAGTTTCTCCCTAGTGCTACCCGCATCACACCCAATTACTCCTGCCAATTTTACCTCTGTAGGGCAACTGGCTCAGGAAGACTTTATTTTGTTTTCTCAGGAATATAGTCCCTTGTATTTTGATACCATTATGAGTATCTGCGAGGATGCTGGATTTACGCCCAAAATTTCCCACAAATCGGTGCACGCCCAAACCATTTTTCGCTTGGTTGAAAACAACTTGGGTATTGCTATTGTACCTAGTTCACTACAGTACGGATTTAAACTGGGCGTGAAGTTTATTGAACTTAAAGAAATAGCACAGAAGGCGGAGTTATCCATAATATGGAAAAAAAAGAATCGGAATCCCACGATTGCGCAAACGCTAAAATTAATCTTAACTAGCGTAGAGAAATAAATCAATAGTCTTAAATTTGTTACAGCACAAAACAGCAATGATGATACTTGAAATACTAAAAAATAGAAGATCCATTTTCCCAGCTCAATATAACGATACTCCGATACCTAAGGAGGCTATTGAAACCATTTTGGAAGCTGCCAATTGGGCGCCTACCCACCGCAAAACCGAACCTTGGCGCTTTAGAGTGATGCAAGGTGAAACGCTAGAAAAACTAGGCTTGTTTTTATCCCTAAAATATTTAGAAACAGAGGCTAGTCCTAAAGAGTTTAAAGCAAAAAAACTAATCGAAAACCCTAAAAAAGCTGGGGCCGTTATCGCGATTTGTATGCAGCGTGATCCAAATAAATCGGTACCAGAATGGGAAGAAGTTGCGGCTACGGCAATGGCCGTTCAAAATATGTGGCTTGCGTGCACCGAAATGAAGATTGGGGCCTATTGGAGTTCACCGGGGTTAATTAAACATATGGGTGAGTTTTTTGAAATGGCTAATGAAGAGGCTTGTTTAGGATTTTTCTATATGGGCAATTACGATGAAGCCATAGAAATACCCGAAGTGACTAGAACTCCGATTGCGGAGAAAACGGTTTGGATGTAGGTTTTTTAATCAAAATAAGGAAAAAGCTCCGCTTTATACTCCCAAGCCTTAGCGATAAAAAGCCCTAGGTAAACCACAGCGACCATAAACTTTAAAAATGTTCCTGTTAAAAAGCCTAAAAAAGAACCAAAAGCAGCTTTTAATGCGGTTTTATTGTCTGCTTTATTAATGATTTCACCTACAAAGGCACCAACAAAAGTCCAAATAATAATTCCGAAAATACC
The DNA here is from genome assembly GCA_963974535.1 of uncultured Cellulophaga sp. Lineage (GTDB taxonomy): Bacteria > Bacteroidota > Bacteroidia > Flavobacteriales > Flavobacteriaceae > Cellulophaga. The sequence goes on from CAXBCN010000018.1 coordinate 56,647, forward strand.
GAGAATAGGAAACACTAAGGCTACTACTAAACCTATGGTAGTGCCAATCATGCCAGATTTACTGCCGCCAAATTTTTTAGTGCCGATAGCGGGAATGATATAGTCCATCACCAAAACAAGTAGGGCAATGCCCAAAGTAATTCCTAGAAACCACCAATCTATAGGAATCGCCTTGGTTAAAAACAATAATAAAAGCCCAAGCCAACTGATTGGTGGACCTGGTAACACTGGCAAAAAGCTTCCAAGAATACCGACAAGCATAAAAATAAAGCCCAAAATCAGTAATGCAATATCCATTGTAATAGTTTTCTATAGGACTAAGATACTCGCATTTTGTTACATGGTTCATGTGAAAATGTTAAAAAATAGCTATTTAAAACTATTTTATTAGTTTAAACTAAATATTTAGTTATATTTGAACTAATAAGATAGTTGAATACTAAATTAGTACCTGTTTTACTTCATTTATTTAGCTATAAATTGTGACTTAAAAATGAATAGTATGATTCAGTATATAATAGAATGTATCGGGTTTCAATTGCTTTTTTTAATCATCTATGATGTTTTTTTAAGGCGAGAAACTTTTTTTCAGTGGAATAGAGTGTATTTAATAGGTACATTTTTGGCTTCTTTAGTCCTCCCATTTATAAAAATTGATTTTTTTAAAACAACAATAGCCACTTCGCTAGTTGAATATCCTATCTATTTTCAGGGCATATTGTTAGACGAGCTAGTACTTAAAGGAGAAAACAATACTACTTATATTCTTACTTTGGAACAGGCCATACTTTTTTCAGGAATGTTTGTGGCGCTTATGTTCTTCTTGTATAAAATCTACCAAGTACATCAATTAAAAAACAAAGGCACTGTTCGGTATTTAACCGATTTTACGCGTGTGATTATTAAGAATAGTGAAATCGCCTTTTCATTTTTTAAGTCTGTTTTCATAGGCGATAAAATCATGACTCAGAATTATAAAGCCATAATTGAACATGAATTAGTGCATATTCGGCAGGGGCATTCGTACGATCTTATCTTTTTTGAATTGATGCGAATCGTAGCTTGGTTTAACCCCTTGGTGTATGTGTATCAAAACAGAATTTCAGAAGTACACGAGTTTATCGCGGATGCCGCAGTGGCAAAAACCCATAAAAAAGAACAGTATCAAGTATTATTAACGCAAGTATTTAACACGCAACATATATCCTTCATCAATCCATTTTTTAAATCATCATTAATCAAAAAACGAATCGTCATGTTACAAAAATCAAAATCAAGAAAAGCCTTAGCTTTAAAATATGCCATAGTGGTACCCGCATTTTTAGCAATTTTATTTTATACCTCCTGTGAGAGTGATTCTAAAGTGCTGGATGAAGAAGCGACTATTCCATTAATAACAGAAGAGAATAAAATAATTATAGAATTTAAAGATCTGAATAATTTGACCCCAGAAGAACAGATTAAAAAGAATCGTTTTATGAATGATTTTAAAGATTTGGAAAAAAACACAACCTATGTCTTCATAGATTCTAAAGGTACATCTATAGAATTGAAGGTAGGCGATGCCAATGTGGAGTCTATGAATATCAAAAAAAACCTAAACGAAAAAAGTATAGAAGTTTTTGAGCAAGAAGAACATTCAGATCAGGGTGTTCGTGCAGATGCAGGGCAAATAGACGTGCCATTTTCAGTAGTTGAAAATGCTCCAGTGTTTCCAGGTTGTGAAGATGCAGCCGATAAAAGAGCTTGTTTTCAGGAAAAAATGTTTGCGCATATCAGTAAAAATTTTAGATATCCTGAAAACGCTCAAAAAAATGGAGTTCAAGGTAAAGTATATGTTAATTTTGTCATTAACGAAGATGGTCTTATCAGCAAAGCCAGAATGCGTGGACCCGATAAGTCTTTAGAAGAAGAAGCAGCACGTATTATTGGTAAATTACCAAAGATGACACCAGGCTTGCAAAGAGGTAGAGCAGTAAACGTACCGTTTACGATTCCTATTACCTTTAAATTGGAGTAAATAAGCAGTCAGATTGCGGCGCTACGCTTGCAATTAAAATAACAGAAGAAATACAAATCAAAATGAAACAATTAACAAAAGCAGAAGAAGAGGTAATGCAGATTTTATGGCAGTTGCAGAAATGTAATGTGGCTGCTGTGATTGAAGAATTGCCAGAACCAAAACCTGCCTATAATACGGTATCAACCATTGTGCGTATTTTAGAAAGCAAGGGTTTTGTTGCTCATGAGCAAGAAGGTAAAGGGTATTTGTATTTTCCGTTGCTTAAGAAGTCGGACTACAGCAATCAATCGATCAACAAGCTAGTGGATGGGTATTTTCAAGGCTCGTTTAAAAGTATGGTGTCTTTTTTTGTAAAAAAGAACGATATGAGTCTATCGGAATTAGAGGCTATTCTCAACGAAATTAAAAAAGAAGACTAATGCTACAGTACGTTTTAGAGTGTATCGGGTTTCAACTACTTTTTTTAATCATCTACGATGTTTTTTTAAAGAAAGAAACCTTTTTTCAATGGAACAGAGTGTATTTAATAGGCACTTATGTATGGTCTCTGGTTTTGCCATGGATTAAGATTGAAGCACTTAAAACAAGTGTCGTAAAGCCAGTAATTGTTGATGATGATTATTTATGGACTAGCACAAACAATTTAGAAATCGTAGGAATACCCACCGAAACTCCAACTTTTGAAATTCCTTGGCTTGCTATTTTTATGTATGGAGGCATGGGTATCGCTCTGTTAGTTTTTGGCTATAAATGGTTTCAATTACAAGGTTTACGTAAAAATGCAGAGGTCATTAAACTCCCTGATTTTTCGAAAGTGATTGTTAAAAATAGCGAAATTGCCTTCTCCTTTTTTAGGTCTATTTTCTTAGGTGATAAAATTGTAGCGCATGAACACGAAAGCATTATACAGCACGAGTTGGTGCATATTCGGCAGGGGCATACCTACGATTTATTGTTTTTTGAACTGCTACGAATTGTAAATTGGTTTAATCCTTTGGTGTATGTCTATCAAAATAGAATTGCAGAAGTACATGAGTTTATTGCTGATGCTCAGGTGGCAAAGACCCATAAAAAAGAACATTATCAACTGCTGCTGACCCAAGTGTTTCAAACAGCGCATATATCCTTCATCAATCCATTTTTTAAATCCTCTTTAATCAAAAAACGAATTGTCATGTTACAAAAAGCAAAATCAAAAAAAATTTTTCAACTAAAGTATTTGTTGCTAGTTCCGATGGTTTTGGGGATGCTGGTGTATACCGCTATGGCCAATAGCAGCGATTTTAACAAGGTTGAAGGAATACAAGCAAATGACGACGATGCTGCTTTAATTAAAAAAGCGCAAGCCGAAATAGACCAAGAAGTATTTGAATTTGGTTCGGTAAACGCAGCATTTTTTAATTCGGAATACATTAAAAAAGATCGTGTAGAAGATCAAATTTTAACAAAAGAAGAGTATTTCAAAAAAGATATTTTGACTAAAATGTTTTTTGGGCTAATCGATGAGTTAAGTGTCGAGAAAAATTCAAAACTTTCAAAACAAAGGATGGCAGATAGATTTCCAATGCCTTCAACATCGCGATATGAGGACTATACGAATCGAAAAAAAGCTTTCCAAATTATTGATAAAAACTTAAAGATTTCTATTTCAGCCTTTAGTAATGAAGTGATTTTACTGAATTCAAAAAATGACTATCCTGAAACCTACACGCTAATTGAAGTAAAAGATGCCACTGATGTAACAGGAGATGAAATTCGAAAGTTTAATGGCATGATGAATGATATTTCAAAAAATAATAAAATCGAAAATATTATTATTACCGACGGAACGTATGATTTTCAAGTATATCAGAAAGAGTTTGTTCGTGTTGAAGAATACGAGAATCTAGGAATTCCTGAGGGGACTATAGTTCGTCATGAAGGAACAATTATGTATGGTGTTGCCGATGTGCAAAATTTAACGCCAGAGGAGAATATAAAACGAAAAGCACTCATCGATGAGGTTTTGGCTGAAAATGGGTATGATACTTTAGTGATCACGGATGGCAAATTAAAAACCATCGTTACTCATAATAGCTTGACTAATTTATCAGCAGAGGTTGCGGAAGTTCAAAAGGCGATTGATATTCCTTTTTCTGTGGTTGACGAAGTACCCATTTTTCCAGGCTGCGAAAATGTTAGCGATAAAAGAGCTTGTTTTCAAGAAAAAATGTATCAGCATATAGTGGATAATTTTACCTACCCAAAAGAAGCCCAAGAAAAAGGAATTCAAGGGAAAGTATATGTAAATTTTGTTATTGGTACTGACGGTGCTATTCAAAAACTAAGAATGCGTGGCCCAGATGAGCTTTTAGAAAAGGAGGCTTTAAGAATTATATCGCTTATACCCAAAATGACACCAGGCAAACAAAAAGAAGAAGTGGTGGCTGTGACTTATTCGATACCTATCAGCTTTAAATTGAATACATATCCCATCGATTTTAAACTGATGCCTATCACAGAAAACATGGATGCTAAGGTAAGCAAGATGGTAAAAAACTATAATGAATTGCGTACGGAGCGTGAACGATTTTTAAAATCGGCTACAGAAAGTAATCCGGTGATTAAAGCTTTAGATGAGCAACTTGTTCGCCTGGAGTTAACAATTCTAGAAGAACAAAAATTATTAGAAGATAATAATGGACAATCACTCGTTTCATATAAAGCAGCTGATAAAAAACCTGTTTTCCCAGGTTGTGAAGACGCGTTAGATGAAGATGAATGTTTTGATGCTAAAATGAGGGAGCATATAAGTTTTAATTTTAAGTATCCAACAGAGGCCCAAAAAAAAGGGATACAAGGTAAAGTATATGTTTTATTTCATATTGACACCGATGGGAACATATCAAACATTAAAATGCGTGGTCCTGACCCCATATTAGAAAAAGAAGCGGCGCGTATAATTTCATTGTTGCCTAACCTAAAACCAGCAGAGTTTCGCGGTAAAAAAGTGGTTGTGCCTTATTCTATGCCTATTAGCTTTGTATTGAATGGATCACGAGGCGATGGAACAAACGCTAAGGAAACCACCGATTTTATGTATGTGGAAGCCAGTAAATCATCTGAAAACGGTAAAACCTATATGTCAGGTAAAGTATTCGATAAAAATTCTGGGCTACCCGGGGTAAATATTAGGATAAAAGACAGCAATTTTGGAGCGGTTACCGATTATGATGGGAATTTCACCGTTGAGGTTAAAGAAGGGCAAGTACTTCTATTTCAATATTTAAAAATACCGAATGCCATCCTTACCGTAACAGAGAAGAATAGCTATAAAGTAAGTTCTCCCAAAGACTAATTAAAAATAATACCTGCATTGAAAAAATACGTTTTTATATTTTTTTGTTTAGTCGTACTTAAAGCCGAGGCACAAGCTTCGGCTTTGGTCATTGCCGATAGTTTGTATACGACAGGAAATTTTACAGCCGCTATCAACCAATATTCTAAGCTAAATGACCAACAGGCACAACTACAAATTGCTAGAGCTTATAATTTGGTTCGCAATTACGACAAGGCTATTGTTCAATATGAAAATTATATAGCAAACAATCCTAAGGATCAAATAGCGAGTTTCGAGTTGGGAAAACTCTATGGAAAAACGAAGAAATATACAAAAGCTAAAGAAATTTTTGAAAAACTAGTCGCAAAAAATAATAATAATCCAGAGTACTATTATTACCTCGCAGATGCCTTTGCCTCACTTGATGCTGAAACAAAAAGTATAGCACTGTATAAGAAAGCAATAGCTGTAGACAGTACTCATTTACGCAGTATTTTCGAAGTGGCTAAATACCATGTTAAATTTCAGGATCGCGATTCCGTGGTGAAATATGCCGATAAAGGATTGCGTTTTTATGAGAATGATGTGTCGATCATCAACCTAAAAGCATTGGCCTTATTTAATAACGATGAATTTATAGCCAGCATTCCTTTGTTTGAAAAAATGATAGCCTTGGGCGAAAAACAGCCTTATATTTTTGAACGTTTAGGAAATGCTTATTTTTCCCTGAATAACCTAGAAAAAGCAAAAGAAAACTATAAAACATCACTTTTTTATGATGCTTTAAATCCTAACCCTAAAGTACTTTTTAATTTGGGAAATGTGTTTAGGGAAGAAAAGCAACTCGATAGTGCCGCGGTGTACTTTCAAGAAGCGATAGACGTACAAGTGGTATTATTTGACAAAGAATACCAAGCTTTAGCACGGATTGCGAGCGAAAAAAAAGATTTTAAAAACGCCCTGAAGTATTACAAATTGGCACACGAAGAAGACCCAACAAATGTTGTTTATTTTTACCAAGTTTGTTTTGTAGCCGATCGCTATTATAAAGATCCAAAAGTAAAATTATCTTATTACGAACAGCTTTTGGAAAACTATAAAGGGCAAAGAGCTTATTTTATAGAATTTGCACAACGTCGAATATCAGAACTTAAAGAGGAAATACATACGGCTTCTGAGTAAAACGATAAAAAAATCGTAATTTTCGGCAAAGATTTTTACGGCACATGCGGAGTGTATTATTTTTATGCGGATTTTTTCTTTTTTCTTCCTGTGATTTATTTACTTCAAGTGAAGTAAAAACACAAGCCTTGGTAGCAAAAGAAATGAAAAACATCGATTTCAACGATGTAGATCAGTTTCCCCTTTTTGAGAATTGTGACGAAACCAAAGCAAAAGAAGCCAATAAACAGTGCTTTGTTGACACCTTACTCCTCCATTTTAAGCGATCTCTTGAAGATTTTGAATTTATATTGAAAGAGGAAATGGTAGATACCCTATATGTCGATTTTCTCATGGACAAAACCGGAACCATAGCAGTTTTAGATATTGAACATAATGCTATTGTTTACGAACAAATTCCAGAGTTTGATGCGGTTATCACACAATGTTTACTAACCCTACCCCAAGCAACACCAGCTCTAAAAAGAGGAATTCCTGTACGTGCAAAGTTTAGAATCCCTATTGTATTAAATACCAAATAAAAACGCTTTTGGCAAACGAAAAAATTATTTTAGGAATAGATCCAGGCACCACCATTATGGGCTTTGGTTTGATTAAGGTCGTGAATAAAAAAATGGAGTTTCTTCAAATGAATGAACTTTTATTGACGAAGTATGACGACCATTATGTAAAATTAAAATTAATTTTTGAGCGCACTATAGAGCTTATCGATACCTATCATCCTGATGAAATAGCGATTGAAGCTCCTTTCTTCGGGAAAAACGTGCAATCTATGTTAAAATTAGGCCGTGCACAGGGTGTGGCCATGGCAGCAGGCTTATCACGAGAAATTCCGATAACAGAATATCTTCCCAAAAAAATAAAAATGGCGATTACAGGGAATGGTAATGCCAGTAAAGAACAAGTGGCCAAAATGTTACAAGGCTTATTAGGCTTAAAAAGTTTGCCTAAAAACCTCGACAGTACCGACGGACTCGCCGCAGCCGTTTGTCATTTTTACAACGAAGGAAGAATAGAAGTGGGTACCAACTATACAGGTTGGAGTTCCTACGTGAAACAAAACCCTAAAAAACTAAATAAATAAATGAAAAAACCCCTAGCCCCAAAGGGGGAACAACAACTGTTAATTTGAGGAAGAAAAGCGATGAAGTAAACAGTACCAGTAAACAAGTGAACAGTAAAAAGAACTTAATGAAATTTCAAGATCTTCTGGCTTATAAAAAATCTTTTGATTTAGCGATGAAAATTTTTGCTATCACTAAAACTTTTCCAAAGGAAGAAAGATATTCTTTGACAGATCAAATAAGACGGTCGTCCAGAAGCGTGAGCTCAAATATTGCAGAGGCTTATAGAAAAAGAATTTATCAAAAAAGCTTCATTAGTAAATTGACGGATAGTGATGCAGAAAATTCAGAAACTCAAACCTGGTTAGAATTTTCTTTTGAATGTGAATACATAGATAATATAACCTATGGCGAATTGATGGAAATTAGTTTGGAGGTTGGCAGATTAATAAATTATATGATTAATAATCCAGATAAATTTGGCAGTAAATAACTGCCAACTGATACTGTTCACCGAATACTAAGAAATGTCTAAAAAGTTATCAAATTATACCGAAAAAGTGCTCGCTGTGGGGGCTGGCGGCTTGTACATCCACATCCCCTTTTGCAAGCAGGCTTGTCATTATTGCGATTTTCATTTTTCTACGAGTTTAGGGAAAAAAGAGGCGATGATTTTGGCATTACAGAAAGAATTAGAATTGCGTAAAAACGAATTTGAACAGACCCCAGTAGCAACGATTTATTTCGGGGGTGGTACCCCATCGGTTTTAAATACCGAAGAAATTGAGGCTATTATTGCTGCTGTTTATGCCAATTATAAGGTTGTAGCGCAACCAGAAATTACCTTAGAGGCTAATCCCGATGATTTGTCAGAAGCGAAAATTTTAGAACTGGCAAAAAGCCCCGTGAATCGCTTAAGTATCGGAATTCAGTCTTTTTTTGATGAAGATTTAAAATTGATGAACCGAGCGCATAATTCAAAAGAAGCCGAGGCATCCTTGCGCTTAGCAACTCAATATTTCGACAATATTTCTATCGATCTTATTTACGGAATGCCTGATATGAGCGCCGAACGTTGGGAAGAAAATATCGATAAGGCTTTATCGTTTAAAATTCCGCATATTTCTAGTTATGCCTTAACGGTAGAACCAAAAACTGCATTAGCCAATTTTATAAAAAAAGGATTGATTACCCCTGTTGATGATGAGCTTGCCCAAGAACATTTTCATATGCTTCTAGAGAAAATGGATGCGAACGGATTCGTGAATTACGAAACTTCAAATTTTGGGAAACCCAATTATTTTTCAAAAAACAATACGGCGTATTGGTTAGGGAAAAAGTACATCGGTATTGGGCCTTCAGCGCATTCTTATGACGGCACCCGCAGGTCTTGGAATATTGCTAATAATGCAAAATACCTAAAAGCACTGCACAATTTAGAACGTCCGATGGAAGAAGAAATTCTTTCAAAAACCGATCGTTATAATGAATATGTCATGACAGGTTTACGAACCATCTGGGGTATATCCTTAGAGAGGGTACATCAAGAATTTGGAAAAAACTACCATGAATATCTCTTACAACAATCAGAATATTATAGACAAGAGCATTTGTTGATCCTAGAAAATAATACACTTATAACAAGCAAAAAAGGAAAGTTTTTAGCCGATGGGATGGCAGCAAATTTATTTATGATTAACTTGTCTTAATTAATTTTAGCCTTTTTGAAAGCGACGATAAAATATAAAAAGCAAAGCTATTTAATTGACTTATCTAAACCTTTAGATATTTCGATTCCACTTCGTGGGAATACTTCAAACGTAAATGCGTGGTATGTAAATGCTCCAAAAATTGAGCCGCATCGCGAAGGTGATTTTGTGGGTAAAGTGAGTGAAGGTGCGTCTACTAATTTTAATGATATTTATTTTAATCCCCATGCGCATGGTACGCATACCGAATGTGTTGGGCATATTACCGAAGACTTTCATTCCATTAATCAAAATTTAAAGCTTTTTTTCTTTTTAGCTAAACTAATTACCATAGCTCCAGAAAAACAAAAAGATGATTTTGTGATTTCCAAGAAGCAGTTACAATATGCCTTAAAAGAAGCGAATTGTAAAGCAGTCGTCATTAGAACCATACCTAATATCAAAGAAAAATTACACAGGCAATACTCCAATACAAATCCGCCTTATTTGTTGGAAGAAGCAGCTCTTTACCTGGTAGAAATAGGGGTGGAGCATGTATTGATTGATTTGCCGTCGGTAGACAAAGAAAAAGACCAAGGTGCATTACTAGCACATAATGCCTTTTGGAATACCCAAGGCGAAGTTCGAAAACAAGCCACCATCACCGAGTTTATTTTTGTGGATAATAGCATAAAAGATGGTTTCTATTTTCTGAACCTACACGTGGCACCTTTTGAAAACGACGCTAGCCCAAGCCGCCCCGTATTATATAAAATTGAGGAGGAATAAGAACAATTTTAAAAGAAAACAACATTTTTGAAGGATTCAGTCGCTTTTTTTTAACTTAGCAAAGAAAACTTATTTTAGTAAAGATTTAATTCCCCCGCTTGTACTGAGCGTAGTCGAAGTATCGGGGGTTAGGGCGCTTTTGTATGGACTCAATATTTGACACTTTTTTAGGCTTAATTTTAGGGGTAATTGGTACCTACTGGCTGTATTCTTTGTTTCGTAAAAAGCAAAGTAGAGAGCTTACAGAAGTACAATCGCATGTGCTGTTAGAAAAGATAAAGAGTGTGTGTAAGCTAATTGCAGTGGAGGGCGATTTTGCTGAAATTTATCGGTATGAAAATACCAAGGAACGGTTTTTAAGTTTGGTTAGCAGTAAAAAAAAGGCTTTGATTGTGATTAATGCAAAAGCGCAAATAGGATACGATTTAAAAAAATTAATTTTAAGTGCAGATACGAATAGTAAGAAAATTATTTTGACTAGTTTTCCGGAACCTGAAATACTTTCTATTGAACCTGAGCTAGATTTTTATGATATTAAAAATGGTATGTTCAATGCTTTTACCCCCAATGATTTAACCCTTTTAAATCAGGAAGCAAAGCAACATATTCGAGAAAAAATCCCGGAAAGCGGCCTCATGCAAACAGCAAAAAATGAGGCATTAGAAGCTATTTTGCTTATTGAATCGATTGTCGAAACGATTGGCTGGAAACTAGATTACACGGCCTTAAATAGACAATCAAAAACCGAGTTGAAAGAGCATAAAACGAAATTAAGTCGTTTTTTAGAAAAATAATCCTGAACGTTGAGCCGTAATCAATTTAAAAAAAGCCTAAACTATAGTCCTTAATTTACTATGAAACGTATCATTACCCTTTGTGTAGTATTATTTAGTCTATTTTCTTTTGGACAATCTGAAAAAAGCATGAAAACTTTTGATTCGAATTTTGCACACACCGTTTATTTTTGGTTGAAAAAACCGGATAGTACCCAAGACTGCAAAGCCTTTGAAGTAGCACTCCAGAAATTTTTAGCTAGCTCTAAATTTGCTAAAACAAAATTTATTGGAAAACCCCCAAAAGCGAGTAGGGATGTTGTTGATGGTTCATTTACGTATTCGCTTCTTGTAACTTTTGATTCTGCCGAAGCACAAGAGGCCTATCAAAACGAAGCGCCACATGTATTGTTTATTGAAGAAGCAAGCGAACTTTGGGAAAAAGTGTTGGTGTATGATGCTATAGGAATTTAAAAAAACCTTGCCTATGAATATCGAAGAATTTAGATGGTACTGTATTGAAAAGAAAGGCGTTACAGAAGAGTTTCCCTTTGATGCAAATACCTTGGTCTTTAAGGTGATGGGCAAAATGTTTGCCTTGTGTGCTTTGGAAAGAAAGCCCTCTCAGGTAAATTTAAAATGCGACCCAGAACGAGCCAGTGAACTTCGGGAAAGGCATGAAGGAAAGATAATTGAAGGGTATCACATGAGTAAAATACATTGGAATACCTTATTTTTAAACGATTTACCTTCAAAATTAATCGCAGAACTCATCGACCATTCGTATGATTTAGTAGTTGAAAAGCTCACTAAAAAACAGCAACAAGAACTTTCAGTCTTGTAATATTTTGAACCCTAGTTGCTCGTATTTTCTTTTTTAATTCCCCCTGTGGGAGAGGCTGGGGGAGGCTTCTTTTTCCTTATCTTTGCCGCTTATTGTAGTCCCCTTTTAAATGTGTGAATTAACCTCATTCTATTCTAAGAAAATAGACTTATATCAAGAGCAACTTAAGGCCGTAAAATCGCAATTGTTGGTGTCGAGCATGTTACGCCTAGTGGTCTTTGTTTTGGCTGCTGTCGCGATTTACTTTGTTAGTCCTACCACCAATTTAATTTTAGCGGTTATCCTTATTTTTATCGTTTCTTTTCTATTTTTAGTGTCTCGTCATACCGATTTGAACTATAAAAAAGATAAGCTTTTAGCGCTCCTAAAAATTAATACGACAGAATTAAAGGTATTAGATAGAAAGTTCCACGACCTGCCAGACGGAAGCAATTTTAAAGACCCCTTACATTACTATAGTCAAGATATAGACTTGTTTGGCAAAGGCTCTTTTTACCAGTACTGTAACCGAACGGTTTTGCCACAAGGAAGTGAAAAACTAGCCCATTTATTTACAGAGAATGTAATTGATACGATACAACTAAAGCAAGAGGCTATTCAAGAATTAGCTCATTTGACCGATTGGCGACAAGAATTTTCGGCTGAAGCTTCGTTGGTAAAAACCGAAACACCGTATCAGGCTATCTTAGATTGGATGAAGGCGTACAAGCCCTTTTTACCTAAAAGGATAAAGCTGCTTCCTCTAATTTTTACGGTATTTTCTGTGATCATGTGGAGCTGTTATTTTTTTGTGCCTTTATCTATTTTTACCTTAGTATTGGTGCTTATTCTCGGCTTAGGAATAACTGGGATTTATGTTAAAAAGATCAATAAACTAGCTTCGGATTCGGGAAGAATTCAGACTACTTTTCAGCAATATCAAAAATTGATAGCAGCCATAGAAAATAAGGATTTTACCAGCGATTTACTTCAACGGAAAAAGGACACAATACTACAAGATCATAAAAAAACATCCGAAATATTACATGAGTTTTCTCGAATTTTAGGCGCGCTAGACCAGCGTAATAATATGCTATTCGGGTTTTTGGCAAACGGTTTTATGCTGTGGGATATCTACCAATCCTATAAAATTGAAAATTGGATTGAAACCTATGGCGAGCAGGTAGAAGCGTGGTTTACGACCATTGCTTTTTTTGATGCCTTCAATAGTTTAGCAAATTTCACGTACAATCATCCGGCATATGTTTTTCCAAGGATTCAGGAAGATACTATGGTGCTAGATGTTAAAGGCGCTGGGCATCCTCTATTAGACCCTAAAAAAAGTATTTCGAATGATATTCAGATCGGCAATGAGCAGTTCTTTATCATTACAGGAGCCAATATGGCCGGGAAAAGTACCTTTTTACGAACGGTTTCTTTGCAAATCGTGATGGCCAACGTGGGCCTGCCTGTTTGTGCCAAAGAAGCAAACTATAGCCCTATTAAATTGATTACCAGTATGCGCACTACAGATTCGCTAACCGATGACGAGTCGTACTTTTTCTCTGAATTAAAACGACTTCGGTTTATTGTTGATGAAATTAAAACAGATCGCTATTTTATTGTGTTAGATGAAATTTTAAAAGGCACCAACAGCACAGATAAGGCTATAGGCTCTAGAAAATTTGTCGAGAAACTGATTGCCTCAAAGGCAACGGGCATTATCGCCACGCACGATTTAAGCTTATGTGAAGCTGCAACCGATTTACCACAGGTGAAAAACCATTATTTTGATGCAGAAATCATCGATAACGAATTGCATTTCGATTATACATTTAAAAAAGGAATTTGTAAAAACATGAATGCCTCGTTTTTGTTGAAGAAGATGCAGATTGTGGATTGAAAAGAAGTCGAAAGTCTACTGTTCAAAGTGATAAAGAGTATAAAGGAATAGGTGCAAAGTATTAAGATGTTTAAAAATTAGAAATACGAACTACGAAATCGTAAGCTAAAAATGGCAAATCAAAGTTTAAAAAATTATATAAGTTAAACCTTTATTTGAGGTCTAAAATTCAAAAACACAATTAAAATGTTAGATCAGAAAAATATATTCATAACCTTTTTTAATTCCCCCGCTTGTACTGAGCTTAGTCGAAGTAAAGGGGACCAATGGACTCTATGGATTCATTAACACAAATAGTGCTGGGCGCTGCAGTAGGCGAAGCGGTCTTAGGAAAAAAAGTGGGCAATAAAGCCATGGTTTTTGGGGCTATTGCGGGGACAATCCCAGATTTAGATATTATAGCACGTTATTTCACCGATACTGTTACAGCGGTAGAAGTACATAGAGGCTTTAGTCATTCTATTTTCTTTGCGATTCTCTTTGCGCCTGTTTTTGGTTGCTTGGTGTATAAACTACTGCCGAAGAAAGAAGCTACTTGGAAAGAATGGTCTTGGTTATTTTTCTGGGGCCTGTTTACACATCCTATTTTAGACTCATTTACCACTTGGGGAACACAGCTTTTTTGGCCCTTTGAAACTCGGTTGGCCTTTCAGAATATATTTGTGATCGATCCCTTGTATACCATCCCATTTTTGGTGTTCCTAGTTTTAACGCTGTTTCAAAAACGAACTTCTGAACGGCGCAGAAAATTTAACAGATTAGGCTTGGTGGTGAGTTCTATTTATTTAGTTTTTACCTTAGTTTTAAAAGGCATTTCTTTTCAAAAATTTACTCAAGCGCTAGAGGAACAACAAATAGTGTATACGGACATCGATACACGACCAGCACCTTTCAATACTGTTTTATGGCAAGCCAATATCGCTACAGATGATGCCTATTTAATTGCAAACTATTCTTTTTTTGATTCTAAACCTATCAGTTTTGAAAGCTATCCTAAAAATCATAAATTTTTAGGAGATTTAAAACATGAGGATAAAGTGAAGCGATTAATAAAAATTGCTGAAGGCTGGTACGTGATTTCTAAAGAAAACAATCAGCTGTATTTTAACGATTTACGTTTCGGATTAATGAGTTTAGATCCGAAAGAAAAAGACTTTGCATTTAAATATCAATTAACCAATGCGCAAGGCGATTTAGAAATTTTAGAAACGCCAAGAACTGTAGGGGATGCTAAAAATTTGCTAAGCGCTCTTTGGAGTCGTATTTGGGGGAATTAAACTTGTGCCCTACGCAAACCGCTTAGTGCAGATTAAATTTTTCAATTTGGATTTTGAGGTTTTGAATTTATCTTTTATGCCTTGCGTATAGCGTATAGCGTATAGCGTCAAGCGGGTAACGATTTTTAAAGATTCTTCACCTGCAAACTATGAAAAGCTTCGGCTTGAAGTTTAAGAAGTTCTTCCGTTTTTTGCTTCTTATAGGCGTAAACCGCTTCTTCCTCCCTAATTTCAGCATGTATTTTGGTATTTAATGCTTCATCGGTTGAGATAAGAAGTTCACGTTGTTGTACTTTTTGAGTAATCCATGATTTTACAATGCTTTCTTCCTCTTCTAATTTATAGTCATAGGCGCCTTTTGGAGCTAATAATTTGGCAATAATAGGTGAGGTATCTATCGCTAAGAAGAGCAGAAAGATAAAAAATGAGGGTAGCCAAGGTAACTTGTCTAAGGCCGTTATTCTCGCCATTAAACCGTCAAAACCATCAATAATAGGCTGCGAATCGGTAACCGATTTAGAATATTGAGTATTTAAATCAGTAATTTGATTTTCAATAGCCGTAATTTTTGCAGTGTTCGTTGCTTTAAGTTGCGCAAGTTCGGTTAAGGCCGCATCATGCTTATCACGTTTTTCTTTATACACGGGGCCTTTGCCTAAAAGCTTAGTGCCAGCAGTACCTTCCGCTTCTGAAATATAAGTATTGTATAAGGCATTCGTTTCCGCTTCTTTAGAGCTGATTTCACTTTTTAGCCTTGAAATATCATTGTCTAAGCTTTCTATAGTCGGATTGTATTGTAATGCAATTTGGTCTTTATTGGCTAGGGTTAGTTCATTCTTCTGCTCTAAAAGCACTTGATTGATTTCCTTCTCAAAAATTTTCATTTCTAAAGGTTTAGAAATCACAATGGCGATTATGATGGCCAGAATAATTCGGGGTGCAGCTTGGATAAGTTCACTACTAAATTTGTCTCTTTTTTTTATGGTGGATACTATAAAGCGGTCTAGATTAAAGATTAATAATCCCCAAATTATCCCAAAGAAAATAGCGGTATATAGGTTGTCAAAAACAGTAAAAAGTGCATAACTACTGGCAATAAATGCCATAACAGCAGTAAAAAATACGGTAGCTCCAATACCTGCGTATTTGTTGCGCTCTCCTTGAGAGCAGTCTTGTAAAATTTTGGCGTCTGCGCCAGAGCATAAAATAAAGAACTTTTGTAACATAATGATTTGATTTATACCTACCAAGGCAGGTTGATTGATTGATGATGCGTCTAAAAGTACTAATAATTCACACTCTCGTGTGTTAAAGACTTTTAAAATTATGTATAGAACGTAATTTTGAAGTTTTTGTTACAAAAAAAGCCTTCAATTTGAAGGCTTTACTAATGATTTATGACTTGTTTAAATTATTTCAAAGGAAAATAAGAGAAAGGCAGTTTAATAGGTTCTTTAGAGATCCTTATAATGGGTTGTTTACTCCCTGAGTTTCTCGTATCAATATTCAAATTTTTATTCTTCCTTAGCAATTCAATGGCTTTGTCAGCAGTAATTATTTCATCTTCATAATAAAAAGTTGCCTCTTTTTTAGCCATTTCAATGACATGGTCTAATGGCGATTTTGGCGCAGGAGGTGGTGGCGGAATTGAATTCACCTCTCTCTTTTTAACTCTTGGTGGCGCCGGAGCTGGGGGTGGAATGTTTGAATTTTCACTTTTTTTAACCTTCGGCGGAGCTGGAGGAGGCGGTGGTGGCATAAGCTCAGCATTATTTTTTTGTTCATTGGTCATATGTTCATAAATACTATTAAAATAGCGGTATTCTTCTTTAGTGATGATGTTATGCGTACCGTCAGCATTGTTAAGTGTTTTGACCCAACTATTATAGGCAATCTCTAAACTTTTAGATACTTTTCCTTTGTGAAAAGGTGGCGGTGGAGGCGGTGGTGGACTATTACTAGTTTCTCTTTTTTTAACTTTAGGTGGAGCAGGGGGCATAGGCGGTAATTCAGGATAGCTCCTAGCACTTTTCTTCTGGTCTGCCGTCATTAAATTATACAGATATTCCATTCTTTCTATTTCTGATTTTTTAATCATGGTAGACGAATTCAAGGCACTGTATTTTGAAGCTATGGTATTGTACTCTGAAATTTGTTCTTTGGTAGCGCCGTCTTGAAACTTACTTTGACCAACAATATTAATCGTTGCGCAGCCGTATGCTTCTAAAATAGTATTTACTTCTTTTATTACTTGCTTTGGGGTTTCAGTTTTTACATAAATTAAGGCCCTCACTTGTTGTGAACGTTCTTCTTTGTTTAAATCAGTGTTTATTTTAGATAAATAGTTTTTGAATTCCTCAAGTGCCACTAGTTCATTTTGAACTAATAATTGACCACTTTTGTTAATTAATATATCTAGTTTCCTGTCGTTGACCGTAAACTGTTTTTGAAACCCACTTTTGGTAAACAGGCTTACTTGATAGGGTTGCGGGAAACTTTTAGTACGTGCATTCTTATAAACGAAACTTGAAGAATAATGTTTAAAATCATCTAAATTGTAATTATGCAATTCTTTGTTTTTTATAGGTTTTCCATCAACCCAAATAGCAAATTCTGTTTCTTTTGTCCATTTCTCTACATCTAGTGCTGTTGGAGCCTTTGGTTTTGTAATATATATAGGGCGGATAGAATCATTTTGTTGTTGTTCAAAATCAATATAATTGATTTCTTCAGTTTTACTGACTTCCAATACTTCCGTTTTACTAAAGCTATAAAGTACAAGGGCAAACAAGGGTAAAACCAATAAACTACGGAGCCAAATGGCTTTTTTTGAGGTGTTTTTTTTCATGACTGTAAATCGTTTTTTGATGGATGAATAATTGATGGCATTCGTTAATACCGTTTCTGGGCTTGAAGCATTTGATGAGAATGCCAATAAAATTTTTTGATACGTACTAATTTCCATTCCTTTTTGCATCACCGCATGGTCTGCTAAAAATTCGTGATTTAGTTTTATTACGTTTTTAAAGAGATAAACAAAAGGATTGAACCAGAAAAAGACCTGTACTAGCTCCGTAAACAGCACATCAATACTATGTTTTTGAAGGGCATGTGTTTTTTCGTGCAGTACTACGGCTGTCGGAATTTGATGGGCAGTATACTTTTGTTTGTTAAAAAATATAAAATTAAAGAAGGTGTGTGGCGCTAACTGTTCTTGTAATAATACATGAATAATATGCTGTTCTTTAACCTTGGTATTCTTTCTAATTCTATGGCCTATGATGTAGAGGTTTTTGCAAAATTTGAATCCGAATACGAATACGCCAAGTCCATAAATACCCCATAAAATGGCAGGTAAATACCCTGTTTGTTCCACTATGGCGCTTGTATAATTTTCTTCTAATTGAAAATCAGGCGGCATCAGCTCAAAGGCCGATTCTGGACGTACATATACATATTCTGTAAAGATCAAGGCGGGGATGACAAAAGCGGAAACCACGGCCGCTAAAAGATAAAAGCGCTTAAACGTATGCATGCGCTCGTTTTCTAAGAACATTTTGTAGAATGCGTAGAAAATTGCTAAACAGCTGGTGACTTTTACAATATAGAGTAGCATAACTATCTGTTTTTAATTTCTTTTTCAATTAAGGCTTTCAAATCTTCTAATTCTTCTTTTGTCAAAGCTGTTTCTTGGGTGAAAAACGAAGCAAACTGACTGGCGCTATCGTTAAAAAAGTTTTTGATCAGTCCGTTTACGTGCTTTGAGAAATAATCTTTCTTTTTTACCAAAGGATAGTATTCTCGTGACCTTCCTAAATTTTGATAGGCTACAAAGCCTTTGTCTGTCATTCGCTTTAATAAGGTGGCAATGGTTGTCGTGGCCGGTTTAGGGTCATCGTAAGCATCGAGCAGGTCTTTCATAAAAGCCTTCTTCTGCTTCCATAAAACATTCATTAATTCTTCTTCCGATTTTGATAATTGCATGTGTGCTTTGTTTTATTGATGTTTCTTCTTATGAATAAGTGGTCAGTTCGAGTGAAACCCTGTAGGTGCTTTTCTATCGAGAACCCTTGCGAACTTACATGGTTCTGGATAATTTTTTCTTGCTTACAATCTGATATTTAGACTCTTTTTTCAATCACTTGTTCTACAAACATAGAATAAATTTTTTAATTCTACAAGTGTAGAGTTTATTTTTATGGAATTCGGCTTGAGATTAGGTATAATTTCTTCAAGAATGTTTTAAGTTTACACGATTAAAAGAATAAAGTATGAGTGTGCAGCAAGAACTAAGAGAAAGAAGCGGTGACAAATGTGAATTATGTTCAGGAACCACTGACTTAAAAGTGTATGAAGTGCCACCAGTTTCTGTTGGAGGGATTGATGGGAGTCTTTTAGCCTGTAGCACCTGTATTGATCAGATAGAAAACCCTGATACTACCGATGCCAACCATTGGCGTTGCTTGAATGATAGTATGTGGAGTGAGTTCAACTCCGTAAAAGTAATCGCATGGCGCATGCTTTCGCGTTTAAAAGCTGAAGGTTGGCCTAAAGACTTGCTTGACATGCTCTATTTAGAAGATGAAGCTCTTACTTGGGCGAAAGCTACAGGCGAAGGCCTGGCAGAAGCCGATAAAATTATCCATAGAGATGTTAATGGCGTTATTTTAGAAAACGGCGATAGTGTAGTTTTAGTGAAAGATTTAAAAGTAAAGGGCTCTAGTATGGTGGCCAAACAAGGAACAGCAGTTCGCAGAATATCACTAGATCACGAAAATGCCGAGTATATTGAAGGTAAAGTAGACGGCCAGCAGATTGTGATTATTACCAAGTATGTGAAGAAGCTGTAAAAGAAGTCAAAAGTCAAAAGTCAAATGTCAAAAAGTTCAAGATAACAATTTGAAACCGCTCAGTGCAAGAGTAAAATTCATAAAATCACAAGTTTAAATGTCAAATTTATATTTTTGAATACTGAATACTGAATACTGAATACTGAACACTGAACACTGAACACTGATTACTCTTTTCACGAACAACCAGCAACCATCAACGAAAAACAGACAACAGTTTTATTAGGTTTTCAACTTTCAATTTTACATTTTCAATTAACCCTTCTTCCCTTTCGGATTATTTTTCTGCTTCACGCGTACAAAGATTAATTTGTGTCGGCTTTTAGGATTTTCGCGTTGTTCTAACTCAAAAATATCAATAGATTTTATTAAGGGCGTAAGTTTGTCGAAACCATAATTTCTAGAATCAAAATTGGGTTGTTTTTTTTGCAAAAGACTCCCTACATCACCCAAAAAAGCCCAGCCATCGTCATCCGAAACATCGGTAACGGTTGTTTTTATAAATTGAATGTCTTTTTTTGTAATCGTATCGATAGTATCTTTTTGATCACTTTTTTCGGTTTCATTTTCAGTATTGCTGCTTTTTGACTTTAAAATTTCGATATAAATAAATTTATCGCAAGCCACGATAAACGGACTAGGGGTTTTCTTCTCTCCAATACCAATGACCTTCATTCCTGCTTCCCTTAATCGCGTTGCAAGTCGGGTAAAATCACTATCACTTGAAACAAGACAAAATCCGTTAACTTTCTCCGAATACAGAATATCCATGGCATCGATAATCATGGCAGAATCTGTTGCATTTTTTCCCGTGGTATAGCCGTATTGCTGAATAGGGGTTATGGCATTTTCTAACAAAAGATTTTTCCATTTTGATAAATTAGGCTTCGTCCAATCACCATAGATTCTTTTGATGGTCGGGTTGCCATATTTTGCAATCTCCTCCATCATTTCTTTTACATAGGCTGATGGAATATTATCACCGTCAATAAGTACTGCTAAATGTATGTTTGCATCCATTATTTTAAATTATTAGGCTTGAAATTACCACGAAAAAGTGGAATTAAAGGCTTGTTTGTCAACTATTCTGTTACTTAAAAAAAACATGGCGGCATGCTTATTTTGCGTTTGGGGATAGTAGTGAAAAACCCGCAGCCACATTTTTGTGGTGAGGATTTGCAACGGATAGCCCGCCCGCTAGGGAACGCCCAAAAAATAAATCATAAGGCTTCAACTGTCAATTTGAAGTGCTGATTAGTCAGCGGTATTCTGTTTTGTTAATGCTGTAAAATGCTGATAGAAATAAGGAATAGTTTCAATTCCTTTTAAATAATTCCAAACGCCAAAATGCTCGTTAGGGGAGTGGATGGCATCGCTATCTAAGCCAAAGCCCATTAAAATAGTTTTACTTTTCAATTCTTTTTCAAATAAGGCAACAATAGGAATACTGCCACCGCTACGTTGTGGAATAGGTTTTTTTCCAAAAGTAGTTTCGTAAGCTTTTGAAGCGGCTTGATACCCTACGGTATCTATAGGAGTCACGTACCCTTGACCACCATGATGTGGTTTTACCAACACTTTTGCACCTTTAGGGGCAATACTTTCAAAATGAGTTTTGAATAATTCCGTAATTTCCTTCCAATCTTGATTCGGAACTAAACGCATCGAAATTTTTGCGTATGCTTTACTTGCAATAACGGTTTTAGCACCTTCGCCCGTGTAACCACCCCAAATGCCATTGACATCTAAAGTGGGTCTAATAGAATTTCGTTCGTTAGTCGTGTAACCTTCTTCGCCATAAACAGCATCAATGTCTAAAGCATTCTTATAGTTTTCTAAACTAAAAGGGGCTTTTGCCATTTCGGCGCGTTCTTCTTTGGATAAATTTTCTACTTTATCATAAAAACCAGGAATGGTGATATGGTTGTTTTCGTCATGAAGACTAGCGATCATTTTTGATAAAATATTGATCGGATTGGCCACCGCCCCGCCGTATAAGCCAGAGTGTAAATCTCGGTTTGGTCCAGTAACCTCCACTTCTACATAACTTAATCCACGAAGCCCGGTCGTAATTGAGGGAACGTCGTTGGCAATCATTCCGGTATCAGAAATTAAAATAATATCATTGGCGAGTTTTTCTTTATGGTTCGCCACAAAAATGGCTAAGTTGCTACTCCCAACTTCTTCTTCACCTTCAATCATAAATTTTACATTGCAAGGCAATTGGTTGGTTTTTACCATAAACTCTAAGGCTTTGACATGCATGTACATCTGTCCTTTATCATCACAAGCACCACGGGCGTAAATAGCGCCGTCAGGGTGTTTGTCTGTTTTTTTGATCATAGGTTCAAAAGGAGGAGACGTCCATAAATGAACAGGATCTGGGGGTTGCACATCGTAATGCCCGTACACAAGTACCGTGGGTAATGCAGCATCAATAATTTTTTCACCATACACGATAGGGTAGCCTTCTGTTTCACAAATTTCTACCGTATCACAACCAGCCGCTAATAAGGCTTTTTCAACAGCTTCAGCCGTGTCTAAAACGTCTTGGGTAAAAGCAGGATCGGCACTTACCGAGGGTATTTTTAGAAGATCAATTAGTTCTGATAAGAAACGATCTTTATGCTCTGAAATGTAATTTTTAATAAGGTTCATGGTGTGTTTTTAAGTAGGGGTAAAATTACAAAAAAGAAGTTTTTTAAACTTAGTATTTCATAATTCATTTTTTACTTTATATTTGCACTCCTTTAGCGGAAGAAAAATACTTTTTTAACCGAATAAAGGAAACCTAATGCAGGCGTGGTGGAATTGGTAGACACGCTAGACTTAGGATTTAACCTAAGAAAAAGTGTTAAAATATTTAAAATGCGGATGTGGTGGAACTGGTAGACACGTCAGACTTAGGATCTGATGCCGCGAGGTGTGCAGGTTCGATTCCTGTCATCCGCACAAAAGCCGAAGAGAAATCTTCGGCTTTTTCATTTTAAAAAAGTGGGTTTTCTTCACGATTTTTGACCTTGGGTACAACATAGGTACAACATTTTACCTTTTTTCAGAACCAAATTGGCTTTAGCGCTATATCCTTTCATTTGATACCAAATACTATTTTCTGTATTGAGGATTAATAAATTTTAGGTTGTCTCAACCTCTGTTCTTCGTTAGAGGGGTTTATTATCATACAATATACACGCAAGGTAAACTCGTAAAATACTTCCA
>CAXBCN010000019.1:0-77052 GCA_963974535.1 uncultured Cellulophaga sp.
GAGCCTCAGTTCTATTTGAAATTTGACTTCGCTATCGCTACGTCTAATTGGCCAGAGCCTCAGTTCTATTTGAAATTTGACTTCGCTACCGCTACGTCTAATTGGCCAGAGCCTCAGTTCTATTTGAAATTTGACTTCGCTATCGCTACGTCTAATTGGCCAGAGCCTCAGCTCCTCCAACAATTTCTAAAATTTCATTGGTGATTGCCGCTTGTCTTGCTTTGTTGTATGTTAACTTCAACTGATCTCTTAAATCTGTGGCGTTATCTGTTGCTTTGTGCATTGCAGTCATACGAGCACCATGCTCACTGGCGAAAGAATCACGGATACCTTTGTACAATTGTGTTTTCAAGGATTTCGGAATCAATTGCTGTACAATTTCTAATTTTGTAGGCTCGTAAACATAATCCGTATTTGTATTTACCTCGCCATCCATTGGTTTGATTGGTAAAAACTGCTCGGTCATTACGATCTGTGTTGCTGCATTTTTGAAACTGTTGTATACAATTTCGATTTTATCGTAAGTTCCAGAAGTAAACATTTTCATAAGCTCCTCGGCAATAAGGGCTACATTATCAAAAGTTAGTTCGTCGTATATAGCACTATGATTTTTAACAACGGAGTGTTTTTTCTTAAGGATATCATTTGCTTTTTT
Organism: uncultured Cellulophaga sp.; assembly: GCA_963974535.1. Classification (GTDB taxonomy): domain Bacteria; phylum Bacteroidota; class Bacteroidia; order Flavobacteriales; family Flavobacteriaceae; genus Cellulophaga. The sequence goes on from CAXBCN010000019.1 coordinate 656, forward strand.
ACCTATAGCCATAATATCAACATGCTTTCCAGCATAGGCTTGACTTGCTAAAAGTGTAGTTTGTTTAATAATGTTCGTATTAAAAGCACCACACAAGCCTCGGTTCGAAGTGATAGCCACGAGTAACACTTTATTGATCTCGCGCTTCTCGGCAAATTCACTTCTAGCATCTCCTTCTAAACTTGCACTCAAACTCTGTAAAAGCTCTGTGAGCTTATCAGAATAGGGTCGCATTGCGGTAATGGCATCTTGTGCTTTCTTCAATTTGGCAGCAGAAACCATTTTCATGGCACTAGTGATCTGCATCGTTGAGGATACCGATGTTATTCTATTACGGATTTCTTTTAAGTTTGCCATAAGCCCCTATTAGCCTCCCCAAAGGGAAGGAACTTGTTTTACAATTAATATGGTCCACCTTCAATACCTCCCCTTATGTGGGAGGTAACGGGCGTCTTTATTTTTTATATTTCGCTGATAAATCTTGGGCTACTGAGGTTAATACATCAATAACTTCATCCGTTAATTTTCCTGCTTTTAAATCGTTTAAAACAGGTCTGTGTTTAGCATTTAAGAATTCAATATAGTCTTTTTCAAATTCTTTTACTTTATCTACAGGGACGTTTCTTAACAAGTTTTTAGAACCTGCATAGATAATCGCTACTTGATCTTCTACAGTAAATGGATCGTTTTGTGCTTGCTTTAAAATTTCAACGTTACGACGTCCTTTTTCGATTACATTTAAGGTGGCAGCATCCAAATCAGATCCAAACTTAGCAAATGCCTCTAGTTCACGGAACTGAGCTTGATCTAGTTTTAAGGTACCCGCTACTTTCTTCATCGATTTTATCTGAGCATTACCTCCCACACGAGATACTGAAATACCCACGTTAATGGCAGGACGTACCCCTTGGTTGAATAAATCTTGCTCTAAGAAAATTTGACCATCGGTAATCGAAATTACATTCGTTGGGATATAGGCAGAAACGTCACCAGCTTGTGTTTCAATAATCGGTAGCGCGGTAAGTGAACCTCCTCCTTTTACTAAAGGTTTTAAAGCATCTGGTAAATCGTTCATGTCTTTTGCAATCGCATCGTTAGCGATAATTTTTGCAGAACGCTCTAATAATCTTGAGTGTAGGTAGAAAACATCACCTGGGTATGCTTCACGCCCTGGAGGTCTTCTTAATAACAAAGAAATTTCTCTATAAGCCACCGCTTGCTTTGATAAATCATCATAGATGATTAAAGCTGGACGACCAGTATCTCTGAAATATTCTCCAATGGCAGCACCAGCAAATGGAGCATAAACCTGCATGGAAGCAGGATCAGATGCATTAGCAGCAACGATAGTGGTGTAAGCCAAAGCGCCATTATCTTCTAAAGTCTGAGCAATATTGGCTACGGTAGATGCCTTTTGGCCTATCGCAACATAAATACAATATACAGGCTTCCCAGCATCGTAAAACTCTTTCTGATTTAAAATAGCATCAATACAAACTGTAGTTTTACCGGTTTGACGGTCACCAATAACTAATTCACGTTGACCACGGCCAACAGGAATCATAGCATCAATTGCCTTTATACCTGTTTGTAAGGGTTCTGTTACCGGCTGACGATAAATAACCCCTGGTGCTTTACGCTCTAAAGGCAAGTTATACGTTTCACCAGAAATAGCACCTTTGCCATCAATAGGTTGTCCTAAAGTGTTTACCACACGACCAACAATACCTTCACCAACTTTTATAGAAGCAATAGTTTGGGTACGTTTTACAACGGTACCTTCTTTAATGTCTCTTGAAGGGCTCAATAATACCACTCCAACGTTGTCTTCTTCTAAGTTAAGAACAATACCTTGCAAACCGCCTTCGAACTCTACTAACTCTCCGTATTGAACGTTAGCTAATCCGTAAACTCTTGCGATACCATCTCCGATTTGTAAAACTGTACCCACTTCGTCTAAAGAGGCTGTAGCTTCAAATCCTGATAATTGCTTTTTTAATATTGCTGATACTTCAGCGGCTTTTACTCCTGCCATGTTGTATGTATTTTAATGATAAACCCTTTGTATTAGCTTAGGGCAAACTTTTTAAAGCAAAATTTTATTATAAACTGTTTGTAAACTCTCTTTTTAAACTACTCAATTTACTAGCGATACTGGCATCGTATTGTAAATCACCTACTCTAAGTATAAAACCACCTAGAATTTTTTCATCAATGGTATTTTGTACTGCTACTTTTTTTCCAGTTAACTCCATTACCTTTTGAAGAATTTTTTTCTCCAAATCAGCTGTTAAAGGTATTGCTGTGGTAACAAAAGCAACGCCTTGACCTTTCAAATCTTCGTTTAAAATCAAGTACTTTTCAGCAACTTCCTGCAATAAACCAATTCTTTTATTATCGATTAATGCGTTAAGTAACCCTACTGTAATTTGATTCGACCCTTTAAAAACTTCCATAAGTACCTTTTGCTTATCAGAGTTTTTAATCACTGGACTATTTAAAAAATCAGCCAATTCCGCGCTGTCATTTACCGTTTGTACAATAGATCGCATATCATCCTCCAAGAAATCCAAAGCTTTGTTGTCCTTGGCTAAGTCTAAGGTTGCTTTAGCGTATCGTATCGCTGCTCTAGATTCGCTCATGCTTTCTAGTTTAATTTGATATCACCCAACATATTTTCAACCAATTGAAGTTGTTTGTCTTTGTTGGCTAATTGTTCTTGGATTACTTTTTCTGCAATGTCTAAAGACAAAGTAGCAACTTGATTTTTAATATCTGCAACAGCTGCTTTTTTCTCGCCTTCAATGGCTTGTTGCGCTAGCACAATCATTTTATCACCCTCAGCTTTTGCCTGTTCTTTGGCATCAGCTAACATTTTATTTTTAATTTCACGTGCTTCTTTGATCATTCCTTCTCTTTCAGCTCGTGCTTCTTGCAACAAACGTTCGCTATCAGCGGTAATGTTTTGCATTTCTTTTTTTGCTTCTTCCGCGGCTGCTAGAGCATCGGCAATACCAGTTTCTCTTTCATTTAAAGAGTTTAAAATTGGCTTCCATGCAAATTTTACCATTAAAAATATTAGGATCACTAATATCAAGGTCTGCATAAAAAACAAGCCTACAGGAAAATCATTAAAAATATCCATATGATAAGATGTTATTCTGTTGTTGTTTAAATTCTAATTTTTAAAACACAGTAGCAACCAACCGTTACTACTGTGCTTTAGTTTGCTGTGATCGGAATTATTTTCCTAAAAGTAAAGCACCGAATGCTAAACCTTCTAATAATGCTCCGATAATGATCATCGCAGTTTGGATTTTACCAGCTGCTTCAGGTTGACGAGCAATTCCTTCCATTGCTTTACCACCAATCATCCCTAAACCGATACCTCCACCGATTACGATTAATCCTGCTCCAATTAAATTGTACATACTAAATTGATTTATATTAAATTAAAAAATAAACTCTCGTTAAATAAAATCTGCTCTTACATCTTCTACATCTGCCGCTTCGTGCCCATGCGCATCATGCTCGTGCTCGTGCTCATGTTCTGCAACCGCCATCCCAATAAATAAAGAGGAGAGCATGGTAAAGATGTACGCCTGTAAAAAAGCAACTAAAACTTCTATTATAGATAAAAATAAAGTTAAAAGTACAGAAATACTAGTTGCACCTACCGTTCCGAACTGTGCTTTTAATAAAATCATTAAAGCAGTGATTCCCATGACAATAGAGTGACCAGCCGTAATATTTGCGAATAAACGTACGAATAAGGCAAATGGCTTTGTGAGTATTCCTAAAAGTTCTACCGGTATTAAGGCAATTTTCATTAAAATAGGAACTCCTGGCATCCAGAAAATATGTTTCCAATAGTCTTTATTTCCGCTGAACTGAACAATAAAAAATGTAAATAGAGCCAAACAAACCGTAACGGCAATTTGTCCTGTAACGTTAAATCCAAGAGGTGTAAGCCCCATTAAATTTAAAATCCAAATAAAGAAAAATACTGTTAATAAAAAGCCCATGTATTTTCTGTAATGCTTTTCACCAATATTGGGTCGTGCAATTTCGTCACGTACATATAATACAAGAGGCTCCAAAACTCTAGCAAAACCTTTAGGGATAGAACTTTTCTTATACCCCTTAGCCAATGCTCTAAATGCGAAAATCATTAATAGACCAGCGATGAGCATCCCAGCAACACTTTTAGTGATAGAGAAGTCTAAAACTTTAGTAGCATTTGTTGGGTGGTGTTCTTCATCAAAAGAAACACTAGAAGCATTTGCATCTAGTTCATAAATAACACTGTGTAATTTTGTAAATTTTGCGCCATTGCGCTCCACTAAAACTTGTCCATCATCATCATGATGAAATTCAGAAGACATAAAAGTAACTAATCCCTTACTGGTCCATAAAATAACCGGGAGTGGAAAGCCAATGTGTTTTGTTACACCAGAATCAGTAGTATAAGAAAATATGTGAAAATCATGCGAATCTTTAAGGTGGTGCTTGATATACGTATCTATCTCTTCTTTGGAGTTTATTTTACCGCCCTCGGCCTCAGTATCAGCTTCTTTATTTGGGTCAATTGTAGAAAACCCTTGTAATGAGAACATAAGGATGACTAACAAACCTACTTTACTAAGATATTTTGATGCTATATTCATTCTAAATAATTCAAAAAATTGCCTGCTCAAAAATTTTGTGCAAAGGTAGGTATTAAAAATAAAAATCAAATAAAATAATTTGATAATTATTTTACGAGAGTTTTATTGAGAATTTTTGAAATAAATAGGACCTCGATCGTTAAAAATAGGAGCATAGGAATTAACATGGCTATGCGATCTACACGCGGCAAGGAAGTTTCACTGAAAATAACAGCTTTGAAAATTATCGTGAAGAAAATTAACTTTAAAGCAAGTGTAACTAAATAAATTATACCCAACTGCGCAGTCAAAATATCGTTAAAAGCTAGATAAGCAAACATACTGCAGACTCCTAAAGAAAACAAATAGTGATAGAGGTACATCGTGTCTAGTGGAAAAACCAGTTGGTCTTCTAAAAAAATATCAATATGAATAAATTTTCCTAAAAAGAATAGAAAGGAAAAAACAATGCAATAGGTTAGGATTGATTTTAGCAACGGATTACGTATTTAGGTTGTTCGCTTGACGAATCATTGAGTATATAGACACCAAAATGGCCAAAAGCGTTATAGAAATTTCTAAAAAATTTGTAGCGTATTTTTCATCAAGCCAAGAGCCCAAAATATTCCCCAAATATATGGTAATACCCATTTGGAGCCCGATACCAGAAAGTTTTACAGCTGTTTGTAATCCTTGATTTCCTTTTTTAGGAGGCTTTTGTGGTTCCATTAGTGCTTGTCGCAGATTTGTTCTGAGTTGGTAGTTTACCAGCGCCCATGGTACAGGCAGCATTAAAAGTTGCCCCAGGTTCTACTGACAATTTTGCAACCGAAACAACACCTTCAATTATTGCTGATGATTTTAAGGATAATAAATCAGAAACTAAGAGTTCGCCATTAAAGCTCCCTTCAATATCTGCATTGACGCATTCAACTTTTCCATGAATATAGCCATCCTTACCGATGACTACTTTACCAGAAGTTTTTACATTACCATCTAGTTTGCCATCGATTCTGAAGTCTGCTTCTGAAATGATATCACCTTTTATTTTGGTGTTCTTTTCAATACGGTTGGGTTGCCCTCCTAGTTCTGCCATTGATTTAGGTTTTTTGTTATCTGAAAACATGTTCTACGGTTTTGGGGTTACTACGCGATTTTTATACGCTTGTAAATTTTTATGAACTTGTATAATCTTGTAGTTAGCCGATAAAATTACGAAATTCTCTTTGTTAACTTGGTATTCTTTGTTGTTTTTTAGCAATTCTGCAAAACCCAAAGCATAATCTTCACTTCTAAACCCATGGATGACCAGAAACTGATTTTCTAAATTATAAACATCAATAGATGCTGTATTCATATACTTTAAATCCTTTATTGCTTTTTCTATAACTTGTTGTAGTGCACGTGCTTTTTGGTCTTCAGTCATTTTAAATGGAAATACTAATTTCCATTGCTCTGATTTTTTGCCCAAATTTGCCTCGGCAAAATCTTTAACCGCTAATTTTGGTAATTGATCGGCAATTATTTCTTTCGCTTTTTTGCCCTCCGGATTATTTGGATAATTCAGGGCAACATAGTTTAAGGCCTCTTCAAAAGCAGTAAAGCCTTGAATTCTACCAATAGCGTTAGCCTTTAACAGTTCAAATTTTGGAACTATTGGATCTCCAGTATATTTATTGATATTTTCTTCAGCATTGGTAATTACATTCAAGAATTCTTGATTTGTAAATTGTTTATAGAGTTCTGCATATTTAGCATCGGGGCTATCCGCATCTCCTTCTAAAACTGCCTCAGGATTTAATAGAATTACGGCATACCTAGAATCTCGATGATTGGTAATGATATCTTCTTTCATTTGTGCCGTTAAAGTACTTCCAGATGCTTCATAGATTTTATAAAGGTTGTATTTTGATGGCAATATGAGGCGCTCTTCGGGATTGCTCTTTAAAACGGATTCTAATTTGCCAGCAGCGATAAAATTTTCTTTAAATTTTTCTTTATAAATCAATCCCAATTGATAATTAGCGAGGTTTCTTTCTGTTTTTAAACTATCAATAACGCTGCGATCTGTGGGAACTTGATCCAGGTAAAAAGCTACTGAATATTTTTGATCTTCCAAGTTGTCGTTAGCACTACTTGTTGTCTTTTCTGCCGTAGCATCATCTGTACCCATCGAGCTTTTCGATTTATTGGCCCAGCGCCAATTATCCTCTAAAACGCGATCTCCCCAACGGGTTTTAAATTCTGTTTTACCGTAGCCTAAACTCTGAATGTTATAAAAATAGAATTTCCCTTTATTTTGTTTTCCTCCCTTGGTGGCGCTAAAAGCATCAATCCCTTTATTTTGCCGTGCTATTTCTTTTTTTGCAGCCAGGGAATCTGTTTGTTTCAGTTTTTCAATATAGCTGCCAAAATAGGCGATTTGTTTTCCTTTAGGCATGTTATAAACGCTAATAACACTATCGGCATAACTTACAATTTCTTCATAGTTGATTACATCTTCAAGATTGTCGAGTTTCTTTTTTATAGCACGATATTTTTTGGTATTCTCAGGTAAATTTGAAAGTGTACTATCATAATAGGCACCAGCTGTTTTGTAGGCGCTCTTGTCAAAATTATACTCTCCTAAATTTTCGTAATTTAAAGCATTTAGTTGCGGCTTGTTTTGCGTAACTCGTAAAGACTTATTAAAGTAGGCTAATGCCAAGCTGTCTTTTTCATTCCACAAGTGATATTCGGCCACCTGTCTAAATATTTTATCTAAAAAAGGCCTATTCTCTCGATCTTCTTCTAAAGCTGTTAAGTACTCGAAGATTTCTATTTTATTTTCTGAAGTTAGGGGGGTATTTTGAATTTTCTGTAAATGTGCGTTAATCATTAGTTCACGTGGCGATCTTCTGTTCAAGTCTATCACCTTGTCAAACGCATAGTTTGCACTGTCTTTATGGCCTAATTGATTGTATAATTGTCCAATAATAAATAAGTAACGTCCTTTTTCTGGATTTTCTTTGGTGTAGGCTTGGGCAATTTTTAATTGCTGCACCGCAGTATCAATTTTTGTGAGATTAATGTATGCTTGTGCCATCATTGCTCGGGCATCGGCATATTCTTGATCACTTAATGCCTCGTATTTAAAAAGCCTTTTAAGATTTTTTATCGCAAGCTCATCGTTTTCTAATCGAATATTTACTTTTTCACGCCAAATAGAGGCTTCATTTAGCTTATCACTTTTTGGATATTTTTGTAGAATATAATTGAAAGCCTCTAATGCAGGTAAAAAGCGTTGTTCAAAATAGCGGGTCTTTCCGAGAAGTAAAAAGGACTCGTCTGTCTGAGGATTTCGTTCTTCATCCTTAATATCCATACTATGTTTCTGTATGGCTTTCGCTGCTTTTTCTTCAGCAATTTCGAATTTTGGGTTTTTATTTTCAGAGTCTAAAATTATTTCTTCACGAATAGCCAGTCTCTCAATGGGCAATACTTCCCAGTAATTATCTTGGTAGTTGGCATTTAACTCCTCTCTTCCTTCTTCAAAGGCAATATTGCCATTATAAAGTACATTGTATTTTGTATTTAGGGCATGCCAATTGCGATTTACAAGGGCGTCTTTTTTAGTAGAACATGCTAAAAATAGCAGTCCACTGAGGAGTAATACTAAAATAAGTTTTAACCGGAGTTTCAATTTTTCATGTTTATCTACTTACCTAAACTAAAAAACAGCTTGATTATTATGTAGTTTACCGATAAAATATACATTATTTTTATCAAAGGAAGAGCTATTGGTTTTTTAAATAGACTTTTTTAACCGACTATTGGGTTTGTTTGCTTTTCCAAATCAATTTTTTAAGGCCTTATGCCTGCTGTTTGTCGAGAAAATCGTTTCATGTAACCCTAAAGCATAGATTTTTATTTGGCATGGGAGATCTGAAAGCAGACTTTGTAGTTGGTTTTTAAGATTCTTAGCGTTAAAAAAATATTGAGAAGACTATAGGATGGCGCAGGCTTAAATGGAATTTCTTTTTATGTCTTTTTAGTAAAAAATAGGTCAAAATATATTGGTTAACCTCCAAAAAATACTTCCAACTCTTTTAAGGTTTCTGCTGAAGTTTGAATGTCTTTTACAAGTTCTCCTTTGTTCAACACGACAATACGTTCGCAGACTTCGGTAACATGAATTAAATCGTGGCTAGAAACTAAAACGGTTACGTTTTGCTGGGCCGCTAAATCTCTTATAATTTGTTTTAAACGAATTTGTGTGGTCGGATCTAAATTGGCAAAGGGTTCATCTAAAATAATGACTTCAGGCTTGCCAATAAAGGAAGCCACAATCCCTGCTTTTTTCTGATTTCCTTTTGATAAATCTCGTAAATATTTCGGCTGACCTAAGATTTCACCATGGAAAAAATCTTTGAAATTGGCAAGTAGTGCATTTACATCGGCCTTATTTTGCCCTCTTAATTCGCCAATAAAATAAAAGTATTCTTCAGCAGTTAAATACCCAATTAAAAATGTTTCATCAATAAATGCGGACGTAAAAGGTTTCCAGTCTTCACTGGTATTTACTTGAACACCGTTGTTCTGAATATGCCCTGTGCTGGGCTGAATTAAATCGAGCAATAAGCTAAAAAAGGTTGTTTTTCCTGCACCGTTATTCCCAACCAAGCCGAAACTCTGCCCCTTCGGTATTTCAAGAAAAGGAATGTTTAAAACGGTATTTTTATTGTAAGATTTAGTAAGGTTTTCTGCGGTTATCATAGGGTAAAAAGGTTTCAGGTTTCTAGTTTTTTATATTTAAGCATCGAATAATCTCACAATCCCACTAGTTTACTGACATACTAGCTCAATAGTTAACGATATTCAACTCACTTGCTTATACGCCAATAATGTTTTGTACTTTTCTTTTTTATAAATCCCTTCAATTTTTTTAAATACAAATCCTTTGAATGCAAAGCCTAAAACTCCTGCTGCGGCAACGAAAATATAGCCAGCTGTAGGGCTTATGAGGTAATGTCCTAGCCCGTAAATGAGTAAGGGTAATACTAATTTCGGTAAGGAGAGCAACATGGTTTTTAGGTTAAAAGACTGCTTATCGCCAAAGGCTTTTTTTGCGGATGTTAAATCGATTGGAGTTCTGGTATAGGCCCCTGCCAATAATACCATGTAGGAGTTAACACCAATATTATACGTAGCGCCCACCAAAATAGCTAAATAGGCATCTATTCCAAAATACAAATAAAATGAGGCTATAATAGTACTCAGAATTGTGGCAATCACGATTAAGTACCATTTAGAGTCTAAATATTCTTTGTATTTAATGTTTTGTGACATCATAAGCGGATAATAGGCACTATCCCAACTAGGTACAAACTGCCCAAAACTAAATAAAAAGCCGCCGGAGATAAAAATTCCAGCAAAAATCTTCCAAACTGGACCATCATAGGCTTCTATAGCTCCGGTAAAGAATAAAAAACCATAAAAAATAAACATAAAACTGGTGATCACAGCCATTTTAGAACGCTTATTTCGCTTGATCATTTTGATGTCATTCTTTAAAAAAGTACCTAGGTTTCCAAAGCGGTTTAACCAGCTTAAATCTTCGGTTTTAGCGACAGTTTGCTTTTTGGTTAAACCAGCATCCAAATACAAATTCTTTTTAAAATATCGAAAAGCAGCGTAATATAAACTAAGGGCTAAAACCATAAAAAATAGAGACAACCAAGGTATCGTAAATAGTGCGCCAAATAAAGGGGCTGTGAATTCGGTAATATCAAAGAGATCAAAATATTGACTTATCCCTAAACCGGCTACAACAGCAAGTACAGGATAGAAAATACTATCTTTGTTATTGACTAAAATGTTGATAAAATTATTACTATAAATGATGGCCATAAGGGCTACATGCCACCCGATAACACCTAAGGGATTGTAACCTTCGATAAGCAAAACAATTGAAAACGGAATAAAAAAGAAGGCATGTGACCAATTGAAAAAAGACAGTACCGTTTTTCCTAAAGAAAAATGTACCACCTGACTTTTGCGTATCGGTAAGTATAGCAAAGGCTTTATATTGGTGACAGGCATTTTTTGCAACATATAGCGGAAAGCCAGATCGAAGGCAATGTAATAAATGATGTAGGTATTTACCACATCAAAGGGGTCGCCCATATTCGCTTCTTCTATAATAAAGTATACGCCAATGCCGAGCCCAATAAAAACAACGGCCATATACAAGGCAAAAAAGCCCATGACTATTTTAATGGCCATATTACTTTTCAAGGAGGCCGCCCTAAAAAATGATTTCCATTGTAGGCTAATAAAATGTTTTAACATACTAGCGGGTTAATTGTATTATTAGTGCTAAAATATAGGTTTTTGTTACAAACTATGCATTAATTTGTATTCGGGATAGGTTTCTGCTAATAATTCTTCGGCTTTTGGTGGGATTACAAATAATATCACGTAAAAAAGTAATAGTGCGGCAACGACTATAAGGCAAACAATTGCTAACAAATACATGTTCTCGATTTTCCCTGTATAATTAAAAAAGTGTATCGGAAATTGAATAAAACTGCCAATTCCCATTTGAGTTAATAACATTTCTTCCAACATCCATTTACGTTCTTTATTTTTTAAAACACGTTTGTATTTAAATATTTTGAAAAGTCCAATTATAAAAATACTCGTGAAAAGCCCCGCTAAAACATAGAGTTGATACTCTAAGGCAATAGTCTTTAGTACATAAAATAAAAGCGTACTTAGTAATAACGTCAAAGCTAATTTCGGAAGGGTAAAGTACTCCTTATAAAAACGCAGAATAATTTTCCAGTACTTTTTTGAAAGTGCTTTTTGGCGCTGTTCAACCACATCTTGAAAACCGAAGATGCCAAACTTTTTAAATTCTTTATCTAGGGCTTCTTGGAAGCTTAGTTGAGGATTTTTAGCAATTTGCTCCTCTATTCCGTAGGCTAAATGATCGACCAATTCTGTTTGTAAATCAAAATGATATACAAAATGTGCTCTGGTGAATTTGTAGAGTTCTTGGATGTGTTCTTGTGTTAGCTTCATGCCAAATACACTTTTAAAAATTCGTATTCTTTTACGACTACTTTACGTTTTTCGTAAAAAGCCAAAATCGCAGCGATGTTTATAAGTGTTCCAAAACTAATATATGGAATCAAAAAATATAAGTTATTTAACCACTCATTAGGAAACATATTGAAACAATACAAGAAGAGTTGTGGTAAAGAAAAAACGCCAATCAAAGCTGAAATCGAAATATATTCTTTTTGTTTTTTAGCATTAAAACTTTTAAAAAATAGTAAATAGGCTTGATATAAAAACACCACCAAAAAAGGTGTAGCAAGCGCCCATTTAAATTGCTTTGAAGTTAATAATGGATAAATTATACCATATATCGAACAAATTATAATCAAAATAAAAAGTGTTTTTTTAGTACTGAAGAGACCTAACAATTGCTTCCACACTTCTTTAAAATAACTCCTTTGCAATGCTATTTGCTTCTTTTTAGCCACTTCTTTACACCATGCTAAGCGCTCAATTAAAAAGCTTTCTAGGTCCGGATAGTTTTCAAGGTTTTCATACTCGCTTATTAAATGATCCATCAATTCATAACGAATATCAACATACTTAATATCATTCTTTGCTAACCAGCGGTCTATATTTCGTAGGTCTTGTTTAACTAATTTCATAGCATTAAATATTACTCAATACTCCAATTAGGGTTCACCAAATTTTGCATACTCCGGATAAATTCTTCTAGTTCCGCTAAGCGGTTGACGGTTTCTTTTTCTCCTTTTTCGGTCAATTTATAGTATTTACGAAGGCGATTATCAACTTTTTCTACCTCAACATCGAGCAAGCCTTCGGCTTCTAATTTATGAAGCGCAGGGTACAAGGCTCCTTCGGTAATATTTAATTCTCCTTTAGATAGGTTTTTTACTTTTTGGGTTATTTCATAGCCATACATTTTACCTTGCTCTTCTAAAAGCTTCAAAATAATGGTGTTTAAACTGCCCTTATATAATTTTGAATTTCCCATTTTTATTTCTTAATCCACCTAAATCAGATAGGTTTATTATTTGTTAACTGCTTAATCGCAACTATTTTTAAAATTTTGTAACCTTTATCTGCAGAATAATGATCAAAAGCTCGGATACCGGAGCGGTGGCACGGAGCCCCGCTGAGTTTTGTTCATGATTTTTCGACCTTGTAGTCAAAAAAAATCATCGGATAAGGCGCCTTTTTCTTTGTTTCGTTTCTTTTGGGCGAACAAAAGAAATGAAAAGCAAAAACCGACTAAACCATTAAACAATCTGCATATATAATCAATTATAATTAGCTAAAATCATTTTTATTTTGAGCTAATATACATAATTTTCTTATGTATAAGAATCTTAGGTATATAATTTTATATCTTTTCCGTTTTAAATGGGTTGCGCTTTTCTTAATTTTACAAAAAATTATTTCATGAGCGATTTTCATTCTCTAAAAGTTTCTGCGGTACACCAATTAACACCAAGTGCTGTTGCGATTTCATTTGCTATTCCTGAACACTTAAAAGATACTTTTTCTTTTAGTGCCGGACAATACATTACCATCAGCAAAGAAATTAATGGCGTTGAGGTACGCAGAGCTTACTCCATTTCTTCAGTACCGGCCTCTGGTAAAATTACGGTAGGAATTAAAAAAGTAGATGAGGGTGTTTTTTCGGTGTATGCCAACGAAAAAATTAAAGTTGGTGATAGTTTAGAAGTCATGGAACCTGAAGGGCGTTTTGTTTTTGAACCGTCTAATAGTTCAAAAAATGTAGCTGCATTTGCTGCTGGGAGTGGCATTACGCCTATTATGAGTATTGCCGAAACAGTTTTAGAAAGTCACTTGAATAGTACTTTTGTTTTGGTTTATGGCAATCAGACCCCCGATGAGCTTATGTTTTCTAAGGAAATAGAAGCTTTACAAAAAGCATATCCAAATCGGTTTTTTGTACAAAAAGTATACAGTAGGGCTAAGGAAGAGGACTGTTTGTTCGGAAGAATTGAAGCTTCCACGGTAAATTATATTATAAAGAATAAATTTAAAGACACTAAGTTTGATGCCTTTTACCTTTGTGGTCCAGAGGAAATGATTGATTTGGTTTCTGATACCCTACAAGAAGTGGGTATTCCAAAAGATAAAATCCATTTTGAATTATTTACCTCTTCAGAGACTGTAGATACCTTGGCAGAAAACTTAGATGGTAAAACGGAAGTTGAAATCGTAGTAGATGATGAAACATTTACTTTTACCATGGATAAAAAAATGCTCGTTTTAGATGCGGTTTTAAAAGAAAATATAGATGCTCCGTATTCTTGTCAAGGAGGCGTATGTAGTAGCTGTATTGCACGTGTCACCGAAGGAAAAGCCGAAATGGTTAAAAATCAAATTTTAACCGATGGGGAAATTGCTGAGGGATTAATCTTAACCTGTCAAGCGCATCCCTTAACATCAACCTTAAAGGTAAATTACGATGATGTATAGGCCCGCCCTAATTTCTCCTACGAGGTAAAGCTAATTAGCTTGTTTTAACCTGAATTTAAGCTATTGTTTAACTTAGTGAAATTCGCTTAAAATTTATTCAGCTAAATTTTGTGAGAATTTGAAGGCTTCGTCAGCGCCATACAAACCATAAGCAACTATTTTTCGAGTGCCGCCTCGAAAGCCTTGCTAGCATGATCATAACCCAGGTCATAGGCTTTAATCATACCCTTGCGGTCTAAAATCCCTATGTTTTCTAGTTCACTAGGAGAGATAAGAACATCACAGTCTACTAATTTATTTTTTGATGACGCATAAATCATTAAACCTGTAACACGACCTGTTAGCTGAAATGAATTTTTTAAGTCTTTTTGCGTTAGTTCTTTAGTCACGGATACATTACTGCCGATAATAAAATCTGAGTTTTGTAGTAAAGGTTCGGAAGGAAAATTATTCATGACACCACCATCAGCAAATAAATTGCCTTTTAACTCCACAGGACTAAAAACTGGGGGTAAAGCAGCCGATGCCAAAAGGGGTCGGATGAGTTCTCCAGAGGAAAAAAATTCTTCTTCTCCTTTTTGCAAATTGGTCGCTACCACATATAGCTTTTTCTCTAAGGCTTCAAAAGAATTTTCTGGAAAATAATGTTTAAAAATATCGATATACCGATCGGTGTCTATAAAACCAGATTTTACAATAGTTAAAAAATTATATTTAAAAAGAGGTGTTTCTTTAAAAAAACGCATCATATCTTCCATAGTGTTGCCATTGGCATACAAGGCGCCTACCAAAGCACCAACACTACTTCCAGAGATAGTTTTTGCTTCAATACCGAATTCTTTCATCGCTTGTAGTACCCCAATATGTGCCATACCACGCACTCCACCGCCAGAAAGTACTAAGCCAATGTTTTTTGAAGTGCTTAAATTTTTATTCATTTTACCGTATCCAAATGCTGCAAATGTACTGGCTTAATTCTGATTTTGAAAAACAAATTATGCACTTAGTTTTAGCTCTTGATGTCTGGTACATTGAGCGTATTCAAAGAATAAAAGGTTTAGAATTCCTTGGCATTTTTCAATGCTGCTATTCAAGGGAACATAGCTGAAGATCACGAGGGAGCTATTTTTTTAACTTTTTATTTGGTTTTACTGTAAGGTAATATCTCTAGTTCGACCAAACCCATGGTGAATTTTTATCGTATGTTTACTGTAGGCTATTTATATGAACCTTAATCAGCAATCTAAAACAGCAATTTTATTCTTTGCTCATTCCGCTCAGGAAGAAGTAAAGTACAAATACCTTCCCAAGGGGGAGGAGTTATTTCATACGCTAACGAACAGCACTTTAAAAAGCCTTGTAAAAACAGGTCTACCTTATTTCCATTTTTCGGAAAACCAACAAATAGGAGCTACTTTCGGCGAGCGCTTTAGTAACGCAATACAAGCAATTTTTGAAAAGGGGTTTCAAAAGGTGATCACTGTTGGTAACGACACACCACTTTTAAAATCGCAACATATTGTTGAAGCTGCAGAGCAATTAGAATCGAGGCATGTAGTTTTAGGGCCCTCTTTGGATGGCGGATTTTATTTATTGGGAATTCACAAAACGCACTTCAATAGAGAACAATTTATTGATTTACCCTGGCAAACGAGCAGCATTAAAAAAACAATTTTAGCCTTAGTGAGATCATACAACGATACTCAAGTTGCCCTGCTTGCGAACTTATCGGATATTGATACTAGGGAAGACGTTCAGCGTCTTTTCAATTTTTCTTCAGTCCTTCCTCAGGAAATAGTGCAACTTTTTATTCTGATCCTACAAGAATTTGTCTGGATTACGACGCGTTCTTTTTTAATTTTTCGAGCTAAAAAGTATTTTATTTACTTCAATAAGGGTTCTCCTAGCTTCTAAGTAGGCCATTTTAAAGCATCAAAATCTTGTTTTCAACGACAAGAAACCTTTTGATCTTCATCCATTTAATGACTAAACTTTAGAACCAATTATGAATTACTTATTTACGGTGGTTGCTATGTGCTATTCGGCAATGGCCTTTTCACAACAAACCATTTCGGGTACCGTTACGGATAGTGAAAACAACCCCTTATCCTATGTCAACGTAGCCTTAAAAGGAAGCAACAAAGGAAGTATTACCAACGAAAACGGAAACTTTGAGATGACTATTCCAAATGATGGTAGCACCTTAATTTTTTCAGCAATAGGGTTTCAAACCCAAGAAGTTATCCTAAAGAATACACAAACCCTTAGGATTGTACTTGTAGAAAGCTCGGAACAATTGGGCGAAGTGGTGATTACGGCCTTGGGTGTAAAACGAGAGACCAAAGAGTTAGGTTATGTTGTACAAAGTATTGATGCCCAGGAAGTTTCCGAGGTAAAATCAGTTAATTTTTTAGATAACCTAAGTGGTAAGTTAGCAGGGGTAAGCATTACGCAAGGCGCAACAGGCGTTGGCTCTACCTCAAAAATTACCATTCGTGGCGAAGCATCATTTTCAAATAATAATCCGCTTTTTGTAGTGGATGGTGTACCTATAAATAATAATTCGGTTTTTAATTTTAGCAACGAAGCCGCTGCTGGTTTTCAAGAAATTGATTTTGGTAATGGCGCTATGGAAGTAAATCCAGACGATATTGCCGAAGTATCTGTCTTAAAAGGCCCCAGTGCTGCAGCACTTTATGGCACAAGAGCATCAAATGGAGTGATTGTTATCGAAACTAAAAACGGCTCCAAAAGTAAAGGCCTAGGCATTAGTTACAATACGAGCTTTTTTGTGGATAGCGCTTTTCAATTACCAGATTTTCAAAACCAATTTGGACAAGGAAATTCAGGCCAGTTTGCGTATGTCGATGGTTTGGGGGGTGGCGTTAATGACAATATATCGTACAGTTGGGGTCCTCGTTTAGACCAAGGTATTTTAATTCCTCAGTTCGATAGTCCAGTTACCTTACCCGATGGTACGGTAGTTCGTGGCGCTGATACCGCTCTGTATAGTGGTTTACCGATTACACCGACACCTTTTATTTCGCATCCCGATAATCTAAAAGATTTTTACAATACGGGAAGCACTTTTATTAATAATATTGCTATTTCTTCAGGTTTTGACAAAGGAAATTACCGTCTTTCGTTTACAGATTTACGAAGTGAGTCTATTATTCCAGGCGTAAATTTAGATCGACAAACACTAAGCGCACGATTAGGATTTGCTCCTACCGATAAATTGAAAATCAATGCCGCTGTGAATTATATAAATTCTCAAAGCGACAACCGACCAAGCAATGGCTATGGATCTGAAAATGTAAATTATGCTTTGGTAGGATGGGGACCTCGCTCGGCCGATATCAATAGCCTAAGAAACTACTGGCAGCCAGGTTTAGAAGGCTTACAACAGTATTCGTTTAACTATACTTTTTTTGACAATCCTTTTTTTACGCTACTTGAAAATACCAACTCTTTTAATAGAGATCGTGTGTTTGGAAATATTAGTGCAAACTACCAAATTACAGAGCACCTAAAAGCTAGCCTACGATCAGGGATGGATTATTCTAGTGAAGTTCGACAGCTGCGAAGAAACTTTAGTTCTAACCGCTTCAGGAATGGGGGTTATGCAGAGCACGATGTCTTGTATAGAGAAATTAATACCGATTTTCTTTTAAACTATGGCCAGGTCTTTAATGATTTTAAGGTAGATGTTTCCCTTGGAGGAAACCGATTAGATCAAAAAGCCTTTACTGGACAATCACAAACAACAAGTTTAGCACAACCGGGTATTTTCAGATTATCAAATGCTGCTTCGCCTATTGAAGTTTTTGAGTTTGAATCGAACAAGCGCATCAATAGTTTTTATGGGATGGCGAAATTTGGTTATAAGAACTTTTTATACCTTGATATTACCGGAAGAAACGATTGGTCAAGTGCTTTGGCAACACCTTTCTCTGTAGATAATACGTCTTTCTTTTACCCTTCTGTTTCTTCCAGTTTTATAGTGTCAGAAGTTTTAGAACTTCCTCGTGCTTTTTCTTTTGTAAAATTAAGAGCGAGTTGGGCACAAGTGGGTAATGATACTAACCCGTATCAAACAACAGGTGCTTTTGTAGCACAAACGCCTTTTAATGGGCAACCTACTTTTAGCAATCAAAGTACCATTGCGAACCCTAATTTAAGACCTGAAAGTACTTCTTCCTTTGAAATAGGAGCAGACCTAAGATTTTTCGGAGATCAATTGCGTTTTGATATTTCGTATTACAATGCACTAACCACCGATCAAATTATTTCATTGCCTATTGGGATATCTTCAGGGTTTACCCAACAGGTGGTGAATGGAGGAAAAGTACGTTCAAAAGGGCTAGAGATAATAGCGGGGATTTCACCTATAACTTCCAGTAATTTTAAATGGAATAGCACTTTAAATTTTAGCAGCAATCGCGCTACGGTTGAGGACTTACCACAAGATGGTGGGCGTTTAACGCTAGCGTATTCTAGAATATATGACAGCCAAAACCAAACGGTATTTTTACAAGTTGAAGAAGGTGGTCGAGTGGGCGACTTGTATGGTACAGGATATTTAAAAAATGAGAATGGAGATTTTATTTTAACCAATCAGGGTCGGTATATTCCAGATAATAATTTGCAAAAACTAGGAAATTATAATCCAGATTTTATGCTGGGGTTCAACAATCAATTGAACTACAAAAAGTGGGATTTAAGCTTTCTACTCGACTGGCAGCAAGGAGGGATAATTGTGTCTAGAACTAGAGCCCTGGGCAATGTTGGCGGGCAATTGGCAGAGACAGCCTTTAGGCCTGAAGCAGGAATTATACCGAATGGTGTGGTTAATGTAGGCACGGCTAACGCTCCTGTTTATGAACAAAATACGCTTGCGGTGACTGCCGAAAGTTATTACCGGCAGTTTTACGATCGCAATCATGAAGAAAATAATACTTATGATGCGTCATTTTTAAAATTGCGCCAATTTGCTGTGGGGTATACCTTCGATAATTTAAAAGTTTTTAATCAGAGCGCAAGCTTACAACTGTCATTAATTGGTAGGAATCTTTTCGCGCTTTCGGAGAACCCACATTTTGATCCAGAGCAATTATCTGTTCAAGGCCAAGGCTTTGTTGGTGGCGTAGAAGACATGTCTTATGCCACTACTCGTAGTGTAGGCTTCAAAGCTGGGTTTAATTTTTAAGAAAAAGTACTATGAATAAAAGATATAATTTTAGAAGAAAATGGTTTTTAGGCTTCTTTAGCATCCTAGCCATACTATCATGCACCAAAGATTTTGAAGAAATCAATACCAACCCCAATGCGCCAGTAAGCATACAGCCTAGCTTATTACTGCGCCAAGTTATTTATGACTATGGCGAACAGATGTCTTATGAAGGTTTTACGGCAGGCAATTTATTGGGGCAGTATACCACTGCTTTAGATTTTAACCTCTTTGATCGTCACAATTTAAAATCTCCGCAATTAGGCGGTAATCCATGGCCTATTTTTTATAAAAATTTACGTGATAACGAAATTATTTTAAACTTGGCCAATGAAAATCAAACTTTTGCCGTTTATAGGGGGCCTTCCTTAATTTTGAAAGCCTACATGACGGCAGCTTTAACCGATTTATTTGGCGATGTTCCCTACTCTGAAGCTTTCAGAGGAAATCAAGGAACGGTAACTCCTGTTTATGACACTCAAGAGGAAATTTATAGGGGACCAAATGGTATATTGGCTAATTTAAACCAAGGGATTACGGCAATAGAGCAATATACCGGTAGTATACCCTTAGAAGGAGACATTCTTTTTGAAGGTGATTTAAACGCATGGATTCGGCTTGCCAACAGTTTAAAGATTAAGTTTTTAATGCGTATTTCTGATCAAATAGAAATAGAAGATCAACTCCAAGAAATTTTTAATGCAGGTAATTTTATCCAAGAAAATTCCCAAAATGCTGTTTTCGATTTTAGCGATGGTGAACCTAATAATTTTAGACTAGCTCGCTTGCGTATTGGCGATTTTAACAATTTTGTGTTATCTGAAACGATGGAAGAAGTGTTACAAGATCTAAATGATCCAAGAATAGCCACCTTGTTTCGACCTTTTGGCAATAGTACTTCGGATGCGTATGAAGGACTTTTAAATGGCATAGATGCTTCACAAACGGCTATTTCATTAGCTGATTACTCCTTAACAGGAACTATTTTTAGAGAAAATACGGGCCGGCTCGATGCTAATTTTATGACCAGTATGGAAACCCACTTTTTATTGGCAGAAGCGGCGCACAAAGGATTTATTCTGGCGGATGCCAAAGCACTTTATGAAATAGGAGTAACACAAGCTTTCGCCTATTGGGGTACCGATTTACCCTTAAATTATTTAACCACATCAGCGTCTTTTGATACCTCTGGCACAAATGCCCTAGAGCAAATTATTAGTCAAAAATGGATTGCAAATATGATTAATGGCTATGAAGGCTGGATTGAATACCGAAGAACAGGTTTTCCAGTCTTAAAAACAATATCGGCTAGTTTAAACGATAATTTAATTCCCGTTCGTATGCCTTATCCGGCAGAAGAAGAAGCCTTGAATGCTATTAATTATACAAAAGCAGCAAGCGATACCGATGGGAATAGTATTAATGTAAAGGTATGGTGGGATAATAATTAAGCGAATTATTTTTGATTCGAAGATTTGAAAATGCAATAACTTTCTATGAAAACCTACCCATTTGAAACTGTAAAAATTCGAGTTAATTTAAGTTTTAATCTTAGAACTAGTCTCCTTGAAGAGATCATAAGCTTGTTTTTACCTATAAAAAGGCTGAATAAATGCGAATAAGTTTATCCCTATTATCAAAAATGAGTGGGCTCAGTTCTCCTTTCGAGTTTTGGGGGCTTGGTCTGAGTGAGCTTCAATGGGCCTTGATTATTGTTTCAAGTTTGGTTTTATTTCTAGTGTCACCCTTAGCAAAAAATACCAATCAGTTTTTTAAAGCAGAGCACAGGCGAAAAGCGCCTACTGGGTTTATGTTAATGGGAAGCTTAGTAATTTCGTGGATTTTTGCAAAAAGTATTACCAATGCCGCCAATTTAGGATTAGATTACGGGATCGTTGGCGGTGTGGCTTATGCAGCGTATTATTTATCTTTTGCTGTGGCGGGAATCATTATTTACAAAATGCGTACTCAAGGAAAATTCACTAGTATTCACCATTTTTTAAGCTCTAAATTTGGTAGAAGTGCAGTTGCTGTTTTTTCTATTTTAATTGCTTTTCGTTTATTTAATGAAGTTTGGAGTAACACCATGGTTATCGGGTCTTATTTTGGTGATATAGGTTCTAGTGCCTACTATTGGTCTATTTTGGTTTTTACTTTCTTGACCCTAGCTTATGTTATAAAAGGGGGAATGAGCAGCAGTATTTTTACCGACGTCGTACAAATGGGATTGTTTTTTATTCTATTACTCGTCATTTTAGAGGTTATTTTTAAATCAGAAGCATCCGTTACGATACACGAAGTTGCTTTTTCAGGTAGTTGGACATTTGATATGGGTTTAAATCTACTTTTTGCTGCAGTTTTACAATCCTTGAGTTATCCTTTTCACGATCCAGTATTAACAGATAGAGGCTTTTTGAGTAAGCCTAGAACAACTTTAAAAAGTTTTCTTTGGGCTGCGGTGGTAGGAGCTGCCTGTATTATACTATTCAGTATTATTGGTGTATATGCCCAAGCTAAAGGAATGCAAGGCCAGGCAGCCGTTGAGGTTGGAAAGGCGTTTGGGGTGTTTATTCTTTTAGTCATTAATTTTATCATGATCACCTCGGCAGCATCAACCTTGGATTCTACTTTTTCCTCTTTTTCAAAATTAGTAGCTATTGATTTAAAATTAGGAAACACGCTAAAATTTGGTCGCTGGTCCATGGTCCTAATTGCTGTTTTAGGTACCATTCCTGTTTTTCTAAATGCAGAAATTTTATCAGCAACAACCATTAGCGGAACCATGGTGATTGGTTTAACACCAATTTTTCTATTTTGGAGGGATAAAGCACCTAAATTAAGTTTCCATTTGAGTGTTTTTTGTGGAATTGTTTTTGGATTTTTGTTAGTTTTTAATCTTTTCCCCTACCAATTAATTTTTACTAGCGGAAAGTATGCTGATTTATTGTGGATTAATTTTTGGGGTATTGTATCCTGTATCATCCTATATTTTGTTCCTGTATGGATAAAAAAATAAATTATTTAGGCACCTTAGAAGGTAAGTTGTTGGTTTTTGGGGGTATTTATAGCAACCTACAGGCCTTAGAAGCTTTGATGACTATTGCCCAAGAACATAATATTCCCGCACATCATTGTATTTGTACAGGTGATATTGTCGGGTACTGTGCTGAACCAGAAGAAACAGTTCAGCTATTTAAAACTTGGGGAGCACATAGTATTGCGGGAAATGTAGAACTTCAATTGGTAGAAGGCGCTGAAGATTGCGGCTGTGACTTTACAGAAGGCAGTCGCTGTGATGGCTTTTCAAAATTATGGTATCCCTACGCGCAGTCGCGTTTGTCGAAAGATTCCCTCGACTACATGGAAGGCTTACCAAACCATATCTCCTTTGATTACGTAGGTAAAAAAGTGGGAGTTGTACACGGTGCAGTAAGGCACATATCTGAATTTATATTTGAATCCTCATCCGTAGCAACTAAACTTGAAAACTTTAAGAACTTGGATGCTGAGGTTATTTTAGCGGGGCATTGTGGATTGCCTTTTTCACAAGATCTGAACCATAAAACATGGATCAACCCAGGTGTTATTGGTATGCCAGCCAACGATGGCACAACAAGAGTTTGGTATGTTCTCCTAGAAAATGTTGAGGCCCAACTTAAATATACACATCGGTATTTAGAATATGATTTTCAGAAGGCTTACCAGCTGATGAAAAGTAATCACTTGCCTATGGAATATGCAAACACACTAGTTTCCGGACTTTGGGATAATATGGAGATTTTACCAGATGCTGAACGAAGCTTAGCGGGAATACCATATAGTTTTCATCAAGAACAACATTTCAAACAATCTAAAACAATATAAAATAATACTAATATGGCAGATTCTTACTACGACCCAAAAGACCTTAGAAAATTTGGTAAAATTACTGAATGGAGCGAAGAATTAGGTACTAAGTTTTTCGATTACTACGGTAAAGTGTTTGAAGAGGGCGCCTTAAGTGCCAGAGAAAAATCTTTGATTGCTTTAGCCGTTTCGCATGTGGTTAAATGTCCCTATTGTATCGATGCCTATACCAAAGACGGCTTACAAAAAGGAATTACCAAGGAAGAAATGATGGAAGCCGTGCATGTAGGTGCTGCGATTGAAAGTGGGGCCACTTTGGTTCATGGGGTTCAGATGATGAATAAGTATGATAAGTTATCCATGTAATTGGGTTGACAGTTGTCGGTTATCGGCTGATAGTACTTTGTACGTGTACCTGTATACCTTGCAACTTAATCACTTGTTTCAAAATAAATTAAAAATTGATAAATAGTGTTGTGTGGAATTTAGTAATTGTTTGATACATCAGAAACGAACAACGAACAACCAACAACCAACAACTAAAAAAAATGGCTATAAAATCATTAAAAGCAAGACAAGATGAACTTGCAATTACGAACAAACAATTAGAAATATTAAATGGAGGAATTTTCGCTGACGGGGAATTGCCTTATTTTAAGGATAAAATTGCACAAATTGGGCATTTTCCATTACGTCCAAAAAAATTAGAAATTCTGCAAATCAATGTAGGGTACATGTGTAATCAGGTTTGTGAGCATTGCCACGTTGATGCAGGTCCTGATCGTAAAGAGATTATGACACGTGATACTATGATGCAGTGTTTAGAGGTGATTAAAAATACAGGAGCACATACCTTAGATTTAACAGGTGGAGCGCCAGAAATGAACCCTGATTTTCGTTGGTTTGTAGAGGAAGCCGCAAAAGCGGGGATTAAAGATTTTATTGTTCGGTCTAATTTAACCATTATTCGCGCCAATAAAAAGTATTACGACTTACCCGAGTTTTTTAAAAAACATAATGTTCATGTGATCTCTTCGATGCCTCACTACACTCGAGGTAAAACCGACAAACAACGTGGAGATGGAGTTTTTGATAAATCCATTAGAGCCTTGCAAGATTTAAATGCTATTGGGTACGGAATGCCCGGGAGTGATTTACGGCTAGATTTAGTCTATAATCCCTCAGGAGCGTATTTACCAGGAGATCAAGCCGCCATGGAAAAGGATTTTAAAAAAGCATTGAAAGAAGATTTTGATATTCAGTTTCACAACCTTTTTGCGATTACCAATTTACCAATTGCCCGATTTTTAGATTATTTGATTGCTTCAGAAAACTATGAGGATTATATGTATGCTTTGGTAGAGGCCTATAATCCTGCTGCTGTTGCGAATGTGATGTGTACCAATACTATTTCGATTAGTTGGGATGGTTGGCTATACGATTGTGATTTTAACCAAATGCTCGATTTAAAAGTAGCCAGTAAAGTAAAACATATTAAGGATTATAATGAGGATGTCTTACAAGATAGAAACATCATTATCTCCCAACATTGTTACGGGTGTACTGCTGGCGCAGGAAGCAGCTGTCAGGGCACAGTGGCTCCATAACAGGTAAATAAAGCGTCCTACAAGGTCTCAAAAGCCTTGTAGGTTTATAAAAATACGAGCAAGTGAACTTTTTTGTTGACGCTAGGGTATAGTAAAGAATTACCCAATGTATTATTACTGGAGTAGGGATAAATGCCTAATTTATGCTGTTTTATAAGGTATATATAAGCGGACATCACCCAATAAAACACCTTTTTAACCGACTACCTGGTTTGTTGTTTTTTTTAAAGCTTCACTTGTATCTGTTTTTGTGCTACTTAGCGAATTTTAGTGTGCTTTTAACCTAATACTTTTTAGCGGCTAGGTGAAGACCATAACTTTGTAAAAGACTTTAGAGTCGGTTTACCCCAAAACCCAAATCTTATGGAAAAAAACCTAAAACGCATGGCTACCATGCATCGTATGCAAACTACCGGATTGGCATTATTCTACAAAAACGGATTTTACAAAACCAGTATCGATGATATTTTAAAAGAGTTAGACTTATCTAAAGGAGCTTTTTACTATCATTTTAAATCTAAGGAAGACTTTTTCATTAGTATTCTCGAAAACTTAGTAGTTCGTAAAGTGTACAGCATGCTTATTGAACCTATAGAAGGGCATGACAATCCATTAGAGTTGATCTCGAAATGTATTGAAGAGGCTTTACAAACCGCAGAACACAATCAAAACGATTACGGCTTTCTTTTAAATAATTTTTTGAACGAATTCAACGGAAGGAATCCAGAAATCATGAAGTATTTAAATGATATTTTAAAAATTTGGGAAGTTAACTTGGTGTCTTCGCTACAAAAAGGAAAGTTTAACGGTTACGTAGATCGTCATGTCGACTGCGAAGGTGCAGCAAGTTACATTATATCTTCATTTTTAGGGGTGAGAAGCTTAATGGTAGAGGGCAGCGCAACTGCATTACGATATCGGTATATGCAACAATTGCGATTTTATTTTAGAGCCATGGCACATAAGCAGGTGGCCTAAATAAAGTTCAAACTCACATTTCGGCTACCCTCAGTGCAAGAGTTCATGATCCAGTTAAAAAATGATTATGGGCTAAGTCAGATACCTTTCTAAGCTAATTAACTATTTCTTCAATTTTAGCAATTATCGAAGCCGGACGAATCGTATCCATTACCTTTTCGTAGCCTTTCGGAAGTTTATTCCCATAAATGGAGGTCGGAATTAGAGGATATTGACTTCTATCCGCAAGAAGTGCATTTTCATTGGGCTGCCTAAACGGGTAAAACCCGGCATATGGATGGGTAACCCCCCATAACGTGACAACCGGGATTCCGTAGTTCGCTGCTAAATGGGCATTTCCACTATCCATAGCGAGCATAAGATCTAATTGAGAAATGATACTCAATTCTTCTTGAAATGAAAATTTACCTGCAACATTTAGGGTATTGTTATACCTATTTTGCCAAAGTTCCAAGGCTTTTTTTTCTTTAGGCCCACCTCCGAATAAAACGATTTGATAATGGTCATACTTTGCTAAGGTTTCAACGACTTGTTCCATGAGCTGCAAGGGATACATCTTTCCTGAAAAAGCCGCAAAGGGCGCAATTCCAATTCGCTTTTTGTTATTCGTTCCTAAAAGTGCTTGTGCATTTGTTGAAAGTGATTCTTTGGTCAGTAAACTGGTTTTTTCCAATCGTATTGGAAATCCCAAGGCCGTAAAAACATCGGAGTATCGTTGATGGGTAGTTTTTAAAGGACTAAATTGTTTGTTTTTTAAGGCTGTTAAAGCTCGCTTTTCGCTACGGCCTTTATCTATTTGTACCACAGGAATACCAGCAGTAGTAAAAAAGAGTTTTAAGACTTTACTTCGTAATACATTGTGTAGATCAGCAACGGCATCAATTTTTAAGGCTTTTAATTCCTTGAAAAGTAGGTAAAGCCCAGAAATACCGCTGTGCTTTCCCTTTACATCAGCTTCAAAAATATAAACATTGGGCAACTGTGAAAATAGTGGCTTAAAAAAAGCTCTAGTCAATACCGTAATTTTTAGGTCAGGATAGTGTTGTTGCAATGCCAGTAGTACAGGAACGGTCATGGCAATATCGCCCATGGCAGACATTCGGATGACCAAAAGGTGTTTCTGTGAAGCCATAAATACTCCTGTTTATTTTTTTCCTCTTAGTACAGGGTTTAATTCATCGTCATTGTACATTTTCATCTGTTTATACACTTTCATGTACTTGTTGCCTTGCTCAATATCGGTCAATAATTGATCAATAGCAGTAGACAAGTCTTTTTTCTGTTCTAAAAGAATAGCTAATTTAACCTTACATTTATTTAGATGCTCGGTGCTCGCATCAGTACGCGATGCTTCTTCTTGCATGTGATAAATTTTTAATGACAATATAGATAAACGGTCTATCGCCCAAGCTGGACTTTCCGTATTAATCGCAGCATTTTCTTTGATTGATACTGATTGGTACTTATTTAAAAAATAACTATCAATATACTCCACTAAATCTGTTCTGTCTTGGTTACTCGCATCAATTTTGCGCTTTAAAACCAAGGCATCTGACGGATCTATATTCGGGTCCCGAATAATATCTTCATAATGCCATTGTACTGTATCGATCCAGTTTTTACGATATAAAAGATGGGCAATATCGTCTTTTGGGTACGGATTTTCAAAAGATTGGTATACATCATCTTTTATATGGTATGTGGCTATACTTTTTTCAAAAATGGCAAATGCAAATTCACTAAACATAATATAAAGCTTTGTTGCAAAGATACTTTTATTCGCGAAACTTTCTTTTGAATAGTTATGTAGAGATGCCATCCAGAAAACGATAGTTCAACAAACCACAAATTTATATCAGATTTGAAGAACGTTGGCTTAAGCGTTCATCTTCACATCAATTAGTTAACATCAATGCCTTTCAGCACTAATAGTATACCTTGGAGTACATTAGTTAAATCTGGTAATTAAGACTACGAAAGGAATTAAAATAATAAAAATAAGAACGCCTTCTTTAAGTTTAGAGCGTTTTATGTTTTCAATATAATTGGTTAAAAAAACGGATACCGGAAAAAAGGTCAACAAAATAGGCGTTACTTCATCGAATGATTCGAGTAGGGTGATCACTAAACCTATAAAAAAGAAGAGCGCAATTAAGCGCATGGTATTGATACGACCTTTTCCTGATTTAGAAAGTTTTAGAAAGGTTAAAATAAAAAGGAGTAAGGACGCCATGATATAGATAATCAACTTAATACTACTTTGCCATTGATATATAAAATCGTTGGCAATATTCACTGAAAATGTATAATGGTTTTCAATAAAATTAGGCTTATTGAAAATCGTTAATGCGCCCAAGCTGATCATGCCTACCGCAAAAAAACCAATAAAAGGAATCACCCAATTGCGGAATTTTTTGGGTTGGTATAGGTATATGGTGATAAACACTAAAAGTAAGTATAAGATGGCCCAATCATAGAAGAGGCTAGAAACAACCACCCAAATACTGGCGTCAAAAATTTTAAGTTTAATGTTTTTTAAAGATTTTATGCTCAACAATTTTCTAGTGGCCAGCAATAAAAAAAATGTACAAGGAATACTGTTGTTATCTAATAATACTTCTGGAAAAAGCACCATGAGTAAGGAGAAAAACAAAATGGCATAAGAGTTGGTTTCTGTAATTTTATTGCGCTTTACGATAAAGTTAATCACAAAAACCATACTACAAAGTAGTACTAAAACCATGCTTTGTGATGGGAGATTGTCTGAAGAATAAGGTTTTGAAAACAACATAAATATCGTCGTCCAATAGAATAGAAACAAGAAAGCACCTATAATAATGAAGTTAAATGGTTTTGTTTTTCCAAAAATGCTTGAAATCATCTTGGGTTTTTATATTTTTGTAGGGTAAATATAATTAAGATGGAATCATTTTTTAGAGCGATTGAAGATTTATTTGTAAATATCTTGTTTGCACCCTTTGATATGTTGCGTATGATGGAGAGCTGGTGGGCTGCAAATACCTTAAACTGGATTTTTGTAATTGTTGGCTCTGTAGCCTTTGTGTATTGGATGTTGCAACTTAAAAAATACAACAACGAAACGGAGAAATCCTCAAGAGTTAGTGCTCATTCTTTTATAGGGAATGATGCTAATAATGGCTAATATTTATTTAGAAGTAATAAATACAATCAACTATCTATTTGGCGATAGTTGATTGTATTTTATTTTTCAGAATACAGGGTAGTATTTGTATTGAATAGGCTATAGTATTGCGCAGTCGATTTTAGGTAGCGGAGCGGAGTCGAACTTTGGTAGGTGAGCGTAGTCGAAGCTACAAATCAAAACCTAGATCTTTTCGGTAATACATAGCGTCAAAATGCAGTTTTGCTAGGTTGTCATACGATTTTTTTAAGGCTTCTTTGTGATCAGCTCCAAATGCGGTTACCGCCAATACTCTTCCGCCAGAAGTTACGATTTTACCATCGCTTAGTGCGGTACCGGCGTGAAACACCAAGGCATCTTTCACTTCTGAGAAACCCGTTATTTCTTTTCCCTTGCCATAAGCTTCAGGATATCCGCCAGAAACCGCCATCACCGTAGTTGCTGTTCGTTCATCCAACGCCAAATCTACAGTATCTAAAGTTTCATTGGCAACCGCCAAAAACAGGTCTACTAAATCATTTTTAATTCTAGGGATGACCACTTCGGTTTCAGGATCTCCCAAACGAACATTGTATTCAATTACCTTGGGTTGGTTGTCTACTTTAATTAAACCGATAAAAATAAATCCTTTGTAAGGTAAATTATCTTTTTTAAGACCCTCTACGGTAGGTTTAACTACTTGGTCGTGTATTTTGTTCATGAACTCATCATTGGCAAAAGGAACGGGGGAAATGGCTCCCATTCCGCCTGTATTGAGTCCGGTATCACCTTCACCAATGCGTTTATAGTCTTTTGCCGTGGGCAGAACTTTGTAATTTTTTCCATCAGTGAGTACAAAAACACTTAATTCAATACCGTCTAAAAATTCCTCAATGACCACGGTGGTGCTTGCTGTACCAAATTTAGCGTCGACCAACATGCTTTTTAATTCGGTTTTAGCTTCTTGTAAATCGGTCAGAATAACCACACCTTTTCCGGCAGCTAATCCGTCTGCTTTCAACACATAGGGAGGCTTTAAGCTTTCTAAAAATAAATAGCCCTTTTCTAGGCTTTCCGAGGTAAAACTTTCATAAGCTGCTGTTGGAATGTGATGACGCATCATAAATTCTTTAGCAAAATCTTTACTTCCTTCAAGGGTAGCCGCTGCTTTTTGTGGACCAATTACGGGGATAGCCCTTAACTCGGCATCATTTAAAAAGAAATCGTGAATGCCGTGTACCAATGGATCTTCTGGACCCACAATGACCATTTGTATGTTATGGGTGCGTACCGCGTTTTTAATGGCTACAAAATCAGTTACTCCTAGCGCTAAGTTCGTGGCAATAGCTGCAGTCCCTGCATTACCCGGTGCTACAAATAATTGAGATAGTTTTTTACTTTGTTTTAATTTCCAAGCAAGGGTATGTTCGCGACCGCCTGCACCAAGAATTAGAATGTTCATACGAAAAGAAGGTTTCCGCAAAAATACCTATTGAAGCTGAATAAAGCCAAATTTTATTCATCATAATTAGCCTACCAAAGCATCAAGACCACGCTGCTTTTGGAACCAGTAGACTAAACCTTATCGTTTGGGCTATGAATGATTGAGGTGTTAGACCCTTACTTCGCAAGTACACACCAAACTAAAAATCCGAGGGTATTTACAGCAGTAATTAAGAGTAAGCAATAACTTATAGCCATTGTATGCAGTTTTTTTATTCTGCTATTCTTTGCTTCAAATCCGTTCTCTCGTGTAATATTCTGGTTATTTCAACATAGCTTTCGCTTAAAGTTCTGTAAAATATAATATGCCGATTTGCCTTCAATCCAAGGAGTTGCTCTGATATTCCAGTGTAGCTTTTACCCAAATCTGGATTTTTAGCAATTTCATCACAGTTAGAAATTAATTCCTCATAATATTTATCAGCTTGATTTTCCGGCCAAACCTCAAAAGTATAATCCCAGATCTTAGATAAATCCTCAACAGCTTTGTTTGTTAATTTATATTCAGCCATTAGAGTGCTTTTTCGCTTTGAGTGATTCCAGATGCTTTTTTGGGTCAAAGTCCTGAGCTATTCCACTGTCAATTCCATCTTGAATTGCGTTTTTTAAAGCAATTACTTTACTTTCTTCCTCTTCTAAAAGTCTTAATCCAGCACGTATAACTTCACTGACATTTTTGAATCTTCCTTTACTTATACTATTTTGGACAAATTGGTCAAAATAATTTCCGAGTGATATTGATGTATTTTTGTTCATGTTTTTCCTACTTTGGTTTAAATATACCAAAAATTGGTATAATAGCCAAATCTGTCAAATTGTGCACGACTTTAAAATAGGAACTCTTACATTGCTAGGACGTCTTTATTTATAGTTTAGCGACTGTAATAGCAAATGGGGCAATGAGCACTAGCCGATACCGAGTATATCCTAACAAATGAAGTACCAAGATTTCAGAACAAAGAGTTTAGACCTTTTTTTATCTTGAATCTTGACTCCTGAACCTTAATTTTAATGCATACTGCACTTGGATCGAATGATTCGGAACCTACTTTCCATTTCCAGAGAAATCTCTGTGTTCTTTTTTTTCTAGTTCTTCTGGGGATAATGATTTAAAGTAATCGTATACGATTTTTAAACCTTCAGCCCTCTGTACCTTGGGCTCCCAACCCAAAATTTCTTTTGCACGTGTTATATCGGGTTGCCGCTGTAAAGGATCGTCTTGCGGTAAGGGTTTAAAGATGATTTTTTGGTCAGTGCCTGTTAGTTTAATAATCTCTTGCGCAAATTCTAAAATAGTTGTTTCATGTGGATTGCCAATATTTACAGGTTCAGCATAATCGCTCATTAATAAGCGATAAATACCCTCTACTTGATCATCAATATAACAGAAAGATCGGGTTTGAGAGCCATCCCCAAAAACGGTTAAATCTTCGCCCCGTAAAGCTTGTCCCATAAAGGCAGGAACTACACGGCCATCATTTAAACGCATGCGGGAACCGTAAGTATTGAAAATGCGCACAATGCGCGTATCAACACCATGATACCGGTGATAGGCCATAGTGAGTGATTCCATAAAGCGTTTCGCTTCGTCATACACACCGCGAGGGCCTATAGAGCTGACATTCCCGTAATACTCCTCGTTTTGGGGATGCACCAAAGGGTCACCATAAATTTCGGAAGTGGAGGCTACTAAAATTCTAGCGTTTTTTTGTTTGGCTAAGCCTAGTAAATTTAAGGTCCCTACTGAACTCACTTTGAGTGTTTGAATAGGTATTTTTAGATAATCAATAGGGCTGGCAGGCGAAGCGAAATGTAAAATAAAATCTAATGAACCACCTACATGCACAAAATTACAGACGTCATGATGGTGAAACTCGAACTGCGGTAGAGGAAACAGATGTTCAATATTTTTTAGATCACCTGTAATTAGGTTATCCATCCCAATCACATGAAACCCTTCTTTAATAAAGCGATCGCATAAATGAGAACCTAAAAAACCTGCAGCGCCTGTAATGAGTATTTTTTTCATAAGTAGAGTGGTTACTTAGCTTTTAGAGTTAAATAGAAATAAATCTTAAAAAAATCATTGCTGTTTGTTTTCTCGATTTTTTTTCTTTTTTGGACTCTCAATTTTAGTTTTAAGATGATCTACCTTTCTTTTTATTCTTATTTTTTGTTTTAACGTAGAAAAATTATAGTTGTATCTAAAAAAAACATAACCAAGAATAATAACGACCGTGACCAACATAATCACCATTCCTATATTTTTTGCAGTACTGCCTAAAACTATAAAAAGCATGACAAAGATTAAATTAAAGCATCCAATAATAAAACTCGCTTGCTTATGGGATAAACCCCAATGGTCAATTAAAACATGGTGTGTATGATTTCTGTCTGGTGAGAACGGGCCTTTTTTATTTGATAAGCGTATCGCAAATACCCTTGCAGTATCAAATAAGGGCACAATTAAGATACTTATGGCTATAAGTGGTGCATTTTCTAATAAAAACGGAAGTTCTGTATAGTCTTGAGGTTTAAGCGCCAGAAATTTTAGAGTTAAAACGCTAATGATAAACCCGACAATTAATGAACCCGTATCTCCCATAAATATTTTTTTGTCGGTAGACACATTATATCCTAGAAATGCCATTAGGCTAGCATTTAAAGTCAAACCTATTAATGCATAATAATGCTCGCCTGATAAGTAAAATATGGTTGTGTAAATCATGAGAATCACAATTCCGACAATGGAGGCTAGTCCGTCGATACCATCAATTAAATTATAGGAATTAATGATAGTAATCATCATAAAACCAGCGATACCTAAATACAAAAAATAGGGAATTTCATAAATATTTAAAAATCCATTTAAGGAATGAATGATAAAACCTTCATTTGCTAAAATAAATGAAACAGCTAATGCTTGAGCAATTAATTTTGATAGAGGGGATAATACAACTAAATCGTCTTTTAACCCGACTATAAACAAAATGGTAAGGCCAGGAATGATGTACATTCCTTCCTGAAAAATACTCCAATCTTTTATGAAAAATAAAGCAAAAATTAGGGTGTAAAAAAATGAAACCCCTCCCAAAGTAGGGGTTTTTCCTACATGAGAACTTCGATGATTGGGGTCGTCCATTAGCCTTTTATACCCAACCACTTTTATAATCTTTGGGATAGTTAAATAGGTTAATAGAAAAGCACCAATATATATTAATATAGCGGTTTCTAAGAAGTGCAATTTAATGTATTAAAAATTTGAAAGTAAAAGTAGCTATTCTTTTTTTAAAATGATATTTATTGCTTGACAAACTCGAGCATCTTTTTACTTAATTTTATTCGATCAAAATCTGTAATCAAGCGATTAAAATTTTTACTTGTTACTTTTAATTTTTTTGAAAGTTCAATCTTTTCAAGAAAGTCTTTTTTATTTTCTGGCTCAAAAGAAAGGCCTACCTGATAATCATTAACTAATTTTTTAGCTTCACCTTCAACACCTAAAAGTATAGGTTTATGCATTCCACAAAGTTCAAATATTTTTGAAGGTAAAACACTTTTAAAAGTGTCTGATTTCTTTAAGTTTACCAATCCGATATCAAGTATGGATATATACTTAGCCACCTCTTGCTTTGTTACAGAGGTTAACATGGTGATATTTTCTAATTTCAAGTATTCTTTTTGGGCCAATAACTCTTGTTTTTTTGCACCTTCCCCTAAAAACAGAAAATGAATATCATTATCTGAAATATCTTTTGCACATTCTAAAATAAAATCTAAACCATGGGCCATCCCATGCGTGCCTATATAACCAATTATAAATTTTCCTTGTAAACCCAAGTCTTTAATTAAATGTACATCTTTTTGTATAGGTTTAAAAAGGGATGTATTTACGCCGTTTTTAATAATGGATATTTTGGAAGAATCAATGCTATTTTTCTTAACTAGAACCTCCTTGAACGAATCCGTGACTACTATAATTTTATTAGCACTTTTGTACATTCGGTTTTCGAGTAATTCAAAAAAGCGGATCGCAGGGTTTGTTTTCATAGCACCTACAGCTTTAATTGATTCTGGCCATAAATCGCGAACTTCCATAATCCATTTTTTTCTTTTCCAAAAAGATAACCATCTACCTGAAATTGCAGTAAAAAATTGTGGAGAAGTAGCAATTATTATATCTGTTTTAATGAATAATCCAGCTAGAAAAGCACTAAGCATAAAACTTAGGTAATCTAGAATTCGTTTTAAAAAACCTTCATTCGCAGTGATGTACGTCCAAACTCTGATTACTTTTATACCATCAATAATTTCTTTTTGAAAAAGTTTGTTCTTATAGCCAACGAAAACTTTGCCCTTAGGGAAATTAGGCACACAAGTAATAACTGTGACTTCAACTCCTTGTTTTACCCACTCCCTGCAATGTTCATATGTTCTGGTTGCTGGTGCATTAACTTCTGGCGGGAAATTATCAGTTAAAAATAATAGTTTCATTTTTACTCCTTTAGAATAATTTTTGTAATAAGCTTTTGATCAAAATATATCTCTAATTTTTCTGCTTTATCAGTTTTATTAAAGCCCTTACAATAGTCGTATTTCGTTTTTATAATTTTTATAATGTCACTTTCAAATTGTATTACAATACTTTGGTTAATCAAAATTCTAGTGTTATCTAAAATCTCTATAAAGACAATGTCTGGATGGAAATGAAAAAAAGCTACTTGTTCTTTATCTATTTTTTTAGAAAAAATGTCAGTTATTTCTATGGTATTTAAAGTACCAATAAAATTTCTAGTATGTAATATCCCTAATTTTTTATATCCATTATGGGTAGCAGACACTACGTTGTCTTTTTCTGTTAATGTGGTAATTTTAGCTCTATGTGCAACTCTAAAGCCATCCCAAACATTGCTTTGTTCTTGATGATTGATTTTTACTGTATTATGATAAGCTGTTTGACGTTCTTGTAAACGATTTTCATTTTTTTCATAAGTAGAAATTCCAGGATCAACAATTATAGGTTGTTGTTTTACGTACAGCTCAAAGCTTAAGGTATCTGAATGCGCGTGACCAGGCTGATAATCAGGGCCAATATTACCTACATCCATAAAAAGTTCGTATGAATTTGTTTTAAACTTTCTATACCCTGAGTCTGACAATTTTGTTTCAGTCCATTTTAGGTCTAATTTTTTTGCATATTCAAATAATTGATCTGATTTAGGAGCTATATCGTAGGTACTATCGTTAACCATTGGTATATTCCCGTTTTTATAGGTAACCATTTGGAGCCAAGAAAGCATACTTTCAGCTTTCTCTTCTAAAAAAACTAATAGTTCATTAGAGAGCCATTGATTATTTTTTAAGAGATTAAGACTGTCTAAAAGTCGGTATAAAAGTATTTGATGGTACATGGGTGACAGTTCAAAATGTCCCCCATCCTCTAAAATCTGCTCTTTTAGTTCTGTAAATAAAATTTTTTGTGCTTTATGATAGAGCTTTTCATCCTTAAAATAATAGGATCCAAATAATAGGGAAAATCCATTTTCTAATAAATGATTTCCTAACAAGTGATATTCTAAATTATCAAATAGTCTATAATAATCATTATACAATGCTTGATCAATTCTCGTTTCTGATATTTTGTTTATGGATAAAAATTTGATCCAATTAATACCTCTTAAAGATATTGGATAAGGCTCTAGACCATCTTTTAGCGTATCATTTTCAATGTAGTCGTTAATTAATTTTAAACCTTGATCTACACTTAAGGTTTTTTGATTTAAAAAATCAAAATAATTGAGATTATAGGTCCAAAGTTTTCCATAGTCAGCATAGTTCCAGTCTATAAGGCCATGAAAATTATATTCAAGGTTGAGAAATGAAAAACGATCAACTAAAAAACTATTTTCATTTAAAAATACAGGACCCCAATTTAAAGGTAGGGGACTATGCTTTAAGGAATTATGATATTTTTTTTTAAATAATTTATTTCGAATCTTATAGTACAGTTGAAAGCGAATTTGCTTAATTTTTAGATGTTTTACGGTGTTTAATAGTAAGTTTAGTCTATCGCTATCCATTTCCCTTGTTTAAGTGATGCAATAGCAGCAAAAGAGGCTTTGGTAGTGTTCACGATTTCAAAGAATGGAATAATAGCTTCTCCACCCTTTTGTTGTTGTTGAATTAGTTCTTTAAATTGATTAAAGTGACCTTTATCTTGTTTAGAAGTTACTTTTGAACTTCCTTTAAATCCATAAGTTTTTAATTTTCTCCAATTATCCAGCACCATAGTGCGTTCTTGCGAATAAATTTCGACCCGCTCTTTAGAATATGCTTTACTACCATTCGAGAAATAATTAATTACAGCGTTTGATCCATTTTCATATTTAAGAAGAATGCTTGCATTATCTGTATTTTCTTGAGGATTTACACCTAAGGCGTTCATACACACCGAAATTACTTTACTCCCTGTAAAATAGGTGCATAAATCTATAAAATGGCATGCTTCTCCAATAATTCTCCCACCACCTACTTGCATATCATGGACCCAAACATCTGCGGGAATAAAACCAGCATTCATAGTCGCTACAATGTTTATTGGCGTATTACCATTGCCCATTAAACTTTTCATTTTTTTTGCCAAAGGCGCAAAACGTCTGTTGAACCCTACTGAAATGGTTACATTTTCGTTTTGGTATTGAGTGACAATTTCTTCGAGTTCAGTATCTGTAAGGGCAAGTGGTTTTTCAACAAAAACACTTTTTTTAGCCTTTATGGTTTCTAAAACCATTGCAGCGTGCATATTATGTTGTGTAGTTATGAATACTAAATCAACATCTTGATCTTTTAAAATTTCATGATAATCGGATGTAGAATTCGCGATATTATGACGCTTAGCCATAATGGTGGACGTTAACCCTCCGGAGCTTGCAATATATTTTACCTCAGCGCTAATTTTCTTAAGATTGGGTAAAATTGTTGAACTGGTAAAATTACCAGCACCAATGATGCCTATAACCCCCTTTTTTCCTTTAAAGTTTTTAGAAGCAATTGTAACAGTTGATATTGGTGCGACAGTACTATTATACTCAAGAATAGAGGCTATAGATCTTGAGTTTTTCATATCCCCATAAATTTTTTGATAATCATTTAGGGCAATGCGTTCTGTAATTAAAGGCTTCACCTTTAGAGTTCCTCTTGAAATAGCATTTAAAATGGCTTCAAAATTTCTTTTTTCTGTCCACCTAACATATCCAATTGGGTAATCGTTTCCTTTCTTTTCATAATTGTCATCATATCTTCCTGGTCCATAGGAGCAAGAAACTTGAAAAGAGATTTCTTTTTCATAAAAATCGGCTCTACTAATATCTAAACCTATAACACCAACTAATATTATCCTGCCGCGTTTTCTGCACATATTAGCAGACTGAGAAATAATTTCGTTACTTTTATTCGATGCCGTAATAATAACACCATCAGCGCCAATGCCATTGGTAAACGATTCAATAAATTTAACTTGGTCCGTACCTTCGCCTGGGTTTATAGCTACAATTCCTTTTTCGTTTGCGATTTTTACTTTTTCAGCATCATAATCGAAGCCTACTACATTACAACCATTTGCAAGTAATAATTCTGCTGTAACTAGGCCTATTAAACCAAGCCCAACAACAACAATTGTTTCGCCGAAAGTAGGGTTTAATAAGCGAATACCTTGCAGTCCTATAGCACCAATTACGGTAAATGTCGCTTCTTCATCGGTGACATTATCTGGAATTTTAGCCACTAAATTCTTAGGAATATTTACATATTCTGCATGATTACCATTTGACACAACACGGTCGCCAATGGCGAATTCGGTTACACCATTACCAACGCCAACTACCTCCCCGACATTACAATACCCTAAGGGTAAAGGTTGGTTTAGTTTATTAAAAACAGCATCCATAGTTGGTTTAAAACCATCTGTTTTTACTTTGTCTAAAACCATTTTTACCTTATCTGGCTGTTGACGTGCTTTTTGAATAAAATTTGCTTTTCCAAATTCAACCATCATTTTTTCGGTACCTAAAGAAACTAATGATCTTGTAGTTTTTATAAGTACGCATCCTGATTTTGTCATTGGAACAGGAATTTCTTCTAATATGGTTTCTCCGTTTTTAAGGTCTTGTATAATTTGTTTCATTCTTTGTAATTCAATGGGAATTATTTTTTTTGGAAAACGACAAAGCTGTTATAAAAAGTACAGTAGGTATAATTCCTTCTTGTCTAGATAAAAATGATTCTGTTAAACAATTTAAAAACAAAACTAATAGAATAAAACTTGTAAAACTATCATTAATTTTAATACTAGTATATAGTGGGAGTAAGAAAAAAGATATAAAAACAAAAAAACCTAAAAGGCCAAATGAAACTAACATTGATAGCAATTGACTATGAGTTCCATAATTCAAGTGGGCAATACTTTTATAATTATTCTTATAATTTTGATTTCGTAGCACATCCTTGAGATCACCAGTTCCAAAACCCAAAATTGGAGATTCACCTATGAGTTGCAAAGAAGATTTATAGAGCATATATCTAGTTTCCGTACTGCCAGGTTGAAGTACCTTTGTAAATTTTTTTTCATTTTCATTTTCAGAAGAGATTATATTTTCAATTTCTTTGACCATAGGTTTTAAGCGATTTATAATAATATTTTTAGACAAGAATAAAATAGTTGCAAAAGTTAAAATTACTTTGAATAATAATATTGGGGACTTTTTAAAGCTTTTAACAGTGTAATAAATAAAAATCAAAAACAATATGGCGATGTTTATTTTACTTTGCAAGCAAATCAAACCAAGAATAAAGGTCAGAATTGATAAAATACTAACCAAATTTTTTTTATTGAAAGGAATGGTACTAAACTCCTTAAAATTATTGATTACAAAAAGGATGCAAATTAATAAATAAGCAGAGAAGTACGTTCTGTGGACCTCGACCAAAAGAAAATGCTTACTTAAATACTCATAAACATTGCCAGGTCTATCCCCTGCGCGTATTTCTCCTAAAATTATGTATTCGTCATGGGTAATACTAACATATAAAAAATATAAAAAAGAGGAGATTAATATGAACAAACAACCAAAACTAAAGCTCTTAAAAAGATTGAGAATGTCTTTTTTAGAAAAATCAAAAAGTGGTAATACTAATGGAAATACTAAAAAAGAAAGCCCATGCTCCATTTTTTTTAGTGCTTCGGGTATATTGTCTGACCAAAGTAATCCTAATGAGTACAATAAATAGACAGCAATCGAAGGAATCAAATATTCCTTACGTAAAAGAAAATTATTTAACCAATTCTTTTTTTTAAGAAAAAGTAAGCTGCTAATTATTAACAGTATAATTATTTTTGATATTAAATTAGTCCCGAAAGGGATTAAAAAAAATAATAAAAACAACAAATGAAATGGTATATCAATTAACTTAACGTGTAACCTAAAATTAACCATCTATCTATCATTTCCAAAAGATTCAAATAACTCTATTACGCGCTTCATGTCTGAAATTCTACCAACGGTAATTCTTACAAATTTAGCGGTAGTCTCAACATGACCATAATCTCTTATAAAAACCTTGTTTTGTTTAAGGTAATCTAATAACTTTTTTTTTAATTCAATATTCTTAATTGAAAAAAATACAAAATTCCCACTACCGTTACATATCATCTCAATCCAAGAAAAATCTTTTAAGGATCTGATAAAAAACTCTTTTGCTTCTAAAACTTCTTTAACATAATTTTCAACATATGCTAAATCTTCCAAAACAGCTATAGCTGCTTCTTGAGCAAATAATGAAACATTTTTTGCATTTCTTATTGTGTTTAAAATCTGAATATTTTTTTTATTTGAAATCGTATATCCTATTCTAAAGCTTGCTAAAGCAAAAGCTTTTGAAAAAGTTCTTGAAATCAAAATATTATCATATTTATCAGTTACTGAAGCCAGGGAAATTTTTGAAAATTCATAATAAGCCTCGTCAATAATAAAAAATACTTCAGGATTATCTATTAACAGTTTTTCTATTTCCGTTTTTGGGTGAAGTGTACCTGTTGGATTATTTGGATTAACAATGTAAACAACTTTGGGTTTTATTAATTTTAAATCTTTATTAAACTGAACATAATCAATTGAAAAAATATTATCTAAATCATAATACTGAACATGAGCTCCATTACTTTCCGCTACGGCCCTGAAGTTGTCATATGTAGGACCAATGATTAAAACCCTATCAGAATCAGATATAAAACATCTTACAATATATTCATGCAAAGCATCTGAGCTCGCAAAATATTGTACATTTGTAATATTGACCTGATTGTAGTCGCTTATTTTTTTTAGTAGTTGTGTATTGTTAGTATCTGGATACCAATTTAACCTTCCATTTTCTATTACGGCCTTTAATCTAAGACGCACATTTGGGGACGGTAACTCAGTTGCTTCGTTCCAGTCTAGTTTTAAAATGTCTTGATCCTCTTTATGCTCCCATGCTTCATGAGATGTTACGATGTAAGGTCTAAGTTGATTAATATTTTTATTTTTAAACATTTATTATTTTTTTAGGACGTTATAATATGATTCATCAGCAATCTCTAACATGGCCATATCACCTTGAGTATCTCCATAAGCATACGTGTAGTTAGCATCTAAATTTGGAAATTTCTCCCTTATTCTAATTACTTTTTCTTCAAAATTACAATCTTTTTCCCTTACAAATTTACCAGTATATTTGTTACTTTTTAGCTCTAACTCATTGGTAATTGTTACAAAGCCATTTTCCTTAGACCACTCATTTATTAATATGTCCATGGAAGCAGACACAATCACTAAATTCATACCTTTTAGTTTGTATTCCTCTATTTTCTTTAAAGCATCTTTTTTAATAAGTCCAGGTAGTATTTTTCTTTGAAACTCAAGACCTTTTGATTTCAAATTTTCAGATCCAACATAATTTATTAAATCCTTTAATCTTTTAATCTTAAGTTGTAAATAATTTTTTGTTTTTACTTTAACTAAAAAATAAAACAATAAATTAGTAAAATAATATCTGAACCAAAAGAAACCACCATACACGAACTTATAAAATTCTTTAGTTGAATCTTTAGTTGTAATTGTACCATCAAAATCGAAAAAAACAATTTCTTTCTTTTTCATAATTCACTTACAAAAGTAGGTATTTTCCCTTCGTTTTTCTTTAAAAACCCCTTGTTAATTCGAATTTTAATTTCAATAGAATCTGGTAGTCTACTTTTAAAATCTTCCCTCAATTTTTTTTCTATAAATGATTCACTTTCTTTAACCTTTATATTAACAACTACTTTATCTAAAGATTTTTGGACTATTTGCCATTGTTCTATTTCTATGTAGTACTCAAATAATGTGTAGAAATTAACCGTAGGTATAGTGTATTTCTCTTTAGTCCTGATTTCGGCATCATTTCTTCCTAATATATTTTTTATTACTGGAAAAGTTCTTGGGCAAGAACAGTTTTCCTTGGATATTTCCGCCAAATCATCGGTATTGTATCGTATTAAAGGCATAGCTAAATTATGGAGATTTGTGCCTATTATCTTTTTAATATCACTATCTATTATGCAGTCCCTATTTTCAAAATCTAGTAATTCCAAATGCCCATAATCTTCATAATTATGTAGCCCTTTTCCTTCTTCACAACTTCCCATCATGACGCATATATCAGCAAGCCCATAGTGATTGTATACAGTGCAGCTAAAAGCTTTTTCAATAGTTTTTTTATCCTGTTCAGATAATCTCTCAGAAGCAACCAGAATAGATTTCAATGTAGGTGGTGTAAAGTTATTGTTTATTATAAAATTTGCTAAGGTTTTTATGGAAGATGGATAGCCTCTTAGGAATTTGACCTTTTCAGAGGACATGTGATTCAGATACATTTCTGAGTTTTTATCGTTGAGATGGAAAGGACTATAGTAGATAAAATTTCTTATTTTATCTTTCTTTATTAGTTTTCCCTCTTTAGGAACATAACTTCTTACGATTGCCATCTTATCTCTAAAATTGTAACCAGCCCACTTCCAATGTCTCCAAACAACTGCTTGTTCTACAGCCCAAGCGCCTAGGGAAATTTTTACTTTTAAAGGGTTGCCGCTAGATCCTGATGTATGTAAAATAAGGTTTTTTTTTATTCTACTATTATAAAAAAGTTTTGGGTTTTCTCTAACCACTTTTTTATCCAGAATTGGAATTTTATTTAAATCCTCTAACTTGTTAAAATCCTTTTCTGGATTAAAACCGATATCACTAAAAAGTTTCTTATAGTATGGCACATTTTTAGAAGACTCAATTAATAGTTTTCTCAATTGATTGTATTTATAAATCTCATGGCTCTTTGAATTGGAGTAAGGTGTGTTTTTTATCTTGAATTCATAAAGATATATACCTTTTAATGTTAAGAATAAGTCCTCTATTCGCTTGATCATAAATATTGCTAATTAAATCTTGGAGTTAGTTAATTTTTTTTAAAATGGTTTTTAAGGTAGTAATAATAAAATCAGCTCTTTCATGCGAATTTGGGAAAGATTTCACCCGTTCCAAGCCATTTTGAATTAATTGAAATCTCTTCTCATCGTTTTCCATTAGTAGTATTATTTTTTTAGAAATGTCTACTGGGTCCAACGGTTCAAAGTATAACGCTGCATCTTTGCAAATTTCTCTTGCAAAGGATAAGTTAGAGGTTAAAATTGGCTTTTTCATAATCATTGCCTCAGGAAAAGATGCGGTAAAACTTTCTATTAAAGTTGGTAAAAATAAAGCATCAGCTTGTTCGTAAATAAAAGGACAATCCTTGGCATCAACTATGCCTAAATTCAATATCCCGAGTTTATCAGCGTTATGAAACAAATTATTGAAATCAGCTTTAGGCAAGGTTAAATAGAATTTAACATTTAACCCTTTTTCTTTCATTATTTTAGAAACTTCTAGTATTATAGATAGATTTTTATGCAGGTAATTAGCACTAATTGTTATCAACCTAAATTCGCTCTTAGATCTTTTTGGTAAATTAAAAACCCTATCATAATTTTCTTTATAATAACTTGCATGGGTGTTTCCAATTACAAATATATTTGAATTTTTTAGACCTAGGTATTTTATCATTTTAGATTTTACATCCTCAGTTTCACACCAAAATATATTTGAATTTTTTAAAGTATAGTACCTTTGATAATTATTCAATAAAAAAAGATGTATTCTATTTTTTAAAGATATTTTTTTATAAAATAAACTTTTAGGGTTTGTTATTAATCCCAAAGCAAAGCCCATTAAGTGTTTGGTTTTTGGAGTCCAATAAGTTGGGCCAAATACTGAAAAAACAATATCAGGCTTTTCGCTTCTTTCTATATTATCTAACTTCAAAACCGTTCTTCTTCTTGTTCTTAATTTTGAGGGAGATTTTTCCAGCACGTAAAATTTAAAATTTTTAGGAAAAGACTCAATATTTATTTGGGCTTGAATCTGTTTAGAGCAAATAATTACATAATATAAACTGTCCTCTCTTTTGGAAAATTCATTTATTAAAGATAGTGCGACCTGAATAGCGCCACCAATTACCAGATTAGAAGTATTTACGAGTATTTTCATTTTTCAAACTCTTTCATCATATTATGTGCTATCCTATCTATGGTCTGATTTTCTATGATTTTAATGGACTCCATCTTCAAATCATTTTGTAATTTACTTGAATTCATAAGTTTATTTAGTTCCTTTTGGTATTTTTTAAAATCTCCTGATGTAATCAATAAGCCATTAATGTCATTTTTTATTATATCTCTGGGTCCTGCATTACAATCAAAACTAATACAAGCCAATGGGAATGCCATAGCTTCACATAATGCGTTCGGATAGCCTTCTGATAAGGAGGTAAAAGCAA
Organism: uncultured Cellulophaga sp.; assembly: GCA_963974535.1. Classification (GTDB taxonomy): domain Bacteria; phylum Bacteroidota; class Bacteroidia; order Flavobacteriales; family Flavobacteriaceae; genus Cellulophaga. The sequence goes on from CAXBCN010000019.1 coordinate 45,086, forward strand.
AAATTTTTGCACTTGAAAAGTATTTGCTTAAATTCCTTTGAGATCCATGTAATATAACTTTTTTTTGTAAATTTAATTTTATGATTTCATTTTCAATTTCAGACCTCAAAGGGCCATCACCAACAATATGCAATTGCCACTCCTCGTTGGAAATCTTATTAAAAATTCTGATTAAAGTTAATTGATCTTTTTCCCAAACAAGTCTTCCCACGTTTAGAATAATATTTTTTTTTTCCAAATTTAAATCTTCGATAACCTTGACAGGATTTGGAAGTAAGATAATATTAGAGTGTTGGGTCTTTTTATATAATATTTCTTTTGCAAAAGTTGTTTGAGCGAAAATTCCTTTTGCTTTAGGGTATAATTGTTTTTGGAAAAAATTAAGCATCGGGCTTAGTGGTGCTAAAGGGTTACTTCTATCAGAGATATAAACACTTTTTTTTAAGCCAATTGTGCTTAATAATACAAATGAATTATATCCCTCTCCAAAACTTAAAGTGATATCAGGTGAAAACTTTCTTATCCTATTTCTTAAATAAAAAAACAATCGAATTGAATAAATAAATTTAGAGAAAAGGGTTTTTTTATATTCAAATTCGGGCATTGAAATTGAATTGACCTTTTGGTGGATTGTAAAAAAAGGTGCGTGATGAACTAGAAAAATAATGTCTACAGAGTGGCCTTCCTTTGCCCAAAAATTAGCTAGTTCACTCATAATCCTTTCCATTCCCCCTTGTAAAAATGTTGGTATAATCAGTGTTATCTTCATTTATTAAAAGTTTATATAGCCTTAATTTTATTTTCGAAACTCATTCACCATGTAAAGGTAAGTTCTACCTTTTTCATTAATATTCCTATAAGGGTTAAAAAGTCTTGGTTAAAAAGGCTGTCCATAAGATATACTCTATAAATTACTAAATTGACAATAAAACTGGGAATTAAAAATCCCAAAAATAATATTATAAATAGTTTATTGTATTTATAGTTGTATTCATAATACAACAAATAAATAAACATTAACTCAACTAGATATGTTAGACGTAAATGTATATCTGGTGCTACACTTAAAATATTTAGTAAACACATTAATAAAACAACCAAATCTCTATAACCAGAATTTCTTTTATATGATATAAAAATATAAGCGTGGGCGAAATATAACCATGAAATTCGTATCTTATAAGATATTAAAGCGGAAAAAGATTTGAGATTACCTAATTCAATAAAATCTAATCCTTGCAAATAACCTGCAGCTTTCTCCTGAATTACAGGAGTTAATGGCAAAATACTAGCAATTTGATACAAGTAGTCTTTAGAGAGAAAAAGAAAAGAAAAAGAAAACACGTAAATTATAAAAATAACCTTGCGTCTAAAAGGTTTAATTATAGAAAAAAAATAAACTGGAAAAAATAACAAAACTCCAAAATGGGTAAAAGCGGCTAAAACAAAAAGTGTAAACCCTTTAATTTTATTTTTTTCAAAGTAACTTAAATAAAAGCTAAGTGTTAATATGGATACCGCTAACATATTTCTAACGCCAGAATATAAACCTAATAATTCTATAGAAATAAAAACAGTAATTATTCCTAGTAAATAGTACTTATTTGATATTTTATCACTTAGGGCAAATTTATTATAGACTAAATATATGATGTGTAAAGTTATAAATGTATATAATGAAAAAATTACTTGGCCTGAGAATCCGAGTTTAGCTAAAAGATAAATACCCAAATAAACAATAAAATCAGGTTTTGTTTTTAAAATATCATAAAAAGCTTCTAGACTTAAATTATGTACATCTTTATAAAAACGATAAAATTGATATAAATCCATTTCATCACCAGGGACTAATTGATATGTAATTAAGGATGCAAATAGTATAAATAAATATAAACTGAATTTTTGTTTCTTATAAAGTCCTAAAAAAATGGTAGGGATTGCTAGTAAAGGGCTTGCTAAAAATAAAATAGTATTTAAAAAGTTTAGTTGATTTATTTTAGTGCCTTTTTTTATTATGTCATCCATTTTTCGTGCCACATTTCAAACATTAATATAAACCATAACCGTTGGATATTTTCCTTATCACCATTTAAATATTTGTCTCTTAATTTAATGACTTCATTTGAATTAAATATTCCTTCCCTATCTAACCTTTCTTTATTTAAATATTCTTTAAATAGTTCACTTAGCTCGTCTTTAAACCAGTCATAAATCGGGACTGAAAACCCCATTTTAGGTCTATCCATAAGTTCTTTTGGTATATATTTATGAGCTATCTCTTTGAGGATGTATTTGTCAATACCATCTTTAACTTTAAATTTTGATGGTAATCGTGCCGCAAATTCAATAATCCTATAATCTAATAACGGTTCCCTTCCTTCCAAACCTATTGACATGGTTGCTCTATCAATTTTAGTTAAAATATCATCAACCATATAAGTTTGGTAGTCTGTAGCCAACATTTTATTTATATTGTCAGTTTCGTTCGAAATTCTTTTTTGATTGTTAAAGTTACTTGGCAATAAATCAAATGGTTTGTTTAATATCTTACTTACTTCATTAGTTGTAAAGTGTTCGCTATAATATTTTAACAATTCTATGGTATCATTCGCACCCAGCATGTTTGCTAATTTGTAATATTTAGTTTCAAAATTTCCTATTTTGCTGTAAAACGGTATAATTTTAGGATTTATTTTTTTCATATATTTAGAAATCCCCTTTCTAAATGGTATTTTAGAAAAGTTAGTAAAATATTTTTGTAGAAGTAAATATTTACTATAACCTGCAAAAATTTCATCACCTCCATCAGCACTTAAACTAACGGTTACATCTTTCTTAGCCAACTGACTAACTAAAATAGTTGGAATAGCAGAGCTGTCACCGAAAGGTTCGTCAAATATCTCTGGTAATCTTGGTATTATGTCAAGTGCATCTTTTTGGGTACAGTAGTACTCCGTATGATTTGTGCCTAAATATTCTGCAACTTTTTTTGCAAATGGTGCTTCATCAAAGCCCTTTTCATTAAATCCAATGGTAAAAGTATTTATCTTTTGATTACTATTCTTTTGTATAATTGCTGCGGTTAAGGAACTGTCATATCCTCCACTTAAGAATATCCCAACAGGAACATCGGACACCATCCGATATTGAAATGAAGATTTAAAAAGTTTTTCTGCCTCCAAAATGGCTTCATCTAAACTAATATCTAGTTGAGATTTATTATAATAATCAAGAACATTCCAATACTGTTTTTCAATTATTGATTTCGAATTTAAGTCTAAAGTTAAAAAATATCCTGCTTTCAATTTATGAGTATTTTTAAAAATTGAATGTGGCTCAGGTATATAGCCGTGTTGTAAATAGAGAGCTAAGCTGTTTAAATCTAATTTTTTGTTAAACATTTCATGTTCTGAAAAACTCTTTAATTCGCTTGAAAACAAAAACAAATCGTCGTTCCAACTCCAATATAAAGGTTTTACACCAGCTCTATCCCTAAAAATTTTTAGTATTTGTTTTTTTCTATCATATATTGTGATAACAAACATACCATTAAATCTATGAACAGCATTATCTCCCCAATAACTAAAAGATTTGATAATTACTTCAGTATCAGAATCAGATTGGAAAGTAAACCCCAGTATAATAAGCTCACTTCTTATTTCTTTAAAATTATATATTTCTCCGTTAAATATAATTTCTAATTCTTCGAAAATCATAGGTTGATGACCTAATTCAGATAAATCCAAGATAGAAAGTCTCCTATGACCTAATCCTATTTGGCTATTTTTGTTTTCATAAAAAGAAAAGCCTTTATCATCCGGTCCTCTATGCTCCAAGACGTTGGTCATTTTTTCTAAAATATTTTTAGAAGAATTTTTATTAAAATCAATAAAACCAGCTATACCGCACATATTAATTAATTATTTAAGAGCAAACTCATGTTTTTTAATCTTATAATTTATTATGAAATGATTTGACAAATCAGCAAATAAAGTAACAAAAGCGTAAATTAGAACCACATTATTAAATTCAAAATCTAAATTAATTGCTAAAAAAATAGATCCTATTTTAAAAATTAAAGATACAATTGTAAATAACAAAGTGTACTTCTGAAATGGATAGACCTTAGAAGTTATTGATGAAGGAATTGATATAAAGTACCAAATAAAAATTGGAATTAAAAATCTAGTTATTTTTCCGCTTTCAAACCAACTCTCGCCAAAAACCAATACGACAATGTATGGTAGAAAAAAATAAATTCCTATTGACAAAAGAATGCCAGGTAATAATAAAGCGTAAAACAAATTATTATATGTTTTTAAAATGCTGAGGTTATTATTTATTTTTTGAGCTAATTTAGATAGCAGTACTGGCCTTATAGCGGATGATATCAACCCGGCTGGCTGAATTATGATACTAAAGGCAATCGAGTAAAATGCTATTTGTTCTAATGAAAAATATTCGTTAAAAATTAATACGGGTAATCCTGCTGATAGCGCAAAAATTAGATTGGACCAGCAAAAGTATTTCGGATATTCTTTGTAATCAATAAAGTTTTTTTTTATTATCTCTTTGCTTTGTCTCTTGAACAATGCATTGTATATAAACTTGTCTTTGTGGATTAAATAAAAGGCGGTCGCACATAAGGCAATAATAAAACCAATTATCAGGCCATTAATACTACCCAAATAATACAAAAGTATTTGGATAAGAATTAAAGTAAAACTCCTTAATACTTTAGATTTGCTTAAGATTGAATACAAATCATGTCTTACTTTAAAATATTCTAATGAATTTACGCAAACTTGCAAAAATGTACCAATTGCTAAAAAAAATGAAATAGAAGCATACTCTTTAAAAGAGTTAAAGGGAATGTTAAGAATTAAAAGTGTTAAAAATGAAAAGAAGAAAGAAAGAACTATTGATATCTTTAGTAATGCGCTCGCATCTTCTTCCTTTTTAGGTAATACAATAGTATTATCATAGGCTAGTGAAACAAAAGATGTGGAAACACCAATAAAAGCCATAAAAAGGGCATATATACCAATCGTTTCTTTATCATAGAGACGTGTAATAATAGTCATCCCAATTAACATTAAAATCTGCGAAAAAAATGTTCCAGTAGAAACCTTTAACACATTTTTTAAAAACATATTTGAATATAATCCTTTAATCATTCGATTTTAATATTTTCAATTTTGCTTTAATACGCCACAAAAATCTAATATTACTTTATCAGTAGATATCTCTAATTTTTTAAATTCTTTATGTGCTACCAAAAAAACAATGATATCTGCCTTGTCATAGGCATTTTTATATTCTGTAAGTTTAAATACTTTATGATTATTTATATTTGGCTCAACAATAAAATATTCTTCATCATTTGCATTTTGCAATACTTTTTGGGCAATATATTTTGCTGGAGATTCTCTAAGATCGTCAATATTAGGCTTAAATGCCAGACCCATTAAAGCAATACTTGGCTTCCGCCCGTGTTGCAATTCGAACTGTAATTTAGCATTTTGCACTTTTTCAGCGCACCAAAATGATTTATAATTGTTTATTTCTCTTGCAGTACCTATAATTTTTGACTCCATTGGATAGTCTGCTACGATAAAATAGGGGTCAACCGCAATACAATGACCACCTACACCGCAGCCAGGTTGCAATATATTCACTCTCGGATGTTTATTAGCTAATTCGATTAACTCCCACACGTTTATATTAGCTTTATCACAAATAAGTGATAACTCGTTTGCAAATGCTATTTGTACATCCCGAGATGAGTTTTCTACTAGTTTGCACATTTCGGCGGTTCTTGCATTGGTTTTATGTAAGTCACCCTTAACAAATTTTCGATAGAAATTAACAGCCTTATCCGTAGAAACAGTATCTACACCTCCAATAACCCTGTCATTATGTACCAATTCATGCATAACATTTCCTGGAAGTACTCGTTCAGGACAATAGGCGATGAAGATATTGTCCTTTAATTCTGGCCGTTCTGAATAAATTAAACTCATCATTTTTTCAGTTGTCCCGATAGGGGATGTTGATTCAATGATATAGAGGTCACCTTCTTTTAGCAAGGGTAAAACAGCTTTAGTTGCTGCTTCTACAAAAGAAATATCAGGCTCATTTTTATCTTTAAATGGCGTTGGTACTACAATGAGGTATGTATTTGCCGCAACGGGAGTTGTTGATGCTTTTAGGTAACCTTCTTTAACAGCTTCAGAAACAATAAGGTCTAGCTCTGGTTCAACAATATGTATTTTACCCTGATTTACAGTTTTTACTACGCTTGGATTTACATCTACACCATGCACATAGACCTTGCTTTTAGCAATTAAAGCCGCTGTGGGTAAACCTATATACCCCAATCCGATCATGACAACTTCTGGTTTGCTATTCATTGCTATAATTTTTTAATAAATTGAACTATTTTCTCACAAGCTGTTCCATCTCCATAAGGATTATGTAACATACCCATGGAGTTATAAAAACTTTGTTGGTTTAATAGCTTAGTGGCTTGTTGTACTATTTTTTCTGTGTTTGTACCAACAATCACCACTGTCCCAGCTTCAACCGCTTCGGGTCGTTCTGTAGTGTCTCTCATAACTAAAACTGGCTTTCCCAAACTTGGTGCTTCTTCTTGAACACCACCACTGTCAGTAATAATAAAATATGATTTTGTCATCAACCATACAAATGCAGGATAGGATAATGGATTAATCAAGCTTATATTATCAATGTTATCTAATAATTCATAAACTGGTTTTTGAACATTGGGATTCAAGTGTACGGGATATATTATTTGAATATTGGCATTTTCAACAGCGAGTTGTTTTAGAGCTTTACAAATATTTATAAACCCCTGACCATGATTTTCTCTTCGGTGACCTGTAACCAAAATTATTTTTTTTGACTCATCAACTAACCCTTTTAAACTTTCTATTTCAATATCTAAAAACGTCTTTGAAATCACTTTTTCTGAACTGAATTTAAGGGCATCAATAACGCTATTACCTGTTACCAAAATCGAATCTTCTTTGATATTTTCTCGCAATAAATTTTGTTGAGAAGTTAAGGTTGGTGCAAAATGATAGTCAGCAATCCGCCCAGTTATGCTTCTATTAATTTCCTCAGGAAACGGTGATAACTTATTAAATGTTCGCAAACCTGCTTCGACGTGGCAGACTTTGGCGCCTGAATAGAAAGCCGCTATACTTGCTGCCATAGTTGTAGTCGTATCTCCATGAACATAGACATAATCCGGTTTAAACTCTTCTAAAACTGACTTTAAATTTGTTATAATATCGGCGGTAAGTGTATATAGGTTTTGATTGGGTTTCATTAAATCTAAATCAAAATCTGGTATGATTTCAAAAAAAGATAAAACCTGGTCTAACATTTCGCGATGTTGAGCAGTAATACATACTTTGGTCTCAAAAGTAGCATTGTGTTTTTTAAATTCTTTTACAAGTGGAGCCATCTTGATGGCTTCTGGTCTTGTCCCGAAAATTATTAAATTTTTTTTCTTCATTTACAAATATGGGCTAAAACGCTTCTTTCGAGATGCAAAAGTACGATAATTCTTATGTTTAGCAATTCGAATCTAGTTTCATTTTAACTTCATTAAATACTCACCATAACCACTTTTTAAAAGCGGCTCTGCTAATCGATGAAGCTGTTTTAGATCAATGTATCCCATTTTAAAAGCAACCTCTTCAATGGCGCCTACTTTTAAGCCTTGGCGCTCTTCAATCACTTCCACAAATTGTGAGGCTTGCATGAGTGATGAAAAAGTACCCGTGTCTAGCCAAGCGGTTCCTGAATCTAAAACACTCACCTTAAGTTTTCCTAATGCTAAATAGGCTTTATTAATGTCAGTAATTTCCAACTCTCCTCGTTGGCTCGGTTTTATTTGCTTAGCAATTTCTAATACTGTATTGTCATAAAAATAAATGCCTGGCACCGCGAAATTTGACTTTGGTTTTAAGGGTTTTTCTTCAATAGATATGGCATAGCCACCAGTATCAAATTCGACCACGCCATAGCGCTGCGGGTCGTTCACATGATATCCGTAAATAATGCCTCCATCGGGGTTTGAATTGCTTTGTAGTAATGTATTAAAACCAGAGCCATAAAATATATTATCCCCTAGTATAAGAGCCACACTATCTTTTGCGATAAAATCTGCTCCGATAATGAATGCTTCTGCTAGACCATTTGGATGCTCTTGTACAGCATAGCTAAACCTACACCCTAATTGACTACCATCATTTAATAATTTTTGAAATAAAGCTTTATCCTGAGGGCTTGTTATGATTAAAATATCTCTAATGCCGGCGGACATCAAAGTCGCCAAGGGATAATAAATCATCGGTTTATTATATACGGGCATCAATTGCTTGCTAACGGCAATAGTAAGTGGGTGTAAGCGTGTACCAGAACCTCCAGCTAAAATTATTCCTTTCATGGCGCTATTTATTGTATTTGTCTAGGTACCAATCTATTGTCATTTGAAGTCCAGTTTCTAAAACTTCTTTTGGTTCCCAGGCAAGTTGTTTTTTTACTTTACTCGCATCAATAGCATATCTAAAATCATGACCTAAACGATCGGCCACAAAGCTGATTTGATCTTGATAAGATCCTTCTTTTTTTGGATGAGCTTTATCGAGGAGCGCGCAAACGGTTTCCGCGATGGATATATTGGTATGCTCATTTGAGCCGCCTAGAACATAGGTTTCTCCTATTTCTCCTTTGTGAAATACTAAATCGATTCCAGAACAGTGGTCTAGTACAAAAAGCCAATCTCTGATGTTTTTTCCATTACCGTAAATAGGTATAACTTCATTTTTTAATGCTTTTCGAATGATCGTTGGAATTAACTTTTCATCGTGCTGTTTGGGCCCATAGTTGTTAGAGCAGTGCGTAGTTACTACATTTAACCCATAGGTATGAAAATAACTACGAACTAAAAAGTCTGATGAGGCTTTTGAAGCACTATAGGGACTGTTTGGCGCATAAGGGCTATTCTCAGAAAAGTAACCTTGTTCTCCTAAGCTACCAAACACCTCATCTGTAGAAATATGATGAAATTTCGTTTTTTCATACCCAATTTTATAGTTGTTGGGCGCTAACATCCAATATTTTTTTGCTGCTTCTACTAAAACAAAGGTACCTTCAATATTCGTTTTTATAAAATTTGATGGATCGTTTATAGAATTGTCCACATGAGATTCCGCAGCAAAGTGGATCACGCCTTTTATGTCAAAATTCTCGAAAATAGAATCTACTAATTCACGATCACAAATAGAGCCTTTTATAAAATGGTAACGAGGATTATTATCTACTTCTTTTAAATTCTTTAAATCTCCGGCGTAAGTCAAAAGGTCTAAATTAATTACTGAAAAAGAGGGATTTTTCTCTAGAAAATAGGGTATAAAATTGCTACCTATAAAACCCGCACCTCCAGTGATTAAAATAGTCATTTAAGCCTCTTTTTTGTAATTTTTTAAATAGGTATTTAGTGATATTAGGACCAAGAAAAATCCAGTGAGTAGAATTAAAAATGCCGGGACTAAGAATTTATAACTATTCCAAATCCCTTTAATTTGCACTCCTTGTCTCGGGAAAGCAGAGATGACATTTAAAATACTCGATTTATTTGCCTTTTCTTCATTTAATTTTACGAGACTGTTCTTCAACTCCTCCATTTTGTTGATCAAGGAAAGTTCTTTGTTGTCTTGCCCGCCAGTATCCCCTAGGTTTATGTTGGTGCCTTGCATCGCTTTATCGGCTTCCTTAAGCATTACCCGCTTGTACAACAGCTGCAAAGAGTCGATCTCCGTAATTTGTTTGCTATAGAGACTGTCTTGCAATTGAATATTGATATCACTAATGTCTTTCTGCAGGTTAAAATAATCGTTTCTTGAAATGGAGCTTACTATGGCTGGTTGTATTTTTCTAGCCACACTATTGTTGCTCGCCATAACCGAAATGGTGTGGAAGCGCGCATCATATGAGTTAAAATTTTGTAAATAGGCTTCCATGTCAATGGCTTTTTGAGTCGTAGAATCTAAACTACGAACAAACTTATCAAACAACAGTACTTTTTGATTTTCATCAGAATACGATTCTACGGTAAATTCCTTTATTGTAGAAGCTTCTTTTACATTGATTTCTAAAGCTTCGGCAAGGGCTATCGAATCTTTTGCTTCTGCTAATTCATTGTAAAAATGAATGTTGTTATACAATTGTTGCACACTATTAAAGTTGGGTTCCACCACCATGGTAGATAAATACGCCGGCTCCTTATTTAAGTCTGCATAGATACCAATAGCTAATCCTAAAAAGCCCGCAATCGCAAACTTTATAATATGTTTTTGTAGAAAAACTAAAAATAAAATCAGTAGATTAAAGATACCTTTAAAGATATCGCCAATAAAGCGAAATAACTTTTTAAAGCCATTGCCTATCAGTTGAAATAGTTGTCCTAAATCTACCTCATCAGAGGATGGTTGCTGTTTTGGTATTTGGTCGTTCATTTTTTAGCGCTGCGAATTAAAAATTTGTTGTACAATTTTATCGGTAATCAAATAGGTGGGTTTTACTCCGGTGGTACCTAGGCCTCCAGAAGCTAAGGTACTCCCAGTTTCTAGTGGATTGTCAGAGGCATAGTAGGCATAGCGTACTTTTACATCTTCACGGATACTTTTGCGTATTTTTGAAGCAGATTGAATCGCTTTTTGATAATGTACCCCTTCCATTTCTAGGCCAATAGCCTTCCAAGTAGAGGTATTAAAAAACTTTAAAATATCTTTATTTTGTAAAGAGGTGCCTAAAACAGTAACCATCGTACCTTCTAAAACTTTTAAACCGTTGCCCTCAAAATCGGCAGCACAAAGTTGATTTTTAAAGGGGTAATTGTCGCCAGTTCCTTCAAAAATATGTGCCGATGGAATCATTAAATCGCCTTTACCACCCTCTAAAATACCTGCTTTTCCCATAATGGAGATGGATTCAATGTCTAAAAATACTTCTTGGTTTTTTTTAATTTTATAGGGCTTTAATAACTCGTCAATAGTTTCATACGCTTGTTCTCCAAAAGCATAATCCATGACAAAGATAATAGGTTTTTTCTCACGAGATAGCTCTTTTTGAAATTCATAACTGCAATTAGCATTGGTCAGCTTTGCTGTATCAAAAATCTGGACATCGATATTGGTTCCTGATACGTCGTCGATAGCAATCATTCCATTCTTTTGAGCTACGGAGATTACCTTGTTTCGCAAGGCAGAATTTTCTGCCGCACTGAGCTTTTCAAAAATGGCTAGTGAATCGGTATTTGGAAACTCTTTAGCCAAGGCCTTTTTAGCAAATAGCGAGTTCATGACACTGTGCATGTTGGCACTGATAATATGAATAGGCCTTTCTAATAAGCCAGCGTTTTTTAGCGTTTTCTTTATGGTATCTGCCCATCGCTCTCCATGAATATGATGCCCCAAGCGCTCTCGTAAAGCCGGGCTAAAAGTTATGGCTCTTTTTTCGCTAGATAGCTCTTCTTCTATGGCCAATTTACCTAACCAATATATAATTTGTAAGAAGCGATCAGGGCTCTTTTTTGTGGCAAATTTTCCATACACCTCTAACAATTCATCAAAAGTTCTTCCTAAGACGTTGGCGCAGTGAATAATCGCAATTTCGCGTTCTGCCTGTGTTAGTTTTGATTTGGAAATGGCTTGTTCTAGCTTTAGCCAGTCGCGGGTTGTTTTACCCGTTTCCTCAATAATAACGCGTTTTGAAATTTTATTAGACTCAATAAATAAAAAGGTTAAATGCGTTAAAATATCATAAATATCAGACCTACCTCTGGTAATTTCGATGTTCATCTGCTCGTTATCGATACGGTAGCAATTTCTGCGTCTTTTTGGAGGTACAATGGCTTTAAAATGCGATTTTCCGTACCCTTCATCAGAGGTTAAATTAATGAATCTGCATTGCTCAATACCTTCAGGTAAGCGCTCTAATACATAAATTAAACCACTTAATTCTGCCTTTTCTTCAGCAATGGTGCCATATATTTCGGGGCGTAACTGTAATAAGGCATTTCTTAAGGTTTCTCCAGAAATACCCATAGGTTTATAAAAACCACGATTAAATAAATGACGCATGGTGATGTACATGCGCTCGATGGCATTTGTAGATTCTTGGGCCCTAGTGGTGTTTGTACTTTTGCTCATAAATAAAATTCGTGTAAAATTACGATATAAATTTAAGTTCTTTAGGGTTCAGCTTACTGAGTTACTATGCTATTTTTTAAATTCAGATAGTTGGTCCGCTACGCGCCTGTCATTGGAAAGGCGCTGCACTTTATTTTGACCTCCTAATTTTCCGATCGATTTCATGTACTCGTTAAAACCACCTTCTTTTATACGTGTTATTTTTAGTGTTTGGAGTATTTTACCCACTTTTAAATCTAAATAATAACTGTTTTGTTGCTGTAAGGTTTCATCTAAAACTTGAATAAACTTAGAAAAATCGCTAGGTTCTTTCTGAAACTCAACAAACCATTCGTGATACGGGAGTTCATTTTCTAAAGGTACTATTTGTGGGGCTACGGTAAACTCGTTTACTCTAGCATCGGTTGCTTCAATAGCGGCGAGCATTGCTGCTTCGACTTCTTTGCCAATAACATGTTCGCCAAAGGCCGAAATAAAATGCTTTATTCTCCCAGAGACTATGATTTTAAAAGGTTTTAAAGAAATAAACTGAACGGTATCACCTAAGTTATAGGCCCATAATCCGGCATTGGTAGAAATTATCATCACGTAATTTACTCCGAGTTCTACTTCTTTAATCGTGATGCGTTTTGGGTGGTCACTAAAAAACTCATCGGATTTTATAAATTCATAAAAAATTCCTGAATTAAGCAACAACAGCATGCCTTTTTCTTTTTGGGAATTCTGATAGGCAAAAAAGCCCTCGCTAGCAGGAAAAAGTTCAATACTAGCTACTTTTCTGCCAATTAAGTTTTCAAATTTAGCCCGATACGGTTCATAATTGACGCCACCATAGATAAATAGGTTAAAATTTTGAAACAAATCACCTACTTTTTTATGACTTTCCTTGTGAAGTTTTTCAAAATACATTTGTACCCAAGAAGGTATGCCTGCGATCACGGTCATATCTTCATGCATGGTTTCTTTAACAATTTCGTTTACTTTGGTATCCCAATCTTCTATACAATTGGTTTCCCAACTTGGCAACCTGTTCTTTTGAAGGTAATTGGGCACATAATGTGCCGATATTCCTGATAGTCGGCCTAATTTAATTCCATTTTTTTCAGTCAATACGGGACTGCCTTGTAGAAAAATCATTTTACCGTTAACAAAGTCTGCCTTCCCTGTTTCGTAAATATAATTCAGAATGGCATTACGAGAGGCTTCAACCTGATGCCGTATCGATTCTTCGGTGATGGGGATGTACTTGGCGCCTGAGGTTGTTCCTGATGTTTTCGCAAAATATACTGGTTTTTTCGGCCACAAAACATCACTTTCGCCCTGTACTACTCTTTCTACGTAGGTTTTGAGCTCCTCGTAGTCACGAACTGGTACGTTCTTTACAAAATCAGCATGCGTTTTTATCCCATCAAAATTGTGGTCTTTACCAAAGCTTGTAAACCGCGCTTTGGCAATAAGCTCTTGAAAGAGTTTCTCTTGCGCTTCAAAAGGCTTACCAATCCATTTCTGATTACGTTTATGAATTCTTTTGGCAAAAATTTTAGCAGCTAACGACTTTAGTGACATATTTTTTATTTAAAATCGATAAAATTTCTTGGGTTTACAGGACTACCATTATTCCATAGCTCAAAGTGTAAGTGAGGCCCTGTAGAAAGCTCTCCAGTATTGCCTACAGCCGCAATAACTTCTCCAGCTTTTACTAAATCGCCTTGGGATTTGTTTAAAGATCCGTTATGCTTATATACGGATAATAAGCCGTCTTTATGTTCTAAAAGAATTACGTAACCCGTTTCTGCGGTCCATTCTGAAAAAACTACGATACCATCGGCTACAGATTTTACCGGTGTGCCTTTGGTGGCCACGATGTCAATGGCGTAATGTTTAATATTTAAGTCGTAATCTTGAGATATACTACCGTTTAATGGGGAGAACAAAATTTGATTTACATCTTTCGTGTTTTTTTCAAATAAATTGTATTTATCCTCTAAGGCTACTTGTGCTCGTAAAACGGAATCTTCTTTGATCGGTGTTAAATCGATACTTGAAGGGTCTATTTTAAACTGCTCAAATATGGAATCTCTATTAATTTTATTGTTGGTAATATCACCATTTAAAACCTTTCTAATATTATCTAAATACTTATTGGTATAATTTAAAACACTTACCAGAGAATCTGTTTTATAGGTGAGTTCTGTAGCTTGTTTTTTAAGTTTGGTCGAGGAGTATCCTGGAATATATTCCCGCAGTGGGGTAAAGGCAATCAATAACGTGGTTAATGCAATCAAGCACACGATAAAAAGTGAGCCGGTAATAAAAACATTAAGCCTACTTAATTTAAAAGAAATTTTTTCTTCAAAGGTATTCTCATTAAGAATAACCAAGCGATACTTATGGAGTAACTTTCGCTTAATTTCTTTTCTTTTTTTCTTTTTCTTTACCATACCTCACAAATATAAGCTTAGTATTATATTTTTTTCAACTAGTTTCGAAAAATATACGTTTTTAGGCCATACTAAAGTATTAAGTTTCTCGTTAGCTATAAAGTACTTCACTATTATTTTTAAATATAAATAAGGTATCTTAAATATTAACACAACATCTAATACTTTTTTAGTAAATTTGTAGCTCTAAATTAAAAATTATGATAGTATCAAATATCGTTTTGGCAATTCCAGGACCAGCCTCTATAGTATTAATTGTAGTCGCTATCTTATTACTTTTTGGTGGTAAAAAAATTCCTGAATTAATGCGTGGATTAGGTAGCGGGATAAAAGAATTTAAAGATGCTTCTAAAGACGACGATGCATCAAACAAAATAGAAGAAAAAAAGTAAACTATACTTTAGGTATACTCAAGTATGAACCACGTTGACTAGCGTGGTTTTTTTATTGGCAGAAGTGAACATCCTTCGGAAAATCCGGCATTTTTTGCTGTTAGTGAATGAAATGATGTAAAAAAATAGTGCCGTGTTTCATTGGATGAAGCTTAAATACCAAATACGGTGTTTTTAAAAGCTCGAAATAGAAATTTAGGCTTTTAAAATTAGTAAAAGCTTGGATTTCCGAACGGGATAAATTAGAAGTTTAGTAGGTCAAAACAAGCTTTGAGAATGCAAATAAGGGTTTAGACTAAGCACTTAGCATTGAGTTAACGTGCTTTAACATATCAGTTTAACTCTGTTTTACTACGTGTTCTGTGGCTTATACAACAAAAATTTAGTCGTTCATCGACATTGTTGTACTATTGTTCGATATAGTATAGTTGATGGCGGCTCATACGTCTTAAAGAATTAAATTGTAATGGGGATGAGGACAGAAATAGAGTTGATGCCAGTTGCATCGCAGCTGGCCATTTTTAAAGAGTAATGATGAAAAAAATACTTATAGTGCTAATTTTTCTTTCTTTTTTGGGGTTACAAGCCCAAGAAAAGAATAGGGCCAAAGAAGTGGCGGAAAATAGTACTGTCAAAACTAAGAGCAAAACAAATGCTGATTCTACAGCAACAGTTCCTATAGAAGAAGTCACTATGGAGTTATTGAATTCTCTTAGAGATACTCAACATTGGGCTAATGACAATTCTAGTTCATCAAAATTAATTGAAAAGGCTGATTTTTATTTTGAAAAAATGTGGTACGCTGAAGCGGCAGCGTTTTATGAAATGGCCCTAAAAAATAAAAATTATTATTCTTTCGAAGTATTAAAAAAAGCGGGTGATGCGTTTTATTTTAATACGAATATGGATAAAGCGTTTTATTATTATGATATTCTTTATGAAAATTATGAAGAATATATGACTCCGGATAATTACTTTAAGTATGCACATACCTTAAAAGGTACGGGGAAGTACGGAAAGGCGAAAAGGTTAATGCGGGTTTACCGTAAAATGGAACTTAATTCAGACCCTATTTTAGATGCAGAAAATGAAACACCAAATGAAATTGTTTTAGACAACCTACTTAACGCAGCTTTAAAGTTTGATATTAAAAATATGGCGATCAATTCTAAGAATTCAGATTTTTCTCCTATGTTTTATGAATCAGATAAAGTAGTCTACGCGTCATCAAAAGATTCTTCGGTGTATGCGACAAGAAAATACAAGTGGAATGACCAACCCTTTTTAGATTTGTATGTAAGCACTGTGAATGCAGAAACCGCAGAATTAAAAGATGCGTTTAAATTTTCAAAGAAAATAAATTCTAAATATCATGAAGCATCCGTGGCTTTTTCACCCGATAATGCGACCATGTATTTTACACGTAATAACTACAGTAAAAAATTAAAGCGAGATGGAAATGGTATTAACCATTTAAAGCTGTATAAATCTGTTAAAGTGGGTGAGGAGTGGTCCGAGGCTACCGAATTACCTTTTAATAGTGATTCCTATTCTACCGGTCATCCTGCCTTAAGTTCTGACGGGAAATTATTGTATTTTGTATCAGATATGCCAGGATGTATAGGTGAAACTGATATTTTTGTGGTGGATGTTTTAGGCGATGGGACGTATTCAGAACCTAGAAATTTGGGACCTAACATCAATACCAAAAAAAAGGAATTGTTTCCATTTATTACGGATACGAAGTTGTATTTTTCTTCAAACGGCCACGTGGGTCTCGGTGGTTTAGATATATACGAGTCTTCTTATGATGTAGAAGGTTTTCAAGAAGCTATTAATATTGGTAAACCCGTAAATAGTAATACCGATGATTTCTCATATATCATCAATGAAAAAAATCAAACAGGATATTTTGCTTCAAATAGGGCAGGAGGAAAAGGAGACGATGATATTTATTCTTTCAAGATGGTGCCACCTGAAAAGACAACCAAGGGAACAATTGCGGGTGTTGTTACAGAATTGGTCACTGGCGATTATATGCCTGAAGCCTTAGTAACGCTATTGGATGAAAACAATATTAAATTAAAAGAAATAGAAATACAAGAGGATGGAAGCTTTGTTTTCGAAGCAGTCGAAGGAAATAAGAAATATGTAGTGCGTACTTCGAAAGACGGATTCATGGAAGATACCAAAGAGGTCTATGCTGAAGTGGATGAAACAGTACAGATAGATGTGGCATTAAGGCGACTAGAAGAACGTATTGCCGTAGAAGATGGCATTAGGAAGCTTAAAACCGATAAAATTTATTTCAATTTTGATGCTTTTAATATCCGGAACGATGCAACTGTAGCCTTAGATAAACTCATAGGGACTATGAAGGAATATCCAAGCATGATCATAAAAATAGAATCGCATACAGACAGTAGAGGTCCTAAAGCCTATAACCGCTATTTATCAGACAAAAGGGCTAAAGCAACTCAAGCCTATATGTTAGCACAAGGAATTGATGCAAGTCGAATTGAGAGCGCAATAGGTTATGGCGAGGAAAGGTTACTGAACGATTGTGATGGCACTGTTAGCTGTACCAAAGAAAAGCATGAGCTTAACAGACGTTCTGAGTTTATTATTGTAAAAATGTAAAGAAGCGCTTGATTATTGCTTTAAGGTTGATAAAAAATCAATGAAATGGTTCTTATAGGGCAGTAGGTAGGCCTTGCTGCCAGTCATTAAACCGATTTAAGCTACCGTTCATAAGACCTACAACAAAAGAGCTGTGTTTCACAACAAAAATTGTTACAAAATAGGATATGCATCATATCTTTGAAGTGTATTTGAGTGATGAATTTTTCCCCAAATTAATGACTTCACTAAAATAGATACCAAGTGCAAGGTTTCCCCAAAAATTCGAGCACAAGGGTAAAAAAATAGCAAACCCAAATTAGCCTTTAACCTACGCTAAAAGACAAAAAAAGCCTTCTCAGAGAGAAGGCTTTTTTTATTGGATATTGTTTTACTTTTTGTAAAAATAAAACAATAGGTATGTTGCTATATTTTAGAAATTTGCTTTTAACAATTCTCTGTTCATACGCGCAATATTTTCTAATGAAATTCCTTTAGGGCACTCAACTTCACAGGCTCCAGTATTGGTACAGTTCCCAAAACCTTCTAAATCCATTTGTGCTACCATGTTTTTAACACGATCTGCGGCTTCAACCTGTCCCTGTGGTAATAAGGCGTATTGTGATACTTTTGCGCCAACAAATAGCATGGCAGAAGAGTTTTTACAACTTGCCACGCAAGCACCACAACCAATACAAGTAGCAGCATCCATCGCTAAATCAGCATTGTGTTTAGAAATAAGCGTAGCATTGGCATCTTGGGTATTTCCTGAAGTATTTACGGAAATGTAGCCACCAGCATGTTGAATACGATCAAAAGCGCTTCTATCAACAGATAAATCTTTTAATACAGGGAATGCTTTTGCTCTAAAAGGCTCAATGGTGATCACATCACCATCTTTAAACATACGCATGTGCAATTGACAAGTAGTAACACCTCGATCTGGGCCGTGGGCCTCGCCATTGATGTACATAGAACAAGAGCCACAAATACCTTCACGACAATCATGATCAAAGGCTACAGGACTATCCCCTTTGTTTATCAATTGTTCGTTTAAAACATCCATCATCTCTAAAAAAGACATGTGTTCAGATATTTCCGTTACTTTATAATCGACCATTTGACCCTTAGATTTTGAGTCTTTCTGTCTCCAAATTTTTAATGTAAGATTCATATTTTTTAGTTTTTGGTTGTTCGTTGTTCGTTGCAAGCTTTTTTAAAACTAGCAACTAGCAACCATCAACTATTTGTAACTTCTTTCTTTAACTTCAATATTTTCGTAAACCAATTCTTCTTTATGCAATACGGCATCGGCAGGTTCTCCTTTATATTCCCAAGCAGAAACAAACTGGAATTCTGTTCTTCTCTTGGCTTCCCCATCTTCGGTTTGGTATTCTTCTCTAAAGTGCCCTCCGGCTGATTCTTCGCGTACCAAAGCATCTTTAGCAAATAGTTCACCTAGTTCCAAAAAGTCTGCTACACGTCCTGCTTTTTCAAGTTCTGCATTCATTTCATAGGCTCCGCCTGGTACACTTACGTTTTTGTAAAAATCTTCTCGTAATGCTTTAATTTCAGCCATGGCTTCTTTTAAACCCTCTGCATTTCGAGACATTCCACATTTGTCCCACATGATTTTACCTAGTTTTTTATGGTAATAATCAACAGAATGCTCTCCTTTATTATTTATGAAAAAATCAATTCTATCCTTTACTTCTTTCTCAGCTTCTTCAAACTCTGGAGTATCAGTAGGTATTTTGCCTGTTCTAATCTCGTGCGATAAATAGTCACCTATGGTATAAGGTAATACAAAATATCCATCGGCTAAACCTTGCATTAAAGCAGAGGCTCCTAATCTATTTGCTCCGTGATCAGAGAAATTAGATTCTCCAATAGAATATAAACCTTCTACCGTAGTCATTAAATTATAATCAACCCAAGTACCACCCATAGTGTAGTGTACTGCTGGATAAATCATCATTGGAGTTTTATATGGATCTTGATCTACAATTTTTTCGTACATCTGAAAAAGGTTTCCGTATTTAGATTTCACTAGAGCACGACCTAATTCTAGTATTTTTTCAGAAGACGGGTTTTCAATGCCTTGAATTTTCGCTTGTTCTTTTCCATAGCGTTCAAAAGAAGAGGCAAAATCTAAATAAACAGCTTCACCAGTAGCATTGACACCATAACCAGCATCACAAAGTTCTTTTGCGGCTCTTGAGGCTACATCTCTTGGAACCAAGTTACCGAATGCTGGATACTTGCGTTCTAAGTAATAATCTCTTTCTTCTTCTTTTAATTCCGTTGGTTTTTTCTTTCCTTCTCGAATAGCTTTAGCATCTTCTAAACTTTTTGGCACCCAAATACGACCGTCATTACGCAATGATTCAGACATAAGGGTTAATTTAGATTGATAGTCACCAGAACGGGGAATACACGTAGGGTGAATTTGTGTATAGCATGGATTTGCAAAAAACGCCCCTTTTTTGTGAATTTTCCAAGCTGCAGTGGCGTTAGATCCCATGGCGTTTGTGGATAAGAAATAAACATTGCCATAACCTCCTGAAGCAATAACCACAGCATGTGCTGAATGCCGTTCTAATTTACCAGTGACTAGGTCACGTGCTATAATACCTCTTGCCTTTCCATTTACTTTGACAACATCTAACATTTCGTGACGGTTAAACGGCGTAATTTTACCACGAGCAATTTGTCTGTTCATAGCGGAATAGGCGCCTAATAACAATTGTTGTCCTGTTTGTCCTTTCGCATAAAAAGTTCTGGATACCAAAACACCACCAAAAGAGCGGTTATCTAATAAACCACCATAATCACGTGCAAAAGGAACACCTTGAGCCACACATTGGTCGATAATATTTGTAGAAACCTCAGCTAATCTATAAACATTTGCTTCTCTAGAACGGTAATCACCACCTTTTACCGTATCGTAAAACAAACGGTAGGTAGAATCCCCATCTCCTTGATAATTTTTCGCGGCATTAATTCCACCTTGAGCAGCAATACTATGCGCTCTACGCGGAGAATCTTGGTAGCAAAATGTTTTAACGTTATAGCCTAACTCTGCTAAGGTTGCCGCAGCAGAACCACCAGCTAATCCAGTACCTACAACAATAATATCAATATTACGCTTGTTGGCCGGATTTACTAAATCAATATGATTTTTATAGTCAGTCCATTTATCCTTTAATGAACCTTTGGGTACTTTTGAGTCTAATACAGACATAAGTATATAGTATTAATGATTAAAATAATGATAGAGCGCTACGATGACAAACCCTAATGGGATTAAAATAGCATAGGCTTTACCAATAGTTTGTAATTTTTCTTTTCTCATAGAGGACACACCTGATGATTGAAAGGCAGAAGCAAAACCGTGCATTAGGTGCAGCGATAAAAACACAAAAGAAAGCACATAAAGCGCTACTCTAACAGGGTTCACAAATTTGTGTTGCAATTCTTCAAAATAGCGATAGCCTTCACCATCCGCCAACAATCCAGACATATCCCCTTGAATATATTTGATGTTAATTTCAGGAAACCAGAAATCATAAAAATGTAGGCCCATAAAAGCTAAAATTGCCAACCCACTATAGATCATGTTTCTGCTCATCCAACTAGAGTTGGCACCTCCGTTGTTTTTGGCATATTTTACTACACGTGCACTTCTGTTTTTAAGCTCTAGAATGAATCCCATAATAAAGTGAAAAAGAACACCAAAAATTAAAATGGGTTGCAAGATATACTGTACCGCCCAGAAGGTACCCATAAAGTGAGAAGCTTCATTGAAGGCATCAGCACTAAAAACAGAAAGCATATTTATAGCTAGATGCTGAAGTAGAAAAAACATTAAAAAAAAGGCCGAAAGTGCCATAGCATACTTTCTCCCAATCGAAGATTTTAAAAATCCGCTCATTTGTCGTTTATTTTTTAATTACAAATTTAAAGCACAAACGAGTTTTTAACAAACTTTAAATGAAATACTGATCTTATTTAGAATGAAAATAAGTAATTTTCTTTTGTTTAATTTTATAGTGCTAAAGACGCTGTTTTTTTGTGAAAAAACTAAACAGAATAGACCTAACTAGTTGCTGCTCAGGCTATTTCTTCCCTGAAAAAAATAAGCCGACAGTTTTATATCTTTTAAAAGTACATTATTGCGCACAAATAACAGGTTAAGGGTTTAAAAAAGAGAAAAGCTGCATAGTTAAGTTAGGATGCTGGGTAAAGAACTGTTTGGTTTCGATAAGGGTTCCACTTGTTAAGTACTGCACTTTCTAGCAAATTTTTAGTTTTAAAATTAAATTGAAGTTTAGTTTTTTTAGGTTGAACTCACCCTACATGTCGTTTTTTTAGTTTAGGGTAATCAATTCGCAGCTTTTAAGTCTGGAATATTAGGCTAAATCTTTTAATTGAATGCTTAAAGCCTTGGTAGAAATTTGCACTTCAATTAACGATAAAATAAGGGAGAGCATTAAACACAAGAGACTAACGACAAAAACCAAGTTCGCCCAAAACTTGAAGTCTACATAAATTAAAAACATGGTAATTACCGCCAATAAAAAACTTAAAATAGCCACTGCTTGCATGTTTTTTATAATAAGTAATCGTCTGTTTAGCTTTTTTACCTGTAAACTAATGGAGGGCGATGCTGTTTCTTGATATTTTTGGTGTAATTGGCGTATTAAGGCCGCAATTGCTAAATATCTGGCGTTGTATGCCAGCATGGTTAATGAAATTGCAGGGAATAGTAAGGCAGGAATACTTAAGCTTAGTTCCATATCATTTAGGAGATTTACATGTTTAATTCTTCATTGAAATCGAGCTTCCTTTTTTTAATTGGTGAACCAGATGTAGGCAGTCTTCAGCCCAGTTTTTTGATAAAATACGTTCTCGTACCACTGCTAAGTATAAATAACCTTGGCCTTGTTCTTTGAGTTTGTTTTTTAAAAGGCTACACCTAGTACTGATTTTTTTAATTAGCCATGGTACTATCCGATGCTATTTTTGGAACTATCTGAATCGTGTCAATCGCTATACTATCTAATCTTTGTTGCATTTCAAAGTTAATTCTTTCAGGATAAATAATAGCATCG
The DNA here is from genome assembly GCA_963974535.1 of uncultured Cellulophaga sp. Taxonomy (GTDB): domain Bacteria; phylum Bacteroidota; class Bacteroidia; order Flavobacteriales; family Flavobacteriaceae; genus Cellulophaga. The sequence goes on from CAXBCN010000019.1 coordinate 67,897, forward strand.
CTTAAATTTTCAGAAGCTTTCCAAGTTTCGCCTAATTGTTCTAGAATAGCATCGGTCCATCTTGACGGGTGTTTGGCATCAATCCAAATAACATCCCGATATTCTGCATCTACGAGCGCTAAATCTGGGGTCGCTGCGCCATCGAACTTTCGGCTATCTTCCTGAACAGCCGCGATGGTACCCAATACAAACATACGTTTACGACCAGCAATATTCTTGATAAACGGTCTAAATTCTACGGGTTTATTAGCCGTCCAATCGTATTCTTTTCTAGATTCTATGACCTTCAAGGGCATGGCAGAAACTCCGGCCATACCTTCTTTTCTGGCGGCGTGATTGTAGTAATACAATTTATCAGTGCCATCAGCGGGAATCATCACGCTAAAGACTAAACTAGTGCGTTCATCACCTATGGGCTCTAGGCCGAACCAATGGTATAAGCCATGATAAGCTTCTGTTTTCATTCCTGAAAAATCAAAATCGGTAACATAGGGTTGCTGATTTTGATCTTGAGGTAAATCTGGAATTTTAACGGCTGTTTTCATATTCCAAGGTAAAGGATCTGTAAATCCTCCTAAAAATTGTAAAGACTGCGCTTGAACCCGCGAAATCTCTTCAGCTAAGGTGTTTTGACCCTTTAAATAGGGATAGTTTTTAGTTTCAGAAGGTGAAATATAGGTGCCTTTACCAATGGTAATCCGTTCTAAATAATCGGAGAGGTTGTGAACGCCAGCATCTATAACCATAACCCCTCCATAGGTGGGATAAGGAAAAAAGAAACCTTTCCATTTTATTAAACTAACCACCTGCACCCATTTTTCTTCATCGTTTTTCATGTAAAAAACATCACTAGGTTGTAAGGTAAAAAGTTGAAAAATATTGAAACGTTGCACTACGGCATTGTAGGTATTGCGACTAAAAGCCAAAGATTCGCCAATAGAAAAAGTAATCGGGATTCGGTTTTCTTTTGAAAAACGAGGAAAAGGTGAAGTACTTTCTACCGTAAAAAGTTCTTCGGTATTATCATTCATGCGCTGCCAGGTGTATTCTTTAGCGGGCTGAACCGCCATAGTCCATTGGTTGGTACTGTCTACTCGCACTAATTGTGGCAACGAAACTTCTTGTGTTTCACCAACCGATTCATAGGCCATGGTTACAATATTATTGAAGGGCTGAATGCGTTCGTTTTGCGTTAAAGGCAATTCGCTCAACTCCTCAATACTTAAGTTTTTGTAGACATTATAGGTCTGCATGTAATTGTAGAGTTCTAATTTCCACCCAAAAAACCAAAGAATGGCAAAAAAACCAACAATACTCAAGAGTAAAAGCACTCTTTTACCGCCACTTACAGCGCTTCTAAATTTGGAAAGCATCAACCATAAAAAAAGTCCACCTAAAAGCAATACAAAAACATACCTTCTTAAAAATAGTAAAGCCGGTTGGTAATCGTCTCGTAAAAAGAAAAGTAATAAAACTGCGATTATTCCCAGAATAATAACATTCCGTTTTTGCTTTGTTCCTTTATTCCAATAGGTTTTTATCATGATGTGCTAATTTCAAATTATTGAATCATTCCTTTATCCTTGAAACGGTCTCTGGCCGATTTTTTGGGTTCGCCTTCTGGCTCAGGTAATTTGGTTGGAGTTTCTGCCGGTTCTGGTTGTACCTCTTTTTTGATGTTCTCCGTAAAATCGTCTACCATGTCTTTTCCTTTTTGCAACACCTTTTCTAGGTTCTCTTTTTTGGTTTTTTTCTGCGCAAATAAAAAGGCTGAGGCTATATAAGTTCCAAGTAAAGTAGCCACTATGGCAGATGCAAAATACTGTATGTAGAACGCATTTATGGGTGTTACAAAGCTAATAATACCAGCTGTTACTGCAAATAAAAGCGTTATATATACCAATCGGATTAATAACGATTGTTCATGAATAAAACCTTTTCTGTTTTCAGGTGTCATTTGCAAGGTCTTGGTATTAGAAATTCTATTCAGCCATCGGTATACTTTGTTATTTTTTGATTCTCTCCAGTACCAAATTATTCCGAAAAGCAGGGCTATTATAAAAATGATGATTTCTAAAGTCATACCGCGTATTTTTTATTGTTTTCTAATATTTCTTTGATCACCCAGTCCTTATAAGAATCATCCCAATGGGTAAAAAGCTCGTAAAACAAGGCTTTATCATACCAAAATAAATGAACTGGATCTTTAGGCATTATCTTCACTAATAACTTCCAAATTAATTCTTTTTCTTCTTCTCGCAAAGACGAATGTGGTTCATGTAATAGTGTGATATAATCGTCGGCAACAAAATCAGTTATCTTCAAGGTTTTATCTAGAATCAATTTCTGAAAGTATACTTCTGCTCCAGAGATTTTTTTCTGAATTTCCACAGGTAATAGATTCAAATAGCGTTTAAACAAAAAATGACTATCTAAAATCTCCGCTAAAGGATGTTCTGTTTGATGACTATGTTCGGCAAAAATGTGTTTTTTAATGCGTTCATATCTTGGTGATTTCATAGCCGTTTTAAAATCTTTATCTAGGAGTAAATGTGTGGCTAAGACTTCTAAAAGTTCGGTGTGACTTTTATGAAAAAGCAACACATCGTGGGTGGTATCAAGAATCGCGTTTTTAAATACTTTTTCATCTTCAAACACCAAGAGCTCTTTTAAACCTTCTTTTAGAACAAAAACACCCCCAAAAGCATTGGTATAAAATGATGTTATTTTAAGTTTAATAGGGTCTAATTGCAACTTTCGACCTCTTAAATCGCCATAAGTTTTAGCTGAGGTAAGTAGTTGCTGATGCACTTCACGGTCGATAAAGTTATTATTTCGATGAAAAAGATTGATAAAAGCCTCTTGTTCCATTTGTTTTTCATCTAGCTGATTTAAAAGCACAAAACTAACTTCAATCGTATCATACCGCAACAAATCAAACGGCTCAAAAAAAGTGTCGATCTGCTGGTCGATGTGTAATACCAAAGCCGAATCTTTAGTAATATCTCGAATTTCTCGATGGTAGGCCTTAAAAACAGTTTCAAGCACATCACGGTCAAAACTATGAAAAGGCATATGCAAGGGCTTCCCTTCTTGTTCTGGAGAAATGATGATCGCATTTACATTGGCATCACCCGTATTTAAATAATAAGCTTCCTTTTTCTCCTCAGAAATCTCTGGACTCCAACCCATGCCATCAATCGAGAAGCTTTTGAGCTTTGTTGGAGGCACACCAAGCAAGGCCAAACACTCGTTATACCGAATGGCTAAAGAGCCTGAAAGTTGCACTACTGCACCTCCAAATAAACCTGCTGCATGTAGTTTTTCCATTCTTACTTTTCTGAATCAAACAGTTGATTAGCTGCTAGTTGCACCTTTAAATCGTGTACGCGTTCCTCCACTTTTCGTTTAAAATCTGTATCCGCTATGGTGGCTACATTATCTAAATACCGAACGGTTTCTTGTCGTCTAATATCCGAGAAATTAAGCCCTTGCATATTCTGCTTCATCAATCCCTTTAACATGTTTAGTTTAGTGTCGTAATCTTTTTTGAAATATAGGGTAGGGTCATTAAACCAGGCTTCTGGTAAATCAAAATCGGTTAATCGCAAGGAAATAGCACTTTGAATATTTCTAATATCTCTTGAAGAAAAGAAAGGAAATTCTTTTTGAATATTCTGATACAATTGTGCAAAAAACAAATGTTCAGTTGCAGCGTGATTGGCTTCCGTTGCTTCGTAAATTTCTAAAATTTTAGCTTCTGTAGGTTTATCGTTGCTGTTTAGAATCTCACCTAAGCTTTTTGCTAATCCTTGTTCACTTAAAAAAGTATACTGCTCCGGATTTTTCATATTCACAAAATCAGGCATCGTTTTTTCAAACTTACGCCACCATAAATAATCTTGATCCATAAAATCGGGTAGGGTACGAGCACCATCTATCTTAAATCTGCCCTGTACTCGAGAAATAACCGCCTTATCGAGCATTTCGGGCAAGTTCGTAAATAAACCTATGGCGCTATTCCCATAATTAATGGCATAAGCACCTTCGGTATAGCGTAAAAACACCCCGATAACTTCTTTTACTCCGGCGGAAACACCTTGAGCAGTTCGTTCTTGTAAATTATTTTCCGCATCATCAATTGGGGCAAAAATTAATTTGCTAGGGTCTTGCAAAGGCTTCATCCATTGTACCATTTTTTCCGCAGAGCCCCCTTGAAACGTAGAAATCAAAGTGTCTGGCATGGGATGAAATAAAAATGGAATTTCTAAAGTATCGCAATGTTCTTTTAATTTAGTGGCGATAGCTGCAATCAGCATACTTTTTCCTGTTCCTGGAATACCATAGCCCATAAAAACAGGCATAAAGCCGCCCAATTCTAAAAAAGGATTTTTTTTGGCTTCAAAATCGTAACTCAACATACGCTCTGTTAATCGGCGTGCAAAATGCTTAGCGTCTCGGTTACCCACAATCTCTTCGAACTTAATTGTATTAAATTCAACACTTTTTGCGGTTCCTTCTAAGACATTTTCCCAGCCTGAAACGGCAAATTCGCTTTTTTCTAGTTTATAGGTTCTATCGGTAATCGTCTCTGTATATTCAAATGTGCTTAATCGCATTTGAATTTCGCTGAGTAAGGCTTCGAAAAAGACTACCGTGAAATTAAGTACTTCAACATCGGAGCTGATAATTTCAGGATGTGCTAAATACTTTTCATAATAAAAAAGCATACAGGAAACCCCTTTTATGGGCGACATGACAGAGAGTTCTGGAATGCCGGCAAACTTATTTTTCATGACACTTAAATCGTCTTGAGTAAGTGGTTTTAACTCGTGCAAAATATTATAGGCAATGACGTGCAGCATAAAGGCTGTTGCGGTTTGTAGTTTAGCATCATACTCGCGTCTTTGAGCGACGTCTAAATTAGATTTTTGTTCGTTCAGGCGCGATAAGCCCGAGCTATCGAAATAACTATCCTTTAACCAAATTCCTAGGGTTAAGCCTTCTTGCAAGGCAAATAAAGCATGATTTAAATGCAAGGGAATCGCTACCGAATCGGTGATCAAGCGCTTTTTTAAAGCTAAAATGGTTTTAGAAACAGAAACAACTTCACTACTATTGGTACCGTTTGCTTTAGAAAGATAGAGCAAAATAGATGCGTCTTTCTGTTCTTTATCACGCGCTCTGGCTTTACTTCCCTGCTCCCATTGTATGCCTTTTAAATAGGAGGTGGCCTCGTTGCGAAGGGTATCTAACTCCGCTAATTTTATTGGGAAAGTACTGTTATGCTCCATTAATTAAGTTTTAAACGACGAATCTCAATCGGATCTTGGGTTAGTGAATTGATGGTTTCTGGGATGTTATCATACAAGGCTTGCATCACTCTATGCGAACAAAATAAATATTTTTTGAGGGACTTGGCTTCCCAAACTTGTAATTGTTGTTTGTTAAAAAAGCTACCCTCGGAAAAACTACCTGTAGAGACAGCCTCCTCAACCGCTACCGAAATAGCATAGGCCGATAAATCAAAAGTTTTATTGACAATTGCCTTGATGATGGTATGGGTAATAGCGCCATCGCCTTTAGCAAAAACACTATGTAAAGGCCCTAGATCGAACTTCTTAAGTTGCTTAGGAAATAAATTATTTAGTTTTTTATCCACCGCATAGGCCATCATATCGACAGAAATATTGCGATCAGCTGCATTTTCTAGTACCTTGTAAATTTCCTCTTTGTATGCTTCCAATGTTACCTTGTACAAATCAAAATACATAAAGCAGATAAAAGGCCTATTTGTCGTAACATCATAAAAAGACCAGCTGACCATGTATTGCGCATCCATATCCTTATTTTCTACAGCTAAAATTTTTCCTTGCACAAAGCGCTTAAAAATAAACTGACGATCAACGGAAGTATAATATACTAAACTCGCCGCTTGATGCAATTTGTGGTCAGAAATAGGTTGTTTGTCTTTTAGAAGTGTTTCTAAAAATTCGGCCTTCACCTTTTCTAGCTTGGGTAATTTGCTGATATGTTCTTGCTTTAGCTCTAAATCGTTATATAGGTATCGAAATTCCAAATAATTAGGAAAACCAGATTCGGTTAAATCGATACGCATTTTTTCGTCAGCATCGAACAAATATTTAATTCTAAAAGCTTCTAAAGAATAGGTCAACAGTTCACCATACTGCATCACAAAACTAGCCTCAAGGGCAGAACATATTTTTTCATTAGCGATTTTCTCTACTAACTCGTTAAATGCGTGATTTACAATTTTAAAATAGACTTGATATTGCTCTTTTGTTTCAAGAACAGCACTGTCTAAAGGTGTTACTATTTGGTTTATTGACATATGGTACTAGCCCCCAAACCCCCAAAGGGGGCTTGCTCATCTGGGCGTAAAATTAAATGAAGCTCCTAAACTAAGAAGGTGGCTTTCAAATTCGTTTGATATTTTTAATGCGTACTATTAAGAGTTCGCCCCTATGGAGGCGATAGAGGGTTTTTATCCCAACAAATCATCCTCCGCTGCTTTTGGTTTTGGTGCCTCAGGTGTTGCGGGACTGTCTTTTGAAGGAGCAGTACCATCTGATTTGTAATACTCTTCAAAAATTTCTTTCATATTAATGCCATAACGGTTGGCGAAATCTTTTTGAATATCGGCATCTTTCACCCTAATTTCCTGTAAAGCTTCCGCATAACTAGAATACACTCCTTGCATTACTTTTTCGTGAACCGGAATATTATCCATCATTTCTTGACGCGCCTTAGCACTTGCGGTATGCATAGAAGCCAAAGTCTGACCAATATGTTCATCTGTTTTAACCCCTAAGTGTTCTAATATAGCCGCAAATTCTTGGTCTGTTCTGGCCTTTAAGGCTACTACATACCCATCGTAATATTTTAAACGTTCATCGGTATCACTCTTTAATTTAGCACGGTGGGTTTGTAAATTGCTACGTAAAGAGGTGAGCACCTTAATGGTTAAATTGTGCTTATGCACAAAGCTGTCTTTACTAGCAGCAAGCGTAGTATAGGCGTTTTTTAAACCTTCTAATTCCTCCACTTTTTGTTCAATAGTGGTCACTTTTCCGATGGCTTCAGAGTATTCTGGAGACTGTTTATCAGATATTTCTTCTAAGGATTGTCGTGCTTGTTTTAAAAGAGCGTATTGTTCTTCCAGTTTATCTTCCGTTTCTTGCTTTTTCTCTAAGGCTTTAGTATGATTTTTACTCGCCTCTACGATGGCTACTTGTAATTTATCTTCTACCTCTTTAATCTCTACTTCTCTGGTTTTTAAACGACCTACCGCAGCCTGGCTCTTATAGCTCAGTTCGTTCAGTAAGGTTTGTACATCTGCCGTTTCAATACGTTCTTGAAACATCGCTTTAGCTTTCATATCAGCGCCATCTCGTGTTTTTTGTGCGGCAGCGAGTTCTTCTTCTCGGCTTTTGATCTTTGCTTTACGTCCCCAAAGGTTGTTCCACCAATTATCTTTTACATTTTCAGCATTTTCTAGTGCTACTTTAGCTCTTTCTAAAGCCTTTTGAGCAGAATCAATGACCTTTTGTTCATTGGCATTTAGAGTAGAGAATTTTTCAAAAATAATACCTACTTCATCCTGATAGTCCGTTAAGTCTTTTATGGCATCCAATAAAGATTTTCTATCTTGTTCAGCCATGCCTACCACATCATCTAAGGTGGCATTTAATATTTTTTGACGTGATTGTGGGTCGTCTTCTTGCGCTAGTTTAGATTTCATTTGATCCACGGCTTTGCCCCAGTTCACATCTACTTTCGCTTCTTTAGAGTTAGATTCGGTTTCTAATAAGTCAAAATCATCAGCCATAATTATTTGGTAGTATTTAAAGGATTAGTGTACGGTTAAATTTCGGTAAAAATATTGAGTTTGAAAAGCTTTTAACTATTGGTAGTAAAAAATTAAAAATTGTTACGGAATAGTATCGAGAAAAGCATTTTTTTATTTGTTTAGTTATTGATGAAATGCTTTTTAGGCAGCACTTCATAAAGTGGGTCGTGTTGCATAGCTATTTATTAATGCCAATGTATGGTTCTTTATACAGCGGAACAACATGAAAAGAATCTTGAATCTGAAGGCCTCAAGTGGTTTTCTTAACTTATTTTTTCTTTGTGATAGCTTTAGCTTACGCACCCGAATTGCCATTTAATTGAAAATCTAGAATCACATGAGGCTTTCAAAACATTTTAAGACATAGGTATTGGTGTAATAATTGTTATTTTTGAAATTCAATAGCCAATTTCATGAAAAAGATAGGTCTCTTTTTGATAGCATGCTTATGTACAAGCAATAGTTTTTCGCAACACATCGTTTGTTCTGCTCAGGACAATGCCACTTTTACTAACAAGATTAAGGAGTTTGTCAAGTTGCCAAAGCAACCAATGGGCAATACGGTAGTTGCTATTGGAAAATCGTTTTTGGGGACGCCTTATGTTGCAAAAACCCTAGAAATCGGCAAAACAGAAGCCTTGGTGATTAATTTTCGGGGTCTCGATTGTACTACCTTTATAGAAAATGTATTGGCTTTTGCGGTAATGATTAAAAAGGAACAATCAAATTTTGATGACTTTACTAAAAACTTAGAAACCATTCGGTATAAAAACGGTACATTGAATGGCTATCCTTCTCGTTTACATTACTTTTCGGAGTGGATTGCAAACAATCAGTTGAAGGGTTTGCTTGAAGATGTTACCGCTGAAATTGGAGGTACGCCGATCATCAAAGAAATTAACTTTATGAGTAGCCATCGTGAATTGTATCCTTTTTTAAAAGATAATGATGCTAATTTACAACAGATAAAAGCCTCCGAAAATTACTTAAACAGTCAAGAAATTTGCATTTTACCGCAAGATCAAATTGCAGCCAATGAGTACTTGATTCAGTCTGGGGATATTATTGCCTTAACCACATCGATTAAAGGTTTAGACATTACGCATACAGGTATTGCCACGCGTGAAAAAGATGGGCGTATTCATTTATTACATGCCTCTACTTCTGGTGCTGTGGAAGTTTCAAAATTACCGCTTGTTGATTATCTAAAAGGAATTAAGAGTAATACCGGGATTATGGTGGCGAGAGTAAGCCCCCTCTAGCTCCCCCAAAGGAAGAAAACTCGA
>CAXBCN010000020.1:0-74600 GCA_963974535.1 uncultured Cellulophaga sp.
ATTTTATTAGCATCCGTTAAACCAGCAGTTCCTATTTTATCAGCAGTCACCGCATCATCTGCCAATTTGCTGTTGTTTACCGCATCTGCATCAATCTTATTCGCAGTCACCCCAGCATCTTTGATTTGTAGTCCGTTTATGGCGTTCACTTCTAGCGTAGCATCATCTACATTTACCTCCAAATTCATGGCAACTAAGGCAGCATCAGGTGCAACACCGGTAATAGAACCATTAGCCGAAGTTACATCTTCCCCAAGGCTAGTAGCAATTTGAGCTGCATCTTGCCATTCAGGATCCCCTAGGCTACTAGTGCCTAAAATTTTATTAGCATCCGTTAAACCAGCAGTTCCTATTTTATCAGCAGTCACCGCATTATCTTGAAGTTTCGGCGTATTAATGGCATCGTTGCTAATTTTAATGTTGGTCACCGCATCATCTGCAAGGTCAGCTTCTACTATCGTGGCATCTAAGATATTTTCGGTTTGCACTGCATCATTTGCTAATTTGCTGTTGTCCACTGCATCTGCATCAATCTTATCCGTAGTCACCCCAGCGTCTTTTATTTGTAGGCCTGTGGTATTATCTGGATTCACTTCAAGGCTAAGATCATCTACGTTTACCTCTAAATTCATGGCAACTAAGGCAGCATCAGCTGCAACACCGGTAATAGAACCATTAGCTGAAGTTACATCTTCTCCAAGGCTAGCAGCAATTTGAGCGGCATCTTGCCATTCAGGATCTCCTAGGCTACTAGTGCCTAAAATTTTATTAGCATCCGTTAAACCAGCAGTTCCAATTTTATCAGCAGTCACCGCATTATCTTGAAGTTTCGGTGTACTAATGGCATCGTTGCTAATTTTAATATTGGTCACCGCATCATCAGCAAGGTCAGTTTCTAGAATTGTTAAATCAACAATATTTTCGGACAGCACAGCATTGTCGGCTAATTTCGAATTATCAACGGCATCGTCTGCTAATTTTAAGGTCGTAATTCCTAAATCTGTTACTCTGATATTTGTATTAAGTAAAGTGGCTCCCACACCATTTGTAACCACTATAGAGCCGTCCCCGGCTGTTAAATTATCACCTGAAATACTACTGGCATTTAAATTAGACCATAATGCGGCTGTACCTGTTTCATTGGTTTGTAATACTTGATTGGAAAGTCCTGGAGCTAATTTTCCGGCTTGTATGGTTCTATTTAGAATTTTACTGTTATCTACTGAATTTGTAGCCAGCTTATTTAAGGTTACGGCACCGTCTGTAATTTTAGGGCTTATAATAGAGCCATCTTGAATATTACTTGCATTTAAAATACCCACCTCAAAATTAAAATTGGTGGGCGTGGTTTGCGTAATGGTAATGGTTTCAAAATTTCCAGGGTTTTCAAGAGATTCACTCGAGAAGGTAATACTATTCCCAAAAGCCTCACAAATATTAATCCATACCAAACCATCAAAATAATGTAAACATTGTGCTTCTGTATTATAAACTAAAGCACCTTCTAGTGGCACTATGTTGTTCATTTGAACCGTGTTCATTCTAGGAATAACAAAAGCTTTATCACTACTTTCTAGTTCTAAAAGCGATGCCGCATTGATGGTCTGCGGATTATTCCCGATTTTAACTTGTGCATGTAAAGACGAAAAACTCGCGCTTAACCATAAAACAAGACCTAATATTTTTAAATAATGTGTTTTCATGGGGTATGGGTATAGTAAAATAGGTTCCATAATAGCCAGTAAAACTACAACGAAACTTTTATATCTCCTTTTTTATAAGTTGAAATGCACTTGGCTTAGTTCAAGTGATCGTATTTCAAGTTCAAATACAACTAAAATAAACTTTGCTATTGGTGCTGCTAGCTAAAGCATAGGTTTTTTCCTTCGATGGGGGTTTTGTTCGGGAGAAAAATACGCGCTTTAAAGGGACCTTTTAATTCAATTTTTTCACCTTCAACAGCCACAAAACTCCCTTCGCGTAAACCAACCACAGGAACATTGTTGAAACAATGAAACTCTTTAATTCTTGTTTCTCTTGTTTCTCCATTGTGCTGGCTTTTTGGGTCAGGATCTAGATAATGCGCATTGATATTAAAATTAACAAGGCCCAAGGTGTCAAAACTAGGCGGATAAACTATAGGCATATCATTGGTGTTTTTCATATTTACACCCGCAATATTACTGCCCGCACTAGTGCCCAAATAGGGTGTGCCATCCTCAATTTTTTGTTTCAAAACCGCCATTAATTGCTTTTCATACAGCTGTTGTACTAATAAAAAAGTATTGCCCCCTCCTGTAAAAATGGCTTCAGCGCTTTGCAAACCAGCTATTGGGTTACTAAAACTATGTACGCCAACTACTTTTTTGCCTAATGTAGCAAATGCCTTCGCCACGATTTTGGTATTGGCATCATGAGAAATACCGCCCGGTCTAGCATAGGGGATGAAGGTAATTGTTTTTTTAGCTTTAAAAAAAACCTCGAGTTCTGGTAATAAATACGCTAAATAGGCTTGTCCAAAGAGCGTTGAGGTACTCGCTAGAAGCAATTTTTTCATAACTCAGATTTAAAGTCACTTACAAATTAACAAAAGTTTAATGTAGGTTTCCTTTTTTTTGAAGTTAACTTGCGCTTACTTTATATAAAACTTAACAAATACTAAAGTACAACCATTCACTAATACGGTTTACACGATCAATTTAATTATGAAAAAATACCAAATCGCTTTATTTTTAATCCTATTTGTTGCACTTGGATACAGCCAAGACAATGGTCGCATGCTTTTAAGAGGTAAAGTGATGTATCGTAGCAGTAATGTACAAAACGAAAATGTGATCAATGTAACTACTGAAATGGGGGTGATTACCAATGCGAATGGTGAGTTTGCTATCAATGTAAAAGTGGGCGATGAGCTCGTCTTTACAGCCTTAAATTATGAAATAAAAAGAGTAGTAATCACCTCAGAAATACTAGAAAATAATCGTTTGGTTGTTGAGGTTACTGAAAAAGTTACTCAGCTCGATGAAATAGTGGTCGGGCCAGAAAACGAAGACGCTTTTATTAAATTAAAAAATGAAGAGTTTAAACAGTTTGATTATGGCATTGACGAAACCACTAGGGTAGAAAATATTGCCTTATCGCAAACGGAAAGGGGCATGCAGAACGGACTTAATTTTGTGAATATTTTTAAGGCTATTAAAAAAGGACTTAAAAACGAGGACGGGGAAAGCGTTGCCACACCTAAATTAAAATTAAGTGAAGTATTACGACAGGTGTATGATGACGAGTTTTTTGTGAAAGATTTGCAGTTGCCTCAAGATAAAATTAACGAATTTTTGTTCTATTGCGATAACAATATGTCTGAACAATCGCTACTTAAAAAAACAAACGAGTTTCAATTAATCGATTTTTTAGTAGATCAGAGCAAGGAGTTCAAAAAAACACTGAATGAAAAATAATGGCACTTTTTATGCACTTATTTTTCTATTTTGCTGCAGTACGTTAAGTTTTGGGCAAGACTTTTTGTACCATTCCTTACAAGGCCGCGTCATTAGCGCTGATAATGACGTATCTGCCACCCATGTTTTAAATATTTCTGCGAGTAAAGCAGGCATTACCGATGCTGCAGGTTTTTTTACAATCACGGCAAAACTATATGATACGCTTGTTTTTTCGGCGATACAATTCAAAACAAAACAGTTGGTTGTGTCGCAAGAAATGTTAGCGAGTAAAAGCATTTTTGTGACTTTAGAAGCTTCCTTGACAGAATTGGATGAGGTCATTGTGATGCCTTACAATTTATCCGGTGAGCTGAAAAGAGATATGAATAATATGCAAGTTACTCCCGCGCTTACGGCCGCTAGTTTAGGGCTACCAAACTCAAATGTAAAAGTAATGCCACAATCAGAACGTCAGTTGTATTCTGCTCAGAATGGAGGTTCTATTATAAAAGTATTGAATATTATCACGGGAGAAACGAAGCGACTTAAAGAATTTGCTGCAGAACAGCGTAGCTATAGGCGAACAGAATTTATTCGTAGATCTTACCACGACACACTTTATGTTAAGCAACTTAAAATTCCTAAAGAAAAGATTGATGATTTTATGCATTTTTGCGAAATAGACGCTGAATTTGCACGCACAAGAACTAATGATAAACTTAGATTATGGGAAATTATGCTAGCCAAGAGTGTTATTTACCGTAAAAATAACGCCCTAGAAAGACCTTGAAATTTTGAAAAATACAGCCTTATATAGTACTGTTTTGTTTTTGCTGTTTGGCTTTTTTTCTGTAAAAGCCCAAGAGTTACGCCAATTACTACAGGGAAATATTAAATCGTTTACAGATGAAGTGCAAGATGTCACTGTTCAGAATATTTCAAGTGGAAAAGGTACTATTTCTGATGGCTATGGTTTTTTCTCTATAGCGGTTCAACGCAACGACAGTATCGTTTTTTCGGCAGTACAATTCAAAAAGAAAACACTTGTGGTCACTGCAGCCATGTTGCAAAGTGAGCGTATTATAGTGACGCTCGAAGAAGCTAATAACGAGCTTGATGAGGTCATTGTAATGCCTTATAATTTAACCGGCGATTTGGCCAAAGATATGAAAACTCAAAACGTTGTGGTGGCAGCCACACTGGGCTTACCAAATGCTTATGTGCAAAAGAAAACGCAGAGTGAACGTTTATTAGCGGAAGCTGACGGTGGTAATTGGATTAAATCTGCAGGAGCGGGGTATGGAGGGGCTGGCGGATCTATTAATCTACATAAAATACTAAATAGAATTTCGGGGCGTACAAAAATGCTTAAAAAGCGGGTAGCTCGTGATGAAAGAAATGTCGTTATAGAAGATTTGTTGCATTTTTTTCCAGATTCTGTTCTTCATTCAGAATTAAAAATTCCAGAAGGCCGAGTGTATGAATTTGTGTATTTCTGTGAGGCAGATACTAACTTTTCTCCCCTAATGCAGGCTAATGATCTCATTAAAGTTTGGGAATTTCTAAGATTAAAAAGTATCCTTTTTAGAAAAGAAAACGATTTAGAATAAATCTTACCTTTGGCCTAAAGTTTGTTACCCTAAGTCAATTTAATAAAACAAAAATGAATTTCAAGAAAAGCCTTCTAATCCTAGTACTTCCATTATTGGCCTTTACTATTGCGCATAAATTTTATGTGAGTGTAACGAATGTTTCCTATTCTGAAAAAGATGATGCTTTACAAATAACTTCTCGTATTTTTATTGATGATCTAGAGAAGGCATTAAAAGAGCGGTACGATGTAAACCTATTCATGGCTACCAAAAAAGAACGAGCCGAGGTTGATGGCTATGTGGAGAAATATTTAAAGTCTAAATTTTTAGTTTTTCTGGATGACGAACAAAAGCAATTTACCTTTATTGGAAAAAAGTACGACAATGATATTATTGTTTGCTACCTAGAAGTTCCCAAAGTAAATTATAAAAACATTAAAAACATCGCTATTATCAATGAAGTTTTAACCGATGTATTTGAGGAACAGCAAAACGTAGTACATTTTAAGCTCAATAATAAAAAGAAAAGCTTTGTCTTGAGTCGGGCAAATAATAAAGGAATGTTAAACTTGGATTAAAAAGTTAACAAATTCTTAAAAAAGCTTTAATTTTCCAACGACTAATTAAATTGAAATCAATGTATAAAATTAAGTATTACTTTACGACACTTTTTTTTGTTGTTGCCACTATTCTAAGTGCGCAAGGACAAGAAGTAAAACAAAAGGCAGAGCCTCACGGTAATGTCAACAAGTTTAAACAAATGTATGAAGAATTCGCAACTCCGAATACCTATAGATCAGCTTCTGGTGCGCCCGGTCCTGATTATTATCAGCAACAAGCTGATTATAAAATGGATGTTACTTTAGATGATAAAAATGCCAAATTATATGGTGAAGAGACAATTACTTACACCAATAACTCTCCTGACGATTTAAATTATTTATGGGTGCAGTTAGACCAAAATGTGAGAATAAAAGACACAAAATCTAACCTAAGAAACGGGTCTAGTGCCCCTATGGCTTCAACCATGGAAAATTTTGCCAGTTCTTATGTGAAAGAATCCTTTGATGGTGGTTTCAATATCGAGTTTGTAAAAGCAGCGAATGGCAGCGCCTTACCGTATACCATTAATCAAACCATGATGCGTATTGATTTACCTGAGACATTAAAAAGTAAAACACAAGTATCTTTTTCTATTAAATGGAACTATAATATTCCTGATCATACTACTGATAGAGCACGTTCTGGATACGAATATTTTCCAGAAGATGGAAACAGAGCCTATGTGATCGCTCAGTTTTTTCCTAGAATGGCCGTTTACAATGATGTAGAAGGATGGCAAAACCATCAATTTTGGGGTAGCGGAGAGTTTGCTTTGCCTTTTGGTAATTACGAAGTAAACATTACCGTGCCTGCAGATCATATCTTAGATGGTACTGGAGAGCTTCAAAATATGAAAGATGTTTTTTCTAAAGACATGATGAAGCGCTACGAAGCTGCAAAAAAATCATATGACAAACCTGTGGTTATTGTAACCCAAGCAGAAGTAGAAGCTGCAGAAAAAGGTTTTTCCGACAAAACAAAAACCTGGAAACTAAAGGCAGAAAATGTTCGCGATTTTGCTTTTGCATCTTCAAGAAAATTTATTTGGGACATGCAGGCTGTTAAATTGGGCAACAGAGACGTTATGGCCATTTCCATGTATCCTAAAGAAGGAAATCCATTATGGGAAGAGTATTCAACCAAAGCCGTGGTACAATCTTTAGTGACCTACTCAAACCACACCTTTGATTATCCTTATCCAAAAGCTATTTCTGTTCATGCTAAAAATCAAGGGATGGAATACCCAATGATATGTTGGAATTATGGTCGACCAGAAAAAGATGGTACTTATTCTGATCGCGTAAAATACGGAATGATAAGTGTAATTATCCATGAAGTAGGACATAACTTTTTTCCTATGATTGTAAATTCTGACGAACGTCAATGGGGTTGGATGGATGAAGGTTTAGACACCTTCATGCAGTACATCACCGAACAAGATTTTGGAAAAACCTTTCCAGAAGCTATCGCACCGAATGAAAAATACCCATCACGAAGAGGTGAGCCTTCGAAAATTGTAAATTATATGAGTGGTGATCAAAACTATATTTCACCTATCATGTCTAATCCAGAAAATGTTTATCAACTGGGGAATAATGCTTATGGTAAGCCAGCAACAGCATTAAATATTCTTCGTGAAACAGTTATGGGAAGAGAACTTTTTGATCATGCTTTTAAAACCTATGCCAACCGTTGGAAATTTAAGCACCCAACGCCTGAAGACTTTTTCCGTACTATGGAAGATGCTTCTGCCGTTGATTTAGATTGGTTCTGGAGAGGATGGTTCTATACCACCAATGTGGTAGATATAGGAGTAGGCGATGTTAAAAAATATATAGTTACAGACAAGCCCACAAAAAGAATGAAAGATATGATGGCTGCTAGAAATCAGAATATTAATGATTTACCCGCTTTAGTGTACCTTGCAGAAGAAGGAACAGAAGATTATGATGAAAGTCAAAAAGGTAAATTGCCTTCTGAAATTTCTACGCCTTTAAAAGAATTTATGATGGACAATATGACCGCTGCGGAAAGAGCCGCGGTTAAAGAACCAAAATTCTTTTACCAAATTACGTTTACCAAACCAGGAGGCATTCCAATGCCCTTGATCGTGGAGTATTCGTATGCTGATGGAAGTAAAGAAAATATTACGTATCCTCCAGAAATTTGGAGAATGAACGACAAAGAAGTGACTAGAATGTTGGCGCTTCAGAAAGAATTAGTAGGTGTTGAAATAGATCCGAAAGCAGAGACTGCGGATATTGATACCAGCAATAATTCTTGGCCAAAGAAACAACAAGAGTCTGATTTTGATCAGTTTAAAAACTCAAATAACAACTAGAGTTCATTAAAAATTTTAGTGTCTGAAACCCTATTTATCAATTCAGTTGATATATAGGGTTTCATTTGTTTAGGACCTTTGCAATATGCTTCTAAAAATCTAGACCTGCGCTTTTGCGAGCCTAGGAGGCTTGTTTATGTCTAAAAATAATTATGCTATGTTTTGTGAATTTTTTTATTGCGCTCACAAACTTCTCATTATATTTGTAGTCATGTTGACGACTGTGTTTTTATTTATTAGTGGTGCAGAAATATTCTTCATCATGTTTATCGTGGTTATGGTTTTTGGAGCAGATAAGATTCCTGATATCGCCAAGGGCCTAGGTAAAGGCATGCGCCAACTGAAAGACGCGACGGAAGATATTAAGCAAGAAATTCAGAAAAGTGCTGATAAGCAAGGAATAAATACTGATTTCACAAAAGACATCAAAAAAGAAATTGATAAAGTGAAAGAAAGCGTCAGCGACGTAACAGGTTCTATCAAAAGAAAATAGGGGCATGTTAGATAAAGTGTTAACCTGGGATAGGGAAACTTTTATTTATTTGAATAGTCTAGGAGTCGAAAAATACGATGCTTTTTGGAGAATAATCACCACACTTTCAACTTGGACTCCGCTTTTTATTTTTTTTATCTTTCTATTATTTTATAAGGAAACAACCAAAAAAGCATTAACAAAACTATATTGGGTTTTAGCGGTACTCTTATTTGTACACGGTTTAACGTCTCTTACCAAAGAATGGGTAGCGCGTTTAAGGCCAAGTTCAGACAGTACTTTAAGTGAACTCATCAGAATAGTACAAGAAGCTTCCGTAGGCTATAGTTTTTTTTCAGGTCATGCTTCTTTTTCATTTTCACTAAGCACAATTATCGTCTTGTTTTTAAAGGATAGATTTTGGTGGGTCTGGCTTTTTTACCTTTGGGCCTTACTCATTGTTTTTAGCCGTATTTATGTAGGTGTACATTATCCCATAGATCTAATTATGGGCGCTTTGGTCGGCACAGTTTCTGCTTATATTTTTTATCTTTTATACTGTAAATTTACAAAACGCGGGTCAGCGTAATACCATCCCTTATGGGTAATAAAACGGTTTCTACCCTTGGATCATTTTTCAGCTTTTGATTATAGGCTAGTAATAATTCTGTGACTTTGTCTTTGGGTTGCAAGGGTTCTACGACTTTGCCAGACCACAATACGTTATCAGATAGGATGACACTGCCCGATTTTGTTTTCTTCATAACGGCTTCAAAATAGGCGTCATAACTTGCTTTTTCAGCATCGATAAATACCAAATCAAAAACTGCATTCATTTCGGGGATAATCTTGAGGGCATCGCCTGTGTGCTGTATGATTTTAGATCCGAATCCGCTTTTGTCAAAATAAGTGCGTTGTATTTGATACAATTCCTCATTTACATCGATGGTATGTAGCACTCCATCGCTGGATAATCCTTCCGCTAAACAAATGGCTGAATAGCCTGTGTACGTGCCAATTTCTAAAATCGACTTTGGGTGTATTATTTTAGATAGTAAACTGAGAACCCTCCCTTGAAAATGACCCGTAATCATTCTAGGCTGCAGTACTTTTAGGTGTGTTTCCTTGGTGAGGTCCCGTAAAACTTCTGGTTCGTTTTGAGAATTATTAGCAATATAATTCTCAAGTAATGGTGATAAAAAATGCATGTATAGTATTTTTACAAAAATAAAGATTATTTGCTATCGTAAACAAGGATAACATGAACGACATTACAATTCGCAATGCAGAAATTTCAGATTTACCCATTTTATTACAATTTGAACAGGGTATAATCAAAGCAGAAAGGCCTTTTGACCCTACACTTGCTGCGGATCCCATTAGTTATTATGATATTAAAAAATTAATTACAGATAGTTCAAGCAAAGTAGTGGTCGCTGTGATCAGTGATACTATAGTAGGTAGTGGTTTTGCGGTTGTTTTAAATTCAAAGCCCTACTTAGCACATCAAAAATATGTGAATCTCCATTTTATGTTTACCGATCCGAAATACCGCGGCATGGGGATTAACAACTTAATTATCCACGAGTTAAAACAATGGGCATTTGCTCAAGAAATCTTTGAAATAAGACTAACGGTTTATGAGGATAATAGTTCAGCTATAAAGGCCTATGAAAAGGCAGGATTTAAAAAGCATATTATAGAAATGCGCTTATTGTAGGATCAAATGGTCTAAACCACTATTAATCAAATAGGATATTGTAATTTTGAATAAAAAAATAAAAATGACTTTCCAGAATACCTTAGCTTTTGCAAAACAATTAGATGAACAAGATGTCCTTAAAAAGTATCAAGACGAGTTTTATTTTCCAAAAGTAAACGGAAAAAAAGTGATTTATTTTACTGGAAACTCACTGGGCTTGCAGCCTAAACGCACGCAAAGGTTTATTGATGAAGTTATGAAAGATTGGGCTGAACTGGCCGTCGAAGGCCACTTTTATGCCGAAAAGCCTTGGTGGGATTATCACGAGCGTTTGGCAGCACCTTTAGCTAAAATTGTAGGGGCCAAAACACCAGAAGTTACTGTAATGAATACTTTAACGGTAAACCTGCACCTGTTAATGATTTCTTTTTATAGACCCACAAAAAAGCGGTATAAAATACTTTGTGAAGAAAAAGCGTTCCCGTCAGACCAGTACATGCTACAAAGTCAAATTAGGTTTCATGGCTTAGACCCAGATGATGCCATTGTGGAAGTTAAAAAACGCGAAGGGGAAAACCATTGGAGAACAGAAGATGTTTTAGCAAAGATAGCAGCGGTGGGCGATGAGCTAGCCTTGGTCTTAATTGGAGGTGTTAACTATTACAACGGACAGGTTTTCGATATGGCAACAATCACAGCAGCTGGAAAAAAAGCAGGTGCCTTTGTAGGTTGGGATTTAGCACACGCCGCCGGTAATGTAGAATTAAAACTGCACGAATGGCAGGTAGATTTTGCCTCTTGGTGTAGCTATAAATATATGAATAGCGGGCCAGGGCATGCTTCGGGCGTTTTTATTCATGAAAGGCATTTGAATACTCCCGATATTCCACGTTTTGAGGGATGGTGGGGCACTAAAAGAGAAACACGTTTTTTAATGCAGCCGACTTTTGATCCTATGGAAAATGCTGATGCTTGGCAGTTGAGCAATGCGCCAATTTTATCGGTAGCGCCCTATTTAGCTTCCTTAACCATGTTCGAAGAAGTAGGTATGGAAGCACTAATTGAAAAACGCAATAAAATTGTCGCTTATTTGGAGTTTGTTTTACACGAAATAGATGCTGAGGTCGATAGTTCTTTTGAAATTATTACCCCTAAAGATCGCGGCTGTCAATTGTCTGTATTTCTACACGGCCAAGGAAAAGCATTATTCGACTTTTTAATGAAAAATGGAGTCATTACCGATTGGAGAGAGCCTAATGTCATTCGATTGGCACCGGCACCATTTTATTCATCCTACGAAGATATGTATCATTTTGGGCATCTGTTGAAACAGGGGATTTTAGTTAATGAAAAATAAAAAGTGAAAAGTGAAAAGTGAAAAATGAAAATGAAAAACGAAAATCGTTTTACGTTGATGGTCATTCGTTGTCCGTTTTTGGTTGATGGCTAAATATTTTTAACTTTCCACACGGAACACTTAACATTTTAAACCTTTTTAAACATGTATTCTTGCATTGAGACAATTCGAAGTGTGAACTTGAACTTGCTCTTTTGACCTAAAGACCTTTATTTTAATGAAATCACTTCGTTTACTACTTTCTAATCCACGTTACTTTGCTGCTGCATGGGTTTTTGCTAGCATTAATATTCTGTTTGGTACCTGGGCCATTTATATTCCTACTGTCCAGGCTAACTTGATGATTGATAAATCGGAATTGGGAATTGCAATTTTTTTCTTATCCCTTGGAGTCTTCACGATATTTCCTCTAGCCTCAACGATTATTAATAAAGTTGGAGTAGGAAAAGCAACCTGCTACGGGGTTGTTTTAAGTTCTTTTGCTGCCCTATTGCCGATTATAGCTCCTAGTTACTATAGCTTAATGGCGGGTCTTTTTTTGTTTGGAGCCGCGAATGGGTTTACAGACATTTCTATGAATACCTTGGTAACTGAATTGGAGAAAAAAGACAATCAGAAAATTATGTCAGCCTCTCATGGGTTTTTTAGTTTAGGAGGCGTATTGGCAGGATTGGGTAGTTTTATGATTGGTCCAATAAACAATCCAACACTTCATATGGCAATGGCAGTAGCCTTAGTTTTGGTAGTGCATGTCATTTTTTACAACTATATTGTGGGTCTTAAAGCCGCACCTGTTGATAAGGGTAGCTTTAGTCTAAAAGTATTTAAGCCCTTAGTATTACTAGGCGTTATTTCTTTTGTAGCCATGGGTAGTGAAGGTGCAATTGTAGATTGGAGCGGATTGTTCTTAAAAGAAATTTCAATGGCACCAGAGGCCTTATGGGGTGCTGGTTTTCTTGGTTTTCAAATCACCATGACCTTAGGTCGGTTTTTAGGGGACGCTGTAAGTGCTAAAATTGGCCCCGTTCGCATTGTGGCTTATGGCGCTTGTGCAGCAATTTTAGGCTATGTTTTGGTATTATCTTCCACTACCTATTTGGCTATTGCGGGTTTCGCATTAATCGGATTAGGTTTCTCGGTAATGGTACCTGAAGTTTTTAGAATTGGAGGTAACGTGAAGGGCATAGACTCTTCTAAAGGAGTTTCATTTATTGCAGGTAGCGGTTATGCCGGGTTTTTATGTGCTCCACCACTTTTAGGTTTGTTGGCAGATAGGTATTCTTTGTTAGCGTGTTTCTTAGTGCTTTTAGGCTGTGCACTACTGATTTTTGTAGCTACTTTTGGCTTAACTCGACAAAAAAAGAAAACATCAAGCGTATCGTCTTAAATAAGACTCATTAGAATTTTTAAAAATTACTTTTTACATTCATTTTATTTTCCTCGTTCTTTATTTTTCTAATAAAATCATTCATTTCATTCGTTAATAATAATTGATTTTCTTGATTCCAGAACTCCTTATTATACCTATAATGCAGTTTAAAAATATCTTCGTTTTCCCGGATATTACTTTTTACGCTCATTTCCTTAAAATTCTCTGAGGTCGTCAAAATAAATTCTAGATCATAATAAGAAGTAAAAGATTTTTTAAAATCTGTAACTTCTATACGCGTGTTGAATTTGGCATAATTTATAAAGTATTTTTGCGTACGTGCATCCTTTGAAAGGTATATTTTTGTTCGCAAGTTATCGGTCCTATACTTTATATCTTCAGAGGTTTGGTAGTTGTATTTTTTTAGAATTTTGTTTATTTCAAAATACTCAATGGCATTATTTTTTGAGTTTATGATGTAATTGCCTTCTGTCGTTCCTAATTCTTTGGGATAGGTTGAAGTGAAATACCATTTTGTTTTGGAGCCATTATCAAAAGCCTGTTCCTTTAACTCAAAACTATCTTTTGCAATACCAAAGGGCACAAAATTTAAGAGTAAATAGTTAAAGGAAGGAAATTTAAAATAGGCATCTTTCTTGTCTTTTAATACACCAATTTTACGCATGTTGGTAATTTCTACCTTGTAATCCTTTTTTGAAAGCTTTATGTCATCCGTATACAACAGTGTTTTTCTGCTTAATTTGCCCTGAATATCTTGGATTCGGACGATGCTATCATTGTACTTTAAGACAGATCGTAATAAGAATTTTTCATTGTAGGGTTCAAATGCATAATTTTCTATTCCATCCGATAAAATATCTAATAAGCCCTTTTTGTGGGTTACAATGATTTCATCTAACTCAAAAATACTTTTTTCAAGATATACAGTATCTGCAATCTCATTAAAAGTACCTTTTAATTTATTGTATCCACCAACATAGAAATAAATGGAATCTAAATTTGATGTAAATAAAAAATTTCCATCCTCGTTACTTGTCGTAAAATCTTTGCTATTGTAAATATTCACAAACTCAATGGGCTGCTTATCTTCTTTATCTAAGATCACAGCGCTCTTTTTGTTTTGGGTATAGCTTAAGGCCGTGAAAAGAAGCATAAAATAGGTGAATTTCATAGGATTAACCACATTCATACGTTTCATTAAAAGTGATTTTGTTTTCAAGGAGTACTTTGAAATTTAGTCATAAACCGCTAGCTACTTAACCTCAATGCCTGTAAAATAGAGGTTAAAATTCTCACCTTCTTTTTTATGAGTCTTTGCAATTTTTAAGCCGTTAATAGTGGTATAGTCTTCCCAAGTGGTCGTCATAGAAGCTTCGTTTTGGTTTCCTTTTCTAAAAACCCATTCTTTTAGCAGGTAATCATCTTCAAAATAAAAGTCATAGGCATCGCCTGGAGTAGTGCCACCTTCAGCACCGTACACGATTGTTAGTTTCTGCATGGGTGTTTTACTGATAGGCGCATTAGCCACTGTCACATGATCATACGTAAAATTATTCGCATCCCAAACTAATTGATAAGGAGCAAGCAACCAAAATTTGTCATTGATAAAAGCAGCATTGATGTTGGTCGTTGTCGAATCGACAATTTTTCTATTGTATGTGGTGCTCTGTCCCAAACTGTTCCCTGTTACTTCATTGGTTTTCGTGTTCCAGGTCCATTTACGCTCAAAATGGGTCGTATCGCGATCTACATTAAAGGTAAATTGTATTTCATTTATCGTGTTCCAAGCTTCAAAGCCGTGTGCGTTTGCTACTTTCTCCAGAATAGTCAATTCGGGCGTTGCCACCATTGTTTCTTGCTTTTTTTCATCCTTACAGGCCGTTAGGGTCAAGATGGCTAGGACGAGTAAAATTGTGCTTAATTTCTTCATAATGATAATATTTAGAGACTAAAAAGCCTCGAGTTCAGGGTTTAAGTTTTTTTGATATCAACCATCAGCTTGATACTGACAACTCTTTTTTTCAAAGATAAAGGCTTTTGCAGATAGTTTTTTAAAATCGATAAGTATTTCAGCATTATTTTGATTAATTTTGAATTTCAATAAGATGAAGAAAAATGAGTTCAAAAAAAGGAAAAATACAAGAAGCTATAGATGAAAAAATGTTAGAGGAACGCAAGGTCTTTCTTTGGGGAATGGTCGATGACGATTCTGCCAAACATGTGATAGATCGTTTGTTGTACTTAGACATGCAGAATCATAAAGAAATTCAATTATACATTAACAGCCCAGGTGGGTATGTCACCTCTGGTTTTGCTATGTATGATACCATTAAATCCTTAAAAAGTCCGGTCTCCACCATTTGTACAGGGTTAGCCGCTTCTATGGGGTCGATTTTATTATCTGTTGGCAAGAAGGGAAGACGTTTTATTCAGCCGCACGCACAGGTGATGATTCATCAGCCCAGTGGTGGTGCTAGAGGACAAGCTTCTAACATTGAAATTCAGGCTAGAGAAATTATCAAAACAAAGGAATTAAGTGCCCGAATTTTGGCCGAAAATTGTGGTCAAGATTACGAAAGAGTACTAAAAGATTTTGATCGTGACTACTGGATGGGTGCAGAAGAATCGATTGCGTACGGTATTGTTGATGGTATTTTAGAATAGTACTACTATTCCATAAAAGATTTTAGCATACTTAAAGTCCTTCACAAGATAAAGTGAAGGATTTTTAGTTTTTATACTTATATTGTTTTCACGAATATAACAACATGACACAAGCTTCAAAAAAAATTGCCATCATAGGTTCGGGTTTAGTAGGTTCTTTATTAGCCATATATCTTAAAAAATGGGGACATGATATTAGCGTTTTCGATCGCCGACCTGATATTCGAAATGTAGAATTTTCAGGGCGTTCTATTAACTTGGCCATGAGCAATAGGGGTTGGAGTGCCTTGCGGGAAGTAGCGATTGAGGATGAAATAAAAAAAATTGCAATTCCTTTAGATAAGCGAGCGATGCACGTAGTCGGGCAGGCTGAATACTACCAAAAATACGGAAAAGAGGGTGAGGCTATTTGGTCTATTTCAAGAGGTGTTTTAAATCGTAAAATGATCGATTTAGCGGAGCAAGAAGGGGTTATTTTTAAATTCGAAGAAAAAGTCTGGGATGTAAGCCTTCCTGAAGCAAAATTATTTACAGGAGAAACCGAAAAAGGGGAGTGGCAAGAATATCAATACGATTTAATTTTTGGTTGTGATGGCGCTTTTTCAAGAGTTCGTCATAAAATGCAAAGAAGAAGTAGGTTCGATTATTCACAAGACTTTATAGATGTGGGCTATAAAGAGCTGACGATAGCGGCAAATGAAGACGGCTCCTATAAATTAGATAAAAATTCGTTCCATATTTGGCCTAGAGGAAAATTTATGCTGATAGCGATGCCCAATCTTGATGGGAGCTTTACCTGTACTTTATTTATGCCTTTTGAGGGTGAAGTTTCTTTTGAAAACATCAAAACTAAAGAAGACGCCAAAACCTTTTTTAAGACCTATTTCCCAAATGTAATGCACGATATAGAAAACCTGACTGAAGATTTTTATAAAAATCCTACGAGCGCGATGGTAACGATGAAGTGTTTTCCTTGGACCTATTGGGATAAAGTGGCCTTGGTAGGCGATTCTGCACATGCCATTGTTCCTTTTTATGGACAAGGAATGAATGCTGGTTTTGAAGATATTCATGCCCTCAACGCGATCATTAAAAAACATGGAGATGATTGGGAAGCCATTTTTCAGGAGTTTGAAAAAGAACGCAAACCAAATGCAGATGCAATAGCCGAGTTAAGTTACCGCAATTTTATGGAAATGAGCAGTAAAACTGCTGATCCAATGTTTTTGTTACAAAAAAAGATTGAGAAACACTTTGCGGCAAAACATCCAGAAAAATGGATTCCTGTATATTCTAGAGTTACTTTTTCAAATCGCCCTTATGCTGAGGCCTTAGCTGAAGGTGATGCCCAAGAAGCTATTATGCAACAGGTGATGCAGCTGCCTAATATTGAAGAAATATGGGATGGTACAAAAGTCGAAAACTTAATGCTAAGCTTGTTGTAAACATATTTATTGCTGTGATTTTTTTTCTCTTTAACGCATAGGCATAGCGTCAATTACATTTAAAATTGTTTTTGCGGGGACTACAAAGGGCTCTTGTAACTTTGTGCCACCGTCTTTACCCAATAAAATGATGCCTTCAAAGTTATTTTTTCGGTACCTAGCTATTCCTTTGATATCCACTAGGGTTTTATAAGAAGTATAAGTGCCTTGTGGGGTACTAACAAATACCGTTAAATCTATCACCTCAAAATCATCTAAAAAGTCTTTAAAAGCTGCTAATTGGGCGGTTAGACCTTCATTATTTAAATCCTTGGCGACAAGGATTAACACTCTGTTTTTCCATTTAAAATCAGATATATCTTGAGTCATAGCATAATTAGAACAAAAGAAGCAACATAGAACCAAAACGTACTTTTCTATTTTCTTCATTTTTTTATCTTAAAATACGTTATTTTTTGGTTTTCTACAAAACAACAAAAAACCCAAGCAAAGCTTGGGTTTTTTTATATCTGTACCTTATAAATTGCTTATAATTTAGAAAAAAGCTTTTGCATTTTTTCATGTTGCTCTTCTGCTAAAACAGGATCAACCAAAATACGACCACTGTGTTCGTCGGTGATAATTTTTTTACGAGATGCAATTTCTACCTGTACTTGCGGGGGAATGGTAAAGAACGATCCTCCAGAAGCACCTCTTTCGATGGCCACAACGGCTAAGCCATTCTTAACATTCATACGAATACGATCGTAAGCAGCAACTAAACGCTCATCGATTTGATTTTTGTATTCCTCAGATTTAGCAATTAATGCTTTTTCTTCTTTTTCTGTTTCAGCAAGGATGGCATTCAGCTCGCTTTTTTTATGCTTTAAGTGAGTTTCACGTTCTCCATGGCGCTCTTTAGTATCAGCCATCACAGCTTTCTTTTGATCTATTTGCGCTTTAAATTCTTTGATATTTTTTTCAGCCAATTGAATTTCTAATTCCTGAAATTCAACTTCTTTTGTGATAGAATTGAATTCTCTACTGTTCCGAACATTTTTTTGTTGTTCGGTGTATTTTTTCATTAAGGTTTTAGCATCGTCAATCATGTTCTTTTTACCAGTAATCTCGTAATTGATGGTCTCTACGTCCGACTTTAGCTTTTCCATTCTAGTTTTAAGACCTAAAACTTCATCTTCTAAATCTTCAACTTCTAAAGGTAATTCTCCTCTAACGTTGCGTATTTCATCAACTCTAGAATCGATTAATTGCAAGTCATATAATGCTCTTAACTTTTGTTCTACCGTTGTTTCTGTTTTTGTTGCCATATATTAAAAATATTGGATAGGATTTGTTTTACTTTCCGATAAACGGACTGCAAAATTAGGGATTTTTTTTGTAAGATAGTCAACTAATAAATTTTTTGTAAACTGCTCAGTTTCATAGTGTCCAATATCAGCGATAATCATGCTATCTTCAGCTTCATAAAATTGATGGTATTTTAAATCGGCAGTAATGAATATATCAGCATTAGCAGCCTTTGCGGCCTTAATAGCAAAGGAGCCACTGCCTCCTAAAACAGCCACTTTTTTTATGGGTTTATTTAAAAATTTTGAATGACGAATACACGAAGCATTCATTTTTTCTTTGACAAATGCTAAAAATGTAGCCTCATTCATCTCTTTTTCTAAAGAACCAATTAATCCGATACCAATATTTTGATTGTAATTTTCTAAAGTGTGCACTTCGTAAGCCACTTCTTCGTACGGATGATGATTGTGTAGGGCTTTTATTATTTGACTTTCAAAAGCCTTTTCAAAAGTAATGTGAATTTGGCATTCTTCTTCAAAATGTATTTTTCCTATTTCTCCAAGTGTGGGGTTCGAGTTTTCTCCTGCTTTAAACGAACCAGTGCCTTCAACGCTAAAACTACAATGACTGTACTGACCAATATTTCCTGCTCCCGCAGCGAATAAGGCTTCTTTTAATTTTTCGGCGGCTGCTTTTGGAACGTAAGTGCTGAGCTTTTTTATGCTGCCCTTTTGCGGAATTAAAATTTTGGAATTTGTAAGTCCTAATACCTCACCAATTTTAGCATTGACACCGTATTTCGAATTGTCTAATGCGGTGTGCATACTGTAAATCGAAATATTATTTTGTAGTGCTTTTAAAACTACACGTTGCACATAATTAGCCCCAGTAATTTTTTTTAATCCATTGAAAATGATAGGATGAAAGCTGACTATTAAATTACAATTTTTGGCAATTGCTTCATCTACTACATTTTCTAAAGTATCGAGTGTCACTAATACGCCAGAAACTTGAGCTTGGTCATCGCCGACCAATAGGCCTACGTTATCAAAATCTTCGGCATAGGCTAGTGGGGCTAATTCTTCTATCAGGTTTGTAATATCTTTTACAATCATTTTAAAGGTTTATCTATTTTTCAAAGATAAAATATTATATTTTCGTTATCGATGCGCGTCATAAGAATATTCCTTTTTCCAGTTTCGTTAGGGTATGCCTTGGTTGTATATCTTCGAAATTTTTTGTTTGATGTTGGTGTTTTTAAGGGCAAAAGCTTTAAAACACCCATTATTTGTGTGGGTAATTTAAGTGTAGGAGGGACAGGCAAAACCCCTATGATTGAGTTTTTAATAAGACTTTTAAGTCCAGAGAAAAGCCTTGCCGTTTTAAGTCGTGGGTACGGTAGAAAATCGGCTGGCTTCCAAATGGCTACTGCGGCCACTTCTGTGGAGCTATTAGGAGATGAACCTTTTCAAATTTATTCAAAGTTTCCAGCTATTCCCGTAGCTGTTGACGCTGATAGGAAAAATGGTATTTCAATTTTAGAAGCAACAATTTCGCCAGATGTAATTTTATTAGATGATGCTTTTCAACACCGTAAAGTAAGCCCAAAATTTGCTATACTCTTAACCGCTTATGATAGGTTGTATGTGGATGATTGGTACTTACCCACAGGTAATTTAAGAGATGGGAAAAAAGAAGCTAAACGAGCAGACCTTATTATTGTCACCAAATGCCCTGAGTTTATTTCAGTAGCAAAACAGCAGCAAATTACTCAAAAATTAGCGCCTTTAAAACATCAAAAGGTATTGTTTAGCTATTTAAAATACGCTACGACTATAGTAAACGAACAGAGGTCATTGTCTTTAGAAGCATTAAAAAATAAAAAAATCACTCTGGTTACTGGAATTGCTAATCCTGAACCTTTAGTCACATTTTTAACCCAATACGGAATTGCAGTTGTACACTTAAGCTATAGAGACCATCATTTTTTTTCTAAAGAAGAAATAGCGCTGTTCAATACCAAAGATTTTATTGTAACCACCGAAAAGGATTATGTGCGATTAAAAGGCAAGGTTGATCAACTATATTATATTGCTATTGCGCATGAGTTTATAGGAAATGGAAAACAACGAATGGCAAGTGCGCTCAACGAAAGTCTTTAAGTAAGTGGGTGTTTGGTGGTAAAAATATTCTCTCCGATTTTTTGATAGAATACTTCTGGTTTAAAAGGTTTCGTTACCACATCATTACATCCCGCGGCATAAAAGCTCTCTAAACTATCGTCTAACGAAATTGCGGTAAGCGCAATAATTGGAATTTGTTGATTAAATTTTCTTATAAGAATAGTTGCTTCTTCGCCACTGATGCCGGGCATGTGAATGTCCATTAAGATACAGTCATACCTGTTTTGATAGGCCATTTCTACAGCATCTGTTCCATTACTAGCGATATCACAAGTCATATCTTTTTTAAGTAACATTTTTTTGGTAATGACTTGGTTTATTTTGTTGTCTTCTACAATCAGTAAATGAAGTCCTGTGAACTCAAAATCTTCTTGGTCAATTTCAAATGGAATATCATCGATAATCGTATTTTTACAACCCATTTCAATTTCAAAATAGAAAGAACTTCCTTTTCCTAGTTCACTTTTTAAGTGAATTTTACTATTGAATAAGCCAAGTAAACTTTTTACAATAGTTAAGCCCAGGCCGGTACCACCATACTCTCTGTTAATTTGTATAGACCCTTGTTCAAAACTTTCAAAAATATTGGTCACTTGGTCTTTGTCTATGCCAATACCATTGTCTTTTACTTCAAAATATAAGGTTGCGGTATCCTCTATTCGGTTCAGAAGCTTAGCAATAACAGTAACCTCTCCTCCTTTAGTGAATTTTAAGCCATTACCCACTAAATTGATAAGAATTTGGGAAAGCTTCATGGAGTCGCTTAATAGGTTTTTTGGAATATTTTCATCATACTCCAATACAATTTTTGTCTTATTTTCTTTGGCACTTTGCTGTAGCGAACTAATCACTTCTGTAAGTACTTTTTTAAGATTAAATTCTGTATTAACAGGTTCTAATTTATCAGCATCAATCTTATTTAATTGTAAAATATCATTGATAAAGCTAAGTAAATAATCCCCAGAAAACTTTAGAGCTTTTAAATGTTCTTTTTGACTCTCACTAGGGTTTTCCTCCAACAAAAGATGCGTTAATCCAGTGACGGCGTATAGTGGTGTTCTAAGTTCATGACTTACCGTTGATAAGAAATTAGTTTTTGTTTCCATGGCCTTCACCGCGGCGTCCCTGGAAGCTTCTAATTCGGTATTTTTTGTTTGTAATAAATCATTAGTCTTCACCTTGATATGGTTATTTCTGTAAAGTGATATGGCTAATAAAGAAATTATGGTTAAAAAAGCCGAAGTTAAAATTGCCGTAATGGCACTTCTGCTCCCCGAGGCTTTTAAATCTTCAATTTGTTTGTCTTTAGCGTTGTTATCGCCAATGGTTATATTCAAAAGTATTTTATCAGCCGTTTCTGCCTCGGTATTTATTTTGGCTACATTGTACACAGAATCTTTAATGGCTATGATATTTTTACTATACTGCAATGATTTCTCATAGTCTTCTAAACCCTCGTGAGCTTGGATCAAAAGGCTATTTAACTCCAAAATTTCCTTATAAAAATTATTACTTTTGGCTAGACTTAATCCAGATTCGGCATATTTTAAGCTATTTTCTGGTTCTCCTGTTTTTAGTTTTAGAATTGTTAAGCCAACATAAGCTCTAGTAGCAATGTAATCTTTTTCTATGGCATCACTATTGACAATTAAAGAGTTGAAATTTTTTAAGGCTTCTTCATATTTGGGAAGTTCTAAATAAATAAATGCTTTTGCTAGAAGAATGTGAAGGGTTAAATTTCTAACATTGGTCATTTGATCGGCTTTATCTAACTCATAATTAGCCTGGTAATATTTTTGTTGTTCGTAAAGGTATAGGGCATCGATAAATTTATGGAAAGCCTGCCCATAAGGGTATTGCATTTCTTTTAATAACGTATCCGCTTTATCCCAATACAAGACAGATTGGTCTATTTTATTAAGATGGTAATACAAAAGGGAAAACTCGTGATAACAATCGATAATAAGTTTAATATCCTCGGTTTTTTCTGCACCTTTCAGAGCTTTTTCAAGTGAATTGAGTGCTAAAACTATTTTATCCTGATTTTTGTAATTTTTTGAAGCTAAAACGTGCATTTCTACCTCATCTCGTAAGGTTTCATTTTCTTGAGATAAAGCAATTTGGCTTACGAATAAAAAAACGTAAAGGCACAAATAAAAACAATGTTTTTTAGATTTCAATTTATGTATCTAAATAAGATTTCGTTTGTATTAAATGTATTAAGTCAATAATTCTGCTACTATACCCAGTTTCATTGTCATACCAACCAATAATTTTCACCATTTTACCGATTACAGAGGTCATCAATGAATCAAACGTACAAGAGTAACAAGTATTGTTCACATCAATAGAAACTATAGGATCTTCGGTATAAAAAATAATATTTTTTAAGGAGTTTTCCGAAACCTCCTTGAAGGCTTGGTTGATCGCGGCTATTGAGGTCTCTTTTTTTACATTAAGTGTAATATCGGTTAGGGAGTTGTTGGGCACGGGAACACGAATACCACATCCACCAATCAAGCCATCTAAATCAGGGAAAAT
This sequence comes from uncultured Cellulophaga sp., assembly GCA_963974535.1. Classification (GTDB taxonomy): domain Bacteria; phylum Bacteroidota; class Bacteroidia; order Flavobacteriales; family Flavobacteriaceae; genus Cellulophaga. Next base: position 23,021 of record CAXBCN010000020.1, read on the forward strand.
TTTGGTTAATGCTTTAGCAGCTCCAGTGGTCGTGGGCACAATTGATTGTCCTGCCGCCCTAGATCTTCTTAAATCTCTATGTGGCTGATCATGCAAGCTTTGATCCGTGGTATACGAATGAACGGTAGTGATATAGGCTTGTTCAATACCACATAAGTCATTGATAACTTTTAGCATCGGAGCGGCATTGTTGGTCGTGCAGGAAGCGTTTGAAATAATATCATCATCTTCGCTAAGGAGGTGATCATTAACTCCAATCACAATCATTTTAATGCTGTCGTCATCTGGCGGTACACACAAAATTACTTTTTTTGCTCCGTTTTGCATATGACAGTCTAGGCTTTCTCGAGTTTTAAACTTCCCCGTAGCTTCCACAACGATATCAACATCATAATCCCCCCAAGGAATTTTTTCTGGATGACTTTCATTTAAAAATGCTATGGGATTTTTAGCGCCAATAGTGATGCTTTTTTCGGTATGTGAAATAGTCGATTGAAAAACACCATGAATACTATCGTATTTTAATAAATGAGCCATGGTTTGTACATTAGCTAAATCATTTATAGCAACTACATTCAAGTTTGGATGGTCCTGTAGTAAACGAACTAAAGTTCTCCCGATTCTTCCAAAACCGTTAATTCCAATATTTAGTTGTTTCATATAAAATTAACCTATGAGCCTTGTTTTTAGGGATAAGAATGTAATTTCCTATGTGGTAAAGCGGCAAATAGATGTTTTCGTTTTAGTTGATATGTTTATGTGCCTTATAAGACGATCTTACCAAAGCACCACTTTCTACATGACGGAATCCCATTTTTAGGCCAATTTCTTCGTATTTTTTGAACTGTTCTGGCGTAATAAATTCTTTTACAGGTAAGTGTTTTTTACTAGGCTGTAGGTACTGCCCAATGGTGACGATGTCAACATTGACATCTCTTAAGTCTTGCATGGTTTGGATCACCTCTTCTTCTAACTCTCCTAATCCTAACATAATACCGGATTTAGTTCTGTTGATCCCTTGATCCTTTAAATACCGCAATACTTCAAGGCTACGTTCGTATTTTGCTTGAATTCGAACCTCTCTTGTTAGCCTTTTAACAGTTTCCATATTATGCGATACCACTTCTGGTTTAACGGCTATAATGCGATCTAAATGCGATTCGATACCTTGAAAATCGGGCAGAAGGGTTTCTAAGGTTGTATTTGGGTTCATTCGTCGTATGGCGTTTACCGTTTCAGCCCATATAATAGAACCCATGTCTTTGATATCATCTCGATCTACAGAGGTGATGACGGCATGCTTGATGCCCATTATTTTTATAGAGCGAGCCACTTTTTCAGGTTCTTCCCAATCAAGCGCTTCTGGTCGGCCTGTTTTAACCCCACAGAAGCCACAGGAACGAGTGCAGATATTTCCTAAAATCATGAAAGTAGCTGTGCCTTCTCCCCAACATTCACCCATATTAGGGCAACTTCCAGAAGTGCAAATGGTATTCAGGTTATACTTATCTACTAATCCTCTTAGTTGGGTGTATTTTTTTCCTGTTGGAAGCTTTACCCGTAACCATTTTGGTTTTCCTTTTGGCGGTGCAACACTTTCTAAAGTAGAATTACTCATCTCAGTTTTTTTTATGCAAATATACAAACAATTTTAGGTTCTCAATGGCTCTGTTAGGTCCTAAAGCAATACAAAAACTTCTACGATTTTGTTGCCTTAATGGCTGCTGCTAGTAATTTCTTGGCCCTAAGAAGTTTTACTTTAATATTGTTTATAGGCTCGTTTAAGGCTAGGGCAATTTCAGCATAGCTTAACTCATTAAAGTACCTAAGATTTATGACCTTTTGGTAAGGTGGTTTAAGGTTTTTTATATGACTCAATAGGGTCGTAAGGTTTTGTTCACTAATCAGTTGGTCTTCTGCAGACGGACTCACATCTAATACTTTTTTTATAGCTTCAGAACCATTATCCGAATTTTCAAAAACATTATTTTTTCGCTTTCGAATTAAATCAACGTGTATGTTTTTTGAAATTGTGATAAGCCACGTTTTAAATGAGTAGTTTTCATCATACGTGTGCAGCTTATCAAAGGCTTTGGAAAATGTTTGTACCGTAATATCTTCGGCATCATTTTCATTTTTAGTGCGGAGTAGCTGAAAGCTGTAAACATCACTCCAAAACGAATCTAATAAAGAACTATATGCTATTTGATTTCCTGCCTTTGCCTTAGCAATAGTATGTAATAATTTATCTTGGTTTTTGTCCAAATCAAATTTTTGAATAATATAGGGAAAAAATAATACTTTTTAAGCGACAGTATCTTTTTTGCAGTCTTGCTCATCGGGTTGTTTTCCACAAAAACCACAAGCTTCACCTTCTTTATTTAAAAATGGATTTTGGCTGGCACAAGTGCCTGCGAACTTTCCTTCTTTTTTTGCCCAAATTTTAATGGCTATCCCTGCGAATGCAAGCGCTAATAATCCGATAGTTAACAATACTAATTTCATCTCTTCCTTTTTTTAGAATTAATACTCTCAACAAGAAACAAAGCATGTTCCTTTTTGTTTCAATTTATGAGTTTTTTAATCCGCTACAAAGATAGTAAATTGTTCTGTTTTTACTCGGTATTTGCCTGCTAGTTCCTGTGTTAAAATGTAATATTGGCAACAATATTATCGACTGTTGGAGCATCATTACCACCCTTGGGTTCAATCGTGATATACCCTACGGCATTTTTCGCGTAAGGCATGGCCAATAAGTTGTCTTTCGTGCCTGTTTCTTTAATGATCCCAAGATTAATCATTTTGCCATTTACCTCTGCCCACATTTGCAAACATTCATCTTCTTTTAACTGCGGTAAATTTTGAACGTTGATATACGATAACTTTTTCACTGGATTTACATAAGCTACTGCTTTTAAATCTTTCGCTTTGATATTACCAGTAACCGTATATTTTTTAGTCTGTGGATTGTTTAAGACAATAAATTGATTCCTAACATCCTCTAATCGTTGTTTCATATCCTCTTCTAAGAGCTTAATTTGATTAGTCACCACTGTATTTTCTTCCTGTAAGGTAAGATTTTGCGTGTAGAAGAAATACGAAGCCGCTACCGATACTACGGCGGCAAGACTAGCGGCTATAGCGTAATTCATAAATTTACGCTTGGTCTTATTCTGAGCTTTAATTTTAGATAATATAGTTTCTTTTAATCCTTCTGGACTTTTAATCGCATATGATTTTGCAAAGGCTTCTAAATTTTCTTGTAGTTCGTTGTACGTTTTGCGTACTTCTGGATACATCGCAATGTATCGTTCTACTTGATTAGACTCTAAGCTCGTGGTGGTGCCCAATAAATACTTTTCTAGAAGATCAGTATCTAAAAACAGTTTAATTTTTTCTTGTATCATAATTAGAACATTAAAAATGTTAGCCAAATAAGCAATGTAGGTTCTATGTAAATTTTTCTCAATTCCCTTAAACCAATTTTTAATCTTGATTTAATGGTGCCTAGAGGAATATCTAATTCTTCGCTTGCTTCTTGTTGTGTCATCCCTTCAAAAAACAAGGCCTCCAATACGATTTGATATTTTAAATCTATTTTTAATAGATTCTCTCGCATGTCAATAAAATCAGGATTAACTCCATCAATACCTACTTTATATACGTCAGAAACATCAATTTGGATTTCTTTATCTTGTTTGGTTTTTCCACTTCTTAGTTTGTCGATAGCCGTGTTTCTAGTAATTCTAAAAAGCCATGTAAAAAGTTTTGCTTTTGTTGGGTCGTAGGTGTCAGACTTCTTCCAGATTTTCACAAAACTTTCTTGCAGAACATCTTGGGCTAAGGCTTCGTTTTTTACCACTTTGTAAGCAACACCATATAGGGTGTCACTGTAATTTTCATAGAGAAGCGATATTGCCTTTTCATTACGTTCCTGTAATAACTCTATAATATGTTTTTCAAGTAATGGTGCGCTCATGAAAAAAATGATAAAAAAACGATTTAAAAAAATCTAAAATTAAATTTTCTACGTATTTAAAGTGTAGCGCAAATGTATAAAATTGATTGCTACAATTTTGAATTAGAAATAAGTATAAGCTTGCGACTGGTTATCGCAATCTTAATTTTGGTTAGTTTGGTTTGGTATAGGCCTGATATCTTTGATATCAGGCTTATTTTATAATATTTACTTCCGGTAAGATACAAATATTAAACTTTTCATTAACAGCAGCCATAATTTTATGGGCTAAAGCAAGAATTTCAGCCCCACTGGCCTGTCCGTAGTTGACGAGAACCAAAGCCTGATTTTTATGTACTCCTGCGTCTCCAAATCTTTTTCCCTTAAAGCCGCATTGCTCTATGAGCCAGCCAGCCGGAATTTTAAATTCCTTATTTGATACTTGATAAAAAGGCGCATCTGGATTATTTTTCGAGAATACACTAAATTCTTTTTCAGAAATAATGGGGTTTTTAAAAAAACTACCACTGTTTCCCAAAACTTTGGGATCTGGAAGTTTACTACTTCTGATGGCTATCACAGCATTCGAAACGTCTTTAATAGTGGGGTTTGTAATATTATTTTTTGCTAATTCGGTATCTATTGAACCATAGGTGGTATTGAGCTTGTGATTTTTCTTGGTTAATTTTAAGGCTACAGAAGTGATGATGTATTTACCCTTGCCTTCATTTTTAAAGTACGATTCTCTGTAACCAAACGCACATTTGGTTTTACTAAATGTTTTTATTTTTTGATTGCTTATTTTCATCGCCTCACAGCTCACAAAAACATCTTTTAATTCTACGCCATAGGCACCGATATTTTGTATCGGAGAAGTTCCTGAATTTCCTGGTATTAATGACATATTTTCTAAGCCCCCGAAATCATTTTCTAAGGTCCATAAAACCAAGTCATGCCAATTTTCGCCAGCCATCACTTCAATAACAACGTAATCGTCTGTTTCAGCAATGATATTTTTACCCTTTAGGTTAATGTATAGCACCAAGGCATCAATATCTTGAGTTAATAGCATGTTGCTACCGCCACCGAGTATAAATTTAGTAGTGTATGCTGTTAGCTGTAAAGCTTTGGCTAAGGTGTCAATCGTATTTATTTCGCAAAAGAAAGCTGCTTTTGCATCGATGCCAAAACTGTTGTATTTTTTAAGGGATACCTGCTGCTGAATTTTCATGGACCTTATAGGTGTTAAGCGCTTCATTTAAAATATGAACAGCTCTTTTTAATATTTGTTTTTCGAGTACGTAGGCAATTCTGATTTGATTTTGGCCTAGGCCTTTAGTAGCGTAAAATCCAGCGGCAGGGGCAACCATCAGCGTTTCATTACAGCTACTAAAATCTTCTAAAAGCCATTGTGCAAAGGTATCAGAATTTTTAACGGGGAGTTCAACTATGCAATAAAAAGCACCTTGTGGCGCTACAACTTTAACTCCTGGTATTTTTTGTAATTCATGGATCATTAAATTTCTTCTGCTCGAATACTCTTCAAGAACTTCTTCAAAATAGCTTTTTGGCGTATTGATGGCAGCTTCACTGGCAATTTGAGCATAGGTAGGAGGCGACAACCTAGCTTGCATGAATTTAAGCACCGTATCTTTTAGGTTTTTGTTTTTAGAAACTACACAACCAATTCTTGCACCGCACATGCTGTAACGTTTAGATACAGAATCAATCACAATAGCGTGATCTTCTAAATTTTTCTCTTCTAAAACAGAATAATGTTTTTTGCCGTCGTAGACAAACTCACGATATACTTCATCCACGATAAAAAACAAATCGTGCTTTTTTACCAGCTGCGCTAATTGATGAATTTCGTTTTGAGTATATAAATAGCCGGTAGGGTTATTGGGGTTACATATTAAAATAGCTTTGGTTTTCGGTGTAATTGCTTTTTCAAAGGAAGCCATGCTAGGCAGTGCAAAACCTGTTTCAATAGATGAGGGAATAGGGACTATTGTGGCTCCAAAAGCAATAGTAAAGCTATTGTAATTGGCATAAAAGGGTTCCGGAACTATAATCTCTTCGTCGTTATCTGCAATGCTTCCTATAACAAACGATAAGGCTTCTGATGCTCCTGTGGTGACTAATATATCTTGTTCGCTGACATGAATATTATACCTAGCGTAATAGGCAACTAATTTTTGTCGGTACGAATCAAAACCTTCAGTTTTACTGTAGCTTAAAATTTCAATGGTATTGTTTTTAACCGCATCGAGTGCCACCGCAGGTGTTTTAATATCAGGTTGTCCAATATTTAAATGGATGACTTTGATGCCTTTTCTTTTGGCAGCCTCAGCGAAAGGAACCAATTTTCGGATGGGAGACTCTGGCATGGATAAACCTTTCTTTGAAATCGCAGGCATTGACTAATATTTTTACAAAAATGCAGAATCATTCCCTACAAAACAATAAGAGCGAATACTTATTTTAGTTTCCTTTCAATTTTTATTAAGGTCACCGATTTTTCATAGAATTCGTATTACAAGTATTCATCGCTCTCTTTGTTTTCATCCATCAGCACTCCTTCATAGCTTTAGCCTTAGGCCAAAAAAAAAGCCCTAACTTTCGTTAGCGCTTTTCTAATTTTTCAAGGTGCTTCGTTATTGAATGACAACGGTATCTTTAACATCTCCTTTAATTTTTAAGACCACAGTTGGAGTGTCAGCATTAGAAATAACCGTAATTGCTTTTCTAATAGGGCCCACTCTGTTGGTGTCATATTTTACCTGAATTTCACCTGTTTTTCCCGGTAAAATTGGTCCTTCTGGGCTTTTTGGGATGGTACATCCACAGCTAGAATTCACTTTACTAATAATTAATGGAGCATCTCCAGTATTTGTAAATTGAAATACACGAAGACCATCTGAACCTTTTTCAATATTACCGTAATCAACAGTATCCGATTTGAATTCGATTTTTGCTGATTTTTCTTGCGCATTAAGGCTAACCGCCAATAATCCTACAAATAAAACTAGTACTAATTTTTTCATCATTTTGAGTTTTGGGTAAGATTCAAAATTAAAGTTTTTCACTTGAATCTCAAAATTCTTTTGTTATCTAATAACGTTACTTATTTTTGTTTCGTATTTCAAGAGGCAATTAAATAGAGTTTTATACTCCTTTACAATAATGATTCCTCAAGAAGATACTACTAATTAGTACAAAAAGTATACCAAAACATGGAAATAGCATCAATATATGAACCTCAAAAAGTAGAGAAACGTTGGTATGATTACTGGATGACCCATAAGTACTTTCATTCTATACCCGATGAAAGAGAGCCTTATACCATCGTAATACCACCGCCAAATGTTACGGGAGTATTGCATATGGGCCATATGTTGAACAATACAATTCAAGATGTTTTGATTCGTAAAGCGCGCCTTATGGGCAAAAATGCTTGTTGGGTGCCTGGCACAGATCATGCATCAATTGCAACCGAGGCAAAAGTAGTCGTAAAACTGAAAGAGCAAGGAATTGATAAGGCAGATTTGACACGTGAAGAATTTTTAAAACATGCCTGGGATTGGACGGATGAATACGGAGGCGTAATTTTAGAGCAATTAAAAAAATTAGGCTGTTCCTGTGATTGGGATAGAACTAAATTTACTTTAGATGACAATATGTCTGCTTCTGTACTTAAGGTTTTCGTGGATTTATACGAAAAAGGACTTATTTATCGGGGCTTTAGAATGGTGAATTGGGATCCAGAAGCGCTTACTACCTTATCGGATGAAGAAGTAATTTATGAAGAAAAACAAGGAAATTTATATTACATCAACTACAAGGTCGCTGATGCAGATGGAAACACACCTCCTTTGGGGGCAGGGGTGCTTACCATTGCCACCACAAGACCTGAAACTATTTTAGGCGATACTGCTATTTGTATAAACCCCAACGATGAGCGTTACGCGCATTTACGAGGTAAAAAGGCAATTGTTCCTATTAGTGGTCGTGTAATTCCCATCATTGAAGATGAGTATGTAGATATTGAATTCGGAACAGGATGTTTAAAAGTAACGCCTGCCCACGATGTAAACGACAAGGCGCTGGGTGAAAAGCATCAGCTAGAAGTTATTGATATTTTGAACCCGAATGCCACTTTAAATCACCATGGCTTGCATTACAAGGGAAAAGATCGCTTTGTAGTTCGCAAAGAAATAGCCAAAGAATTAGAAGAAAAAGGCTTTTTGATGAAAACCGAAACCCATTTAAATAAAGTAGGAACTTCGGAGCGTACCAAGGCTGTTATTGAACCTCGTTTATCTGATCAATGGTTTTTGAAAATGGAAGATTTGGCCAAGCCAGCCATTCAAGCCGTCTTAGCAACAGATGAGGTAAAACTATTTCCTAAAAAATTCGAAAACACCTATCGTCATTGGATGGAAAATATTCGCGATTGGAATATTTCTCGTCAATTATGGTGGGGTCAACAAATTCCCGCATACTACTACGGCGAAGGAGCCGAAGATTTTGTAGTGGCAGAAAGCAAAGAGGAAGCCCTCGAGAAAGCAAAACTAAAAACAGGAAACACAGCGCTTTTAGCGGAGAATTTAAAGCAAGATGAAGATGCACTGGATACTTGGTTTTCTTCTTGGATCTGGCCTATTAGCGTTTTTAACGGAATTTTAGAACCCGAAAATAAAGAAATTGAATATTATTACCCTACCAATGATTTAGTTACAGGGCCTGATATTTTGTTTTTCTGGGTGGCTCGGATGATTATTTCAGGCTATGAATACCGCGATAAACCACCTTTTGAGAATGTATATTTAACTGGGCTGGTACGTGATAAGCAAGGGAGGAAAATGTCTAAATCTCTAGGAAATTCACCTGATGCCTTAGGCCTAATTGAAGCCTACGGCGCAGATGGAGTTCGTGTTGGTTTGTTATTAAGTGCCGCAGCGGGGAATGACTTAATGTTTGATGAAGCCTTATGTCAACAAGGAAAAAATTTCGCAAATAAAATTTGGAACGGTTTTAGACTCGTAAATGGATGGGAAGTAGCTGATCTTCCGCAACCCGAAGCTGCGAAATTAGGCATCGAATGGTACCGTTCAAAGTTTAACCAAACACTTTTAGAAATTGAAGATCACTTTAGTAAATACCGTATTTCGGATGCTTTAATGGCCATTTATAAGTTGGTATGGGATGATTATAGCTCGTCCTTACTAGAAATTGTAAAACCAGCCTATCAGCAGCCTATCGATAAAACTACCTTTGAGGCTGTGATTGCTATTTTTGAAAACAACTTAAAGGTATTACACCCCTATATGCCATTTATTACAGAGGAAATTTGGCAGCATATCAAGGAGCGTACGCCTGCAGAAGCTTTAGTAGTGGCCAAATGGCCATTAGCGCAGCCTGTATCTGATGCTGTAATTTCAGGATTCGATTTTGCCACTGAAGTAATTTCAGGAGTTAGAACCATCAGAAAACAAAAAAATATTCCCATGAAGGAGTATTTAACCTTAGCGGTTTTAAATGAAGGTAAAATTTCTCCAGATTGGGATGAAGTGATCAAAAAATTGACGAATGTTTCTGATATTTCTTACGTAAACGAAGCCGTTGAGGGTGCTTTATCGTTTCGAGTAAAAAGCAACGAATATTTTATTCCGATTGCAGGCGCAATTGATGTGGAAGCAGAGATCAAGAAAATCGAAGAAGAACTAAAATATACCAAAGGATTTTTAGTTTCCGTTCAAAAAAAGTTGTCTAACGAGCGCTTTGTAAGTAACGCACCAGAACAGGTGATTGCTATAGAACATCAAAAGCAAGCCGATGCTCAAGCTAAAATTGAAACCTTAGAAAAGAGTTTGGCGAGTTTGCAATAGCTAAAGCGCTGCCTTGCCTTCCATGGAGGAGCTAAAAAAGGTTGCTGGGTAAAAGTCAAATGTCGAAAGAAAATAGAACAAAGAATAGAGAGAAAAGACAAGGTTGCTGATAATGCTTTGTTGTTGGAAAAAAGTAAAAAAAAGGACTAAAGCATATAGACTAAAACTTAAAGCAAAATTAAAGATTTTAAATAGTTGTTCGTTGATGGTTGTCGGTTGTTCGTTGACAGTTGAAGGTTGATGGAAAAAAACGACCTGCAAGGTGTCATTTACTTCTTCTGCAAATCTCCTTGTAGGTCTAGACTAAAAGTATTAAAAAATATAATTAAAGAGAAAACAGCTTATGGCATACAGCTTAAAGTCTACCATTAAATTAGAAAAAAATGAAAATAGTCGCTATAGGCAAAAATTACGTGACTGATGTACGTGAAATGCCGTCGGAAAAAGTAATCCCCATTATATTTACGAAAGCCGATACCACCCTTTTGGAGGACAATAAAGAGTTGGTTTTGCCTTCTTTTTCGAAGGAGGTGTGGTATGAGGCTGAATTGGCGTTTAGAATTGGGAAAACCTGTAAAAATGCCGAGCTCCAAAATGCCCTAGACCATATTGATGCAGTGGCCTTATCGAACGATTTAACGGCTAAAGATGTTTTAGTTGCCAGTAGAGGCTTGCAAGGTCCTTGGGATTTAGCAAAAGGTTTTGATGGGGCCACCCCCATAGGTTCGTTTTATCCGATTGCTGATTTTCCAGATGTAGAGAATATCAATTTTTCCTTTGAAGTCAATGGAGTTGAAGTTCAAAAAGGGAATAGTAGTCATATGATTACCAAATTGGCAGAATTAATCGTTTATGTTTCATCGATTATGACCTTGAATGTTGGGGATATTATTTTAACGGGTACACCTCCTCTTGGTGTGGGGAAAGTGAATTCAGGAGACCTTATGATTGGCTATTTAGAGGGTAAAAAAGTTTTGGAGACAAGAGTAGTATAGAAGAAGGAGCCTATACTGTGCGTATTGCCAATGTATTTTGAAGTGCCGAGTTAAACTGAGGTTCAATATGTTTAGTAGCAGAAATATTATAGAAACGCATCAATGGGGATTAAAAAAGGTTCATCTCAGGCTTTTTTTTCTAGACCTTAAATCATGAGGTTTCTTACTACTTAAACAAAAACAATTATAAAAATACATCTTATTTAAGCTGTACATTTGTACCGTTTTTATCAAAAGAAAAATTGGATATATGAATTCTGAGGCATCAAACGCAATGGGGGAGAAGACTAAGGAAAAAATTAGTCAAGGAGAGATCGACAACTGTATTCGTACACTTGAAAAATTAGTTGACGCCTCTCATATTGTTTTAGCACTTTCAGAAGAAAACCGTGTAGCGCTATTAAAGGCGGCGGGCAGGTTGTCCCGACCTGATCGAGACGCCTTCAAGCAATCTAAAAAAGACGCCGAAAAAATTGCTAAACGCAAAATGATAGAGCGCGATAAGCACGCACGTAAAGAAACAGGTATCAGAAGTGCTCGTGAAGCTGTAGTTTTTAAAGCACCTATTTTATTAGAAGCACCAAAATTAAAATCTTTGGAGGAGCAAGAATTAGAATCTCCAAGAAATTGTTATGTCTGTAAAACGGTATATACCAAGTTGCATCATTTTTATGACACCATGTGTCAAGATTGTGGGGATTTTAACTATGCCAAACGTTTTCAAACTGCCGATTTAGAGGGGCAGGTGGCTATTGTAACCGGTTCTCGGTTAAAAATTGGCTACCACATTAGCTTAATTTTATTGCGTGCTGGAGCCACTGTTGTTGCAACCACCAGATTTCCTGTAGATGCTGCCTTGCGATTTTCCCAAGAAGATGATTTCTCGAAATGGGGGCATCGCCTTAAAATTCACGGTTTAGATTTGCGTCATATTCCGAGTGTGGAAATTTTCTGTAATTTTATAGAACAACAGTATGATCGCTTAGATATTTTAATAAACAATGCAGCGCAAACCGTTCGCAGGCCTGCTGGTTTTTATCAGCATTTAATGAGAAATGAAGAACTAGCTGTTGCCGATATGCCAAAAGCTGCGCAGCAAGTACTAAAAGATCATTTGTATTGTTTAAATGAATTAAACACGCTTGGTAAAAATACCTCAAGCCAACAAAACAATACCTTAGCCGTTACTTGGCACGCACCAGAACCTGGTATTGGGATTCGTGCATCGGCAAAATTATCACAGATTCCGTATAGTTTTGATACTTCATTGTCTACTAAAGAAGTCTTTCCAGAAGGGCAATTAGACGCTGATTTACAACAAGTAGATTTACGAAAAACCAATAGCTGGAGATTGAGGTTAGGCGAAATAGAAACGCCTGAAATGATAGAGGTACAACTGGTGAATGCTGTTGCTCCTTTTGTATTGTGTAACCGGCTTTCGCGTTTAATGCGAAAAGAAAATACAGGTAAAAAACACATCATTAATGTATCGGCGATGGAAGGAAAGTTTCATCGATTTTACAAAGAAGATAGGCATCCTCATACCAATATGGCAAAGGCAGCTTTAAATATGATGACCCATACCTCTGCTTTAGATTTTGCAACAGATGGTGTCTTTATGAATGCTGTAGATACGGGCTGGGTAACCGATGAAGATCCTGCGGAATTATCTAAAAAGAAACAAGAAGTGCATGATTTTCAACCTCCTTTAGATATTGTTGATGGGGCTGCACGTGTTTTAGACCCATTAATAGACGGTATCAATACAGGAAAACATTGGTGCGGTAAATTTTTAAAAGATTACAGGCCTATTGATTGGTAATTTTTTTAAAAGGCTTTCCAAGCACTCTTTTTATCTTTAATAGTAATTTTAATTTGTTATTTTATATTACTTTTTTAAATTGTGTGGTATGGAAACCTATGCTAATGCTTTACTTTATGCCATTCCTTTTTTTATCGTTTTATTGGTGATAGAAATAAGCTATGGTCATTTTGTCAAAAAGCAAACCTATAAAGTGCTAGATACGGTATCGAGTATCAGTTCTGGCTTAACAAACATTGTAAAAGATTCATTAGGCTTGGCCTTGGTTGTGGTTAGTTATCCCTTTTTATATGAACATTTAGCAGTAACAACTATTAAAGCTATTTGGTTGGTTTGGTTGCTTGCCTTTATAACGATTGATTTTGCTGGCTATTGGAATCATCGTTTAAGTCATAAAATAAATATTTTTTGGAATCAACATGTCATTCACCACAGCAGTGAAGAGTTTAACTTGTCTTGTGCCTTACGCCAGCCTATTTCGAATCTCATAGGGTATTTCTCTATTTTATTAATTCCTGCGGCACTATTGGGAGTTCCTTATAAGGTCATTGCAATTTTAGCTCCTGTTCATTTATTTGCACAATTTTGGTACCATACCAAGCATATCGGTAAAATGGGTTGGTTAGAGTATGTAATTGTAACACCTTCACAGCATAGAGTGCATCATGCGATTAATCCAGAATATATTTTCAAAAACTTGGGGCAAATACTTTCTATTTGGGATCGGCTTTTTGGTACATTTCAAGAGGAATTGGATGAGGTGCCACCTCAATTTGGAATTCTAAAACCGGCCAATACATGGAACCCCATCTATATAAATTTTCAACATTTTGCCCAATTGTTTAAAGATGCTTGGCGCACAAATAGCTACTACGATAAAATAAGAATATGGTTTATGCCCACGGGATGGAGACCAAAAGACGTCGTGGCTAAATACCCTGTTACAATTATTGAAGATGTGTATAATTTTAAACGGTATGATACCCCGGCAACTTTTGCCTTTCAACTATATATCATACTGCAAATGCTCATGCATTTAGGATTACTATTATTTATGTTCTATAATTACAGTGCTATTGGTTTTCAAGGATTGTTAGCCTACGGCGCTTTTCTATTTTTTGGGATCTTCTCATACACTTTGCTGATGGATGGGAATCCGTATGCAAAATACCTTGAGCTTTTTAGGGCATTGTTAGGGGTTACTTTTATAGGTATTACTGGTAATTGGTTTGGCTTAAATCAGGTTATACCTTATGGAAGTTACCTGATTCTTTTTTACTTTTTAGGATCAGCTTGGGGTGCGCTCTATTTTACGCGCACTAGAATACTCGGAAGATTGAAAAAAACAATATAGAAGTTACTGCTTGTCGATGAATTCTTTTTTAACTAAGGCGATGTATTTCATCATCGCATCTTTTCTAGATAAGTTTTTTGCTTGAAATAAAGCGTTGGCTTTAAAGGCATTAATAAGTGGTGTTCTACTGCCTGGATTTTCGAAGTTTTCGTTGGCTATTTTATAATAGGCATATAACTTTAAAAGTAAATCGGCGGGGAGTGCTTCGGTGTAGTTATTCATGAAACTAACCGCTTTTACAAAGTCCTTCTCCAGTTTTTCAGGCATCTTCATTTTTTACAATACTTGCTATACATGTTTTTGCGCCTACAACTTTCTGATTTAACTTAACTGTAATTGCGCAATCTAAAGGTAAGAATAAATCTACTCTTGAACCAAACTTTATAAAACCAGCATCGTCACCTTGATGAACACTATCTCCTTTTTCCGCATAGTTGACAATTCGTCTCGCTAAGGCTCCTGCAATTTGTCGGTATAGTATTTCGCCAAATTTTGGTGTTTTCACGACAATAGTGGTGCGTTCATTTTCCTCACTAGCCTTAGGGTGCCAAGCCACTAAATACTTCCCAGGATGATATTTTGAATACACTATTTGTCCACTGGCAGGGTATCTTGTAACATGCACGTTGATGGGTGACATAAAAATAGATACTTGTTTGCGTTTGCCTTTGAAATATTCGTTCTCCTCAACTTCTTCAATTACGACAACCTTACCATCAACAGGAGCTAGAATTTCATTAAAATCTTTATGTACTTTCCTTGTAGGGTTTCTGAAAAATTGCAAAACAATAATTAAAAAAGCAAGTGCTATGATTTGTACGGCCATTTTAAGCCAAAAAATTGGTATGAAATAATTCGCTGCAAGGATGACTATAGCCGCAAGAAAAAAGCTTATTAAAATAATTTTTTGTCCTTCTTTATGAAACATAATTAAATATATTTAAGGTTAAGTATACAAAGGGTGCAGCAAAAACAAGGCTATCTAAGCGATCTAGCATTCCTCCATGTCCAGGTAATATAGCCCCACTGTCTTTTACTCCGGCGTCTCTTTTAAATTTAGATTCTAATAAATCGCCAACACTGCCGCTGATCACAATAATCAAGGCAAGGATAAGCCATTGTTGAAGCGATAAACTAGTTTCATATTGAGCGATAAAATAAGCCGCAACTAGTGCGAACACCAATCCACCAATAGTTCCTTCCCATGTTTTTTTAGGAGATACTCTTGGAAATAGTTTGTTTTTTCCTATGGTTTTTCCCACCAAATAGGCAAAAGAATCATTTACCCAGATCAGGATAAAAAAGCCCATGATTAATAATTTAGCAAATGTATTATTTTGGTAGGGAATCATGGTCAAAAAAATACAGCCTCCTCCAATATAAAAAAGCCCGATAAGGAATTTTTGTAGCGTGTTGTACTTTATTTCTTTTTTTGAAAACAAGTAAAACAACAAGATGATATTAATGGTTATGGTAACGAACATCAATACGTTTATGACCGAGGCGCTGTAGTTGTACCCATGCAGTAAGTGTATAAAAATCCACCACAGGCCAAGATAAGCGGCAAAAATGTAATAGCCTTTTAGATGTGTCATTCGTTTAAACTCGTACAAGCAAGCTAAGCCAAAAGCCATAAATAAGAAATCAAAAGCATCAGAACTTAAAAATATAGCGGAAAGCAAAAGCACTACATAAACAATACCTGTAATTAACCTCCTAAAAACTTCTCCCATTCTATAAATCTTCCAAAAGTATAAGATACAAATTTTTAGAACTACTGCCGTAGGTTAGAAAATCATTTTTATTTTCTTTTGAGTTTTGAAAATGTTTAATCGTTGTGATATTTGAAGGTATACCGTTTTGGTGTTTTTTCTTTATTTTTTTCAAACCTTCCCCAATGGAAGAGACCAATTGACTTGTAGTCGCAAATACTATAAAATTATCTGGTAATTCGTCTAATTTTTTTTCTCGTAATTGATTAGAGCATATCAAAATAGATCCATTTTGGGCTACTAGATGCTCACAGGTCGTAAAAAAAATTCCGGACTCGGTATTCTTGTTGGTAAAAGAAATGGCTTCTTTTGCAAATTTGGCTTGGAGCCTTTCATCCATAGCGAAAAAAGGCATTTCTTTCCAATTGTTTTCTTCAATAATATCGCTTAACGCCTGCCTTACATCTTGAAAGTCGACGCAATAAATGAATTTACCTCCATTTTTTTTGAAATAAATAGTGAATTTTTCATCGGCAGGAATATCGAGATCGGGCATGTGAACACCTCTAGTATCGTCAGTTTCTGTCGAAACCTTTTTTTTACCTCCTCTAAAGAGTTTCTCGAATAACCCCATTTATTTAAAATTCAAAAATACTATTTATTCTTTTGTTGGCTCCATGTTACTATTTTGGTCTTCTTCCAATTTTGAATTTTCTTCAGCTTTAGCTGCAGCTTCTTCAGCCACATCTTTTTCAAAAGGCCTTTTGCCGAAAATCTTTTCTAAATCATCCTTAAAGATAACTTCTTTTTCTAATAAACGCGTCGCTAAGGTAGTAAGTTTGTCTTTGTTGTTTTCTAAAAGCTCAACGGCTCTTTTGTATTGCTCTTCAATTAATATTGAAATTTCTTTATCAATGGTCTGAGCTGTTTCCTCACTATACGGTTTTGAGAAACCGTAAGAATCTTGACCTGAAGAATCGTAGTAGGTTAAATTCCCTATTTTGTCATTTAAACCATAAATGGTCACCATGGCTCTTGCTTGCTTCGTTACTTTTTCTAAGTCGCTCAGCGCTCCCGTAGATATTTTATTGAAAATAACTTTTTCGGCTGCTCGACCTCCTAAAGTAGCACACATTTCGTCTTTCATTTGATCAGGTCTAACGATAAGGCGCTCTTCTGGTAGATACCAAGCCGCTCCTAAGGATTGTCCTCTTGGGACAATAGTAACCTTTACCAAGGGCGCTGCATGCTCGAGCATCCAACTAACGGTTGCATGACCAGCTTCGTGATAAGCAATCGTTTCTTTTTCTCCTGGAGTGATAATTTTATTTTTCTTCTCAAGACCACCTACAATTCGATCCACGGCATCTAAAAAGTCTTGTTTCGTTACTGCCTTTTTCTCCTTACGAGCCGCTATAAGTGCAGCTTCATTACAAACGTTAGCGATATCTGCTCCAGAAAAACCTGGTGTTTGCTTCGCTAGAAAATCTAAATCTAAAGTTTCTGCTGTTTTGATAGGGCGTAAGTGTACTTCAAAGATTTCTTTACGCTCTCTGATGTCTGGTAAATCTACATAAATTTGTCTGTCGAAACGACCAGCACGCATTAGGGCTTTATCTAAAACATCGGCCCTATTCGTAGCAGCTAAGACAATGACATTGGTGTTGGTGCCAAAACCGTCCATTTCAGTAAGCAATTGATTTAGGGTGTTTTCACGCTCATCATTAGAGCCTGTCATATTATTTTTCCCTCTAGCTCTACCAATTGCATCTATTTCATCAATAAAGATGATAGCAGGAGATTTGTCTTTTGCTTGTTTAAATAAGTCACGCACTCTGGAGGCTCCAACGCCTACAAACATTTCCACAAAATCTGAACCAGACAATGAAAAGAAAGGCACTTTTGCTTCACCAGCTACTGCTTTTGCTAAAAGCGTTTTACCGGTACCAGGAGGGCCCACTAATAATGCCCCTTTCGGTATTTTACCTCCCAAAGAAGTATATTTGTCAGGATTTCTTAAAAAATCTACAATTTCTTCGACCTCTTCCTTGGCACCTTCTAAACCGGCAACATCTTTAAAAGAAGTTCTTGTATCTGTCTTTTCATCAAAAAGTTTTGCCTTAGATTTTCCAATATTGAAAATTTGGCCACCAGCGCCACCGCCGCCGCCGCCAGACATTCTTCGCATTAAATAGATCCAAATACCTATGATAAGCACAAAGGGTAAAATACTTAATAATATATCACCAAATACGTTTGACTCTGTGGTATAATCTATAACGGTATCTAAATTGTTCTCCGCTTTTATGCTTTTAATATCGTTTTCAAAGTTCTGAGGGTCACCATAATCGAGCACGTATTGTGGCGTTTCCGTCCCGGACATACCAAAAGGCTTATTCGCTGCGGTTTTATGAACATCTTTCGTTAAAGCTTCTTCGGTTAAAAAAACTTTTGCCTGCCTTGTATTTGTGACGATAAGAATCTTGGCAACATCACCATTTCTAAGGTAATCTTGCAACTTTGATGTTGTTGTTTTTTCAGTACTTGATAAATTAGTACTGCTAAATATTTGGAAGCCAATTAATAAAATTGCAATTATTCCATAAATCCACCAAGAGTTAAACTTTGGTTTTTTAGGGCTTGTATTATTTTCTTTCGCCATTATTTTTTATCTTATTTAATGCTATTTTCGATTACCGTTACTTTTGCATCTCCCCAAAGTCCTTCTATGTCATAAAATTCCCTTACGTGTTTTTGAAAAACATGCACCACTACATTGACGTAATCCATTAAAATCCATTCTGAATTCTCTGAACCTTCTACGTGCCAAGGTTTGTCTTTAATGCTTTTGCTGACTGTTTTTTGAATAGAGCCAACTATTGCATTTACGTGAGTATTTGAAGTTCCGTTGCAAATGATGAAATAGTCACAAACGGTGTTTTCAATTTTTCTTAAATCAAGTATGTTTATATTGTTGCCCTTTACTTCTTCTATTCCTTCTAGAATAACACTTATGAGCTCATCTACGCTTGCTTGCTTTTTCTGCATTCAAAAAATTTAATTTTGCAAAGTTATTATATTTTTGTTTTTTTAACTATTGTTTTGGGTAATAAGATTGAAGATTTATAGAATAGTTAACACATGCATTTAATCAAACTTGATGCCACAGCATCTACAAATGTTTACCTGAAAAAATTAAGTAAGAGTAGCACACTTGCCGATTTTACTATAGTGGTTGCAAAAGAACAGCTAGAAGGGAAGGGGCAGATGGGGTCAAGTTGGCAATCAGAAGAAGGTAAAAACCTAACATTCAGTATTTTAAAACATCATGAAGCTTTGTTTGCGCAAGATCATTTTTATTTAAATATTACCGTTTCCCTGGCGATTTATCAAGTTCTAAAAGCCTTGGAAATACCTGATTTAAGCATAAAATGGCCTAACGACATTTTGTCAGGAAACTCGAAAATTTGCGGTATTTTAATCGAAAACATGCTTTCTGGTGAAAAAATAACCACTTCAATTATTGGAATTGGTTTAAACGTAAATCAGACGCGATTTAATTCCTTACCCAAGGTAAGTTCCCTGCACTTATTAAAAGGCAAAACTTTTGACTTGGACTCGATTTTGATTGCTGTTGCTGAAAATTTAGAAGAGCTTTTTGCAAAATTAAAAAACGGGCAAAAGGAATTCTTAAAAGAAGCATATTTAAGCGTTCTATTTAAAAAAAATAAGGCGTCAACATTTAATCAACTATCAACCAATCAACTTTTTGTAGGGATCATCAGAAGTGTTTCTGAAGAAGGAAAACTAGAAGTAGAAGTGGAAGATCAGTTATGGAAAGCATACGATTTAAAGGAAATAAAATTGATGTATTAAACCTTTTGTAAATTATCTGACAAAGTGCCCATAAAATTGGTGATTGGATTTTTAATCATCATGGCCATCATCGCATTAAATTCTCCTTCAAAACTCAAAACCACCTCAGTTTCTTTTGCTGCTATTTCTATAATAGTGGCAGTTAGGGTAAAAGGTAACTTTTCACTTGCTGCGCCTAAAACAACCTTAGTATGTGGTACCATTTCTTTTCTTTGTAACACAATTTCGGGCATTCCTTTTAAAGCAAAAAGAAAGCGTTCTTCGCTAATGACTTCGAATTTGCTAATATTTTCAGGCATTAAGTGTTCAAAATTTTTTACATCAATCAAAAAATTATAGACTTCTTGCTGACTTTTTGCAATTGTTTTTTTTGGAGTTTCTATATGCATAATTCTATTGTTGCCATGCCGATGGATTCGCTTTCCATTCTAGCAATGTTTTAAATTGTTCTTCTTTTATATAATGTGTGTCTGATGCTTGTTGAATAAGGTGGTCGTAATCACTTAAAGTGTGTAATTCAAGCTTATGATTTTTAAAGTTTTCAGTAGCAACATCAAAGCCATAGGTAAAAATTGCAAGCATGCCCTTCACTTTTGCTCCGGATTCTTCTAGGGCTTTTACAGCGTTTAGACTACTCTTGCCTGTACTTATTAAGTCTTCAATGACAACAACAGTCTGATTTTTCTCTAAGGCTCCTTCTATTTTATTTTGCCTTCCGTGCGATTTTGCTTCAGGACGCACATATATAAAGGGTAGCCCTAGATAATCGGCAACTAACATGCCTATTCCTATAGCTCCTGTCGCCACACCAGCAATTACATCTGGTTTGCCGTATAAGTGTTCTACTTGCTTCGCCATTTCTTCCCGAACATAATTTCTTATAGCTGGATAGGATAGGATAATTCTGTTATCACAATAGATAGGTGATTTCCATCCTGAGGCCCATGAAAAAGGATTTTCAGGATTCAACTTAATTGCATTAATTTGCAATAGAAGCTCTGCCGTTTTTTTAGCGTTGTCTTTGTTTAAAACCATAATGCAAATGTATAAAGTTTTTGTTAATGAGGCTCAGTTGATTTTGACAAATAAACTCTCTGATATAGCTAATAACAAATATTTTTTATTGAATCAAAAATCAATAAAGGAAGCTATTCATCTACTTGCTAAAAATAAAGTAGCTGTAGCCTATATATATCATCCTAATAACGAGGAGATTCTGAATAAATTTACTAAAAAAATTCCTTTAGTGGTCGCTGCGGGTGGGGTAGTAACCAATAAAGAAGGTAAGGTGTTGTTTATTTATAGAAACAATAAATGGGATCTGCCTAAGGGAAAACTAGATAAGGGAGAAACATTAGAAGAATGTGCTTTACGAGAGGTTGAAGAGGAAACGGGTGTAAAAGGACTTAAAATTGAAAATATTTTAATGACCACCTACCATATTTTCAAAAGAAATGGTGATTACAAACTCAAGGAAGTACACTGGTATGCCATGAAAACAAGCTATAAGGGCGAACTGATGGGTCAAGCTGATGAAGGGATTGAAAAAGTGCGCTGGAAAGGGCCAAATAAAATAGCCAAAGCACTGGAGAATTCTTACACCAATATTAAAATATTATTTGACGATTAGTTTTTTACTTCTTCCATGTGAATTGGATTCATTGATCGATACACAGGGTATTGTAAATGGGCAGGTTCGTAATGATCAGAATGCTCGTATATAAATGATAATTGGGCATACCAATTGTTTTTGAAATTTTCATCGCTTAATTTTTTAAGCTCAAAGGCTTCCTTTAATACCCTGTTTTTTTGCAATAATTCTAAAGCAATATCTTCGAAAACATAAGGCGAAAATCCTTCTTTTTTTTGCAATATGGTATCGAAAAAATTCCAATTAAAAAATGAATCTATCGCCGAGGGTTCTAAGGTTTCTAAAATATATCGAATACCTGCTTGCTGTGTGGCGATATAAATATCACCTTGGTAAAATTGTACTTTTTTGGTCGTTGTCGAAACTTTTGTGTCATAATGCGGATAATGGCCTTCATAGCTATTTTGACGCGTTTTATAATCCTCGATTTTATAAGACTCAACTTCTATAATTGTATCCTTTAAAAAACGGGTGAATAGAATTTCGTTTTTCGTAAGTAGGTCTATTATCTTGTAGTTGCTTTTTTTTAAGAGATACCCACTAGGGATACTTACATGTTGCGCTGGTTTAAAGTAATTTTGATAAGCTACTTTTTTTGTAAATGCTTTGTTTCGGTCGTATTTAAGGCGTGGAAAACCAGTGACTTCGCTCAGAATAGTGTCAGCCTCGAACCCTTTAAAATGTAGCGTACTTACTTGGGTAGTGTCTAATTCCCAAGCTAAAGGATATTCTTTTAATTTTAATAGTTCTTGATGACTTTTTGCTCTTAAATCTTTGATGCGTTGCCCGTCGGTCTCGGTAATCGAAATCATTTGTTTCATGAGTTCATAGGTACCTTCAACTCTATCCTTATAAGGTTTTAACATATGAGTTTCTACCATCATGCCTAAGGTGTTCCATAAAGTAGTATAGCCCGTAGAATATCTCGGATGGTCCATAAACTGTGAAAATCCGTCTTCAGGAACACTGTTAAATACATTGACATAAGGTGTGATATCCCATTTTACATCTGAAAGGCTTTTTTCTAATTTTGGCATCAATTCTGAGTGAAGGTAAGCCCCTAAATCTAACCCTAATTTGTTGTGTTGGGTAAATAAGTGTGTCAATGTATATTGGTAGTCTGCACCATTACTTACATGGTTATCAATAAAAACATCTGGTTTTACTAAATGAAAGATAGAGGCAAAGGTCTTAGCGTTTTTTGTATCCGATTTAATAAAATCTCTATTCAAATCGTAATTTTGAGCGTTACCTCTAAACCCGTACGATTCAGGTCCGTTTTGATTAGCTCTCGTTGAAGAATTTCTGTTTAATGCCCCGCCAACATTATAAATAGGTATGGTAGTTATCACCGTATTTTCTGGAGCATTTATTTTTTTTTCAGCCATATCCCTAAACAGTAACATGGTGGCGTCGATACCATCACTTTCTCCAGGATGAATCCCGTTGTTGATAAGAATAATAGTTTTGTTTTCTCGTATTTTTTTAAAATTGAATTCGCTATCTAAGTTGAAGGAAACCAGGTGAAGTGGAAATCCGCTATCCGTTTCACCAATGGTCTGAATATTAATTTCAGGAAATTTTTTAGCTAGTTGAATATAGAACTCAATTGTCTCTGCGTATGTAGCTGTTTCTTTCCCCTCTGAAATTTCAAATTGTGTGATATACGCTGTCGTTTCGTTTTCTTTTTTAGATTCGCAAGAAATTAAAAAGAGGATTAAAAAAAGGGCTTGAAAAAATTTCATGGATTTTGAGATTTATCTTTTTTAAAAAGTATATGCAACTCTTAAAATATAAAAGCTCAAAAATAATCAAAAATTAATGTCTTGTTGTGAAGTACTAGTTATTTTTAAAATTTCTGCTTTATTCAAAGGTTTTGTATTGTAGGTAAGTCTGTGTTGGGTTTTGAGTTTATAGGTCATTGCTCTTTCTCTATCGCTATGGCTTATTGATGAAGTAACAATGTTTATGGTCATTATTTTTTGTGTTGGAATGGTAATAATTTCATCTAAAAATCCCCAGCCATCCATTATGGGCATATTTAAATCTAAAAATATGACATCAGGGAGATCTTCGGGTTTGGTAATGTTTGATTTTATGAGCTGAATAGCGTCTTTGCCATTCGTAAAGGAAGTAATTTGATCACAAATAACTACAGATGAAAGCAATTTTTTAATGCCGAAAACTGTAATAGAATCGTCATCAATTATAAATATTGAATTAATTACAATCATCTAAATAAATTTTAAAGGTGGTTCCAAGGCCTAATGTACTGTCTATCTTAAATTTTCCATTCATGGCCTCTATTTGATTTTTGGCGATATATAAGCCTATTCCTCTAGAATTAGGCTGTTCATGAAAGGTTTTATACATCCCGAAAATTTTATTTTTATTTTTTTCCAAATCTATGCCAGAGCCATTATCTTTAACTGTTATGACTACATAGCCAGAACTTTTTTCAGCACTTAAGCGTACTTCATGAGGACTATCTGATTTGGCAAACTTTATGGCATTTGAAATTACATTTTGCAAAATATTTTCAATATAAGCCGGTAGACCTTTAACAAATAAATCTGTTGGAATTAAATTAGTTATGCTGGCATTTTTGGATTTAATAAGATGCTTTAAGTTATTTAAAATACTGCTTGTGGTAATGCTTAAATTGATGCTATTTTTTTCTAAAACTTTAGTAGAGTTAATAGCTACTACTTCATTTAAATTATCTAGGGTCTCTAATAAATTGTCTGATGAATTCATAAGCATCTGAAGTAAGTTATCTCTCTCTACTTCATTTTTTTCTTTAATTAGAAAACCTAATAACATAGAAAAATTAGCGGTGTGCGATCTTAAATTATGAGAAATGATATGAGCAAAATCTACTAATTTTTTATTTTGTAAATTACTGATGTTCACTAATCTTGTTAGTTGTTCTTCTTTTTGCTTAATTTGGCTTATATCTAAACTAAAGCCAATTATTCCTTTTACACAATTATGTTCATCGGTTAGGGGTATTTTTGAAGTTAAAAAGGTGGTCTTTTCTCCATTTAATTTGGTATTTGTTGTTTCAGCCCCTAAAATAGGAACTAAAGTTTTTATAACAGAAAGATCTTCTTCTCGGGAAATTTGAGCCACTTTTTCATCGTAAAGCTCAAAATCATCTTTTCCGATTATTTCATTATAGGGTTTGCCGATATAATCACATTCAGCTTTGTTCACTACTATTTTGCGAGAGTTTAGGTCTTTCACAAATACATTAAGTGGTAGATGATCGATTAATGTTTTAAGTAGTTGTTCATTCTCTTTTGTTTTTTGTGCAGCTAAAACCTCTTCAGTAATGTCTTGAAAAGTTCCAATAATGCCTATTAACGTATTATTTTGAAATAATGGTTTGCCCGTTGCCATTACCCAAATGTCGTTATTTTTAGCCGTTGTTAATTGTAATTTTTCTTTCCATGGTTCACCGTTTTTAATGCTGCGGTTTACACATTCGGTTATTTTAAGTTGACTATCTCCTGGTTTGTAAAAATCGATGGCTGTTTTCATATTTGGCTCAAAATCGAGTGGAACTTCATGAAGTATTTTTGTCATAGTATTCCAATACAATTCATCGGTTACCGCATTAAATTCCCAACTTCCTATTTTTGCAATTTCGGCTTTTACGTCGACAAGGATTTTTAGTTTACTTAACTCTTGCTGTACTTTTACCATTTCAGAAACATCTTCAACTTGAATAATAGCGCCAATAACATTTTCATCTTCATCAAACCAAGGGCTTAAAATCCATTCTAGCCAAAGTGTTTTACCATTAAAGAATAACGAATCTCTAGCCGGAGCCGTAGAATACCCTAAAAAACACTTCTCAAAATCTGATTTCCAAGAAGAGGCTAGTGAGGGGAAATTTTCTAAAATATTTGTACCAACAGCCTCATTAAAAAAAGGACCATAGTGCTCTTTCCAGCTATCTGAAATATGTACAACCTCAAAATTTAACCCCACATACGAAGTAGGTTTTGGGAGTTGTTTTATCAGGTAATGGCTATTTATTTTTATTTCGTTTTTCAAAATAGGTAATAAATTTCCTACTAAAGTAAAAAGTATTCCGAATACAGGACTAGTATTGTTGTGTATTTGCTGAAAATAGTTGTCATAAGGAGACTTTACGACATTTTAGGTGATATTTTAATTTTTCGCTGGATCAAATGAAGACTTTTTTTTGTCAGAATTTTATTCTTTTGAGTAAAAAATTAAAGGAGTAGTAGTTCATTAAACCTCAAATTCTTACAGTATCTGGGACTAAACCTGTGTAGTCTCCCCCATTTTTAATTACGTCTCTGACTATGGATGAACTAATATATGATTTTCCAGAAGAGGTAAGTAAAAAAACGGTTTCGATTTCTGATAATTTTCGGTTGGTATGGGCTATAGCTTTTTCAAATTCAAAATCACCAGGATTTCTTAAACCTCTTAAAATAAAACTGGCATTTACTTTTTTACAGAAATCTACCGTAAGGCCCTCATAGGTAAGTACCTTAATTTTTGGTTCCTGGGCAAAAGCCTCTCTGATAAAACGTTGCCGATCTTCTAATGAAAACATATATTTTTTATCAGAATTTACGCCGATGGCAATGATAATTTCATCAAAAAGCGTTAAGCCTCTTTGAATAATATCTGAATGGCCTAAAGTAAGCGGATCAAAAGAACCAGGGAAAATTGCACGTTTCATAGATCGACATTTAAATGAGGCAAAATTACTAATTTTTATGCTAAAGCTTCAAGAATGGCATTTTCAAATAGGTCCGGTAACGAAATTCCAGCGGCTCTCGCCTGTTGCGGCAAAATGCTTTCTTCCGTTAGGCCTGGGGTTGTGTTCATTTCAAGCATAAAGGGTTCGTCATCAATAAAAATAAATTCGCTTCTTGAAAAGCCTTTCATTTTTAAAACAGTATAAGCTCTTAAGGCCATTTCTATCACTTTTTTTTGCTGAATTTCTGAAATTCTAGCCGGAGTTATTTCTTTGGATTTGCCTTCATATTTTGCTTGATAGTCAAAAAAATCATTTTCAGACACAATTTCAGTTATGGGTAACACAAGGGTTTCTCCTTTATAGGAGATAACACCGACCGACACCTCAGTGCCATTTAAAAAAGCCTCAATTAAAACTTCATCGTCCTCTACATAGGCATTTTCAATGGCTGTAATTAAACTTTCTTTAGTGTAGACTTTTGAAACACCAAGACTACTACCGGCTTTATTGGCTTTTACAAAACAGGGTAAGCCTACTTTTTGTATAATCGCATCAAGGTCTAATGGGTCTCCTTGGTTTAAATAGTAGGCAATCGCCGATTTAATGCCGTATGGTTTTAGAATACTCAGTAGATCTCTTTTGTTAAATGTAATGGCGGCTTGGTAGGCATTACAGGAAGTTTGTGGAATGCCTAACAACTCAAAATAGGATTGCATAAGTCCATCTTCCCCTGGCGAACCATGTATGGCATTAAAAACGCAATCGAAGGTTATTTTACGACCGTCTACTTCGATGGAGAAATCATTTTTATTTACAGGATATTCTTCATTGGTCTCTGTCACATATACCCATTTTTCTTTAAAAATATGAATGCGAAAAAGTTCAAATTTCTTGGTATTTAGAAATTTATAGACCACATGACCGCTTTTGAGGGATATTTTATACTCACTTGAATAACCACCCATGATTATGGCAATCTTCTTTTTCATACATTGACTTTTAAAAATAAACCTAATTGAAGATCAAAGTAAAGAAAAAACTACTTTGGTTAGGGTGTAAGGTGCATTTATTTTTAGTGCAGCTTAAAGAAAACTACATTTTAATTTATCCTATTCATTTGTTGAAGGTCATTTGTTATCTTTGCCCAATAAGATGATATAAAATGAAAAATTTTTTCAACTTTTTAAAAAGTAAAACGTTCCTAATACAACTAGGCTTGGCTTTGGTCGTTTTAGTGGTCTTTATTTTTGGAGTTTTGCAATGGTTAAATAATTCAACAAATCATGGTGAATTTGTTGAAGTGCCCGATTTAGCTAAATTAACAGTTACTGAAATGCGAAAAGTTATTGATGATGCAGATTTGCGGTATGAAGTGTTAGACTCTGCAAATTACAATCCAGATTTTCCTAGGTTTTCTGTAATAGAGCAAAACCCACCAGCGGGTAACAAAGTAAAACAAAATAGAAAAGTATATGTTACAGTAAACCCATCAGGGTATAAAAAAGTAAGTGTTCCCGACATAATACAAGTAACCTTGCGCAACGCAACGGCAAAACTAAGAGCTGTTGGTTTAGACGTACAACGTGTAACTTATATTGATGAATTTGGGAAAGACATGGTGTATCGCATAAAATATAAAGGGAAATATATTGAAGAAGGGTATAAACTTCCCAAAACATCAAAAGTAGAATTGGTTTGCGGTAATGGGTACGAAAGTGAAGGTTCAAAAGTGAAGTCGGCCTCAGAAGAATAATATATGATCGAAGAAGAAGAAGGTGCTGAGCTAGAAAAAGATGAGCTTTTTGAACACTATAGTGTCACAGCATCCAAAGGGCAAGAACCCTTGCGTGTAGATAAATTTTTGATGAACTTTATCGAAAATGCAGTACGGAACAAAATTCAAAATGCTGCAAGAGAAGGCCATATTTGGGTAAATGATGTGGCGGTAAAGCAAAACTATAAAGTAAAAGCAGGCGATCACGTACGTGTTTTGTTTGAGCATCCTCCACACGAAAACTTATTAGTTCCTGAAGATATTCCTATCAATGTTGTTTATGAAGATCAAGATTTAATGGTCGTGAATAAACCAGCCGGAATGGTCGTACATCCCGGACATGGCAACTATTCTGGAACTTTAATAAATGCCTTGTTGCACCATATTAAAGACTTACCTGTAAACAGAAATGAGCGTCCTGGATTGGTGCATCGAATTGATAAAGATACCTCTGGGCTATTAGTAATTGCGAAGACCGATGTTGCCATGACGCACTTGTCTAAACAGTTTTTTGATAAAACAAGTGAGCGCGAATATGTGGCTTTGGTTTGGGGAAATGTAGAAGATGAGAGTGGCACCATTGAAGGGCACGTAGGTAGACATCCTACGAACCGATTACAGATGTCTGTTTTTCCCGATGGTGACCAAGGGAAAGAGGCCGTAACTCATTACAAAGTTCTTGAGCGTTTAGGCTATGTAACTTTAATTTCTTGTCAATTAGAAACAGGTAGAACACATCAAATTCGTGTGCATTTAAAACACATTGGGCATACCTTATTTAACGACGCACGGTACGGGGGTGAACGAGTGCTGAAAGGAACTACGTTTACGAAATACAAACAGTTTGTAGAAAATGCCTTTAAATTATTACCCAGACAAGCACTACATGCCAAAACCCTAGGTTTTATTCATCCTACCAGCGGAGAATTTATGCGTTTTGATTCTGAAATTCCTGAAGATATGAATGCATGTATCGAAAAATGGCGTCAATATTCTAAAAGCAGCATTTCGGAGGAATAGATTTCTGTAATAGCGGTATTGATTTTAGGTTTATCGATGACCAATTCTTTTTAAAAATCTTTAGTAATTTTAGAATTCGTAATAAAAACATGCCATGTAGTGGCTCATAGAAAAAAGTATCAAAAATGAAAATAGTAATTTCTCCAGCGAAGTCCCTTGATTTTGAAAGTAAATTACCAATACTAGATTATACACAGCCTAATTTTTTAAAGCAAGCTGAGCAACTAAACCGAGTTTTGGCTAAGAAAAAACCAAAGGATCTGTCCAAATTAATGCATATATCAGACCAACTGGCCCAGTTAAATTGGGAGCGAAATCAACAATTTTCGCTGCCGTTTACACCGGAAAATTCAAGAGCAGCAGTGTATGCCTTTAATGGTGATGTGTATCAAGGTCTAGATGCTTTGACCATTTCTAAAGACAAAATAGATAATCTACAAAATAGTCTTCGTATTTTATCAGGACTTTATGGGGTCTTAAAACCTTTAGATTTGATGCAGGCTTATCGTCTAGAAATGGGTACTAGTTTAGGGGTTGGCAAAAATAAAAATTTGTATGAATTTTGGAAAAATGACATCACTAGCTTTTTAAATAACGAATTAAACGAGGGCGAACTATTTGTAAATTTGGCCAGTAACGAATATTTTTCGGCTATTGATGTAAAAAGGCTAAAAGTTCCTGTCATTGCCCCAGTTTTTAAGGATTGGAAAAATGACAAGTTGAAAATAATTAGCTTTTTTGCTAAAAAAGCAAGAGGATCCATGGTGCGTTATATTATCGATACTAAAGCGGAGACTTTAGACGATATAAAAAGCTTTAATTTAGACGGCTACTTATTTAGTCAAGAACATACTCTAAAAGAAAACGAGCCGGTTTTTATCCGGTAGTTGGTTTCAGGCTTTTTAAATTTTCGATCGTAAAACAAGCTATCCATTACTTCTTTTTCTTAATGGCGATTTTCTCTTCAATACTTGGTCTTCTTTTTATTTTTCTTGGTCTTCTTACCCCAAATGAATTATTAGAAATTTTACCTTTACGTGACTTTTTATCTCCTTTTCCCATGAGTTCTTGTTTTAAATAAAAATAAGACTTTTATCGCCAAATCCCAAAACTTACTACGCTTATAAAAACCTAGTTTTGAACTTCAATTGTTTTAACAATTGAATAGTTAAGCATTAAAATACTAACAATATGCAACAAAAATGGTTCAATATGTGTCTTTTTATAATGATGAGCATCTCTTAAAAGTCTTAAATTTGTGCTATCTTTTAAGAGATAAATAAAGAAAGGGATACTGGATTAGCAAGAATCTTAGATGAGCTTAAAATAGACACAAAATTTATGAAGCAATTACAACGATTAGAAGTTTTTAAAAAATCAGTCAATAATAAATTCACTGTTTATAACAGCTTATTTCTGAATTTACCCTATCGCAATATTGAAAATGTTGGAATGGCAATTCCTTTGATGTTAGATCAATGTCAAAAAGGCTTAAAATCAGGAAAAAATCCAAAGGAAATTTTAGAACTTTTTTTTAAAAATTATGTAGACATTGCTTCCGAAAAACAGCGTATTGATTTTATGTTTCGTATTATTCAATACGTGGAGCGTCAAGTGGTATTGTACGATAGTGTTGAAGACGCCGCTTTTCCAAAATTGTACGAACACAGCACTAGTTTAACCATTAAAGATTATTTTGAATTAGTAGATAAAAATAAAAGTTGGGATAAAATAGCGGAGAAATTATCTACGTTTAGTGCACGTATTGTTTTAACAGCACACCCAACACAATTTTACACCCCAGCAGTTTTAGATATTATCGCTGAGCTTAGAAGCCTTATTTTAGAAGATAAAATAGACGAAATTGATGTTACCTTACAGCAATTAGGACTTACCTCACTTATTAATTCTAAAAAGCCAACACCCTTAGACGAGGCTAAGAATATTATCTACATTCTAAGAAACGTCTATTATGAAGCTGTAGGAGAGCTTTATGCCTATCTCAAACGAAATATTAATACTTCAGAATTCGAGAATTATAACATTATGAAATTAGGGTTCTGGCCCGGTGGTGATCGCGATGGAAACCCTTTTGTTACCGCTGATGTCACCAGTGATGTTGCGGATGAGCTGCGCGTTACTTTAATGAAATGCTATTATAATGATCTAAAAAAATTACAACAAAAATTAACGTTTACGGACCTGCAGGATGAAATTAATCAATTGCGATCAGATTTATATACGGCTATGTTTAACCCCAAAAAACACGTGGGGTATAAAGATATCATAAGGCCTTTACAGCATATCAGACAAATTTTAATAGATAAATATCACGAATTGTATTTAGAGGATTTAGATTTTTTTATTGACAAGGTGAACATTTTTAAAACTCATTTTGCCACTTTAGATATTCGCCAAGATCATAGCATGCACATTCGGGTGATGACCGAGATATTAAAGAAACATAGCTTCATAAAAAGCGATTTGTCTGAACTAAGTAATGAAGCTTTAACGGAACTTTTGCTGCATCAAGAGTTCAAATTGTCTGCAGACGATTTCGATGATGAGATCACGAAAGATACGCTTAAAAATATTGCGCAGCTAAAGTCCATTCAGGAAAAAAACGGCGAAGAAGGTTGCAATCGCTATATTATAAGTAATTCTGAGGATGTTTTTTCTGTTTTATTTGTTTTTGCTTTATTTAAATGGACAGGTTGGAAATCTGATGAAATTACCTTTGACATCGTTCCACTTTTTGAAACCATGATAGGTATGGAAAGTGCAGCGCATACCATGCAACAACTCTTTGATATGCCGGCTTATAAATCTCATGTAGATCAAAGAGGTACAAAGCAAACCATAATGCTTGGCTTTTCTGACGGCACTAAAGACGGTGGTTATTTAAAGGCCAATTGGTCTATTTTAAAAACAAAAGAAAGTTTATCGAACGTATGTTTAAAAAACGGGGTCAAAGCCATCTTTTTTGATGGTCGTGGTGGACCACCAGCTCGTGGTGGTGGTAAAACTCATCGATTTTATGCCTCACAAACCAAGGAAATCGCCAATAACGAAATCCAATTAACCATTCAGGGTCAAACCATAACGAGTACTTACGGGACTAAAGAACAGTTTGTCTATAATTGTGAGCAATTGCTTACTGCCGGTTTGTCTAATGATTTTTTCGAAGAAGAGAATATCATTACACCGAACGAACGAAGTTTAATTGAAAAACTTTCTGATCTTAGTTTTGAAAAATATGATGCTTTAAAACATCATGATAAATTTATGCCTTACCTAGAAAATATGAGTACGCTTAAATACTATACCAAGGCAAATATCGGCAGTCGTCCAGGCAAAAGGGGAAACAAGGCAAAGCTAGAACTTTCGGATCTTAGAGCTATTTCATTCGTGGGATCATGGAGTCAATTAAAGCAAAATGTGCCGGGCTATTTTGGTTTGGGTACAGCCATAAAAACGTTAAAAGATCAAGGTCAACTGGAAGAGGTAAAATCTTTATATAAAAAAGTACCTTACTTTAGAACTTTGATGTCGAATAGTATGATGTCTTTGTCTAAGTGTTATTTTGAATTGACCAGTTATATGAAAGAGGATAAAGAATACGGTGAATTCTGGACCATTCTTCATAATGAATATCAGTTATCTAAGGAAATGTTGTTGCTTATTTCAGATATGAATATTTTAATGGAAAAAGAGGCCATTTCTCGTGAATCTATAAAGATCAGAGAGAACATTGTTTTACCGCTTTTGGTAATTCAACAATATGCACTTCAGAAAATAGGGGAGGACTCTTCGTTTAAAGAATTGTATGAAAAAATTGTAACACGTTCGCTGTATGGTAATATTAATGCTAGTCGAAATTCGGCTTAATATAATTCTATTTTAAAAAGCGATTGTGCCAATTTAAAATATTTAGTTGAAGCTGCCTTTTATGCAGACCAGTCGGCCGCTCTTTTTTAATGGAGCTGATATGATGCCATAACCATATTTTAAATGCCAAGACAAAAACCTGTAGGTTTCATTTTAAAAGTTAGGGAAAAAATTAAGTCAAAATTATGAGTACTTGTTAAGTGGCCAGACCGCTACGAAAAGCTTTGCTGACTACCTTCCTGTAGAGGGTCGAACTCTATAACCGAAATGTTAAAAAAGATATTCGAACATACGCATCCTTACGAGCCTTTTTTATTTAAAGAAGCTACAAAACTTATTGTTGGGACATTACCTCCACCAAGATTTACAACAGGCATTTTAAAAGAAGGCGATGTTAATTTTTGTTATGGCAGCAAAGACGGACAGCTTTGGCCTATTTTAGACAAAATTTTCAATCTAAAATTAGCGTATGAAACTACCGATAGAGCCATATTACAGCGAAAAAAATTTTTAACAGAACAAAAGATTGGTGTCTGTGATATCGTTTCTCGTGCAGAACGTTCAAAGATTGATGCATCGGACTTAGGCATGGAAAATGTGGTTTTGAGGGACCTCATAGCCTATTTGAAAATGTATAAAAACGTGGATACCTTACTTTTTACCGGTGGTAATAGTAAAAACGGGCCAGAGTATTTTTTCCGAAAGCACCTAAAAGATTATCATCTAAAATTAAGCTTAATTTCTAGTGATGTACCTAGAATACATTCTTTTGAATTAGACGATAGACTCATAAAAACGGTCTCCTTAACAGCGCCTTCCGGAGCAGCAAATAGAGCTGTTGGAGGTTTAGAAGCATACAAAATAATGAAAGGCAAAAACCCGGAAATCAATACACTTGATTTTCGGGTTTTGCAATATGCTCAGTTCTTTAAAAATTAAATTATTCTTTGTTTTGTTGCTTTTTTATCGTGTCCTTTTCAATATCAAACTTGTTGGTGTCTATATCGGTGTTCCCTGTTGGGTTTGTAGGATTTGTTTGTTGTGTTTTTCTTCTTAACTTTTTATCTTCAATTATTCCCATGATTCTTATGTTTTTTGGTTCACTCTTAAGATAAGAGTTAACACTTAAAAAAACAGTTAAAGGTCTTATAAAGCTTTGTTAGCAAACGTTAAAGCGCTAGGTTCTTTATCAATAAAGCACATAAAAACAAGCTTACTCCTTATTTTTCTTAATTTTTACGATTTGTAAAACGCTTATCCGAATGAGTAAAAGAAAGGGAAATCCGTGCATGAGTACATCAAACCAATCTTGTATTTCCATACCAGTCGCGCCGCCAGCAATCCATTTTATTTTTCCCCATAAATGCGGTTCTGGAAAAAAGGGAGCTAAACCAAGGCTAAGGCATAATACAACTACGAACTTCCAGTTATTTAAAAATTCTTTCATTGTTCGTTTCTTATCTTGTGAATAAAGGTTGAGGTTTGATCCACACCATTATCGGTTAAATGCTTAATAAATGCTGATCCGATAATAGCACCTTTGGCATAGGTTGTAGCCTGGTTAAAAGTTGCAGCATCTTTAATTCCAAAACCTACTATTTGAGGATTTTTTAGCGCTAAAGAATCAATTCGTTTAAAATACTCCGTTTGAGCTTCACCAAATCCTGACTTGGAACCTGTAACACTGGCCGAACTTACCATGTAAATAAAAGCGTCAGAGGCGGCATCTATTTGCCTGATACGTTCGTCACTGGTTTGTGGAGTGATTAAAAAAATAAATTTCAAATTAAATTTATCAAAAATAGCTTTGTATTCATCTTCGTAAACCGCCAAGGGTAGGTCTGGAAGAATTAATCCGTCGATCCCTATTTCTTGACATTTTTTACAGAAGGCTTCGACACCATATTGCAACACGGGATTAAAATAACCCATCATTATCAAAGGAATACGAACTGATTTTCTAATATCTTTTAATTGTTCAAAAACTAAATTAGTGGTCATTCCATTTTTTAATGCGGCTGTAGAACTCTCTTGAATTGTTGGGCCATCGGCTAAAGGATCACTAAAGGGTAATCCTATCTCTACCATATCAACACCATTAGCTTCTAAATCCTGAATGATTTTTACGGTATCGGTTAGTGATGGATACCCAGCTGTAAAATATATAGAAAGGAGTTTTTTATCCTCCTGCATTTTTTTGTTTATTCTGTTCATTTTGAAAGTACTAAGGATTAAGTGCAACGTACCGAGTAAAAATAATAATAATGCTATTTCATACCTGCTACTCAGTATGCGCCACTATTTTACAACTTAAAATATTTTATATAGTTATCTAAATCTTTATCGCCACGACCCGACAAACTAATGACTACTACATCATCAGGCTTAAAGGTTTTATGCTGAAAAATTGCTAGCGCATGGCTCGTTTCTATCGCAGGGATAATTCCTTCTAATTGTGTTAATTCTAATCCAGCCACCATGGCTTCATCATCGGTAGCAGAATAGAATTCTCCACGGCCAGAAGTGTATAAGTGTGCATGCATAGGGCCAACGCCAGGATAATCTAATCCAGCAGAAATAGAGTAGGGTTCGGTTATTTGTCCGTCGCCAGTTTGCATCAACAAAGTTTTACAGCCATGAATAACCCCTTGCTTACCTAAAACTGACGTGGCAGCACTTTCACCAGTATCAATACCTTTGCCTGCGGCTTCTACCGCAATAATTCCGACTTCTGGCTCATGTAAAAAGTGATAATAGGTGCCTGCAGCATTACTTCCGCCACCAATACAAGCAATCACATAATCTGGATGTTCACGACCTTCCTTTTCTTTTAACTGCCATTTTATTTCTTCGGATATGACCGATTGAAAGCGTGTCACCATATCTGGGTAAGGGTGTGGACCAATGGCCGACCCTATGATGTAATGCGTGTCTACCGGGTTATTGATCCAATCGCGAATAGCTTCATTCGTAGCATCCTTTAAAGTTCTACTTCCGGATAAGGCTGGCCGTACTTCAGCACCTAACATTTTCATGCGAGCTACATTTGGGGCTTGCCGTGCAATATCAATTTCACCCATATACACGACACATTTCATACCCATTAAAGCACAAACTGTTGCTGTTGCCACGCCATGTTGCCCTGCTCCGGTTTCAGCAATAATTCTGGTTTTATTTAATTTTTTGGCCATTAAAATCTGACCAATGGTATTGTTTATTTTATGTGCGCCAGTATGGTTTAAGTCTTCGCGCTTTAAATACACTTTGGTATTGTACTTTTCCGATAAGCGTTTGGCAAAATAAAGTGGCGAAGGCCTGCCCACATAATCTTTTAAAAGTTGATCGAACTCTGTTTTAAAATCAGGTTCCGACATTATTTTCAGGTAGTTTTGACGTAATTCTTCCACATTGGGGTATAGCATCTCCGGAATGAATGCTCCGCCAAACTCTCCGTAATATCCTTTTTCAGTTGCGTTATAATTCATAGTCTTTTCTTTTTTCTTTTTCTTTTTTCTTTTTTTTAACTCGAAAACTCAGGATCTTACCTAAGATTCGTCCTATAGGTGCAATGTGCTTTTTAATTCTTTTAATTTATCAATATCTTTTAAGCCTGGTTGTAGTTCAAATTTACTATTCACATCAATAGCATGGCAATATTTTGAAGTAGGGATTTTAAAAAATAATTTTAAATCTTTTACTTCTTCTAAGCCAATTCCTCCGCTTAAAAAATAAGGTTTTTTAGAAGGGTATTTTTTTAAGATAGTCCAATCAAAAGTAACCCCATTGCCTCCGGGTAATTTTCCTTTAGTGTCAAAAAGATAAAAATCACATACCTTTTCATAAGGAGCTAAGAGGCTGAAATCAAATTCATCTAAAACAGAAAATACCTTAATGATGTCTATATTTTTTGTTTTTTCCCTTAGTTCTTGACAAAACTCAGGCGATTCTTTTCCATGCAATTGAACGGCTACAAGTTCAAAATTTTTTATTTTTTCAATTATTTCAGCAATCGAAGCATCCACAAAAACACCTACTTTTTTAATTCGGTGTGGAATTGCATCAAGCGTACCTTTATAATTTCTTTTCGAATTTTCCCAAAATATAAATCCTAAATAATCGGGGTGTAAAGCAGCGACATGAGCCGTATTTAAATTCATGCCACATATTTTTAGTTTTAAAGCATGCTGCTCTAAAGTTGTGGGCTTTTCATGTTTAACGGTATAGTTATAAGCTGC
This sequence comes from uncultured Cellulophaga sp., assembly GCA_963974535.1. GTDB lineage: Bacteria > Bacteroidota > Bacteroidia > Flavobacteriales > Flavobacteriaceae > Cellulophaga. The sequence continues at coordinate 59,941 of CAXBCN010000020.1, forward strand.
CATAGTTACACATCAGCGTTTAATTGCTCAATAAAATGTTTAGCGCTTTGGCCGGGATGATCGGTTTTCATAAAATTCTCACCAATTAAAAAACCTTGATATCCGTAGGTTTTCAATTCTTTTATCGCTTCTATACTGCCAATACCACTTTCTGAGACCTTTACAAAATCTGCAGGAATTAATGAGGATAATGATTTGCTGGTGTTCAAGGAAACCTCAAAAGTTTTTAAATTTCGATTGTTAACCCCTAACAGATCTAAACTAGGCATAATTGATTTTTGTAATTCGGCTTCATCATGTACTTCTAAGAGGACATTTAATTGCATGCTTTTTGCAAAATTAGATAGTTCTTTTATTTCTTGTCGTGTTAATACGGCAGCAATAAGTAAAATAACATCAGCCCCATAGGCTTTTGCTTCTAATATTTGATATTCGTCGATGATAAATTCTTTGCGTAATAATGGAAATTTAGTAACAGCTCTTGCTAACAATAAATCATCTAAAGAACCACCAAAATACTTAGCGTCTGTTAACACCGACATGCCGCAAACGCCTGCATGTTCATATCCGGTAGCCACATCTTGAACATTTAAACCTTGGTTTATTTCCGACTTCGAAGGCGAACGTCTTTTATGCTCTGCAATAATTCCAGTGCTGCTAGTGCCTAGGGCACTTACCAAAGAATTTTCTGGCCTATCAAACAATACAGATTGTTCTAATTGCTTTATCGGAATTAAAGACTTTCGTAAAGAAACTTCTATACGTTTATCAGCTACTATTTTTTCTAATATATCCATTTTTATCGTTGCTCGTTGTTTTGTGACGGTTGTGAAAGCCCTGCTTTTTAAAGCGTGTTTCAAGATTAGGGTTTAAAAGCTACTTGCCTTACTGTAAAATGTACTATGTATTACACACTCAATCCTTGTAATTTTTTTAAGGACTCTAAGGCCTTACCACTTAAAAGCGATTCTTTTGCTTTTTCAAAACCGGCTTTTGGACTGCTATTTTCAACCGTTGCAATGGCGATACCTGCGTTGGCACAAACTACATTATTTTGTGCCTCTGTACCTTTTCTTTGAAGAATATTCAAGAAAATTTGTGCGGACTCTTGAATGCTCACTCCACCAGAAATTTCTTTCATAGTAACGGCTTTCACACCAAAATCGGACGGTTTAAGCATGCCTTCATTGTTGTTCGATATGGTTTTGGTATTTCCAGTTAGGGATATCTCATCATAACCGTCTAAGGCATGAAGCACCGTAAAATTCTTATTTGTATTCTGATATAAGTATCCATACATTCTAGCCAACTCTAAATTAAAAACACCTACGATTTGGTTTTTTGGAAAAGCAGGGTTGACCATGGGGCCTAACATGTTAAAAAATGTTTTTACCCCCAATTCTTTTCGAATAGGAGCAACATTTTTCATGGCGGGGTGAAATAGTGGTGCATGTAGAACACAAATGCCAGCTTGATCAATGGTCTTCTCTAGAAAATCGGCATTGCTACTAAATTTAATACCTAAAAACTCCATCACATTGCTACTGCCACAAGTTGACGAAACGCCGTAGTTTCCGTGTTTTGTTACTTTAATGCCAGCTCCGGCAGTCACAAATGACGCTAAGGTTGAAATATTAAAGGTATCTTTCCCATCACCACCCGTACCACATAAGTCTATAGGATTGTAAGCTGATAAATCAACGGCAATACATAATTCTAGTAAAGCATCTCTAAAGCCTTCAAGTTCAGCAATCGTTACACTGCGCATCATGTATACGGTTAAAAATGCTGCAATTTGACTTGTGTTGTAATCTCCGTTGGCCATATTCACTAGAATCTGTTTAGCATCTTCTTTAGCTAATACATCGTGATTAATAAGCCGGTTTAATGTGTCTTTCATAAGCCCTTCCTAAGCTCCCCGAAGAGGAGGAATTTATTACGTTAATTATTTTTTATATCATTTAATTTTACGCCTAAATAGAAAAATATTCTGATTTTATTTTTATCCACAAGATTAGAGAATTCCCCCTTTTGGGGTTAGGGGGCTCTTCACCCAATTTTCTAACATTCTTTTTCCGTCTGGTGTTAGAACAGATTCGGGATGAAATTGAACAGCAGAAATAGCATATTCTTTATGTCTTAGCGACATAATTTGTCCATTGGCATCCAAAGATGTTACTTCTAAAACCTCCGGAAAATCATCCGGATTAACCACCCATGAATGGTAACGACCTACTTCAATTTCTTTTGGGATTCCTTGAAATAAAATATCGTCTTTGACAATGTTAATTTGGGTTGCAATGCCGTGATATACCTGTTTTAAATTAATCAAGGAGCCACCAAAAACTTCCGCAATTGCTTGTTGTCCTAAGCATACACCTAGTATTTTTTTAGTGGATGCATACTGTTTAATAATCGCTTTTAATAAACCTGCTTCATCTGGAATTCCAGGTCCGGGAGATAAAACAATACGTTCAAATGTATCCACCTCGTCTAGGCTTAATTGATCGTTTCTTTTTACGACAACTTCGCAATTCAAATCTTCTAAATAGTGAACTAGATTATAGGTAAAACTATCGTAATTGTCTATGACCAATACAGGAGACCTACCTTGGCTCTTTGACTGGGCTAAACGCTTATCTGTTACTGCTTTTTTTGTATTCATTAATTTTGTTGTTAAAATGCACCCTTAAGGGTTTGAAGATTATATCTCTTCTGCTATTTCAAGGGCTTTTGTTAAAGCGCCTAACTTATTATATGTTTCCTGTAATTCTTCTTCTGCATTGGAGGCGGCTACGATACCTGCACCTGCTTGATAATGGAGTTGGTGATTTTTACTTAAAAAAGTTCTAATCATAATGGCGTGGTTAAAGTTTCCTTTAAAATCCATAAAACCTATAGCTCCACCATAATAACCTCTACTTGTTTTTTCGTATTGCTCTATCAATTGCATCGCCCTATGTTTTGGTGCGCCACTCAATGTTCCTGCAGGAAAAGTATCGGCTACGACTTTCATCGTCGGAATGTTTTTTTTCTTTTTTCCAACCACTTTTGAGACTAAATGAATGACATGCGAAAAAAATTGAACTTCTCGGTAATTCGTTACTTTAACCATGCTACCATTACGGCTCAGGTCGTTTCGTGCCAAATCTACCAGCATTACATGCTCGCTATTTTCTTTATCGTCTTCAGATAGTTGTTTAGCTAGAATCGTATCTTGTTCGTCATTTCCGGTGCGTTTAAATGTCCCAGCAATAGGATGTATTTCTGCCATCCCATCCTTCACTATTAATTGAGCCTCGGGTGAACTACCAAATATTTTAAAGTCGCCATAATCAAAATAAAAAAGATACGGGGAAGGGTTTATGGAGCGCAAAGCACGATACACATTAAATTCATCTCCCTTAAAGTTCTGAGAAAATCTCCGTGACAATACTAATTGAAAAACATCGCCTCGTTGACAGTGTTTTTTAGCTAATTGAACATGTTCTTTATATTCGTCATCCTTTAAGTTAGAAGCAACCTTGCCATCCAAACTAAAATTGTAAGATGCAAAGTTTTTTACATTTAAAATTTGTTCTATTTCTGAAATATTACTTTCAGATTCGTAACAGTTTGAAAAAATATAGGCTTCATTTTTAAAGTGATTGATCGCTATGATATTTTTGTATACGGCATAATAAATATCAGGAATGGCAACAGAATCAGTTTTTTTTGTCACTTGTACATCCTCAAAATAGCGCACGGCGTCATAGGCCATATAGCCAAACAATCCGTTTTCTATAAACTTAAAGTCGTTATCCTCCGCTTTAAATCTTTTACTGAAATTTTCTATAAGCGCAATAACATCTGTGGTCGTATCAATGGCTAATTCTTCAACAGAATCGTCAGGAAATTGCTGGGTGATGACTTCATTCTCTACTTTTATGTACGCAATAGGATTGCAACAGATATAGGAAAAACTATTATCGTTGGTGTGGTAATCACTACCTTCCAGTAAAATACTGTTGGGGAAACGATCTCGAATTTTAAGATAAACACTAACGGGCGTGATGGTGTCTGCCAATATTTTTTTGAAATGTGTTTTTAATTGGTATGTCATTTTAATGCTTTAAAATAAGTAAGGCTTGTCGTGATGACAAGCCTTATATAATTATATACAATGGTGCTATGCTCACGGTTTTTGTCGTAAGGTATTCCACCACCAAGTATTTACAGTTAAATTTTTCATTGACCACAAAGATAGAAATCATTTTTCAGAATACAAACAGGAAGTTATAAAAAAATAAACCCCACAAGAAAATTAAGTTCGCAGTGGGGTCTTTATGTTTGTCTTTAATTTTTAGTTGAACTAAAATTCTAAATCCACAACTAAATCGAATTCATCGTAAATAGCTTTGTCTTTTAAGGTGTCTGTAAAATTTGAAGACCCGTACTTAATATTATAATCCGTTCTATCAACCTTTAAAGTAGCCGTAGCCTTACTCCCATACACCGATAAATCAAAGGTAACTGCCTTGGTGATTCCTTTAATGGTTAAGTCGCCAGTAACTTCGTATGAATTTTTCCCCTCTGCTTTTACATTGGTAAAAACTAATTTTGAAGTTGCATGATTAGCTGTTCCAAAAAAATCATCGGCATTTAAATGCCCTTCTAATTTTTCTTTTCCTTCACCGGCTTTTAAATCCTCGACAGTGATACTAGACATATCTACCATAAATTCCCCACCAGTTAATTTATCACCGTCAAACATAAGTGTTCCTGATTTTAGGTCTATTTTACCATAGTGAGAACCTGCAAATTTATAGCCTTTCCAGGTTACGGTACTGCTTTCTGTTTTTACTTCTTTTTTCTCTCCATCAATAGGAGTTGTTGCAAATGCTGTAGCACCAAATACTAGTGCAAAAACGAAACTTAAATTGTTCTTTTTCATGTTTTTAATATTTATTGTTTGTGTTTAAGTATTTATAATTAAAATTTGTCTAAAAGTGTATTTAATAAGCTTAAGTCATCTTCGTTAAACTCATGAAGTATACTTTCTTCTGCTTCTTTCATCGCCTGATCCATACGGAGCAAAACTTTTTCACCTGTTGGGGTCATAGTAATTTCTACTTTTCTCCTATTACTTTCGCAAGTTTCTCTTTCTACAAAACCTTTTAAAATAAGCTTATCCACTAATCGTGTAGTATTGCTCATTTTCGTAACCATTCGATTATTTAAGGTACTTAGGTTGGCAGGCTTCCCTTTTTGACCTCGTAAAATTCGAAGCACATTAAATTGTTGTAGTGAAACATCATAAGGTTTTAAGGCATTTGTTATGACCTCATTTATTTTGTTTTCAACCAAGCTTAAATGAATTATCGTCCTTTGTTTTAAAGGAATTTCTTTTTCAGTTTTTATGGTTTTTTCTACATTCATGTTAATACAACAATTGTATATACAAATGTAATTCGATTTTTTTGTGTTACCCTAAAGTTTGGTATTAATTTTTTGTTAATTTTTTTACAGTTTTTAAATCACCTGATAGCGTATAAGGCATTTTGAAAATAATGACTTATTTTTGAGGATAAAAGTTTTTAATATGGCAGATTTATTACAAGAAGATTGGGCAGCGCAACTAAAGAATGAAACGAATGCGTTTCTTTTAGACGTGAGAACAGCAGAAGAAGTAGCAGAAGGATATATACCCAATGCTACCAATATAGATATTCATTTAGGGCAAGGTTTTATAAATGAAATTGAGAAATTAGATAAGTCAAAAACTTACTTTGTGTATTGTCGATCTGGAGCTCGTAGTGGTCAGGCTTGTGCTATTATGAACAGCCTTGGTTTTGAAAATGCTTATAATTTAGTTGGTGGCTTTATGAATTGGGAAGGTGAGGTTGCTCAGTAATCAGTTTTATCTTTAATCAGGATAGTAAAAATTGTGGAACTTGCTTTCTATTTTTAATCAAAACAGCGAAACCCAAATTAGGTGCTACCAACCATTAGAAACCGGAAATCAACATGCGAGAAGATTTTCTTCATTTTATCTGGAAATATAAAAAAATCAGAAAAGCACCTCTGGTGAGCTCGCAAAATGAGACGATCGAAATTCTATCAGAAGGGACGCATAACCATTTGTCTGGGCCCGATTTTTTCAATGCCAAAATAAAAATTAATGAACAATTGTGGGCTGGCAACGTGGAAATTCACAATAAATCATCTGATTGGTATGCACACGGTCATGAAAGTGATCAAAACTATGACAATGTAATTCTGCATGTTGTTTGGGATGATGATGTAGCTATTTTTAGAAAAGGCAATTCACAAATTTCTACACTCGAACTTAAAGGATATGTGTCAAAAGAAGTATTTGAAGCCTATCAAAAACTTTTTGAATCGCGCACCAATAAGTTTATTAATTGTCAAAATGAAATTAGCAGCGTAAACGATTTTATTTTTAAAAATTGGTTAGAACGACTATTTTTTGAGCGTTTGGAACAAAAATCGAATGCTGTTGCCCAATTATTAGTACGGTATAATAACGATTGGGAACAAGTCTTGTTTTCACTTTTATTAAGAAACTTTGGCCTAAAGATAAATGGTGAATCGTTTCAAAGTTTAAGCGAAAGTTTGCCGTTTAACATCGTTCGAAAAATAGGGGATAATGCCTTGCAACTTGAAGCTGCTTTTTTCGGGATGGTTGGCTTTTTAGAAAGCGATGAAATTTTAGATGCTTACTACCTTCATCTAAGAAAGGAATATCAATACCTAGCACACAAATTTAAATTAAACAATCAAACTGTTCAGAAGCCAGAATTTTTTAAATTAAGACCCTCCAATTTTCCGACACTGCGTTTGGCGCAAATTGCTAATTTGTATTCAAAAAATCAAAATCTGTTCCGTAAAATTATAGATGCCCAAAGCTTAGATGCTATTTATGAAGTTTTTGATGTTCAAGCGAGTGAATATTGGAACAGTCATTTTACCTTTGGAAGAGAATCTAAAAAAAGCCCAAAAAAACTTACTAAAAATTTTATTGAACTCCTCCTTATAAATACCATACTCCCTTTAAAATTTCAATATACCAAGCATTTCAACACCGAAGAAGAGCCTTCTATCCTCGAGATTATCGCAAGTATTAAAAATGAAAGAAATAGTATCATTGATAATTTTTTGTCTTTAGGGCTGGGTATAGCAAATGCCATGGAAAGTCAGGCTGTTTTGCAGCTGTATAACAACTACTGCTCTAAAAATAATTGTTTACATTGTGCCGTTGGGCATCATTTATTAAAAGGAAATACTTAATTTTAGGCTATGAATATTTTCTATCAGGCACTATATTTTTTTCAAAAGCGGGGATTTGAGGTGTGTAGACGTATTGCCGAGCGTATGGGAATCAGAGCGAGAGTGGTTAGAACTTCTTTTATTTATCTTGCTTTTGTTACTTTAGGCTTTGGTTTTGCCTTGTATTTGTTTGTTGCTTTCTGGTTAAAAATAAAAGATTTGGTACATACCAAAAGAACCTCCGTGTTTGACTTGTAAAAAATGATAAAACTCTTTAAATCTAGAATATATTTAGCCGTTTTTTTGATGATAGCTGTTTTGCTCTTGGGAGTTTTCGGCTACCGAATTATTTCAAATTTCGACTGGATTGATGCGATTTTTATGACCATCATTACGGTGACTACCGTTGGTTTTTCGGAAGTGAGACCCTTAGATGCCACTTCAAAACTATTTACTGTTGTTTTGATTATCTTAAGCGTTTTTATCTTTGCGTATGCCATATCGGTGATTACAGAATATATTTTAGGTAGAAATTCATTACAATTACTAAAAAAGAAAAAAGTGAAAAACACAATAAATAATTTAAAAAACCATGTGCTTATTTGTGGTTTTGGACGTAATGGCCTACAAGCATCGGAGCGTTTAAAAGCCTACAAAAAACCATTTGTAGTTATTGAGAAAGATAAGAGCATCATAGAAAGGTATGAAGATGACATTCTATTTGTGGAAGGTGATGCTAATGAGGATGATGTTTTAATGCAGGCAGGTATAGCAAACGCGCAGTATTTAATTACCGCATTACCAGATGATGCCACTAATTTATTTGTAGTGCTATCAGCGAGACAACTAAATAAAAATTTATTTATTATTAGCCGTGCATCATTAGCCAATTCTCAGAAGAAATTACTTTTGGCAGGCGCGAATAAGGTAATTATGCCAGATAAAATTGGTGGAGACCATATGGCATCACTTGTAGTGATGCCCGATTTAATTACGTTTATGGATAAATTGTCGATGGAAGGCGAGCATACAACGAACTTAGAAGAAGTAGCTATAGAAGATTTTGTGGATCAATTAGATTGTAATTCCCTTCGGGATTTAGATTTGCGAAATAGAACCGGATGTACCATTATTGGGTATATAGAACCAAATGGCAACTATATCATTAATCCGGAAGCCGATTTAAAATTAGAACTCAAGAGTAAAGTAATTGTCTTAGGAAGGCCAGAGCAAATTCGAAAATTAAATGAAATGTTTCGGATAGTTTAAGGGTCTTTCATAAATAAAATTTGATACCACTTTTTTTTTTTAGATATTGCCTAACAATTAATCAAATAAAACTTACGCAACCAACATTATGAAGAAATTAATTTACTTCGTTTCTCTACTCATTTCCTTTTCTGTTTTCTCTCAAGACCTTAAAGTAGAAGGAAAAGTTTTCAATCCTTCGAACGCTATCAATGATGGCGTTATAGATTTAGAAGTATCAGGTGGGGAAGAACCTTATACTTTTAAATGGACGAACCAAAATACCCCGTTAAGCTCTAAAAGGGCCACAGGCTTAGTCGAAGGTGTTCCTTATGATGTCGTTATTACAGATGCCAATGGGCAAAGTGTAAGCAAGTCTTTTAAAGTTAAGGCAGAAGCAATTACTGAAATTTTTAACGGCACCATGACGCCTGCGGTAAGTGCTTTAGGCTCTGTTTTGTTTTGGGATCCTTTTGCTGCAATAGGTATCTATGATCCTGTAGTTTATGCCGATGTAAAAAGAGTAGGAGTACCGGATTGGTCTCCTGATATGAATGATAAATTTACCCTTACAAAATGGATTAAGTCAGAAGGTTCAAAAGTTAAAAAGGGAGAGCAAATAGCCGTTATTACCAATAGTGCCGGAGAAGAAATTGGCATTAACGCTTTAGCGAGTGGAGCATTAAAGCATTTAACTGCTGAAGGTAAAGTAATTTACAATTCAGAGAACAAAGAACATATTATTGAACAAGGCGCTCACTTTTTAGCCTCTATTAAATATGATGATCCTGAAGTTGTCATACACCCAAATGGTGATCCAGTGACGAAGCCTATCTCGTTCATTGTAATTTGGTTGGTGCTAGGGGCTACCTTTTTTACCTTTAGGATGGGCTTTATAAATATTCGTGGCTTTGGTCATGCCATTGATTTGGCGCGAGGAAAGTATGATGATCCCAATGCACCGGGTCAAGTTACGCATTTTCAAGCCTTGGCTACCGCAGTGTCAGGTACTGTGGGTCTAGGTAATATCGCAGGGGTCGCTGTTGCTGTTTCTTTAGGTGGAGCAGGAGCTACATTCTGGATGATTGTTTGCGGGTTTTTAGGTATGTCTTCAAAATTTGTAGAATGTACTTTAGGTGTAAAGTATAGAGATATTTTGCCAGATGGTCGTGTATTTGGTGGTCCAATGAACTATTTGCGCTATGGTCTTGAAAAAAGAAATATGAAAGGTTTTGGTAAAGTGCTTGCAGGTTTATTCGCAGTATTAGCCGTTGGAGCTTCTTTCGGAGGTGGAAATATGTTCCAAGCAAATCAATCTTTCGAGCAGCTTGCGGGTCAGTTTCCTGTTTTGGCAGGCAACGGATTTTGGTTTGGTATTGTCACTGCCATTTTAGTCGGTGTTGTTATTATAGGGGGTATTAATAGTATTGCAAATGTAACGGGTAAAATTGTACCCATTATGGCTTCTATTTATATTATTGCTGCCTTAGCGGTGATTGTAATGAATATTGAAAATATTGGCCCAGCATTTTCCGCAATTTGGAATGGTGCTTTTAGTCCGTCTGCATTGAAAGGAGGTATCATTGGAGTGCTCGTCATAGGTTTTCAGCGAGCCGCATTCTCCAATGAGGCCGGAGTAGGCTCTGCGGCGATTGCACATAGTACCGCAAAAACAAACAACCCTCCCTCGGAAGGTTTTGTAGCGCTTTTAGAGCCTTTTATTGATACTGTTGTGGTTTGTACCCTGACGGCACTTGTCTTAATTTTTACAGGGATGCATGAGGTAGAAGGCATGGCGGGAGCTCAATTAACATCCGACGCATTTGGAAGTCAAATTTCTTGGTTCCCATATGTGTTGGCTTTAGCCGTGTTCTTATTTGCCTTTTCTACCATGATTTCTTGGTCGTACTACGGTATGAGAGCTTGGACCTATTTATTTGGTAAGAGCAAAAAAACTGAGTTTATTTATAAAATGGTTTTCTTAGTATTCGTGGTTATTGGAGCTTCGGTAAGTTTAGGCGCGGTATTAGACTTTTCTGACATGATGATTTTAGCCATGTCTTTCCCTAATATTATTGGATTGTATATCATGTCTGGAGAAGTTAAAAAAGATTTAAAAGACTATTTTTCTAAGTTAAAATCTAACCAGTTATTTAAAAGACAAATAGAGTCTAAATAAAATAACCTAATGAAAAAATATAAATCCCACGTTAAGTTCAATACACAAGAACAGCGTGGGATTTTATATTTACTACTTAGTATCGTAACGCTTCAAGTTGCTTATTTTTTATACAAGTCTAGCGTTTCTTCGGATTTAAAGGTTGTTGGTACTTTTGTAAATAAAGAACAGCAACATCAAATTAACCTTTTAAAGCAGCGAAGGCTTACAAAGGATACACTACAATTATTTCCTTTTAATCCTAACTATATAAACGATGCTAAAGGCTATACTTTGGGTATGTCTTTAGAAGAGCTTGATCGATTACACAAATTTAGAAAAGCAAATCGCTATGTTAATTCTAAAGCGGAATTCCAGAAGGTAACTTTGGTCTCCGATTCGCTGCTTGATGTCATGGCACCTTATTTTAAATTTCCAGATTGGGTGACTCCTTCTTTAAATAACCATCCCACGAATACAGGAAAAAAGAAGGCTGGTACGCTTCAAAAATCAGTCCTAGTGGTGAAGCAGGACTTAAATACTGCTACGACAGCAGACCTAAAAAAAATAAAAGGAATCGGTGATAAATTATCCGAAAGGATAATCAAATTTAGAGATAGGTTAGGTGGTTTTCTGGTAGATGAACAGCTATATGATGTCTATGGCTTAGCACCAGAAGTTGCAAAAAGTGCACTTGAAAAATTCACGGTGATGCATCAGCCGACAGTGCTAAAAATAAATTTGAATACTTGTTCATCTTCCGAATTGTCAAAATTAATATATATCAATTATGTGCTTTCTGAAAAAATTATTCGTTATCGAAATACGGTTGGCGTTTTTCAATCTTTTGAGGAATTAAAAAAAATAGAGGGTTTTCCTTCGGAAAAAATCAATAGAATATCTTTATATTTGTCTTTATAAAAAAAAGCTATGAAATTGGCCCGAATAAAAGGTGACTTTGCCTTTCCTTATTGGGCTAATTGCATGATAATGTAATTATGAAATATACAAACATGAACAGTATGTACTTTACTGAAGAGCACCAATTATTCAGAGCAAGTTTAAAAGATTTTTTAAAAAAAGAGGTGGTTCCTCATATCGAAAAATGGGAAAGCACAGGGACCATTGAGCGTTTTATTTGGAAAAAGTTTGGCGACATGGGCTTTTTTGGTCTTGCGACACCAGAAGCTGATGGAGGCTTAGGTTTAGACCTGTTTTATACGGTTATTTTACTGGAAGAATTACAAAAAATAAATTCTGGCGGTTTTGCTGCAGCGATTTGGGCGCATGCTTATTTAGCGATGACCCATCTGAATAAGGAAGCGGATGCACAACTAAAGAAAGAATATTTAACCCCTAGTGTGCTCGGGGACAAAATAGGTTGTCTATGTATTTCTGAACCTTTTGGAGGTAGTGATGTGGCTGGCATGCGCACTACTGCTGTAAAAAAAGATGACACTTATGTGCTAAATGGCTCAAAAACATTTATAACCAATGGTGTTTATTGTGATTATATGATAGTCGCTGCAAAAACAACACCGGAATTAGGAAATAAAGGCATCAGTATTTTTCTTGTAGATAAAGCTACTCCAGGAGTATCAGCAACTAAATTAAATAAATTAGGCTGGAGAGCATCAGATACTGCAGAGATTGCATTTGATAATGTAGTGATACCGGCACGTCATTTAATGGGTGATGAAAACATGGGATTCTCTTATATCATGGAGCATTTTGCCTTAGAACGCCTAATTATGGGTATTAATGCTCATGCAAGAGCTGAGCACGCCCTAGAGTATGCCCTGCAATATATGTCAGAACGCCAAACTTTTGGAACCACCATTAACCAATACCAAGCGCTAAGACATCGTTTAGTGGATCTCTATGCGGATATGGAACTTTGTAGAGAATATAACTATATTGTCGCCAGTAGGTTAAACAAGGGTGAATATGTGGTTAAAGAAGCGACCATATCAAAACTAAAATCTACCAAAATGGCAGATGAGGTTATTTATGAATGTTTGCAATTTTTAGGAGGGTACGGCTATATTGAAGATTATCCTTTAGCTCGAATGCTTCGCGACAGTCGATTAGGACCCATTGGCGGAGGTACTTCTGAGATTTTGAAAGAAATTTTAGGTAAAATTATTATTGATAAAAAAGAATATAAGTCTGCAATAGATTAAATTTTAAGGATTTAATCAATTGTATTTTAGCTGTTTGCAAATAATCGATAATTAAAATTTAATTATTGATTATAAATTCTAAAATAGTTATTACATTTGCAGAATTAATAATCACAAAAGAGAGGAGGTTGTAGCCCATGTTAATTATACCCATAAAAGAAGGAGAAAACATAGATAGAGCATTAAAGCGTTTCAAGCGTAAGTTTGATAGAACAGGAACAATGCGTCAATTAAGAAAACGTCAGCAGTTCACGAAGCCCTCTGTAGAAAGAAGAGCTCAGGTTCAGAAAGCGCATTATATTCAAGGCTTGAGAGATCAAGAAGAGATATAATAGGAAAACTATCTAATTTAGATATAAATTAAAACCTCGCATCATGCGAGGTTTTTTTGTTTTTTAATACATTCTTGAAAAATCTTTATTAATTTTAAGCTATGAGTATTGCTTCCTTTGTAGCGTATCTTTCTTTAGAGAAAAAATATGCTATCAACACCGTTAAGGCTTATCAGAATGATTTGTTAGCCTTTGATGCCTATTGTAGGGAAGTATTGGGTTTAGATGATATAGAAAATTACAGCTATACCGAGATAAGAAGTTGGGTTGTGGAATTGGTGGGGAGCAAAATCTCTAATCGAAGTATCAATAGAAAAATAGCCTCTTTGAAAGCTTACTATCAATTTTTGCTTAAAATTGATGCTATTCAAGTTCATCCCTTAGCCAGGCACAAGTCCCTAAAAACTCCAAAAAAAATTGAAATTCCATTTTCAGAATCAGAGATGGAAAAAATAATACAGAGTATTCCCTTTCCTGATGATTTTACTGGACTTAGGGATAAACTAATGATTGAGCTTTTTTATTCAACAGGAATACGGCGGGCTGAATTGGTTAATTTAACTATGGGCAATTTAGATTTAACGAATAGTTCTTTAAAAGTAATTGGTAAAAGAAATAAAGAGCGAATAATCCCTATCGTAAAATCGTTGAGGGTGTTATTTGAATCTTATGTAGTGCAAAGAGCAGCAGTTTTGAAAGATACATCGATGCAATTTGTTTTTTTAACCAAAACAGGAGATAAAGTATATGAAATGCTTGTTTATAGGGTTGTAAATCATTATTTTAGTAAAGTGTCTACAAAGGTAAAAAAGAGTCCACATATACTCAGGCATACCTTTGCAACACATTTACTAAATAAAGGTGCTGATTTAAATGCTGTTAAAGAATTATTGGGGCATGCCAGTTTAGCTTCTACCCAGGTATATACCCATAACAGTATAGCGGAGCTGAAAAAAGTACACCTTGCGTCGCATCCTAGAAATCAAAAAAAAGAGTAGTTTAACTTTAAATTTTTGTCCATGAAAGTAAATGCACAATCTGTTAATTTTAATGCAGAGGGAACTCTGATTAATTTTGTTCAAAATCGATTAAATAAATTAGATCAGTATTACGATAAGATTATAGGCTCGGATGTATTTTTAAAAGTTGAGAAAATGAGTGCAAAAGAGAATAAAGTTGTCGAAATAAAAGTTTATGTCCCTAAGAATGAATTTATTGTAAAAAAGCAATGTAAGTCTTTTGAAGAGGCAATTGATGCGGCTTGTGATTCGTTAAAGCGGCAATTAGTGAAGCAAAAAGAAAAATTACGTATTTCTGCGTAATTTTTTTCAAAAAATATTTTGTTTAAATAAAAATATATCTACATTTGCAGTCCGTTAAAATAACGGGCTTTTTTTTTGACCGAAAAAAGTTTTAAAAGCCGATGTAGCTCAGCTGGCTAGAGCAGCTGATTTGTAATCAGCAGGTCGT
>CAXBCN010000021.1:0-72500 GCA_963974535.1 uncultured Cellulophaga sp.
AAGTCTAAAGCTTCACCGTATATAGTAACCTTAATTCTCTCTTTTGTTCTTTCTTATAAACAGCTAAATTTAAAGGAATCAAACTTAAGAAGTATATAAGCAATAAGGGCTTTGTTTCTTAAACCAAAGTTACTACCTTTCTTCAAAGTTCAGTTTATGGCGGAAAATAATCGTTTACTTTTCCCCTTACTGCTCATATACAAACACGTTGTGCTTCATTATCAGAAACCGCTAACCAATGATAAAATTCTTTAGAAAAATTCGACAAAATTTGCTTTCAGAAGGAAAAACTGGAAGGTATTTTAAATATGCTATTGGTGAAATTGTTTTGGTCGTTATTGGAATTTTAATTGCGCTGAGTTTAAATAATTGGAATGAATCAAGGAAAAATGAGATAATTAAACAGCAGTTAATTGAAGACTTAATTGTAGAATTACAATCATCGAGGGTTATAATAAATGATGCTATTGCCCTTGGTGATTCTCTAATTTCAGACGGTCAATTGTATTTAAAACACATTGGATCTAGAGAATTGACAATTCAAATAGATTCACTGAAAAAACTTGGAGATTTCATAACATATGGTATTCCTTATGATCTCAATTTACCAATTTATGAAGATTCAAAATCGTCAGGCAGGCTTAGTATGATTAATAATAAGAAAGTACTAATACTTTACGCTGAGATAATGTCTGCCGACATTGGTGGAACCATTCACCGTAAAATTAGTAATGATATGTATTATAATGGTTCTGACTGGGAACTAAGAAAAGAAATAGGGTTAAGCGAAATTTTATCTACGCCTAATGAAATGATACCTGAAAGATTTAGATTAACTGAAAAAGAATTTTTGGAAATCCTTGCACGTCCTTCTACGTTTGCCACGTTAAATAATTCTTTACAGATGAAAGTTGTAAGGATTAATTATATGAATAGAATAAGCAATGGAATGACAGAAGTTATTGAATTACTTGAAGAAGAAAAAAAATAATCTTAGGTTATAAAAAATAACGAAAGCGCAACAAAGTACTGTGGTAAAAAACAAGTAAAAAAGATTTTCGTGCCAAACCAAAAGTTGGTGCGTATTTGCAAGTCCGCCAAATTTGCAATTTGACGGTTAAATGAAAAAAGTAACAGTAAAAATACAAATTTGGCTAGGTGCTAATCCGAAAATTATTGTGTATTTACCCCCCTTACTACTTATACACAAACCGATATGACACTACTAACGCAAGAGTATAAAGAACAATGGAATACCTCAAGTAAAGTAATATTTAGAATACTCTTTACTTACTTTGTGCTGTATATACTACTAGCGATTTTTAGTCCCTTATTTGAAACCACTTACCGAAAAATAGGCCATGTCATTTTTAAAATAAATTATGAATACGAAGTTAGTGGCAATGGTAGCGGAGATCATACTTTTGCTTACCTAACTTTATTTGTGCATGTAGTTTTAACTCTTGTACTCTTTATTTTCTGGAACATTCTAGACAGAAAACGTAAAAGCTACAATCAACTACTTTATTGGTTTATAGTATTTCTTCGTATCGTTCTTGTGGCTGCAATGCTTCTTTATGGGTTTGTAAAAGTTTTTAAACTTCAATTTCCATCGGCATCCTTGACACATTTGCTTGACCCTTTAGGCGATTTTTCACCCATGGGTTTAGCTTGGACCTATATGGGGTTTTCAAAAGGATTTAACGTATTTGTTGGTTTATTAGAAGTGCTTGGTGGTGTACTGCTAATTCCCAGACGAACACAAACTCTTGGCTCGCTTATCGTAATGGGCGTCATGACTCAAGTGGCGGTCATGAATTTCTGTTACGATATTCCTGTTAAATTGTTTTCAGTTCATTTAGTGCTCATGGCCGTGGTGATTTTTATAACTGACAACCGCTTTATAAATGTATTCATAAAAAATAAAGCGGTAGAAAAATACAATTATTACCATCCTATTAAAAGCACCAAATATCATAAAGTTATTTTTTGGATTAAAACTATTGGCTTAATTGTTCTGCTTAGTTTTATCTCATTCAATTTTTATACTACAGAAAGTCACCGCGGTGAAAACAGAAAAAAACCACCACTTTACGGCATTTGGGAGGCTACACATTTTATTAAAAACGGAGATACGCTGCAACCTTTAATTACCGATAATTTTAGATGGCGATATCTCATTGTGGATTTAAAAGATGAAGCCACTGTTAAAACTATGGATGATGTAAAACATCAATATGGTTTTATAACAGATTCAACCCTACAAAAGATTAGGTTGTATAGGCAAAGATCAGCATCTGAAAATTATAATTTCAATTATAAAAACCCCAATTCAGAATTGCTTGAACTCGAGGGCATTATGGAATATGATACCTTACATATTATATTTTCAAGAAAAGACCACGAAAAATTTAATTTAAACTCCCGTGGTTTTAATTGGATTAATGAACGCCCATACAATCGATAAGTGGGCATAAAGCCAAGATGGAGCGCCTAATAAATAGTACATAAAACACTTTTTTACAACAAACGCAGACCAACGAAAACTCTCGATGTTATCAAGCTTAAAGACGCTTTGAGAATTGACTACGAAATAAAATTTTTGTAACTTTTTTTCGAATGTAACGTCCTACAGATACCAATCATCAAAGGATTAAAAAGATGCCAACTGATCAGAAGCAAATTTCTAATGATATAATACCACCTATTAATCACAAAGGTTTCTTTTTCGACCTAATCATGTACATTGCTGCGATGTTCTTGATCAGGGAACTATATTTTCCAAGTGTTGGTTTTATCATAAACGGACTATTTTGGTCATTGACAACTTTAGTAATTGCTTCATGGAGGATGAAAGTTCGCCATGTAACGTGGAAAGACTTAGGACTTAGAAAACCAGAAAGCTTTAAAAAAACAATAGTTGTGTCTATCATAATTTTTATAGCTATCGTTGTTTCAATAATGGCTTTTGAAATGGTGAAAGATTATTTACCGTTTTCAGTAGAACAAAAAAATTATTCAGAAAATTCAGCGTCTAAATTTGGTGATCTAAAAGGGAATTAGTTACTATTTTTTACTATTATGCCAGCAGTTTTGCTTGAATCCATGTTAGAAGAATTACTAGATAGAGGTTTTCTAATATATTGGTTTGAGAACTTATTTTCTAAAACAACCATAGCTACACTACTTGCAGTAGTTTTACAAGCCCTGATTTTTGGGTTTAGGCATTCTTCTGATTTGTCAGACCGGTCAATTAGCGTTGGACTTATTGGATTAGTAATGGGAATTGCTTACGTGAAATTTGGAAGAAATTTGTGGCCTTTAATAATTGCTCATGCTGTACTTAACACCATGTCAATGGTAGAAAGAGTATAAAAATTTCAATTAAACTAGTTAGGCTGCGGTATAAAATAATTGGCCCGAAGGCTTAATCCATTGGTAAAGGCACTTTTGGCAATTGGCCTAGCAAGATTATAATTTTGGCTTTTGTAAAAAAACAGCGCAAACAAAACGTAAAAATTCGAATCTCTGTATATCCGTAAAATGAGCGGCTTTTTACACCCTATTTTTTAGGCACAAAACCCTTGTTCCTCCTTTTATCCTGTCCTGAATAAAGGCATCTTAATTCCCAATGTGAGCTATAAAAACAAAAAACACTGATCATCATACGATAATCAGTGTTTTATTAGCACCTATTTCTAAGCTAGTCGGGGTGGCAGAATGTTCTTAAACCACCCTATACTTTTATAAATCAATAAGTTGAAAATTAAAACTAGTTTTGGTAACCGAATAAGTAACCTTTTTAATAAGGTCTTTTGTTTTGTTTTAATGCTAAGGTAGTGATTTTAAGCATTATGATTTTTAAATATGATCAAAATAAATTAATCGTTACCCTAAAAGACTTTGCTAATGAAAGAAAAAAAATAATCATTCATTTTATAATCTTTAGTACTATTAAAGCAAAAAGTTTTATTAAAATAAAATGCCCCCAGATCTTACCATAACTTACTTACGCTTGGATCCGGTTGGATTTCTTTAGTGTTCGGGTTGATAAACGTTAAGAGGAAATCCAACTGGGCGTAACTACTTTTTGTTTTGAATTTCTTTTTTCTTTGCGACCTTCGGGAGTAAAGCAAGTTTGTTTTTGTGGCAACAAAAACACATCTTGCGCCTTCTGACCAAGTCCTTTTTTTGAGCACTAACATAAGTCTCTCTTATCCATAATAAATTGTCCAAGACAAATTTAATTTATTAATTTTAACAAAAATGAAAAGTTTAAAAAATTTAAATTTTGGAGGCAATGAGGTGCTTCAAAGAAGTCAAATGAAAAGTATTTTTGGAGGAACTATTATTTCTGAGGATGATGGCGGTCCAGGTAACGATGCATGCCATAAAGGCATTGAATGTGAATCTAATTATGATTGTAATGCTTATTGTTCAAGATGTAGTTCAGGCACTTGTATAACTTAATAGTTTATTGATTAACAAGAGCGAAGTAATGTTTTAAAATAGCATTTAACTTCGCTCTTTTAAAAAAAATTGTTTATGAATAATTCAAATTTTCTAAGTAAATTTAATTTTTACTTAATATTTTGTTTTTTAATATTAGGATGTAAACAAGATTATAAGAATGGACAATTTCTTTTAAAAGGAAAGTTGACTCCTCCCCACACAACAAAAAAGATCGTTTTATCCTATATAGATACTAGGGGAATTAAAATCAGAGATACACTTCAAATAGTTGATAATAAATTTACTGCAAAAGGGAAAATTAATGGAGCAATTCAAGTTAGTTTGTCTGGAAATACTCTATCCACCTATACCGATGACCCTAATTATACTACCTTTTTTTTAGAACCAAACATTCAAACAACCTTAATTGTAGAAGAAAATAATTTTAAGCAAGCGAAGATTACTGGATCTAAAACACAGAAAGAGGAAGAAGAATTACGAAAAAAAACAGCCGCCTTATATGCTGAAATAGAACCAATACTAGCTGAACGAGACGAATTAGTTAGTAAAGGCGATATGCATTCTAATCGTTTTAAACAACTAGTGATAGAACAGGAACAAAAGCTAGAAAAAATCAGGAAAATAAGATTGAACTTTATAACTAAAAATCCAAGTTCGTTTCTAAGTCCATTTTATTTAAAATGGTATTTTCAAAGTATATCATTAGATTCTGTAAATAAATTGTACAATAGTTTTGATGAAAATATAAAAAATGGATATTATGGAATAGTATTACATGAAAAAATCAAAGCAAGCTCTGTTAAAAGTAAAATTGGTGATAAAGCTGCTAATTTTGAACTACCAGATAAGAATGGAAATATTATATCACTAAGAAATTATGAAGGAAAATATGTTTTGATAGACTTTTGGGCAAGTTGGTGTGGTCCTTGCAGAAAAAATAGTCCAATGCTAAAAGAAGTTTTTCAAAAATTTAACAATAAGGGTTTTGAAGTCATAGGTATTGCTTTAGAGGATGATAAAATGAAATGGCAAAAGGCTATTGAAGTGGATAAGGTTAGTATTTGGGATCATGTCATTGCTGGAAAGGACAATACCCTGGGGGAGGAATATAATTTTAAGGCTATACCTGCTTATATATTAATTGATAAAAATGGATTAATTATAGATCGATTTTTGGGTGAAGACGGTGATATAATTAACAAATTGGAAGAAAAATTAAATTCTTTATTAGGCGCAGGTCATAGAAATTTTTCATCCTAAAAAAACTAACCAGAAAGATTTTTATTTTATTTCTTAGAAAATTGTAAAAGGGGTTTATAGAAAATGATTTTTAAAGAAATAATAAGACAGGCTAGGATTATTGAATGGTGGCTATAAAATTATAAATTTTAATTAACAACAATATTCTTTCGCGAAGAATGGACACATACTTGGGTGTCCCTAATTGTCCAAGACAAATTTAATTTTTAATTTTATAAATTATGTCAATTTTAAAAAGTTTAAATTTTGGAGGTAATGAAGTACTTCAAAGAAACCAAATGAAAAGTGTTTTAGGTGGCAACAATATGCCAAAAATTAAATATGCAACTGATTGTGTATTTGTTGAGGGTGTTTGGCCTCCAGGCTGTCCTTGTACCTCCAATGAAATATGTGATAGAGGTTTTTCTGGTTATGGTCTTTGTATAAATGGACGTTGTCAGTAACTATTTTTTTTAGGGAGAGGGGGTAACTTCTCCCTTTTATTTTTTTAATATTAAAAATTAATAATTAGTTATTACTTAAAATAAATGATTCACACGAATAAAGCTTTTACGCTTTATAAACAACTTATTTCTAAAATCTGTGAGCCAACTTGTTTTCAAAAAATACCCAAACACTATGGAAAGCTAATTTCACTTCAAAAAATACTAGAGGTTTCTGAAACCACCAGAGAAGGCGGTAACTTGTTAGAGCTAAGTGATGCCGCAGAAGCTATTGGTTTTAAGACTATCGGAGTTAAGTTGGAGTTTAATAAACTAAAGGAAGCCCCATTGCCTTTTATTGAGCATTGGAACAAAAAGCACTTTGCAGTGTTTTACAAAATAAAAAAAATGAAGTCTTTGTTTCTGATCTTGCGTATAGTTTAATTACCAATAAGCTCACAAATGAATATAAAACTGTTGATCTAATAAAGCTTTTGTGATAAAATAAGCCCAAAGTAAAATCTTTGGGCTATGAACAATAATTCTTTCGCGAAGAATGGACACATACTTGGGTGTCCCTAATTGTCCAAGACAAATTTAATTTTTAATTTTATAAATTATGTCAATTTTAAAAAGTTTAAATTTTGGAGGTAATGAAGTACTTCAAAGAAACCAAATGAAAAGTGTTTTGGGAGGAAGTGCTATTGTGAGTGTAGATGGCGGTAACAGTGGATGTAAATCAGGAGTATTGTGTACTGAAGACTCTGATTGCAACGACGGCGGAGGAGCTACTGCATGTTTTTGTGGCACTACGAGTATATGCGGGTCCAATTAAAACATAAAATGCTAATAATTAATTAAATTTGAAAGGTACTGGGGTAGAAGATATTCTCAGTACTTTTCAATTAATTACTGTATTTAAGTGATATAAATGTTAAATAAAGGTTTAAAAAATAATAGCGATGTTAATAATATTAAATAAATGGATTACACTCATTAATAATTTCAACTACCAATTTTTGCTATTAACCATATTAGTTATGTTAGCATTAAGTTGCGAGAACAAAACGATTACAAACCAATTCTTTATTAATGGGAAGTACAAAGGGAACGATGATACTAAATTAAGACTAGTTTACACAGATATTGATCAAAATTTGGTTATAGATACTATTCCTTTGGTTAATGGAGGTTTTACAGCAAAAGGTTTCATTCAAGATATCACTTTTGCCAAAATACTTACTCTTGAAGATATTCCAAACAGACATAGTCGAATATCCTTTTTCATAGAACCTGGTGAGACTCAAATAGAATTGGAATCAGGCGCTTTTGAAAATGCAAATGTCAGCAGTGGAAATACCCAAATAGAATATGAAATTTTAAACAAATTAGAAAGGCCGATATATAATAGAATTGATGGATTAATTTTATACCGGGACTCAATATTGAATAAGCAGTACGATGATAAAAATTCTAAAGTCCTATTAAAAAGAAAAAAAGAAATTTCCCATGAAGTGCAAAATAAACTTGATAGCATCAAGTCTATTCGACTTAATTTTAGTACTGAAAACCCAAATTCGCTATTAAGTGGATTCTATGTTGGTCTTATGTATTTAAGAAAACTGCCCATTGATTCGTTAATGTATTATAATAAGCGTTTTGGTGAAAATGTAAAGAAAAGCCTTTTTGGTAAAATGCTTGAACAAGGATTACTCGAAAAAAGTATTACATCTAAAATTGGAGATAAAGCTCCTAGTTTTTCTTTAAAAAATGTTCACAATGAAACTGTAAAGCTCGAAGATTTTAAAGGTAAATACATATTAATTGATTTTTGGGCCAGTTCATGTGTCCCGTGTAGAAAAGCTAGTCCTAAATTAAACAATTTGTATAAAAAATTTCATCCAAAAGGGGTAGAGTTTGTTGGTATAACTAGTGATTCACAAATCAGCACTTGGAAAAAGGCTATAGCAAAGGACAAAACAACCTTATGGCATCATCTCCGTCTTGGAAAAGAAAGTACTTCAATTGGTATGAAATATAATGTCCAAATAATTCCTACCTATATTTTAATTGATACAAATGGGGTAATAATTGGTAGATTTAATAGCAGTTCAGACAATAATCTTAATCTAATTAGTTTAGAAGCTAAACTTGAAAGTCTTTTTGTTGACATCTAAAACTTGTGACAATTATATCTATTCCGAAAGTAAAAAGCTTTCCTCTAACTTCTGCATATCTTCACTAACCTTTCTCTCGATTACTTTAGCATAAATCTGTGTGGTGGTGATTTTTGAATGCCCCAATAGTTTAGACACTGTTTCTATAGGAACACCATTACTTAAGGTAACCGTTGTAGCAAAAGTATGCCTGGCGATATGGAAGGTTAAATTTTTAGTTATTCCACATAAGTCTGCTATTTCTTTTAAAAAGGAATTTAATTTTTGATTTGATATTGTTGGAAAAAGTTTAGACCTTAATACAGATTCTGGATGTGTTTCATACTTTTTAATGATGCAAAGCGCTTTTGAGAGAATTGGAATTTTCATGGGGACACTAGTCTTTTCCCTTTGCGCATAAATCCATTGCTTACCATCAACACCAGTGCATAAATTTTTAGTAGATAAGTGCATCACATCACCATAAGATAATCCTGTGTAGCAACTAAAAACAAACAAATCTTTAATCAGTTCTAATCTGGCAATCGTAAATCGCTTGCTTTCTATGGCTTGTAATTCTTCTAATGTTAAATAAGTTCTTTCTTTCTTTTCGTATTTGGCTTCAAACTTTATAAAAGGATCTTTACTTAGCCATTCCATTTTATAAGCAAGGCTAACCATTTTTCTAAGACGTTCAATGTGTTTCATGACCGTATTGTTACCCATAGACTTTTGACCTCTTAAATACCGTTCAAAATCAATTATGAACTTATAATTCAACTCACTTAAGAACATATCCGTAGTGCTATGTTTTTGCTTTAGAAAAAGAAAAATATACTTATGGGTGGTAAAATAGTTCTTCTGTGTTCCCCACCGTAGCGTTGATTTCATATGCTCGTTATGGTACTTGATAATATCTGTGAGTGCATACCTATTTTCATCTGTTCCTAGAAAGTGTGCTTTAAGAAGATCTGAAGTAACAAACTTTTTTTCTTTCTTTAGATTTTGATAGATTTCAAAGAGTTGAGAATTTACTTGTTTAAGATAGGTGTTGACTTTCTTAGTATCATCACTTAATCCTTTTAATCGATTCTTCTTTGCGTCCCAATCTGAAATTAAGAGTTTTTGTTTTAGAGAAAGCTCTGCTCTTTTTCCATTTACTGTAATTCGGACATAAAGGGGTGCTTCTCCATTTTTGGCACTGGCAAGTTTTAGCCAAAACAGAATACTGAAGGTGTTTAAAGTTTTCATACGTTTTTGTTTTAAAAATTGAACATTAAAACAAAAGTCAAATCAAAACATTCGGTTACCTTTTTTATACATTTTAAAACTAGGTAACCGAATAGGTCACATTTTTAATCAAATCAAACCAAATTAAATGATTGTCCTAAAATCACAAAAGCTTGATAATCATACGATTACCAAGCTTTTATTCCTATTTGAATTACTAAAAAGTCGGGGTGGCAGGATTCGAACCTGCGACCTCCGCGTCCCAAACGCGGCGCGATAACCGGGCTACGCTACACCCCGAAAATATTATTTTTCGGACTGCAAAGATACAACAATACTTAACACTACAAAGTATTAAAAATAAAAAAAGGAACTTATAAAATAAGTTCCTTTTTATCCTCTGAATTAAATCTTAAAATCCCTATCGATATAGTGTAAAATGCCCAACATATTGTTGTTTATCCTTATCATTGGCATTCACCACATACCAGTAATCTCCTGTTGGAACCTCGTTTCCTTCATAGGTACCATCCCAAGCTCTAATTTGGTCTAATACCGCCACTACGCGACCGTATCTATCATAAATTTTGACTTCTATAAAAGGAAAATACTCTCGATTTTTCGGTGACCACATGTCATTTATATTATCTCCGTCAGGAGTAAAGAAATTTGGAATATCTACCATGGTATCAAAATCAAACGGTAAAGTAACCATAGCCACACAACCTCGTTCATCCTCTACCCGAACCACCACATTGGCATCCATAGCAATAGTAAACACATGATCTGTCGTTGCCGGTTGATCTTGAAACGTATATAAATAATTGCCATATCCACCGCTTGCAACCGCTGTTATTTCATCTGGTCCTGTTTTAGATACAGATAAGGACAAAGGTAAATAGGCATCAATAGTGAAACTTACTTGATCCATACAGCCATTACTATGGTATATATAAACGGTATGATCACCGGCTGGTAAATCTCCAAATGTTCTGGTAGTCGTGGCATTGGCCATATCATCAACATCTAAACTAAATAATAATTCTGGCACTAACGATTCGTCGGTCATTGCAATACTAACGGTGCTATTGGGGAAAATACCCTCGCAGCCATATTGCAGCATTGCCTGCGCTGCCAAATCAACACCTAAGCCAATAGTAATAACTCGTTCTGCCGTACAGCCATTAAAATCTCGTACATAAATACGGTACGATGCACCACCTTGAAGATTTTCAAACAATAAGCTATCATTTCTTAAGTAGCCTTGATTTGGGTCACTAGGATCTGGTAAAGCAAAACCTGGGCCTTCTACTCTTGTTTCGTAATACGGTACAAAAGTGGTCGAATCAACAAAAGGAGTTCCTCCAGTGATACTTATTTGAGCTTCACCGTCATAAGCGTTTAAACATATTTCTGGCTGCGTTACCACATTTGAAATAGATAAATTATCAGGTTCAGTAATGGTTGCTATTGGCACTAACTCACCACAACCCTTATCATCCTTGATCAAAATTTCATAGTTTGATCCTGCAGGTAGGTTCTCGAACGTGAACACATTAGGATTGCTAGGATCACTAAAAAATTCATTAAAATTAGGGTTAATGGCAAACTGTACTAATCCTTCACCACCACTGATTATTTCAACTCGTATACTTCCATCGGTTTCTCCATTACAAGAAATATTAGATGTTGTAATAGTATACACAATAGGATCAGGACGAGCAACAACCAAAGGCCCTTCAACATCACCACATGATATTCCACTGGTCACGGCAATGTAATATACCCCTTCTGATAAATTTTCAAAAGTACCATCGTTTTGAGGACCGCGTACAATAGTTGCAGACGGATCTGGGTTAAATGCCGTATAGATCGATGATGCAGGTGCTGGATTACCTAAATATAAAGTATACATCTCGTTACCAATACCTCCTGATGAAAAAGATTCTATTCTACCATCACTTTCTGTAGCACAAGAAATATCGTCTGGTAAGTTGGCTACTAAATCAATGGCTTGAGCATCAACAAGAGTAATACCTTCTGATCGTAAACTTGTACAAGCACCAGCACCACCAACTTTACGCACATCGTATTGATAAAAGCCTTGCACTCCGTCTATAAGCACTGAATTGCCTACTATTGGAATAAATGGATCGGTACTTGCCGCCGAAATTGACCTGTATTCGTAACTAAAGCCTATCTCGGGATTTTCAATACTTAAACGCATTTGTCCTTGCCCACCGCAACCTGGAGCTCTTACTTGAACTAATTTAGGATCTATGGGTGGTGGCGGAACTACATAATACGGGATACTTACACCCACGCATTCAAAACTCGAAGATACTTCTATAGCATACCAACCCGCACTAATAAATCCACTTGCAACCCCATCAAAAGTAGGCGTATCTTGTAGTCCACTTCTTGAATTTATATCGGTGTTATCGTTACTGTTTAAGTATAATAATTGATATTTATACCCAAATCCAGGTACACCTCCACTAGCCCCAGCCAATGCCGTTCCACTATTCCCTGATGTTGTGTCAAAGGCTTCTAAAACCGCATTATTTCCATCTGGACATACCAATCCTTGAGGTTCTCGAATGCCTACCACAATAGGGTCTACAGGGCTTAAGGTAATATCAAAATCACTTTGACATTGTTCAATATCTCTTACTTCTATTTTATAATTTCCACTAGCCAAGCCTAAGAATTGATTTGCCGAACCAAAAGCTATTTCTTCAGAATACAAAATACCCGCAATAGAAATAGTACCAGAGGTATCTTCTTTTAACAATCGGTATTCATAGGGGAATGCATCCCAACCACCTATACCGGTCGCTACAATATTGCCAGCGTTATCATTACAACTCACATTATCTATTTCTATAGCCGTAAGCGTTAATGGGCCATTCGGCGTTCTTATGTTGGTAACATTACTAATATTTGAACACTTTGGAAGTCCAATAGCCCTTACGCGTACATAAAAATTACCGCCTGGTAATCCTGTAATTTGTGCATCATCACCATTTACATCTGGGTAATTACCAGTATCAAACGTACCTGATGCAAGCGATGTGGTTTGTGTTAGATCATCACTTCTATAGACATCATAAGCATAAACTCCCGAATAGCTCGATACATTGATAAATAATGCTCCATTGGTATCCCCAAAACACTGTATTGGATTTGCCTCGCTTATACTTACTGAAGGAAGTATAGGTTCAATAACATTATGTCTAGGCATAGGGTATAAACAGCCCGTAACATTATCCCTTACCACAAATAAATATTCACCGCTATTCGGTAAATTAATATCTACAAATGAAATGCCTGCACTATTAGAAACATCTGCAACTGCGGTAGCCGATGTCGTTAAAATAGTGAAATCGATCGTTCCTGTTACGGTTATTCTAACTACCTCTGGATCTTCACAATTTAAAACTGACTCCACATTTAAAACACTTTGAACTTCTGAAGGTGGCGCTATAGCGGGTAAGGTAAATTCATCTCTACACCCATTTCCATCAATGGCATAAACTGTTATAGTTTGTGTGGAGCCATCATCAATTATTTCAAAGGTATTTGAAGTTTGATAATTTGCATAACCCGTAATGCTGTATTGGTATCCAGATCCTACGGTTCCTATTTGGTCAATATTAACTGTAATGATTGAAGAACTGAATCGGTTAGCCCCTATTTCACAAGTAAATGGCGTACTTGTTGCCGATATTTCAAAAACGGGAGGATTTGTAATGTTCAATACATTTGACAAAGTAGTACAGCCTTTATTCGTTATTACCTCAACTTGATAATCGCCATCTTGTAAATTATTAAAAACTCCGGTAGCATTATTTGTTACTACGGTCGCCGTAGTCATATTTGTTAAGATAAAGTTTATAGGGCCATCAACATCAGTGCCTGCCTGAAGCGTTATAGAAATACTTCCGTCGTTTGCACCAAAGCAACTTATATTTTCTACTGTTTCGGTAGTAATGATTGGTGGTATAGCTACATCAAGATTCACTGGAACCGTGAAGGCACAGAAACCAGCACCGTCATTTACCAAGTTATCCGTCACTAATACCAAGTAATTTCCGGGACTTTGATTTATAAAGACACCAGTATTGTTCGTGGGTACACCACCTATTGCATTTCCTAAACTATCTTGTAATTCAAATACAAAATCACCACTACCACCATTCGTTGTTACAGTAATGGTTCCATCTGCATTATTACAAGTAGGTAAGGCTGTAAATTCCCCTGTTCCCGATAAAAATTCATAAACTTCTGCAACCCCAGCTCCTACGCACCCATTCGCATCGACAACATCTACCACATAAGTTCCTGGTGTACTTACAGTATACTGGGCTTCCCAAAGATTTGCCAGAGCATTAAATACCCCAAACTTACTTTCTCCGTTAAGGGTAAAACTTGGTGTCGTTACCCAAGCTGGCATAGATACCGTAATATTAAATGATGATGCGGACGCCGCACATTGATTATCAACATTCACAGTTGGTGCTGGTAAAGGTGGTTGCAATAAAATTATATCTTCAGATACATTAAAAGTACAATTTCGCCCATCTTTTACCCAAATATCATAAGCAATCCCTGCTATACTACCAGGCAAAACTGCCGTATTACTCGTCGTAAAATCATCTGAAGTATCAAATGGTGTTAAGGTTCCGTCACTATCTACTGGAGTGCCAGCAGGCACAAAGGCATAGGTATACGGACCACCATCGCCCCCACTTCCTCGAACCGTAAGCTGTCCTAAAGCATTACAATTTGCGGGAAGATTTGAAATTATATCTATTTGAGGCGTATCTAGAATAACATTAATTGAGGTAGCATCAGTACAGGTGTCTGAATCCGTTACTAAAATGATATAATTACCAGGAATAATATCAAAATTTCCAGAGTAGGTAGAACCTACACCTCCGGTCAAGCCTGTTGGCGAATCAGTGAGTAAAACCGTATTTGTCAACGGATTTATCAATTCAATCACTAAGTTTGGTCCAAAAAATTCTGTCACTGTAAAATCAACTCTTCCGTTTCCAAAATCATCACAAAAAACTGGAGGAGATGTCGCTATAATGTCTAAATCTGTAGAGCCGTCAACTGGCGGTATAACTTCAAAATAAATACAACCTGTACTTACATCAGTAACCTCAACAGTATAGGTAACTCCGTATTGTAGTCCACTGAACGTATGTCGTCTAGGAGGGCTATTCGGAGTGATAGGTGCACTTGGATCGCCCACCAAGCGAATTAAAAAATCAGGTCCAACTCCACCAATAATTTCTACGGTATTAGAAAAACCAGCCACATTACATCCTGGTGGTATGACATCTGGCACCACACTTAAATCAGTTTGACCAATGGTAACAGAATCTGAATCGCTACATCCTAAGGCATCAACGGTTCTAACGATATAATCACCTGGTATCAGGGCGGCATCAGTGATGGTTTCAGAGGTGCTTGCCGTAGGGCCAACACGTACTATTTCGTTTCCGAAAATATCTGAAACAATGTACGTAAAGTTTGGGGTTCCGTCACTTACGCTATTGATGACAATACTTCCTGCACTAGTGCCTGAAACACTACAATTAGCATCTATAGCAGTAACTAGGGCATTAGGGGCGGCATTAGGACTAGTTGGAATTGTTAAAGACAAGCCAGAAGTTAAGCAACCCCTCGCATCGCGTACGGTATAATTATAGGTTTGTCCAGCTGTTAATCCCGTATATACGGTCTGTGAACTAAAGGTTCCTGTGTTTTCGAAATCAATTTCAAATGGTGGTAATCCACTAGTTGCATCTGGAATTATACGCATACCTCCACTTGTAGGATCACTACAACTCGCAGGTATTGGTTCCGCCGAAGCAAGAATGTTTACAGGATCCATAACATCTAATGGTTCAGAAAGTGCCACACAATTTTCGTTGTCCGTGACTCTAAACACATAGTTTCCACCCACTGTTACCGGATATAAAAATGAGTTTGCTGTAAAGGCTTGTAAAGGTCCAAAAGTTACTCCGTTATCAGTACTTACCTGATATTGTTTTGGTGCTATATTTGTTAAATACCCGTTTGAAACGTTCACTCTGATTTGACCAGGAGAACCTCCGCATGGTATTTCTACTTCTGTAGCAATACTTACGCGTAATTGTCTATTAATTGTAATGGAAATAGTGTCCGTACAGTTATTGGCATCTCTCACTTGCATGGTATGCGTACCAGGTAACAAGTTTGTAAACGAAGGACTAGCTTGATATGAACCACCATCGATTCGATAGGTATATGCTGGAGCACCTCCAGTTGCCGCTACAGTAACGGAAGCACCGGAAACCGGTTCATAACATAAATTCGAAGAAACGATACTTATTGTAGGTGAATCTAAAGGAGTAAGTTGAAATTCAAAGGTATCTGTACAGCCTTCTGAGTCTATTACGGTTAATATATAAGGGTTGGCGATGGTCGAAGCCATTGTTAAATTCCCAAACGTTCTATTACTTGTTGGCCCCACACTAGTTCCATTAGGGAGCAATAAAGTATACCTATTACCGCCCCATCCGCCTGTTGTGTTTGCTACTACCCTACCAATATTACCGTTTGCACAAGTCATTGGCGTAATCACTGGGTTTAAAACAAATGCTGCTGCTGCTTCTATAACAATAGTCGCTGTATCTGTACAACCCGTATCCACATCGGTAACCGTAATAGTATACGTGCCTGCACCTCTTGATACTAAATCTACTTCAGCTAAATTTTGAGCTGCACTAACAGGTTCTGCGTTGATTTGATAGGTATAGTTGGTTCCAAAACCATCTATGACAAACGTACCACTGCCATCAGTAGCACCTGCACATACTCTTTTATCACCATCAGATTTAGCTCGGGCCCTAATAGAACTTATCACAACCGGTGTAAAACTCTCGGTATAGAGACAACCGTTCACATCTTGTATTTCAAAAGTGTAGGTGGTTGATGTACTTAAGCCCGAAAAGGTATCTACAGCACCATTATCAAAGGCACTAGGGCTTATAATCCTATAGTTTGCAATACTTGCACTACCCGTTGCTACTAATTGCACATCGGTTGTTCCCAAGGCACAATTAATATTACTTTGAACAAAATCTAAATTGGTAGGAGGGTCAACAGCATCAATAACAATATTCGTTAGCTCTAGCCTACAACCACTATCATCTCTTATGATCGGTGTATAGGTTCCAGGTGGGAGGTTGGTAAACGATGGACTAGCAAAAAAATTAACGCCATCTACACTGTACTGAAATCCAGTACCAGAACCTCCGCCAGCACCAGCAAAAAGAATGCTCCCGCCATCGGTACTTCCTGAAGCATTACAGGTTTGATTGGATAATTTACTTACAGTTCCGGTTACGGTTGCTTCACTTGTAACAGTTACACTAGGCAATACCATAGTACATGAAAAACTACCCTGTTCATACCGAACCTCCAGTGTTGTATAGCTTCCATCAGGCACCGATATTCTAGTACTAGTCACCCAAGGGTCGCTGCTATTTGTTCGATACGATAAGTTATAACCCCTTGCGTTGATGACATTAAAATTAATTTTTGCACCACCATTGGTACACGTGCCATTTATGCCTGTGGCTGTTACAATCGGTGGACTTAATTCTTGAACATTAGCAGCTGCGGAAATGGTACACCCATTCGCATCCGTAATTAAAAAGTTATAATCGCCAGAAGCTAAAACAGTATGCGTTGTTTGTCCTGTAAATGGTGCACTAGAAGGACCCCCGTTTACCGTATAGGTATAAGGTCCTGCACCTCCGGAGGTTCTAACAATAATGGGAACATTCGTGATATTAGAACATCCAAAACTGGTATTTACCTCAGTTGATGCGGCTAAAGGAAAAAGGCCATCACCAATAACTATAGGCACGCCATTCACATCTAAATCTTGTCTTGGTGCAGCAATGCCATTCGCAAGATCAGCTTTACACTGTTGTGTTTCTACTTGAATGCTATAGCTACCAAAACCAACTGCCGCAAATGTATAGGTATTGCTAGCTATAAAAGAAGTGAATTCTTGTGGAAAACCATTGCTATCTAATAAGGTATACTTGTAAGGTCCTGGAACGTCATTCACTAAAACTGTAATGCTTCCATTATCACCAAAACAATTGGCATCTACAAAATTTACATCAATATCAATTTCTCGTGCCTCTATAACAATAGGGTCGTAAGGGTATTCGCAAGTATTCGGTGTATTTCTAAGCCTAGCTTTTACAATGTATGTACCTGGTTGTAAACCATCAAAAATGGCACCTTGCCATGCTCCAAAACCTGAACCATTATCTATGGCGTATTCATAAGCACTCGATAAATTGGTAATTTGAATTCTTCCATCAACTCCGCATATAAAATCTCTTTTTACAAAGGTTTGGGTAATGATACTCTTTTTCACCTTTATGTAGAAGTATGATCCCCCGTCTACCCTAACTCTATATTCTGCCCCCGATGCGGCAGGAATGGTATTCGGATCTAAAGTTAATGTAGCGCCGCTACCAGCTGCCACCCAAGATCCAGTACAGGTGTATGTAGGGCACTCTTCATCAATATTAAAACTAGGACATGAAGCTGTAGTTAAACGTTGCCATTCATAACTTCCATAGGCTTGGTTTAAGGCTATTACCCTATTATCAAAATTTCCACACAAATTAAAACGTGCCAAGGTCGCCCCATCATTAGAGCAAGTCGTTGTGATATCTGCATTGGCCACAATGGTTGCAAAAAAAGGCGCTGGTGCTTCGCTAGTCTCTTTTTTTTGAAAAGTGCTAAAAGAAGGTGCTGCGGTTTTTGTATTTTTTGAAAAGGTACGCAGGGATGTGACCAAGTCGGTAGAAACGTCACTTATAAAATCAAAAGTGGTAGTACTCGCTACTAAAGAGCTAAGTATCAAACAAAAAACAATGGATACATAGATGTACCAAGGTTGTCTTGATTTTTTGGGTTGCATAGGTATCGTAGGTTAAAAAAAATACTGTAAGATTTGGGATCAAAAAATATTTTTTCGCGTAATTATTTAAACTTATAAATTCTAGTTATCTTTAAAAAAATTTTATTCCATATTAAATCTAACGACAAGTTATGAAAAAAATTGCTATAGCCCTCTATTTAATCGTTGTAACGCTCAATAGCTCCTGTGCTCAGGAAACGGAAAACAAAGTCTCTGAGACCGAAAATCCGCCTTTTTCAACGGAGTTATTCGTCGATGACCTTCAGTTGCCATGGGGATTAACCATGATGCCCGATAATAGTTTGCTAATCACTGAAATTGATGGAAAAGTCATTCATTTTAAAGACAACATAAAAACTGAAATTTCAAATGTTCCTGAAATTTATAGACGGGGGCAAGGTGGTTTAATGGATATCGTTTTACATCCAAATTACGAAGAAAATGGTTGGATCTATATAACCTATGCCTCTGAAGGCGAAGGTGAAGAAAAAGGCGGAAATACAACTTTAATGCGAGCGAAATTAAAGGACAATGCCTTCATAGAAAAGCAGCTTTTATATAAAGCCACTCCAAATACCACCAAAGGTCAACATTTTGGTTCAAGAATAGTTTTTGATAACGAGGGATATTTATATTTTTCAGTTGGAGATAGGGGTGATAGAGATGTAAATCCACAAGATGTTACCCGAGATGGAGGGAAGATATACCGCTTAAATGATGACGGAAGCATTCCTAATGACAATCCGTTTGTCAACACTGACGGAGCAAAAAAAGCTATTTACAGTTACGGTCATAGAAATCCACAGGGATTAGTAAAAAATCCTGAAACTGGAGAAATTTGGAATCACGAACACGGACCTAAAGGTGGAGACGAAATTAACGTCATAAAAAAAGGAGCCAATTTTGGTTGGCCCTTAATTACATACGGCGTTAATTACAGTGGAACGCCAATAACCGACAAAACAGCCATGGAGGGTATGGAACAACCGCTACATTATTGGGTACCTTCTATTGCGCCAAGTGGCATGTCATTTATCTCAACAGATAATTACAAAGGAATGAAAGGTAATTTATTAGTGGGTTCTTTAAAATTTCAATATCTGGAACACTTAGTAATGGAAAATGGCAAAGTGGTCAAAAGAGAAAAATTACTTCCAGAAATAGGAAGAGTACGTGATATTAAAGAAGGAAATGACGGCCTTATATACATTGCCGTTGAAGGGAAAGGAATTTATAAATTAGTTCCGAACAACTAAATAATGTAAAAGAAAAGTAGAATTGGGTGTGTTTTGCATAATTCAACGCCAAATTCTACTTTCTTTTTTTAAATCCACCTTGCCTTTTTTACCCGTTTAAAAATCTTAACATAAAAAATATGAAATTATTTTTAATAGCCTATATCGTTACTATTGCGCTACTTTCTGCCATTCTATTTCAAGATAATGAGCTTGAAAAAAGCATGAAAAGAGGTAGGGATATTTACAATGATTTTTGTGTGAATTGCCATTTAACACAAGGAGAAGGCGTAGCGAATACTTTTCCTCCTTTAGCCAAATCGGACTACTTGATGCAGCAACGAGAAAACAGTATTAGGGGTATAAAATACGGGCAAAGTGGAGCAATTAAAGTAAATAACATAACGTATAATGGGGTCATGCCGGCTATGGGCTTGAGTGACGAGGAGATCGCCGATGTCATGAACTATATTTCAAATTCTTGGGGTAATGTTTCCAAAAAAATAGTAACTCCAAAAGAAGTTGCCTTAATTGCTAAAGAATAAGATACTCTATTTACCGAAGGCGTCTATGGCTTTTTTAACAGAACCATGTGTTTTTAATAGCTTGGCAGCCTCTTCATAACTAATTCCTAGACCTTCAACGATATATCTTGTGCCGCGATCAACTAACTTATCGTTACTTAATTGCATGTTCACCATTTTATTTCCTTTAACTCTTCCGATTTTTATCATGAGTGCTGTAGAAATCATATTCAATACCAATTTCTGAGAAGTACCACTTTTCATTCGTGTACTTCCGGTAACAAATTCTGGCCCTACATTTACTTCTAAGGGGATGTCTACTGCTTTTGCTAAAGGAGAATCAGGATTGTTTGTGATACAGGCAGTAAGAATTCCTTTTTCTTTACAGGCCTGCACTCCAGCAATTACATATGGCGTTGTGCCTGAAGCTGCAATACCAACCACAACATCCAAAGCATTTATGTTATGAACTTCTAAATCTAACCAAGCTTGTTGGGTATCGTCTTCAGCGTTTTCAACAGCTTTTCTAATCGCAGTATCTCCACCCGCAATTATCCCAACAACTCGCTCGTGTGGCAAACCAAAAGTCGGTGGAATTTCAGAAGCATCTAAAATTCCCAACCTTCCGCTAGTACCAGCACCTATATAAAATAAGCGTCCACCTTGGTTAAAGCGCGCCGCGAGCGCATCTACCAATAGCGTTATCTGGGGTATCACTAAGGCTACCGCATCTGCTATTTTTTTATCTTCATTATTGATGCTAGTCAGTAAGGTAGTCGTATCCATGGTCTCCAAATCTGTGTAATTTGAAGGGGTTTCTGTTATTTTATTATAATTCATAGGTTTACAACAATCGGAGGTTTTGAATTCTAAAATTTTCCAAGACAGCGTCCTCAGGGTTCAGTTCTGTAATCATGGTATGTATGGCATTAATTCCACAAGTTTTATATCGCTGTTTTGAGTTTAATTTTTCGGATATCGACAAAAGTACTGTTTTCTTTGAAGATTTTACTATTGCTTTTTTAACCTGCACACTTTCAAAATCAAATTCGGTCAAACCAAAATCCACATCAACATACCCTGTACCGATAAAACTAATATCCACATTGATCTCTAAAAGTTGTAAAATCACACTAGCCCCAATTGAAATTTGAGATTCTTTTGAAAGTCTTCCTCCAATAAAAATAACATCAACTCCTTTTTTTCTTAATAATTCAAGAGCAACTATTGGACTTGTGGTAAAACAAGTTATTTCGAGCTTATTCGGAATTAGTTTCGCTAATTCAAAACAGGTTGTGCCACCATGAATTAAGATGATATGTCCTGGTTTAATCAAAGACAAGGCTTTGCTTGCAATTTTTATTTTATCAGCTTGTGCGTAAATATTTTCATTATACGGGGCCAAATTTGTATAACCTAATGCAATAGCACCACCATGCACTTTTTTTAATTGCTTAGCAGTATCGAGCTCTTTGACATCTCTGCGGATCGTATCAATGGAAACATTGAGCTTTTCTGCTAAATCGGTTAACAAGACACGATTGTGTAGTTCAACCTCACTAATAATCATTTTATGTCGTTCTTCCTTTAACATTTAAAATACGCGTTGGTTGACTACTCATGTAGAACAAAATTATAAAAAAAATTTCGCTATTGCCGTTTTATGCTGTAATAATTATTATTAAATTAAAAAACGCACAAAACAGCAAATTTGTATTTTTTTTTATATTTTTGAAAGGTTATAAGGATTTTCTTTTCTATTTTAAAGAACACGAATCAAAAGAACAGCTAATTTTTAAGGAAAATTTTATAGAACTAACTTTTATTTTTAACTAACTCTTTTTTTATGAAAAAAATGATTTTAATGAAGGGAAGATTACATGTAAAGCTATTAACATTTGCTTTGTTTGTAGTTAGTACCGTTGCTTTTGGGCAAACTAACAAGTATTCCTTTAATGGAATCGTAACAGATAATGCAAACGGTCAACCCATACCTGGTGCATCTATTTTTATTGAAAACACTAATTTTGGTGGGGTAAGTGATTTTGATGGAAAGTATGATTTTAGTGCAAATTTAACTTCTGGCGACTATACCTTAGTCGTAAGTTATTTGGGCTTTTCTACAAAAAAAATTAAAATCTCTACAACCAGTACTACAATCGAAAATAACGTAAGCTTAAATGAAGATTTATTAAGTTTAGATGAAGTTGTAGTTACGGGAAATACCGTAGGTGTTAATAAACGAACTCTTGGTAATGCTATATCGACGGTGAAAGCTGAGGATTTAGTAAATAATGGCGCTACTGCGGTGGATCAAGCCATTTCAGGAAAAATTTCTGGAGCTTTGGTTCAACAAAATTCTGGAGATCCTGCCGGTGGTATTAGTATTCGATTAAGAGGTCCAAGTACAGTTTTAGGAAATTCTGATCCTCTATATATTGTAGATGGCATCATTATAAGTAACTCTAGTAGTGAATTGATAGATTTGGGTGGTAATGCTCAAAACAGATTAGCGGATATTAATCCTAATGATGTTGAACGTATTGAGATTATTAAAGGCGCAGCCGCGGCAGCCATTTATGGTTCTCGAGCCAGTAATGGTGTAGTTCAAATTTTCACCAAAAAAGGGAAAAGCGGAGATCCAAAATTTTCATTCTCTTCAAATGTGCGAGTTAATGAATTACGACAAAAAATAGCCTATAATACAACGGAATTAGCCTGGGTTGACGCAGCAGATCGCAATAATTTACAAACTGTTCCCGTGCAACGCTATGATTTACAAGATAGTTTTTTTGGTACTGGTTTTGGTTTAGAAAATAATTTATCTGTAAGTGGTGGAACCGATAAAACATCGTATTACTTATCTGCATCTCAACTAGATAATGAAGGTATTATCGTTAATTCTGACTTTAAAAGAGTCGGATTTAAAGCAAATATCACGCAGAAAGCATTTGATTGGCTGACTATTAATGGCGGCTTTAACTATGTTAGAAGTACCAGTAACGATATCCCAAACGGGGGAATCAATAGCGCTTATGGCGCTATAACCGGATTTTTATTTAGCGAAAACTCTATAAACCCTAACCCAGATGCATCGGGTGTTTATCCTATTACTTCCTTATTAGTTCCAAGAACTAACCCATTAGAGGCCGTTAATAGATTTGACTTTGGACAAAAAACGAATAGATTTATTACTAGTATTGGATTAAATGCTGATATTACCGAAAAACTTTCTGCAAGTTATACCTTAGGAATTGATTATTTTAATCAGTCAGCAACAGCTTTTATTCCTATTAATAATACGTCCCCAAATCCGAACGGATTTGCAAGACGTTCTGATATTAATAATTTTCAATACAATAGTGATTTAAACTTAAGTTATAAAACTCCAATTTCTGATGCTATTAGTTCTACTACTACCCTTGGTGGTTCTTGGCAATACGAAGAATTTGATCGAATTGGAATAAGTGCCGATGGATTACCACCGATCGTACAGACTGCGGAAACCGGAAGTATTTTAGCACAAGGTGAAAGCAGATCACAAATTTCTTACTGGGGTGGATTTATTCAACAGTCCTTTAGCTTTAAAGATAAATTATATATCAATGGCGCAATTCGTATGGATGGTGCATCTACCTTTGGTTTAGACGAAAGAAATCAATTGTTTGCCAAAGCAAGTATTTCCTATATCATGTCTGATGAAGATTTTTGGGAAGAAACTTTTGGTGATGCATTTAATGTTTTTAAACTAAGAAGTTCTTGGGGTCAAGCAGGAAATTTAACAGCCTTATCTGCATTTCAAAGATTTACAGTTTTAAGTCCAGATGCCATAAACGGAACTACTAGCCTTATTCCAAGTACTCAGCAAGGCGATTTAAATATAGCTCCTGAGCGTCAAGACGAAATAGAAGTTGGTTTTGATGCTGGCTTTTTAAATAACAGGTTAGGTATAGAGTTTACCTATTACCAACAAAATGTTACAGATTTATTGTTGCCTATTGAATTATCGCCGTCTACTGGTTTTGGTTCGAGAATTCAAAACATTGGAAATTTAGAAAATAAAGGTATTGAATTGTTATTAAGAGGAACGCCTATAAAAACTAATGATTTCTCTTGGGATGTCACGGCAACGTATTCTAGTAATGACAACGAGGTTACCAAAGTAGCTGGTGGAGGTCAATTTGCCTTAGGGGGTAGCTTTTCTACCAATTTTGTTATTGAAGGAGAGCCACTTGGTGTATTCTATCGTCAATATTATGCTAGAAATCCGGATGGAAGCTTGTTATTAGATGCCAGCGGATATCCACAAACTGAAAGAGGCAATACTTCGACTGGAGAAATAGGAAGAAACGCTGCTGGTCAGCCAACGGGCTCTGCCTTGAGTAAAGTGATCGGAGACCCAAATCCAGATTGGTTTGGCTCTTTAATTAATGAATTTAGCTATAAAGATTTTGGTTTTAGAGTTCAATTTGACGCCGTTCAAGGTTACGACATTTTTAACTGGAACAGACGCTTAATGGATAATAGACTTTTTGGTGGAGGGGCAAATTACGGTCAAGAATTAGCCGGTAATCGATTAAAAAACCTTGGGCAAGCCCAAGCGAATATTTTTGAAGAATTCGTAGAAGACGCTTCGTTTGTTAAACTTCGAGAATTGGCCATTACGTATAATCTTAGAGCTCCTTTTAAGAATGTCAATAATATTCAATTTAGTGTAGTGGGTAGAAATTTAGTTTCTTGGGATAGTTACTCAGGATGGGATCCAGAAATAAACTCCGCAGGCCAAAGTAATGGTGTTAGAGGTTTTGACTTTGCAGGAGTTCCAATTCCGAGAACATATCAAGTAGGTGTTAACGTTAGTTTCTAAAAAAATAAAGATGAAAAATAAATATAAAATATATAGTACATTAGTGTTTAGCATGATTGTTGGCCTTTTGGTATCTTCATGCGAAACAGACTTTAATAATCCAAATGCAGCCACAGCTGACCAAGCTTTTTCTTCTAGAGATGGCATTTTAGCAGTCACCGTAGGAATGCAGCAATTATACTCGACCTCGGGTATGCGATGGATAGTGGAAACCCCTGCAATAACAACAAGGGAAGGTGCAATTACCACCACTTTTCAAAATATGATTGAACTAGAAGAAGGAGGCACAGGCTTACCTAATTTTAACTCAAACGTTCAAGGGCTTTGGGCTACTATGCTAAGAGTAATGAAAATAGCAGAAGATGTAGAAGCAAACGTAGATAATGTCACTCTAGCTCCAGGAACAAGAAGTGGATTACTAGCCTATTCCAAACTTTTTAAAGCGATGGCTATAGGTAGTTTAGCGCAGAATTACGAACAAGTCATTATTCAAACTAGCAATAACAACGATGCTGTATTTGTTTCAAGAAATGAAGGATTTCTGGCGGCGATTGCCCTTTTAAATGAAGGAAAAGCTGCCTTAGCCGCAAACCCAGTTTCTCAAGAGTTTACTAACGCGGTAACTTTAGGGAATATTGATGTCTTAAATAGTATAAATGCTTACCTAGCAAGGTATAATTTGTTTGCTGGTAACTTTGATGCTGCCATCACTAATGCAAGCAGTGTGAGTACAACTTCAACCTCTGTTTTTGCTTATGACAATATCAACTTAAACCCTGTTTATAACCGTATGTTATTAAACGGAATAGCAAACTTTAGACCAAGAGATAATTTTGGTTTACCAACGGCAGACTTTTCATTTGATCCTACTGATGGTAGAATTGCTTTTTACCTTTCAACATCACCTGATGTAAGTCAAAACGGACTACCTGTTGAAAATATATTAGGATTTTTTGATGGAAGTACGGAGTCGATACCATTATATATTCCTGATGAAATGCAATTAATTATTGCGGAAGCAAATTTAAGAAAAGCTTCTCCAGACATTTCTGCCGCAACGACCGCCTTAAATAATGTTTTAACAGACACAGATGATGTTTTTGGAATAAACGCCGATGTACCTGCATACTCTGGTCCCGCTACTGCTCCTGCCCTTTTACTCGAAATCTATAAAAACCGTAGGGCTGAATTATTTTTAAGTGGTTTAAGTTTAGAAGATAGCAGACGTTTTAATAGGCCTCAACCGAGTGGTAATGGATCCGTTTTTACCGAAGAACGCAATAGAAATTTTTATCCTTATCCAGATTTGGAGCGCAATAGCAACCCTAATACCCCTGCAGATCCATCCCTATAAGATCAAGGTAATTTAAATTCTTTAAAGGCCTACATTTATAACAAAAATGTTAGGCCTTTTTATTAAAATAATATGAATAAAATACACGTTTTTTTACTGGCTTTACTAGCGAGTTCTTGTAGCATATTTAAATCGAATATACCCCAACCTGAACGAGAGTTTAGAGGTTTTTGGGTAGCAACGGTTGTTAATATCGATTGGCCAAAAAACGGGAATGATGCCGTCGAAAAACAGAAAAAAGACTACCTCGAGCTACTCGATTTTTATCAAAAGATGAATTTTAATGCGGCTATTGTACAAGTGCGTACTGCTGGCGATGCTTTTTACGAATCAGATTATGCTCCGTGGTCACGCTATTTAACAGGAGAAGAAGGGATTGCTCCAAAAACTGAGGAAAATTTACTACACTGGATGATTTCAGAAACTCATAAAAGAGGCATGGAATTTCATGCCTGGTTAAACCCCTATAGAGCCACTTTTAATTTAGACACGCAATCCTTAAGCGAAAAGCACGATTATAACAGGTATCCAGATTGGATGCTTAAATATGGTAAAAAATACTATTACAATCCAGGACTTCCTGAAGTACAAAAACATTTAGTACAGATAATTGATGAAGTGGTGACACAATATGATATTGATGCCATTCATTTTGATGATTATTTTTATCCCTATAAAATCAAAGATGAAGTTTTTGATGATGCATCGAGCTACCATACCTACGGTTTACCAAATCAATCTTTAGATGATTGGCGCCGAAGCAATGTAGATTCTTTAGTGCAGAAAATTCATAAAAACATCAAACAAGAAAAACCTTGGGTACAGTTTGGCGTGAGTCCGTTTGGCGTTTGGAAAAACAAAAGCACCGATCCTAAAGGTTCAGATACGCAAGCCGGTCAAACAAATTATGATGATTTATACGCCAACCCTATCCTCTGGATGGAACGTGGTTGGATTGATTATATTATTCCACAAGCCTATTGGAGCCTTAATCTACCAGTAGCCTCCCATGAAGTAATTAGCAAATGGTGGGCAGAAAATAGTCCGAATACTAATTTATATATGGGTAATGGTCCTTACAAAATTAGAAATAATGATGATAAGGCGTGGGATAAGAAAAGAGAATTACCCAATCAAATTAAATTAGCTAGACAAATTGAAAAGGTGCAAGGCAATGCTTTTTTTAGTGCCAAAAGCTTACTAAACAACAACGATGATGTGGTTAAAGTTTTAAAAAGAAACTATTATGCCCAAATAGCCCTGCCGCCAATTTCTCCTTTAGCACCAAAGACAATTCCGGCATCACCTATATTGATTTCTAAAAATACTATGGGCAATGAAATTCATCTGCGGTTTGATACTCTAAATCGCTATAGGCAGGCTTTAGTCTATAAAGGCAAGGCGAACAAAACTAGTTTCTCCATAAAAGATCTAATTTTACCCCTCACAGCAGTAAACGGAAATACCATTACTATTTCAGCGGAGACGGTGAAAAAGTATAGAGAAATCGCCATAGCTTTTACGGATAAATTTGGACGAAAAACTGAACCTATTTTTATACTTTTAAAACAAAACTAGGGAACATGATTAAAAAAGACAAAGGCGCTTGGGCTTGGGTACCCATATTGTATTTTACACAGGGTTTACCCTATGTGCTAGTGGTCACCGTATCGGTCATAATGTACAAACAACTGGGTGTGAGTAATGAAGATATTGGCCTTTATACCAGTCTCTTGTACTTACCTTGGGTTATAAAACCATTGTGGAGCCCTTTTGTTGATTTAAAAAGCACCAAGCGAAATTGGTTTTTAAGCATGCAATTTATCATTGCATTGGCCTTATTAGGTGTTGGTTTAACCACAGCTACAAGCATGTTTTTTACTACTACTCTAGCCTGTTTTTGGATGGCTGCATTTGCTTCAGCTACCAACGATATAGCGTCGGACGGCTATTATATGCTAGGGTTAACAGAAAAAAAACAATCCTTTTTTGTAGGGATGCGAAGTACTTTTTATAGATTGGCTATGGTCACTGGAGAAGGCTTACTAGTTTTTGGCGCCGGATTTTTAGAAGAAAAATATGGAGATCCCACAAAAGCATGGAGCATTACTATGACTGCTGCGGCATTTTTAATGTTATTATTAACTCTTGGAAATTTCTTAACGACACCAAAATACGAGGCTTCTGAGACCGTAGCGATTCAAAAGCCTAAAAGTTTTATAGAGGTGTTTATTACCTTTTTTCAAAAACCACAAATTGCAATTGCTTTAGCTTTTATTTTAACCTATCGCTTGGGTGAATCACAACTCGTAAAAATGGCCTCTCCTTTTTTATTAGACAGTCCGGAACAAGGTGGTTTAGGCTATACGACCAAAGAAATTGGTATTTTATTCGGAACAATTGGTGTCATTGCACTTACAGTAGGGGGTATTTTAGGGGGAATTTTAATCTCAAGAG
The DNA here is from genome assembly GCA_963974535.1 of uncultured Cellulophaga sp. GTDB lineage: Bacteria > Bacteroidota > Bacteroidia > Flavobacteriales > Flavobacteriaceae > Cellulophaga. Next base: position 28,986 of record CAXBCN010000021.1, read on the forward strand.
ACGGACTCAAAAAATGGATGTTACCCATGGTATTGTCCCTAAACATCCCAAATATATTTTACGCCATCATAGCACTAACCAAAACCACAAATATTGTTGCTGTTTCTGTCACTGTGGTGCTTGAAAAATTTGGTTATGGCTTTGGTTTCGCGGCCTTTTTAATGTATTTAATTTATATCGCCGATGGAAAATCAAAAACGTCGCATTATGCCATTGCTACGGGTTTTATGGCGCTAGGAATGATGTTACCCGGAATGATTAGTGGCTATATGCAGCAATGGTTGGGCTATGGCGGATTTTTTGTCTGGGTCGTCATAGCCGCCCTTCCGGCATTAGTGCTGTTGAAATATTTAAAATACCCTGCCGATTTTGGTAAAAAAGAAATTGTGAATGATGACGATAATACCCTATCCTAAAGCCAAAAAAGATTTGACAAGGCATGAAAAAATTGCTCAGCTTTTTATGCCTGCTGCTTTCATTAACGATACGGAAGAAGAAATACAAAAGTTAGAACAACTAATTCGAGAACAACATATTGGGAGTTTATGCTTTTTTCATAGTCGGGCTAGCGCCGCTACTAATTTTGAAGGACAAAAAAATGTTGAGTATAAGAAAGATAGTTTCAAAACTTTAAAAAAACTAATTCAGCGGTATCAAAAGGCCGCCATACATCCCTTATTAATCAGTATTGATGCTGAATGGGGTTTAGCCATGCGTATTGAAAATACGCCTCACTATCCCTATGCTATAACGCTTGGAGCACTTCAAAATCAGTCCGACTTAATTTTTGAGGTTGGAAAACAAATAGCGATGGATTGCAGAGCTGCAGGGATTCATTGGAATTTAGCGCCTGTGGTCGACATCAATAACAATCCTAATAATCCAGTTATTGGGTATCGCTCTTTTGGAGAAGATAAATACCAGGTGACACAAAAAGCCATGGCTTTTATTCAGGGTAGCGAGAGTGAAGGTGTTTTAACCTGTCTCAAGCATTTTCCTGGTCATGGCGACACTGAAGTTGATTCGCATTTAGGATTGCCGCTGATAACAAAATCAAAAGCAGCCTTACTTGAAAATGAACTTTTCCCTTTTCAACAATTAATCAATAAAGGCGTTGATAGTATTATGGCGGGCCATTTAGCAATTCCTGCCTTGGCGGATGGTGACGAAATTCCGTCTAGCCTTTCAAAAAAAATGCTGAAAGACCTTTTGCGCGATCAAATGAACTTTAAAGGAGTTGTTATTTCTGATGCACTTAATATGCATGCTGTTTCTAAAAACTATCCGATGAAAGGGCAATTAGAATGGGAAGCTTTTAACGCCGGTAATGACGTATTATGCTTTGCAGAACATATTCGAGAGGGGATTGAAGCCATTAATAAAAATGCCTCTAACGAACAAATAGAAGCTAGTTTTGAGCGTCTTTGGCACTTAAAAGAAAAAGCTTTTCGAGTTGAAAATCCAAGTTTAAAAACGATTCTTAGTGACCCGGACCTGGTAAACAAAAAAATTGCAACCAAAAGTATAACGCTCTACAAAGGAGGTTTAGACCACTTAAAAGACAAAAAATTTGTCGGAATCCAAATTTCAACTACGGCCACAAAGTCCACTTTTTTTGAAAGCCTACAGAAAAGTATAGCCTTTTCATATTTCAACACAGCAACAACCAAGCTTACAAAGATTCAGGATGAAATTATAGCGGAAGAAAATATGCTTTTGGCCATCTATCCCCCAAAGGCAAAACCAGCAAACTATTTTCATATTCCGAAACAAGAAATTGATTTTATCAACAAATTACTAGCCTCAAAAAAAGTTATACTTTACCTTTTTGGAAATCCATATGTGCTAAACCACATCGAAACAAGGCATGCAAAAGCAATCGTTATTGCCTATCAAAATTTTAAGGTTTTTCAAGAGGTGGCCTCACAACATTTTTTAGAAAAAATAGCTGCAAAGGGGAAGGTTCCTGTTTCAATGACTCATGAATTATAAATTATGAAAAAAAATGACATCAAAACCTCTTGGGAAACCAATGCTGAAGAATGGATTAAAGTACTAGAAAGCCAACAAATCTCTTCTCGTAAATTTACAAATGAAGCGATTATGGCTGTTTTAAAAAATTCTAAAGCCATAAAAATTTTAGATATGGGTTGTGGTGAAGGCTGGTTAAGCCGAGCAATAACAAGCATGGGGAAAACTGCCGTTGGGCTAGATGCCACAGCATCACTTTTAGCAAATGCCAGAAAAAAAGGAAAAGAAGTCTACCATCATTTAAGCTATGAAGATATTATAGACGCTAAGAAAATAGCCGATGCACCTTTTGACGCTGCCGTTTTTAATTTCTGTATCTATCAACATAAAACTTTAAACTTACTTTTACTCGAATTAAAACAAAGTGTGATTGAAAAAGGTGAAATTATCATTCAGACCTTGCATCCCTACTTTTTACTTCAGCACCAGCTCCCCTATCAAAGTCAATGGATTGACGATTCTTGGAAAGGTTTAGCGGGCAACTTCACAGACGGACACCAATGGTACGCAAGAACTTTTGAAGACTGGAATAGCGAATTTCAGAACGCAGGTTTGGTTTTAAATGAAATCATTGAAGTGAATAACGAGAAACAAATTCCTATTTCAGTAATTTTTAAAACACAATATCGATGAAAATATACAAAATTATAGGCTTAATGTCTGGCACGTCTTTAGACGGACTAGACCTTGCGTACTGTCATATTTGGGAAGAAAATGAGATTTGGAAGTTTACTATAAAAGCAACCAAAAGCGTTTTGTACTCTCCGGAAATGGAATTAAAACTAAAAGATGCTATTTTTCTTTCAGCCGATAAATTATTACAATTTCATAACAGCTACGGCACTTGGCTTGGTCAACAAGCAAAAACGTTTTCCCAAGAACAAGACCTAGACGTCGATTACATCGCAAGCCATGGGCATACCACGCACCATCAACCCCAAAACGGACTAACCTTTCAAATTGGTTCTGGTCAGCATTTAGCCAATGAGGCCCAAGTTCCTGTAATCTGCGACTTTAGAACGAACGATGTAGCACTAGGTGGTCAAGGTGCTCCTCTTGTTCCTATTGGTGATCAGCTATTTTTTGGGGAATATGACTTTTGTTTAAATTTGGGTGGCATTAGTAATATTTCGTTTGATTTCAATGGAAAAAGAACAGCTTATGACATTGGTTTGGCAAATATGGGCTTAAATTATTCCACTCGAAAAGTAGGACTTCCGTATGACGATGGTGGACAACTAGCACGAAAGGGAAAAGTCAATCAAAGCATGTTAAGCAATTTAAATCACTTAGCCTATTACGACTTACCCTTTCCAAAATCTATTGGCTATGAATGGTTTGTAGAAAAAGTGGTCCCTATCATTGATGCTACCCAAGACTCATTAGAAAACATCCTTCATACACATGTGGTTCACGTTGCTGAAAAAGTGGCAAAAGATATTTTGAAAAATACGACTAAACCAGAAAATACATTGATAGTAACAGGCGGTGGGGCACTAAATGATTTCCTATTAGAGACGCTGCAAGATAAACTAGGAGAAACAGTAAGCATAAAAACCGTACCGAAACAACTTATAGAATTTAAGGAAGCTTTGGTTTTTGCCTTAATGGGTGTGTTGAGACTTACCGAGCAAACAAATGTATTGTGCGCCGTTACGGGCTCAAAAAGAGATTCGTCAAGTGGTGTTTTGTATTTGCCTTCGTAGTCCCGAAATGTTCTGAAATCGTACAGCTACCAAAAATTGGTAGTTAGTGTATACCGGAAAGCAATAAAGATTTCGGTAGAGTATCCCTTAATTAAAACTGTCCAGAGCTACTAAATACTGCTGATGGCCATGGTATTTTTAAAGAACTAAAGCAAAAAGAACTAAAGAGTATAGTTCTTAACATGCCACATTAACCCCAAAGGTCTAAAGAAATGGTGACCTATGGATCTAATAAAGTTTAACAACAAATCACTATATTCGAGTTTCAATTTAAAACCTAACCATGTCTGAAACCCAAAAAAAAGCAAGCGCTTATTGGAAAGAGAATGTTCGCTATTTGTTAATCCTACTGGCCATATGGTTTGCCGTTTCTTTCGGTGCTGGAATTCTTTTTAAGGAAGCCCTAGACACCATGCAAATTGGTGGTTTTAAATTAGGCTTTTGGTTTGCACAACAAGGGTCTATCTATGTTTTTGTGATACTTATATTTGTTTATGTACGCTTGATGAATAGGCTGGATAAAAAATATGGCTACATCGAATAAATGAACTTCCAAGCTAAACCTTAAAAATTATGAGTGTTCAAACATGGACCTATCTTTTAGTAGGCATCACTTTTGCTTTATATATTGGCATTGCCGTTTGGTCTAGAGCAGGCTCTACCAAAGAATTTTATGTTGCTGGAGGTGGCGTTTCACCATTAGCGAATGGTATGGCGACTGCAGCCGATTGGATGTCTGCCGCATCATTTATTTCTATGGCAGGAATCATCGCTTTTTCGGGTTATGACGGTTCCGTATATTTAATGGGATGGACGGGCGGTTACGTACTTCTCGCCCTTCTTTTAGCTCCCTATTTACGGAAATTTGGAAAGTTTACGGTTCCTGATTTTATTGGAGATCGCTATTATTCCAAAACCGCAAGAATTGTTGCCGTTATTTGTGCATTGATCGTTTCTTTCACTTATGTGGCTGGTCAGATGCGCGGCGTTGGCGTGGTTTTTTCTAGATTTCTTCAAGTAGATATTGATACCGGGGTTATTATCGGAATGGTCATTGTGCTGTTTTATGCCGTTTTAGGAGGAATGAAAGGAATTACTTATACCCAAGTGGCACAATATTGTGTGCTTATTTTTGCATTTATGGTGCCTGCCATTTTTATATCGATTCAAATGACTGGAAATCCTATTCCTCAATTAGGCATGGGTACAAGGGTAAATGACGGTTCAGGAATGTATCTGTTAGAAAAATTAAACGGACTTTCGACTGAACTTGGGTTCGCTCCATATACCGATGGTTCTAAATCGCTTATTGATATTTTTGCCATAACCCTAGCGTTAATGGTCGGTACCGCTGGCTTACCCCACGTAATTGTGCGTTTTTTTACGGTAAAACGCGTAAAAGATGCTCGTAAATCGGCTGGATTGGCACTGCTACTTATCGCCATACTCTATACTACAGCCCCAGCAGTAGCTGTTTTTGCCAAAACAAATTTGATCAACACTGTAAGTAACCAAGCTTATGGAATAATGCCAGAATGGTTTAAAAACTGGGAAGAAACTGGTTTATTACAGTTCGATGATAAAAATAAAGATGGCATCATAAATTATGTAGCTGACGCATCAAAAAATGAATTGACCATAGATAATGATATTATGGTATTGGCGAATCCTGAAATTGCAGATTTACCTGCTTGGGTTATTGCCTTGGTTGCTGCAGGAGGTTTAGCCGCTGCGCTTTCTACAGCTGCTGGTCTGCTTTTAGTTATTTCATCCTCGGTATCTCACGATTTAATCAAGAAAATTTTTAAACCTACAATCTCTGATCAAGGGGAATTATGGGCGGCACGTATTGCGGCTACAGTGGCTGTCATTATTGCTGGGTATTTCGGTATTCATCCACCGGGCTTTGTAGCTGCTGTTGTTGCTTTGGCATTTGGTTTGGCGGCTGCTTCTTTTTTCCCGGCCATAGTTCTCGGTATTTTTTATAAAAAAATGAATAAAGAGGGCGCAATTGCTGGAATGGTTGTCGGTATTTTATTGATGCTTTTCTATATGACCAAATTCAAATTTAACTGGTTTGGCGGCGGCACACCCGATGAATATTGGTTTGATTTTGGCCATGGCGGAATTTCGCCGGAAGGCTTTGGTAGTGTTGCCATGATTGCTAACTTTATAGTTGCATTAATCGTGATGCGCTTTACCCCCGATCCGCCCCAAGAGGTACAAGCTATTGTTGAGGATATAAGAATTCCAAGTGGCGCTGGGGAAGCAAGGGATCATTAAAATATAAGCTGTAGGCCTTAGGCTTTAAGCTTTACAATAAAGGAAAATTAGTTTCATAAAGTACTTGGAACCATAAACTCCTTAACGCTTAAAATAGAAGCTTTTTTAGAAAATTGACTTTCATCTTTTAGACACAAGAAATATGAGTAATTATCACATTAAACATTTAGAAGAATATTTTCAAGTATATCGTAAATCGGTGCGTAATCCAGAAGCGTTTTGGGAAGAAATAGCTGAAGAGCATTTTGTATGGCGCAAAAAATGGGACCAGGTCTTGGAGTGGGATTTCTCAAAACCTGAAATTAAATGGTTCGAAGGGGCTAAATTAAACATAACCGAAAACTGTATCGATAGGCATTTGCGAACACGTGGCGATAAAACTGCGATTATATTTGAACCTAACCATCCAGAGGAAGAAGCACAACATATTAGCTATCATCAATTACACGAACGCGTTTGTAAAATGGCCAATGTCTTAAAAGATCACGGTGTAAAAAAGGGAGATCGTGTTTGTATTTACCTACCCATGATTCCAGAGTTAGCCTTTGCTATGCTAGCTTGTGCGCGCATCGGCGCCATCCATTCTATCGTTTTTGCAGGTTTTTCTTCCAATGCCCTTGCTACTCGAATTAATGATTCTGATTGTAAAATAGTCATCACAGCAGATGGGTCTTTTAGAGGTTCAAAAAGTATTGATTTAAAAGGAATTGTCGACAAGGCCTTAGAAGAAAGCCCGAAGGTACATTCGGTCTTAGTGGTAAAGCGTACCGATGCAGAAATAGAAATGAAACAAGGTCGAGACAAATGGCTAAGTCCTTTATTGGAAAATGCCTACGCTGATTTTGCAGCTGAGATTGTCGATGCTGAGGACCCCTTGTTTATCTTATACACCTCTGGTTCAACAGGAAGACCCAAAGGAATGGTACATACCACGGCTGGCTATATGGTGTATACCGCATATACCTTTAAAAACGTATTTCAATACCGTGAAAATGACGTGTTTTGGTGTACGGCCGATATTGGTTGGATTACAGGTCACTCATATATCATTTACGGTCCCTTAGCTAATGGAGCAACAACGGTACTTTTTGAAGGCGTTCCCTCCTATCCAGACCATGGTCGCTTTTGGGAAGTGATTGAAAAGCACAAAGTAAATCAGTTTTACACGGCTCCAACCGCGATAAGAGCCTTAGCAAAAGAAAATCTGGACTTTATTGAAAAGCACGATTTATCGAGTTTAAAGGTACTAGGCTCTGTTGGTGAACCTATAAATGAAGAGGCTTGGCATTGGTACAATAACAATGTGGGTAAAAACCATAGCCCTATTGTAGATACTTGGTGGCAAACAGAAACTGGAGGCATTATGATAACTCCAATTCCGTATGTAACACCCACCACACCCACTTTTGCAACCTTGCCTTTTATTGGGATACAACCTGCATTAATGGACGAGCACGGCAAGGAACTCAAAGGCAATCAAGTAGAAGGTCGCTTGTGTATTAAATTTCCTTGGCCCTCTATTGCCCGTACTATTTGGGGTGATCATGATCGGTATAGAGACACCTATTTTACAGCATATAAAGATCAGTACTTTACGGGTGATGGTGCCTTACGGGATGCCGTAGGATATTACCGTATTACAGGACGTGTAGATGACGTCATTATCGTTTCTGGGCATAACTTAGGGACTGCACCTATTGAAGATGCCATCAACGAACACCCAGCAGTAGCAGAATCTGCCATTGTAGGTTTTCCACATGATGTAAAAGGTAACGCCTTATACGGTTTTGTGATGCTCAAGGAAACTGGCGAAAGCAGAGACAGAGATAATTTGCGTAAAGAAATTAACCAACAAATCACTGAACTGATTGGGCCCATTGCAAAGCTTGATAAAATTCAGTTTGTCAGTGGCCTACCCAAAACCCGCAGTGGTAAAATTATGCGGAGAATTTTACGAAAAATAGCCAGTAATGATGTGTCGAATTTAGGCGATACCAGCACGCTCTTAAATCCTGAAGTGGTTCAAGAGATTATTGACCAAGTGGTTTAATGAGCCGATTGCCATATTTGAATAATTAAGATGATAATTTGAGAGCTAATTCTCTAAAAAGATGAATAGTAGAATTAGGCAGTACCTGTCTTTTGGTTCCATGCTTAGTTTATTGCAATAGCCATGAGTGTCATTTACTTAAAAAATGATTTTGAGCAACCGTGATGTGAAATTCATGCAGCGGAAAGAAAGGTATTATTTGTAACGGCCCGCTTCTGAAGATGAAATCTTTAGGAATAACTTAGCATTACCGAAAAAATCAAATTAGAGAATACAGCTTTTGATTTGAAAAACATCCAGTGAAAATTCTAAATATAAGATAAGCCAATCGGAGTAAATTTTGGGTACAAGTAAAGATGAACAGTCTTTAAAATAATGATGAGATGTAGTTCCATGCAAGAATAAATTACTATATTTAGATTAATTCCCCCCTATAACTTTTTAAAAGTAATAGATTTGAAAAATTACAAAGCCATTGCAACTGTTGTATTTTTTTGCTTTTCTATTGTAGGTGTGTCTCAAAACACCAATCAAATAGATAGTCTTAAAGCTTTAATTCACCTAAAAGAAAATGACACTACAGCTGTAAATCATTTATTAGAAATCTCTGCGCTGCTATATCGATCAGACCCAGATTCCTCATTAAGCTATTCAAAAAAAGCAATAATTTTAGGGGAAAAAATTAATTTCAAGAGTGGCACAGCCTATGCCTATAAAAATGCCGGGCTGGCGCATTACTTTAAGGGAGAATATTCAGATGTTCTTATATTTTGGAAAAAATCTCTTGAGATTTTTGAAGAAATTGATGACAAAACGGGAATCAGCAATTTATTAAACAATTTAGGCGCAGTTTATCAAACTAAAGGAGATGACCCAAAAGCACTCGATTATTTTATAAAATCTTTAAAAATTGGACAGCAGATTCAAGATTCTTCTCGAATTGGCACAGCGTATTTAAATATCGGAACGGTATATTCGAACCAAAAAAACACGTTTAAAGAGGCTTTTGAGGCTTACCTTCATTCCAAAGCTATTTTTAAAGGTCTTGCCTATGATGAGGGGGTAGGAACTGCCAGTATTAATTTGGCAGAACTATACTTGAAAACCGATGAGCCCAATGAGGCATTACCAGAATTAAATGAGGCGATAATTTCTTTTAAAAAATCTGGAGCAAACCTCTCTCCTAGCTATAATTTAATGGGCTTAGCCTTCGATATGTTAGGCGATCTTCAAAAGGCTGAAATTTATCAAAAGGAAGCAATTTTAACAGCTAATGAAACGGATGCTAAAATGGAGAAAACAAAAGCACATATTGATTTAGGAAAAATTCAAATAAAACAAAAAAAATTCGATCAGGCTATTCTTAATTTTGAAACTGGCCTAAAACTTACAGAAATCACTGGGGTATATAGAGCTAAGAAATCCGCTTATGAAGGCTTGTCAAATGTGTATTCTGAAATTGGTGATTACAAGAAGGCGTATACCTATCAAAAATTATATTCCGCAATGGTCGATACCTTAAAAAACGATTCTTATGAAAAATCTATAGGTGATCTCAGGTTTCAATTCGATTTAGATAATAAAGAAAAAGAAATAACCCTATTAAATAAAAACAATGAACTAAAGCAGATTGAATTGGAGCGATCGGCTATTTCTAAAAAATACTTACTAGCATTAAGTGGCTTGTTTTTTGTCATCATTGCTGGTTTCTTCTTTCAATACCGCTATGTTAAAAAGTCACATCGAAGGTTAGCCAAAGAACGGGTTAAAACTGAAGAAATATTACTAAATATACTTCCAAAAGAAACCGCTGAAGAACTAAAAGCCAATGGCTATATCAAAGCGAAAGAGTTTAATTTTGTTACGGTACTGTTTACCGATTTTAAGGCTTTTTCTGTAATTGCTGAAAATATTTCTGCTGAGAAGTTAGTATTTAGTGTAGATTATTATTTTAGAAAATTTGATACCATTATAGAAAAATATAAATTGGAAAAAATAAAAACAATTGGAGATGCTTATATGTGTGCAGGTGGACTTCCTACAGAAAATAGTACACATCCTGATGACGCACTAAACGCTGCTATGGATATATTAGATTTTGTGAACAAAACAAAAAATCAACCACCAGATGGTGTTTATCCTTTCGAAATACGAATAGGCATCAATACAGGACCCGTTGTAGCAGGCGTCGTTGGAACCAAAAAATTTCAATACGATATTTGGGGAAGCACTGTAAATATTGCAGCAAGAATGGAAAGCAATTCTGAGGAAGGTAAAATTAATATTTCAGAAAACACCTACCAACATTTAAAAGACAAATATGATTTTACCTATCGAGGCATTATAGATGTGAAGAATTCTCAAAGTCTCAAAATGTATTTCCTAAATGTACAAAGCAAAATACTGGTCGAACATGCATAATGCAAAAGTACTCAGATAATTTTTGTTTAATAAATGCCAACGATGACAATAAATTGTACAAAAAAATGTTTTATTTGTACTAATGGCTAGCCTTATGCTCTAAAAATATGGTTCTTTTTAACAAAAAAGCATACCCCGAAATTTGTCTCAAGATTTTAAAAGATCTAGAAGATAACTTACCGAAGCATTTAACCTATCATTCCTTGTGCCATACCATTGATGTCGCTAATGTATGCAATAACTATATAACACATTTTAAAATAGACAAAGGAATGGCAAAGCTGATAAGAATAGCAGCTGTAAGTCATGACTACGGCTATATCGTATCTCCTATTAACCATGAAGAGCGAAGCATTATTGCCATTAAACCTTATCTAAAGAGCCAGCTTACCACAGATGAAATTACCATTGTAAACGGATTAATTAGGGCAACAAAGGTACCGCAACAGCCAAAAACCATTTATGAAGAAATTATTGCTGATGCCGATTTAGATTATTTAGGAAGGGAAGATTATGATATTCTCAGTGAAAGGTTATACCAAGAATTTAAATACCATGATTTTGTATCCGACGATAAGGAATGGTTGCTCCTTCAAGTTAATTTTTTAGAGAAACACCAGTACCATACTGAATATGCCCGAATGCATCGCGAAAAATTAAAATCCAAAAAACTAAATGAGCTTAAGGCTAATTTAGTCGATAAAAATACCAAATTTAAATTATAAAAATACCTGGATTAAAAGTATAATTACACTGACTAACAAAGGCACAAAGCTATACACTAAATTTTTTACAGATTTATTTACATCTGTGAATTTTTTTGAGGCTATTAACGAATTTACATAAATCTGCTCTCCTAATTGATCATAAAGTAGATGCTCATCATTCATTAAATCCATTAATTTTTTGGAGTATTCATGCACAGTTCCATATTTAGTAACGACGTCATGAAAAAAAAACATGTTGGCGTCAAACTTTGTTTCTATTTGTGGCATAAAGCACTTAAAACTAAAATAAATAGAACGCGACACAAAAAAAATAAAAATCATAAAAGTTACTGAAAGCGCTACATTCAGATGCAAATTTGTATCCATCCCTGTAGCTATCTTAAAAACCACCCCGAGTAAAAGGCCATAAAACGATATAATAAGCCCTGCCTTAATTTCAGAGGATCTATTAAGCCCATTAATGTAGGAGATTCCTTGCCAATACACATTTATTTTGTCTTCTGGAGATAGTTGCTTCATGATTTTCGCAAATAATTGAATTAAAAATACTAAAAATAAGTTCAGCAAACAGCTTTCAAGTTTATTTTAGTACCCACTTATAATAAAAATAGAAAAGGTTAGCCATCAACTATTTTCTACAATATCGCATAGCTAACATCTTATTAATCTTCAAATACTGTGTAAGTATCAGGATAAAAAACAAAACGGAACTGGTAATTTTTATCAAATTAGCAAAGAATTACGTTAAATTTATGTTAATTTAATACTAGAAAATAGTCTTTTTTGTTAAAGTAAACTTAATCCTAACTATATTAGGGGTATTCCTCCCGTATTGCCCTTAGTCGTATTGTTGTTTTACTTAACCTCTCACTAGAATTTGTGTTTGCTATTTGGTTAACCAAGTAATTAATCAACTATGCAATTCATCGAGGAATCCACAAGCAAAATTATTGGGAAATTTATGAGTCACAGACTTTTAGTACCCATCACTATCTTTTTTCTATTATCTGGCGCCATTTTATCAGCCCAGAACTACACCACAACCGGACTATCCTCCGATTGGAATGATGCGAACGCCTGGATTTGTTCAGGTGGTGGCTGTAACAATAAACCTTTCCCAAATAGAAGCGTATCCAATAGTACGATTACAATTAATCATACTATTTTCTACAATTACAATGACCCTATAAGTTTAAATAATAAAGCTAAATTAATCATTGGTAATAATGCCAAATTAACCACTATCAGCAATTTAAATATTTCTTCAGGAAGTTCTTTAACAGTTAATCAAGGTCAGATTGAAATTGGTCCGGGAGTTTTAAATAATTCAGGAACTATTACATTAACCAATGCCTTTTTTTTTAAAAATGGAAATATTATAAATGATGGTTCCATAATCCTATCAAGCGCGTGTATTGAGCTTACTAATGGAAATTTCCTCAACAAAAATATATTGTCTGGAGTCGGGAGTGTAAAAACCTTAAATGGGAACATCAATAACGGTGGTACATGGAGCATTGATGTTATCTATTTTTATAGTCAAAATAGCAGTGGCCTTCCGGGATCACTTAGCACATTAGCCGAGGTAACAAAAGTGTGTGAGTGCGTATTGAATAATTGTGATATTTTGCCAGGGTATCCATCTGACTTTAAAGTAAATGAAATCATAGGATCGGCATTAACATCTCTCGCCATAAATTACAATCCAAATGAGGCCTATAACGATATTATTTATACCATAAATCCGAACAATGAAGTATTGATTGAAATTGTAATATTCAATGGTCAATTTAATAGTGTGAGTGCATTTTTAAACACTTTTGGAGTTGCTGTGAATGATTATATTTCTGATGTTTATAACCCTGATGATGATGAACGAGTAATTACCGTTTTCTTCCCTATTGCAAATTTACAAGCATTGAATTCAAGAACCGACATCATTAATCAAGTCTATGAGGTATCACCTCCTATTCCCAACCAAGGATTAATAAATAGCCAAGGAGACGCTGCGCAAAATTCAAATATAGCACGACTTGGTTGGAATATTTCCGGAGAGGGCGTAAAAGTTGGTGTCATTTCAGATAGTTATGACCGTAAATTTGGTGTACAACTAACCCCAAGCGCTTCTGTACAAACCGACATTGCCAATGGAGACCTACCCACTGGGGCAAATGCAGTTAACGTAGTACAAGATTACCCTTTTGGCGTGGCTAGTGATGAAGGACGAGCTATGATTCAAATTGTACATGATGTTGCACCGGACGCACAATTATTTTTTAGATCCGGCTATATTTCTGAAGGGAACATGGCAGCAGGGATAGCTGAATTGGTTGATCTTGATTGTGATATAATTGTCGATGACCTTACGTATATGAAGGCCCCATTTTTTAAAGATGGTATCATTGCAAATGCCATAAATGATGCCACTGCCAATGGTATAAGTTATTTTAGTTCTGCAGGCAATTTTGGTTCAAGATCCTATGAAGCAACTTTTAGTCCGTCACCCACCAACCCAATTCGACACAGTTTTAATGGTAGTACATCTTTACAGCAAATAACCTTAGGCCTTGGACAATACGTTATTGCCTTGCAATGGGATGACGATTTTTATTCTTTAGGTTCTTCCACGGGCGCTCTTAATGACCTAGATATTTATCTAGCCAATGATGATGGCGCCATCTTATATGGTTTCAATAGAAATAATTTAGGAGCTGACCCTATCGAAATAATTCCTTTTACGGTGATAAACCCAACTTCGACAAATATAATTATTGAAAGAGCCGTGGGCAATGGTGCGCCATTAAAATTTAAATATGTTGTTTTTCGTTCTGGTAATGATGGTAATTTTCAAGCGATACCTCCTGCAAATGGATCCACAATTGTAGGTCATGCCAATGCCGAAAGCGCCCTAGCCGTAGGTGCAGTACGTTATGATAACACTTCAGCATTCGGTGGTGTTCTCGTTGCACAAGAATCATCTTCTCTTGGTGGCACTATAACCAATAATACCCTAAGAAATAAACCTAATTTTTTGGCCCCTACTGGCGGAGACACTTCGGTAAATTTAGGAGCTCCAGATTTTGAGGGCAATTCATTACCAAATTTTTTCGGGACTTCTGCTGCTGCACCACATGCTGCAGGAGTGGCTGCTCTTATTATTAATGCCAAAACCAAATTTGAAGTAGACCCCACAAACATAGATCCTAATTTTAGCGTAAGAAATATTCTAACCAATACTGCCATAGATATGCTATCTCCTGGTTTTGATTTTAAGACAGGTGCGGGATTCATTTCTGCTGAGGTTGCCGTGGGTTCCTTTTCTAATCCATCACCTAATTTAATTCGCTTAAATCTAGAAAATTTAAACACCGAACTTTACCAGCCAGGTGCTATTGCTTTTGATCTTATCGCAGAAGGAAATTCATTTAATGAGTCTACAACTATATATTTTAGAGGCGAAGAATTACCCACCACTTTTGTGAGTGCCACAAAACTAATAGCAACCATTCCAGAATTTGTTGGAAACCCACCTATTTATGCTTTTACAGAACCTGGTCCACTGACCAATGGATCAGATGGCGGTAGTTCAGCGGTAATTACCTTTTCAGACCCTGTTATAACTGATGTCGTTATTCGTGCAAATAATGAAACTAGACGCTATGGAGAAGAAAACCCAACGTTTAGTTATACAACCCAAGTAGGAGAAACAGAATTGCCTCTTTCTGACGAAGAATTAGCTCTTTTATTGCCTTCAATTACCATAACTACAGCGGCAATTTCAACGTCTATTGTGGGCATATACGCCATTGATATTCAAACAGAAAATATAAATATCGGCTTAACAGAACTTTATAATTTTATCATAGAACCAGGAGTTTTAAATATAAGTCCCATGCCTGTGACTATAAAACCACGAGCTATGGATCCAATTGTCTACGGTGCTCCTTTACCCCTTGTGAACTTTGATTACACATATGGTAATGATGGTGAAGATGATTTAAATCTGGATCCTATTGTAACGAGTACATTCGCCGAAAATCATACCAACGCCATATCTTTGGTTAATGGTTTTTCTTTAGTCAATGGAATATCATTGGTCAACGGAATCTCCTTAGTTAATGGAGAACCAACTTTAAACGGATTTTCATTAGTAAATAAAACATTTTTTGTTTCACAGAGCACAGTTAATCAATCAGAAACCGTATCCCAAAATGGGTTTTCTTTGGTGAATGGGTCTGGAAATGAAAAAGTGGTCAACTTTGGCGCTGACCTTATTTCTAATCAAAAAATTGAATCTGGCGATTTCTCTACCATCACTAATGGAATTTCATTAGTTAATGGTTTTTCTTTGGTTAATGGTATTAGTTTAGTGAACGGAATTTCATTAGTTAACGGTGTTTCTTTAGTTAATGGCATTTCACTAGTAAATGGCATTTCATTGGTGAACGGATTTGCATTTGTGAACGGAATTTCATTAGTGAATAGTGAGAGCACTCCCGTGATTAATGCCTTTGAAAATATCTTGGTCATTCTTAACGGAGATGATGCCTTAAGTGAAATTCCAGTAGACATTAAGCCCATAAACGTCATCACCGGTGTAGATGCAGGTACGCAATATATAATTCCTGGAGGATTATTAGATACCAATTTTGAAATTCGCTACCAACCCACTCCTATTGAGATTTTACCTGCTACTCTGACGGTCACCTCCCAAGATGCCAACATAGTTTATGGGGATAACACCGAGGGGATTTTAACAGGAATTGTCGATGGATTACAATATGCAGACACAGAGGAAGCTATTTTCCCTGACGGAATTAGCTACAGTACTGATTGTGAAGCATGTGGAGTTGCTGACAGTCCCTATATTATTAAGTCAACATCCTTGAATACCTCTTCTAATTATGATATTTCCTATATTGATATAGGCCTACTGACCGTCAGTAAATTTAATCTTATAGTAAAGACGAATGACGCTGTGATTACCTACGGACAATTAGAACAACCCGATTTTGGCGTTTTAGTTAGTCCTGAAATATTACCCTATGATGAAGTCCTTACTGATGTCTTAGGCGACTTTAGTTTTAGCCCTTCGGATGCGTGTACAAATAGTAATACCATAACAATAAGTGAAGCAGTACAGCCAGAAAATTATACTATTACTTATGAATCTGGTATATTGACTATAAACAAAACAAATCTCGAAATAGAAATCTTAACTTCTTTCATGGAACAAGGGAGTCCAACACCAACAAATTTTAACATCATGGTCAACGGATTGGTTTGTAATGACCTTACCCCTACAATAAATAATTTTATAATTAAAGATATAGATGGTGTAATTCAGACAGGGAATCTAAACGGAGGTGAATATTTTGTATATGCCAATATTTCAAATTTAAAAGGGTATGAAAACTATACGATTACACAAATACCTGGCGTACTTTTTGTAAACCCTACTGTTGGTTGTAATGATAGAATCAAAGCTTCTGATATTTGTAGAACTCCATTTACGATGTTTGGTCGCCCAGAAATCACTACAAAATTACAGTTTGAGTATACCAATAATTTAAACGTCCCCATTTTTATTCCAAATGGGGCTAAAAACATCCTAAAAGGGAATGCAATATTTATAGGTTCTCCACCAGAATTGTTTCTCCCTGGTACTCATACTTTTGACATTTATACCAATGGAGGAAGATTGCAATGGGAGATCATTACACAAGGATGTGGAAGTGCTTCAAAATCGGCCAATGGCTCCAACGCAAACCAATGTGTTTCGGGTTCCGTGGAAGTCTCAAAAACAACTACTGAGGAAGTAAATTCTTCTTCGGAATCATTAGTTGTTTACCCTAACCCAGTAACCGATTATTTAAACATAATAACTGGGATAACCTCAGATAAAATCAATATCCAAATTTATGATGAACAAGGACAAACGATATTAAAGCTACAGTTAAATGGAAATAGTTCGTCAGAAACAAGGATAAACACCTCCAGTTTTAGACCTGGAATGATTTACATTAGTGTAGAACAAAAAGGAGCTATTAACTATTATAAAGTCATAAAAATTTAAGGCAATAACCTTGCTTATTAGCTACATATGATTAAAATATCGAGAAAATAAAAAGTTAGCCTTTTGGAGAACAACTACGGAACCGAATTTTTTAAATTCAAATTAGTATATTTATAAGGGTAACATTAATTTAATACTATAAAAAAATGGAATTCAATTTAGCAGAGAAATTAGCAATTGTAAAGGCTATAGATGAAGTTATTTTAGCGGATGGCTATGTTAGTCAAAGTGAAATACACTTATTGAGACACTTAACAAAAATTCTCAAATTTGAATCCGGTTTAATAGAAGAAGCGAGAAAAACAACAGGAAATGAAGGTATGTCTATTCTTAAAGCCATGCCAGAGCATAAAAAAAGAACACTTGTTATTATGCTTCAAGAAATGGCAAAGGCAGATGGTCGCGTAAATGATATAGAAATCGAATTAATTCAAAGTATTATTGAACAAATAGGGATATTTCATGAGTAATTCTTAGCTCATGGATTGTTATATTCTGTATAGCATTAGCTCTTTTGAAAAATAGATAAAATTAAATCCATAACAAACGCCAATTCTTTTACGAGATTTTTCTGTAGACAACTTTAGTCACCACAATAAAAACAAAAAAATACAAATTCAACAACTAAAATTGCTATTCGTAAGGGACAGAAATGAGCTGCCCTGTTTTCTTGTGAAAAAAATTATATCAGTACTATTAGCTTTTTAAAATTGAAGCTATAGAGGGCGCTATATGTTTCCTAAATATCAAAATATTAGACAGCCATTCGAAGTTCATTTCAGTTTAAAATTTTACGCTTCAGCCACTCTAAATAGCGTACCCCAAACAGGAAAATATTCAAAATCTGGATAGCGATATGCTTATTTTAAAAATATAAAAAGAGAATACCATCAAAGTTTAATTTACATTTGTTCTTAAGACCGCCTTAGCACACCAGTAAACTCAAAATCTAAAAAACTCATGAAAAAAATCTTCTTAGGTGCACTATGTATAGCATTTCAATTCACTTTTGCACAATCACCAAAGGGATCAGAACAATTTTGGGAGCAATTAAAAACCTATTGTGGGCAATCTTTTGAAGGCGAAATAACGACTGGCGCTTCGGCCGACGATTCTTTTACGGGTAAAAAATTAGTGATGCATGTAAAAAGCTGTGAAGAAAACCGCATTCGAATTCCTTTTTTTGTTGGCGATGATAAGTCAAGAACTTGGGTTTTAACTAACAATGATGCGATCATTACGCTAAAACACGATCACCGACATGAAGATGGTAGTCCTGATAAAATAACACAATACGGTGGTACCTCAACAAATTCAGGATTAGCTAACATTCAATTTTTTCCGGCAGATCAAGAAACAAGCGATTTAATTGGCTATGCATCGACCAATGTTTGGTGGATTACGGTTGATGAAAATTCGTTTAGCTATAATTTAAAGCGAATTGGCAGTGAAAGAGTCTTTACAGTTACTTTTGATACCAGCAAACCAATTGAAACACCATCCGCACCTTGGGGCTGGAAAGAGTAAAAGGTTTTCTGAAGAAAATTGAACTTTACCCAAGTTCATCTGTTCATAACAAATCGAACACTTGCTGTTTACGACCTGTAAAAACGTATAGCATTCCATACTAAATTGTCTCAAACCAACTCTTGCAGGTTTTTATAAAGCTTACTCATCCAACTCTTGCAGCAACTTTTCTGCATTTGCCATAATGCCTTTGTATTTTTTAACACTCCACAGTATCAATAAAAGCACTGCAATAAAAGTCAGGGCAATAAAAATATACTGAGACATTTTTAGACTCTCAAAGGAATTGTCATTACCAAATAGCTTTGAAAAAACAGGCATACTTACAAAAAAGATCAATACACCTGCAACTCCTGAAAATTGCTGGGTTGCGAGTAACCTATTTTTATTTTTTTGAAACTTTTTAATAGTTTCCTTATAGCTTGTTTCACTTAATGAAATATTCTTAATTTTTGAAATATACCCTAAAACCAAAATGGGTAAAACTGCTAAAAACAAAAGTGTTAGAAGCGCACATGCCCTATAAAAAGGACTATCAAACTTTTGAAAATCAATAACAATCCACGCTGCCACTCCATAACAGATAAGCGCGCCAATGAACTCAATATTCCAAAGTTTTTTAAATTGATTTTTGTACTTTTTCTTAGTCATTTCCATAATTTGATTTTTTTGTATGATTTCCATTGTTTCAAGGCGTGAGTTCATCGCCTTCCATTGTTTTTGCATATCCTGTAATTCCATAGCCTATTGTGGTATTAATTCTTTTAATTTTTTTTTGATGCGTAGCATTCTGGTGCCTACATTACTTTCTGTAAAACCTATTATGGTTGCAATTTCTCGATAACTTTTTCCTTCAAGAAATAGAAATACAATTCCTCTTTCTACGACCGAAAGTTGCTTAATAGCCCTATATAAGTATTTGCTCTGTTCTTCTTTTTCCAAAGAAGAATCATCGATAATCTCCGGCAATTCAAAGCGGCTTGTGGTATGCTGTCGCTTCTTTTTTTGATGTAAAAATGCAATTGCAGTATTCAAGGCCACCCGATACATCCATGTACTTATTTTTGCACCTCCTTTAAACTGTGAAATTGATTTCCAAAGCTGGTATACAATTTCTTGGTACAAATCGCTCTGATCTTCTGGCGTATCTGCATACAAACGTGCTACCTTATACATAAGTCCTTGATGTTTCAATATAAGTGCTTCAAATTGTTCTGTATCCCGCATTCTTAGATAATTATATCCTATAAGTACTCTATTGCTATAAAAAAGCACAAAAAAATAAAAATAATAGTATTTCCAAAGACATCAGACTGCTTGAATATCTTTAAGAATCGCATGGCTGATGAATATAACTAAGGTCTGTCCAAGAAAGTAACTCCTTATAGTTCTCTATAAAAACCCAAATATAAAAGAAACTCATAGCTTACGGAATCCTATTATGCCATTGTAGGAGAGCACAACTATTTAAAACGACTAAATAGTCGCCTTGTAGTTTCGGCAATAAATAAGGTTTTTTTATCTATAAAAACCTCGTATACCTTATTTTTGTAATAAAAACAAAACTATGACATTAACCCTACGTTTAGTGGCTATGTATAACCTAATTTGGGGTGCATGGGTAGTACTATTTCCGAATCATTTTTTTAATTTGGTGGGCATGGAGCCCTTAAATCACCCCATGGTCTGGCAAGGTATGGGAATGGTCATTGGTGTATATGGTTTGGGCTACTGGTGGGCGTCATACAACCCCATGAAGCATTGGCCTATTGTAGCGGTAGGATTTTTAGGGAAGATTTTTGGCCCTATAGGGTTTATCTTTAATTATCTAAAAGGTGATGTTCCGTTCGAATTTATCTACACCTTGGTGACCAATGATTTTATATGGTGGATTCCCTTCTTTTTAATTTTAAAGAAAGTTCATACAGAATATCGATGGAAACTAAGCTGATAAAATGGTTGGGACACCTACTCGTTGGGTTTTATGCCTTTGCGGGAACTTATCACTTTATACATCCCGATTTTTATTACTTTTAATTCTTGCTTATATGCCTTATCCAAAAAGTATTAATTATATCAGCGAGTTTTTAAAACTAAAAATAGCAATTGGAGTAGCTTTACCAAAAACAAGAGTATGGACCGTAAAAAGGAATTATGCTATTATGAGTACTATGTGTTCCATCGCATATTTATTTTATTCCAATAGGCTCGTGCGTTAAAACCGCTTTTTGTGTGGCACCATGGATGGCATGGGTACGTTTACTAGCCATTCATTCTTTATTCATCTTTAGGGCTTGGTCCGTAAGAAAAACAATTTAATATGACTTTAGCATTAGCACGTTTACTGATCGATTTTGGTTTTTTAATTTTAATTTGGGCTGTACAATTGGTGATATACCCTTGTTTTCAGTACTATTCCAAAGAAAACCTTCTCATGTGGCATCAAAAATATACGATAAGAGTAACCTTTATTGTTTTTCCCTTAATAACACTTCAGTTCCTATTAGCAAGCTTGCAACTATGGCAATTTCAGAATTGGTATACCGTGTGGAGCATGTTGATCATTATCATTCTTTGGCTACTTACTTTTTTAATTTTTGTTCCACTACATCAAAGTATTGATAACAATATCCCTGCAGATAATGTATGCCATAAACTGGTCCAAAAAAACTGGATGCGAACCGTACTTTGGTCGCTGCTCTTCATAATTTCTTTAGTACATTATAGTATTCATTAATGCTTTTTAAAAATCAAGACATTGTGCCCTATCAACTATTTAGTTCAAAACTACTTCAGAGGCAGGTTGTCTAAACCTTACAAAAAGTAACAGGGCCAACAATCCGCAGATACTAAGACCTACAAACAAAGGCCAGACTGTGCTGGTCACAAAACTACCGATATAGGTTGCTATAGGTATAGATACTAAGGTGGATATGAAGCCTGTTATAGCGGCACCGATACCCGCAATATGCCCGATAGGTTCCATGGCAATAGAACGCATATTGCCCCAAATAAAGCCCAAGGAGAAAAAAGTCAATGATAAGAACAACATTAAAACAACCACGGGCGGGTTGGCGCTGTTCCAGAATAATAGTACATACACTAAAGAAAGCGACGTAAAAGAAAGCAGTGCTATAAAGGCTAATTTTCGCATCCCGAAACGCAATACCAAGGTGCCGTTTAAAAACGTTGATAAGCCTATAGAAATGGCCAGGGCTGCAAATAAATAAGGAAAGCTCTCTTTTAATTGATACTGGTCTTCAAATACATGTTGGGCAGAACTTAAATAAACTAAAAAACCACCGGTTATTAAACCAGATATCATAGTGCAGGCTATGGTTTCTTTATATTTAATTAATTCCTTAAAGCCCTTCATAAAAACATCCCGTGAAAACTTTACCTTATATTCTGGGTGCAAGGTTTCTGGTTGCCTTTTCCAGAACCAGATACCGATAGCGATGGCAAAAATTATTTGCATGTAAAATATAGCCTTCCATCCTAACTGATCTAATATAATTTTACCAAAAGCAGGAGCTACAACAGGGATCAAAATAAAAAAAGCAGTGACAAATGACATTATTTTTGCCATATAATTCCCTTCATAGGTATCTCTAATAATAGCAATAGAAATAGTTCTGGCAGCTGATAAACCAATACCTTGAAGTATTCTTCCTATGACCATAACTTCAAGTGAGGTCGCAAAAACACATATAAAACTCGCAATAGCAAACACAAAAAAACCAATATAAATAATGGGTTTCCGTCCAAAGCTATCCGATAAAGGACCAAAAAATAATTGTCCTACACCTAAGCCTAAAAATATCATGGTGATTAGTAATTGATGATCTGTAGTAGACGGACTCTGAATGGCAACTCCAATATGAGATAGTGCGGGCAATAAGGCATCAATAGACAAGGCTACAATCGACATTAAAGATGCCATTAAAGCTATAAATTCAAAATTAGGTTTTGTCCTTTCTTTTTGCATCGTGCAAAAGTAGGTATTTGATACTATACAATTAAATTAATATGGCTCTGTGTTCTTTTGAATATTTGAAATTTATATTTCTTAACTTGATCTTGGATTTGATCTTGAACTTGTACTGGCCTTTGAGTTTTAATTAGATTAGAAAAGGTCAGTCTATTCCTCGTCATGAATTATAGGATTCAGATCAAAAATGGCTAGCCTAAAGTCTTGGGCAATTAGTCTATTTTTAATGCCTCCTGTTTTCTTGGCATTCTTTTTTCTTTTTCACTATTTAACTTCATCTTCAAATCCCTATTTTTGCGCCAAACTATTTTACAAATGCTTATTATCGGAATTGCTGGAGGGACAGGCTGTGGAAAAACTACGGTAGTCAATCAAATTATCAATGAACTTCCAATTGGTGAAGTGGGGGTTATTTCGCAAGATGCCTATTACCATGATCTATCGCATTTAACCTTACAGGAGCGAAGAAAAACAAATTTTGATCATCCCAATTCTATTGATTTTGATTTATTAACCCAACATTTAAAAGAACTAAAAGCCGGTAACTCTATCAACCAACCTGTGTATTCGTTTTTAGAATGTAACCGAACTGATGAAACGATACCTACGCACCCAAGAAAAGTGATGATTGTTGAGGGCATATTGATCTTGACCAATCCTGAAATTCGCAAAATGTTCGATATTAAAATATTTGTACATGCCGATTCAGATGAACGTTTAATTCGTCGCTTAAAGCGCGACATTAATGAACGGGGTTGGGACCTAGATGAAACGATCACTAAATACCAAACCGTTATTAAGCCTATGCATGTAGAGTTTATTGAGCCTTCTAAAGAATACGCTGATATTATCATTCCTAACAACAAGTACAATACGGTTGCCGTAGAAATTGTTAAGAGCATTATAAACGAAAAATTAGTGTAATTTTAGACCTAACTTCTAAACTATTTTTAAGTAAAAAATGAATTTTAAGGAATTAAAAAATAAAAAATGGTTTAAAATTGCCTCCAACACCTATGTATTGGTGCTTTCCGTTTTTGTGTTTTGGATGGTTTTTTTTGATACCAATTCTTTTTTAATTCATTGGGAACTAAAAAAAGAAATTAAAAAGCTAGAAAAAACTAAGTTGTTTTTAAAAGATGAAATTGCCAAAGACAAAATTATCATCGAAAAATTATCGAATAGCGATGAGCTCGAAAAATTTGCAAGAGAACAATACTATCTAAAGAGAAAAAACGAAGAAATATATTTAATTGAATATCAAGATAGTCTAAAAGTTGAAGAGAATGAAGACTAATCCACTTTTTAATGATTTTACTCCAGTTTCTGAAAAACAATGGAAACAAAAAATTCAATTCGAATTAAAAGGAGAAGATTATAACAAATCTTTGGTTTGGGAATCTTTGGAAGGCATAAAGGTTAAGCCCTTTTACCATTCAGAAGATATCGTTACAGAACATAGCATTCCTAAACCTTTAGCTACGTGGAAAATTACCGAAGCTATTTATGCCGGGAACGCAGAAATAGCAAATAAAAAAGCCTTAAGAGCCTTAGAAAAAGGCGCAGAAAGTCTTTTTTTTACAATTCCCACAAGTGATATCGACGTTCAAATACTCTTAAAAAATATACCCTTAAGCTCCACCGTGGTGTATTTCGACATTCAATTTTTATCCCCAGAATTCCAGTCGAATTTTAAGTCCTTGGAAAACAAAAATAACGCTGGTTTATATTTTAAAACAGATATTATACACCACCTCTGTAAAACAGGAAATTGGTTTGAGAGCTCTGAAAAAGATACTGAACTTTTTTTAGCAGCAGTACCCCACTACAAAAACCTAATAATTGATACCACAAGCTATCAAAATGCAGGTGCCAATTTTACCCAACAACTTGGGTATTCCCTGGCGCATGTCAACGAATATTTAAACCTTATTCCGGAAGCACAACGCTCAGCAATAAGTATCACCTTCAAAATTGCGGTGGGTACCAATTACTTTTTTGAAATTGCCAAAATTAGAGCCTTACGCCTGTTATGGAAAAGTTTAGCCCTAGCGTATGCCATACCTACAAGCTGTACAATTATAGCCATACCCACAAGGAGAAATAAAACGCTTTACGATTATAACGGAAATATGTTGCGGACCACTACGGAAAGTATGGCGGCTATTTTAGGTGGCGCAGATGCTATTTGCAACATGCCTTATGACGCTATTTATCATAAAACTAATGAGTTTTCAGAACGGATTGCTAGAAATCAATTACTCATTTTAAAGGAGGAAAGTTATTTCGACAAAACAACAAACCCTGCCGACGGTGCCTATTATATTGAAAGCTTAACACAGCAACTAGCGGAGCATTCCCTAAACCTTTTTAAAGAAATAGAAAAAGCAGGTGGGTTTTTAAAGCAATTGAAAGAAAATACCATCCAAAAAAAGATAAAAGAGAGTGCTCAAAAAGAACAATTACTTTTTGATACCAAACAAGAGGTTTTAGTAGGCGCTAATAAGTACCAATCTGCACTAGATAAGATGAAAGGAGCCTTAGAACTATACCCTTTTGTAAAAAACAAACCTAGAAAATCGGTCATCGAACCTATTATCGAAAGACGCTTAGCAGAAGAATTAGAGCAAAAAAGATTAGAAGATGAATAGAAAAGACCTTCAACATATTACCCTAGCAACCGATATTCAAGAAGCTAATGAATCAAAAGGTACTTTTGAAACTGCTGAAGGTATTGCTATCCAAAAAGTATATCAAAAAAAGGATATCGACGGCTTAGAACATTTAAATTTTGCCGCAGGTTTCCCTCCCTATTTGCGAGGCCCGTATGCAACAATGTACGTACAACGACCATGGACCATTCGGCAATATGCGGGTTTTTCAACCGCAGAAGAGAGCAATGCATTTTACCGTCGTAATTTACAAGGCGGACAAAAAGGACTATCTGTTGCCTTCGATTTACCTACCCACAGGGGTTATGATAGCGATCATGAACGTGTGGTGGGTGATGTTGGAAAAGCAGGAGTAGCCATTGATTCTGTTGAAGACATGAAAATATTGTTCGACGGTATTCCTTTAGATAAAATGTCGGTTTCTATGACCATGAACGGGGCCGTATTACCTATACTGGCATTTTATATAGTAGCGGCACAAGAGCAAGGGGTTAGCCTAGAGCAACTTTCAGGAACCATTCAGAACGATATCTTGAAAGAATTTATGGTCCGGAATACCTACATCTACCCTCCTACACCATCGATGTTAATGATTGCTGATATTTTTGAATATACGAGCCAGAAAATGCCGAAATTTAATAGTATTAGTATTTCTGGCTACCACATGCAAGAAGCAGGTGCTACAGCAGAAATTGAGTTAGCCTATACCTTAGCAGATGGCTTAGAGTACATTAGAACTGGACTAAAAGCAGGACTAAAAATAGATGATTTTGCTCCTCGATTATCCTTCTTTTGGGGCATCGGAATGAACCATTTTATGGAAATTGCAAAACTACGAGCTGGGCGCATGCTTTGGGCAAAAGTGGTAAAACAGTTTAATCCTAAAAATGAAAAATCACTGGCCTTACGAACCCATTGCCAAACCAGTGGTTGGAGCTTAACAGAGCAAGACCCCTTCAATAATGTGGCTAGGACTACCATTGAAGCAATGGCTGCCGTTTTAGGTGGAACGCAAAGTTTACATACCAATGCCTTGGATGAAGCCATAGCATTACCGACCGACTTTTCAGCCAGAATTGCGCGAAATACCCAGCTTTTTATTCAAGAAGAAACCAAAGTCACCAAAACCGTTGACCCGTGGGCAGGCAGTTATTACGTAGAGCATTTAACCCATGAAATCGTAGAGAAAGCTTGGGAATTATTAGAAGAAGTGGAAGAATTAGGTGGCATGACCAAAGCCATTGAAGCGGGTATACCGAAAATGCGGATTGAAGAAGCAGCTGCCAAAAAACAAGCACGGATTGATAGTGGTCGCGATAAGATCATCGGAGTGAATAGCCATCAACTGGCGGTTGAAGATCCTTTGCATATTTTAGAGGTCGATAATCAAGAAGTACGTCGTCAGCAATTAGAGCGCTTATCAAAGCTAAAAAAAGAAAGAAATAAAGCGGAGGTTGACAAGGCTATTGAAAACCTAACCAATGCTGCCAAAGCAAAAGTAGACGAGCATCAAAAATCTGAACTTAATTTATTAGCTTTAGCAGTAGAAGCTGCAAAAGTTAGAGCCACCTTAGGCGAAATAAGTGACGCCTTAGAAGTTGCTTTTAAACGACATAAAGCGGTTATAAAAACATTTACAGGCGTGTATTCAAAAGAAATTCAAAATAACGAAAGCTTTAAGAAAGCTAGGGCATTGGCAGATGCGTTTGCAGAACAAGATGGCCGAAGACCTCGAATCATGATTGCCAAAATGGGTCAAGATGGTCATGATCGTGGGGCAAAGGTTGTAGCAACGAGTTATGCCGATTTAGGCTTTGATGTAGATATAGGCCCACTTTTTCAAACCCCTGCCGAAGCTGCAAAACAAGCTGTAGAAAACGACGTACATATTTTAGGTGTTTCTTCGTTAGCCGCAGGCCATAAAACCTTAGTGCCACAAGTGATTGAGGAATTAAAAAAATACGGTAGAGAAGATATTATGGTTATTGTGGGGGGTGTCATCCCAAAGCAAGATTACCAATTTTTATTTGATGCTGGCGCTGTAGCAATTTTTGGCCCTGGTACCAAAATTAGTGAAGCCGCTATTCAAATTTTAGAGATCTTGATTGACGAATGAAAAATAAGTCGATATATATTAAAATAGCTATTATTGCAGCTCTAGTGCAATTCGCATTCATGTATTGGCTTTTTCAGATTGACTTGTACACAAGTGCTTTTACTTCTCTAATTTCTAATTTCATTTTAGGTTTGATGTTAAAAAGAGCTAGGGCTAAATAGAGTAAAGACGCTAGGTTTTAAGAAGAGAAGTAATTCAAAAAACAAACACTTCATTCATTTTCTGTTTATTATATTCTTGTTAAAATTCCATTAAGCTGTTAAAACCTCAAGCTTTAAAGACTTACATTTATTTTTTTTGTTTAAAAATAATAAAATGTACTCCGTGAAATACCTGCTTCTACTTTGTTTCAGCCTTAATTTGACTACTTTATTTTGTCAAATTACTGAACATGAAAAAAATGAAAACTTTATAAAAATTTGGGGATTACTAAAATACCATCATCCTGAAATTAGTAATGGTAAGTTTGATTTCAATGCTGACTTTATAAAAGAGTACCAAAAGTTAAAAACTATTAAATCTAAGGAAGAATTTAGTAAAGAAATGATTCAGTGGATTGAAATTTATGGTTTAAAAAATCTTAAAATAAAAGAAAATCCATACACTAAAACATTATTCACAAAGAATGTAAGTTTTGAATGGATAAATAGTTCTGGCTTTAGCCCAAAGCTATCAGAAATACTAAACAATTTAAAGAATAATATAAAGTATAATAACTACTACGCAAAAGTCAAAAAGTTAAGTAGTTCTATTGATTTTAGTAATGATAGTCCTTTACCAGGTTTTGATGCTCTAAAAAAAGAACATAGATTACTTTTTCTTGCTTCCTTTTGGAATGCCATGCACTACTGGAATGTGAATATCTATTTAACCGATGTTCCTTGGAAAAATGTTTTGAGAGAATCTTTGTCAGATTTTAACGAAACTGGAAAAGAAAACTTTGAAAAAGCAAAAGAGAAACTATTTAGTAAATTAAATGATTCTCATTCAGATTATCCTTATAGCCATACACTCACTTCTATAGATAAATACCCAAATTTTGGGGGTAGAATCATAAATGATTCTTTAGTAATTACCACAATTTTCAATGAAAAAGAATTTGATGAAGAAAACTTAACTATAGGAGATATTATTTATACCATCAACAATACAAATATTAAAGACTTTTATCAAAATAAATATTCAGCGACTATTAGTGCTTCAAATAAAAATTATTTAAAGCGAGCTATTGAAAGAACCTATTTATTAGCTTCTAATCATGATTCTATTGCTGTTCAAATTCTTAAAAAGAATGGTGAAAATGTAGCACAATATATAAAATTGAGTGCCTTAAAATATCCCGCCGAAAAATACGTGCGTTTAAGAGCTCCTATATCAGAAAATTGGAAAGAATTAACACCTAGAATAGGGTATATAAATCTTAATACTATAGATAAAAAAGGACTAACAACAGCTTTTGATAAATTTGAGAATTCTAAAGGAATAGTTATCGATTTAAGAAATTATCCAACAAATATTACCGCATTTGATGTTGCAAAACATCTATATCCAAAAGAAAAGATTTTCTTAAAAGGACTAGCATCTGTACAACCCGCATATGGTAAATACGACTTTAAACCTGCTTTAAATATCATAAATAATCCTTTCAAAGTCGGAAAGAATACTAAAAATTATTACAAGGGAATAGTTGTTCTACTAGTCGACAGAACAACGGCAAGTAAAGCTGAATGGATAGGGATGGCTATACAAGCTTCACCAAATTGCACGACCATAGGAGAACAAACGTTTGGAGCAGTTATGAATAGAAACACAATTAAGCTTCTAGATGCTACGACTATTGACTTTACAGGGGTTGGAGCATTTTATCCAAACGACGAAGGTGTACAAAGAAAAGGATTAAAGTTAGATCTAGAAATAAAAGAGAAAGCCTTAAACTATGATGATAATTTATATATAGCAACGGCTATTAAATTAATCAATGACAATTAATCGTATAAAACCCTCGAAAAGACAAGATAAGCTCAAAAACAGAATAAGTTCTTAACAACACTTCATCCCTAAACCGCACATTCACAAGCCAATTCACCAAAATTTTAACCAACTTTAACGCTGCTACTCGTGTTTATTCACGAACTGTTAACAAAATACATTTTATAACATTATAAATAATCGTAATTTTAGCCCCTAACTTAGGTAATAGAATGGGCAAGATAATAGCCATTGCAAATCAAAAGGGTGGGGTTGGTAAAACAACTACTACTGTAAACTTAGCGGCTTCATTAGGAGTTCTAGAAAAAAAAGTTTTATTAATTGATGCTGACCCCCAAGCAAATGCAACGTCTGGGTTAGGCATTGATGTGGACAGTGTGGAAGTAGGCACCTATCAACTCTTAGAACATAGTAAAACGGCAGAAGAGGCGATCATTACAACAAATTCGCCAAATGTGGACTTAATTCCTGCACACATCGACCTTGTCGCCATTGAAATTGAACTAGTCGATAAAGAAGAGCGCGAGTACATGATGAAAAAAAGCATCCTGCATCTCAAAGAAAAATATGATTATATTTTAATAGATTGTGCACCATCATTAGGTTTATTAACATTAAACGCCTTAACGGCTGCCGACTCTGTCATGATTCCTATTCAATGTGAATATTTTGCCTTAGAAGGTTTAGGCAAATTATTAAACACAATAAAAAGTGTACAACGTATTCACAATGCCGATTTAGACATTGAAGGAATGCTACTCACCATGTTTGATGCACGTTTACGATTATCAAATCAAGTGGTTGAAGAAGTGCGTAAACATTTCAGCGAAATGGTTTTTGATACCATTATTCAACGAAATGTAAGGTTAAGTGAAGCGCCAAGTTATGGAGAAAGTATCATAAAATATGATGCAAGTAGTAAGGGTGCCGAAAACTATTTAAGTTTAGCACAAGAAGTATTGAAGAAAAATAAGGAGATAGTATAATGGCGAAAGCAACACAGAAACAAGCTTTAGGTAGAGGTTTATCTGCTTTACTGAAGGATCCAAGTAACGATATTAATTCTGCAACCGATAAAAATGCCGATAAGGTGGTCGGTAATATTATAGAATTAGATTTAGTGGCCATTGAAATGAATCCGTTTCAACCACGTTCTAATTTTAATGATGAAGCCCTTCAAGAATTGGCTTCGTCTATCCGAGAGTTAGGTGTAATTCAACCCATTACAGTTCGTAAGTTAGATTTTAACAAATACCAACTAGTATCTGGAGAGCGCAGATTTAGAGCTTCAAAATTGGTGGGTTTAGAAACGATACCTGCTTATATTAGAATTGCGAATGATCAGGAGTCTTTAGAAATGGCTTTGGTAGAAAATATCCAAAGACAAGATTTAGATCCGATTGAAATTGCATTGTCATACCAACGTTTAATTGATGAAATTCAATTAACTCAAGAAAAAATGAGTGAGCGGGTGGGTAAAAAACGTTCTACCATTACTAATTATTTACGTTTGTTGCGCTTAGATCCCATCATACAAACCGGAATTAGAGATGGTTTTGTGAGCATGGGGCACGGAAGGGCCTTAGTGAACATCGATAAGAAAGACGATCAACTAGCACTGTACGAAAAAATAATCAGTGATAATTTATCGGTACGGGAT
Organism: uncultured Cellulophaga sp.; assembly: GCA_963974535.1. Taxonomy (GTDB): domain Bacteria; phylum Bacteroidota; class Bacteroidia; order Flavobacteriales; family Flavobacteriaceae; genus Cellulophaga. The sequence goes on from CAXBCN010000021.1 coordinate 60,236, forward strand.
ACGGAAAAGGCGGTTAAAGAATTTCAAGATCCAAAAGTAAAGACGAAAACCAGCAAGCTAAAAGCGAATACTACACCAAAATATATTGAAAATAGCCTGTCTGATTTAAATTCTTATTTAGCCGTAAAAGTAGAGGCTAAAGCTTCAGAAAGTGGAAAAGGTAAATTGGTCATTCCTTTTACCTCTAAAGAAGACTTTGATCGAATAAAAAAATTAATTCTTGGTGAATAAGAATTTCATAATACTATTCTTTTGTTTGGGGTTTATAGCGACACTTTTTTCACAGGAAGAAGAAAAACAAGAAATACCTGAAATAAAAGTTGAGCAGCAGCAAGATTCTATTCAAAGCAATTTGAAAAAAGAAGCCGTGATCGTTGCCGATACTGTATTTACCAAAAAGCGAGAAATAAATCCTTTAGCGCCTGCAAAAGCAGGATTCTATTCTGCCATTCTCCCGGGTCTGGGACAAGCCTACAACAAAAAATACTGGAAAATTCCTATTGTACTAGGTGCCCTTGGTACAAGTATTTACGCCTACGATTTTAATAATAAAAATTACAAAAGGACTAGAACGGCTTTTAAACGGAGACAAGCAGGCTTTACAGATGATGAATTCTACGACAGACCTCCTTTAAGCGATACTCCTTTAACGTCTCCGGAGTTTTCAACGGCGGCATTACAAGACGCACAAGAAAGATACCAAAGAGATCGTGATTTAATGTTACTCGTTACGATTGGTTTATACGCCTTAAATATTATTGATGCGAATGTGGATGCGCATTTAAAACAATTTAATATCGATGACGATTTAAGCATCGATTTTAAACCATTCCTAGATTATAACGAAGTAACGGCCAGTCCAAATTACGGAATGGCATTAACTATAAAATTTTAACAATGAATATTGCCTTATTCGGTTATGGTAAAATGGGTAAAATGATTGAAGCCCTGGCCGTACAAAAAAATCATACTATTGTTGCCAAAATTGATGCCGATACCACTGACATAGATTTTTCATCTATTGATGTTGCGATAGATTTTAGTCAGCCTTCTGCAGCATTTGCGAATATTAAAATGTGTTTAGAAAATAATACACCTATCATATCAGGAACAACAGGTTGGCTGCAAAAGTATGACGATGCCGTTGCGCTTTGCAATCAAAACAATGGTGCATTTATCTATGCCTCAAACTTTAGCTTAGGTGTAAATTTATTTTTTGAGTTGAATGATTATCTCGCCAAAATGATGGCCAATCTTAGAGATTATAAGGTATCTCTCGAAGAAATACATCACACTCAAAAATTAGACGCGCCGAGTGGAACAGCCATAACCTTGGCTGAAGCCGTTATTCAAAATACGGGATATACCAATTGGAGATTAGACGGAACAGAAGAAGGCATTTTGACCATTACTGCCCTTCGCGAAGGTAATGTTCCCGGCACCCATAGCATTCGTTACGCGAGTCCTGTGGACACTATCGAAATAAAGCATACAGCACACAATAGAGAAGGCTTTGCCTTAGGAGCACTTACTGCCGCAGAATGGATCGTAGGCAAACATGGGGTTTTTACCATGAAAGATGTGCTTCATATTAGACGGTAGAGCGCAGAGAGTAGAGAGCAAAGAGTAGAGAGCAAAGAGTAGAGAGAAGAGAATAGAGAGAAGAGAGAAGAGAGAAGAGAGGGAAATAAAAAAAATCAAGTTCAACATACCAACGAGCAACGAGTAACGGGCAACGAAAAACTAAAAACCACAAAAAAAAGATAATGAACGGAACACAATGGTTAGTTTTCATTTTAATTATTCAGGTGATTCATTTTTTAGGCACCTGGAAATTATATGTTAAGGCAGGAAGAAAAGCTTGGGAAGCAGCAATTCCAATGTACAATGCAATTGTTTTGATGCAGATCATCAACCGACCAAAATGGTGGGTTATTTTACTATTTATTCCCATTATTAATTTACTGATGTTTCCCGTGATATGGGTAGAAACCATCCGTAGTTTTGGAAAAAACACCTTATTAGACACCTGGCTGGTACTATTAAGCTTTGGTTTTTACACCTATTATGTTGCCTATGCACTTGATGTATCCTATATAGAAGATAGAAGTTTACACCCCAAAACAGTCGCTGGAGAATGGGTAAGCTCTATAGTTTTTGCTGTTGTGGCCGCAACTATTGTACACACTTATTTTATTCAACCCTATGTAATACCAACTTCTTCTTTGGAAAAAACATTGTTGGTGGGCGACTTTTTATTTGTGAGTAAGTTTCACTACGGGGCTAGAGTCCCGATGACTGTGGTGGCCGCCCCTATGGTTCACGATTCCCTACCTATTCTAAAAACAAAATCTTACTTAGCGGATGTTGAAAAAGACAGCTATAAAAGCTCTTGGAAAAACAAATTAAGACTTCCTTATTTTAGGCTCCCTGGCTTTAAAAAGGTAAAGAAAAATGACATTGTCGTTTTTAGTTGGCCAGCAGATACCGTATATCAGTTTTTCAAAAGAGCCAAAGGTGTCGTAAAGCCTATAGACAAAAAATCGAACTATGTGAAGCGCAATGTGGGTTCTCCTGGAGATTCACTCGCTGTTATTAATGGTGACGTATACATCAATGGCGAAAAACTAGTGTTAAACGACAGAGCAAAACCAGAGTTTCATCATGTGATCACGACAAAAAATGATATAGATAATGCTACTGTTAAAGTGGTAGGGGGCATGGAAAGCTACTCTGGTCCCGTCTTAAAAATAACCAATATAGCCCGAGAAAAAGAAAATGCGGCCGAGTTAATTCGTCGATTGGGCCTAGAAGCTATTAAAAGTGATTCGGTTTATACCTATTACTCTGGTAGTATTTCTGATCCAAAAATCATCAGCTACTTGCAGGCTTCCAATGTCAAAAACATGGCATTATTTAACTTGACGGTTGATGAAGCTAAAAATTTAGTAGGAAAATCAGGTATTGTTGCTGTGGAGCGATACAGCGAAAAAAATGCTGATAATCGGGTGTTTCCACAAGACAATGCTCTTACAGGAACCATAGACAATTTTGGACCTATTTATATTCCAGAAGCTGGAAAAACGATCAATTTAACGGTAGAAACATTACCGTATTATAAAAAGGTCATCAGAGATTACGAAAATCACACGCTAAGTGTTTCCGGAAATCAAATTTTGATTGATGGTCAACCCTCTAAAACCTACACCTTTGAACAAAACTACTATTGGATGATGGGAGATAACCGTCACCGCTCTGAAGATAGTCGTGTATGGGGGTATGTTCCCGAAGACCATATCGTAGGAACCCCTATTTTTATATGGTTTAGTGTGGATAACTTTACCAATGGAGTAAAAAATTGGAAAGTGCGCTGGGATCGTGTATTTACCACAGTCAGTGGCGATGGTGAGCCCGTTTCCTATTTCAAGTATTTTCTACTCCTGTTAGTAGGTTATTTTGTGTTCGATTTTGTGCGTAAGAAGAGAAAGAAAAAAGTGTAACGCAGTACGCCGAACGCTTTGCGAAAGGCGAAAAGCAAAAATTAATTTTTAATTAAGTAGATGGTAGTACTACATCCTGGTTATTTTTTGAACCTGACAAATTTTGCGGTAATTGCTCAAAAAGAAATTATTTGGGAGGTTTCGGGTAATTATCAGAAACAAAGCTATAGAAACCGATGCCATATTGCCAACGATAGGGGGTTTCATACGCTGAGTATTCCTATTAAACACAATGGTAAATTAAAGGGTCGCAATGCCTATGCCGAGGTAGCCATAGACAATAAATACGCATGGCAGCGGCAGCATTGGAGAACATTACAAACCGCCTACAGGACGTCTCCGTTTTTTGAATTTTATGAAGATGACATAGCCGTTTTATACCACAATACCTACAGCTCTTTATTAGATTTTAATCTAAAGACTATTGAAATCGCCTGCGAATGTTTACAAATTGATATGCCCGCGATACAAACAAACATCTACCATAAAACCTTGGAACAGGATCTTGATGGGCGTTATTTAATTGATGCAAAAAAGAAAACGGCTATTGATTTTGAACCCTATGTTCAGGTTTTTGATGACCGAAACGGATTTATAGAAAATCTTAGTATTCTAGACTTACTTTTTAACGAAGGCACAAATGCCCTTGATTACCTTCAAAATATTCCTTTAGATTTTATGAATGCTTAGGTTTACACTTCATTACGGAATTCATTTTATAGTCCCATTTTTTATAGCCTTTATTTTTTTTAAAGAAAAAAAATTTCGTGTGCTACTCATTCTTTTAGCGGGTATTTTAATCGATGTAGATCATCTACTAGCAAATCCTATTTTTGATCCAAATCGATGTAGCATCGGTTTTCACCTATTTCACCAATACTGGGCTATCGCGGTGTATTTTGTGTTGCTCTTTTTTAAGAAAACTAGAATCTTCGGAATTGCCTTACTCTTACATATTTTAGCAGATACCGTTGACTGTCTGTTGATGTAATTTAAGACTGTTGGCTAAAAAAATATTTCTAGTTTCTGGTTTAAAGCTTCAAGCTATGGCCAAGTGTCTTTTTAGGGGAAAACACGTTAAAATTAAACACTTAAAACCTAAGATTATTTATTCCCATTGAAAGGAAGCCATCACCGGAAAGTGATCCGATAATTTTACATCGTAGTTTTTGTGAGCAACGACTCTCATAGCTTCATCCGCTAAAATAAAATCGATCCGAACGGGATAGTAGGTAAAGTTATAGGTTCTACCATAGCCAGTACCTTTTTCTTTAAAGCTATCTTTCAAATCGTCACCTTTAATGGTTTTATACACATTGGAATATTCTGTGCCATTAAAATCGCCAGCAACAATGGTTTTATACGCCACTGTTTCTCTGTGCGCTTTAATAATGGCTGCCTGCTCTTGTTGTTTCTCAAAAGATTGAGATACTCTTTTAAACAATTTTGACGATTGTTCTTTTGCGAGTGCATTTTTATCAGGAATGATCCGCAATGATTCTAGGTGTAGATTATAAATACGCAGGGTATCTTTTTTATATAAAATATCCGCAAAAGCGGCATTATTAGGACTGTCTGGAAAATTTACTAAGCCTTCTTTTAAGATCGGATATTTAGAGTAAATAGCTAAAGTTACTTTTCCCTTATTTTTGATGTACTCTAAATACCTGTAGGTATAGGCTTTAAAATCGTCTCTATTTCTAAAATTAAACTCCTGAAAACAAATTATATCTGGGTTTTCAGTTGTTATTAAATCGGTAATTTCTTCAACTAAATTTGGATTCTCGATATGCTGATTTTTATTAAAACCCCGCACATTAAAGGTCATTATACGTAAATCACTTTCTTCCATAGTTGTTTCAGAAAAACGAAACATAAAAAAAGAACCTAATGAAAAATAACTGATCAATACAACCACAAGTGAAAAAAACCCTTGTTTTCTTCTGCGTAATAACCAAAACAGTAAAAAAATAAGGTTTACAAAAACCAATATGGGAATCCCTAAACTGAAAAAAGCAACAATAGGGGCTTTTTTAACAGAAATGTAGGGAACAAACAAAGACAACAACAATGCCACTCCAAATAGTACATTTAGACTAAAAATAAGTTTATCTATAAAAACTCCTATTTTCACCTTACTGGTCTTTACCCGCTTTAAATAAAAAATCTTTCTCTGACTTAGAGAGACTTTCATACCCCGACTTGCTTATCTTATCTAAAATGGTGTCAATTTTTCTTTGATGTGTTTCTTTTTCGTAATTCACTTCCTTTTTTAAATTAGAAGTAGGTTTGCGGTATACGGTTTTTAAAGGTGCTTTTTTATCTTTCTTAAAATAATTCCCCATGTATTCTAGGAACCTCGAAAACCATGTGCCAATATCTTTTCCTTGCAGTAGGTTTCGTGCATAATAATATCCTAAGAAAGCACCCCCTAAATGTGCCAAACGGCCACCTACATTAGCGCTATACCCAATCTGCACTAAATCTATCAAAACAAACAAAGCGCCTATATACCAGAGCTTAAGGTTAAAAAAAATAACGCGTACCTCTTGGTTTGGCGTGTAGGTGCAAATAAAAATCAATACCGCTGATACTGCTGCCGAAGCCCCAATAAGCGCATTATTGGCATTTAATAAAGCAGGAAATACATTGTAACTCACTAAAAAAATGAGTCCCCCTAAAATAGCGCCCAGAAAGTAAACATTGATAAAGGTTTTTTCACCATACAAATTCATAAAAATGCGGCCTGTAAAATAGAGCATGATCATGTTCCAAAAAATATGACCAAAATTGCCATGTAAAAAAGCATAGCTTACGATAGCCCAAGGCTGGGTGATAAAATCCATTAGATTTTCTGGAAGCTCAAACCAGCTAATCATGGCGTTTATAGAAACACCAAATAGTACCGAAATAAGTCGCGTCACTATAAATATAAGTACATTGATCGCTATTAATTTTTCAGCAATATTTAACCGAGAAAATTGATATTTTAAGTCTGTCGCCATATTAATCCCAACGGTTCTTATTAAATGAATTCTTTTTCCAGTACCACATCATGATAAAACCAATAAGTGCGCCACCAATATGGGCCATATAGGCCGTATTACTTGGACTAAAAAAAGATTGTCCAGTAAATGCCGAAATAACATCTAACAATATAATTCCCGGAATAAAATACTTTGCTTTAATGGGGATCGGTAAAAAGATCAACATTAATTCTGCATTTGGATTCATCACTCCAAAGGCTGCTAGAATTCCCATGATACAACCAGAAGCCCCCACCATAGAGGCAAAAAATGTTTGTCTGTAAATAGGGAAAGCTTCTTGAATAGCGGTAAATTGAGTGTCGCTTAAACCCTCTATAGCGCGATTACTCGATATCATTTCTATAATTTGATCACTTGTCAAGCCTAAATTTATCAATTCAGCGTGTAAGGGCATATATTCAAAGTAGTAGTATCCTAATTGAAATGCCGCCGCCGCTAAGCCTGCCGAAAAATACAGAAATAAGAACTGATTTCGTCCCAAATACTGTTCTACAGCCGTTCCAAACATCCACAAGCCAAACATATTGAATAAAATATGTGACCAACCGCCGTGCATGAACATATGGCTGATAATTTGCCAAATTTGAAAGTTTTCATTGGCAGGGAACCAAAGCGCAAACCACTGGTACATTTGATCTCCAATAATCTTTGTCGCTATAAAAAATAAAACATTTATAATAATCAAATGCTTTACCGTATCTGTAAGTCGCATCATTTAATAGAATTTTTTATCAATATCATCACCAGTTATGGTGATGTATATAGGTTTGTTAAACGGACTAATTTTATATTCCTTACACGCAAATAAATTATTAACCAAGGCTGCCTGCGATTCACTATCGAGCTGCTCGCCTGTTTTTACCGATAAGGACTTACTCAATGTTTTTGAAACGATATCGGACTGTGAAAAACTATCGCCAGGCACATCCATCTGAAAATCAGAAATTAATTGATCCAAAACTATGCCTACTTCACTTTCTGGGACCAATAAAGGTACACCCGAAATAGCAATATGCTCGTCTTCTATAGCTTCAAAAGCAAAGCCTAGTGTCACTAAACTGTCTTTAATTTCTCGAATAATAGCCGTCTCTGATTTGGAAAAAGACAAGGATAAGGGAAAAAGTAATTGTTGACTAACGGCTTCTTTAATCGTGATATTTTTTAGGAAACTTTCATATAACACACGCTGATGCGCTCTACTTTGGTCTATGATGATCATCCCTGATTTTATCGTGGTAACAATGTATTTTCTTTTTAATTGAAACGTGGTAGTTACACTATCTATCATTAGGTTATCATCCTCAAAAATAGATCCTGAGATAGATTCCGATTCGAAACTAACACTACTAAAATCGGCCTCTTTACCTACTTTTGATTCTAAACCAACATATAAATTCTGCCAACCTTCTGCACTTGTTTTCTGGTACGAACCTGTATTTGAGCTTCTAGACCTTGTGCCTTCATTGGCAAACGGATTAAAGTCGGCATCCACCACAACCTTGGGTATATCGGCTGGCTTGTTTTGATACGCATAGGGCGTTTCTAAATTTTGATCTTGTTCAAAATCTAAGGCAGGAATTACATTAAATTGGCCTAAAGCATGTTTAATAGCAGAACGCAAAATAGCATAAAGTGTATGTTCATCATCGAACTTAATTTCTGTTTTGGTGGGGTGAATATTGATATCAATAGAGGCTGGATCAATAGATAAATACAAAAAATACCCTGGGTGATTTTCCGAGCGAATAAGGCCTTCAAAAGCACTTACTACCGCATGATGCAAATACGGACTTTTGATAAAGCGATCGTTTACAAAGAAAAATTGTTCTCCCCTACTCTTTTTAGAAAATTCTGGTTTGCTGATAAAGCCCGATATCTTAACGACTTGAGTTTCTTCGGCTACTGGGACTAATTTTTCATTGGTTTTACCCCCAAAAACTCCAACAATTCGTTGTCTGTAATTGGCTTTTGGCAAATTAAATAACTCACTTCCATTATTATAAAAATGAAATTGAATGTTAGGGTGCGCTAAAGCCACCCGATGAAATTCGTCGGTAATATGTCTAAATTCTACTTGGTTCGATTTTAAGAAATTACGCCGAGCAGGAATATTAAAAAATAAGTTTTTTACACAAAATGAAGTACCCTTGGGCGTAACAGTTACTTCTTGCGAAACCAGTTTACTGCCTTCAATTTTTAACTGCACCCCTAACTCATCAGATTCGGTTTTAGTCAAGAGCTCTACATGGGCAATCGCTGCAATAGAGGCCAAAGCTTCGCCACGAAAACCTTTGGTGGTGAGGCGAAATAAGTCATCCGCATTTTTAATTTTAGAAGTTGCATGACGTTCAAAGCTTAAACGCGCATCGGTAGCACTCATGCCACTGCCATTATCCACCACTTGAATCAATGCCTTACCACCATCTTTTATAATCAATTTAATGGCGTCAGCTCCGGCATCGATAGCATTTTCTAAAAGCTCTTTAACTACTGATGCTGGTCGTTGTACCACCTCACCTGCAGCAATTTGATTCGCTACATGGTCTGGTAAAAGTTGAATGATATCGGCCATTAAAATTTAGTAAATAAGGATAAATCAAAGTCAAAAAACCACAGGACTATAAAAACCAGAACGGCGATGATCGCCAGCAGTCTCATATTTATTTCTCGATTTCCTTTGGTTCTTCCTGCTTTTCGAGCTTCTCCCCATTGCCCACGAAAATCAGAGAGGTTTGCTGAGTTTTTGTATTTAGAAAATTTAGAATCAAAACTATAGGGATTGCTCGCAGCTTCGCTTTCGGAATACCGAGGAACATATTTAAAGCTATTATTTTTACGAAGTTTAAATCCTTTTAATCTCAAAACCACTTAATTTTTTCTATCCTTCCAAAATTACTGAAAATACCATAGTTTAACAGAATTCTGATGCTAAAAATTGTTAACATTTGATAAGGGAAAGTGCAAGTGTAGGTTCAAGTTCAAAAATAAATTTAAAACTTGAAACCAACTTTGACTTTAAAGATGAAGACTTACTGACCTAAAGCGGCCATTTTTATAGCTGCTATAGCTGCTTCTGTGCCTTTGTTACCGTGAATACCGCCACTGCGGTCTATGGCTTGCTGCATGGTATTATCGGTAAGCACACAGAAAATAACCGGAACATCGGTAGTTACATTTAAATCTTTGATGCCTTGTGCCGTAGCGCTACATACAAAATCAAAATGCTTGGTTTCCCCTTGAATAACGCTTCCTATAGCAATCACTGCATTTACCTTTTGGGTAGCGATCATTTTTTTACTACCAAAAGTAAGTTCAAAACTACCGGGAACATCCCAACGAATAATATTGTCTTCGCTGGCACCACAATCGATCAAAGCTTCTTTAGCGCCTTGAAATAAACCTTCAGTGATGTTAGCATTCCATTCTGAAACAACAATCCCAAACCGAAAATTTTTCGCATTTGGGATTGTGGCTTTATCGTAAACGGATAAATTTTTTGTGGCTGTTGCCATGTATTTTAAATTTAAGTTGAAAATTAACTTGTTGCGTTAAGTATATCACTTTAAAACCAACAAAAAACTATTTTGTAGTGTACAGTATTCAGTTGCAGTTGGCAGTTTAAAGTTCTTGTATAAACGGTTTACTGTTTACGGAACACGAATAATTATTTACTTATTCTGAGCCATTGCGATATATACATCAATCATGTTCGCTTCTGATGATTTCGCAAATTCGTCTTTAATTCTCTGGAAATATTTTAAGGCTACCTCAGCTTTATTCAATTCTAGTGCAGTTGTTCCTGCTTTTTGTAAAAACATAGGTGTTGTAAAGCTATTGGCATTCGCATTCATAGCCTTTTCGTAATACTCTAAGGCCTCCTCGGGTTGGTTCAATTGCATAAAAGCATCTCCGATTCCTCCCATAGCCAAAGCACCGGTCATAGCATCGTCAGCATCGTAATCACTTAAAAAATCAATAGCCTCTTGGTATTTTTGCGTGTTTAAATACGACATTCCTGCCGCGTAAGTCGCTAAATTAGCATTTTTCGTACCCTTATAATTATCAACCACATCTACCAAACCGTATTTCCCATTTCTACCATTTAAGGCAAGGGTGTATAAAGAATCTTGCGCTACAGTGTTTTGTAAAGCTTGGTTAAAATCTTGCATTGCATAGAACATTTCGTTCCCTGCTTCTACTTCTTTAGGCGCCACTATAAATTGATTGTAGGCCAAATACCCTAAAGCTCCAAGAGCAATAGCACCGATAACCCCTAAAATGTAGTTCTGATTTTTTGAAACCCATTCTTCGGTTCTACCTGCACCTTCGTCTAGCGTATTAAATACTTCAGCTGTTGTACTATCCGCATCATGGATGTTCTTATCGTCACCATCTATATTAATATCTTTCGCTTTGTAACCGCGCTTCTTATATGTAGCCATTGTTTCATTTTAATAATCGCGCAAAAATAAAGTTTTTATTCAAACTGTAAAGCTTCTTATTCGTTATTTTTCGATAATTTGCAGCTTCATCTACAAATCAATCTAAAAAATAGGCTTACGCGGCATGTTCCTAAAGAAATTATCCCTTATCAATTATAAAAATTTTAGTGCAATAGATTTCGAATTCGATACAAAAATCAACTGTTTTGTTGGTCAAAATGGCATTGGAAAGACCAATATCCTCGATGCTATTTATCATTTGTCGTTTGGAAAAAGCTATTTCAACCCCATTGCCATCCAAAATATTAAGCACGAAGAAGATTTTTTTGTCATCGAAGGAAATTTCGAAAAAGACGAGCGTGAGGAGAAAATTGTGTGTAGTCTAAAAAAAGGATTAAAGAAAATTATTAAAAAAAACGGCAAAGCCTATGATAAATTATCAGATCATATTGGTTTTTTGCCTTTGGTCATTATTTCACCCTCCGATCGAGATCTTATAACGGAAGGCAGTGACACCAGGCGCAAATTTATAGATGGTGTTATTTCACAATCTGACAAGGGGTATTTACAAGCCTTAATCAAGTATAATAAGGTATTAATGCAGCGAAATTCGCTCTTAAAGTACTTCGCGGCCAACCAAACTTTTGATCGCACAACGCTGAGTGTGTATAACGAACAGTTAAATGGGTATGGTTCTGAAATTTTTGACAAAAGAATGGCCTTTTTGGAGACCTTTATTCCAATTTTTAAAGAGCAGTATAGAGCCATTTCTGGCGGTCATGAAGAAGTGGCTTTAGTCTATGACAGTAAGCTCATAAATGACAGTCTACTTACTTTATTTGATCAAAATATAGATAAAGATCGGGCTTTACAGTATACCAGTGTTGGGATTCACAAAGACGATTTAAATTTTAATTTAGGCGAACATCCCATTAAAAAATTCGGAAGCCAAGGGCAACAGAAGTCCTTTTTAGTAGCCTTAAAATTAGCCCAATTTTATTTTATTAAAAAAGAGTCAAAAACAACGCCTATTTTATTATTAGATGATATTTTTGACAAGCTAGATGAACATCGGGTAAGTCATATTATTCATTTGGTAAACGATGAAAACTTTGGGCAATTATTTATTAGTGATACCCATGCCGATAGAACCGAAAATGTGGTGCAAAACATCCATCAATCGTATAAGATATTTAAGCTTGGAGATTGAAATGGAGAGTAGAGAGTAGAGAGTAGAGAGTAGAGAGTAGAGAGTAGAGAGTAGAGAGTAGAGAGT
>CAXBCN010000022.1:0-63102 GCA_963974535.1 uncultured Cellulophaga sp.
ATTCTCTTTCTTCATTTAATATTTTGGAACGTATTGTAGTTTGAACCACAGATTCGGGATATGTTGGATTGCCCGTCAAATAGGAAAATAACATAATAGAGATTACTGAAGTAGCCAAAATTATAATACTGATTATTAATGCTTTTTTCATTTTTAAGGATTTAGTTTTGGGCAAAATTACCAGTTATAAACCCCTTTAGTCACGACATTACTGCGACGTTTTTAGGACATTTGAAACTTTTTTAAAATAGATTTGGAAAAAAAGGATAGATTTCTGTGTTTTCTTTTTTTAAGCGAATTGTGTTTTTAATAATGAAAAACACATTTATCAAAAGAAGTAAAATGTATACAACAAATAGAATAGAAACTCGACCGGTTATAAATTCTCCGGTAATTTTATAATGAAGAAAGTGGGTTGTTAGTAAAATCAATAATGAAAATAAAAACCACATAATTTGAAAACTTATAATTTTTCTGCCTTTTTCATTGACCAAAGGATTTTCTTTGTTTAATCTCCAAAATATGACTGGTACAATAATATTTAATAGTGGAATTAGAACACCTAATAATGCCGAAGAATTTATTAAGTTAATTTTTGAAAGGGAATAATCTTTTGCTGATTCGGAATTATCATTTTGTTCCAATTGCTCGACTTGTATATTCAAAGCATCAGCTATTACTTTTAAAGTATAAGGTCTTGGATTAGATTTATTGTTCTCTATTCTTTGGATTGTCCGTAAAGAAATCCCGCAATTTTCGGCAAGTAATTCTTGTGATAAGCCCTTGTTTTTTCTTTCTAAAATTATTTTTTCTCCAAGGTTCATTAATTAGTTCAGATTTTTTTTCAAATGGTTGCCAACAACTAAATATACACAATTATCTATAAAGGTTTTGAGTATGGTTCGTTACGTGTTTCAGCACCTAATTTAGGCAACCTTTGGGCAGGTAGAAAATTCGGGAGGGTTTTAGTAATTACTCCTGTACTAGCCATTAATTAAATACGAGGTTGTCCCTAGTTATTTTATCAGTTTCATTATCGTAGGATATAAATTCTCTGTTTTTCCTTTGCTCGTTTTAATGGCAAAAGTTATGGGTAATAGGATATTCAAAGCATAAAGTGCCATAAAAATATAGAGAAGGAAAGGATAATAAGCATAATGCATAATTTTCAAAAATGCGAACCCAGTTATACTTAAAAATGTCATTACCGACCATAAAATTTGATAATTCAAAAGGTTTACCCCGATTTCTTTTAGGCCGACGATTTTATCTTTCTTATTCATCCATAAAATCAGAGGAACAATGATGTTTCCAACAGGAATGGCTAAAAAGACGATTACAGAAAGATGAAAAATTGTTAGATAGCCCTTGTCAGGTTGTTTCCCATAATCTAAAATAGCTTCAGCATTGATGTCAAGAACCTCACAAATTAAATTCAGGGTTTTTCCTCGAGGTTCACTTTCGCTGTTTTCAATCCGTTGAATTGTCCTTAAATTCACTTTTGCAGATTCAGCTAATTCTTCTTGAGAAAGTCCTTTTTTCTTTCTTATTTCTCTAATTTTTTTTCCGATTCCATGCATAGTTATTTGTGTTTTACGGTTTCTACAAAACTACGTATGAAGGTATCATTTTGATAACGGTTTGTTTGCGGCATTTTTACGACACTTTTGACGGTCTATTGGTTTTGTTGCGTTTTTTTTATTATTAGTATCAATTAGGTGTTGTCTATTTCTATTTTGAGTATGGTTCTTTGCCTGTTTCTGCTCCTCATCTAGCCAACCTGATGGTAGGTAGAAAATTCGGGAGGATTTTCTTGTTTAGGCGTCTACTAGAATTTGGTTTTGTACTTTGTTAGCCACTAGTTTTTATTTTTTAGTCAAATCATTCACATATTGTTCAATTAACATCAAAGATTCACTATTATTCAAATAGCATGGTATTCCTATAGCATCTAAAAATTTTCCATTTGTCATTGCATGAATTAATCTTTGACTTTCTGCAATGTTGTTAGCTTCTATATTCTTTAAAAGCTCTTTTGCCTACACTATAAAAGGGTTTTGATCATTTTCTATCAACCATGCTACTTTTTTGCTAATTTTCCATGTTTCCTCAGACGTATATTTTAATTTTAAGAAGTCTCTTCTTAAACTATCTATTTTCCATTGCGGTTGAACAGCCATTTTGTTCCTCTGCAACTCATTATATTCTTTTATGAAGGCCCTTGTTTTAGATGCTAATCTTTTTCTATTCATTTTTCAGTTTTCCCAATGTTTGTTAAGGCTCATCATTTACACTAAATTACGTTCTAGCCTTGTTGCTTTTTGTTTTGTTTTATTTTTTTATCTAAAAATAAAACTGGTTTTTGCGTACTTCATAAATTTACACACCCCACTGAATCAAACACCAAAGTCCGTATTCATTAGGGTCGTTGTTGGCTGCTGGCTTTTTTAATGTCACTTTATTTTATTAAATATCATGGGCATCGTCTCTCCGTCAATGGCCTTCATATCTATTAACTTTAAAGAATTAACCATTTTTAAGGTTGTTGCTTTGTAATGTTTAAAATGCGGTGTTTCTAAGTGCGCTTCGTATGCCTTCCTATCCGCATAAATTTCCAATATTCTAATTTCCGTTGCATTTTCTTTTTGATACATGGGATAAATAGAAATCACTCCAGGTTCCAATGCCACCGAAGCTTTAGATTCTTCTTTAAGGATGGATAGATATTCATCCAGATATTCGGGTTTAATTTCAATTTCCGAAATTCTTACCATCATTTGGTCCGGATTAAATTTTTTGGTCTTTTGTTCATTTTCTTCACATGAAATGAAGACCATGATTAGTAGTACTAGTAGGTTGATTTTTTTCATCTTTTAGTTTTTTTAGCTTGCAGCCCAGCATTAATATTCAAATTAGCTCTTTCGGTTTTTGTGTATAGCTCATTGCCTGTTTTTGCCCCTCGTATAGCCAACCTGCCGAGATGGTTTTCTTGTGTAGGCGTAGACTAGCTATTAATTTATTGGGCGTTGGCACTTGTTTTTAATTTCTTTTTAACAATTAATATGCCTGTAAATATTAGCATACCAATACTAGACAATAAATGTACTTTTTTGAAATCCATATTCAATTCAGGGAAAAAAAGCAAAGCTATTCCTGCATTAACTGATAAGTGAAATAAGAGTGCAACTAGAACACTGCCCTTTGAATTAATTACTAACCAAGTAATTATTATTGATAAACAGATTAGCATTAGTAAATACGTTATTATGGGTAAAAAAGAAATTGATTCTCCACTAACTAAAGTGCCAAATGGTGCCCACCAAAGTGGAATATGCCAAATGAACCATATAACACCAATTATAATTGCACTTTTTAAGTTTGTATGTTCTTTTTGTAATTCGGGTAATAAAAAACCTCTCCAACCAAGTTCCTCTCCCAAAGGTCCAGCATAAAATCCAGCCCACAATATAGTCGGAATCGAAAGAAAAGCCGTGAGGTCAAAATTCCCAATAGCTCCAATGAATATGTAATAAAGTCCAATTCCAATAATGACAAAAATTATCGGTAAAATAATAAGGTATACATAGATTTTAAAGGGAACGTTCCAAATAAATAATTTCTTCAGTAAATTCAGTACCCCTTCTATTCCGTTAAAGATAAAAGTTGTTACAATAGCACTAATTGACGGTCCATAAACACCAGTAAAAAAGAATATTAAAAATTTCCCAATTGATTCTTGATTAATTCCATCGGCAAGAAGATTTAAACCAATAAACCAAAAAGTCCAAGACCAAATCATGGTCATTAATAAAAAAATATACTTTTTTTTGTTATTCATATTTTTCTGAAATCTCAAATAAGTGCCAACCATTAAATATACAAATTATCTATTTCGATTTTGAGTATAGTTCGTTGCCTGTTTTTAACCCTAATGTAGCAAACCTGTTGGTAGGTTGAAAATCTTTGTGGTTGTTCCCAATTAGGCGTGTACTAGCAAGTAATTATTGCGGCATTCTAGACCCTTTTTATTCGGATATTAATTCGGTTATTTCATTAATTTCTATGTCACTGTAAATATGATATTCGCTGTCAGGCATTATGTTTTTCATAGTATTGCAATAGTCAATTAGAAATTTTCCGGAGTCTCCAAGTCCGTGCGTAAAAAAGTTTAATTTTTCGTCATTCAACGTGATTTGTAATCGACCATATTTTAAACTGTCAGCTTGTAATCTATTTTCGTTCCGTTTTAAAAACTCATTGAATTTCCAATTCTTGTCGTGAACGGAAATAGTAATCGGTTTCAATTTTTTAAATTCAGTGCCCACAACCATTGATTCAGCAAATTCAGATGCTATTTTTATAGCATCATTTATTCGAGTTAAGGTGAGTTTTTCAATTCCTTGAAACATACATTGGCTTAAATTCACCCAAACTTTTATCGTATCTAATTCGGTTATTTTGTGTGTTAATTCTTTATAATCATTTTGCAAAGAAAAGGTCGATTTCTGCCATTCAGTTTTCTTCTCTGTTTTACAAGAAAAAAAAATCAAAGTCAGCAATACTATTTTGAGTGTGTTTTTCACCCTGTTTAGAACATTAAGTTAATGAAATCTACCTTTTAAAAATAGGCTTACTTTTCAGAGTACCATAAACTTGGCCAAAACGGGAAAGAATTTAAATTCACATTTTTCCCAAAAGCTATAGGCATTGATGGCCATGATTACTTTTTTCTTCTCATGATAAACACAATTCCTTCAGTGCCTCCTGTACCTTCAAAGTTCGACGTGATGTTCAGTGTTTCTACAAGTTCAAATTGGTTTTCAACCATATAATTTAAGACTGCCGCATACGATTTTTTGTTGGTCAATACCCTTGAATATTGCTGACCTTCGCTTATCTGTTCTGGGGTATCTCCAAGGTCAACTTCTACTATTAGCTTTTTGGAAAGTATTTTTCCGCTAATGGATATATATGCGTAAGAGTAGTTTTGATCTTGAGCAATGGATACTTGCGAAAGTAAAATCAAAACAATTGAAAAAAGAGTTGTTACTCCAATTTTAGATATTTTCATGTTTATTTAGTTTTAGATTGTTCATGATGGTTAAGAGTTGGCGGTAGCAAATCCACAGGAGGGTTTTCGTGCATGGACGTGCACTAGCCATTAGTTTATAGAGTATTATTGCCTACTGGCTTTTTCATTTTATTTATATTGATTTCAACAATTTAAAAGCATATAAAATCCCAATTAAAAACATTATTCCACAAATCCAATATTCCGCTTTTGAGTAATACCTAATGCCACCAATTATTCCAAAAGCAGTCCATAATATGTTTGTTAGCATTTCGGTTTTATTCAATTTATTCATTTTTTGTGCACGTTCGTTATATTGTTGCTAAGACTTAAAAATACAAATTATCTACATCTGTTTCTGTGTATTAATAGTAGCGGACTTTATGCACTAATTTTCAGTTTAACAAGGACCTTTAATTTATTCATTTTCTTTTTCTACAGCGATTAAGCCGCTATTTTTGACTTACGTGGTTAGCGGTTTGGGCTTAATGTTCATTGTAAATTTATCGTGTTTTTGCATTTTGGATAATTTGTACAGCCTAAAAAATTGCCAAACTTTCCGCTTCTCTTTGTCATAAAACCGCTTTTGCAATTTGAGCATAGTATGGTGTTTTCTAAGATTTTCAAATCATTAAATGTTTGGTTACAACTTGGGTAATGCGAACAGCCTAAAAATTGATTGTTTCTAAGTGTATTAAGTCTAATTACAAGGTTCCCTGTTTGACAATACGGACAATTTGTTTTACTTAATTTTTCATTGTTTGCCGTAAATAAGAAGTCATTATCTTTTGCTAACTCCTCTGCAAATAGTGAAACATCGGTCGGAATAAGTAGCACTACTCCGTTTTTTGTTCTTGTTAGTGCCACATAAAACAATCTTCGTTCTTCGGCAAATCGATATTCTTCATCATCGCTGAGTAATAACGACAACATCGGGTCGTCCGTCATTTTGTTGGGAAAACCAAGCAAATGGTTTTTAAGATTCAGCACAATAACATTGTCTGCTTCTAAACCTTTTGATTTATGTACGGTAATGTATTTAATGTCAATGTCTTCTAAATCTTTTATTTCCAATTTTTCGCTACGTTCAAAATACTTTATTTTGCTGTTTGGTGTTAGCTTGATAAATTCATTGATGTCAAAGCTATGACGACCTAAAACCAAAATTGGCTTATTTCCATTTTTGGCTATAAGTGATTGAACCTCATTTATGAACATATCTTCGGCATTATCAGATGAATAATAAACAAACTTGATTGGGTTTTCCAAAGGTTCTTTCTTGGATTTAGGATTTTTTTGGATTTGTTTTTTGTTCTTTTGAATGTACTTAGAAGTGATGTCAATAAGAGACTGTGAATTTCGGTAGGTTTGCTCAATGAATAATTTTTCGTATTCCCCAACGTGTTTTTCAAAATTGCTGAATAGCGAAATATCGCTACCTGCGAAACGATAAATTGATTGCCAATCGTCCCCAACGCAAATTAATCTTGCACCTGATAATTCCCGAATTTCTTTAATTAAATTAAAACGTGAATATGAAATATCTTGATATTCGTCAATGATAATATGTTGATATGAATATTGCGGTTTATTGACTTTTATAAGGGCAGTTGCCTGATTTATCATATCATTAAAATCAATTTCGACTTTCTCTTTAAGCGTATTGTCATATTTTTTTAGAATTGGAACTGCAAATTTTAAAAAAGTATGTTGTCTTTCAAGCATAAACTCATTTTCGGCTCTGCTTTTGTCTGAAAACAGGGAAATTATTGAATCGTAGTTTAACTGTCTTGATTTGCTTAGATTGATAAAGGTTTGAATGAGATTTGTTATTTCTTTTCCAAAATTTTTGTCATTGTCAGTAACTTTTATATAAATGTTTTTTACATCTCTAGGCTTGAAAATTACATTTTCGTTGCTCAACATTTCTGTTAGCTTGTCGAGCAAAACGTTGTTTCGATTGTAATAAGAATAAGTTTCTAAAAGTTTGGTGTTATGAGTTTTGTGGGTTTCCCGCTTTAATTCCATTTCCTCGACATACTTTTCTTCGTTAAATGGCGTAAGCCATTTAGCCCTGTTATTTTCGTCAACACCAAAATGTTCTAAATAAATGTCATAATCTTTTAGGTAAAAGTCGGGGCGATACATTGCATTTCCGAAAGGATATGGTTTTTCATATTCGTACTCAATACCCTTCAAATACAAAAAATTTGCTATGGTAAGTTCTTCAACACTTTTTACCTTTTCGCCTTGTATGGTGTCAAGGGATGTCAACGCTACTTTGTTTAAGGTTTCGGATTCACATTTAGATTTTAAAGTTTGAAAATCAATACCCTTTTCGGTATCTAATTTTTCTCCAAAGGAATCGTAACTTTCGTGTTCTTCAGGAATATTCATATAACACGCAACGTAAACGATGTATGCTGCCAATTCCTCTGCATTGTTAAAGATTTCTTTTTCTAAATATTCTTTTACGACATTGCGTAATGTGTTTTCATTTGTTACGGCTAGGGCTGTTGTTTGATGTCTTTTTAGGGTGTCGTATCCAAGTTTGTGAAAAGTAGTTGCCCTTGCACCAAGCCCGATGTTTTTTAGTCGCTCATTGAGCTCATCAACGGTTTTTTTGGTGAAAGAAAGTAACAGTATATTCTCAGGCTCAACATTTTTCTTTTCGATTAAGTATTTCACTTTTCCGAGAATGGTCAAGGTTTTACCTGAACCCGCACCGGCAATTATTAAGTTTGAGTATTCGTCCGTAATGATTGCAGTTCGCTGTTGGTCGTCTAACTTTTTGCCTTCAATGTCGTCAAAGTACAGGTTTAGTTTTTCTTTTTGAGAAAGAACGTAATTTCGGTTGAAGGTTGCAACATAGTTGTCAAAGTCTTGGAAGATGTCATTAAATTTTTTTACAGCTTCTTCTTTTTTGTAAAAATAAGATTTGTATTTAAAGTATTGACCGATATCAGAAAACCGGGTTTTTATTTCATCACGTTGCACCCAAGTTAAATAATCATCAAACTTTTTTATCGTATCAAAAAACGAATAGATTTTTTGTAAGTTAGATAGGTACTTAGTATCCTGATATTTTTTCTTTTCTACAAAATGTCGGTAAAAAATCAGAACGGCAATTATTACAGCAGAAATGACAATTAGAGTCAGTGTCATATTTACTTCTTATATTTTGAGTTGGTTACTATTCCTGACGGTTGTCTATGCCTGACCGCTAGCAATGAAATATAGCCATTGTTTCTTAAAGTTTTTATTTCCAATTTGGTCCACCTCCAAGGATTTTCCATCCCATTTCAGTTTTAATTAATTCACCTATTTTTAATCTTACGATTTTATTGTCATATTTTAAAGTAACTATGGGCTCAGCCGTTTCATAGCCAAAGAAGTCTTCAGTCTGCATATAATCATATTCTTCAATTAAGCATTTTTTCCAAAAGTCGTTTTCTTGATTCGCTCGAAATTCGGAATATGTTTTTTCTAATCTTGTAATATCAAAATATCCATCTTTGTTTCGATTTTCTGTAGCTTCTAATTCGTATTTTTTATTAGTTTCAGGCATTTTCATTGAGCTAATTAAACTCATTAATTCATCTTTTTTTATTCTCAATCCAATCGCTTCTGATTTATTATCATTTTTATAACAAGCAATAGTATAATCGCAAAATTCTTTCAAATCATATATTTTTTTAGATTTATTACAGCTTGCAAGTAGTCCAAGTATTATTATTCCAAATATTATTTTTTTCATTATTTTAATTTAATTACAAAGTTTGCGTTAAATGTTCGTTAAGGCACATAGTTTACACAAGTTAAAGATTAGGGCTTACACTAAATTACGTTCTAGCCTTGTTGCTTTTTGTTTTGTTTTAATTCTTTATCTCAAAGCAACATCAAACTGATTTTGCGGTCTTTATAAATATATACGAACCTTAGAACAAAACACCAATGTCCGCATTAATTATAGCCGTTGTTGGCGGTAGTAGGGTTACCCTAAAGTTATATCACTATCTCTAATAACATTATAAGAAACGTCTCCTCCTTTAACTTTTAAATCAACATCACTTATATTTAAATCAGTTACCAATATCCTTTCGTTTTTTATGTTCAGGGCAATTTCTCCCTCTATTTCTCCAACTTTACCTTTTTTTCCATTCAGTGAAAACAACTCCTTTCCGGTTGGAGTTATAATTTCCACTCCATTTTTATCAATCTCCACCTGGTATTTTTTAAACACCATAATTAATTTATGAATGATTAATTTATCTTCAGGTATATTTTCAATTTCTAGAAGAATAGAGCCTTTTTTAGATCTAATAGTAATTGTTTTTCCTATCGATTGAATATCCCAATTTTTAATACTTCCATGCCATATATTATCCTCAATTTTGAAAATCTCCTCTCCAGAAATGTCATGAAAAAATGCATTCAGTAAGTGTCTACCATGCAAATTTTCATGATTAGGGGGCTTTATTGATAAGATACTAACACCATCTATTGAAATTACACTAGATGGATTAATGAAAAGAATTTTTCCAAATTGAACTCTTGGTACTCCATTTCCAAAATCTAGAAAGTCCGATGGCATTTTATTTTTTGAACAGTATGGTTCAGCCATAGCTTTTTTTACAGTTTCTATTCCAATTATACCTCTTGTTTTCTTGTCATGACATGATCCACATAATAATGTCATACAATCGGCTGAATGTGACTTAGCATCATTAAATTCTGGATCCACATGATCAATAGCGCATATTCCACCGCCGCAAATTACACATCCAAAAAAAGAATTTTGTCTAACCTCTCTTTGGACTTCTTGTGGTATGTATCTAGAAAGATTATGCTTATTAATTTCAGGCATTAAAATGGTTTTAATTTGTTAACTATTACCGCCAACGGTTAGTATATGAAGTGGAGCATCCCGCAGGGTGCTATGATTTCATATACAGTGTTGGCGGTTCGTTATTCTTATATCCACCTGTTCATCTAGCTTCTTACAATAAGTTCTGATTTGATATGTATATTCTAAGATATCTTGATTTGACAAATCTGAAGCGTCATCATTGTGGTGAAGAATATTGTTCCTTTTGGTAATAATTTGGTTTACAGAATCTTTATTTTCATTATAATATTCCAACTCATCTAAATTTATTCCAAACATTGTGAATATTTCTTTTGTCCTGAATGGATTCCCTGATATAAACGCGTCTAAATCTTTCTTTTTCAACTTGATTGATAAATCTTCAAATCTGGCTTTCTTTTTATCTAGCAGACTTTGAACTTTAGAGTCTGATTTATCCTTATTTTCTATACTCCAACGTACAAGATTATAGGGGAAATTCTCTCTTGTTATGCGGTCATTGTAATCTATGATTAAAACTTCTAAAGCATCTTTTAAATACGTTTCTAAATACCCACAAAGACTAATTAAAAATGACTTTGTAAGAAAATTTGCATTATCATAAACAAAACTTAATGGCTCATCTGAAATAATGATTTCATTGCAATCAGTTATCGTTTTTTCTAAGTCCTCAAGCTTTTCCTCGAAATTATTAAAGACTTTAGTTTTCATCTATCTCGGCTATTTTTTCATTCCACAATAATCTTCTTTTGACGATAGAAGACTTTTGTTGTAATCCACCAGAAAGTGTTTTTTGAAAGTCCTCAATACCGCACAATTCTTCGAATTTTTGAATGAGTTCAGCTTTATGTTCATCAATAAATTCATCCGTTAAACTCTTGAATCCGTACATTATCAAATCATAGTACGCAACACTTTGTCTTGGCTTTGCTAGGGTTGTATCTACAAAAGGTTTGTCAAAAGTTCGTATGCACTTATCAAGCGTAGAAAGGAATACCCCCTTCATTACTTCAGCTGTTTCCACTTCTAAGTTCTGATGGGCTGACATATATTTATCTAAATATTCGGATAATCTGCTATCATAGAGATCTAAATCATTGTCTAAAGCAAAAAATCTTAAAACCAATTCTTCATTACTTCTATCATCTTTACTTTTGCTATTTTGAAAATCAGCAATAAATTCATTTTCGCCAAGTTCTGCTAGCAAACTATCAAATGCACCAGGATAAATCGCGTGCCTAATTTCTTGATCGGTTAGTTTAACCGCTCCTTGATTTAATCTTGCAAAGATTTCGTGAACTAATTCCTTTGGGTTTTCTTTCCGTAGCACAATACATCTCATTGTTGTGCTTTCCAAAGTGCTTTTGTAGTCTCCAAGTTGAGAGAATTTTTTACCATTTAGCTCAGGATATATAGTTAAGCCTTCGAGTGCAAATTCATCATTAAAAAAGTTTTTTATTGTAGTTATCCTTTGAACACCATCTATTACATTGTGAAAATTACTCTCATTTTCAGCAAAGTAACAGGCTGGAATTGGAATTCTCATTAAGCAAGATTCGATAAATCGACTTCCCCTGATATTTCCATCTTTATCCCATTTATACTTTCTCTGAAAATCTGGATTTAAAATTAGTTTTCGTGGGTCTGAAGTTGCTCGAGATACTAGGGTCTCAAAAGGATAATCAATTGGATATAAATTTAAGATTTGATTTTCAGTATTCATTTTTATTTTTTTTTATGACGGCCAACAATCGGATATAGTTAACGTAAGTTCTACCCCTCATTTTTAAAAGCCCCTAAAATAAAGAAAAAAGCTACATGAAATTAAGGCTTCTCTGAAAATGTAGGTTTACTCTATGAGCCACCTAAATATTCGATAAACTGCTCTTTTGGGTTGCAGGTGCACTTAAAACACAAAAAAGCCTGCCTTTTTTTGAAGACAGGCTTTTTGTATTGGTGATGTTGCAGGGTTTCATGCCAACTAAAACCTCAACTTGCCCTTGTACTTGAGCTTGTATTTTTAAACTCTATTTCAAAATACTGCTGTACTTCCCGGCATCATTCAGCAGGGCTGTAGCGGTTAAAATGGCTTCATCATGGGTTAAATAGTATTGAAAAAGACCTTCGGTATAGAAATAGCGTTTTACGATTTCATCTTCTAACTGCTTTACAATTTCTTTTTTAGACTTGTCTAAGCCGGTGATTTTTTTGGTATTGATTTCGGCCAATAAGCTACGGTATTTTTCTTGTACACTGGCATCTAATAAATCGCTATCGTTTAAGACCATGGCTTTATTTAAGGCTTTTTCGGTTTCGGTTTCAAAAGTAAACCCAGAGGTTTTGATATAGTTTTTAAAGCTTTCAAAATCCGCGTCTGTAAACGTAAAATTAGCCACCTCAGCCACCTTGTTTTTATAGTAAAAATCGGTCGCGAAGTCAAAAATGGCATTTTCACGTAGTAAGGCCGTGGTTAAGGTATTTGTTTTTAAGGCCGTAATTTCTACATCGGGCAATACCCCACCCCCATCTTGCACTTTACGCCCATTACGGGTTTTAAAATCTTGAATATCGGCGGTTTTCGTGGCGTTTCCTGAGGCATCACGCTGCGTATAATCAAGCGACTGTATACAGCGCCCAGAAGGTGTAAAATACCGTGAAATGGTTACTTTAAGTTGGGTGCCATAGGTGAGTTTTAGCGGTCGTTGCACCAAGCCTTTCCCAAAACTACGGGCGCCCATCACAACGGCACGGTCTAAATCTTGCAAGCTCCCAGAAACAATTTCACTGGCCGAGGCACTACTGCCATTCACTAAAACCACTAATGGAATTTCGGTATCTACCGGCTGATTTTTGGTCTTGTATTCTGAATTAAACTTTTTGACTTTCGATTTTGTGGTTACAATCAACTCTCCCTTAGGCACAAAAATATTGGTCACATTAATCGCCTCCGACAGTAAGCCTCCAGGGTTGCCTCTTAGGTCTAATATTATTTTTTCAGCCCCTTCTTTCTTTAAAGAAATTAAAGCCGCTTTGGTTTGCTCTGATGCTTTTTGGTTGAATTTTGACAGGACAATATAGCCTGTTTTGTCGTTCACCATCTTGTAAAAAGGTACAGCATCTACTTCAATCGCTTCACGGGTAATGGTGGTCGTTCCCGTAGTTCCTTGTCGTTTGTAGGTCACGGCCACACTGGTGTTGTTGGCACCTTTTAAAAGTTCACTGGCGTTGTCATCAAAGTCACTGACAAGAATATCGCCTATTTTAATGATTTCATCGCCTGCTTTTAAGCCTGCTTTATCGGCAGGGTAGTTTTTGTAGGGTTCTACAATGACTAATTTGTCTTTATAAGCCCGCACAATGGCACCTATACCAGAGTATTCGCCTGCGTTGCTAATTTTATAGGCCTCTACGTCTTGTTCATTTAAAAAACGCGTATAGGGGTCTAAATCTTCCAGCATGTTTTTAATCGCGGTATCCATCAATGCTGCGGGATTGGTTTCATCCACATAATTCATGTTCAACTCTTTAAAAAGCGTGGTAAAAATTTCAATTTGTTTGGCAATTTCAAAAAAATCGCTCTTAAAACTACTCCCAACTACCACAAAGACCAGGGCTAGCACAGGAATAATAATTTTCTTTTTCAATATGTTTTTCATTTTATTTTTTTAAAAATGTTTAGACGCTAAATTTAAAATTCAAAGATAACAGATGTACTGTAGCAACACCCTTCCGAACAACGATCAACGCTCAACGAACAAGCATCAAGGCTCAGCAATTTTCTCCTTAAATTTTCCCAGCAGCTGTACCATCGCTTTATGCACTTGGGCTGATGCTGGCATTTCTTTTCCAAGATACATAATTAACAACGCATAGTTGGCTTGGCTATTGTTAAAAACAATGGCTTTATTTAGGCGGTAGGCCTCGCGCAGTACTCTTTTAATGCGATTTCTTTTTACGGCACTCTTAAACTTTCGTTTCGATACGGTTACACCTGCTTTTATGGCGACATCTTGTGTGGCATCTGTTTGTACATACACCATGCGCAAGGGATAATGCATAACGCTTTTACCTTCTGCAAACAGTTTTTCAAAAAGCTTTTTGCTTTTTAGCTTTTCAGCTCTTGAATAGGTAAAATTAGCGTTGTCTTCCACGTTGGGGCTTTAAATCGATACGAAAGAACAAAGATACATTTTCGATGCGTAACCTTTTGCTGTGCGTACTTTTTATTAACGCCTGTTGCTACCCCTAGGAAGTATTCGTCATCCCCACCCAACCGGCAGGTAAAATATGTATTGAGAAGGGTTGGTAGTAGCGAGGGTTCTCGATACAAAATCACTTTCAGGATTTCACTCGAACTGACATTTGAATTTAATGTATTAAAGCTTTATTTGACAGCTGATGTCACTTCGAGTGAATTTTGCGACCTTTTTTGAAGCAAAATTTGCATCGAGAAGCGGTTGTGCTCGCGATACGTATCCATCCGGCAAGCAAAATTTGTATCGAGAAGCGGTTGTGCTCGCGGGGGTTCTCGATACAAAATCACGTTCCAGATTTCACGCGAACTGACTTTTGTGCAAAACTAAAAAACCCAAGAACTAATCGTGTTCTTGGGTTTTAAAATATCTAGGGCCTAAAGCATATCGCTTACAGCCTATTGCCTTCAGCCTTTTACTCCTCCTTTTGCCAAGTATTGTTTTCGGCATTTACATCGGCCATTAATTGCGAAGGGTCGATCATGATTCCTTTTATAGCCGCTAAAGGCTTTTGAACCACCATCTCATAGGTTGGATTGGTCCAAGGCCAGTCTTGTAACAGGGTGCGTTCTAAGGTCGGATACGGGTTCTCTTTTTCACCACGCATCATGCGTAGCGGTGCATAGAATGTTTCTTGAGTACCGTCTTCATACACTACTAAAAGATCAATAGGCATGGGCATTTGTCCAATACGTTCTAGGGTAATTTTGGTAGTTTCACCATCAGCACTCACCGTTTTAATCCCGTAATCGATGGTGTTTGTAGTTCGTGTCCAATCGTTTAAATACCATTCTAACTCCATGCCTGAAACCTTTTCTGCGCTTCTTTTGACATCGTTAGGCGTTGGGTGTTTAAACTTAAAGTCCTCGTAATATTTTTTAATGGTTTCCATTAATTTATCCTGACCAATTACATAACCCAATTGCGATAAAAAGATAGAACCTTTACTGTAGGCAGCAATGCTGTACGGGGTATTTTCAGCATAGCGATCCGCGTGCGTAGTTTGTGGTTGTTCTTTTCCAGAGTTCACTAAATAGTAGTAGCCTCTATACGAACCTTCAAACGGATTCGCTTTTTTCTCCCCCATATATTCGTTCATGTACAAGCCAGAAATAAATGAGGTAAAGCCTTCATCCATCCATTCGTACTTGCCCTCGTTCGTCGCTAAAATATGCTGAAACCAAGAGTGTGCCAGCTCATGCGCGGTAACCCCTACCAAGCTGCCAAATTTACGCTCGCCAGTAATTAGGGTTGCCATAGCATACTCCATACCGCCATCACCCCCTTGAATTACCGAATACTGCTCGTAGGGATATTTGCCGATGTTTTTACCGAAAAAGTCTATCATCTCAGCAGTTTTTGGCTGAAGGTTTTTCCAGTTTTCTGCAATTTCTGGCTTGTTTTTATATAAAAAATGAAGCATAGGTCCATTTTCTACTTGTAGTTTATCATGTACATAGTCAGGATCAGCAGCCCACATAAAATCGTGTACCATAGGCGCTTTAAAATGCCAAGTCAAAGTTTTCCCTTTTTGCTTTGCTATTTTAGTGCCTGCCGCTTCATAGCCGTGGCCTATTTCTTGTGGATTTTGTAAATAGCCTGTTCCACCAACGGTATACGCTTTATCGATGGTTAATTTTACATCAAAATTACCCCAAACACCGTGAAATTCACGGGCAATATACGGATCCGCATGCCAGCCTTCAAAATCATATTCTGCCATTTTTGGATACCACTGGCTCATAGAAAGGGCTACCCCTTCTGAGCTATTGCGCCCTGATCGTCTAATTTGTAAAGGTACTTGCCCTTTAAAATTCATCTCGAAAGTAGCTTTGCCTCCTGCAGGAATAGGTTGGGCTAGGTTTACGACTAAAACAGTACCTTCTTCACTAAAAGTAACCGGCGTTCCGTTTTGAGAAAGTGAATTTACCTTTAAATACCCTATTTCGTCTGGGCTTAAGGTCGCAATTCTACTCTTGTCGCCCTCCATCATTCTTTTGTCTGGGTCGGCGATAGTCTGTAAACGCACATCCATTTCGCTGCCTGGTTGAAAGGCGTTGAAATACAAGTGGTAATACACCTTGTTTAATTGTTCCGGAGAGTTGTTGGTATAGACCAGTGTTTGTGTTCCTGTATATTGGTAGGTTTTCACATCCATGTTTACATCCATGGTATAGTCAACATGCTGTTGCCAATAGCTGGTGTTTTGTGCTGAAACAGCAACACCCGAAATGGCCATTAAAAACGATAGAAATACTTTTTTCATTGGAATAATTTGGTTTAAAATTTAATACTCATTTTTTATATGAAGAAAAAGAGCTGCTCTCCCTTCTCTCACCTCTCTCCTCTCTCCTTTCTCCTCTCTCCTCTCTTTTCTCTACTCTTTTGCCTTTTGCCTCTTCTCTCGTCTCTCTACCCACTACCCTCTACTTTCTACCCACTCTACCTATAACTTCACCCTCCCGCCAGAAACCTGATCCGCAAGAATAAGGGCATTATACGCATTGGCCATTTTACCTGACTTAGATAAGAGGTTAAAACTACTAGAAACCGAGGGATTTCCTGGTGTCACCACCTTGGTTTTGGTGGTTAAGCCCGACTGTAAAATAATTTGTTTTACCTCACTGGCTTTTAGTTTTGGATACTGTGATCTAATCAAAGCTGCAATCCCGGCAACACCTGGGGCCGCCATAGAGGTACCGTTATTAAATTCGTACTTGCTGCCTGGAACTGGCGCATAAATATCACTTCCGGGGGCAAAAACGTCAACGTTAATAGTCCCGTAATTAGAGAACGACGACACCATTTCTGAGCCGTATTTGTTGGTTAAAGAGCCTACCGTAATAACATTATCGGCAAACTCTTGGCCGTTATTTATTTGATCGTTCGGAAAATTAGCATTTTCTGGATTGTCTAAATCCAAGCCGTCATTTCCTGCTGCGTGCACAAAAAGCACATCATTATCGGCAGCATATTTTATCGCATCATAGACCCATTGGGCATTGGGTGAGAATCCTTTTCCGAAACTTCCATTAATTATTTTTGCACCATTATCTACCGCATACCGAATCCCTAAGGCAATGTCTTTGTCATATTCATCTCCGTTTGATACAGCTCTAATACTCATGATTTCGACATTATTGGCAACGCCATCCACGCCTTTACTATTTCCTCGCTGCGCTGCAATAATCCCCGCTACATGGGTACCATGGCTCTCTGATTCTGAACGACTTTGAGGGTTTCCGTTGCCGTACTTGGTATCGGTAATGTCATAAGGATTGTCGCCCACTACTTTTCTACCGTCAAAATCAACATTTAAATTATAGTTTAATTGTTCGGTCATCACCGTAACTCCTTCTGAAATATCTTTTATAAAACTAGGCACATCATCAGCGAAGCTAAAAACTTGAGTGATCATCCCTACACTTTGCTGCATGGCGCCATCTGTAGGCTTTATCTCCGCCACTTCTTTTTTAGTGTAGGTAGCTTTCCCTAATTCTTTTTGAATAGCGGCATCGGCAGTTTTTACGGTTTGCAATATTTGCTCGTAGTACTCTTTGTTTTTAAGCGCCTCATCATACTTTTTATCTAAGGCTGCTTTCGCTTTCGCTTGGTAGGCCGCATCGCCAATTTTTAAGCGAACAATACGGGCCATTTCTAATTGCTCATAATACGATTCTCCTAAAAAATTGTAGCCGTGAATATCATCCACATAGCCATTGTTGTCATCATCTTTATTATTTCCCGGAATTTCTTTGGTATTGGTCCAAAGCACGTTTTTTAAATCTTCGTGGTTTAAATCGATCCCAGAATCTAAAACGGCGACAATTACTTTTTCTCCTTTTTTATTTTTGATAATGTCTTCATAGGCTCTTTCTAACGACATCCCAGGGATGGTATCTAAAACTAAATCTGCATGACCCCATCGTTGCTTTTGGGTTTCCGTGACATCAGAAATTTTTAAGGGTATACTATCTATGTTTTCAACGGGTGTACTTACCAATACAGGGGCTGAAACACAACTTACTAAAAATGCCGAACCTGCGATAAGGCCAAGCATTGATTTTGAAAAATTAAAATTCATAGGGGTTCTTTTTTGAAAAACGATATCGTGTTTAATAGGAAATATACGTGGTTTAAATTAATTGAAAATTTCATCGAAAGTATGGCAATTTTTTAAATTCACTCTGTTTTCTCTTTCGCCAAGGGTACATATTTGGTTATGCGCATCGTGTTCTAAAAAAAGATAGAACTCATTTTTTGCTGCCTTCTTGAGAAATTTTTCTTTTTCTGATAGTGTCAATAGAGGTCGAGTATCATACCCCATCACATAAGGGAGCGGAATATGCCCCACGGTGGGTAATAAATCGGCCATAAAGACTAAGGTTTTACCTTTATAGTTGATATGGGGAATCATTTGTTTATCGGTATGCCCGTCTGCAAATAAAATATCAAACCCAAATTCTGACCCTTTTTGAAAATCAGTTGTCGTTGTTTTGTTTATAAAATGCAACTGCCCACTTTCTTCCATAGGCAGTAAGTTTTCTTTTAAAAAAGAGGCCTTTTCACGATTATTAGGTTCGGTTGCCCAAAGCCAATGTTCCTTATTTGTCCAGAATTTTGCGTTTTTAAAAGCGGGTTCGTATCCTGTTCTGTCTTTGTTCCATTGAATACTACCCCCACAATGATCAAAATGTAGGTGTGTCATAAAAACATCGGTAATATCATCTTTGTGAAAACCGTATTTTTTTAAAGATTTTTCCATGCTGTGGTCCCCCCACATATCATAATAACTAAAAAACTTTTCCGATTGTTTATTGCCCATACCGGTATCAATCAAAATTAATCGATTGCCATCTTCTATGAGCAAACTGCGCGCGGCAAGGTCTATTCTATTGTTGTGATCGGCTGGGTTGGTTCTGTTCCAAAGCGTTTTGGGAACCACGCCAAACATAGCACCGCCATCTAATTTAAAATTACCTGTTTCAATAGGGTATAACTGCATGTATTCTAATTAATCTCGAAATTTAAGAAAATCAAAAAACAATTTAGATGAATTAAGAATTTTTAACGCTTTTAGGGAAGGAAGCGCAAAGCGTATGGAAATCAAATCTAAAAAAATTATTAGTTCAAAAATGAAATTAAAATTCTCTAGTTTTAAATAGAATCCGTATTTTTCCGAAAAAACATCATACATGCTTGAACTTGCAGGAATTATTGTCTTGGGTATTATCGCGCAATGGGTCGCGTGGCGTTTAAAACTTCCTGCCATTTTACCTTTAATTTTAATAGGGCTCTTAGTAGGGCCTATTGCCACCTTATATACGGTAGATGGCGCCAAACTAATTGAACCTATTTGGAATGGAAAAAAAGGCTTATTTCCGGGCGACGGACTTTATTATTTTGTTTCCTTAGCGATTAGTATTATTCTTTTTGAAGGCGGGCTCACCTTAAAGCGTGCGGAGATTAAAAACGTAGGGCCTGTCATTACCAAATTAATTACCTTGGGTAGCGTCGTTACTTTTTTCGGTGCGGCCATTGCTGCTCATTATATTTTTGAATTAACTTGGCAAATTTCGTTCTTATTTTCTGCCTTGATTATTGTTACCGGGCCCACGGTAATTACCCCTATCCTTAGAAATATTCCCCTTAAAAAAGATGTTTCAACAGTACTTAAATGGGAAGGTATTTTAATCGACCCTATTGGAGCCTTAGCAGCGGTTTTGGTGTTCGAGTTTATTAGCGTTGGTGAAGGCCAGGCCTATACCCAAACAGCATTAATTGAGTTTGGAAAAATTCTTTTATTTGGTTTTACCTTCGGATTTACCTTTGCGCATGGATTGGCTTTTGCCATTAAACGAAACTTTATTCCACATTATTTATTAAACGTTGTTTCTTTATCTACCGTACTGCTTGTCTTTGTAGAGTCTGATATTTTTGCTCACGAATCAGGCCTTTTAGCCGTTGTGGTGATGGGCATGGTATTGGGGAATATGGATTTACCCAATAAAAAAGAGCTGCTCTATTTTAAAGAATCATTGAGTATTCTTTTAATCTCGATCTTATTTATTCTATTAGCCGCCAATATAAATATCACTGACTTACAGCTTATCATGACTTGGCAAACCCTCGTGTTGTTTGCTATTATTGTGTTTCTAATTAGGCCCTTGGGGGTGTTTTTAAGTACCCGAGGCTCTAATCTAAAATTCAATGAAAAACTATTTATAGGCTGGGTGGGTCCCCGCGGTATTGTTGCGGCAGGAATTGCCTCCTTATTCGGCTCTAAACTAATTGCCAGAGGAGAGCCTGGTGCAGAATATATTACTCCACTAGTTTTTATGATTGTTTTAGGGACGGTACTCTTAAATGCCACTACTGCCCGACTATTTGCTAAACTTGTAGGGGTGTTTTTGACCAAATCAGAAGGTATTTTAATTATTGGTGCCTCAAAAATTTCGAGGCTTATTGGTGGCTATTTAAAGGATAATAATCGGCATGTGGTCTTGATTGACAATAACGCCACCAACGTCAACAAAGCAAAGAAAATGGGGCTTGAAGCCATGGAAGCCAATATATTTTCTGATACCTTGACCGACAATATTGAGTTGAGTGATGTAGGCTATTTAATGGCCTTAACCGGCAACTCTGATATCAACAAATACGCTATCGATAAATTTACCAAACAATTTGGTGAGCATGGCTCTTTTCGCTTGGTTTCCGGGGATGAAATGAGCGACCCTGACAACAACCCAACAGAGGGCTTATTTTCGCATACAGATGATTTTATAAAACTCACCGAAACCATAAGACACTATCCCCAAATTCAAGAAATAGCTTTAAAGTCTACCGAACACTACAACAGTTTAATAGAAATTACAAAAGCCGATACAGATATCGTTCCTGTTTTTTTAAAAACAGCGGATGGTGATCTGAGAATAATATCTTCATTTAGTACTGATTTTGAAGATATTACAGAAGAGTTTAAGCTTGTGTATATGGGTAAGAAATTCGAGGTTGATACTGGTGTTGACCCGGCCTTAGCATTAGACAAGAAAGCAAAATAATAATGGTATCCTAAAAAATATGCAGTAAAAAACCCATCACAGCTTGGTATGATGGGTTTTTTAGTACTGCTATGTTGTTCTCAAGGATGTAAGCCTTAATCGTTTAATTTAAGAACTGCCATAAATGCTTCTTGTGGAATTTCTACATTCCCTACTTGACGCATGCGTTTTTTACCTTTCTTTTGTTTTTCTAAAAGCTTTCTTTTACGTGAAATATCACCCCCGTAACATTTGGCAGTAACATCTTTTCGCAAGGCCTTAATGGTTTCTCTTGAAATAATTTTAGAACCGATGGCGGCTTGAATCGGAATATCAAACTGTTGCCTTGGGATTAATTCTTTTAACTTTTCACACATTTTTTTACCAATAGTCGTGGCGCTATCAAAGTGTATCAAAGCCGATAGAGCATCAACGGGCTGTGCATTTAGTAAAATATCAACTCGAACTAATTTTGAGGCACGCATGCCAATAGGTGTGTAATCAAAAGAAGCATAGCCTTTAGATACCGTCTTTAAGCGATCGTAAAAATCAAATACAATTTCAGCCAAGGGCATATCAAAACTTAACTCAACCCGATCGGTGGTTAAATAGGTTTGGTTGGTAATAATTCCTCTTTTTTCAATACAAAGAGACATCACGTTCCCCACAAAGTCTGACTTTGTGATAATCGTAGCTTTGATATACGGCTCTTCTACACGATCAATGGTAGAAGGGTCTGGTAAATCTGTTGGGTTATTAACAATTAAAGGAACTTCAGTATCTTTTCTGGTAAAGGCGTGATAACTAACGTTGGGTACGGTCGTAATGACGGTCATATCAAACTCACGCTCCAAGCGTTCTTGAATAATTTCCATGTGTAGCATTCCTAAAAAGCCACATCGAAAACCAAAGCCAAGAGCCGCACTACTTTCTGGTGCAAACACTAACGAAGCGTCATTCAACTGTAATTTCTCCATCGACGAACGTAGCTCTTCAAAATCTTCGGTATCTACAGGATAAATACCTGCAAAAACCATAGGTTTTACATCTTCAAAACCTCCGATAGGGTTTTTTGTAGGGTGTAAAGCATCGGTAATGGTATCGCCTACTTTTACCTCACGTGCATCTTTAATCCCGGTAATTAAATAGCCAACATCGCCAGCTTTAATACTTTTTTTAGGGTGTTGAATCAGCTTAAGTGTACCTACCTCATCTGCATAGTAATCTTTGTCGGTGGCTACAAATTTAATTTTTTGCCCTTTTTTAATTTCGCCGTTGATGACTCTAAAATAGGTTTCTACACCTCTAAACGGGTTGTAAACTGAGTCGAACACTAGGGCCTGAAGGGATTCCTCAGGATTGCCTTTAGGCGCTGGTATACGTTCAATAACAGCGGCTAAAATTTCTGCAATACCTATTCCTGTTTTGGCACTTGCCGGAATAACATCTTCTGCCTTGCAGCCTAATAAATCAACAATGTCATCTGTAACTTCTTCAGGGTTGGCACTAGGTAAATCAACCTTGTTAAGAACTGGTATTATTTCTAAATCGTTTTCTAAGGCTAAATATAAATTACTGATGGTTTGTGCTTGAATACTTTGAGCAGCATCAACCACCAATAAAGCACCCTCACAGGCAGCAATAGACCTTGAAACTTCGTAAGAAAAATCTACGTGGCCAGGAGTGTCGATTAAATTTAAAACGTACTCTTCGCCTTTATAGGTATATTCCATCTGTATGGCATGGCTCTTAATGGTAATTCCACGCTCTCGCTCTAAGTCCATACTGTCTAATAATTGCTCTTTCTTTTCACGGTCCGTAACAGCCCCTGTAAACTCTAATAACCTATCGGCTAAGGTGCTTTTACCGTGATCAATGTGGGCAATAATGCAGAAGTTTCTTATGTTTTTCATGTATGCTGAATATTTTCAGTAGTCAATTTTTTTAAAATAGCGGTCACTTAGCTTGGCTTAAGCAACTGCAAATATAATTCATTTGTTATCCACTACTTAGGGGAAACATAGAAATATAGTATAAATAGCTATAATGCAAGAAAAATCTTCAAAAGATTACATTTTATGTGAACAAAAACTTAAATAAAACTTAAATTTGAGCAATACTAAAAACCAACCGTTTCTTGAATACACGAAAAAGTTTATTCTTTTTATTTTTTATTCTTTTGGCAGAAATTTTAAGCGCTCAGTCTTTTAAAGTTTCTGGTCATGTACGGAATACGAGCAATCAAAATATTGGTTTTGCCACTATTGTATTGTTGAGCATCACAGATTCTACGATGGTATCAGGGGTTTCTGCTGATGAAAATGGGTTTTTTACCTTTGTGAGTATTGCACCAGATATTTATTTTTTACAAGCGAGTTATATCGATAAGAAATCAGCTTTTTTACCTATCGATATTTCAAAAGATTTAAATATAGGGGCTATTATTCTTGAAAATGATGTTGAAAACTTAAACGAAGTAACGGTATTTTCAAGAAACCCTACCATAGAGAGAAAAGCAGATCGCTTGCTTTTTAACGTTGAAAACAGTGTTGTTTCTCAAGGGAGTTCATGGGATATTTTAAAGCGCACACCAGGCGTTATTGTGCTACAAGATGAATTAAAAATTAGAAATCAAAATGCTACTTTTTATTTAAATAATAGAAAAATACAGCTTTCAGCGAAAGAGGTTAAAAGTTTATTAGAAGGGTTTTCAGGAATTAATATAAAAGCCATAGAGGTGATCCATAATCCACCTGCCGAATTCGAGGCAGAAAGTGGAGCCATCTTAAATATTATAACCAGTAAAAAAATAATTCCGGGCTATAAGGGCAGTGTGAATGGAAGTTTTACCCAAGCTATTTTTCCTAAATATGCTGCAGGAACAAGCCATTACTATAAAACAGAGAAACTAAATGTTTTTGCCAATTACAGCATCAATCCAAGTAAAGAATTAAAACGAGATGATAGTAAGGTTAAATTTATAGATGCTACAAATACTGAATTTGCTAATTGGGACACAGAGTTTAGCAGAACAACAAGGTCTTTGGCGCAAAACGCTACGGTAGTTTTAGATTACGATTTCGATTCAAGAAACTCCCTTAATATCACTTCAAATTTAGCCTTTTCACCTAATAAACGTTTCGACAATGCCCTCAGCACTGAAATGCGCAATGGGCAAGCCCAACTCGATTCTACCCTGTTGACCAGTAGCGATTTAGAAAATGACAATTTAAATTTTGGCGCTGACCTATCGTTTCAACATAAATTAGCTAAAGAGGGCGCATCGCTAAATTTTAGCGCACATATTACCCGCTTTACTGAAAATCAAAATCAAGCTGTTTTTTCAGATTATTTTGATGCCAGTAATCAGTTTATAAGAGACTTTAACTTTTCAACCGACTCCGAACAACATATTGACATCATCACAGGTCAAGTAGATTTTACAACACCCATAGAAAAGCTCTCTTTTAATACGGGTCTAAAATATGCAGCCATTGCGTCTACGAGTGGTATTAATTTTTTCAATGTAAACGGCAATACATCAATTTTAAACCCTAGCCTTTCTGATGTTTTTGAATACCAAGAGCATACCGCTTCTGGGTATATTAGTGCGTTGCGAGATTGGGATAAATGGTCTTTAAAGCTAGGTTTAAGGGGAGAATATACCGATGTTACCGGTACATCTTCAAGCACCAACCTACAAAACATTCAAAACTATTTTGAAGCCTTTCCAAGTCTTTATGTTTCCCATAGCCCCTCATTAAATCATAATTTTTCATTAGATTATAGTCGTAAAATAGCAAGGCCAAGGTATGAGGAACTGAACCCTTTTAGTTATTTTTTAAACGAAAATCAATTCAATACCGGAAATCCCAATTTAACTCCTGCCTTTAGCCACAATATAAATTTTAATTACACTTTAGAGGACACTTATTATTTTGACCTGTATTACCGTGATAATGGTAATTTTATCAGCACTTTAGTTTTTCAAGACAATGACAACCAAACCATTAGAGAAGTAAATCAAAATGTTTTAGAAAGTGAATCGTATGGTTTAGACTTTACCTATAGCAAGTCGGTCACGAATAACTGGTATGTGTATGCTTACAACTCTATTTTCTCAGAAAAAGAAACCTTTTTGGCGGTAGAAAGTAATAATCAAATAGTAAGCAATGAGGTTCAGGGTTTTTATGGCTCCTTAACCAATTACCTTACTTTATCAAAAGACGGTACTTTTACGGGTGAGCTAGGCCTTGTTTATTTGTCTAGCTTTTTAAAAGGCTCTTATGTATTTTCAGAAACGACGAACTTAACTTTTGGTTTGCGAAAAACCCTATGGCAAAAAAGAGCTGTGGTCTCTTTAGTGGCTGAAGATTTGCTAGGCAAAGCAAATGCCACCCTGACGTCAAGGTATTTAAATCAAGATAATTTTAGGTTTAGCCGACCGGAAACGCAATTTGTTCGTTTTGGATTTACCTATAATTTTGGAAACTTTAAGCTTTTAGATAATAAACGCAACCTTGAAAAAGACGAGCGCGAAAGGCTAAACAAAGAGTAAATTTTAAAACCCGTAGCGCTATTGCATGATCGTCAAAAATCACAATAGCAGCCATGATGCTTCCTATACCTTGTGTTTTCCTCCCACAGCCCC
Organism: uncultured Cellulophaga sp.; assembly: GCA_963974535.1. Lineage (GTDB taxonomy): Bacteria > Bacteroidota > Bacteroidia > Flavobacteriales > Flavobacteriaceae > Cellulophaga. The sequence continues at coordinate 25,886 of CAXBCN010000022.1, forward strand.
TACACAACTTATGGGAGTTTAAATACTTTCTAGATAAAGTAGAAAACAAACACTTATTATTTTAAAAAAATAGTTGGTCTTTACCTTATGGTTCTCCTCCTTCGGAGGGCTTAGAGGAGGCTTTCTATTCCTGCCACTCGGCGATAAACAAATTGGTATCTCTACCCCCACCATTATTTCGGTTACTGGAAAATACAAGGTGTTTGCCGTCATTAGAAAAAACAGGGAAAGCATCAAAGGTTTCGCTATGCGTTACGCGTTCTAGGTTTTTTCCATCCACATCAATCATATATAAGTTAAAAGGAAAACCCTTTTCAGCTTCAAAATTACTAGAGAACAATATTTTTTTTCCTGAAGGGTGAAAAAACGGACTCCAATTGGCATTTCCTAAAAACGTCAATTGCCGCAAGTCACTCCCATCTGCATTGCAGATAAACAATTCCATATCGGTAGGTTCTACCAAACCATCGGCCAATAGTTCTTTGTATTTTTTTATCGCTTCAGGCGTTTTTGGGCGCGATGCTCTAAAGATAAGTTGCGTGCCATCGGGTGAGAAAAAAGCTCCCCCATCATAGCCTAGTTCATCGGTTATTTGCTTTACCTCAGTACCATCTAAATTCATGGTGTATAATTCTAAATCGCCACTTCGGGTCGAGGTAAATACAATTTTATCGCCTTTTGGCGACACCGTAGCTTCGGCATCATAGCCTGGCTCAGTGGTTAATTGTGCGGTGATGTTGCCTTCTAAATCAGCCACAAAAATATCGAATGAATCATATACCGGCCATACATAATTTCCGTTTTTGCGCAAAGGCACTTCAGGACATTCCTTATCGGCCAAATGGGTAGAGCCATAAACAAAATGTTTGTTGTCCGGTAAAAAATAAGCGCAGGTAGTTCTGCCCATGCCTGTACTCACCATAGGTGGTTTTTTGGTTTCAAAGCTTTCTGAAGCGTTCATCAAAAACATTTGATCGCAATTTAGATCCCAATCTGCAAAATTCGATTGAAAAACCAATTGCTTATCGTCAAAACTCCAATAGGCTTCGGCATTATCACCACCAAAAGTGATCTGTCGGATGCTTTTAAAGTGTTTTTCCTCAGGAAATATTAAAGAATCGCTACCCGCTACGAGTGTTTGTATTTCTTCTTTTTCGGTAATTTCTGCTTTTTTGGGCTCGGTTTTACAGCCTGCTAATGAGATAATTGAAAGGAATAGTAAAAAATTCTTCATGGATGCTTAATTTTACACAAAATTACAGCAAAATGATAAATAGAGTACTACTACCCGTTTTTTTATTCTTACTACTTGGGTGTACAACAGAAACTAAAAAGGTGGTAAGCCTTACTGACGACGTTACTTTTTTAGCCAATGATGCTTTACAAGGCAGAGAAACAGGCACGGCACAAGAGTTAGAAGCTGCTGAATATATCATGAACCGCATGAAAACTATCGGTCTAACGCCTAAAGGTAACGCTGGTACCTATTACCAAACTTTTACCTTTAAACCCAAAAAAGATCCGCACGGCCAGGTTGAATATGTGGCTGGCGATAGCACTATAACTGGAACAAATGTTATTGGTTATATCGATAATAAAGCGGTACATACCATAATTATTGGTGCGCACTACGATCATTTGGGTATGGGTGGCGAAGGTTCTTTATACCGGGACGGCGAAGCCATCCACAACGGCGCCGATGACAATGCTAGTGGTGTGGCAATACTTTTAAAATTAGCAGATAGCTTACAACAGGTGAACACCAATAATAACTACCTATTTATGGCTTTTTCTGGTGAAGAAATGGGACTTTTAGGAAGTAATTTTTTTGCTAAAAACCCTACGATCGATTTATCAACAGCGAATTATATGCTCAATATGGACATGGTGGGCAGGCTGCGCGAAGATAAAACCCTATCTGTAAGTGGAACAGGTACTGCGCCCATTTGGAATCAAGTATTGAACAGCTCAAATACCACTTTTAAACTGGTATTACAAGAGTCAGGGGTAGGCCCATCAGACCATACTTCATTTTATTTGCAAGACATTCCTGTATTGCACTTTTTTACGGGCCAACACGAAGATTATCACAAACCAAGTGACGATGCTAATAAACTAAATTACGAAGGCATGCAGCTGATCACCGAATATATTTTTGCGGTGATATCTGAATTGAATACTGCGGAAAAGTTAGCCTTCCGGAAAACAAAAAATGAAAGTGAAGAGGTGCCTCGTTTTAAGGTGGCACTAGGCGTGGTTCCTGATTATTTATTTGATGGTAAAGGCATGCGCATTGATGGTGTAAGTGAAGATAAACCAGCTCAAAAAGCAGGCTTACAAAAAGGCGATATCGTGATTCAATTAGGCGATAGTACCGTTATAGATATGATGAGCTATATGCGTGCACTTTCTACCTTTGAAGTAGGAAATACGACCAAAGTTGTAGTGGATAGAAACGGAAAAAAAATAGAAGCTGATATCTCTTTTTAAAAAGATTATTGGTTTATTTATGGTTCCTGGATTTGTTCATTTCACTCCTGAAAAGAACAAATTATTGCAGTTCGTGTTTGAAATTTGCAGTTTACAAAATAGTTGTTTTAGAAAGGATTCTTACGTGGTTTATTTGTGGTCTAAATATCTAAATTTACCATCATGAAAAAATTACACGTCTTTTTTTTGTTCCTATGTATAGGGGTTTCTTCTTTTTCACAAGACGGCGAACAACTGACAGAAAGCCCTTGGTTAGAAATTCTTGAAATGAATATCGAACCGTATTCTAAAATACAAAAATGGTCTACAGATATTAACGTTAAACTCGTAGGAAACTATACTAAAGAAGATTCTTTGTTCATAGAAACGATTCTTAAAAAATTCGATGGAGTTACTGAAACTATAGAAATTAAGTATGCAACTACTGAAATCAATAATTTAAAAATAAATTTTCTAGATGGAACTGCCGATAATAATTCTGGAAAAAATTACTTTTTTAGGCATGGTGACGATGATAGTATTATAAGTGGAGAAATTTATATATATCGTGGGGAGAGTGCAAAAGTTGAATTTAATAGCACTATTGAGTCCATAATTGCAAAAGCACTTGTTTCTGGTTCTTATAATAGTTCAAATGCTAAAAGTGTTTTTAATGAAAATCCTCGATTAAATAATAAAAATGAGTCTTTAAGCTTTGGTGATCTTGCAATTATTAAAGAAGTGTATAAAAAGGAATATGAAGCAAATTTAGTAAAAGCTTATAGTCAATTTAAAAACAAGGTTTTAAGCCCCAATGAAAAAATTACAATTACTAAAGGAGAAGCAGATACCTGGTGGGTTAAAAACCCAATGGCAGTACTATTTTTACCCGCATTAATTTTAGCATTATTGTTTGTTTTTTCTGTCAAAAAAATTAAAGAATCCTTAGCTTTTAAAATTAAAAATGAATGGTTTCGTTTTGCTGTCATCGCCTTTGTAGCTTTACTTTTTTTTGATGTGTTTTTCTTTTTGGTAAAAGGTTTTTATGATTTTATTGCCACACCATCTTTTTTTTATGAGTTTCCTTCAAATAGAAAAGATTTTTTAGGAATTATACATGTAACTTTTGTTTTAATATACCCCCTTTTATTTTTACTTCGATTTATTGAATTAAAAATAAGTAAAAACGCTCAACAAGTTTTTACAAAAACAGTCCTAATATTTTTGTCAACATGTATTATTCCTTTTATTCCCTTTTTAGGAACACTCTTTATTAACAGTTTCCATAGTTCTCTTAAGAACAGTACCATTTCTGAATTATCCCAAATTTTTTTAGTTCTTATGATAATAGCTTTATTAAGGGCATTAATTGCATATTTTATTTTCAAAGAGCGCAGCATCGTTATAGAAAGTGAAAAACAACTATCTAAATTAAGAGAGCTTAATGCAAAGGCCGAGCTAAAATCATTACAGTCGCAAATTAATCCCCATTTTTTATATAATTCTTTAAATTCTATCGCCAGTTTAGCACCTATAGATGCAAAAAAAACGCAAGACATGGCACATTCTTTATCCGATCTTTTTAAATATGCTATTAACAGAAGCGATAAGAAAATGAGTACCATTAAAGACGAAATTAAAATGGTGGAAACTTATTTGAATATAGAAAAAATACGTTTTGGCGATCGCTTAAAATTTGAAGTCGATATAGATAAAACTGTTTCAGAGTATGAGATTCCTTTATTTTTAATCCAGCCTTTGGTAGAAAACGCCGTAAAACATGGTATTTCTAAACAAGTAGGCAAAGGAAAAATTGCCTTAGCCATTAAAAAAGTAGACGATAAAATTGTTATTTGGGTTTCTGATAGCGGTCCCGATTTTCCTGAAGGTTTAGTTAGCGGTCACGGCCTACAAACAGTTTACGATTTATTGCGATTAAGTTACGGAGACAAGGCATCGCTAAACTGGACAAATTCGCCAGAAAAAAAGATAACAGTAACGATACCAGACACCATTTAATATGAACAAACCGTACACGACCATTGTTATAGATGATGAAGCTCCTGCAAGAGATGGCTTGGCGAATTTGTTAAAAGAATTCCCAAAAACATTTAGTATTATCGATTTCGCTAAAAACGGAATAGAAGCTCAAGAAAAAATAGAAAGGCTACAACCTGATATTATTTTTCTAGATATAGAAATGCCTGAATGTTCCGGTTTTGAGTTGTTAGCAAGGTTAAAAACAATTCCAATTGTTGTTTTTTGTACTGCTTACGATCAATATTCTTTAGAAGCTTTTGAGACCAATTGTATCGATTATTTGGTAAAACCCGTAAAATTAGAACGGATTGTGAAAACGGTGGAAAAATTAAAATCATTTAGCAAAAACCAATCTACAGAGCACTTACTAAAAATAATTCAAGAAATTTCTAGTAAGAAAGAGGTAAAAGAAATGACATCGATAACGGTTAAAAAAAATGATACTTTAATTTTCATCAAATTAAATGAAATCGCTTATTTTGAAGCAGATAATAATTATACAACGGTACATTCAGAGCTAGGGAAAAACCTCAGCACAGAATCTATCTCAAGTTTAGAAGATAAATTACCTGATAATTTCTTGCGGATTCATCGGGGATTAATTATTAATAAAGACTACGTAAATAATATTCAAAAGTATTTTAATAGTAGGCATATTATAACACTAAATGATGCAATGAAAACCAGCCTAACAAGTGGCAGAAGTTATAATGAAGCAATAAAAAATTGGATGAATTTTTAAAGGCTATTATCGGTTTTTATGAAGTACGGTATGCTTTAAAGAAAAAGATGTAATTTTGCGCCATTATTACCAATGGCAAAATTGCCTTTGCATGCCTCTTTTGAAGGGATAAAATGAATTTTTAAATTTAATCAAAGTATTGTGCCAAAAATAGGAGACATACAATTGCTAAATTTTCCTTTATTACTTGCACCTATGGAAGATGTAAGTGATCCACCGTTTCGCGCCTTGTGCAAAGAACAAGGGGCTGATGTGGTGTATACGGAGTTTATTTCCTCAGAAGGACTAATACGCGATGCGGCAAAAAGCGTGATGAAATTAGATATTTACGAGAAAGAAAGACCCGTAGGTATTCAAATCTTTGGCGCTAATTTAGAGTCTATGTTGCAATCTGTCGAGATCGTAGAAAAATCGAACCCCGATATTATAGATATTAACTTTGGTTGCCCGGTGAAAAAAGTAGTGAGCAAAGGAGCTGGAGCCGGAATTTTAAAAGACATAGATTTAATGGTTTCACTCACCGAAGCCATGGTAAAACACACGAAGCTACCGGTGACGGTAAAAACGCGTTTAGGTTGGGATGATGACTCTATTAAAATTGTAGAAGTCGCCGAACGCTTACAAGACGCAGGCTGTGCTGCAATTGCTATTCACGGGCGAACTCGTGCTCAAATGTACAAAGGGAGTGCCAATTGGGCGCCTATTGCCCAGGTGAAAAACAACCAGCGCATGCATATTCCTGTATTTGGAAATGGCGACGTGGATACACCAGAAGCCGCGATGAAAATGAGAGACGAATATGGTTTAGATGGTGCTATGATTGGACGCGCCAGTATTGGTTATCCTTGGTTTTTTAGGGAAGTAAAGCATTTTTTTGAAACAGGAATGCACTTAGACCCTCCCACCATGGAAGAGCGGGTGTCAGTAGCCAGACGACACTTAGAAATGGCTATCGATTGGAAAGGCGAACAATTGGGTGTTTTTGAAACTAGAAGGCACTATACCAACTATTTTAAAGGCATACCCAACTTTAAAGAACACCGCATGAAAATGGTAACTAGCGACCATGCTGTTGATGTTTTTGCTGCCTTTGATGAAGTTTTAGAGGTTTTTGGAGGCTACGAATTTTCGTAATGAAGTCCTGAAATTAATCATTGATGCGTTTTGAAGTGGTCTTCGACTAGACCTGTCCACCAGAAAAAACAGCTTCAAATGTTCACCTAGATTTTATCCGCGAATTAAGCGAGCAGGGCTTTGTTAATTCTGCTGCTTGCAATTTTTGAAGCAATGATGCCTAGAACGGTAATGGTACCTAACACAATCAGTACATTAATCCATTGATAGGCCACAGGATAGGCTAAATTAGCACTGATTTTTAACCACTCAAAAGCTAATTGAGACCAGATCAATAGCGAGCCGATAAACACGCCTATGAATCCACCAAAAAAGGTTACTATAATGCCTTGTACAAAATAAATGCGCCTTAATTCTTTAATGGTCGCTCCTAAACTGTATAAGGTTTTTGAATTGCCTTGCTGATCTAAAATCATCATGATAAAGGCGCCCACCACATTAAATAAAGCGATAATTAAAACTAAGGTGAAAATTAAATAGGTGGCCATATTTTCTGTGTTCAACATCTTATAAAGCGTGCTGTTCAGTTCTTTCCTGTCCTTTAAAAGAATAGCATTATTAAAAATTTTCAGAATTTCGCTTCTAACTTGGCCCACATCTGCATTTTGGGCATATTTAAAGTTAACGCCCGATATTTGGCTGCTGTCTTTTTCTAATAAAGCTTGAACCAAAGCAAGGTCAGCAAAAACATATTTGTTGTCTAACTCTGCTTCTACCGCATACACACCACTTAGCACCACCGGAAAGGTATTAAAAAATTTTGCGTTTGGTCCTCGTTGTGTAAGCGATGCAGTGCCTGGCTTGGGCACTAATAATTCTAAAGGGCTACGATAACTATTGATACTTAAGCCTAATAAATTGGCAATGCCAATACCTGTCACAACCTGCTGTTCATTAAACCAATCCCCCAGATACAAGGTGCTATCCATAGCAATCACTTGGGTATAGTTTTGATCAACACCTTTGATAAAAGCAATATGATCTTTTTGTTTGTGGGATAAATAAACACGGTCTTCTAGCTCATTTGAAAAAGCTACAATGCCATCTAGACTTTTCAATGCTGTTTTTTGTGCTTCGGAAATGGAAAAAGACTTTCCTATTTTCGGTAATGCCTTTAAATCAGGATCAAAGGAGTTGGTATACGACAAACTAAAATCTTTTAGTCCCGCAAATCCTGATAAAACAACAAAAAGCGCTGCTGCACCAATAACAATAACCCAAAAAGTAACAGCATTTATAATATTAACCGCCGTTTGTTTGCTTTTTGATCGTACGTAACGCTTAGCGATGTAGAGCGAGAAATTCAATTTATGACTTTTTTCTTTTCTCCAATAAATCTGGGTTTTCAATAGGGTTGTTAACACCCTTTAATGATTTTTCAATACCGTCAATATATTCTAAAGAGTCATCTAAAAAGAACAAGAGCTCCGGCATTCTTCGCAATTGATGCCTGGTGCGCTGCGCCAATTCATGCTTAATGATCGATTGGTTAGATTTTATTCCATTTAAAAGTTCCTGAGCATCTTTGGTTGGAAAAATACTCACATATACTTTAGCAATAGAAAGGTCGGTAGTGACCACTACTTTAGATACTGAAATTAAGGTACCTTTGAGTCCACCATCCGTTGCGGCTCTTTGTAAGACATCAGCGATATCTTTTTGTATAACGCCCCCTATTTTTTTTTGTCTTTGTGTTTCCATGCCACAAAAGTACACAGATTATGCGTATTTTAGGGGTATAGGAAGGAGATACTCGTATAAAAAATTAGGAATGAACAAAATAGAACATATAGGGATTGCTGTAAAAGATTTAAAAACATCAAATAGTTTGTTTGAAAAACTCTTAGGAGTAGCGCATTATAAGGAAGAGGAAGTGCTTTCAGAAGGCGTAAAAACCTCCTTTTTTAAAACAGGCCCAAATAAAATAGAACTCTTAGAAGCGACAAACCCAGATAGCCCTATTGCTAAATTCTTAGAAAAAAAAGGTGAAGGTGTGCATCATATTGCCTTTGCTGTAGATGATATTGTAGCAGAACTAGCCCGACTCCAACAAGAAGGCTTTACAGTTTTAAACGAAACACCTAAAAAAGGAGCTGATAATAAGTTAGTAGCTTTTTTACATCCTAAAACCACCAATGGGGTGTTGATCGAGTTGTGTCAAGATATTTAAGCGCAGCAGTACTTTAAGTTTTAAATCTTAAACTACATCGCGACAAAGAATCATGAGGCAAAAAGAAAGACAAAATAGTCTAATGACTCGCTAGGTTAGTTGAAATAATCCCAGCGGAAGATTTTTTTTATTAAAAAGTAATGTTTGCAACGTTTAAAAATAAGTGGTAATATTGCATCCGCAAATTGCGGTATTTCAGCATTATTTTAAGGCTGAAATATAAAAATAATCAACGGTCCTATAGCTCAGTTGGTTAGAGCACCTGACTCATAATCAGGTGGTCCCTGGTTCGAGCCCAGGTGGGACCACGCCAGTAAAGACAAGCCTTTCAAGAGATTGAAAGGTTTTCTTTTTTCCCATCAGTACAACATCTGTACAACAATTCATTTTTCTTTTGCTTTCATTTATTCTTATCTTTAGGATGTGGAACGATTAGGCGAAATATTGGCAAGTTGGCTATATAAAAGCAGAAAGGATTTGAAACTTCTTTGGCTTAGGCATTCTTCGTTAACAACAAATAGACTTTCTGCTGTCGTAGTAATTATCTTTGGCATATTACCATTGACCCTTTATTTTTTAATTTCCACTTCTTCCTATTCTCTCATTCAAATTATAGCAAGTTATCTATTTGTTATCTTGTTGTTTAGTTTGACCTTATTACTAGTGATTACATGGTTCAAATCTGAGGTATTGTTCAAAAGTAATATTCAAGGCTTTTCTTTTTTGCAATTGTCTATATCAAAAATCGATACCGTTTTTTTTGGTTTTGACAGTCATGATATTGAGAACCTCCTTAGACTGGTTAATGGACTACCCGCAGATCAAAAAATTGTAATCAGGGAAACCCCAAAAAACAAACAAACAGGAAACATTCGTTTTTTATTTACTTTTTTGGATTTGATAATTCGTGGAGGGATCTTTAGGATGGACACAAAACCCAAAGAGTCATTGAATATGCTTATCTCCGAAAGGTTTACGTTTCAAGACGCTGAAATTAATCCAAGCACCCTTCCCTCAAGTTATTCAAAATGGTGTTCTACCACTCATGAAGGTAAGTATGATGACGTGCGAAAGGACATTTCTAAAGCATTAGGTATCACCCAATAGTTATACTTCTTCAATTTTTATAAAGAAAACTTAGAGCAATTCTAAAGCAATCGTTATTTCTCTATTGTTTTTACTGTATTTAACGTCATATGTTTGTCCTGTACAATCATAGTAAAAGGCCTTTTACTCATTATTAATTCTTAATACAAAGATTATGAATGAGCAAGAAAATGTGGTGGACTTATTGCAGGATATCAAAGGTCTGCTTTCACATACCAAAAAAGTATTCAACATCGATGACCTTGTTAAATATACAGGTCTATCTAAGAGTAAGATTTACAAACTCTCGCAGTTAAAACTCATACCAACAGGTAAAAACAAGCACATCCGTCAACTATTTTTCAGTAAAGAAGAAATTGATAACTGGCTTTTAGGAGAACCCAACCTATCTGATGAATTTTTAGAGGTGCAGTTCAATGAACAACTTCTGCGGAATAAAAAATCAGGATTATGAAAGATACCACATACATCCGAGTTGGAACGTGCTATTATAAATTGGTACATGTTCCAACTATTGCTGGACATTTTAACGAAATTATTGTGCCGTGGACACTGGAGACAATTCGACAAGATCATGGAAGAAGTTTTATTGGTACAATTAAAAAATATGATGGATTCACCTGTATTCCAAGCCATGTTCACTTTGAACAGGAATGTCATGGTTTTTACAATACTTATGCTCCCTTACCTCACAAACTTGAAGAAGGCGATTTTCCTTTTACTTTAAAACTATTGAATCATATTTTCGGTGAGCAGTTGAATATAGGAATGGATTATTTACAGCTGTTATTCGAAAAGCCTATCCAAATATTACCAATACTTTGCTTAGTCTCCAAAGAACGTTCTACAGGCAAGACTACCTTTCTAAAATGGCTAAAAATGGTTTTCGACAATAATTTGACCTATTTAACCAATGACAGTTTCAGTAGCCAATTCAATGTAGATTGGGCCAATAAGCTTTTGATTTGTATAGACGAGGTGCTTTTCAATAAAGAAGAATTGACAGAACGGATTAAATACCTTAGTACAACCAATTTCAATAAACTTGAAGCTAAGGGGAAAGACAAAAGAGAGGTAGAGTTCTTTGGAAAGTTTATTCTTTGTAGTAACAACGAGGATAACTTTATTAAGATAGATAACAATGAAACTCGTTTTTGGGTATTAAAGATACCTTCCTTAAAAAAAGAGGAAACAAGATTTCTAGAATATTTGGAATCTGAAATAGCGGCATTTCTCTACCATTTGCAACATCGAGAATTGATTAGTCCCAATAAAACCCGGATGTGGTTCTCACCTTCACAAATTAAGACCATTGCTTTGGAAAACTTAATGCAGAACAACAGAAATCGTGTAGAGAAGGAACTTGCAAGTATTATTCTTAGTGCCATGGAAACCTTGGAGTTAGAAGAAATAAGTTTATGTCCCTTAGATGCCGTTCAACTATTAAACCGCACCCGAATCAAAACCGACCTTACCCAATTAAGGCATATTATTAAAAAGGACTGGAAGCTGAAAAATCAAGAAAATTCAATGGCCTACAGGAAATTAATGATCTGGCAGGACGGAGGTATGGGGTTAACTGATACTAAAGGAAGATATTATTCCATAACAAAAGATTTTCTGATGGAACATTTTGGGGAAGCATAGCAAAATGATGAGACGATGATAAAACGATGACATGGAAAATGCAATGTTTGCAGGTAATACGAGCGTTTACGCATCATTTCTCATAAAAACCACTGATGAAAAAGAAAAACACGTCAACATAATATACTTTTTTTGATGAAACGATGACAGAATCGTAGAGCCCCAGTGTTTACAAGGGCTAAGGCTGTCATCATTCTGTCATCATTTTGTCATCAAAAATAATAATGATGACAAGATAGAGGTATAAAAAACCACGAATGCTGAAATGATGAAAAATTGATATCTCTAAACCTCTAGTGTTTATAAGGCTTAAGGGTGTGAATCATCAAAACATCAAATTTTTTACAAAAAACACATTGGCTAATGAAAAGAAAAATAAATTGTGAAACAGCCCGTAATTTTTCAGTGTTAAAGGCACTGGAAAAATTAGGACACTTTCCAAATCGAACAACGGAAAAAGAAGCTTGGTTTCTGAGTCCCTTTAGGTCAGAAACCCAAGCCTCTTTTAAGGTCTCTAGAACCAAGAATAGATGGTTCGACCATGGTGAGGGTGTTGGAGGTAACGTGATAGATTTAGTATGCAGGATTTTAAAATGTTCCATAAAGGAAACTTTAGAATTCTTGAATGATGGTATAGCAATTAGCCCATTTAAGCAACAACTAGTTTTTAATGAAAAAGAAACCCAGATTGATATAACGAAAATTCAAGAGCTTACACATCCAGCACTCATTCAATATCTAAGTTCCAGGGGAATTTCAATAACCATTGCCAGGACCTATTGCAAAGAGGTTTGGTACAGATATAAAGACGCCCAGTATTTCGCCATTGGTTTAAGGAACGTTAAAAATGGTTGGGAATTACGCAATAAGATTTTTAAAAACAGTAGCAGTCCCAAATCCTATACCTATATCCAAAACAACAGCAAGCAATTAATCATTTTGGAAGGCATGTTTGATCTGTTAACGTTGGCCACTTTAAATGAAAAATTATTAAAAGCTTCAGATATCCTTGTTTTAAATTCCATTGCATTTATAAAAGCTATTGAAAGACATATATCCAAATATGAATCAATTCAACTCTATTTGGATAATGACAGAGCTGGGCAACAGGCAACAGAGTATTTGACTAAAAAATACAAACACGTCATTGACAAAAGAGACACCTATAAAAACCATAAAGATTTAAACGATTTTATATGTCATGAAAAAGGAAAACAAATATGATTTTAAATCCTTAGATAAACAGAAGCAGACGGTCAAGATTCCTACCGATGTACTTAACAGTTCGGATAGCATAGCCTTGGATCTGGAAAAGAATTCTTCGGAAAAGGGAATGGTCTTGGGTAGGAATTCGAGATGTGTGTCTGTGGACACATTCTCATTTGCTCCCGAAGGTCGCAAAGAAAAAAAAGTGTTTAAGGGGAAAGGGGATCTGGTTAAGTTTCGATGTTCCATCTACGAAAAGAAACTTCTGAAAGTGAAGGCTAAACGAAGCGGATTGACCTTAAGCGAATATATACGACGTAGTCTTTTTGAACAAGAAATTACAGAACGCTTTACAGAGGAACATATTGAGCTTTACAAAATGCTCATTAAGTACCATAACAATTTTAAGTCCATTGGAAACATGTTCAAAAAACGAAACCCTAAACTCATGCAAACAGTCTATGATTTAGCAGACGACATCAAAGCACATCTTAAAAGATTCTAATAATGATAGGTAAAGGGAAAAGCATATCGCATACCAGAGCTTCAATGTCCTACGGATGGAACCAGGAAAAGGACGCAGAAGTCGTACTCAAGGAATTTCTCCATGGAGATTCACCTGCAGAAATCACCAAAGAATTCAAAATGCTCCAGGACCAAAATTACCATTGTACAAAAAACACCTTGTCTTTTGTGATCAGCCCAACGATAGAAGATGGCAAGCGATTGGATAAAAATGAGTTGCAAGCTATAACCAAACGCTTTATGCATGAAATGAAACTGGGAGAGCGGCAGGCCATTGCATTTGTACATCAGGATAAAGAGCATAAGCACATCCATTTATATGTCAACCGTATTGATTTTAAAGGCGTGGCTTATAACGACAGCTTTATAGGTAAACGTAGTCAACTTGCTGCAGAAAAAACAGCGGAGCATATGGGTTTGACCTCTGTCAAACAAATCCAATTTGAAAAAGAATTTAATTTAATTGAAATACGAACTGAGATCAAACGCAGGCATGATCTGACCATGAAACAATTCCAGCCCAAATCCTTTGATGCCTATGTAAAAGCCATGGAAGCCAATGGAGTTAAGGTCATTCCAACGATAAACAAACAAAACAAACTACAAGGCTTTCGGTTTGAGTTTGACGGACATAATCTTAAAGGGAGTGAGGTGCATCGCAATATGTCAATGGGCAATATAGGAAAAGAGATGTCAGGGATTCAAGGAAAAAGTATTTTAAAAGACAATAATGTAAGTATAAAGCTTGCTGGTAAAGTGGTTGACTTGACGCCAAATTTAGCTTTAAAAATCACCAAGTTCATTATTAAAAGAGCCATTGATAAAGGGATGGACATAGGATATTAAATTAAATATAACTATCATGACAAAACTTGAAGAACTAACCGCTTTATTGGTTAATGAAATTGATGACTTTAAGAATGGTGTTGAAAACCTAGAGAAAATTAATGACCAAATAAAAGACACCAAGATCAAGATGGATTTATCGGAATATAAAACCATGATTTATTCACACCAAAAAGAAATGGCATCTCACTTAAAAGCCATTGAACGCTTTGAAAATCGGTTTAACAATAAAATCATCCAAGCTAAAATTTATCCTACTTGGGCGGTGATAGTATTTATAGTTTGTATTGTAGTTACTGTAGTGCTAGCCTCCTATATGTTTTTGAAATAATATATTATGTTGAAAGAAATTTCAGTAAACCATTTATAACTCCAATTTCTTTTTTAACTTTAAAGTCTCCTTAAAAATTATTTAATAATAGTCTCATGAGTCGCTTTATTTATTAAAAAGAATGATACAATAAATGGTATTTACATGGTGGTAATTCTAGTAAAATATTTAATAAAACCCGTTGTGCATTATGATTTAAAATAAAAAAGTTGTTCGTCTTATTGAGAATCAGTAAATTGATTTAACTGCAAATCATTAATAATGAATAACTTAAATGCAAATCGCGAAAGAATTTGGAAGTATTAAAAAAACATCAAAGGATTAGCTTTTAGACCACCAAAGACACCAACCATCAAAAATACGTTCCGGCTATAACATAAGTGTGCGTTTCCTATTACCTATTAAAAAAATATCTTTTACATATTTGGTACAATGAATCCATTTAAAAAAACAGAAATAAAACAGTTTATAACTTTCCCTCCATTTTTTTACGGATGGTAGAAAACGCTATGCTCATTTGATTTTCAACGGTTTTGATGGATACATTGAGATATTCTGCTATTTCAACATATGTAAGGCCATCTTTCTTACTTAATAAAAAGGTTTCTTTACATTTAGGAGGCAATTGTTCAATTTCATTTTCAACCAAAAGCATTAAACGATCCAACTCTGCATTTTTTTCTTCATATAGTGGATTGATGGTCTCAAAATACTTTTTTTCCATTTTACTAATGGAAACTTCTTTTCTATATTGGTTTACAAATTCATTATAAACTGTTTTATATAGAAAACTTTTTAAAGAAAATCCTGGTTTTAGTTTACTGCGTTGTTCCCAGATTCTAATGAGCACATTCTGGACAATGTCTTCTCCTTTGAATCTGCTTCTAGAAAGCCCAAAAGCATAGTCGCATAATGGTTTGTAGTAAGTTTTTACAAGAAGTGAATAAGCATCTTCATCACCTTTTTTTAGATGTTTAATAAATTTTCGGTTTGTGGGAAAAAAATTTTTCAAGGATGCAAGCGGAATTAAATTTTATGTAAACATATAATTTTTTTTATTATTATTTAGGGGTAAAGCAGGTTGACTTACGTAATTGTAATGAACTAGACGAAATTTTTTTTAAAATGAACATTGAGCCCTTAATTATTAAATTTCTTTCCAATAATGCTTTTAGTATTTCAAAAGAAGAACTAAAGTATTTAGAGACTTGGATTGAAAACCCTGAAAACGAATCTACTTTTTTAGAGTATGTAAAAATAAATGCTTCCATAGAAAAACATCTGAATATCTATGATATAGAAAAGGCAGAGCTAAACATAAGAGACCAAATAAGACAAAAGAAGAATTTATTCTTTAGAAGAAAGGTTAAAAAAGTTATAACCTACACCGCTGCAGCATCCATTCTATTAATGGTAGCACTAAGCATGTTTTTTAATAAAGGTAGTGATGCAGTCCATGCGAAGCCAATCATAGTAAACAATACCATTCCAATAGGTACCGATAAAGCAACTTTAACTTTGGAAGATGGCTCGGAAATTGCCCTGAATAAAGGACAAGAATACAGAGCCGATGGTATCATAAGCAATGGGGAAGAACTGGTCTATGATTCAGAAGTAAAGTGCAAAGTTACCGCCTATAATACTTTAACCATCCCTAAAGGCGGGCAATTTCATGTCATTTTATCAGATAGCACAGAGGTTTGGCTAAACTCTGATTCTCAAATAAAATACCCCGTGGTGTTTACCGATGGAAAAACAAGACAGGTAGAGTTGATTTACGGCGAAGCCTATTTTGATGTGTCCCCAAGTACCAAACATAATGGTGCAACATTTAAAGTTCTTACAAAAGCGCAGGAAGTTGAAGTTTTGGGAACGGAGTTTAATATTAAAGCATATTCAGATGAAAATAGTATCTATACTACCTTAGTTGAAGGTATGGTCGCTGTTGATTTTGGTTTTGAGAAAGAAACATTGAGCCCCAATCAACAATCCATTTTAAATATTGATAATAAAAAGGTAATTGTTGATTTTGTTGATGTATATAATGAAACCTCATGGAAAAACGGAATTTTTAGCTTTAAGGGCAAAGCATTAAAAGATATTATGAAAGTATTGTCCAGATGGTATGATACCGATTTTGTTTTTTCAAATAAAGATCTTGAAGAAGTTAAGTTTAATGGGGTATTAAGTAAAAATCAAAATATTGAAGATATTCTATTAACCATAAAAAACACTAATTTTATTAATGCCTATGAGATACATAAAAATACAATCATTTTAAGATAAAAGGGAGCTGAGTTTACACCGTTCAAAGTATCACTTTCCCTCCCTTTTTCAAAGTCAATCAATCGTTTAATTAACTAATTCACAAATTTATGAAAATTAAATTAACCAAAGTCCTTTTCTATTTTAGAAAAAAACTCTTAATCACTATCATGAGAACCTTTATTTTCTTGTTCTGTACGATAACTTTTGGCTTTTCGTCAGATAATATATTATCGCAAAACACGAAAATTGTAATAGACAATGATAAAACTGTGACTGTCGATGAAGTTTTTGACTTGATTCGAAATCAAACCGATTACACCTTTATCTATCAAGAAGATTTGTTTAAAAATGCACCAAAGGTACATCTCCAAAAAGGAGTGATCAAGGCCAATAAGTTGCTTGAAAAAAGTCTTGCTTTTGGGGATTTCAACTTTAGCCTGTCTGATAAAAACACAATCATTTTAGAGAAAACAGTCGAAGATATTGCCACCGTGGCCCAAAGGAAAATCAGTGGAATTACTTCAGACAACGACGGGTTGCCCCTGCCCGGTGTAAACGTTATTATTAAAGGAACAAATAAAGGTGTTATCAGTGATTTTGAAGGAAGTTATTCCATTGAGGTAGGCAACGAAGATGTTTTGGTTTTTTCATACCTTGGTTATGCCACCCAAGAAGTAAAAGTTGGCAACCTAGTAACCCTAAACATTGTCATGCAGCCCAATGCTGATGAGTTGAGCGAAGTAATTATTACTGCCATTGGAACAAAGATGCTCGTTGACGAATCCGGTTCTACAAGCTCTATTGTTAAAACCGAAGGTATTGTTAAATCAGGAGAGGCAGGAGTCATCAATGCCCTGGCAGGTAAAGCTTCCGGTGTCAGGATAGGAAAATCCAATGGCGACCCAGGATCTGGATCATCCATTCAAATACGAGGTGCTAACACCATTCAAGGTGCCAGCCAACCTTTAATCATCTTGGACGGTATCCCGGTGAGCAACGACAATATAGGAGATGTAACCATCAGCCAACAATCCAGGTTGGATGATATCAATTCCAAGGACATCGAATCGGTGCAGGTGTTAAAAGGGGCTTCGGCCGCAGCTCTATGGGGCTCTCGGGCCGCCAATGGCGTTATTGTCATTACCACTAAAAATGGAAGTTTAGGAAAGAAACCTACCGTTCAATATTCATTTACACAATCGTTTGACGATATAAATGTAAGAACACCATTACAAAATAAATTTGGCCAGGGACGGGACGGCGTTTGGCAGATCAGTAGAGCCGAATCTTGGGGAGACAAGATTGCCGATCGAGCCGGAGGTGCCGATGAAGTCAATGAAACCGGCAGATATTTCCTTTCAAACACCACAGGAAATATATATTATCCCGTAACCACAAAAAACTCCAGAGAGACCTTTGTTGACAGTAATTACGATCAGGTTTTTCAAACCGGTGTGTATGCACAGCACAATATATCCATAAGTGGTGGAGGCGAAAAGGCGTCCTATTTTTTCAGTTACGAAAACCTTGTCCAAGAAGGGATTATCAAAAATTTCGATTATAAACGCCAAAACCTACGCCTAAATACAAAAACACAACTTACCAAATGGTTAAGTTGGAGCAATAGAATATCCTATACCAATACAGACTCCAACAGGATCAGACAAGCGGGAGAAGACACAAATGGTATTTTGCTGGGGCTTTTGCGAACATCTCCAGATTTTGATATTTCAGATTACAAAGGCACCTATGTGGCGGCCAATGGCGATGTGTTTCCAGACAGACAGCGATCGTACCGCGTACAGTTTGGGGAATCGGAAAACCCGGTTTACAACAACCCGTTATGGACTATAAATGAACAAAAATCACCCAATCAGGTCAATCGGTTTATTATCAACCCAGAACTGACAATCGATCCGGTCAATTGGCTAAAAGTCATTTTAAGGGGTGGTCTTGATTATTACTCAGATTCCAGAGGTTCCTTTTTCCCAGTAAGTTCAGCTAGTGGTGCAAGAAGTGCCGGTTTATGGACTCAATCGGATATTACAAGTCGGGAGCTTAATTTTGACGGTATTGCTATAGCGACACAAAATATTAATAAGGACGTAGAAGTAACGGCAACCTTAGGATTAAATTTTAATGACAGGCAGCGATTTTCCAATACGAATACCATTAGCCCGTTTGCGGTAAATGCAAGTCTTCCAACACCCGATCTTAATCCGGACCAAGCAGCCTCATCCTGGAACAGGTTTATACAGAAAATACGTTCCAATAGAGGGTATGGTATTTTAGGGTTCAATTTGTTCGATCAACTATTCGTTAATGTTTCCGGGGCCATGGAAGCCTCTTCTACCATAAAAGGGAGTTTCTTTTACCCATCGGCAGATTTGGCTTGGCAGTTTAGCGATTTGATCGAATCGGAAACCTTAAGTTTTGGTAAGTTGCGATTTGCATGGGGGAAAGTTGGCGTACAACCGGCAGCCTATAAATTCAACACCTTGGCAACAACTGGTTTTTCAACCTTTGGGGGTAGTTTTTTGGTGGACTCCGAAAAAGGGAACTCAAATCTGAAACCCGAAATAAAAACCGAATGGGAAGTAGGAACAGATCTAAGGTTTTTTAACAACCGGATAAGTTTGGGTCTAACCTACTATAACAACGAAACAAAGGACATCCTTTTTGCCGTGAATACAAATCCTAGTTCCGGCTTTAGTACTAATTATACGAACGCTGCCACAATAGAAAACAAAGGGTTTGAAATTGACCTGAACGGCAAAATAATAGATAACCAAGACCTAAAGGTTTCACTAAATGCCAACTTCAATAATAATGAAAATAAAGTTGTGGATATTGCGGGGGCAGAAACTGTTGATATTGGGGGTACATCCAAAGCGGTAAAAGGCTATCCCATGAGTTCTTTCTGGTTGCCCGGAACGCTCCGTAACGATGATGGCAGTTTGGCACTGGATGCCAACGGATTCCCACAGTTGGATACCGACAGACGCGTTATTGGCGATCCCAATCCGGACTGGCGCGGTGGTTTGGGTATGGAACTAAAATGGAAAAATATTGATTTTAGCTTCCTGTTTGAGCACTCACAAGGTGGTGATTTCATCAATAGGACCAGGGTAGTACTAAATGGTTTTGGGATGTCAGAAGAAGTTGGGAACGAAGTAACACTTACCGAAGATTTAACCAATATTAATGGTACTGTTTTTACTGCAGGGACCACCGTGCGTGGCAATATACAAAATTTCGGTGGCGGTAATGTACTGCTTGACGAGCTGTACTATCGCGGTATTGGTGGCGGATTGGGCTTTAACAAGCTTAACGACCTTTACATTGAAGATGCCACCTGGACCAAACTGCGAAACGTAACCCTGGGTTATACACTTAAAGGGCTTAAATTATCTTCAAAGCTCTCGCTCGAATCTTTAAGGATTTCCGTTACCGGTAGAGATCTTATCCTCTGGACAGACCTGGTTGGGGTTGACCCCGAAACCAATAACTACGGGGTCAGTAATGCATTTGGGATGAATTATTTCAATAATCCGGGGACCCGATCCATATTGTTTAATCTTCAAGCTAATTTTTAAACCTTAAATTATGAAATCTATATATATAAAATACATATTTGTTTTTACGACCTTGCTAATATTGGGTTGTGAAAGTATGGTTGATAATCTTAACGAAAACCCAAATCAGTTGACACTTGACGATGTCGATCCGGGACTCTTCCTTAATGGGGCTGAATTATCCAATATTAATACACAATTGGGGGCCTATAGCAGAATGGCAGGTTACTATTCTGGACAATTAATTGGTTTTGAGCAAGTTGAACAAGAACGATTTTTATATAATGTTACAAATACAACGTTTGGTTGGGACGGCTATCAGAGTGTGATTACACCTATGCGAGAAATGCGTCGCAGAACAACCGATAATCCATTTTATCAGGGCATTTCAAAAGTCATGGAAGCACATCTTATAGGAACGTATGCCTCACTTTTTGGAGACATTCCATATTCAGAAGCTGTAAGCGATGTTGAAGAGCCCAAATTTGATGACCAACGTGCGGTTTTTGATGCCTTACAGATATTGCTTCAGGACGCCATTGATGATCTTGAAAGTGCAAGCGGAAGCGTTATCATAGAAGATTATATTTTTGATGGCAACCGGATAAAATGGCTGGAATCTGCATGGACCCTTAAAGCGCGTTACTATATGCACACCAAGCAGTACGATTTGGCCTATACGGCTGCCCAAAATGGTATTTCTTCCAATGGGAACAGTATGATGTTTAACCCATTGGATATTCCCGGTGAAAACTCCACTAAAAATAAATTTTACATTGTGTTGTCCGGTACTCCTAACACAGGTACCGGAAATAGTTATTTGGTTCAATTATTGGATAATAGCAGTGGTATCTCGCGCAATAATGCCAAAACCGATGAAACCGCACGCTTGGGGTATTATACCATTGATCCAAGTAGCCCCAATGCCAATTTGGGCATTGCCAATGAACTGGAGCCACAACCACTCATTACCTATCAGGAAAACCTCCTTATCCTTGCCGAAGCAGGAGCGCGTACGCAAAGTTTTGCAACGGGTTTAGGACATTTAAACCAACTGCGCACTTTTTTGAATACGGGGGCTTTTTTGAATACCAATTTTTCTTCAGAACCATTCACTTATGATGCCTACGTGGCTTCAGATTTTGATGCTGGTGGTATGGAAAACATGGACAATATAGATCCAGACAGGGCATTGTTGAGAGAGATCATAGAAGAACGCTACGTTTCAGGGTTTACGACCTTTATGCCTTTTGATGATGCAAGACGGTTGAAAAAAAGTGATATGGACGTTGCGGTGCCGTTTCCTTTAAACGTGCCGACCGCAACCCAAAATGTGGAACGGTTTTTATATCCTGAAGACGAAATACTCTCCAATTTAATGGCACCAGTTGATCCAGGGTTGTATTCGGTTACAGAAGTAAATCAATAAATTCTTTTTATCTACAATACAGGCTTGGGTATTAAACCCTGGCCTGTTTAAACCTAAATAAAAATAATTCCGCATAAACAGCAAAGTTAGCAAGGTATATGTAACGCCCTCACATGGGTGATATTAAATATTGAATACAATAATGAGACATATAGACAAAACATAACCCATAAATATTTTACATAAATAAAATTAATAAGCATGAAAAAATCAATCTTATCAGTTACCATTATTGGTCTAATGTTATTATTTGTTACCAATACTGGGTTTTCGCAGGAAACCACAAAAGAATTCAAGGTGATGGGTAATTGCAATGGTTGCAAAAAGCGCATAGAAAAAGCGGCATTAGGTGTTGATGGAGTTTCGTTGGCCGAATGGGACAAAGAAACTAAAATGATTAAGGTCACTATGGACGAACAGGTTAATATTGCCACAGTTGCAAGTGCTATTGAAGCCATTGGCCATGATACAGAATTTAATAAAGCTATTCAAACCGCTTACGATGACCTTCCAGGGTGTTGCCAATATGACAGGGAAGATGCAAACACTACCGCTGCAAAAATTGTGAATACTTTTAGTTTTAAAGTATCTGGTAATTGTGGTATGTGCAAAAAACGGATAGAAAAGGCGGCAAAAACCGTTTCAGGTATAGAAAGTGCAATATGGGACAAAGAGTCGAAAGTAATCACTGTTGAAACCTCCATAGGCACCATCGGTAAAAACGATGTTTCTAAAGCGATAGCCATGGTTGGACACGATACCGAATTTGATAAAGCCGATCAAACAGCTTACGATGACCTTCCTGATTGTTGCCAATACGATAGAAATCAATAAATTAATAGATGGCCCTTGTTGTAATTGATTGTTTTGATGATAATTTTTAGTTCGAGTAATAGTCTTATATAATCGAGATATTATTGCGAACAAAATTATCATCAAGACTATAAAAGCATACCCTTATGTAAATAGGAATTAATGCAATGGCTGTTTTTATATAGTTAAAATGAATAATCTTTTAAAATTCAATCAATAATTAAAAATTAAATCGCCCAAAAAAATGCGTAAAGATTTATTTATTAAAGTATTTTTTAGAAAAGGTATGATCTTTTGTTTGCTCTGTGTCACTGCCCTTTTTCAAGTGCAGTGTTCTAGCAGTGAAAAAATAATGAAATCATCCGATAAGGAAAATGGAATATCGGTAAAACAAAATACCTTTGATGATAGCTGGCTGGAAACCGTCAACGGCAACATGCCCTTGGTCATAAGTGCTCCCCATGGAGGCACCATTTCCCCAGAAGGAATTAAGGACAGGGATTGTGGTACAAAGGAAATGGACAACAATACAGCTCAACTCGCACTTGAAATTGAAAATGCATTCAAGACTTCTGAAAAGAAACCTTATCTAATTATTGCCAAATTGGCAAGGAAAAAGATAGATTTTAACCGAGACTTGGAAGAAGCGACATGTGGAAACCCCCAAATGGAATATACGTGGAAACAATACCACAAGTATATTGAAGAGGCCATCGATGCAGCCATAAAAAAATTTGGATATGTCATGTATATAGACCTGCATGGACAAAGTCATCCAGTAAAACGATTGGAACTGGGCTATTTTTTAAGCACGACAGCGCTTAGGGAAGTGCAAGAAAGCACAGAGATGAATTCGGAAGTGGGCGCAAAAACATCCGTCAAAAATTTGTTGAAAAACAACAACCAACTAACCCTTAAGGAGTTGTTGATGGGCGAAAATGCTTTTGGCACCCTGATGGAAAAATCTGGTTTCCCTGCAGTTCCAAGCCTTGGTAATCCTTATCCAAAACAGGGTGAGCCCTACTTTAATGGCGGGTACAATACCCGTAGATATACCTCTTCCGATTATCCAAAGGTTTTCGGTATGCAAATAGAGGCCAATTTTCAAGGCGTTCGGGACAGTGAGGAAAACCGTAAAAAATTTTCCAAAGCGTTTGCCCAATCGGTGACCAGTTATCTGGACTTTATAGAACCCAAATGGGATTATTAGGCCATTGCCATTTGATTATTGATCGGAATAAAATAATAACTATGGCGGGACATTAAGTTCTCATAGTATATGAATTCCAAGCGATATGGTTCAAATCAAATTAAAATCAATAAACTATTAAAAGGCTGTCCTTGTTAATTGAATACAATTTAATGAATGTACATTCTTCCATTATGGGTTTGGAAAAGACATTTACTAAGATTATTTGAGTTAGTACAATATATTCATTAATAAAGGGCAGCTTTTAAAAAAGACTTATGAAACTTCCATAACAAGAATTCGATACCCAAGGAGATGATTATATGGAAGCTACATGTGACCATTGAACAACAATAAAATAAACACATGAAACTGAAACAAAAAACATTAGAGCAATATTTTCAAGGATTCAGGGAACATATCATCGGGATAGATACAACAATTGAAACGCCTTACGGCACGAAACCCCTTGTATATGCCGATTGGATAGCCAGCGGAAGATTGTACAGGCCCATAGAAACGATATTACAAAACCGTATAGGGCCCATGGTAGGCAATACCCATTCTGAAGCCAGCCATACAGGCCGGTTAATGACCTCCATATACCATGATGCCCATCAAGTCATCAAAAAACATGTCAATGCTTCCCCAGAGGATGTAATCATTACATCCGATTCCGGTATGACCGGTGTTTTATGTAAATTTCAACGCATATTGGGGCTGAAAATCCCTGAAAAGTATGCTGACCAAATCCAAATTCCTGAAGAAGACAGGCCAGTGGTTTTTTTAACCCACATGGAGCACCATTCCAACCAGACCACTTGGCTGGAAACTATTGCTGATGTTGTAGTTTTGGAACCCTCTGAAAACTTATTTGTTGATGCCAATATTTTAAAAAAGGAATTGGATAAATATAAAAACCGAAAAATAAAAATTGGTTCGTTTACCGCCTGTTCCAATGTTACGGGCATCGGATCCAACTATCATGAATTGGCTGAAATAATGCATAAAAATGACGGATTATGCTTTGTGGATTTTGCCGCTTCGGCACCTTATATGACTATGGATATGCACCCACAGAATGAGGCCCAACACTTGGATGCCATATTTTTTTCCCCCCATAAATTTTTGGGTGGCCCGGGCAGTGCGGGCGTACTTATCTTTAATAAATCCTTATATAAAAACCGAATTCCCGATCATCCCGGTGGAGGCACCGTAACCTGGACCAATCCTTGGGGCGAGCACCATTATTTTGACAATATAGAAGTGCGGGAAGATGGTGGTACACCTGGGTTTTTGCAGGCCATAAAAGCAAGTTTGGCCATTAAGTTGAAGGAAAAAATGACGGTCGATAAAATTCGCGTTCGCGAAAATGAACTGGTTAAGGAATGTTTTGGGAAATTATCAAACATGTCGGGCTTACATTTACTGGCCAAGGATGTCAGATACAGATTGGGCGCCTTTTCATTTTATTTTGAAAACATCCATTATAATTTAGCGGTTAAATTATTGAACGATAGATTTGGTATTCAAGTAAGGGGAGGCTGTTCGTGTGCAGGCACTTATGGGCATTTATTATTGGAAGTTACCAAAGAGCAATCCAAACAGATCACCGACAAAATTGATCATGGCGACCTCTCATATAAACCGGGTTGGGTACGTTTATCGCTCCACCCCACCATGACCAATAAGGAATTGCGGTATATTTTGGAGGCCATCCAGCAACTAATCAAACATCGGGTAGCATGGAGCAAAGACTATACGTATTCAGAAATAACGAATGAGTTTTATCACAAAGACGAAACAAAATATCAAATAAACACAGCAAGCTTTTTCGAAGTATGATTGCTTTTGAATACATAGCCATGAAAATACATAATAGTATCACTTGCAAACACACCTTTTGGATAATGCTTTCATTTATCATCCTACGGGTTTTAAATGTAAATGGCCAAGAAACATTTCCTAAAAATGATGTGTTGGACCAAAGGCCAAATACCATTGCCATTACCAATGCAACCATAGTTTACGCACCTGGGATGATGGTACAAAATGCTACCTTGTTAATACGCGATGAACATATTGAAAAAGTGGCCAGCACAAGAAACGTGCCTTTGGGATATACCGAAATTGACGCCAAAGGAAAATACATTTACCCTTCTTTTATTGATATGTTCAGTACGTACGGACAACCCGAAGTGAAAATACCGCCAAGAGGAAACCCTTATGTGAAAAGGGAACAAATCCAATCCAATACAAAAGGACCTTATAACGCTAACGAAGCCATTAAAGCACAGTACAAGGCATCCGAACATTTTTTAATTGATAAAAAACAAGCGCAACAACTTCGAAAACAGGGGTTTGGGCTCATAACCACATTCAGGCCTGATGGCATAGCCAGAGGAACGGCTTCTTTGGTCAGTCTTGGCGAAAATAATGAGAATAAGAGCATGTTAAAGCCTAAAGCAGCAGTTCATTTTTCTTTTGATAAAGGCAGTTCAACCCAGGACTACCCCGTTTCGCCCATGGGAAGTATGGCGCTTTTGCGACAAACGTATTACGATGCACAATGGTATGGCCAATTTGAGCACAAACCTTTTATAGATCAATCTTTAGGCGCTATTCTGGAAACAAAAAAACTTCCACAAATATTTGAGACCAACGGTTGGTTGGAAGCCTTAAGAGCGTATAAAATAGCGAAGGAATTCAATATCGACTATATTATTAAAGGAGGAGGCAACGAGTACCAACGTATAGACGAAATTAAGGCGTTAAACGCAACATTAATAATTCCGCTTAATTTTCCGGATGCTTATGATGTGTCCAATCCTTATGAGACCGAAAAAATTACTTTGGCCGATTTAAAACATTGGGAGTTGGCACCATCAAATCCCGCACGTCTTGAGGCAAAAGGCATTGAATTTGCAATAACAGCTTATGGACAAAAAAAGATAGAGGATTTTTTGGCCAATCTTAAAAAGGCCGTGAATTATGGTTTAAGCCCTAAACAGGCGTTATACAGTTTAACGGTGCTCCCGGCAAAATTGCTGCATCAAGAAGACCATATTGGAACATTGGAAAGTGGAAAATTGGCAAATTTCCTGATGGCTTCAGGGGATATTTTTGATGAAAATACCGTCATCTACGAAAATTGGGTACAAGGTAAAAGATATGCCGTAAGTCAAGAGGATGATCCTTCAATTCTTGGGACGTATTCTTTATCCATTGATGGCGAAAAGGCTTCCTTGTCTATTAAAAAGGGTAAAAAAGATTACAGGGCAACACTATTTTACCCAGATTCAACCGAAATAAAAACAGATTTAAAGATGGACGGCGCCATGGTAAGTTTTGAATTTAACAAAGGTCCTGATTCATTTTATCGGTTGGGAGGATGGATTAGCAATGAACCGAAAAAAATGGTATTGCAAGGTAAAGGGCAGCGAAACGATGGTAAATGGGTTGATTGGGAGGCGACAAAATTAAAAGAGCGTTCAGAAAATATAAAAAGCCAGAAGAAAGAAACCCCTTTACGAGGTAAAGATTTAGGAAACGTTATTTATCCGTTTGTTGCCTTTGGGAGTGCTGAACAACCAGGACAAGAGGATATTTTAATAAAAAACACCACGGTTTGGACCAATGAAGATGCTGGCATTTTAACAGAAACCGACGTCCTGCTTAAAGATGGAAAGATATCCCAGATTGGAAAAAACATTAAAGCCTCAAATACAAGAATCATAGATGGCAAGGGAAAGCATTTAACCACTGGGATAATTGATGAGCATTCACACATTGCATTAAGCGCCGTAAATGAAATTGCCACGGTCTCTGCAATGGTAAGAATGACCGATGTATTGGATTCAGAACGGATTCAAATATACAGGGCATTGGCAGGGGGTGTGGTGGCAGCACAGATATTGCATGGCTCGTCCGATCCCATTGGGGGTCAATCGGCATTAATAAAATTGAGATGGGGTAAAAATCCCGAAGGGTTATTGATAAAAGAGGCCAAACCCTTTATAAAATTTGCTTTGGGTGAAAATCCAAAACGATCAAAAAGCGCATCCTCAATCCGTTTTCCAAGATCGTTAATGGGATTGGAACAGCTATATTCCGATGTTTTTACCCAAGCATTGGCATATAAAAAAAATTGGCAGGAGTTTAATGCTTTAAAAAATAAAGACAATGCCATAAAACCAAGAGTGGATTTAGTCAATAAGGTCATGTTGGAAGTTGTGGAAGGGAAGCGGTTCATTTCCTGTCATGCCTATCAACAGGGCGAAATGTTGATGCTTATGGATGTTACAGAGAGGTTCAATTTTAAAATCAACACCTTTACGCATGTTTTGGAAGGCTATAGAATTGCCGACAAAATGTTGGAACATGGGGTTGGAGGCTCCACTTTTTCGGATAAATGGAATTTTAAATGGGAAACCAGAAATGCCATACCCTATAACGCTTCAGTAATGTACAAAGAGGGTATTGTTACTGCCGTTAATTCAGACAGTCAGGAAACCATCCGCCATCTTAATCAAGAAGCGGCAAAATCGGTTAAGTATGGCAATATGAGTGAGGAAGAAGCCTTAAAATTAGTAACCCTGAACCCAGCGAAATTGTTGCATTTGGATGATACCATGGGAAGTATTAAGGTTGGAAAATCAGCCGATGTTGTATTGTGGTCGGACAATCCGTTATCCATTTATGCCAAGGCCGAAAAAACAATCATAGAAGGTACTGTATATTTCGATATTGAAAAGGATATCCAATTGCGAAAGGACATTCAAACCGAAAGGAACAGGATAATGAATGCAATGAAAAATACCATTAACACTGGAGCCAACGTTCAGCCACGTATATCCTCATCAAAACCGGATTTCACCTGTGAGTACGTAGGGAATTTAAATTAACATTAAAACCAAGCATGATGAATTTTAATAAATATCTTATAATCTTAATTGTTATTTACTGCATACCATTGAAACCGTATGCGCAAGATAAATTTGATATTAAAAAGCCAGTAAAACCTACCGCATTGGTTGGAGGCACCTTACATATTGGTAACGGTAAAGTGATACCAAATGGAATTATTGGATTTGATAATGGTAAAATCTCAATAGTAGGCACAACAGATTCCATAAAGCTTGATTTGGAAACCTATCGAGTGATCGATGTTTCCGGACAGCATATTTACCCAGGCTTTATTTTGCTCAATTCCTTGATTGGGATTGAAGAAATAAGTGGAGATGAATACACAAACGACAGTATGGAAGAAGGAGGCATCAACCCCAATTTAAATGTGGCATATGCCTTTAAATCAGATTCAGAATTTTTGCCGGTCTTAAGGTTTAATGGTATTCTCACTGTTGAAACCGCTCCAAGAGGCGGTCTGGTTTCCGGAACATCTTCTATAATGAAACTCGACGGAAGGGATTGGGAGGAATCTTTGTACAAATTTGGCGCAGCCATTCATTTAAATTGGCCAAATGCCACAAGGTCGTCTTATGATGCAGCCACGCATACCAGGCAATTAAAACCAAATAGCAGCTACGATACCACCAAAGAAGAGTTACAAAATCTATTTATCCAGGCGATTGCTTATGGCAAGCAGGATTCTAAAATCCCTAATCTAAAGCTACAGGCCATGCTAGGGTTGTTCAACGGTACGCTATCGTTATTTGTTCATGCCACAGACCCGAAGGAAATCATTGAAAGCATTCAATTTTCAAAAGAAATGGGCATAGACCATGTGGCGCTTGTAACAGCTGAATCAGCATTATTGGTGAAGGATTTTTTAAGGGAACACAATATCCCTGTTATATTGCCACCAACCCATAGTATGCCAAATGAAGAGGATATGGACTATGATATGCGCTATAAACTTCCTTATCTTCTTACAAATGAAGGTATTGTGGTAGCAATTAGCCATACGGGGATGCTTTCCACCTCAAGAAATTTACCGTTTTATGCTGGTGTGGCAGTTGCTTATGGTCTTGATAAAGAAGAAGCCTTAAAAACCATTTCCCTAAATGCGGCAAAAATTTTAAGGGTAGATGATACGCTAGGGTCACTGGAAGTTGGTAAGGATGCCACCTTGTTTGTATCAAAAGGCGATGCCTTGGACATTAGGACAAATAAGCTTACACAGGCCTTTATTCAAGGAAAAAAAATAGAGTTGGAAGGGAAACAACAGGAACAATATAAACAGTATTCAAAATTATTTGGCCATAATGAATAACCTATTGCAGCGTATTGAAGACGCAATCGTAGCGTTTAGCAATTGGATTTGGGACATTCCCTTATTGATTTTACTGATTGGTGGAGGGGTTTATTTTTTAATGTATTCCAGGTTATTGCCATTTAAACATTTTTGGTATGCCATAGAAATCCTTAAAGGTAAATATGACAATAAAAACAATCCAGGACAAATAAGTGCTTTTCAGGCATTATCCACCGCGCTGTCCTCAACTATAGGAATGGGCAATATTGCAGGTGTTGCCATTGCCATTTCCATGGGTGGCCCAGGTGCCCTGTTTTGGATGTGGATAAGTGCCATCATTGGAATGACAACCAAATATTTTACGTGTTCCTTGGCCGTAATGTATCGAGGGAAAGACGATTCGGGTGAAATGCAAGGTGGCCCCATGTATGTCATTACGGAAGGCTTGGGTAAAAAATGGAAACCCTTGGCGATATTTTTTTCAATGGCAGGGCTTATAGGGTCGCTGCCCATTTTTACCGCCAACCAGTTGACACAAGCCTTAAATAATATTTTACTTCCGGCTTTAGGTTATCAAGAGTCAATTGCATCATCACTTTTGTTAGGAATCATTATCAGTGTTTTTGTGTCCATGGTAATTCTGGGAGGTATAAAAAGAATTGCAAGTTTTGCCTCAAAACTTGTACCCGCCATGGTCATACTATATTTCTTATCGGTCAGCTACATATTAATTGTTAATCATACAGCCATTATCCCCTCGTTTTATCTTATTTTTCAAGATGCTTTTACAGGCAATGCCGTTTTGGGAGGAAGTATTGGCAGCATCATTATCATTGGCGTAAGAAGAGCAGCGTTTTCAAACGAAGCCGGGATAGGTACGGCACCCATGGCTCACGGTGCATCCAGAAATCAAGAGCCTGTGAGAGAAGGGCTTATTGCTATGTTAGGGCCTTTCATCGATACCATTGTTGTTTGCACCTTAACGGCTTTGGCCATTCTTGTGACCAATAGCTGGTTGCAACCAAATATGGAAGGCGTAACCATAACGTTGAATGCGTTTATCCAGACCATGCCAAGATATGGGTCGTTCTTGCTGGCATTTATTGTGTCCATTTTTGCCTTTACTTCTTTATTTACATATTCTTATTATGGCTCAAAATGCATCTCGTTTTTATTCGGGACAAAATTCAAGAAGAGTTATAATTATATCTATATAGTTAGTATTATCGTTGGTGCGGTTTCTTCCATGACAGGAATTGTGGCTTTAATTGATATAAGCTTTGCGCTTATGGCAATCCCTACAATGATATCAGCAATTATACTGTCTCCAAAAGTAATGCATGCCACCAAATTATATTTTAACAAACTTGAAAACAAATAAAATCATAAACAAAATTAAAATGAAAAACATATTCCTACTATTTGCATTCATCATTACGCTAAATATATATTCCCAGAAGCCTGTTTTTAAAGGGCAAGAACCCATAGAGCAAGTCTCAACGGTTTCAAAACCGGTACAAATACAATGGAAAGGCATTTTTCCTTTTGAAAATGATTCTGTTTACTTTTCAAATGATTTTGAAGGTGCCCGATTGAATGGTATAATAAAAGACTACGACAGCACCTATACGGCCCTTATAACTTCTGAAAACACGCCAATAAACGTTAGTCCTTGGTATGCTTTTAAAGTGTGGTCCAAACACAAAAAGCAAATTTATCTGACCCTCACGTATGGTGAAGGCTATAAACACAGGTATTACCCTAAATTAAGTAACGACGGATTACACTGGACATCGATGGATTCTACAGATTATGTTGAATTTGAAAAAGGGGATAAAAATTTTGGTCCTGGGTCGCTTCCATTAAAAGTACAGATGAAGTTAAGCATTAATCCCGATACGTTGTGGGTAAGCGCCCAAGAGCTCCAAACCTCAAAGCATGTCAAGAAATGGGTGGAAGCCTTGTCCGAAAAGCCATTTGTTTCAAATCAGCAAATAGGTTTAAGCAGGGAAGGAAGACCATTGACGGCTTTAACCATTGGCAAAGAAAAGACCGCAAGAATGCTGATTGTTATTTCTAGGCAACATCCACCGGAGGTAACTGGATATTTGGCTATGAAAGCGTTTGTGGAAACCATAAGCTCCAATTTAAAACTCGCTAAAAAATTCAGAAAAAAATTTACGGTTTATGTTGTACCCTTGATGAATCCTGACGGTGTTGACAATGGATATTGGAGGCACAATGCGGGTGGCATTGATTTAAATAGAGATTGGACATTTTTCAACCAGCCGGAAACATTGGCGGTAAGCGAATTTATAAAAGAACGGGAAAAAAAGACAAACGGGAAGTTCTATTTTGGCATTGATTTCCATTCCACATGGGACGATATTTATTACACCATAGCTGATAGCTTTAAAGGTAATATGCCGGGATTGGTACCGGAATGGTTGGAGAATGTAAAAATGGCAATCCCTGGTTATAATCCAAATATTAGCCCAAGTGATAAAATGGAACCTGCTATTATATCACGCAATTATTTTTATGTTTCTCATGGTATGGAAGCATTGGTTTTTGAGGTTGGAGATAATACAAACCGAGATTTTTTAAAAAAGAAAGGACAAACAAGTGCCATTGAATTGATGAAACTGATGCTTTCCAGATTATAACTGACATTGCCCAAAAAGTGTATTATGTAAAAATGGACTTACAATATTAGGCTAGACATTAAGATGCGAGATTTAGAGTTACATAAATTAACTTTGAATCATAAAAAAAAGAAACCGAAATTACGGTCCGTCATTTAAGAAGAAGGCAGTAGAATTAAGTTATTCCTGAGGTAATACAAAACAGTATGTGAAGAACTGGACATATCTTATTTGGTAATGCGCCGTTGGTGACATGGTAGCGCAAAGTGAAGGTGCAAATCCTGTATTGTTGAGATCGGATATTGATACTTTTATTAATCCTTATTGAAACCTGATATGTCCAGAATTATATGTTAAAACAATTTTTTGGTAGAATCGGTAAAAATTAAGAACCTTATCCAAAGCATCGTCCATATCTTTATGGATAAACTTTGATTGATAGATTATTATAGTTGTTATAGATTTTTAATAACAGCACATCCTAAAATGCAAAAAATAACCTATATTGCACATATAAATATGCAACATGGAACAATTACTAGAAAAATCGGCAGCATTGGTACAACGAATACGTTCTGAAAAGAAACGCTATTTATACAATGAGATTAACTGGAACAACAAATTAATAGGCATAAAAGGCGCTAGAGGTACTGGCAAAACGACCCTTTTGTTACAAAAATTAAAAGAGTTAAAGTTGTTACCAACCCAAGGAACCTATTGGTCCTTAGATGATTTTTATTTCACAACACATTCATTGGTAGAAACTGCCGAAGCATTCTTTAAAAAAGGCGGGCAATATCTTTTTTTGGATGAGGTGCACAAATACGAAAATTGGTCCATTCATATAAAAAACCTGTATGATTTTTATCCTGACTTAAAAATAGTTTTCACAGGGTCGTCCATAATCGATATTTCTAGAGAAGAAGGCGATTTAAGCAGACGGATGCTAATGTACACCTTATCTGGACTTTCATACCGTGAATATTTGGCGTTTAATGATTTGTATAATTTTGAACCTATTGTTTTGGAAGACATACTTTCCAAAGACCGTAAATGGGCTGAAATGTTTCCTGTGGAGTTTAGACCATTGGAGTATTTTGTGGATTATTTGCAATACGGTTATTATCCATTTTCCATGGAAGATAAACAAGGTTATGCCACACGGCTGCAACAACTGGTGCGCTTAATTGTGGAATACGATATGGCAGAACTAAAGGGTTTCGATGTGCGTAATGCAAAAAAAATGTTGCAATTACTTAATGTGGTTGCCGCTAATGTACCCTTTCAGCCCAATATCACCAATATTGCTAAAAAAAGCAATATCCATAGAAACTCCGTGGTAGCCTATCTTCATTTTTTAGAGCAAGCCCAGTTAATAAAATTATTGTATGCATCTGGAATCAGTTTGGCAACACTTCAAAAGCCCGAAAAAGTGTATTTGGACAATCCAAATCTCGCCTATGCATTTTCAACATCAAGCCCAAATGTGGGTAATTTAAGGGAGACCTATTTTATTTCCCAAGTTTCAGTAAGGCATAAAATGGCATACCCAAAACAAGGAGACTTTTTAGTTGATAATACATTTACTTTTGAAGTTGGGGGTAAAGACAAAACAAGCAAACAGATAGATACTGTAAAAAACGGTTTTGTAGTTGCAGATGATGTTGAATTCCCTATTACTAAACTACCTCTTTGGCTCTTTGGATTTTTATATTAACACCTTATCGATATTAAGCATAAATTTAGTTAACCATTTAATAATGTTTTTTTTTGATTTTTAAAAAATTCAGAATTTTTGTTTAAAAAGAACTTAATACACAAACTATTAGTTTGTGTATTTGAGATAAATTAAACTATAATTATATTTTGGTGGTTTAAAAGAGATGAAAACAGAAACTTCCACATATTAAATTTTCTACCTCGAAACGAAGCACTAACTTCCTTAATTATTTTTTGCAGAAATAAAGATTAATAACGACAAAATTAGCCTTATAATTACAAAAAATATAAAATAGATATATTTGAACAGCCTTATTTTGTGTATATTTGCATAAATAAGAAATAAAATGAAGTTTTCAAGTATTATTCCAACAGAAAAAATTATTGAAAGATTACATTACGAGAATCCTTGGTGGTTAACGAAAGAGATTTCCGAAGCATACAAATCAATGTCAAAACGTTTATATTTTGACTTGTTCTATCCTTTCGTTGTCGAAAAAGATATTCGTAGAGCTGTTGTGCTCATGGGCCCTAGACGTGTAGGGAAAACTGTGATGATGTTTCATACAATTCAGAATTTGATTGATGATGGTACAGATCCTCAAAAAATATTTTTCATTGGTATTGATAATCCTATTTATATCAATTTAAGTTTAGAAGACATTCTCGGTCTTTGCAAAGAAGCACTTAAATTAGAAAATCTTAATGGATGTTATGTGTTTTTTGATGAAATTCAATACTTGAAGGATTGGGAGCGACATCTTAAAGTATTGGTTGATTCTTATCCTAACATCAAATTTGTCGTATCTGGTTCGGCAGCTGCTGCTTTGAGATGGCATAGTTCAGAAAGTGGTGCAGGACGTTTTACAGATTTCATGTTGCCGCCACTAACATTTCAGGAATATATTCATTTAAAGAATATGAATCACCTCATAATTGATAGCAATATTCAGTATGACGGTGTTGAAATTCCTTATAAAATTACGCATGATCTTAAGGCGTTGAATAAAGAATTTGTTAATTACCTAAACTTCGGTGGTTATCCAGAAGTAGTTCTTTCTGAGAAAATTCAAAGTGATATGGGAAGATATGTTAAAAATGATATCATAGATAAAGTCCTTTTAAGAGATTTGCCAAGTTTGTATGGCATTAAGGATATTCAAGAGCTCAATAGATTTTTTACTTATATCGCTTATAATACTGGAAATGAATTTTCTTATGAAGCAATATCTAAAGATAGTGGGATTCAAAAGGTAACCTTGAAGAAATATTTAGAGTATTTAGAGGCCGCATTTTTAATAAAAGTTTTGAATAAAGTAGACGTTAACGCTAAAAAGCTAAAAAGAGTGACTAGTTTTAAAGTGTATCTTACCAACCCCTCTTTGAGAACAGCCTTGTTTTCTCCAATTATAGAGACAGACCAAGAGATGGGGAACATGGTAGAAACCGCAATTTTGTCACAATGGATGCATAGAGAGAATCTGGATTTAACATACGCACGTTGGAAAGAAGGAAGAAAAGAAGGGGAAGTAGATTTGGTTCTTTTAGATGACAAAAAATTTAAACCTGTTTGGGGCGTGGAAATTAAATGGAGCAATCGCTATTACATGAAACCCCAAGAATTAAATAGTTTAATTCAATTTTGCAAAACGAATGATTTTACCAGTGCCCTGGTAACGACTATCGATCAATTGGGCAATAAGGAGATTGGCGATTTAAAACTCACATATTTACCTGCTTCAATCTATGCTTATAACGTAGGAGAAAATACATTGAGAATGAAAAACACGAATATTTAGAGTGACCATCAGGGAAAGCTTCAAACCAAAATTTCAATCGCCTCATCTAAAACTGAGTTATCAAATTCCTTAAGATAAGTTTGTGTGATACTTAGATTTTTATGACCCATAGATTCGCTAATAATATCGGTAGCTACTCCTTTTTGTTTTAAACAGTTAGCAAAACTATGTCTGGCCACGTAACTGGTTATGGATTTATCAATTCCACATATTTCGGCAATCTCTTTTAATTCTTTGTTGTAGCGTTGAAGGGTTTTATGTTTTCTGTTTTCCAATTGGGATGGCGTCAAGCTGTTTTTCAAAAGTATAGGAAACACATATTTAGTATCAAGGGCAAACGCTTTATAATAATTCAAAATCTCTCGAACAGGAGGAAGAATTTTAATTTTAAAATTTCCCTTGGTTTTAGATCTCGTATAATATATTTTATCATTGTCAATTGCTTTCCATTCAAGTTTCATCATATCGGCAAAATTCATACCTCTAGTGTAAAAACTAAATATAAAATAGTTCCTTGTATTTACATACCCTGGATATTTTGCTAAGTCGAAATCTCTAATCTGAAGGATTTCTTCCATTCTTAAAGCCTTTTTGAGACTTCTACCTTTTAGTTTTGACACTTTATAAATTTTAAAAGGATAATCTTGTTCTTTAGCTATTTTTCTTTCAATAGCAAAGTTATATAGTGCTCTTATAGCTCTCATTCGCACCCCTATGCCACCATCGCTTCCGCCTCTTGACCTCAAAAAAGCTTCATATTTATTTAAAAAGGATGGAGTAATGTCTTTAAAGTTAAGTCTGGTGCTTTTATGAAATAAATTTAAAGAAGCGAACACCTCTTTGTTTATGCGTGCATTGCCAGTTCTTCCGGCATAAATAAATTCACCAATAATCTCATGCCAAAAATTAAAAACATTTTGCTGCACTGGATTGGACACAATTCTAAAGCGATTTTCAAAATCTCTTAGAGTGAAATCATCTGTTTCCATTTCTAAGTCTGAAAGGATTTTTAGTGCCCTGTCCTTGAATTTTAATAGCAACCTGTTATTCTGGATGCTGTTTGAATTCTTATTGGTAAAACTACCCGTTGTTTGGTTCCACTCATTCGGAAAAGCTCTGAATATCGTTTGAAAAAATTTGGATTTTCTATCTTTAGATACCCTTATAGAGATTGGGTAACTGCCATCAGCGAGCTTTGTTTTTTTTAATACGGTTTTTACTGTTGCCATAGGTTTCGAATAAATTAGTACAACACTTATGAATTATTTCGTCACTATCTCAAAAATATCAATACTGTTACCGGAAAACAAATATGTAAGGTTTTCGGCAATTAAGGATGTATTAAAAAT
>CAXBCN010000023.1:0-62807 GCA_963974535.1 uncultured Cellulophaga sp.
TCGCCTTTTTTAATCAAGTCCTTCATAGTTTTATGAAGGACTTTTTTTGTTTATACCTGTTTGTACTGACCTTTACTGGAAAATATCAAGACTATACGTCATTGTATTTTGGTCTTAGCAGCTAAACTACCAAAGTGCAAGGCAACCTAAAGTACATCCTTACCTGTTTATACACTTCACTTTAAGAAACTTAAAACTAAAAAAACCACCTACAATCACGTAAGTGGCTTTTTAATACTTTGTTTATAAGGTAATTTAGAGGCGAGGAAGATCTCCTTCACCTTTTAAGGGAAGACTTGAAGCCTTTTGCATAAGGTACTTGTCGATATGATGTGCCGCTTGCCTTCCTTCAGAAATTGCCCAAACGATTAAGGACTGACCCCGTCTTTGGTCTCCCGCGACGAAGACACCAGGTACATTGGTCATATAATTCTTCTCTGAGGCTTTAATATTTGTTCTTGCGTCTGCTTCTAAGCCTAATTGTTCTGCTATGGTCATTTCGGAACCAGTAAAACCCAAAGCCAATAGGGCTAGTTCACATTTCCATTCTTTTTCAGTGCCCTCAACTTCTTTTAGTGTAGGTCGTTGTCCGGGATTTTTTACCCACTCCACCTCAGAAGTTACTAATCCTTTTAAATGCCCATCTTCATCTCCTATGAATTTCTTTGTAGAAATACTGAAATAACGCTCAGCGCCTTCTTTGTGAGAGGAACTTGTTCTTAGGCGCATAGGCCAAAAAGGCCAAGGCTGGTCGTCAGGGCGCTCTGGAGTTCCTTTGGTCATAATTTCAAAATTCGACACTGAGGTGGCGCCATGTCTAAATGAGGTACCAATACAATCGGAACCCGTATCACCACCCCCTATCACAACAACATCTTTACCAGTAGCTTTGATTTCAGGTCCTAATTCTTGAATCCCGTCCACTCTCTTGTTATTTTGAGAGAGAAAATCCATGGCTTGTACAACTCCTTTTAGGTCTGACCCTTCGATAGGTAGGTTGCGTCTTATAGTTGCACCACCACAAAGCACAATGGCATCAAAATCTTTTTTAAGATCATCTGCTTTTATATCAATACCAATATGTATTCCCGTCTTGAAAATAATTCCTTCTTCTTTTAAAACATCAATTCTTCGGTCTATAATATTTTTTTCCATTTTAAAATCTGGAATGCCATAGCGTAACAGGCCACCTACTTTTTGATCTCTTTCAAATACAGTAACTAAATGACCAGCTCTATTTAATTGTTGTGCAGCCGCCAATCCTGAGGGCCCAGAACCTACTATAGCTACTGTTTTACCCGTTCTCGTTGTTGGCGAATTTGCCTTTATCCATCCGTTTTCAAAAGCTTTTTCAACAATATTTTTTTCTATATTTTCTATAGATACGGGGTCCTCGTTTATACCTAAAACACATGCCTCTTCACAAGGAGCAGGGCATAAGCGACCTGTAAATTCTGGAAAATTATTGGTCGAATGTAAAATGGTCGCTGCTTTCTCCCATTTTCCTTTAAATACGGCATCATTAAAATCTGGAATTAAATTCCCAAGCGGGCAACCACTATGGCAAAATGGAATTCCACAATCCATACAGCGTGCTCCTTGATTTTTTAATTCTTTTTCATCTAAGGGTATCGTAAACTCCTTGTAGTTTTTAATCCGTTCTTCAACGGGAGCGTATGCTTCAACTTTTCTATCGAATTCTAAAAATCCTGTTATCTTTCCCATGTTTTCGATTTATATAGTTTGTAATTTTTCGTTTTCTAACCGAATTAAAGCTTGTTTATACTCTTCGGGAAATATCTTTATAAATTTAGGAAGGGATGCTTCCCATTTCTCCAGTATTCTTTGGGCGAGTGGACTATGTGTAGCATTGTAATGATTTTCTATCAATGCTCTTAATTCAACAATGTCTTTATCGTCATCCACCGGAAGAAGGTTTAAGGCTACTTTATTACAATTTTTTTCAAAAGTTTTTTTATCATCAAAAATGTAAGCGATACCACCACTCATCCCAGCACCGAAGTTTCGACCAACCTCACCTAGAATTACCGCAACACCACCTGTCATATATTCGCAACCGTGGTCTCCGATACCTTCAACGACCGCTTTTGCACCTGAATTGCGAACACAGAAACGTTCTCCTGCTTTACCGTTAATATAGGCTTCACCTGATGTGGCACCATAGAGTGTAACATTACCTGTAATCACATTGTCCTCTGGTTTAAAGCTTGCTTTTTCAGGAACCTTTATTACCAGTTTCGCACCTGAAAGTCCTTTTCCTAAGTAATCGTTCGTATTGCCATTGACAATCATGGTGATTCCTTTTGTACTAAAAGCGCCAAAGCTTTGGCCTGCTGAGCCTGTAAAATTTAATTTTAAAGTGTTTTCGGGTAATCCTTCGGCACCGTATATTTTAGAAATTTCATTACTCAGGATGGCTCCAACCGCTCTATTTAAATTAGTGATCGGATAATCGATACTCATTTTTTCTTTTCTAAATAATGCAGGGTGTGCTTTTGCGATGATATCGAATTCAATAGATTTTTCGATATGATGCTCTTGTTTTTGAGTATTGAAAAACTTTGTTCCTGCAGGAACATCAACCTTATATAAAATTGGTGTTAAATCAATACCCGCTGCTTTGTAATGTTCTATAGCTTTATTTCGATCTAATTTTTGTACTTGACCCACCATTTCATTGATAGTTCTAAAGCCTAATTGAGCCATAATTTCTCGTAATTCTTGCGCTACAAAATACATGTAGTTTACCACGTGTTCTGGCTTGCCTTTAAACTTTTTACGTAATTCTGGATTTTGAGTTGCAATGCCTACAGGACAGGTATTTAAGTGACAAACTCGCATCATAATACAGCCAGAAGCTACTAAAGGAGCAGTGGCAAAGCCAAATTCTTCTGCGCCTAATAAACAGGCAACGGCCACGTCACGACCTGTTTTTAATTGTCCGTCGCATTCTAAGACAATTCTATTTCTTAAATCGTTGAGCACTAGGGTTTGTTGCGCTTCGGCAATTCCAAGTTCCCAAGGTAAACCAGCATGCTTTAAAGAAGTTAAAGGAGATGCTCCTGTGCCACCATCAAAACCTGAGATAAGGATTACGTCAGCTTTTGCTTTTGAAACACCTGCTGCAACGGTACCAACACCCACCTCTGAAACTAATTTTACATTTATTCTCGCTTCTCTATTCGCAGATTTTAGATCGTAGATTAATTGCGATAAATCTTCAATGGAATAAATATCGTGATGCGGTGGAGGAGAAATTAACCCAACGTAAGGCGTAGAGTTTCTTGTTTTTGCAATAGAAGGATTTACTTTTGGACCAGGTAATTGACCACCTTCTCCGGGTTTAGCCCCCTGAGCCATTTTAATTTGAATTTCTTGTGCATTTGTTAAGTAGTTCGAGGTAACGCCAAACCTACCAGATGCTACTTGCTTTATAGCGCTATTTTTCCAGTCACCCGTGGCATTTTTGTAAAAACGATCGGCATCTTCTCCTCCTTCTCCAG
Organism: uncultured Cellulophaga sp.; assembly: GCA_963974535.1. Taxonomy (GTDB): domain Bacteria; phylum Bacteroidota; class Bacteroidia; order Flavobacteriales; family Flavobacteriaceae; genus Cellulophaga. The sequence continues at coordinate 3,525 of CAXBCN010000023.1, forward strand.
AATTACTTTTTCCACCTATTCGGTTCATGGCTACCGCTAAATTTTCATGGGCTTCTTTACTAATAGACCCGTATGACATGGCACCCGTTTTAAAGCGTTTTACAATTTCTGTCCAGGGTTCTACTTCATCTAAAGGTATAGGATCGTAATTAGAAAATTCAAATAAACCACGAATAGTCATTAAGTTTTTTGACTGTTCGTTGACCATATTTGCAAATTCTTTGTACGATTCTGGCTCATTATTACGAACCGACTGCTGTAATTTGGCTATAGAAAGCGGATTAAACATGTGTTTTTCTCCGTCTCTCCGCCAGCGATATTCACCCCCAATTTCTAGGTCTAAGTTGGCGGCTACTTCTGATGAAGTAAAGGCATTTTTATGTCGTTTCGCAATTTCTTTTTCAATTTCATACAAACCTATCCCTTCAATTCTAGTTACGGTATTCGGAAAGTATTTTTCTACTACTTTCGTATTAATTCCGATACATTCAAATAGTTGAGAACCTCGATACGAGTTAAGGGTAGAAATACCGATTTTGTTCATCACTTTCAAAATACCTTTGCCCACAGCTTTATTGTAATTGGCTATGGCTTGGTCAGCAGAATAATCAGTAATATTATTTTCTATTATTTGTTCATGTATAATTTCATTGACTAAATACGGGTTAATTGCACTCGCACCAAAACCAAATAAGAGCGCAAAGTGATGTACTTCTCTTGGTTCTGCAGATTCAATAATAACGCTTAAATTAGAACGTTTTTTAAGTCGCTGCAAGCCACTATTTACATAGGAGCAGGCCAAAACAGCCGGAATCGGAGCTAAATCTTTACTGACATTTCTGTCGGAGAGAATAATGATATTAGTGCCTAAGTCTATAGCTTTAGAGGCTTTCGTTAACATAGCCTCTAAGGCGTCTTCAAGTCCGTTATTACCTTTGTTGATTTCGTAGAGAATTGGAATTTCGGTAACCTTATAATCAGGACTTACATCGTAATTTTTAATTTTGTCTAAATCTTCTTTTGAAATGACAGGATTCTGAATTTTTAATTTTCTGCAATGTAGTTCTGTAAAGTCAAAAATATTATGATCACTCCCTAAGGTTAAGCTAATATCTGTAATGAGTTCTTCACGAATACCATCTAAGGGCGGGTTGGTAACTTGTGCAAATAATTGTTTAAAATAGTTATAAATTAACTGTGGTCTTTCGGATAAAATTGCAATGGGTGTGTCGCTACCCATAGACCCTAAAGGTTCAATGCCTTTTTCACCCATCGGTAAAATAATGGTATGGATGTCTTCTAGCGTGTAGCCAAAAGCTGCCTTTCTTTTTTCTAAAGAAGCTTCATTTAAAAATAACGGACAATCGTTGTAAGGGATGTCTTTTAGATGTACCAAGTTTTTATCAAGCCATTTTTTATAAGGATATCTTTGGGCTATTTCTTCTTTAATTTCTTCGTCATTAATAATACGGCCTTCTTCCATATTTACCAAGAACATTTTTCCAGGCTCTAACCTGCCATGTAATGCTACATTTTCAGGAGCGATGTCAACAACACCGACTTCTGAAGACATAATTACATAGCCATCTTTAGTTACCGAATAGCGAGATGGTCTTAGTCCGTTGCGATCCAATACAGCGCCAATATAATTGCCATCCGTAAATGGGATAGAAGCGGGTCCGTCCCAGGGTTCAGATAAGCATGAGTTATATTCATAAAATGCTCTTTTTGCTTCTGACATCTCAGGATTTTTTTCCCAAGCTTCTGGCACTAATATCATCATTACTTCGGGTAAAGATCGTCCTGTCATTAACAATAATTCGACCACCATATCCATAGTAGCCGAGTCCGATTTTCCGGGTAGGATTATAGGAAGGATATTTTTTATGTCGTCGCCAAATAAATCACTTTTTAATAATTCTTCACGTGAACGCATGCGGGTTACATTACCTCTTAAGGTGTTTATTTCACCATTATGGCACATATACCTAAAGGGTTGTGCCAAATCCCAAGTGGGAAAGGTATTTGTTGAGAAACGCTGGTGCACTAAAGCTAACCTAGTAACCACGCGAGGATCCATTAAATCTTTAAAATAAAGACTAATATCCTCGGGCATTAATAAGCCTTTGAAGATGATAATTTTAGTAGATAAGCTGGGAACATAAAAGAAGTTATTCTCAGACAATTTTGAGTTTATAATCGTGTGTTCCGTGATCTTTCTGGCAGTATATAATTTTAAATTAAAGTCGAAGTAACTTTGTTCTGGATTTTCTTTGGCAACAAAGAGTTGCTGCACAAAGGGTTCGGTTTCCATGGCAATTCGGCCTGGAATTGACCTGTTTACAGGTACATTTCTCCATCCTAATACTTGTAATCCCTGTTTTTTAATATTTTCTTCAAAAACAGAAATACAAAATTCTCTTTGGTTTTGTTTTTGAGGCAAAAAAATGTTTCCTGTGGCATAATTTCCAGGTTCCGGTAATTCAAAGTTGCATTCGTCCTGAAAAAAGTCATGAGGAATATCAATTAAAATTCCAGCGCCATCTCCGGTTTTCCCATCAGAACTTACAGCACCCCTATGTTCTAATTTTTCTAATATTTCGAGGGCTTTATGAATAATATCATTCGATTTTTTTCCTTTAAGACTGCATATAAATCCAGCTCCACAATTATCATGTTCAAATTCTGGTAAGTATAAACCTTGTTTTTTGAGCGCCATAAATTAAAGTATTTTCTCAAAAATACCTTATTTAATGCGTTATACATAGTGTTTTGGGGTGAAAGAAATAAAAAAAGCAACGTTTTGAATAAAACCTTAATAATTATTCATTATTAACTATATGCTGTACATAATTTATTAAATTGATAATTTTAGCAGTTTTGCTTAGGTTGATTCTGTTTCTTTGGGGATAGTTGGGGGTTATTGGTATAATTTCTGTAAATAATAATAAAAAACGAGGGGTTAAATTTATTTAGAATCGTTTTTAAACACAAACACCCCTAATGCATTAGGGGTGTTTGTGTTAGGTGGTTAATTTTATTGCGTTATAATACTTCTAGAAATAACAATTTTCTGTATTTCCGAAGTACCTTCGTAAATTTGAGTGATTTTAGCATCACGCATTAAGCGTTCCACATGATAGTCTTTTACGAATCCGTTTCCGCCAAAGATTTGTACCGCTTCAACACTTGTCTCCATGGCTACTTTAGAGGCATAGAGTTTGGCCATGGCGCCCGATAAATCATAATTTTTACCGGTATCTTTATCCATTGCAGCCTTATAAACAAGTAATCGTGCCGCTTCAATTTCGGTATGCATATCTGCTAATTTAAAGGCAATGGCTTGGTGATTGCATATTTCGGTGCCAAAAGCTTTTCGTTCCTTAGAGTATTTTAGTGCCAATTCATAGGCACCAGCAGCAATGCCAAGAGCTTGAGCCGCGATACCTATTCTTCCGCCACTCAAAGTTTTCATAGCAAATTTAAAACCAAAACCATCTTCACCGATTCTATTTTCCTTAGGAACTTTAACGTCGTTGAATAATAAGGAATGGGTGTCACTTCCTCTAATCCCTAATTTGTTTTCTTTGGGTCCAATTTCAAAGCCAGGCATACCTTTTTCTAAGATAAAAGCATTGATACCTTTGTGTTTTTTGTCGATGTCAGTTTGTGCTATTACTAAATAAATTTCGGCAGAGCTTCCACTTGTAATCCAGTTTTTTGTACCGTTTATGACGTAATGATCATCTTTTTCTATAGCTGTAGTCTTTTGAGACGTTGCGTCACTGCCTGCTTCTGGTTCAGAAAGGCAAAAGGCACCAATGGCTTCTCCTGAAGCTAAGCGCGTTAAGTATTTTTCTTTTTGTGCCTCAGAGCCAAAAGTGTCTAATCCCCAACACACTAAGGAATTGTTTACAGATACCACAACGGAAGTAGACGCATCAATTTTTGATAGTTCTTCCATGGCTAATACATAAGACAATGTGTCTAATCCGCTACCACCGTATTTAGGATCAACCATCATCCCCATAAAACCTAGTTCGCCTAGTTTTTTAATTTCCTCTTTTGGAAACCGTTGTTCTTCATCTCTTTCAATGACGCCTGGTAGTAATTCATTTTGAGCAAAATCTCTTGCTGCTTGTTGAATCATGAGTTGCTCTTCTGATAATGTAAAATCCATATAATTACGATATAATTAAAAAACTAAAACAAAGATAAATCAATATTATCATATAATTAGTAATGTATCTTTTTTTTGAAGAATATAATAATAGGATTTCTAATTTCGTATTTGTGAAAAAATAATAGTTAGTTTTTGATGAAACGCTGTTATTGCGTGTCATTATTTTTATATTTGCTATTCGCATTACACGTATTAATGATATATTTATAATTATGAGGCAACACTAACCCTTAGGGGTGCTATTCAATACAACTTCCGAAACAAGAGCATAAAAAACTAGTTTAGTCAAATTAATTTAATACATCACATACTTGAAAGATTTACTTTTAAAATACGAGAATAAGGCACCAGAAATAGTTTTTCATTGGAAAGACCCAGAAACAGAAGCGGAAGGCTGGACGGTTATCAACTCCCTTCGTGGAGGAGCGGCTGGAGGAGGCACTAGAATGCGAGAAGGACTAGACGTAAATGAAGTTTTGTCGCTGGCAAAAACAATGGAAGTTAAGTTTACAGTTTCTGGACCACCTATTGGCGGAGCAAAATCTGGAATTAACTTTAACCCGAAGGATCCGAGAAAAAAGGGAGTTTTAGAACGATGGTACCACGCAGTAGCCCCTTTGCTAAAAAGTTATTATGGCACCGGAGGAGATTTAAACATCGATGAGATCCACGAAGTAATACCAATTACCGAAGACGCTGGCGTTTGGCATCCTCAAGAAGGGGTGTTTAATGGTCATTTTAAACCAACTGAGGCTGATAAAATCAATAGAATAGGTCAATTAAGACTTGGTGTTATTAAGGTTTTAGAGGCAAATAATTATTCTCCTGATATTTCAAGAAAGTATACGGTTGCAGATATGATTACGGGCTATGGTGTGGCTGAAGCGGTAAAACACTATTACGATATTTTTGGTGGATCTGTGGTAGGGAAAAAAGCGATAGTGCAAGGTTTTGGAAATGTAGGCGCTGCTGCTGCTTTTTACCTGTCAAAAATGGGAGCTAAAGTGGTGGGTGTTATAGACAGGGTAGGAGGCGTGATTAATGAGGATGGATTTACTTTTGAGGAAATCGTTGCGCTCTATAAAATGAAGGATGGCAATACTTTGGTATCTCATGAGATGATACCTTTTGAGGAAATTAATGAACGCATTTGGGATTTAAAAGCGGAAATTTTTGCCCCTTGTGCTGCCTCTCGATTGGTGACAAAAGCACAAATTACGCGAATGATAGCATCTGGATTAGAAGTGATTACCTGCGGAGCAAACGTTCCATTTGCAGATAAGGAAATCTTTTTTGGTCCCATTATGGAATATACAGATGAGCAAGTAAGTCTAATACCAGATTTTATTTCAAATTGTGGTATGGCTAGGGTTTTTGCTTATTTCATGGAAGGTAGAGTCGCCATGGATGACGATTTAATATTTAATGACACTTCGGTGACCATTCAAAATGCAATTTTGAATATCTTTAAACAAAATTCCACAAAAACAAACTTAAGCAAAACAGCTTTTGAAATAGCATTAAAACAATTAATTTAAACTAAATCACTCTATGGAAACCATTATTGTAATTGTATTTGTTTTAGGATACCTAGCCATAACCTTAGAACATAACCTTAAAATAGACAAACTTATTCCTGCATTAGCTATGATGGCTTTGTTGTGGGCAATTATTGCATTAGCCCATATGCCAGTTTTTGAGGTGAATACTGAATTAAGGGAATTGGAGCCCTCACACATTGATGAAATTCTACTACATCATCTTGGGAAAACAGCTGAAATTCTATTTTTCTTGCTGGGTGCAATGACTATTGTAGAAATAATAGATTACTTCGATGGTTTTGCAACTATTAAGGGGTTTATTAAAACGAAAAGTAAAAGAATATTACTATGGTTGTTTTCAATTTTAGCGTTTATTTTATCGGCGATAATAGATAATTTAACAGCAACAATTGTTTTAATAACCATTTTACAAAAAGTAATCCATGAACGCGAAACGCGATTATGGTTTGCGGGTATTATTATTGTTGCGGCGAATGCCGGTGGGGCGTGGTCGCCGATTGGAGATGTTACCACAACCATGCTATGGATAGCGAATAAAGTTTCTGCCTTACAGCTTATTGAGCATGTGTTGATACCGTCTATTGTGTGTATGGTTGTTCCAGTACTTGTAGCGAGTAGGTTTAAGGTTTTTAAAGGTGAGATTGATGGCACCCTAGAAGAGGAAGTGGCGAAATCAAAATATGGTTCCACGATGTTATATTTAGGACTGGGAGCTATTGTTTTTGTGCCTCTTTTTAAGACGGTAACACATTTACCTCCTTATGTAGGCATGATGCTTTCCTTAGCTGTTGTAGCTACTTTTGCGGAGATATTTAGTAAATCTAAATTTAATATTACCACTTTAGATGGTGGCGAAGGAGAGAGTGCTGGTCACCACAGTCCTGTACATCATTCTTTGTCAAAAATCGAATTGCCGAGTATTTTATTCTTCTTAGGAATTTTACTAGCCGTTGCCGCGTTAGAATCATTGGGTATTTTATTTCATGCAGCAGGTAGTTTAAACGAGGCTATTCCAAATACCGATATTGTAGTAATGCTTTTTGGTATTGGTTCGGCTGTTATCGATAACGTACCCTTAGTTGCTGCCAGTATGGGAATGTTCTCTGAAAACATGGACAATCCATTATGGCATTTTATCGCTTATTCTGCAGGAACAGGGGGTAGTATGTTAATCATTGGTTCGGCTGCCGGAGTGGTTGCTATGGGTATGGAGAAAATAGATTTCTTTTGGTATTTAAAGAATATAGCCTGGTTAGCCCTGATTGGTTTTGTTGCTGGAGCAGGTGTTTTTATTTTGATGAGAGATTTTGTCTTGAACGCATAATTTAATCGATAAAATACCGTTATAAACACAACTTAAATATAATTAGTGTATGTCATTGTTTCAAGACCTTGTGAATGAAGCTCAAATTGGAGAACCTATTACTGAAGAGAAAACCTTATCTATAATCGACTTGATTGTAGGGGGTGGTATGGGAAGCATCATTATAATCTCTGTTTTATTTGTCATGCTTTTTGTGGCATTGTATATTTATTTTGAACGTTTGTTTGCTATTAAGGCGGCCTCTAAGATTGATAAAAACTTTATGAATCAGATTCGAGACCATGTATCGAACGGAAAATTGGAAGCGGCAAAATTATTATGCGCACAAACAGATTCTCCTGTTGCACGTTTAACAGAAAAGGGAATTTCACGTATAGGAAAACCTCTTGATGATATTAACACTGCAATTGAAAATGCAGGTACCTTAGAGGTATACAAATTAGAAAAGAACGTAAGTATTTTAGCAACGGTGGCTGGAGCAGCACCCATGATTGGCTTCTTAGGTACTGTAATCGGTATGATTTTAGCTTTTCATCAGATGGCCTCCAGTGGCGGACAAGCAGAAATGGGTTCTTTGGCATCGGGTATTTATACAGCGATGACCACAACGGTTGCGGGTTTAATTGTCGGAATTATTGCGTATATTGGCTATAATCATCTAGTGAATAGAACCGATAAGGTAGTGCATAAAATGGAAGCGAATGCGGTCGATTTTTTAGACTTGTTGAATGAACCGCTTTAATTTCATCGAAACCTAGAAAATAAAAAAAGATGAAACTAAAAGGTAGAAATAAAGTAAGTCCAGATTTCAGCATGTCGTCGATGACAGATATTGTTTTTTTGTTATTGGTCTTTTTTATGTTGACGTCTAACTCGCCAAACGCACTAGATTTACTGTTGCCGAAAGCAAAAGGCAAGTCAACGAACACGCAGAATGTTTCGGTCAGTATTGATAAAGATTTACAGTACTTTGTGAATAATCAGAGAATAAACGGAGAATATATTGAAATTGAACTAAAAAAAGCATTAAAAGGACAAGAGGACCCTACTATAATTCTTAGAGCAGAAGAAAGCGTCGCGATTAGAGAGGCTGTAAACGTTATGGACATTGCAAATAAGAATAATTATAAGGTAATTTTGGCAGTGCGCCCAAAATAATGCCACTACTAGACACTAAACATAAGAAAAAATCATTTACACTTACCTCTATTTTGTTAAGTGTATTGCTTGTTTTGCTATTTTACATAGGGTTAAGGTATTTAGATCCGCCTATTGAAAAAGGAATTGCCATCAATTTTGGAACCACAGAATTTGGTAGTGGCACCGTACAACCTAAAGAGAAAATAAAATCAGAACCTTTAGACAAACCTATAACGCCGCCAAGTCAGCAAGAAAAGGTAGAAGAGGTTGTGCCTAAAGAAGTTTCAGCCAAAGAGCAGGCGACAGAAAAAGTACTTACCCAAGAGAGTGAAGAATCGATTGTAATCAAGCAACAGAAAGAGGCGAAACGCAAGGCAGATGCTGTTGCAAAAGCAGCCAAAGCCGAAGCTGATCGCATTGAATTGGAGAAAAAAGAAGCACAAGAAAAGGCCCAAAAAGAGCAAGACGCTAAAAAACGTAGGTTAGACGAACTCATGGGAGGCCTGAACAAGTCTGACGGTTCGGCAAGTGGAAGCGAGGGTACAGACACTAAAGCCGGTGACAAAGGAAACCCTAATGGCGATCCTTATGCCACCAGTTATTATGGAGCTCCAGGTTCTGGTAATGGCGGTACTAGCGGTTACGGATTAAATGGCAGAAGTTTGGTTGGTAACAGCTCTGTGCAACAAGATTGTAACGAAGAGGGTAGAGTTGTCGTTAAAATTGTGGTTGATAGGTCTGGTAGGGTTATTAGTGCTACACCCGGAGTAAAAGGAACGACCAATACGAACCCCTGTTTAATGAAACCCGCAGAGCTAACAGCACGTTCACATTCTTGGAAGCCAGATGCCAACGCTCCTAGCCAACAAGTAGGTTTTGTCGTAATCAATTTTAAATTACGAGAGTAATCCATGACGTATACAGAGGTTTTGAGTTGGATGTTTGCTCAGCTTCCGATGTACCAGCATAAAGGCGTCTCTGCGCATTCTGGTAAGTTGGCGTCTATTTTATCCTTTGTTTCGCACCTTAACCATCCTGAAAAGAAAATAAAAACTATACATGTGGCAGGAACCAATGGAAAAGGGTCTAGCAGCCATATGATAGCTTCTATTTTACAAGAGGCAGGCTATTCCGTTGGCTTGTATACTTCTCCACATTTAAAAGATTTTAGAGAGCGTATTAAAATTAACGGGAAAGCAATTCCCAAACAAAAGGTGGTCCATTTTATTGAAACCAACTTAGACTACCTTCAAAAAAATAAGCTTTCTTTTTTTGAGATGACTGTGGGAATGGCATTCGACTATTTTGCAGCAAAAAAAGTCGATATAGCGGTGATAGAAGTAGGATTGGGGGGGCGTTTAGATTCTACCAATATTATTACTCCAGAAGTTGCATTGATTACGAATATTGGTTTTGATCATGTTGATATTCTCGGTGATACCCTTGAAAAAATAGCTTTTGAGAAAGCAGGTATTATAAAACCAAATTGTCCCGTGGTGATTAGTGAAACACAGCCCGAAACTCGTGCTGTTTTTACAAAGGTGGCCCTACAGCATCATGCAAAAATTTTATTTGCCGATAAAGAATTCTTAGCTATAGCGCAATACCCAAGCGCTTTATTAGGGGAGTATCAGGCTAAGAATATTAAAGGCGTTTTAGGGGTGTTTAAGGTTTTAAAAGGGTATAAAGTAAGCCAAGAAAACCTTAAGAATGGATTCTTAAATGTACTAGAAAATACGGGTTTACTTGGTCGATGGCAAGTGCTTTCTGAACATCCGAAAGTTGTATGCGACACAGCACACAATGCAGAAGGACTCAAGGAGGTACTACAACAAGTGCAAAAACAGAGCTTTGATGCTTTACACTTGGTACTGGGTTTTGTAAAAGATAAAGATTTGAAGGCTATTGCACCGCTATTTCCAAAAAACGCGAATTATTATTTTTGTAAACCCGCATTAGAAAGAGGTTTGGATGTAGAAATTTTAAAAAAGAAATTTGAGGCGTTTGGTCTCTATGGAAATTCTTATAGTACTGTAAATAAGGCATTTGAAGCGGCTTTGAAAAATGCAAAACAAAATGATTTTATCTATATTGGTGGCAGTACCTTTGTGGTCGCAGAAGTTGTTTAAAATTTATTATTTTTTTCTTTTGCAATATCAAAAACTATTCTATATTTGCACTCGCTTAATCAAACAACGGTTAGCAAATCGGGCTCTTAGCTCAGTTGGTTTAGAGCACCTGCCTTACAAGCAGGGGGTCGTAGGTTCGAATCCTACAGGGCCCACAGTAGAAACCCCCAGTAAATACTGGGGGTTTTGTTTTTTTAGAATATTTGTTAGTTCTCATTTTTTTGTTTTGTGCATACTTTGTGCATAGTTTTTAATTTTTAACTAAATTTTAATATTTTTTGGATTATTTTGATGAATTAAGTTGAATCAATTATTATTCAATCTTTGTATGTGATATTATTTTTTTAATGCTCTGTGGATTGTATTGTCTAAAGCTTCATCCTATTTCTTTGAGCATTAATTGGTATAACCAAAGGGAATATAAATATCAAAGGATTTAAATATACTTGAATAGGCAGATAGGTAAGTTGTAGAAAGTTCGTTTTTCTGTCGAACTATTTATTAGTGATGTCGACTGGTTTAAGTATTGTCCATGTTTTCCTTTGTTTACTTGATTGTAGGCTTCCCTAAAAATAGGACAGTTAATAATTCGAATTTACTAACTTTAAATTCAAACTGTCATAATGAAAAACAGGAAATTTAGCGAGAGCCAGATTATTAAAGCTCTTAAGGAAAATGGACAAGGAAGATCCGTAGGTGATTTATCTAGAGAATTAGGAATTGACAACAGCAGCTTAAACGTTTAAAAGAGCTTGAAGAAGAGAATAATAAGCTCAAACAGATGTATGCTGATGTGAGTCTTGATAATAAGATGCTTAAGGACGTATTGTCAAAAAAGTTCTAAAGCCTTCCGACAAGAGAGTTCGTGTAAAGTATCTCATCAAAACGTTTGTAATTCCTATCACCCGTGCCTGTAATGTTGTAGGGTTAAGTAGATCGATGTGGTATTACCAAAGTAAGAAAGATGATAGTGAAGTTATTGATAAGCTAACAGCGTTAGCGGGATCAGACCCAACTAGAGGTTTTGATGAATATTATTACAAGATCCGTCGTGAAGGCTTAAAATGGAACAGAAAACGAGTGTTACGTGTGTACCGTGAGATGAAACTCCAGTCTACGCCGTAAACATACAAAGCGTTTGGTTAAACGTATAAAACAACCTTTAAAAACACCTTTAACATTAAATGAGTGTTAGAGTATTGATTTTATGAGCGATGCACTTACTGATGGTAGAAAGCTCAGAGTGTTTAATGTTATAGACGACTGTAATCGGGAAGCCTTAGCTATTGAGGCAGGACTATCATATCCAGCAAGAGTTGTTGTAGAAACTCTTGAATGCCTAAAAGAGGAAATAGGAGTACCCAAATATGTAATATGTGATAATGGCCCGGAGTTTATCTCTAAGACTTTTATGAACTGGTGTAAAAAGAACTTTATAGAAATTAAATATACACAACCAGGAAAGCCAATGTAAAACGGATATATAGAACGATTTAATCGTTTCTTTAGGGAGGATATATTAGATGCCTATTATTTCAATGACATTTATCAACTTCAAAAAATAAGCGACAACTGGAGAGAAGATTATAATTTTAACAATCCGCATAAATCTTTAGGTAATATATCACCTAAAGAATTCATGCCCAGATTTGATGAAGAATTTAAATTCTTCATCAAATCTGGGCTAAATAATAATTATTTATCGAAATTAGAGGTGTCCTAAGAAGGGGAAGCCTACAGTGATGAATTTAAGTAAATAGAAAGTTACTCATAAAAAAAAAGGAAAGCTTTTGGGCTTTCCTTTTTACTAACTAACTCAACTAACTCAACCAACTAAATTAACTCAACTTAAAAAAGTAGTTGCTCTTTAATTTCTTAATTATACCCCGGTGTTTGTACTAACAATGGGTTTCTACCAATCATATCAATTGTAATGGGTAAAACTAATTTAAATTCGTCTCCAGAATTCAGGAAGCTTATGTTATTAATAACAAAGTTGTCACCTGCTCTTCGTAAATCCCACCATCTTTTTCCTTCGCCTACAAATTCTTTATAGCGCTCTTCTAAAATTGCATTAGCATTAGAAGTTGGTGTGCCATTTATAAAACCGTGTATGGCTACATTATAATTTGCGCCATAAGCTCTTGCTCTAATGGCGTTTATTTCATTTGTGGGGTCTTCTCCTAGTAAATTTTTTACCTCTGCCAACATTAAAACAACATCCGCATAACGATAAATAGCCGTATTATTTTCAAAAATACGCTCCGTACCTACTACTTGACCTAAATATTTATTAAAGATTGATCCAAAATAATTGGTTGGATCATACGTTGGGTATGTAGCATTATCCGTATACAACCTTATAAAAGTAGCATCTCTACGAGCATCTTCAACATCGTCTAATACGAGCAAAGTTTTTTCAGTAGGACCGTATCTGTTAGCACCATTAATAATAAAATCAGTCAATGCTGAACCATCTTGTGTAAATTGAGGATTAATTTCTGTAGATCTACCTGTTAGACTATTATAGAAATTGCTCGCTTCATCTTGTTTATAATCAACAGCGAAGATGAATTCACTATTGTTTTCATTACTAACATTCCATAAATCAGCGATACTTGGCGCTAAACTAACCCCTAAAGCGGATATTTGTTCTAGTGCGGTTTTGGCTGTTGTAAAATCTGCAGCGCCGCCCCCCATTAAATTACCAGACCAAATATACACATCACCTTTTAAAGCAAGTGTTGCTGCTTTTGACCAATATACTCTTGTTCCTCCAAAAAAACTGTTATCACTTCCGAAGGCTGTTAAAGAGGCTTCTAAATCTGCTTTAATAAGAGCCATAACTTCTGACTGAGGAGATCTTGCTTTACTTAAATTTGAAGGATCAACAGTTGTTAAAGGTACCGTTGAGATAGGAACATCACCCCAGGTTTTAAGAAGTGTGTAGTAATAAAAAGCTCGTAGTCCGTAAGCCTGACCTATAAGCTGATTTTTATCGATTTCATTCCCAAAAGGAGTTCCCTGTATATTCTCCAAAAAGTCATTTACCTTATGAATGTTACTATACAAACCTGCCCAAGCGCCGAAAGGGGCTGTGGCGACGGTAATATTAGATTCAATTAAGCCCAAATTAGCAGGGGATTCAAAAGTGGTGCCACCCCAGATATCACTTCTCATTTCACCCATCAACCAAAAAGTTCCATTTGAGCTTCTAAAATCACCATAAAGACCTGTATGCGCTGCTCTTGCACCGTTTTCGGTATCCCAGAAACCAGCTGCAGTTAATTCACTTGGGCTTGATAGTTCTAGTTCACTTTCACATGAACAAAAGACAAGCGCGACTATTAGTATTGTTATATATTTTTTCATTATGCTACAATTTAAAATGTTAAATTAAGACCTAAGGTCATTGTTCTTGGCATTGGGAAAGTTCCGTATTGCACACCACCTTGTTCTGGAGAATCACCTTTAAAACTAGTAAAGTAATGTAAGTTTGTACCTGTCACATATATACTTAAGCCATCTATTGCATCGTTAAAATATTTTGAAGGTACATTATAACTTAGCGTTACTTCTCTTAGTGCTAAATAATCTCCTTTTTCCCAAAAATTAGCGTTACCAAAATTTTGTAGGCTGTCCTCAGATTCACTACCTCTCCAAATATTTCTGGTTCCGTTTACGAAAACAAAACGTGGTAAATCTGTATCTTGATTAGTAGGCGTCCAAGAGTTCAAAACTGAGATAGGCTGGTTTAAGTTTCCTTGTGTTTGCCCATAAGCTTTATTAGAAATATGATTCCAAATTTTATGGCCTGCAGCAAAATCGGTTTTAACAAATAAATTTAGATTTTTATAGCTTAAACTCGATGTAATACCACCCAAAATATCTGGTACCGTTCGGCCTATAACTTTTCTATCCAATTCATTAATAACACCATCATTGTTTTGATCTACCCATTTCACATCGCCAGCGAACTGTTGAAAACGATCATTAGGTAAATAAACATCTTCTCTGGCCGCGTCAGCATCCGCATCAGCTTGATCTCTATAAATTCGCTCTTGCTCAAAACCAACTATTAAATCTAAACCAACACGTTGCCCCTCTTGTAGGCCACCAACCCATTCGTTTTGGCCAGTTGCAGGATTGTATATTTCTGTACCACCTTGTCTGTTTAAATCATTATCATTCTCTGGTAAATTTTGAACAAAGTTTCTATTTCTGGTAAAGGAAGCACCAACGTTCCAAGTTAAATTTTCATTACGAATAATGTCTGCATTTAACTCTAACTCAAAACCTTTATTTCTGATCGTACCATTATTGGTTAAAATACCGCTAAAACCGGTCCAATAAGGTAATGTTAAGTTCGCTAATTTGTCCTTAATATCTCTAGAATACACATCCGCAATTAAAGAAAGTCTATTTTGAAAGAAAGAGACATCTAACCCAGCGTTAATCGTTGTTGAACGTTCCCAACCAAGATTTAAAGTAGCTAGGCTAGTATTACCATAACCTGTTTGGCCGTTATAAACACCTTGAGATCCATAGGAACCGAAAACGCCATAATTACTCAAAACATCTTGGTTACCATTTACCCCGTAACTAAACCTTGGCTTTAAAGTAGAAATTAAAGAAGGTAAGTTGGCATCTATAAAGAAATCTTCATTATGTACATTCCAACCTATAGAAGCACCTGGAAAAAAACCGAATTTATCATTTCCTAATCGAGAAGAACCATCCTGTCTAAAAGTTGCACTGACTAAGTACTTATTGTCAAAATCATACAACAAACGACCAAAACCAGAAACTAAAACATATTCAGACTCAAAACTAGAAGGAATACCTTCAGCTTCAGCACCTGCATTTAAGGTTTCAATTAAATCAGTTGGTGAATTACGAGTACCTGCATTTGTAGTAAAAAAATTGTCTTTAAAATATTCTGTACCCAATAGTACATTAAAATTATGTAGCCCAATTTTTTTCTTGTAGTTCAGTGTTCCTGTTAATTGATTTCTCAAGGTTCTTCCTAAACTAACACTTGCATTACGTGTTTCATTAAGTGGGTTTGTACTAATGCCGTTTCTAAAAGCTCTGTTAAAACTTGAATTGTGATTATTTACGGTAAAGTGACTTCCAGTGACATTTAATTTTAGATTTTCAATGATATCCCAATCAAAACCAACAACTGCTGATAAACGTTGTTCTAAATTATTTCTAACAAATTTATCTGCATAGTATAATGGATTTCCAAAACCAGAATTAGTTCCAGGTGTCAATACATCTGATAAAGTACCGTCAGGATTGTTGTCAAAAGTTCTAGAAGTTGGTGGCTGTGCTGCGAAACGTCTAAAAACGGTATCATCACTACCCAAGGGACTTCTATTGAAATTAGAATAGGTATATAGAATGGTTGAATTTACCCTGAAATTATCTTTAATTTTATAGGTACCACTGAGTTTTCCAGAATATCTTTTAAAGCCGGAACCTAAAATTAAACCATCATTGTCTAGCGCTCCCAAACCTAAGAAGTAAGTTCCATTTTCATTACCACCATCAAATGACAAGTAATGATCTTTACTATAGCTGGTTTGATAAATATTATCACTAACATTATTATCCAAAAACAAAAGTTGTGTAGCCGGATTCAAAGGATCTTCCATTGTTTTCCAACCGGGTTGGTTTAATAGGTATTCGTTCGATGGTGATAGAATTTGAACCGTATAGGGTGACGTCGTTGTATTATTTCCGCTTCCAAAACCAGTAGCACCATCTAAAAAGTTTCCAAACCCAGTAGGCCTGTTTGTCGCTTCTCTCCAATACGCGACTCCTTGTCTATTATATCTTATAAAATCTTCGGCTCCCAAAAATTCTTGGTCGTTACGCTCGTTATTAACACTAAAACGGTACTTATAATTGATAGATGATTTGCCAACCTTACCAGTTTTAGTAGTTACCAAAATAACTCCATTTGCCGATCTTGCTCCGTATATAGCAGTTGCTGCGGCATCTTTCAATACCTCAATAGATTCTACATCATCAGCATTCAATCCAAAGAAAGAACCAGGGACCCCATCAATTAAAATAAGTGGATTTCCACCACCACCAAAAGTAGTACCACCACGCAAAACTATTGAAGGTGTAGAGCCAGGTTGTCCCGTGTTGTTTGTTACTCGTAAACCTGCAATGGTGCCTTGTAACGCGGTTGCAACATTTGACCTAGTAGAAGTTTCTAAAATTTGGGTATCTAATTTAGACACAGAAGTGGTTAAGGTAGCTCTTGACTGCTCTCCGTAACCCGTAACAACCACTTCATTTAACATAGATACATTTTCTTCAAGAGTTACATTAATTGTTTCCTGATTGGAAACCATTACTTCTTTAGCTATATATCCAACATAACTAAATACAAGTACACTTGTTGATGTTGCTTGAATGTTGTAGTTTCCATCAAAATCAGTTTGTACACCGATAGTAGTTCCCTTTACAAGAACGCTAGCTCCTGGTAATGGTACTCCTAAAACATCTGTAACCGATCCTGTTACCGTCTTTTCTTGTCCGTACATTACAATACCCAGTAATATAGCAAAACAAGTAATCAATTGCTTGGTAAAGCTTTTTGTTTTCATATGAATTTAGTTTAAGTTAAATGTATACATGATAATTATGTATAACATAATGCAATATTATATATAAATTTTATAATACCCAAATTAATTTGTTAAATTTAGATTTCGAGTTTAAAAACATCTAATTTATTAACTGCTATATAATCAGTAATTTAAGGTGTTCATTGGAGAATTATGTACTCTTTTTAAAATGTTAAAAATAATTATTTACTCAAAATATTTTATTTGTAAACTTATTAATATACATTTGTATTATGTAATACATAGATGAATATGAAGATTTCAAACCTTATTGCGGCTACCTATGCACCGATGCATTCCGATAGATCATTAAACACGAGTATAATAGCAACATACAGTAACTTTCTGATTAAAAATAAAGTTGCAGGCGTTTTTATGAATGGTTCTACTGGAGATTTTGTTTCCTTAACGATTGAAGAACGTAAAGAAATAACAAATGCATGGTCAAAAACTAAAACAGACGAATTGTATTTGATTGATCATGTGGGGAGTCCGAGTTTAAAAGTAGCAAAAGAATTAGCGGCATATGCAGCAGATAAAGTAGATGCGATTGCTGTTTTAGCGCCTTACTACTTTAAGTTAAATAGTATAGAGAAGTTGGTGCACTATTGTAAAGAGGTAGCTGCAAGCGCGCCTAATCTTCCTTTTTACTACTATCACATACCTGTTTTAAGTGGGGCTAATTTAAATATGATTGACTTTTTAAAATTGGCCTCCAAAGAGATTCCTCAATTAGTGGGTATAAAATACACCAATAACAATCTTATTGATTATTTACATTGCAAAAACTTTGAGAACGGGAAATACAATCTTCTTTTCGGTTTTGATGAAATATTTGTTGCGAGTTTGTCCCTAGGTGCGAACGGATGGGTAGGCAGTACCTACAACCACCTAGCACCCTTATATTATAAAATTAAATTGCTTTTTGAAGCTGGTAAAATTGAAGAAGCATCAGATTTACAACGAAAAGCCATCCGTTTTGTTGAAATATTAGATAGCAAAGGTGGTTTTAATGGCGTTGCAAAAAATTTTATGAAAACTTTCGGAGTCGATTGTGGACCAAGCAGATTTCCACATAACACACCTTCCGAAGAAAGCTATCAAGAAATTCTAAAAGAATTGGATGCCATTGGACTGTTGGAACATTTGTGCATTAAATAGTGCACTAGCATGAGATTGGTAGATGCTACGTGAAAGTAGATGCTACGTGAAAATAGTAAACACAATAAGCATAAAGACTTCTAAACTTTTTTTAAACTTAACCTTGGCTCTTGGATTGTTGGTATATAAGAGTTTTTTATATTCAACCATTAATTTACCATGACATTGGTTGTACAGTCCGACCAGACAAAAATGAGCACCATTCGCAAGGAGTTATAGCGAAAAAAAGTATCTGTAATGAATAGCTCAACTCTAAAATATTTAAACTATTATATTTTTCTTGCACTTGAGTTTTGGATGTAAAACTTATAGTTTTATCTATTATCAATGGCTAATGCCTCATACTGTGCACTGAATACTGACCACTAATTACTAACGACTATTCACATGATTATTGATAAAATTGAAAACGCAAAGCTTTATGTCAATATTCATAAACGCGTTGCAGAGGGTTTAGCATATTTACAAAATTTGGATATAAATAGCCTCACATTGGGAAAACAAGTTATTGACGGCGATTTATTGTATGCTATTACAAGCGAATTTAGGACTAAGCCCAAAGAATCAGTAATTTTAGAAGCTCATAAAAAATATTTAGATATCCATTATGTCCTCGAAGGCAGTGAACAAATTGGAGTAGCTACTTTATACAATCAAAAAATACATAAGGAATATAGCCATGAAGATGATTATATGCTTTTTGAAGGCCCTACTGATATCATAAAATTAAAAAAGGGTATGTTCGCTATATTTTTTCCCGATGATCTTCACATGCCTGGAATTCATACTGAAAATGCTGAAAATGTCAAAAAAATTGTTATTAAGGTTAAGTGGTGACTTTACTCAAGATCCTATCAAAATGAGGTTCTAAATGTTGGCGCATTCCTTTTTTAAATAATTCGATATCATCTTTCTTTAAATAATCGACTAATTGGCGGTGTGATATAAACTTTTTGGCATACATAAAGTTATCATCATCAGACAATTTATGTTTATGTACGTATTGAAAAACAGGCAAAAGTAAATCTTGAAATTTTTTTAATGTATTGTTTCCAGACATTTCATATAATTTACCGTGAAAAGCAACTTCATACTCCAAACTAAATATTGAATCATCCTTATGTGATACTTCCATTTTCTTTACAATCGCTTCTAATTCTTTTATATCGGCAGTTGTTTTTCGCGCAAATAATAAATCAATCATTCCCATTTCTAAAATTAAACGGAGCTCAAAAATATCTTTTAAAGTTTCGTCGCTCAATAAATTAGAATCAAAAATCTTTTCTATGTTTGCCATGATATCAGGTTGCGATAAAATCATGCCTTTATGCTTTTTGGTTTCTATCATCCCCATCGTTTTTAAACGTGCAAATGCTTCACGAACTACAGTTCTACTCACACCTAATGCCTCTGCGAACTCCATTTCTTTAGGAATAGCGTCACCAACTTGGAGATTATTTTTTTTAATGTATTCTGTTAAGCGTATTTCAACCTTGTCAACTAAAGACAAGTTGTTTAAAGGGGTAATTTTTATCATTTTTTTCATGCATCGACCAATTCTAAATTCTAATGCTCATTAAAGTAATGAAATATTAAAATTAAATATTAAAAATATGATACAAAAATAGGAATTAAATTCAAAGTACAACATAATTCTATATATTTGTATTATGTTATACATAATAATTTAATTTTATTGTGCCATGAAGTACGCTGAACTTTATAAAAATTATCTTTTAAAAAACACCATTCCTTTTTGGGAAAAAAATTCGATAGATTGGGAAAGTGGCGGTTATTTTACATGTTTAGACCGCTACGGGAACGTTTACGATACCGATAAATTTATGTGGCTTCAAGGTCGTCAAGCTTGGACATTTTCTATGCTCTTTAATAGAATAGAAAAAAATGAAAATTGGTTAGCAATTGCCAAAAATGGGATTGATTTTATCCTTAAACATGGTAAAGATGGCGACGGTAACTTTTACTTTTCTACGACGAAAGAAGGTAGGCCATTAGTGCAACCTTATAATATTTTTTCAGATTGCTTTGCTGCCATGGCCTTTGGTCAATACGCCATTGCTTCTGGAGATGAAAAAATAAAAGAATTAGCAATCAGTACCTATCGCAATATTCTAAAAAAGAAAGAGAATCCGAAAGGTTTGTATGAAAAAAATACAGGAGAACGCCCACTAAAAAGTTTTTCTTTACCTATGATTTTATCGAATTTAGTTTTGGAATTAGAAGCCGTTCTAGATCCTAAAGAAGTCGAAGAAACCATTGATTACAGCATCAACGAGGTAATGAACGTTTTTTTAGATAAAGAAACGGGTTTAATTTATGAATTTGTGCGCGAAGATGGCTCACATGAAGATACTTTTAACGGTCGACTCATAAATCCTGGACACGGTATTGAAGCTATGTGGTTTATGATTGATATTGGCGTAAGAAGAAATGATACCCTACTCATTGAAAAAGCAGCAAAGACCATTATCACTATTTTAGAATATAGTTGGGATAAAAAACATGGAGGCATTTTATATTTCATGGATGTTTTGGGTAAGCCACCACAGCAATTAGAATGGGATCAGAAATTATGGTGGGTGCATTTAGAAGCTTTAGTAGCACTTTCTAAAGCCTACGAACGTACTCAAATGAACCTACTTTTAGAGTGGTTCAAAAAAGTACACGACTATTCCTGGTCGCATTTTGCAGATCATGAAAACGGTGAATGGTTTGGGTATTTAAATAGAGAAGGCAAGGTATTATTAAACTTAAAAGGTGGTAAATGGAAAGGTTGTTTTCACGTGCCAAGAGCTCTTTACCAATGCTGGCAGTCCTTTGAAAAAATTGAAGCTTTAGATAATTATTAAAAATAAAAACTACATCAAAAATGAAAAATAAACTTTTAATTATAGGACTTTTTTTAGTATTAGCCTCTTGCGCTACAAAAAAAACAGAAACTGCTGATAAGAATTCAGAAGTACCCTATTATCAAGACTTATTTAATACGAGTATGGAAGAGGGAGTTGCCTGTTATCGCATTCCGGCTATTGTTACAGCACCTAATGGCGATTTAATTGCGTCTATTGATCAACGTGTTCCTAATTGTGGTGATTTAAAATGGAGTAAGGAAATCAATATTATTATCCGTAGAAGTACCGATAATGGTAAAACTTGGTCGCCTATAGAAATGGTAGTTGATTTTCCTTATGGACAATCTGCTTCTGATCCTTCTTTTATAGTGGATAATGTAACCAATGATATTTTTCTTTTTTACAACTATATGAATTTAGATACAGAAAAAGATATTTATTACCTGCACATGGTTAAAAGTTCGGATAATGGAAAAACATGGACAGAACCTCTAGATATTACCTCTCAAATCACAAAGCCTGAATGGAAAACCGACTTTAAATTTATCACATCGGGTAGCGGAATTCAAACACGTTCAGGAAAATTACTACATACTATGGTGAATTTAAATAGTGGTTTGCACGTTTTTGGGAGTGATGATCACGGTAAAACCTGGTATTTTATTGATACACCTATTCAACCTGCAGATGAATCTAAAATTGTAGAATTAGTTGATGGTACACTAATGATTAACGCTCGAGTAAACGGAAAAGGAATGCGTTATATTCATTTATCTGATGATCACGGTAAAACATGGAGCACCAAAGAAGCCCCTGAATTGATTGATCCAGGATGTAACGCTAGTATTATACGTTATACCTCTGTAGAAGATGGGTATGACAAAAATCGCTTGCTTTTTTCTAATGCAAAAGCTGCTAAAGGCAGAACAAATATGACAGTTAGAATCAGTTATGACGAAGGTAAAACTTGGAGTGAAGGAAAAACTATCTACGAAGGTAGCTCGGCATATTCTGATATGACTATTATGGAAAATGGTGAAATTGGTTTGTTTTTTGAACAAGACAAACATTCGAAAAATCCGTTTGTGAGTTTTTCTTTAGATTGGTTAACTGATGGTGCCGATAGCTATAAGAAGCCTAATAAGTAGTTTTTAAATAGTGGCTAGTGCTAGTAGTTAGTGATTAGTAATCCACTTCGACTCCGTTCAGTGCAAGAGTGATTAGTTTTCAGTAGTAGTAACAGTTACCTTCTAGTATTGCTTACCGCTTTTGAGGATATTTAAATTACTATTGATTAGAATTTATACTGAAATCAATAAATCCCTATGAAAAAATTCGTTTATTTTTTTGTCTTGTTTTTTATTTTTCATAACACAAAAGCACAAATCATCAAAGTAGCTTGTGTCGGCAATAGTGTTACGTTCGGAGCGGGTATTGAAAATAGAGGGAAAGATAGTTATCCCTCGCAACTCCAAAAATTATTAGGTAGTAAATACGAAGTTGAGAACTTTGGTTTTAGTGGTGCTACCATGCTTAAAAAGGGGCACAAACCCTATTGGGACACAGCTGAATTTAAAGCGTCTAAAAAATTTGAACCAAATATTGTTATCATCCACCTAGGTTTAAACGATCAAGGAAATAACAATTGGCCCTTTTATCAAAAAGAATTTAAAGCAGATTATTTAGGTATGATTGCCGAGTATCGCAGTTTACCCTCAAAACCTAAAGTGTTTATTTGTAGAATGACACCTACGTTTTCCGGACATCATTGGTTTCAAGAAGGTATGCGAGAAAATTTTATCGAAATTCAGTCAGAAATCGAGAAAATTGCAGCTCTTTCTAATACGGAACTTATCGATTTGCACGATCCATTATATCGATTTCCAGAATATTTCCCTGATAATTTACATCCTAAAAAAGAAGGTGCAGCCGTCATTGCACAAAAAGCCTATAGGGCTATTACTGGAGATTTTGGAGGCTTACAAGTTTCGCCATTATATGGAGAAAAAATGGTGCTTCAACGCAACGAACCGGTTGTTTTTTCCGGTATCGCTAATGCCGATGATAAGGTGAGTATCAATTTTAATCAATGGAACAAAATAACAAAAGCAGCTACAAACGGCACTTGGGAAATTAGCTTTCCTGAAATGAAAGCGGGTGGTCCTTATTCCCTAAAAATAGAAACTCAGAATTCAGGAAATAAATTCATCAATGAAGTCTATTTAGGCGAAGTATGGTTGGCATCTGGACAGTCCAATATGGATTTTAGGGTACAGCAGATGGAAAGCGCTGCAACTGTTCTAAAAGATTCCTTATCCGATAACATTTTCGTTTTTTCTATGGATGGGAAGGTCGCTACCACAAATAAAGCTTTTAGCGAAGAGGAACTAAAGTTCAATAATTCAAAGGACTATTTCAGCTATTCTGGTTGGAGTAATCAGAATGATGAAACACTCCAAAATTTTTCTGCAATTGCCTATAGCTTCGCTTATCAATTGCAAAAAGAACTCAAAATTCCCATAGGTATTATTTGTAACGCTATTGGTGGTTCGCCAACCCAAAGTTGGATTAGTAGAGAGCAAATGGAAACAAAACACCAAACGGTAGGCCTACTAAATGATACCCATTTGCACCCTATGGTAGATTCTTGGGTTTCGGAACGAAGAGAAAAAAATTTTGAAAATCAAAATACAACAGGGGTTCTAGCCAGGCATCCTTACGACCCAACGCTGCTTTTTGATGCAGGTATTTATCCCATTAAAAACTACACTATTAAAGGCGTTCTTTGGTATCAAGGGGAATCTAATGCGGATCAAATTGACCTACATTCTGAGCTTTTTAAGTTGTTAGTAAGCGATTGGAGAATGCATTGGAATAAACCAGAAATGCCTTTCTATTATGTGCAACTAAGTAGTATAGAACGTAACGGTTGGGGCGAATTTAGAGATGCGCAACGCCGATTATTAAGCATTCCGTTTACCGGCATGGCTACTTCGTATGATGTTGGTGATAAAACAGATGTACACCCTACAAAAAAATGGGTTGTTGGCGAGCGATTATCAAAAATTGCCCTCGCTAAAACCTACGGTTTCAATACTAAATACTCTGGTCCTTTATTCGATTTTGTGAATGTAAACGGAAATAAATTAGCAGTTCATTTTAGTCATAATATTGGTTTGCAAACAATAAATAATGAAGCTGTAAAAGATATTTTTATCGCTGGTGCAGATAAAATATTTGTACCCGCCACTACAGCAATTGATAATGATATTTTAGAAGTATGGTCATCAGAAATTAAAAATCCACGATATATAAAATATGGCTACTCGCCTTATTCCGATGGAAATCTAATGAATAACGCGAAGTTATTTGCACCCACCTTTTCAAATTTACCTCTAGAATAAATCTATTTATTATCTTATAAATCCGTACTACAATGCAAAAAATAGCAAGCTCAAAAAAGTTAAAAGGTAGTTTTAATACTTGTATCTCTGTCCTATTTATAGCTCTATTTACGATGGCATCGTATGGTCAACAAAATTCTGAACTCTTAGATATTAACAAGTTTCCAATTATTCCGACTCCTCAACAAATAAGCTACGGTAGTGCTATTATCAAATTTGAAAGTGTCGCCATTCAAAACACAAACTTTACTGAAGAAGCAGCCTATTTAAAAAACTTCTTTCAGGAAAATGGTATTCAAGAAGCTAAAAACGGACTAGAGGTTTTTATTGAAAAAGAGGCGATTCACTCCAACTCCGAAGCTTACAGTTTAGTCATTGACAGCACTATTCGAATAAAAGCCAATACCGACAAAGGTATTTTCTATGCGATGCAAAGTCTTAAACAGCTGTTTAGAACTACCGAAGGAGTTGGAATGCTTCCTACTGTTGACGTTTTAGATTGGCCTGTTTTTAAAATCAGGGGGTTTATGCATGATACAGGGCGAAATTTTCAATCTATCTCGCAATTAAAAGAACAAATTGAAGTCCTTTCATTATACAAATACAATATTTTTCATTGGCACTTAACCGATGATCCCGGTTGGCGTTTGGAGAGTAAATTATACCCAGAATTACACTCAGAAAAAGCTACATTAAGAGGGAAAGGGAAATTTTATACGCAAGAAGAATTTAAAGACCTCATCGCTTTTTGTAAGGCTAGAAAAATAACGGTAGTTCCTGAATTTGATATTCCAGGACACACACTAGCCTTTAGAAGGGGCTTACACGTAAAATCGATGCGTGATGAAAAAGTATTACCCACGCTACTTGATTTATTTGACGAATTGGTGAGTCTTACTAGTCCAGAAGATATGCCATATATTCATATAGGAACCGATGAAGTTAGAAATAAAGAAGAGTATGTAGACGAAGATTTTATCCTTGCTATTATGGACCGAATTAAATTCCATAATCGAGAAATCATTACTTGGAAGGAAGGTATTCAAATCAAAAGCGATAGCACAAGCATAAAACAACTTTGGGCGCAACACCCACCAAAAGACGGACATCGTTTTATCGATTCAAGAGCTAATTATATCAATCACTTAGATCCGTTTGCAGGTATGGCACGCTTGTTTTTTCAACAACCTTGTCGCGTTCCAAAAGGTAACGAACTGGCTTTAGGAGGCATTTTGTGCACCTGGCCAGACAACAATGTTAACGAGGAAAGAGACATCCTGAGACAAAACCCCATTTACCCCTCTATGGTTTTTTATTCGGATGCCATTTGGAAAGGTAGAGCTGAAAACAAATACGAATATTGGGCTAAATTACCTCCAATATATTCAAAAGAATTTAATGATTTTAAGGAATTTGAAGCAAAAGTACTCAAGCATAAAGACTTATTTTTTGAAGGGAAAGAGTTTCCATATCTAAAACAAACCAATATTCTTTGGAATGTAATTGGCCCTTTTGATCATGATGGTAATTTTTCAAAAGTATTTCCTGTAGAAAAAGAAATCAAAAAATCTTATACAATAGATCATAAAAAATGGGGATGGTCTGCGCCTATGGCTGGAGGGACAATACATTTAAAACATTTTTTTGATTTTCCAGCCTTAACAGATAAAAAGAGCGGTACGTATTACGCCCTCACTGAAATATATGCTCCAGAAGCTAAAGTTCAGGACTTTTGGATAGGCTTTCAAGGATGGTCAAGATCTGGTGGCCGAAGGGTTGGTCCTACACCAAAAATTGGAGAATGGCATTATACACAACCAAAAATATGGGTGAACCAATTAGAAATTGTACCCCCTATTTGGCAACAACCGGGCATAGGAACAAAATCTGACGAAATTCCCTTTATCGATGAAGATTATTTTTATCGGACTCCAACAAAAATTGCCTTAAAAAAAGGTTGGAATACCGTATTGCTTAAAATACCTCACGGCGGAGATTCATGGAAATGGATGTTTACCTGCGTTCCGGTTGAAATAAGTAATATTTCCGTTGAGAGCAATTTAGACTTGCGATATAAAGTTAAATTCAATTAAAATGATTCAGAAAATTCTACTAGTAGCGTCTTTATTCCTAGTCACGAATGCGTATGCCCAACAAAAATATTCGGATCATTATTATACCTTAAAAGCGAAATTTGAACAAACTCCTGATACTGACCATGAGATCATTTTTTTAGGCAATAGCATTACTGAAGGCGCTAATTGGAAAGAATTATTTCCAAAGATAAATGCTGTAAATCGAGGTATTAGTGGCGATGTTACGGACGGAATTTTAAATCGCTTATCGGAAGTGACTTCTTCGCAACCAAAAAAAATATTCTTGTTAATCGGTACAAACGATTTAGCTCGTGGCAAAACTAGGGATGAAGTGATTTTTATTACAAGAAAAATACTTGAAAAAATCAAAAAAGATTCGCCGGAAACTAAAATATATTTGCAGTCTATTTTACCAGTAAATCCCTTAGTAGGAGAGAAATTTTCAGGACATAAAAGCAAACAAGAAGATATTGTTTTAGTGAATATTCGCTTAAAACAAATGGCAAAGGACTTACATCTAAGGTATATTAATCTTCACAAATGTTTTTCAGATAACAAGGGGCACTTAAAATCAGCTTATACCTATGACGGACTTCATTTAAGTGAAGAAGGTTATTCTCATTGGGCAAAAATAATTCGTAAGTATGTGAGGTAACTTCATATTTTTAGCCACCAAATTTTAATAATCAGGCAAGAAATAGTTACCTATTTTGAATAATTTTTAGCAGCAAACAAAATAATTTTATTATGTATAACATACATACATAAAATCAGTATATTTGTACTATTTTCGTTACAATAGAATCAAATAAAATTGGTAAAGGTGGTACTGCTTATTTTTTAGCCAAACATGACCATTTAACCAATGGATGCGGTTTAATTCATAAATCACTTAAATTATCCTAGGATGTTTAAGGTGAATAGCCGTTTAAATGCCCGCTTTAAAATTGCTTAGGAATTAAAAAGATAATCCAAATTTTTTAAATTATGAGGAGATTAAATAAAATATTCACATTGGTGTTGATAAGCATTTTTGCATCGTGTAAAGAGTCTAAAACCTACACATTTAATGAAAATGATATCAAAATTATTCCACAACCAGCTGAAATGCTGCTTAAAACGGGAGCATTTGAATTCACAAATTCCACTAAAATTGTGGCTATGAATCCTGATCAAATACAAATTGCGGGTTTTTTTATAGACCGATTAAAAACAGCATCAGGCATGAACCTAGAAATAGTAGATGCCACACCTAGTGCCAATTATATCGAATTTGTAGCAGCCGAATCTTTGGCAGACGAAGCGTACGAGTTACTAGTGCAAGAGGATAAAATCACGATTAAATCCGCGTCAAATGCCGGATTCTTATACGCTATGGAATCTATTCGTCAGTTATTGCCTATTGCCGTAGAAAGCAAAAGTGTGGTAGAAAATACGGATTGGGTAATTCCGAATATCGAAATAAAAGATCAGCCTCGCTATAAATATAGAGGATTAATGTTAGATGTTTCCCGTCACTTTTTTGAAATTGACTACTTAAAAAAAACGGTAGATCGTTTGGCTATGCTTAAAATGAACGTCTTGCATTTACACTTAATTGATGACCAAGGATGGCGTATAGAAATAAAAAAATATCCAAAATTAACAGAAGTTGGTGCTTGGCGAGTAGATCAGGAAGATAAGCATTGGGATGGGCGTTATGTAACCTCACCAGAGGAAAAAGGAACTTATGGTGGTTTTTATACGCAAGAGGAGTTGAAAGATTTAGTACAGTATGCTACGGCAAGGGGTGTGGAGCTTATTCCAGAAATTGAAATGCCTGCCCATGTATCTTCTGCCATTGCATCGTACCCAGAATTATCTTGTCATGAGCGACCCATTGGGGTTCCATCTGGTGGGGTTTGGCCCATTACCGATATTTACTGTGCCGGTAAGGAATCAACCTTTGAATTTTTAGAAAACGTTTTGACAGAGGTAATCGAAATTTTCCCTTCAAAATATATTCACGTGGGTGGTGATGAAGCTACTAAAACCAATTGGGCAAAGTGTGCTAATTGTATCAAAAGAAAACAAACCGAAGGTTTAGAGAATGTAGAAGAGCTGCAAAGCTATTTTATTACCAGGATGGAGCGTTTTATCAATTCCAAAGGAAAACGATTAATTGGTTGGGACGAAATTTTAGAAGGTGGTTTAGCTCCCGAAGCAACGGTCATGAGTTGGCGTGGTTTTAAAGGGGGCGTTGAGGCAGCAAAACAAGGACACGATGTAATTATGACACCAGGTTCTCATTGCTATTTTGACCATTATCAGGGCCCGCAAAACGAGGAGCCTTTAGCTTGGGGCGGTTATACCCCTTTAAGCAAAGTATATACCTTTGATCCTATTGTGGAAGAGCTAACTGCCGAAGAAACTAAACACGTTTTAGGCGGACAGGCCAATGTATGGTCGGAGCAAATTAAAACGGAAGACCATTCCGAATATATGATTTTTCCTCGTTTAGCAGCATTGTCAGAAACACTTTGGTCGCCAAAAGAGTTGCGGAATTGGGACGATTTTTCTTCAAGAATTCTAACAATGTTTAAACGTTATGAACTCTTAGATATCAATTATGCTAAAAGTTCCTATTTGGTCATGGAAGACGTGAAAATCGATATGGACACAAAAGAAGTGGCACTTAGCCTTCAAAACGAATTTCCAGATTCTGATATCCGCTACGCATTTAATGATTCAAATTTAGCTGAAAATGCTAAAAAATATACGGAACCTTTAACAATTAATGAAACTACTACCATTCACGCATCTCTTTTTAAAGAAGATAAACCGATAGGTACTAGGTTTTCAAAAACTATTGAATTTCATAAGGCCGTAGGTAAAAATATCACTTTTAAAGAAAAATATGATGACCGCTATCAAGGTGAAGGGGAGTTCGGTTTGGTAAATACGCTAAGAGGGACTAAGAATTTTACGGATGGTCATTGGCAAGCTTGGTTAGGAAATGATATGGAAGCCGTAATTGATTTAGGCGAAGAAATGACCATTCAAGAGGTGATTTTAGGAACCCTAGAAAATCAAGGACCTGCTATTTATTTTCCAACAGCAGTAACGGTTTTTGTTTCTAATGATGGTAAAAATTTTCAAGAGGTTGGCGCAGAGAAAAGAGCCTTTGCTAAAAATCCGTCTTTTGATCTAAAAGATTTTAAAATAACTTTTGATGCGCAATCTGTTCGGTATGTAAAAGTAATTGCAATTAACTTGGGAAAAACACCAAAAGGTGGCAAGGCTTGGTTATTTGTAGATGAAATTATCGTAAAGTAATACGAAGGAACTTAAATATAGGTAAATGAAAAATTTTATAATATTAGTATTGATCAGTTTTTTTAGCTGTAATGTAGCACAGGCACAAAACGAAGCACCTACCAAAGAAGAACGTCTGGAATGGTTTAAAGATGCCAAATTAGGAGTGTTTATTCATTGGGGTTATTACGGAGTAAATGGCATAAGTGAATCGTGGTCTATGTATCACAAACGTATTTCTTACGAGGATTATATGGCGCAGGGAAAAGGATTTACTGCTGCAAACTATGATCCGCAGGCTTGGGCAAAACTATTTAAAAAAATAGGCGCGCGTTATGCTGTTTTAACCACTAAACATCATGATGGTGTTGCTTTGTGGGATACGGAATTGAGTAACTTAAATGTATTAGATAAAACCCCTGCAAAAAGGGATTTAGTAAGCCCCTATGTTGATGCGTTGCGCCAAGAAGGTTTAAAGGTAGGCTTGTACTATTCTTTAATCGATTGGTCTCATCCGGATTATGAGGTTGTTTTTCCGCGCCCCGATACTCGAATAAATTATCCGCAAGAAAAGCAAAATCAGTTAACACCATGGCAGCGGTTTTCTAAATTTAATGAGGGTCAGTTAAAGGAGTTGAGTGATAATTTTAATCCTGATTTGTGGTGGTTTGATGGCGATTGGGAAAAAACGAGTGAAGAATGGCAAGCAGAAGCCTTAAAAAAGCAGCTTTTAACTTGGAATCCAAACGTAATTGTGAATTCAAGATTAAAAATACATGGGGATTATAGCACGCCAGAACAGGGTATTCCAGTGGTTCGCCCAGAAGGCGCTTGGGAGTTTTGCATGACGATGAATGATAATTGGGGCTATTTTCCATCAGACACCAATTATAAACCAATTTCGCAAATTATACGGACTTTTGTGGAGGTGATTGCTACAGGTGGGAATGTACTAATAAACATCGGGCCAAGACCTGATGGGACTATTGCTGAAGAGCAGCTTATGCGCTTAGAAGCTTTAGGCGATTGGATCAATAAACATGAAACCGCAGTTTTTAGTTCAAAAGCAGGCTTGCCTTATGGTCATTTTAATGGCTCTACACTTTTGAATAAAGATGAAACAAAAATCTATCTAGCGCTATTTGATACGCCTAGTAATTATATTTCCTTAAAAGGAATTCAAAATAAAGTGAAATCTATCAAAGTAGTTGGTAGCAATCAAGACTTAACTTTTGAAAGAAACGGTGGTGCAGCATGGAATAACATCCCTGGAATTTTGAGAATTGAAGTGCCTAAAATCGAGAATTTAGATTCGTATGTAACCTTACTGGAAGTAAGCTTAGAAGATGCCTTAGTTTTATATAGGGGTCACGGGAATGCGGTAGAATTAAATAAATAAAAGGGATGTATAAATTCTGGCTTTTTTTACTATTAAACACTTTATTTTTTTTTATAACAACAGCACAGGAACCAGCTTATTATGTGAATCCATTTATAGGAACGTCTAATTATGGTGCAACGAATCCAGGACCTATAGCCCCTCGAGGAATGGCGAGCATTAGTCCATTTAATGTGGCTGGATCTCAAAATAAATTAGAGAAAGACAGTCAATGGTTGTCTAATCCGTACGTACATGAAAATACGTTTCTAACAGGTTTTAGTCAGGTTAATTTAAGTGGTGTAGGTTGTCCGGAATTAGGTGTTTTATTGTTGATGCCGACAACCGGATCGATAGAAACCAATCATTTAAAATATGGTTCTACCTATTCTAATGAAGTGTCTAAAGCAGGATATTACAGTTTGCAAATCGATAAATATAACATAAAAGCTGAATTAACGGCATCTACTAGAGTTGGTGTAAATAAGTTTACTTTCCCCAAAGGGAAGGCTAATATTTTACTGAATTTAGGTCTAGGCTTAACTAACGAGCAAGGGGCTATGGTTCAAGTAGTATCGGCGACCGAAATTCAAGGAATGCGCTCAGTAGGTTCGTTTTGTTACAACAGTCCAGAGGCAGCATACCCAGTGTATTTTGTGGCTAAATTTTCAAAACCAGCTACGTATAAAGGTGTCGAAGCGCAATGGATGGGCTACAACGGAAAAACCCGTATTATGGAAAATACTAGAAAGATGGTTGTCGGCGACAGTATTGGTAGTTATTTTTCCTATGATTTTGAAAAAGCAGAAACTGTTGAAGTTAAAATTGGTATTTCCTATGTGAGCATCGAAAATGCACGTGAAAATTTAGAGAAAGAAACCAAAGAAAAATCTTTTGAAACCATTTATAAAGAAACCTATAACCAATGGAATAGCTTACTTTCCAGAATTAAAGTGGAGGGAGGTTCTGATGAGCATAAGACTATTTTTTATACAGGACTGTATCATACGCTAATTCATCCAAACATTTTAAATGATGTAAATGGTGATTATCCAGAACTAAAAACGGGAAACATAGGCAATACAAAAGGCACTAGATATACGGTTTTTTCTTTATGGGATACGTACAGAAATGTGCACCAATTACTTGCTCTAGTGTATCCTGAACAGCAATCAAACATGATTCAATCGATGTTGGATATGTATGATGAAAACGGATGGTTGCCAAAATGGGAATTAAATTCTACAGAAACCTTTACGATGGTGGGGGATCCTGCAAGTATTGTAATTGCAGACACCTATAGAAAGGGGATTAGAGATTTTGACGTAAACAAAGCCTATGAAGCAATGCTTAAAAGTGCGGAACAAATCGCAGAAAATCCATTAAGACCAGGACTTAAAGATTATATGGAGAAGGGCTTCTTAACTACGGCAAATAATGGTTCTGTCTCGACTACTTTAGAGTATAATATTGCAGATTATGCAATCGCAGTAATGGCCAAAGAAATGGGTAAAAAAGAAGATTATTCACGTTTTATAAATCGTTCTTTATCCTATAAGAAATTGTATGATAAAAACTTAAGATTACTACGACCTAGAAATCCTGATGGTTCGTGGTACACTCCTTTTGATCCAGATGCAGGAGCAAATTTCACTAAAAATGAAGGATTTATTGAAGGGAATGCCTGGCAATATGCTTTTATGGTGCCACACGATATTAATGGACTAAAGAAACTAATGGGTGGTGATAAAAAGTTTGCCGCACAATTGCAAAAAGTGTTTGATATGGATCAGTTTGATATGGCAAATGAACCTGATATCGCGTATCCTTATTTATTCAATTATGTAAAAGGGCAGGAGTGGCGTAGTCAGCAAATGGTGCAAAAAATGGTTAAAGAATATTTTCAGAATAAACCAGACGGCTTACCAGGAAATGATGACACTGGTGCCATGAGTGCTTGGTTAGTATATTCCATGATGGGTTTTTATCCTATTACACCCAGCAAGCCAGTTTATACTATTACGAAACCATTATTTGATAGAATCACCATCCAATTAGATTCAAAATATTATCAAAAAAAAGAATTGGTAATTGAAAGGCAAAATGCTACCGGTACCATAAAAGACATCCGGATTAATGGTAAGCCATATAATCATTTTTTCGTAACTCATGATGAGTTAGTTAACGGTAATAAACTTCAAATTATCTTAAAATAAATCAACTTTAAAACATGAATACTTCACTAATTAGTAAAATAAGAACAAGTTTTAAAGAACGCTTTAAATCAGAGCCCTTGATGATTTTTTCACCAGGTAGGATAAATATTATAGGCGAACATACGGATTATAATGACGGTTTTGTATTTCCTGCTGCCGTTGATAAAGGCATTGTTTCAGCCATAGATAAAAGCGATTCGGAGCAATCAACCGCGTTTGCAGTTGATATGGATGAAGCAGTTAAATTTTCTTTAAATTCCTTGAAGCCATCATCAAAAGGTAGTTGGGAAAATTATGTGTTTGGCGTAGTTTCTGAAATTCTAAAACGAGGTAAGGCCGTTGGTAATTTTAATATTGCTTTTGGTGGCAATATTCCAGAAGGGGCAGGTATGTCATCCTCAGCAGCATTAGAAAACAGTGTGGTTTTTGGACTCAACGAATTGTTTGGTTTAGGCCTGTTAAAAACGGAAATGATTTTGATTTCACAAAAAGCAGAGCACAATTATGTAGGTGTAAAATGTGGTATTATGGACCAATATGCAAGTATGTTTGGTATGGAGAACAATGCTTTGCTGTTGGATTGCAGAACGATAAACTCAGAACCATATGAGATTGATTTTAAAGATTATGAGTTTATACTCATAAATACCAATGTAAAGCACAGTCTTTCTGATAGTGCTTATAACGACAGACGTTCCGTTTGCGAATCGATTGCAGAAATGCTAAAGGTAAAAGCCTTAAGAGACATCTCGGAATTGGATTTGGAAACTATAAAAGATGATGTGACTTCAGAAAATTACCAGAAAGCACTTTACGTAATTCAAGAGAACAATAGAGTAGTAAAAGCCTCAAAAGCTATAGAGGAAGGTGATTTAAAATTGCTTGGCAAATTAATTTTCGCCTCTCATAATGGGTTACAACATCAATATAAAGTAAGTTGTGAAGAACTAGATTTTCTAGTAGACCAAGCAAAAGCAACTTCGCATGTTTTGGGTGCCAGAATGATGGGCGGTGGTTTTGGAGGCTGCACCATTAATTTGGTTGCGAAGGCAGATTCAGCTTCATTTATAGAATCGGCCTCTAAAGCCTACAAGCAAAAATTCAATAAAGATTGTTCTATATACCATGTGTCGCTTTCAAGCGGTACAGGAATTGTAAAATAATAAACAAAACAAAATTTTATGAATACCGATTTACAGGATTACTCACACAAACGCTTTAACATATTAACTGGTGAATGGGTTTTGGTATCACCACATCGCGCCAAGCGCCCTTGGCAAGGCCAGAATGAACCTGCATCAAATGAAGTTAGACCACCTTATGATGAAACCTGCTATTTGTGTGCAAGAAACACCAGAATTAATGGTAAGCTAAACCCCAATTATGCAGATGTTTTTGTGTTTACAAATGATTTTGCAGCGTTACAAAAGGATTCTAAAACATTTCAATTGGAGGAAGGATTATTAATGGCACACAGTGAAACAGGTATTTGTAAAGTCATTTGTTTCAGTCCAGACCATTCGAAAAGTTTGGCAGATATGGATGTTAATGTTATTATTAAAGTAGTAGAAGCATGGCAAAAAGAATACAACACGCTTGGAGAAATCGCTGGAATAAATTATGTTCAGATATTTGAAAATAAAGGAGAGGTAATGGGGTGCAGTAACCCTCATCCCCATGGACAAATATGGAGCCAATCAACCTTACCCAACGAAGTTGATAAAAAAGACAAACAGCAATTAACGTATTACAAAGAAAACCATTCAAGTTTATTGGGAGATTATTTAAAGCAAGAATTGGATATTAGTGAGCGCATTATATTTAAAAATGATGCTTTTGTTGTTCTTGTTCCATTCTGGGCTGTTTGGCCTTTTGAGACGATGATTGTTCCTAAAAAAACTCAAAAAAACATCGCGGAAATGTCAACGTTTGAGTCGACGCAATTTGCGGAAGCCATTTCGGTGATAACTCGGGCATACGATAAACTGTTTAATTGTTCATTTCCCTATTCCAGTGGTATTCACCAGTCACCAACTAATGGTGAAGCTAATCGGCATTGGCATTGGCACATGAGTTTTTATCCACCATTGCTTAGAAGTGCAACGGTTAAGAAATTTATGGTAGGTTATGAAATGTTTGCTTCTCCGCAACGAGATATTACCCCGGAAATTGCGACAAAAAGGCTAAAAGAGTTTATTTGATAATTGATTTAATGGTAATGAAAGTATTCAAAAACATTTAACTTCTGCTTACGTCTTTTTTGTCACATTTCTGTTAGATTTTCTATCAGCACAAGCTTATAAAATATAAAAAAAATCATAATATGAATTCTAAATTAATAGTCTTAAGTTTTTTAATAAGCTCCTTGTGTTTTTCAACATTTGCACAAGAAGAATTTAAAAAGCAATTATTTGAAAACCATCCTATAAATTTTGGCGGTGAAAAAGGGGATGATCCGGAAGTTGTTCGTTTAATGGAAGGTCGTTTGGTGTATAAAAAAGTAACCATGCCAAAATTCTCAAAAGGTACGGATGTCAAAATAAAATTAACCGTAAGATCTCAAGGCGATCGTTGGGATAAATCGGGTTCTTGTTTTGTAGTGGCAGATCCTAGTCAGATTTCTATTTTAGATATAGCAGAGAAAGGCAAAGAATTTCCAATAGATTCTTATAAAGATGCGAAGTATGCAGGTATTGTTAGCGGAGAAAATTACAAGCCAACCGTAGAATTATTGCGTTTTATGACGCCTTTTGGAGTTGGCTATTATAGTGATAACCAAGTAAAATATAGAAAACCAGTGTATATTCCTAGTTGGGAGAAAGAAGTGGTTTGGGAACAGGATATTACACAAGTAGAAAGCCTAGTTACAGGTACTTTTTATATAGGTGTATGGATTGATTCTTGGACAGCTCAAGGTTACGATTTTGATTTAGAACTGATTTATTCCAATAGAAAGCAGCAAAAAGTTACTATCATGTCTTTGGTAAATACCATCCCTTATGTAGGCGGACAAAAAATACCTGATAATTTTGCTCATAAAGACTTAGAGCAGACTATTACCTTAAAAAAAGGAGCTAAAAATGCGAAACTTTACTATACCACTACCGGTCACGGGGGTCATAGTGATGGGGATGAATTTATAAAAATTAAAAATAGTATTTATTTCAATGACAAGTTGATATTAGATACGATTCCATGGCGTGATGATTGTGCTTCATTTCGCCGTTTTAATCCTACTTCAGGAGTTTGGATAAAAAAAGACTCTGCTAGTTATATTGATTATAAAACACGTAAATACCAAGTTAAAGAAATAGAAGAGCGGATAGCATCTTCTGATTTGTCAAGGTCTAATTGGTGTCCAGGTTCTTTTGTCGCACCAATGGAACTTTCTTTAGGAGACTTAAAAGCTGGAGAACATACCCTAAAAATTAAAATTCCCGCTACTCCTGTAGATGGCGATAAATTAAACCATTGGTTGGTTTCTGTTTATCTTAGCTATGAATAAGCCAATTTTAGCATAAAACTTTAAAATACTTGATTGTATAAAAGGAAGCATCAAGGAGGTAGAAATTTGTTTTTAATTTTATTATGTATAACATAAAACAATTAATTATCTTTAACCTGCCAAATAATGATAAAAAATAACCAGGCCAGCTCAGACATTTTCCTTGCTTTACATTCATTAAAAAACTTCATTCGAAAATAATCTTTCAGCTATGACATTTTTAAAACAAATCCTGTTTTTTTTACAATACTTCACTATACTCATAACATGTTCTATACTGTATGCACAGAGGGAAGATCCTATTACTAATTATAAATATTATATAGAAAACGAGGCCGTAATTAGCGAAAATAAGTTAGCAGCCCGCGCATCATTCACCTCTTTTACCTCAGAAAAAAATGCCATAAATAATAAGGCTCAATTTCATAAATCTCTAGATGGAATCTGGAAATTTAAGTGGGTAAAAAATCCTGGGGACAGGCCAACTACGTTTATGAATCCTGATGAAGATACTAGTACTTGGGAAAATCTTAAAGTACCCGCCAACTGGGAAGTAGAAGGTTTCGGAATACCTATTTATGTAAATCATCAATATGAATTTGCCGATTATAAAGCACCTATCGCTGATGATATGGAGTTTGTAGATCGTATTTATCCAAAAAATCCGGGAAATGTGCCTGATAATTATAATCCCGTAGGAACTTATGTTCGTGATTTTGAAATCGATGAAACTTGGGACGGAAAAGAAATATTCTTACAAATTGGTGCTATGAAATCAGGTGGTTTTGTTTGGATTAATGGCGCGTATGTTGGCTACTCTCAAGGTAGCAAATTACCAGCTGAATTTAATATTACGAATACAGCAAAACCCGGGAAAAATAAAATAGCTATTCAAATTTTTAGATGGACAGACGGTTCGTATTTAGAATGTCAAGATTTTTGGAGAATTAGTGGTATTGAACGTAGTGTTTATATTTATGCGCAACCCAAATTACGAATCCAAGATTTTGAAGTGGTTTCTACTTTAGATGCAGCTTACAAAACAGGGGTTTTTGAGTTAGAACTGAATTTAGAAAATAAGCACCCAAAAACGGAAAAAGGAACTACTTCCTATAAAATACAAAATGCTGAGGGGCAAACTATGGCTTCTGAAACCAAAGCTTTTACTATTGGAGGTTCAGCTAGCAATTCAGTTGCTTTCAACACCACAATTCCAAACGTACAACAATGGAGTGCAGAACATCCTAATTTATATACCTTATTAATTGAAACGAAAAATAAAAAAGGAAAAACCTTAGAAGTAACCACTTCAAAAATAGGCTTTAGATCTATCGAAATTAAGCAAGGCTTGCTTTTGGTTAACGGACAACGCATTACTCTAAAAGGTGTGAATACCCAAGAAACAAACCCTGAAACAGGGCATGTAGTATCCGAAGAATTAATCATGAAAGACATTAAACTTTGGAAAGAAAATAACATCAACGCGGTACGCTTAAGTCATTATCCACAGCAGCGACGGTTCTATGAATTATGTGATATGTATGGTTTGTATGTGGTGGATGAAGCCAATATAGAATCGCATGGCATGTATTATGGGAAACATTCTTTAGCTAAAAAGCCAAGTTGGGAGAATGCACATGTGGACCGAATGGTGCGTATGGTAGAGCGTGATAAAAATCACCCTTCTGTGATTATTTGGTCTATGGGAAATGAAGGTGGGAACGGTGTAAATTTCTTTAAAGGCTATGATGCCATTAAGAACAACGATAAAACGAAACGCCCTGTACAATACGAACGCCCCTATAAAGATTATGATGGTAGCTTATGGGATATGGATACAAATACCGATATTATTGTACCGCAATACCCATCTACTGCAACTTTTGAAGCGGTCGGGAAAACAAAAACAGATCGGCCTTATATTCCGAGCGAGTATGCACATGCTATGGGAAATAGTACGGGAAACTTCCAAGATTATTGGGATGTTATTGAGCAGTATGATAATCTTCAAGGGGGATTTATTTGGGATTGGGTGGATCAATCTATTTGGAAAACCAATGAAAAAGGGGAGCGTTTTTATGCGTATGGTGGCGATTATGGTGAAAATATGCCTACCGATAATTCCTTTTTAAATAACGGAATTGTATTTCCAGACCGTACGCCTCAACCCGGTTTGTTTGAGGTTAAAAAAGCACATGAATTTATTAATTTTAAAAATAAAGGTATTAATCGCCATGATGAATTACGCGTGTTAATTGAAAACTTATACGATTTTACTAATTTAGATCAGTTTGATTTTACTGCGGAGATTAAAGCAGATGGTAAGGTTTTAAAAACCATAAAAATAGAAGATATTTCTGTAGAAACCCATACAGGAAAATTAATTAGAATTCCTTTGAAAGATGTAGATTATACTGAAAATACCGAGTATTTCGTAATCATATCAGCATCAACCAAAAATGCTTGGGGTATTTTGCCCAAAGCTTATAAGGTGGCTCACGAGCAAATTCCGCTGAGCAATAAATTTAAAAAAATTGCCACTAAAACTTCTATTTCAGGAGCATTAAAGCTAAGGGAATCTAAGCAAAGCATTAGGGTTTCTAACGCTCAAGTACAAGTGGTGTTTAATAAAGAAAAAGGTCAAATTACATCGTATGTATTTCAAAATAAGGAACTTTTAAAAGATGGAAACGGCCCAAGGCTAAACTTTTGGAGAGCGCCAACCGACAATGATTTTGGCAGCCAAATGCAAGCTAAAAATATAGATTGGAAAAAGGCATCACTCTTTATGAATGTTAAAGAGTTAACTTCGGCCTCTAACAAAGACGGTAGTGTAAATGTTCAAATTATTTATAATTTACCAGGTGTTGATACCACTTTTGAATCTCACTACCATATTTTGGCAAACGGTGTGGTGAAAATAAACAATATATTAAACGAAACTTCTTATACAGCGGACATTCCTCGTGTGGGGATGCGTATGCAATTGCAGAAAGAGTATGATAATATGAGCTATTTTGGTCGTGGTCCTTGGGAGAACTATGAGGACAGAAAAGCATCTGCTTTCCTTGATGTTTACGAATCTAAAGTAAAAGATCAGTATGTTCCGTACATCCGACCACAAGAAAACGGCTATAAAACCGATGTACGTTGGACCGCCTTTTCAAATACAAATAGTTCAGGTTTACTAGTGGTGGCATCTAAACAACTCCAAGGTTTAGGAATAAGCGCATTGCACATGCCTAATGAAGATTTTGATACTACGGTAGGCATTGACTATAGTGGAAAGGAGTCTTTGGAAACAGAATTTAGAATTGATGGTATTCCTCAAATAAACGCCTCAAAACATACCATTGACATTAAAGAGCAAGATTTGGTGCAATTAAATATAGATTTAGGACAACGTGGAGTAGCTGGAGATAATAGTTGGGGTGCTAGGCCACAAGATCAATATCAACTTAAAGGAAACAACAAACATGCATACAGCTTTTATTTAGTGCCGTTTGAAAATGGAACAAAAGAAGCCTATAGTAAATGGAGTAAGGAATATGCCTATCAAACTCAGAAATAAATCGTTCAGAAATTAAAAGAGACCTAATGAAACGTACAAATTCGGTATTAAAAATGGCTTTCCTATTATTTTTAGGAAGCAATGTAGTACAGGCACAAACCTTAGACCCTGTGCTAGAAAATCCCGATGTCATCGGCATTCAAAAGCTAGATGCTAGAGCCACATTCTTTCCGTATAGTTCTTTGGATTTAGCCAAAAAAAACGAGCTTATAAAAGCAGAGAATTATTTACTTTTAAACGGAACATGGCAATTTAAGTATAGCGAAGCTCCAGAGTCAAGACCAACAGATTTTTATAAAGAGTCTTATAATACAGCAGATTGGAGCACAATTAAAGTCCCTTCCAACTGGGAGGTAGAAGGTTTTGGCGTGCCAATTTATGTAAACGCTTCGTATCCTTTTCAAAAAGGACGTTTAAATCCGCCAGATATTCCTGATGGTCATAATCCCGTTGGATCCTACAAAAGAAGCTTTACGGTACCTCAAGATTGGGATGAAAAAGATATATTTATACACTTTGGCGCCGTAAAATCGGCTTTCTATATATGGGTAAATGGTAAAAAAGTAGGCTATAGTCAAGGCTCAAAATTACCGGCAGAATTTAACCTAAGCGAATTTGTAAAACCGGGAAATAATACTATCGCCCTAGAAGTATATCGTTGGAGTGACGGAAGTTACTTAGAATGTCAAGATTTTTGGAGAATTTCAGGTATTGAACGCGATGTATATTTGTATGCCAGACCCAAAGTTCAATTGGCTGATTATTTTGCGAAAGCAGGCTTGGAAAACAACTATACCGATGGTGTTTTAGATTTAGCTATCGATTTAAAAAATATAGCTTCTAAAAAGCAAAAAGGTGCTGTTTTTGTTGAAATTACTAAGGATAATAAAGTTGTATATAATTCAAATGTTGCCTACTCATTGGAGCCTAATGCTGAACAGACCTTAAAATTTACACAACAATTCCCAAAAGTTAAGAGCTGGTCGGCAGAATTTCCAGAATTATACCAATTAAATATCGTTGTTAAGGATAAAAAAGGGGCAACTTTAGAGGCTATTTCTAGAAAATTAGGCTTTAGAACTTCTGAGGTTAAAAATGGACAATACTTAGTAAACGGTAAGCCTATTTTATTTAAAGGCGTAAACCGCCACGAGCATGATCCAAATACAGGTCATGTAATTTCTAAAGAAGATATGCTTAGAGATATTCAAATTTTTAAGGAATACAATATCAATGCGGTAAGAACAGCGCATTACCCTAATGATCCTTATTTTTATGAATTGTGTGATGAATATGGAATTTATGTGATTGATGAAGCTAATATTGAGTCGCACGGAATGGGCTACGCTTTGGATAGGACCCTAGCGAACAATCCTGCGTGGTTAAAAGCACATCTTTCTCGGGTGGAGCGGATGGTACAACGGGATAAAAATCATCCATCGATTGTTATTTGGTCTTTAGGAAACGAGGCAGGAAATGGCTATAATTTTTATGAATCGTATCTAATAGCTAAACGTCAAGATGATACCAGACCTACACAGTATGAACGTGCGGTTTACGAGTGGAATACCGATCTTTTTACGCCTATGTATGCAACCCCAAAAGATGTTGAAGCTTATGCAAAAGACGATAATAGAACCAAACCTTTAGTGCAATGTGAATACGCACATGCCATGGGAAATAGTATGGGCGGTTTTAAGGAGTATTGGGATTTATTTGAAAAATACGATAAATTACAAGGTGGTTTTATTTGGGATTTTGTGGATCAAGGTTTGAAAACACTTAGAAATGAAAGAGAAATTTTTGCCTATGGAGGGGATTTTGGTCCAGAAGGCACACCAAGCGATAACAACTTTTTAAACAACGGTTTGGTGCAACCAGACAGAAGACCAAATCCGCATATCTTAGAAGTAAAACACATTCACCAAGATGTGAAGTTTTACGAGAATGATGTGGCCAATGGAATCATCGATATTAAAAACTGGTATTTCTTCAGAGATTTATCAAACTATACCTTAAACTGGCAAATTTTAGCGAATGGGGTAGTTGTAGAATCAGGAAGTATTGCGGATATAGTTACCGTACCACAAGCAAAAAATACAACTAAAATTCCGTTTAAAACGCAGTTGAGGTCTGGTGTGGAGTATTTTTTAAATGTTTCTGCAGTTTTAAAATCAGACGAGCCTTTGTTAAAGGCAGGTCATGAAATTGGCTACGAGCAATTTAAATTGCAAGCAGGTAGTATAGTAGTACCAGCAAACACTACGGATGTGCTTAAGTACACTACAAAAGGTAATGAAATTAGCGTTGTAGGAAACGAATTTACTATTGAATTCAACAAAAAAGAAGGAAAGCTAACATCATATCAACTAAATAATGAAAATTTATTTACAGAAGCCCCAAGAGTTAATTTCTGGCGCGCTCCAGTAGATAACGATTATGGCGCTGGAACGCAAATGCGCTTTAAAAAATGGAAAGATGCACCAACATCTGGTACTGTTACCACAGCAATAAAGCAAGTTTCTAAAAGTGATGTGCAGCTAATTTTTACGAGAGATATTTTTGATGGCGATGCGCAAATTGAAATAAGCTATAATGTTCAAGCTAATGGAGCAGTAAAAATCACGAACCAATTAAAGGCCTTAAAAGGGGAATATTCAAATATGTTTAAATTTGGGAATTCCTTAGTGCTATCCGCGGATTATAAAAACATTAGTTACTACGGAAAGGGCCCTTTTGAAGCCTACTCAGACCGTCAACATGCCGCAAAGTTTGGCATATTTGAACAAACAGTAGCCGAGCAATACTTCCCGTATATTCGGCCACAAGAAACAGGAAACAAACTCGATGTTCGTTGGGCAAAAATAACCAAAGCAGATGGTTCAGGAATTCAATTTTTGAGCGAAACTCCTTTTCATTTTTCAGCCTTAAATTATAGCGAAGACGATTTAAGTTCTGGAGACGAAAGAACACAAAAAAACGCAGGCGAATTAGATGCTAGAAAACAAGTTTTTGTAAACATCGACGGTTTTCAAC
Source organism: uncultured Cellulophaga sp. (assembly GCA_963974535.1). GTDB lineage: Bacteria > Bacteroidota > Bacteroidia > Flavobacteriales > Flavobacteriaceae > Cellulophaga. The sequence goes on from CAXBCN010000023.1 coordinate 47,044, forward strand.
AAGGTTTAGGAAGCATTACCAGTTGGGGAACATTACCTTTGGAAGAATACAGATTACCTTATCAAGACTATTCGTATTCGTACTGGATCATGCCGATTCAAAATTAAAAAGAATAGTAATTATTTGATGTAAAATTTAGGCTCCCTGCCTGCCGGCAGGTTTGAGCTTAATGATTGTTTAAGAAATTGAAAAATTTAAGACCGAGTAGGAAAAGAAAAAAATTAAAGTATGAATAAATATAGTCTACTAGTGATTTTCATAAGCTTGCTATCTTGTCAAGGTCAGAATGGAAGTCAAGAGATACAAAAAGAAAATGACAACAGCACCCATGAAACGCTAAAACCACAAACGCCAATTATGGGTTGGTCTAGCTGGAACAATTTTCATGTTAACATCAACGAAGAAATCATAAAGGGACAAGCGGATTATATGGTGTCAACAGGAATGGCAGACGCTGGGTATTCCTATGTAAATATAGATGATGGTTTTTTTGCTGGTCGTGATAACGACGGAAATTTAATGGTACATCCAGAACGGTTTCCAAACGGGATGAAAGTCATTTCAGAATACATACATTCCAAAGGTTTAAAAGCGGGTATTTATTCGGATGCAGGCATTAATACCTGTGGTTCTCATTGGGATAAAGATACGATTAGTGTCGGTTCTGGACTTTTTGGGCACGATCGTAAGGATTTAAAATTACTCCTTAAAGATTGGGATTACGATTTTATTAAAGTAGATTGGTGCGGAGGCGATTGGTTAGGATTAGATGAAGAGGTACGTTACACACAAATAGCCAATATCATCCAAGAAATAAAACCGAATACAGTGTATAATATTTGTAGGTGGGAATTTCCTGGCGAATGGGCACTTCAGATAGCAGATTCTTGGCGTATATCTGGTGATATTTCTAACCAGTTCCATTCCATTTTAAGTATTATTGATTTGAATGCAGATTTATGGCGTTATTCTTCTCCAGGTCACGTAAACGACATGGATATGCTACAAGTAGGTCGTGGGATGAGTTATGAAGAAGACAAAACCCATTTTAGCATGTGGTGTATGATGAATTCTCCTCTTTTAGCCGGTAATGACCTGAGAAATATGACGGATCAAACCATTGAGATTTTAACCAACAAAGAAGTTATTGCTATCAATCAAGATCCGTTGGTATATCAAGCCCGCCGTTTGGTGGATAATGGAGATGTAGAGGTTTGGGCAAAACCCTTGGTACATACTATGAGCGGAAAAGTTGCCGTAGCCTTACTAAACAGATCCAAAGAAACAGCTACCATTAGTTTTGATCTAGCAACTATTGGTTTCGATACAGATCAAGGCTACACCTATCGCGATGTATGGGCTAAAAAAGATTTTAAAAAAACAACCGAAAAAAGTTTGTCTTTTGAAGTGCCAACCCATGGCATGGTGGTGTTGACATTAAAAGGTACTTCAAAACCATTTAATATTTTTCAAGATAAATAAGATTATCAAAAATCATGAATTAGAATGAAATTAAACATCAATCTTTTAATTTTAAGCACTTTCTTTTTATTGATCGGCTGTGGTTTCAAAAATACGTTGAAAAAAGAGCAAAAGCCAAAGAATCAAAAACCAAATATCATTTATATTTTAGCTGATGATTTGGGCTATGGCGATTTGGGAGTTTACGGACAGACAAAAATAGAAACGCCAAACATTGATACCTTGGCTAAAAACGGAATGCTTTTTACACAGCATTATACCGCTGCACCAGTTTGCGCTCCTGCAAGAGCTTCTTTGTTAACAGGTAAACATGCTGGTCTTGCATCTATTCGTGGTAATGATGAATGGGCTTCAAGAGGTAATGTTTGGGATTATACCGCAATGATTAAAGACGCTACTTTGGAAGGGCAGCGCCCAATGCCAGAAAACACCGTAACTATAGCACAATTATTAAAAACCGCGGAATACAAAACTGCTATAGTGGGTAAGTGGGGGTTAGGAGCACCTCACACGAATTCTATTCCTACAAAAATGGGTTTTGATTACTTTTTTGGTTATAACTGTCAGCGTCAAGCACATACCTATACACCAGTCCATTTGTACGAAAATGAAAATCGCTATGCCTTGAATAATGATACGATAGCTCCACATACGGGTTTATCAAAGGAAAGTGATGAATTTTTAGCTTCTTCTTATGAAAAATACATACAGCCCGATTATAGTCCAACCTTGATTTTTGATAAAATGATGGGCTTTATTGCGGAAAATAAACAATATCCTTTTTTCGTGTACTGGGCAAGTCCCATTCCGCACGTACCCTTGCAAGCCCCACAAAAATGGGTAGATCACTATGTGAAGAAATTCGGAGAAGAAGAACCTTATTTCTTTAAGAAAGAGCGCGGCAGTTATTTTCCAGCTAAAAATCCAAGAGCCACCTATGCGGCTATGGTTTCTTATTTAGATGAAAATGTGGGTAAGTTGGTCAGCTACTTAAAAGAAGAAGGCTTGTATGATAATACCTTAATTATTTTTACTTCAGATAATGGACCAGCAAGTCCTGGAGATGGCGGCGCAAATTCTGAGTGGTTTAATAGTTCAGGGAAATTTCAAAATACGCGGGGAAGGGTAAAAGGGTTTACTTATGAAGGTGGAATTAGAGTGCCTATGATTGCCACGTGGCCAGCTAAAATAAAGACAGGTGCTACAAACGATCATATTTCTGCTTTTTATGATGTGTTGCCTACGTTAACCGAAATCGCTGGCGTAAAAACCGATTATAAAAGTAACGGAATTAGTTTCTATAATGCCTTTACGAATTCAGAAGCACAAGAAAAACACGAGTACTTATATTGGGAATTTATAGGGTATAATGGACAGATTGCAGTTCGGATGGACAACTGGAAAATGATTTGGATAAATATCAAAGAAGGCAATAAATCAGTAGAATTATATGACTTAACTACGGATATAAAAGAAGAAAATAACCTAATGGATCAACATCCAGAACTACTAAAAAAATTCTTTGAAATCGTTAAAAAAGAACATAAAACACCTGAGAACGATACCTTTGTTATGAAAGAAGTTGAAGCACTAATAGCAGACAAAAAATAAAAAAGTATGAATATATTAAAGCATATTATCATTTTTACAGCTACAATTTTAATATTTAGTTGTACTGAAAAAGAAGCAAAAAAAGAGGCTATTGAAAAGCCTAATATTATTTTCATTATGTCCGACGATCACGCCTATCAGGCCATTAGTGCTTACGATACTACCTTGATAAAGACGCCTAATATTGATAGAATTGCTAATGAAGGCATGTTATTTACCAATGCCAGTGTCACCAATTCTATCTGTGCACCTTCGCGAGCAGTTATATTAACAGGAAAGCACAGTCACATTAATGGTAAAATTGATAATTTAAGTAAGTTTGATACCACCAACGTTACTTTTCCACAATTGCTCCAAAAGGCAGGTTATCAAACCGCTATGTTTGGAAAATTACATTTTGGCAACAATCCAAAGGGTTTTGATGAATTTAAAATTTTACCGGGTCAAGGGGCGTATTATAATCCAAAATTTATCACGCAAAAAGGAGATACCATTGTCGAAGGGTACGTAACTGATATTACTACAGATCTTACTTTAGACTGGATGAAAAATCGAAGAGATCCAAAAAAACCTTTTATGCTGATGTATTTGCATAAAGCGCCACATAGAGCGTGGCTACCGAGTAAAAAATATTATACGGAGTTTACGCAGAAAACATTTCCACTGCCAGCAACGCTTTTTGATGGCTATGAAACAAGAGGTACGGCTTCTAAAACTGCTGAAATGGGAATTTTTAAACACATGTCTTTAACCAATGACAACAAACTTACCCCAGAGACAATTAAAGCATTAGGGATTAGAGAATGGAGTAGCTTAGGACAAAGCTTAGGAAGTATGAATGCCGAGCAACGCGCTAGTTGGGATGAAATTTACGAATCCATTAATGAAGATTTTAAACAGCGATATCCGACCATGAATGACTCTTTGTTAACCGTTTGGAAATACCAACGGTATATGCAAGATTACTTAGGTACTATTGCGTCTGTAGATGACAATGTAGGTCGGGTTTTAGATTATCTAGAGGAAGAGAAATTGGCGGATAATACAATCGTTATTTATACCTCTGATCAAGGTTTTTATCTAGGCGAACATGGTTGGTTTGATAAGCGTTTTATGTATAACGAATCTTTTAAAACGCCACTTTTAATCAAATGGCCTACTAAAATAGGTAAGGGAATAACAGAGGATGAAATGGTGCAGAATTTAGATTTTGCACAAACTTTTTTAGAAGTAGCAGGAGTAACTGCCCCCGAAGATATGCAAGGGAAAAGTTTGGTGCCACTTTTAACTGGTAAAAAAGAAGTTTGGGATAGAGAAGCAGTATATTATCATTATTATGAATACCCAGCAGAACACGCTGTAAAAAGGCATTACGGTATAGCCACAAAATCCTATAAAATCATTCATTTTTACCATGATGTAAATGAATGGGAGTTGTACGACCGTAAAAAAGATCCACAGGAGACTAATAATGTAATTGATGATGCTGATTATGCCACAATAGTGAATGAAATGAAACAGAAATTAAAAGAAACCCGCTTAAAATATAAAGATTCTGAAAAACTCGATAATTACTATATCGAACTTTACAATAACATGTAAATATTTTATTCAGTAATAACGCTACCCGCTAAAACCTTTTTTTCTCCACCAGGTGCGGTGTACCAAACGGTTAACTGTCCGCCACCTGTTGCTTCATGGAATTTCACTGTTATTGGGTGCCATCCTTTTTTTAGGGCGACCATACCATTTTTTTCAATAGCGGAATGGTTACCTCCATTATTTACCACCAGATTATCAGCAATATAAAGTAAGCTACCGTCGTCAGATTTGGTGGCAAATTCAAATAAACCCTCTTCTTCTGCATAAAAATGACCTTTAAAGACCATAGAAACGTTTTGCTCACCATCATACCCAGAAAAATTAATAGCATTAACCGAGGTGAAAGTAGCATTGTCAGGTAAAATGATATCATCTACCACTTTAAATTTATCTATATCTACCCATTGTTTTATAGCCCTTGTAGTTTCTTTAATACCAACAGGTTCTAAATAGTGTTGCTTTTCTACTAGTGTTGTTTTTACTACGCTAGGTACATCACCTCTAAAGGCAATGGTTTTTAAAGTGGTAGTCTCTGTAAATTCTAATGGATTGGTATATTTTATAGCTATTTTTGTGGGTTCACTGCCATCGATGGTATAGTAAATTTCCATTCCATCTAATGGCGCCTTTAGTTCAAGAACTGCTTTGTTAATGAAAGCTTCCTTATCATTTAAGCCTGATACTGCTGGAATGAAATAGCTGATGCCTAAAGCATCTAATCGTTGGTGTTGTAATTTCATTCGTTCTTGAAAATCTTCATGATTTTTATCCTCTTTGGATGTCCAAGCTGTTTCTGCCATGGCTAAAATCTTAGGAAACGCCATATACTGTAAACGCTTAAAATTCGGAATCATCTCTGACCATAAATTAGCTTGTATGCCTAAAACGTGCTTAGCCTGATCAGCTGTAAATTCTTCAGGAACGGGTTCGTAATTATAGACTTTCTCAAAAGGCGTAACATCATTTTGTGCATCAAAATAGTACTCAAAACACGGTGTAATAATCATATTATTCCCATTATTGGCAGCTTTATCACGCATTTTTGGTGCCCAATTACGCCACCACATCATGGTGGTGTCTTCAGATAATCCACCTTCTACAATTTCATCCCAACCTATTAATTTTTTACCTTTCGTTTTTAAGAAGGCCTCAATATCTCTATTAAAAAAAGATTGTAATTCGTGTTCGTTGGCTAGATTATTATCTTTTATTACCTTTTGACAACGAGGACATTCTTTCCATGCTTGAATATTTACCTCGTCGCCACCAATATGAATATAGTCTGACGGAAATAAAGCTGCAATTTCTGAAAGCACGTTTTTAGTAAACTCGTATGAAGTTTCTTTTCCTAAACAAGCAGGGTTCGAAAAAACTTCTCCCCAGCCAGGTTCTCCTGTACAGGAAAGAAAAGGATAGTTATCAATAGCTGCTTTAAAGTGTCCGGGTACACCAATTTCTGGTATTACTTCAATCTGCCGTTCTGATGCATAGGCTATTATTTCTTTTATTTGTTCTTGTGTAAAAAAGCCACCATACAATCTTTGTCCATCTTTTTGGTGATAGTGCTGTTCATCTATCGTATAAGAAGGATCGGTTTTTGCCAACTCTTTACAAGCTTTATCATGCGTACTTTCTATTCGCCAAGCGCCTTTTTCGGTCAATAATGGGTATTGTTTTATTTCGATGCGCCAACCTTGATCGTCTGTTAAATGCATGTGATAGGTATTCAACTTGTAGAGCGCCATATAGTCTAAGAAGGTTTTTACCTCGTCCATACTAAAAAAATGACGACTAAAATCCATGTGCATTCCACGCCATCCAAAACGTGGTTCATCATTAATGGTGATACTGGGTACCAACCAATTTTGAGTTTCGTTAGCTTCTTTTTCAACAGTAGGTGGTAGCAGTTGGCGTAGGGTTTGAACACCATAAAAGTAGCCAGCGGCATCACTAGCTTTTATAGTGATTTTATGAGGGGTTACCTCTAAATGGTAGGCTTCGGGCTTTATGCTAGGCTCTTCTATAAAAACAATAGTTCCGTTTGTACCGGTATCAGAAATAGTTAGCGAATATCCTGCGGCATTTTCAAATAAATCAGATAAATATTTTGCGGCTGGTTTTTGAGTTTCTAGCACTAGCGAAATTTTTGTGTCTTTAGAAACAACAAAAGAACCTTCTGCTAAGATCATTTCACTAGGTTTTGGTACTACCGAAACCTCACTTTCTGCAAAGGTTTTTGAGGGATTCTGACAGCTACTAAAACTTAATACTAGTGCGAATCCCATTGAAAAATAGGTCGTGTATTTCATATTTTTTAAGTGAAATTTTAAACATAGATCTTAGTTTTCTTAGCTTGTTTTACACATATTTTTTGATAGCTCGTACTAAGGTTTGATTTTCTTTCTATTCCTCTTAATGTGCTGCTGATGGTGTTGTATCTTTTTTGGTTTCAAAAGCGTGTTTTGCATAATTTAAACCTATAGCATCGTAATGGGTTTTTATGCTATGTAAGCGCGACTTAAAATCATCCCAATCTTTGGTTTCTTTCGGAGACCAAACAACTTCGGATAAGGCGGTCATTCTAGGTAAAATCATATACTCCACATGTTCCGTAGTTTTCATGTATTCCGTCCATACGTTTGCTTGGGCTCCAAGAACATACTGACTTTCTTCGGCAGTTAATTCCATAGGAATAGGTTCGTAAGCATAGACATCTTCAACTGTAGTTTTGCCACCAATAGCTAAAGGTTCATTGTCTTTATCTGTGCTTTGGTAGTGGTCAAAATAGCACGAATGACCGGGTGTCATAATAACATCATGTTTCTGCTTGGCCGCTTCTATACCTCCTTTTTCCCCTCTCCAAGACATTACGGTAGCATTAGGTGCCAAACCACCTTCTAAAATTTCGTCCCAACCAATTATTTTTTTCCCTTTTGAATTTACAAATTTTTCAATACGCTGAATAAAATAACTTTGTAACTCGTATTCATTTTTTAAATTTTGTTCTTTGATTCGTTTTTGGCAAGCTGGACACCTCTTCCAGTTTGCTTTAGGACATTCATCTCCACCAATATGTATATATTCGGAAGGGAATAATGGCATAACTTCTGTTAAAACAGCCTCTAAAAACTCAAAAGTTGTTTCATCACCAGCGCAAAAGACATCGTCAAAAACACCCCAAGTTTCTTGTACTATTTTTGCTGTTCCGTTCGCTTGTATTTCTTTTCCAGCTTTTGACCCCATATTATTAGTAACCAATGTTGGCTCCTCTGGGAAACAACTTAATGAAGGGTAGGCAGCAATTGCCGCACTAGCGTGGCCTGGTAATTCTATTTCAGGAATAACAGTTACGTGCCTGTCCGCTGCATATTTTACAATTTCTTTTACTTCTTCTTGTGTGTAAAATCCACCATAGGCTTCTTCATCGTTTGCCGTTCCAGGATGATGGCCAATAATAGTTCCACTTCTATGAGCGCCAATAGTTGTTAATTTAGGATATTTTTTTATTTCAATACGCCAACCTTGGTCTTCGGTTAAATGCCAATGAAAAGTATTCATTTTATGCATCGCAATTAAATCGATATATTTTTTTATAAACGATACTGGGAAAATATGGCGGGCCACATCTAAGTGCATTCCTCTATACACAAACCTTGGATTATCTTCAATAGTAACCGCTGGAATAGTTAGATCTGCAGTTCTACTATCTTCTCTAGAAGCGGGTAATAATTGTTTTAGCGTTTGAATTCCGTAAAAAATACCCTTTGATGTTTTTCCGGAAATTTTAATCGCGTCAAGACTAACAGAAAGTGCGTAGCCTTCGTCATTTTCAATGGTTTCATCAATGGTAAGTTGAATGTTGCCAGTAGTGCCCTCTTCAAACTTAACTGCGCTATCACTCAAAAGACTTAACATATCCGCAAGGTAGTTGCCTTCATTTTTAAGACTATAATCGCCTGTGATTTTTGTTTTTGAATTAACTAAAAATCGTCCTTTTTGCATTTCTAAAGAAACTGGTTTAGGAATAATAGGGTAGTCAAAGGCTACATTTGCAAAGTCTTTATTTGGGTTGCTACAAGCAAAAAATAAAATTGCGATGAATAGGGGAAATGAATTTTTCATAAGTTGATATATTTATTATTTAGTGATAACGCCAATTTCAGCAATTTGGATAGTGTTACTATCATTCATTGTTTTGTCAGCAATTAATTTGATGTATTTTACAGCAAAAGGTTTTGTAAATAGCACTTTTTGTTGAATAGGGTTTGCTATAATATTAGAGAACTCTCCTTGAGCTAATTTTACCCAACTGTGTCCGTCATCACTTCCGTAAAAACTGTAATGTGTAATGATGCCCAATACCCATCTCCCTTGTGTAGGAGAATAGGTAAAGCCTTTTAAATTAATTGTTTCGCCAAGATCTATTTTATATTCTGATAATACGTTTTTGGTTGTATTCCAGTTTGTAGCTAGGTTTTCATCAATAGCTTCATTCGGTATTTCGGTAGTATTGGGACTGCTTATTTTCCAAAGTTTTTTACAAATGTCGAAATTTTCGATGCTGACTTCACTTTTTCGTTGCCTTTGTGGATCGTATGAAAATGTTTTTAGTGTTGTAGGTTGGTTGATACTAAAAGGTTTCGCATATTTTAAAGATAATAACGTAGGTTCACTAGTATCTAAAGTATAAAAAATTTCTACCCCATCATCCGGAGCTTGTAGCGTAACAATACCGTCTTTATTTCTATTAATTTTAGGAATATCGATAACTAAAGGCGCATGATAAATAGCTATGTTTGAAATTAGTGGACATGCTTTAGAGGCTTCGATATTTAACCTTAGTTTAGTTGCTTTTACATCTTCAAACCTTAAAATACGTTTATAACCTATAGTAGTCTGTGAGCTTATCGTTTTCCATTCTCCATTAATTTCTGCATCAACTGAAAACTGCTTTACACGCTGCCCAAGTGGTATATATTCTTGCACTAAAAAACGATTAAAAAGCGTTGGTTTTTCAAAATCAATAGTTAAGGAAGCTTTGGTTGTTGCATCGTCTGTAGTCCAATACGTGTCTTTATTGCCATCAACTGTATTTTTTGATGCGTATTTAGTGTCGTTACCTCTAATATGACTGGCCGAAGTATTGGTATTCAAGGCTAAGTTTGTCGCAAAATCTTCTTTTAGCTGTGCAGTTAGTTTTTTAAGTTGTTGCTCATCATTTTCATGCACTAAACCTCTACGGTCAACAGGTAGGTTTAGTAGTAAAGTACTGTTCTGTCCTATAGATCTGTAATAAATATCTAATAAATGTTCCAGGGATTTTACTTTATTATCTTCTGATTTATGGTAATACCAATTAGGTCTGATCGATACATCGGCTTCTGCGGGAACCCAATGCGTTCCGTTTTCTTGACCAAAAGCATATTTAGTATTATATTCTGGCATACCGCCATAAATAGAATCTCTTAGCAATGGCGACCAGGTAGTTTCATATGCAAAGCCATGTTCGTTGCCAACCCAACGTGCATCTGGTCCATTATCGCTCCAAATAATAGCATTTGGCTGTAATTTTCGGATTAATTTATTAGTGTTTTCCCAATCGTAATATGTTTTTTTAACTACCGTACGCACTTCATTTGCGCCACCGTAATAGCCATCGCCACCATTAGCACCATCAAACCAAACCTCAAAAATATCACCGTAATTGGTTAATAACTCGGTAAGTTGATTTCTAAAATAATCAATATACTCAGGTTTTCCATAATCGGCATGGTTTCTATCCCAAGGCGATAAATAAATACCCATTTTAAGTCCATATTCTCTGCAAGCTTCGGCTAGTTCTTTAACCACATCACCTTGACCATTTTTCCAAGGAGAATTTTTTACAGAATAATCTGTATATTTTGAGGGCCATAAGCAAAAACCGTCGTGATGTTTATTGGTTAAAATTAAACCTTTCATTCCAGCGTCCTTGGCTACCCTTGCCCATTGTCGTGTATCTAATTGGGTAGGATTGAATAATTCTGGAGATTTGTCACCATAACCCCATTCAACATCTGTAAAGGTATTGATGCTAAAGTGAATAAATCCGTACAATTCCATTTCTTGCCATTCCGTTTGATAAATAGTCGGTATAGGTACTAAAGGTTTAGGTGCTTTTGAGGAAGAACAAGAGGAAATAATGACTAGTAGAAATATAAATAGGTATGCGGAAGTATTTTTCATTGTATAAATCTTACTATTCTAAATTTATAAGGTATATTAATTTCAGAATAATGCTAAGATAAATGTTTTTATGTATAACATAATACAATATGCTTTTTTTTATTAACTTCGTGTCGTAATTGTTTAACTATCAATTTTACTTTTACTCTTTTTTTCTTCATTGAAACTTATATTAAGAAAAAATTTATACTTTTTATTTGCGAAAACATGGAGGTTTAATTTGAAAAATAAATAATCAAAAATGAAGATATTTAAGTGTTTCGTAATTTTTATATTTTTTAGTTTAAGCTTCTTAACGGCTCTTGGACAAGAAGTTTCAAAATTGAGCATAGAGGATATGCCTAGCTTACCGTCCGAAGATTCTAGCGAAAAATCCATTGGTTATGCCGGTATGTTTGGTGGAAGAACTAATGGAGTTATACTTGCAGCAGGAGGTGCAAACTTTCCTAATGGGTTGCCTTGGGAAGGTGGCAAAAAAGTCTGGAGTAATCGTATTTATATATTTCAAGATGGTCAATGGCGATTTTCGCTGAAAAAATTGCCCATACCCTTAGCTTATTCGGCCTCAGTATCGACTGAAAAAGGTGTACTTATAATAGGGGGAAATACCGAAAGCTCAAGTAGTGATCTCGTTTTTTTACTTTCCTACGACGCCAATTCTGCTGAAATAGACTTGACCGAATATCCTAAGTTACCAGAAAAATTAGCAAATTCGGATGCCGTAGTGATTGATGATTTTGTGTATGTAGTTGGGGGTAATGGTTTGGAGGGTAGTACAAATTCATTTTACAGATTAAGTTTAGAATCACCTCAAAACTGGGAAAAGTTAGTAGATTTTCCTGGACTTCCAAGAGCACTACACAGTATAGCTGTCCAAGAAACCCAAACGAATAAAAAAATATTTGTGATTGGTGGTAGGAGTGAGGTGAAAGGGGAAAAATCAAAAATGATAACAAATTATTTATCTTTTGATTTAAAAGAGCAAAAATGGAAAGATGAAGGCGATTTGCTCATAGATGGAAAAGTAAGGGTATTGATGGGAGCTTCTGTTGAAACCATGGGCTCCATGCATGTTATGGTTTATGGAGGTAGTGATGAGGTACTTTTTAATGAGTTAGAAACTATTGCTTTACAACTAAACAGTAACCCCATCGATTCTATCATAAATAAATTGACCAATAGAAGAGATGACATTTTAAACTACCATCAGGGTTTTTCAAAAGAAATTTTAGCCTATAATACCATTACAAAAAAGTGGTTTGTGTATGATACGCTTGAAGTAAAAATACCAGTCACGGCACTTTCCTTTAAGGATAAAGATGACTTTATAGTAGTTTCGGGAGAGGTTTCACCTGGTATTCGGACTCCAAATGTTCAGAGATTTAAAATTGCAGATGCCGTGCATCCGTTTGGGACTGTTAATTATGTTGTTCTCGCTTTATACCTTTTAATATCAGTACTGATAGGGCTCTATTTTGCTCGTAAACAAAAATCTACAGAGGATTATTTTACAGGTGGTGGGCGAATTCCATGGTGGGCTTCAGGATTAAGTGTATTTGGAACTTTATTAAGCGCCATTACTTTTATGGCTATTCCTGCAAAGGCTTTTGTAACTGATTGGTCATTCTTTTTTTTGAATATAACGGCTATTTTGATTACTCCTGTTATTGCGTTTATTTTTATTCCTTTTTTCAATAAGTTAAAGATTAAAACAGCCTACGAATATCTTGAGAATAGGTTCAATTATACAGCTCGAGCTTTCGGAAGTTTTTCCTTTATTTTATTTCAATTAGGTAGAATAGGTATCGTTCTATTATTGCCCTCTTTGGCAATTTCTATAGTAACAGGAATTCCTGTTGAAATTAGTATATTTATTATGGGTATTTTGTGTATCTTTTATACAACCTTTGGAGGAATAGAAGCTGTAGTTTGGACAGATGTGATGCAAGTTATAGTTCTTCTTGGAGGTAGTGTGTTAGCCGTAGTATGGATAATGTTACATACCGAAACCTCATTCGGTGAAATGATTTCCTATGCTTCAGATAGGGATAAATTCAATATCGCGAATCTTGATCTGAATTTTACAGATTCTACATTTTGGGTAGTATTTATCGGAGGACTTGCTTCTGCCATGGTGACACAAGGAACGGACCAAACCATCGTACAGCGCTATTTAACTAGTAATAGCGTTAAAGACTCGCAGAAAACACTTTATACCAATGCAGTCCTTACCCTCCCTGCCACGATCATCTTTTTTGGAATAGGAACACTTTTGTTTATATTTTATTCTGAAATGCCAAGTAAACTTTCTCCTGGTATTTCTAATAATGATTCTATCTTTCCTTGGTATATCGTAAGAGAGTTACCCTTAGGTATTTCTGGCTTGTTGGTAGCCGGAATCTTTTCTGCTGCCATGTCAAGTATAAGTAGTAGTTTAAATTCAGTTTCTACGGCCTATTGTAATGATTTTCATGCTCACTTTAAGCCTAAAGTAGATGATATTAAATTGTTGAGAATAGCAAGAATAGTCACCATCGTTACAGGTGTTTTAGGGGTTTTATTAGCACTTTGGATGGCAAGTTCCAATATTAAATCGCTTTGGGATCAATTTTATAGGTTTTTAGGGCTTTTTACCGGCGGTCTTGGAGGCATGTTTCTTTTGGGTATGCTTACTAAAAAAGCCAATGCTACAGGAACTTTACTTGGATTATTAGTTAGTGCCATTTTAATATGGTATATAAGTGCTTTCACAGAGATCAACTTTTTAATGTATTCATTTTTTGGAGTTGCCTCGTGTTTTAGTTTTGGATATCTTTTTAGTCTAATCATTCCTGAAAAAGGAAACAAAAAAAACATATAGTATGAAATCAAGGAGAGATTTTGTTAAAAAAACGGCAATAGCTGGAGTTGGATTGACCATGTTACCGAATGTATCATTTGGCGCTTTAGGTGCAAATAATCAGAAATTAAAATTAGGATTTATAGGAGTTGGGTTAAGAGGTGTTAATCATTTAAATAATGCCTTGTTACGCACAGATACCGAGATTACGGCTATTTGTGATGTTGATCCTGAAAGAATAAATCTTTCCTTAAAAATGATAGCTGATGCAGGATTTAAAAAGCCTAAAGTTTTTGGAAAATCTGATGATGACTATAGAAACTTATTAGAACTTAAAGAAGTTGATGCTATTGTAATTTCTACGCCATGGCTTTGGCATACTAGAATGGCTGTAGATTCTATGAAAGCAGGTAAGTATACTGGTTTAGAAGTTTCTGCGGCAAACACCTTGGAAGAATGTTGGGATTTGGTAAATACTCATGAAGAAACGGGCTCACACCTCATGATTCTTGAAAATGTAAACTACCGCAGAGATGTGCTGGCGGTGCTTAATATGGTCAAGCAAGATGTATTTGGAGAATTGGTTCATTTTAGATGTGGGTATCAACACGATTTGCGTGGAGTGAAGTTTAATGACGGGAAAACTGCCTATGGTAAAGGAGTCGAATTTGGGGATAAAGGTATATCTGAATCAAAATGGCGAACCCAGCATTCCCTTTTAAGAAATGCTGATGTATATCCTACCCATGGCGTAGGGCCTATTGCTGCCATGTGTGATATTAATAGGGGGAATCGTTTTTCTTCCTTAACATCACACGCCACTAAAGGTATAGGTTTGCATAATTACATTGTTGAAAATGGGGGTAGTGATCACCCTAATGCAAAATTAAAATTTAAGCAAGGCGATGTGATTACAACCACGGTAGAAACCACCAATGGCGAAACCATTATTATAACCCACGATGTTAATTTACCAAGACCTTATTCATTAGGGTTTAGAGTTCAAGGGGCAAAAGGTTTGTGGGAAAACGATGGTAATAGAATATATATAGAGGGTAAATCTAAACCACACCAATGGGATTCGGACTCGGAATGGTTAAAAGAATATGACCACCCCTTATGGAAAAAGTATGGTGAGTTGGCTACAGGCGCTGGTCATGGTGGCATGGACTACTTTGTTTTAAATTCTTTTATTGAGTCTGCGAAAGAAAACATGGCACCACCAATGGATGCTTATGATGCAGCCGCATGGAGCGCCATTACCCCATTGTCAGAAGTATCTATTGAAAACAATGGAGAACCCCAAGACTTCCCAGATTTTACTAGAGGTCTTTGGGTAAACCGAAAGCCATATAAGTGGATAAAGGATACTTTTTAATTTATTCATCATATTATAATATTCATCAGAATCAATCTTAATCAACTTGGCTGAAAGATATAGAATACAAGCATAAACAAATCAAAGTAATTGGGTATTATCAATTCCAAGACAGCACTACCAATAATTTTCATTTTTAGGGAATTAATTTTTTATATAAGTTGTACATTAAATAAATAGTCATTTTGCTTGCAATTAGTTAATTAACCTAAGCCTATAAACTTTTAAAACTCTGGGTAAATTGTTTGAACAAATTACATGTTGAATAATGTTTGCTTTGTTTTAGAAATTATTAGTAGTCTATTTATGACGGTATAATCACTTTAATAACTCACTCAGCACATTCCCCTGCATTCTGCGGAAAAAGCTTCATTTCGGTAAATACGCTTCACTTTAAATATCTTGGACACAACTTCAAAGTTTCCAATTTCCATTTCATTAATCCCTTAAAAAACGGGAAACACTTCATTCCCAATCTACACCTTTAAAGTCAAGTCCGCTTAACATACTACTAAACGAGAATAATCAGTTTTCATAAACCGTTCAGCACATTCCCCTGCATTTCGCGAAAGGCTACATTTCGGGAAAAGAGCTTCCCTGCACAGGTCTTGGACACAATCCCCAATT
>CAXBCN010000024.1:0-58890 GCA_963974535.1 uncultured Cellulophaga sp.
TATATTTGATAACGAAAATTAATTAAAAACGGTCAACTCTAATCAGGGAAGTTCAGTAGAGGGTAGTTGGTAGCATATAGTTAATTATAATTAAGCTAATCGTGGGTTCTTGAACTTAAACAGACCTTAGGATAGTTTTTTTTAATTTAATCTAAAGTCTAATGTCGAAAGTAAAATAATAGATAACTGTTAGAGCTTAGTTGGAATAAAGTGTTTTTTCTCTGCGCTCTTATCTTTTTTCTCTTTTCTAAATCATTTCCATTCTAAACCAAGCCTTATCTTTGCACTAAATCAATTAACAGTACACAAATTCAAATCATAGTATAGTGAAAAAGAAAGTGGCATTTTATACCTTAGGCTGTAAGCTAAATTTTTCAGAAACATCGACCATTGCAAGAGGCTTTCAAGACGAAGGTTTTGATCGTGTAGATTTTTCAGAGAAAGCCGATATGTATGTGATCAATACCTGTTCGGTGACTGAAAATGCAGATAAGCGCTTTAAAAATATTGTCAAACAAGCTCAAAAAGTAAACCCAGAGGCTTTTGTAGCGGCCATTGGCTGTTATGCACAATTAAAACCAGAAGAATTAGCAGCCGTTGATGGTGTTGATTTGGTGCTAGGTGCTACCGAAAAGTTTAAGATCACAGATTACATCAATGACCTTTCAAAAAACAATTTTGGTGCTATTCATTCCTGCGAAATAGAAGAAGCTGATTTTTATGTAGGTAGTTATGCTATTGGCGATAGAACAAGAGCTTTTCTAAAAGTACAAGACGGATGTGATTATAAATGTACGTATTGCACCATTCCTTTAGCCCGCGGTATTTCCCGAAGTGATACCTTAGCAAACGTAGTCAAGAATGCTTACGAAATAGCTTCCCAAGACATCAAGGAAATTGTTTTAACGGGAGTTAATATTGGTGATTATGGGAAGGGTGAGTTTGGAAACAAAAAACATGAGCATACTTTTTACGATTTGGTTGAGGCTTTAGATAAAATTGAAGGCATCCACAGGTTGCGAATTTCATCTATAGAACCTAATCTTTTAAAGAATAAAACAATCGACTTTGTCGCCAAGAGCAATTCTTTTGTGCCCCATTTTCATATTCCCTTGCAGAGTGGAAGTGACGAAATTTTAAAGTTGATGCGTCGGCGTTATTTAAGCGATTTGTATGTGGATCGTGTTACTAAAATTAAAGAAGTAATGCCACATGCTTGCATTGGTGTTGATGTTATTGTTGGTTTTCCAGGCGAAACAGACGAGTTATTTTTAAAGACCTACCATTTTTTAAACGAATTAGATATTTCTTATTTACACGTTTTTACCTATTCTGAACGCGATAACACAGTAGCGGCTGATATGTTGAATGTGGTTCCCAAAAAAGTAAGAAACAAACGCAGTAAAATGCTACGTAGTTTGTCGGTTAAAAAGAGAAGGGCTTTTTACGAAAGTCAATTAGGCAGCACTAAGACTGTTTTATTTGAAGGAGAAAACAAAGCAGGATATATTCATGGATTTACCGAAAATTATGTAAAAGTAAAGGCCGCTTGGGATCCTGAATTGGTAAATCAACTTAAAAGAGTAGCGTTAACTAAGATTGATGAAGACGGATTGGTTCGTTTTGATTTTATTGAAGCGCAGGTCGAAGCATAAAAAAACCTCTCGAGAGAGAGGTTGATCGTATATTTTTCGTTCGATAAGGCTACCGTTTAAATACGAATTCCAATAGGCAGCATATCTTTGTATTTTCTGTTTTTTCTTAAAAACCCTGCAATCTGAGGACTCGTAGGAACCACTCGGAGATTTTTTTCTTGAATATCATCAAGAACAGCCTCTAAAAAAGCATCTTTAAAACCCGTTTGGGTAATTTCTTCAGGTATAACTAATTTCGTTAAGAAAATTTTTCGTTCTTGTGAAGAATACTCAATCTTTGCTAAATGACCATCAACACTAGTTTCATACTGACGCAAGAAACTATTGTCCTTAATTTGTATTTCATTCATATAGTTTTGATTTAATTTATTTTTTGAAACCCATAAAAGTTCTCAGATGTTCCGAGCTTCGATTACCATCAGTGAAAAATTCGTAATATTTAAAAAAATAAGTAGGTAAAAATACTATAATTATCACTAACTTCCTAGCTTTGTGTTTCTTTACTTTATACTGATTAATTTGAAAATACCAGTTTATTTAATGCCAGGGATGGCAGCATCTCCTTTAATATTTGAACATATTAAATTGTCCCCCGAAATTTTTGAAGTACATGAATTGTCTTGGTTTACACCAGAAAAAAATGAAAGCCTTGAGACATACGCTTTAAAAATGTGTGCCTTAGTGAATCACAAAGACCCTGTTTTAATAGGTGTTTCCTTTGGTGGTATCTTAGTACAAGAAATGGCCAAACAAATCCCTACGAGAAAGGTGATTATTATTTCGAGTGTTAAATCATCAAAAGAGTTCCCAAAACGGATGCAATTTTCGAGGTATACAAAAATTCATAAGTTGTTACCCACAAGTTTGGTGCATAATGTAGAAGTATTAGCGAAATATGCCTTTGGGGAAACAGTCACGAAACGATTAGCACTGTATGAAAAATATTTATCCATAAGAGATAAGGCATACATAGATTGGTCTATAGATCAGATTATTAACTGGAAAGAAACGACGGTGTTACCAAATTTAATACATATTCAAGGAGATAAAGATGCAGTTTTCCCTATAGAAAACATTCAGCACTGTATTTCTGTAAAAAATGGTACCCATACCATGATTATTCACCGGCATAAATGGTTTAATGAGCACCTTCCTACACTAATTTTAGAAAATGAAAGTTCTATATAAACAGCTTGTCTAAACTTTTTGAATATAAACAAACATAATTTAAACCAGTTCAATATCTTTGAACTACGATAAACACGATAACTATGAAATTTTTAAAAAATATATTGATGCTATTGGGTGTGCTGTTTGTAGGCAGTACTTTGATTTTTGCTGTACAAAATGTAACCGGTGAAAATGAACCTTTAAATAGAGAAATTGACACGGAAAATAGCACTAAAAATGTTAGTCCGACCTATAAAATAAGTGCGATTGATATTCCAGATGATTTAAATTTTGCAGGAGAAAAAGTCCCTTTCGATGATCCAGAAATTATGGAACGTGTAGACCGGGAGTTTTTGGTCAATACCTATTGGCAGTCTAATGCGCTTTTGTTAATGAAAAGAGCCAATAAATACTTTCCCATTATAGAGCCTATTTTGGCAAAAAATGGTGTTCCTGATGATTTTAAATATTTAGCTGTTGCAGAAAGTGGTTTAGAAAATGTGGTATCGCCAGCCGGAGCTTCTGGATTTTGGCAGATTATGAAAACTACGGGTAAAGAATACGGCTTGGAAATAAATGAAAATATCGACGAGCGGTACCATGTTGAAAAAGCAACAGAAGCTGCATGTGAATACTTAAAAAAGTCAAAAGCGAAATTTGGAAACTGGACCTTAGCTGCAGCTTCTTATAATGCAGGATCTTACGGCATTCAGAAGAACTTAACAGCTCAAGATGTAAATGCCTATTATGATTTGTTATTAGGCCAAGAAACAGGACGCTATGTGTTTCGAATTTTAGCGATTAAAGAAATTTTATCGCATCCTCAAAAGTATGGGTTCGATATTCGTAAAGAAGATATGTACACTCAGGTTCCTACTTTTAATGTAGAAGTGGATGCTCCTATCAGCAATTTTGCAGATTTTGCTAAGCAATATGAAATTAATTATAAAATCTTGAAGCGACACAACCCTTGGTTGCGTGAGCCACATTTAAATAATGCGTCTAGAAAAAAATACAACATCGAAATTCCAAATAAGGGCTATTACAAGTTTTCAAAGTAAGGATTAAAAAATTAACCATAAAAAAAGAAGCTCTTTAAAAGCTTCTTTTTTTTGTTTCAATAGGTAGCTCGTTAAAGTGATAGCTTAGTAAAAAAAACTACCGTAGCAATTAGCCTGCACCTTTATAGTGGGAAGTATTATTTTTATCCTGTTGAGAAACAACGTATTGTATTTTTTCAAGTTGAGCAGATAGAAATTACTTTATATTTTCTTCATCTGCTCCTTCATCATCTTAATTTGATCAGCAAGCATATTCTGTTTATCTAACTTTTTAGCCTCGTTTAAAAGCATTGTAGCTTCTCTTTTTCTGCGCTTCTGCATCGCTATACCAGCTAGGCTTAACTTGGCCATGGCCACATCATAATCCATCGTTAAACCAAGCTTCAAAGCCTTTTTAAAATATTTTTCGGCAGTGGTTAAATTAGTTTGTGAATAAATAATTCCGTGTAAATAATTAAAATAACCTTGCTGTTTTACGGTTAAAGCAGCCTCTGGATTTTTAATTTTTGACAACCATTTTTCAGTTCCGGCTAAATCTTGCTTACGCATTCTTAAAAACGCGAGTAAAATAATCTCGTTTCTAAAATATAAAAAGATAAAAATTGTTGAAAAAAGGATTAAAAAAATACCATTTCCAATATTGCCCTCAATAAACTGATAAACGGCATAGGCAATGATTAAGGCTGCTAGTATTAATTTAAAAATCTTGTTAAACATGGTCTTTGTAAATTTGTAATGGAGTTAATTTTAGGTTTTAAATTTTGATTCGGCAAAAGTAATAAAAACAAACTTAAATATTTTTTAAATTAGATTTGTGAAAGCAAAAACTCTTTGTATATTTGCGCCCAGATTTTGCGGACAGAACCGCGGTTTTGAAAAACATTAAAAAGTATTAGAAAATGCCCGGACAAAAAAGAACATACCAGCCATCAAAGCGTAAAAGAAGAAACAAACATGGTTTCAGAGAGCGCATGGCGTCTGTAAATGGAAGAAAAGTAATTGCTAGAAGAAGAGCAAAAGGAAGAAAGAAGTTAACTGTTTCTTCAGAGAACAGACATAAAAAATAAATGATTGAATTGATATTCAAAATATAAGGTGTTACTTTTTTTTAAGTAACACCTTTTTTTTTGTCTATTTTTAAATATCTTATAAAACACGCTATAAAATATCAGTACCATGCCGAAAAAAGAAAGTATCAAATCTGTTTTAATTATTGGATCGGGCCCTATTGTAATCGGTCAAGCTTGTGAGTTTGATTATGCTGGCTCTCAATCCCTACGGTCTTTACGTGAAGATGGGATCGAAACTATTTTAATTAATAGTAACCCCGCAACCATCATGACCGATCCGAGTATGGCAGATCATATTTATTTAAAGCCTTTAAACACAAAATCGATCATCGAAATTTTAAAAAAGCATCCTAGTATTGATGCTGTTTTGCCTACTATGGGTGGCCAAACCGCCTTAAACTTATGTATTGAGGCAGATGAAAAAGGCATTTGGGAAGATTTTGGTGTGGAATTAATAGGGGTTGATATTGACGCGATTAATATCACTGAAGATCGTGAGAAATTTAGAGAATTGATGCTTAAAATTGGTGTTGGCATGGCACCACAAGCTACAGCAACATCGTTTTTAAAAGGAAAAGAAATTGCACAAGAGTTTGGTTTTCCTTTGGTCATTAGAGCCTCGTACACCTTGGGTGGCGCTGGAGCATCGATCGTATATAAAGCCGAAGATTTTGATGAATTATTAAGTCGTGGTTTAGAAATTTCACCCATTCATGAGGTGATGATCGACAAAGCCTTAATGGGCTGGAAAGAGTATGAATTGGAGTTGTTAAGGGATAAAAATGATAATGTCGTTATTATTTGTGCGATAGAAAACATGGATCCCATGGGCATCCATACCGGAGATTCTATTACCGTAGCACCAGCGATGACCTTATCCGATAGAACCTACCAGCGCATGCGTGATATGGCGATTCACATGATGCGCAGTATTGGTGATTTTGCAGGGGGTTGCAATGTTCAGTTTGCGGTTAGTCCGGATGAAAAAGAAGATATTATTGCCATTGAAATTAACCCAAGAGTATCACGTTCTTCGGCATTAGCCTCAAAAGCAACAGGATACCCAATTGCGAAAATAGCAACCAAATTGGCGATTGGCTACCACCTAGACGAATTAGATAATCAAATTACAAAATCAACTTCGGCTTTATTTGAACCGACTTTAGATTATGTGATTGTTAAAATACCGCGTTGGAATTTTGATAAGTTCGAAGGATCGGACCGAACCCTAGGCTTACAAATGAAATCGGTTGGTGAAGTAATGGGCATTGGGCGTTCGTTTCAAGAAGCGTTACATAAAGCGACGCAGTCCTTAGAAATTAAAAGAAACGGTCTGGGTGCTGACGGTAAAGGTTTAAAAGACTATGATAAAATCATCAGCAAACTTACCATTCCGAGTTGGGATCGTGTGTTTATTATATACGATGCAATTCAGTTGGGGATTCCGTTGAGCAGAATTCACGACATCACTAAGATTGATATGTGGTTCTTAAAGCAATACGAAGAACTACATAAATTAGAGAAAGAAATAGAAACCTATACTATTGAAACCTTACCAAGAGATCTTTTATTAGAAGCTAAGCAAAAAGGTTTTGCAGATCGACAGATAGCGCACATGCTCGATTGTTATGAGAGTGAAGTGCATAAAAAGCGTACCGAACTTAATATTAATCGAGTATTTAAATTAGTAGATACCTGTGCCGCGGAGTTTAAAGCAATGACGCCTTATTACTATTCAACTTTTGAAGAAGAAATTGAAACTGCAGACGGAAAGCGCTACGTGGCTAATGATAGTATCGTTACGGATAAAAAGAAAATCGTAGTGTTAGGCTCAGGCCCAAACCGAATAGGGCAGGGCATAGAGTTCGATTACTGCTGTGTGCATGGGGTTTTAGCAGCCGCAGAATGTGGCTATGAAACCATTATGATTAACTGTAACCCTGAAACCGTTTCCACCGATTTTGATACCGCAGATAAATTATATTTTGAACCTGTTTTCTGGGAACATATTTACGATATTATTCTACACGAAAAACCAGAAGGTGTCATTGTGCAGTTAGGTGGTCAAACCGCATTGAAATTAGCGGAGAAACTCGATAAGTATGGCATAAAAATTATAGGTACCAGCTTTAAAGCCCTGGATTTAGCCGAAGACCGTGGTAGCTTCTCTAAAATGCTAGAAGAAAATAACATTCCGTTTCCTGAATTCGGTGTAGCAGAAACGGCAGATGAAGCATTGGCGCTTGCGGATAAATTAGACTTCCCGCTGTTAATTAGACCTTCTTATGTTTTAGGAGGGCAAGGGATGAAAATTGTGATTAACAAAAAAGAATTAGAAGAGCATGTTATTGATTTATTAAAATCTATACCTGGTAATAAACTGCTTTTAGATCATTATTTAGATGGAGCCATTGAAGCTGAGGCTGATGCTATTTGTGACGGCGAAGACGTGTATATCATCGGTATCATGGAGCATATTGAGCCTTGTGGAATTCATTCTGGAGATTCTAATGCTACCTTGCCGCCTTTTAATTTAGGCGAGTTTGTAATGCAGCAAATAAAAGATCACACTAGAAAAATTGCTTTGGCATTGAATACCGTGGGACTTATAAATGTTCAGTTTGCGATTAAAGACGATATTGTGTACATCATAGAAGCCAACCCAAGAGCTTCACGTACCGTACCGTTTATTTCAAAAGCCTACAAAGAGCCGTATGTGAATTATGCGACCAAAGTAATGCTAGGGGAGAAAAAAGTAAAGGACTTTACCTTTAATCCTCAATTAGAAGGCTATGCGATTAAGCAACCGGTGTTCTCATTTGAGAAATTCCACAATGTCAATAAAAACCTAGGTCCGGAAATGAAGAGTACCGGCGAAAGTATTTTATTTATTGATAGTTTAAAGGATGATGAATTTTACAACTTATACGCGCGTAGAAAAATGTATTTGAGTAAATAAGATTTCTCATGAATAAGTATAAAAAATCCCCGATGTGTCGGGGATTTTTTTTAGGTGTAATTCTTTTGAATAATTTATAAATAAAGGTACTAGATCTTATTGTTTGTGTTTTTCATACACCTTTTTTGACTTGTTTGGCTCAAACATAACGTTGGGAATGCTTTTCTGCTCAATAGATGTAGCCTGCTCCACAGATTTAAATAAATTTCCATATTCAGATTCATTTCTGAGGCTAATAGTACCGGTTTCTTCTGTAATAAGATTCCAAAATCCTTCAGTATAGTTTTTATAAAGCTTAGTGTTTAATTTGTATTTAGGGTTAAAATAATAGGTTCCTTTAAAATTTTTATAGAACGGATCTGAATTTTGATCGTCGTATTCTATACTTACAGATTCACATAATTCACCAAGAATTTCTTTCTGGTCTTTGGGATTTCTTTTTAATGCTATAAAATTATAATCTTGGCTGCCAAATTTTGTTTTGATGATGACATCGGATTTTTCAAATTCCACATACGTATAATTTTCATCTAAACGTATAATAGTTTTCATCCAACCTTGTTCACCCGTCGCATGATAAATCATTGCAAAACGATCTTCTTGTATATATGCCGTAAAAGATGTCCCTATTTCCTTTTCTAGATAACTAACGTAAATATCTGGACTAAGCGTTTCATAGGTAACCGTGTACTCAATTTTACCTTCAAAATATTCCTGTGCATTTGTCATTGAAATACAGATGAAAACTATAAATGCTTGGAATATTTTTAATTGCTTCATTTTTTTTTACAAAGTTTAGTTTCTAAAAAAACTAACTATTATAACTAAAAGTTTCTATATGATTTTTCGATAGGGTCAAATTTATGGAAAAACTCTAAAATGTTATTTTATCACTACTCCTCAGGCTTTATTCCCATTAAACTCCCTTGAAAAAGCTTGTAAATGCGCTTATACTCATCTGTCCAGCTACTCGGTTCCACAAAACCATGGCGTTCTAATGGGTATACGGCCATTTCCCAATTTGGCTTTTCGAGTTCTATTAAGCGTTGTGATAGGCGCACCATATCTTGAAAATGCACATTGTCGTCAATCATGCCGTGTAAAATTAGTAAGTCGCCTTGTAGTCCGTCTGCGAAATAAATAGGTGAACTTCTGCGGTATGCTAAACTATCGGTTACTGGGGTATTTAAAATGCGTGCGGTATACCCGTGATTGTACGCTGCCCAATCACCTACAGAGCGAATAGCAGCACCAGCTTTAAATGTTTCAGGTTCGTTAAACATGCCCATAAGCGTTATAAATCCACCGTAAGAACCACCATATATGCCAACCTTGTCTTTGTCAATCCCGTAGTTGCTCACCAAATATTCCGCACCATCTACATGGTCCGATAAATCTTTACCCCCCATATGTCGGTAAATTCCGGTACGCCAATCGCGTCCGTAACCAGCACTTCCTCGGTAATCGACATCTAAAACGGTATACCCGTTATCTACCAATAAGTTGTGAAACATGTACTCTCTAAAATAACTACTCCACCATTGGTGTGCATTTTGCAAGTAACCTGCACCATGTACAAAGATAACAGCGCCTTTATTTTTAACCTCGGCCTTGGGTTGGTATAAACGCGCATACACTTCGGCGTTGTCATCTGCATTAAAAGTGATAATTTCTGGTGCACGCCATTCGTAGTTTTTAAATGCGCTGGTGGTTGAGTTTGTAATTTGTTTGGCGGGTCCCGAATTTTTAGTAAAAACAGGGTTTTTAGCGAGGTACAATTCGGTGGGTTTATTAGAGTAGGAGTAGAGGATGGCCATCGATTTTTCATCTGGCGATAGGCTTACCTCGTTATTTCCAGTCATCTGGGTGAGCTGCTGCATGGCTGTGCCGTTCAAATTCATGGTATAAAACTGTCGGTCTCCAGGGTGGTTTTTGTTGGCTGTAAAGTACCAACGTTTTTCATCTTTCGATAAAAACGGATCGTAAATTTCGAAATTTCCTTGGGTCAGTGCGCTTACTTTTTTGCTGCTTAGCTCTAGGGTATATAGATGTGAGTAGCCTGTTTTTTCCGATTGAAACCAAATGCTTTTGTCATCAGGCAACCAACCCATAGCACCTCCGGAATACCCGCCAATACCTGGGCCTGCTACCCAAGCTTCGTCATGTTGTTGGTCTAAATTAGTAATGGTGCCATCTTCTGCATTTAACAACACTAGCCAACGGTCTTTATAATCGTTGGTATTGATATCTAAAACTGCTTTTGTGCCCGCATCATTCCAATTTGGACCAGATATGTACCCGATTCTATTCTCGTTTTTATAGGTTTTATCAGGATAGTCTTTGGTGTATTCAGGAACATAATCTAAACCCTCTAAATTGTCTAAAACTACAGGATACACCTTGTTATTCTTGATATCATAAACAAACATTTCGTAGGTGGTAGGATCATCACCCACTTTGGAACGTGTATTTTCATTCTCTGTATAGCCAGATTCCGTAACATAATCAGGCATAATGGTACCGTCATTTTTGGCTCTTTTTGCAGCGACATAGGTCACGTAATCGCCATTCGGACTCAGTTGTTGATTGAAGATTGATTTTCCATCAGTATAAATTTCTAAAGGTGTTTTTTCTTCGCGATTTGCTCTTATTTTGTCACGCTCGTCACGTTTCTCTTTGCGCTCACGAAGCACATCAAACAGTGCTAACTGATCATTTTGTAGCCATTCGTCTTTGGCATTTTTCTTATCTATCTTTTCTTTTCTATCCGTAAAATTTGTGATTTGAGTGGTTGCTCCAGTAGCAATAGTCCAGGTGTAAATATCACCGCTTTTAGTATAAGCAATTTCAGTGTCATTTTTTACGAAATAAGGATTACTCTCGTAATCTTTGGTGTTCGTAATTTGAAACCTAGTATGCTTACTTAAGTCACTGATAAAAATATCGCCAGAATTGGCATATACTTTTTTTGTTTTGTTTTTATTCAGATTAAAAGAACGTGAAGGCAGCTCTTTTTCAATTTCGTAAGCTATCTTATTTGTCGCTGAGGTTTTTAGAGAATACCCATAAAGTGAATCGCTAGTGGCTCCTGTGGGATTCCAGTCAAAGTAAATTGTACTGCCGTCTTGAGACCAATTTACACCTGAAGGTAAATGTCCTACAAAAGTATCGCCTTGCATGATTTCTTTAATCGTTAGGGGCGATTTATTGTATTTCTGTGAAAAAGTGCTGAAGGTAAAGCCTAAAAATAGAACTAAAAATAGTGAGAAATGCTTCATGGTAAAATAGCTTTTTATATCGTTTTTTCTAAAGATTGAAAGATAGTACATTTAGAAAATTAAGGCTAGTTTTCCGATGAAATTTTTGTACTTCCAAACTGTTTTAAATTGTAGATCCCCCAAAGCATAAAGATAAATTCTAGTACAAGTCCGACCATAAATTGTGGTGATACACCATCGAGAACAGTACTTACAAGACGTCCAAAAGCGAGTCCGCCCATAAATAAAATATTGAGTAGTGTGGCAGTTTTCCAATACTTTTGATAAATTATACCATATACCCAAAAGCCACCTACAGCTAAATACAAGCCCATCACCGCTCTTAGTATATTTTTTAAATCGATAGCAACAACGTCAAAACCAAAAACATAAGGCATAAACACCCTTGGGTTTCCGCCATACACAAAACTGACACTGATCACTACAAGTGCAGAGAGGAGTAATTGAAGGTTTTTATTTTTTGGGTTTTTTAGGGCGTTCAATTTAGGTGTTTTTTTAGAAGTTAAAATTTTTAATATTGCTGTTAAAGGGCCTATCGAAGGTTTATCGTAAAATTTGAAATGAGAATGACGATCAAATTTTATTTAAAATTATTGTGAACAGCGTTTATCTTAGGGCTTCACCATAAAAAGTCATTACAACTCAAAAACATCATACATTCGTGCCACACGAAAACCTTTGGCTAACACCTTTTTTGAGGCTTCGCTATTGATATCAATAACAGGATTGGTATGGTTAAAATGAATAAAAATTACTTTTTGTTGTTCTTCACTGCTTAGCGTTTCAAACTTTTTAAAACTTTCACTCATGAACGGATGCGGAATTTGAGAAATATCTCTGGTATTTATTTCGTCTCCACTATAAAAGGTGGCATCTAAAAAAGCATAGTCTACCTTTTTAATTTCTGCTACAATATTTTTATCCCATTTTTCCCATTTATCAATATCCGGAATAAAAAGCGCCGTTTTATTAGGCCCTTTTATATAATAACCCACCGTTTCAGAAAATTCATCACGATGCGGAACTACAATTGGCATAACAGTTATTTCAGATGATAAGGCCATTGCAATTTCATTTTGCAGCAAACTTAATTGAATATTATTGTTCTGCACCAACTGACTCCAAGGGCCGCTAGTATTTAAAAAGTGTGCCATTTTTGGCATGGCGTATACCGGAACATTATCCGTATTTGCCGCTTCCTTCCCTAAATACATGAGTCCCGTATAATGACCAATATGGGCATGGCTTAGAAAAATACCATCTGGCGTTTCACTATCGTTTTTAGGTAGGTAATTTTTTAAGGTTTTTAATTGGGTTGCTATATCTGGAGTGGCTTCAAAAAGGTATTTCTTGTTGTTTTTGGGGTCTATAAGGCCTAATGAAACTACTTTTCTATCCGCATCAGGATGCTCAAATAAACGCGCACAACAATCTTTTTTACAGCCTAAATGTGGTGCACCACCATCTTGTAGCGTACCTAAAATAGTGATAAAAACATCAGATGGGATTTCGGTTGCTAATTTTTTATCTGAAACTTTAGGATTGTTGCAACTCCAGAAAAAAAGAATACCTAAAAAAAGATTGAAATATTTTATGTACATATCGCTTTAATAAAGATGGCCATGAGCATTTTTTTTAGCTGTTTTAAGCGATTTAATTTGACTGATTACTTTTTGTTTTTCTTCCTTAGAAATGTTGGTTTCTTTTTTCAGAAAGGTTTTGAGTGCCTTTAGATTTTTAGATACTTGTGTTAAATAATCTGTTTCGCCTTTGGCATGTAATGGTATGATGAGCATTTTTTGGGTTTTATAGTACTCTAAAATACGCTTTAATTTTAATTTAACCCTTGTCGCTTTTATAGCTAAGACCCACAAGATTTTGAAAACCTTGCAGGTCAAAACGAACAAATTGTGCCGATTACATTGTTACGAACCCCATTCCGTATGAAAAATACCGTCCATATCGTTACGTTCGTAGGTATGTGATCCAAAATGATCGCGTTGAGCTTGGATTAAATTTAAGGGTAACTTACTAGAAGTATACGCATCAAAATAGGTCAGTGAATTCGATAATCCAGCCATGGGTATTCCGTTTTCAGCGGCATAGGAAACTAATTCGCGAACTGCTGGTACTGCTTTTTGCACTTGAGGTATAAACCTAGGAGCTACTACCAAATTTTGTAAATTTTTGTTCTCGCTATAGGCTTGAGAAATATCGGCCAATAAGCCTGCTCGAATAATACAACCCGCACGCCATATTTTTGCAATTACCGACAAATCTAAATCATAATCATATGCTTTTGAAGCATCCGCTAATTGATGCAAACCTTGGGCATAGGTCGTAATAAAGGCAAAATACAAAGCCTCCTCCGCCATCGCAATCATATTGTCTTTATCTTGTTGCTCAGGCCTTGGGCGTTCGTATAGTTTGTCAGCCGAAACACGCTCATCTTTTAGGGCTGAAATTTCTCGCATACTAACCGCAACATCAATTGTAGGTACCGGAATTCCCAAATCCATAGCATTTTGAGACGTCCATTTACCAGTACCTTTTTGTTTCGCTTTATCTAATATTTTATCAATTAGATCAGCATTTGTTTGTTCGTCTTTTTGATTAAAAATTTCTGCTGATATTTCAACCAAAAACGATTGTAGCCTGCCTTTATTCCAATTGTCAAATACCTGGTGAAGTTCTGTATTAGAAAGTCCACATGATTTTTTCAAAAGGTCGTAGATTTCCGATGTTAATTGCATCAAACCATATTCAATGCCATTATGCACCATTTTTACATAGTTTCCGGCAGATTTTGGTCCTAAATAGGCCACGCATGGTTCACCTTTATATTTCGCCGCTACCGCTTCAAAAATAGGTTGCACGTGACCATAGGCTTCTTTATTTCCTCCGGGCATAATGCTTGGACCTTTCCTTGCCCCTTTAGCACCGCCTGAAACGCCAGCACCAAAAAAGTGAATCCCTTTTTCTTGCAAATACGTTTCTCTTCGATCAGTATCGGTAAAAAAAGAATTCCCACCATCGATGAGTATATCGCCTTTCTTTAAGAGCGGTAAAAGACTTTCGATAACCGTATCCACAATTTTACCCGCGGGCACCAAAAGCATAATTTTTCGCGGCGTCGCTAAGGCTTCCACAAAAGTTTTCATATCCGTGGAGGCATTAACGCGTTCCAAAGCTCCACCTTCAGTTTTTAGGGCATCCACTTTTTCTTGGTCTAAATCATGACCAAAGGCGCTAAAATCATTATCAGCGACATTCAATATAAAATTACGCCCCATGACGCCTAACCCTACTAATCCGAAATCATAACCTGCATGCTTCATGTATATAATTGTTTGATACCTAACGAAAGGTGTAAATATTGTGTTAAGTGCTATGCTAAACTATTAAAAACTGTAAATTAGTCTTAATTTAGCACCGCTATAAGTTCAAAATTACTGAACTGAATGCAACTTTTGGCACAAAAATTAAAATTAGATCAAAAGTTTACTAAATAAACCACAGAACCTATATGCAAAAAACGAACAACCAAATGCTTATTATCTTTGGTGCATCGGGAGATTTAACAGCACGAAAATTAATACCAGCCATTTACAGTTTATACAAAGGAAAGCATTTGCCTGAAAATTTTGCAGTTCTAGGGACGAGCAGAAGCGCTTTAACCGACGGCGAGTTTCGAAAAAAGGTCGTACAAGAAAGCACGTATCTTTCGGATAAATTAGAGAAGGAAGAATCAGATTTTATAGATACATTTTCAAGTAAAATATTTTACGAAGATATTGGGGACAACTACGAAACAAACTACGGTCGTTTAAGCGCGCGTATTGGAGATTTGAATCGGAAATATGAAACCAACGACAACTATATATTTTATTTGTCTACACCGCCTAGTTTATACGAAATAATTGCTAAAAATTTGTGTGATGCAGGTTTAACGAATGAAGACGAAGGTTGGAAGCGGATTATTGTAGAAAAGCCTTTTGGGTATAGTTTAAGCACTGCTAAAGAATTAAATACCGGATTACAGAAATATTTTCATGAAAGCCAGATTTATAGAATAGATCATTACTTAGGTAAAGAAACCGTTCAGAATTTATTAGTAACGCGTTTTGCGAATTCTATTTTTGAGCCTTTATGGAATCGAAATGCAATTCATCATGTAGAGATTACCAATGCAGAAACGGTAGGCGTGGAGAAAAGAGGTGGTTATTACGACAAATCGGGTGCTTTACGCGATATGTTTCAAAGTCACTTATTACAGATTGTTTCATTAATTGTCATGGAGCCCCCTATAAATTCATCGGCAGAAGAAATACGGAATGAAAAAGTAAAAGCCCTAAAATCATTGCGGATTATGAGGGATGAAAAAACACTTTTTGAAAATACCATGAAAGGGCAATATATAGCTTCGGAAATTGATGGGCAAAAAGTAAAAGGCTACAGAGAAGAAGAGGGTGTAGATCCGAACTCTAAAACCGAAACTTTTGCAGCGGTAAAGTTTTTTGTCGATAATTGGCGCTGGAAAGACGTTCCTTTTTATGTGCGAACAGCGAAACGGATGCCAACGAAAGTTACCGAAGTAGTCATTCATTTTAAAACCCCACACCATCAAATTTTTAAGGAGCAAGGTATTAGCAATAAGGATAATAAGCTTATTATAAGAATTCAACCGGATGAGGGTATTTTGGTAAAATTCGGCGTAAAAGTACCTGGACAAGGCTTTAAAGTGGAGCGTGCTAATCTAGACTTTTATTATTCTAGTTTGGCAGATGCGAACATTATGCAAGCTTACGAACGTTTGTTGTTAGATGCCATGCAAGGCGATGCCACCTTGTACGCTAGAGCTGATGAAGTAGAAGCCGCTTGGGCTTTTGTAGACCCCATTTTAAACTATTGGGAAAATGGAAAAGAGGTAAAAACCTACGGATATTCTGCTGGTGTTTGGGGACCTAAAAACTCTGATGATTTAATTGAAGGCAGCTTAGGATGGCGAAACCCTGGTGAACAATTAATAGATGATGACGGTTTTTGTGAAATTTGTTAAATTGATACTATGCAAGTAAGAATATACCCAACAAAACAAGAAGTAGCAGTACAATTTTCAATCTATTTTGCTGAATTGGTGGCATCAAATAAAACCTTGAATGTTGCTTTGTCAGGAGGTAGTACGCCAAAAATAGTGTTCGATTATTTAGCGGAAAACTATTCAGATTTAGATTGGACTAAGGTTCATTTTTATTGGGGAGATGAGCGTTGCGTGCCGCCTACAGATGATGACAGTAACTATAAAATGACGCTAACACATTTACTCTCTAAAATTGCCATACCAGAAAAAAATATTCATAGAATTCTAGGAGAAAACGACCCTCAAAAAGAAGCTCTTCGATATGGTGCTGTTTTAGAAAAAGAATTGCCAAGTGAACAAAAAATACCCAAATTTGATCTTGTCATCTTAGGTATGGGCGATGATGGGCATACTGTTTCCATTTTTCCACATGAAATTCAACTTTGGGAGGCTAAGAACCACTGCGTGGTAGCGCTTCATCCAGACTCCGGTCAACAACGCGTGAGCATTACAGGGTCTATTGTCAATAATGCCGATCAAGTGGCTTTTTTAGTTACTGGCGCTAGTAAAGCCCAAAAAGTACAAGAAATTATTAAAGAAACAGGAGACTTTAAAAAGTATCCCGCTAGCTTAGTGAAACCAAGCTCTAGAAAGTTGACATGGTTTTTAGATGAAGATGCAGCGGCATTCATTCGTTAAAGGTCTAATTTAATATTTTCGTTAGCTAAGCCTTCTAAATGCTCCTCAATTTTAAAATTGCTAGAGTCAAATCTTGAACTCCTGGAGGTAGCCTCCGTTTTTCTTTGAATACTTCTGGCAAAGCGTCTAGCTCCCTGAATATCATTTACAATGAGTCCAGGTATTGGAATGCTTTTGCCATTTACATCTTTAGCCACCATGGTAAAATAGGATGAATTGCAATGCTTTTTCTTTCCGGTTGTAATGTTTTCAGATTCTACCCGTACACCCACTACCATAGATGTTCTGCCTGTATAATTCACAGCCGCTTTTAAGGTCACCAATTCCCCAACCTCAATAGGATTTAAAAAATCTACCTTATTTACAGAAGCTGTTACACAATAACTACGCGAATGTTTAGAAGCGCAGGCAAAAGCGATCTGATCCATTAAATTTAATATATGGCCTCCATGTACTTTACCTCCAAAATTAGAATGTGAGGGCAGCATTAATTCAGTGATGGAAACACGCGATTCTTTTGATGTTTTATAGTCGTTCATAGTATGAAATAGTGTTTATGCCTTGGTTACTAATTTTTTCTTGAATTGCCATAAAGTGCTTTAATCTCTGACGGTTTCAATGGGCTATGGCCTAAATAATAACCCACCTGTTAATTTCCAAAATGGGGTGATTTTTCTTTTTGGACCTTAGTGACAAAATACCTTGTATCGCCTAACCAAAAGAAGGTTCTATAGCGTTCTACGTAATTTAACTTTACATACTGACCCTGATACTCCTGTAGTTGGTCAATAACTTCTTGATCTTTATCTAATACCGAAAAGGAAAATATTTGAGCGCCTGAAATACCTTGGCTAATTTCGCCTTCCCAAGTTTTAATAGCGACACCTTTGTAGCTTATTTTAATGAGTTCTCCAGAACGTATGCCTTCGCTGTAAGGTACAAAATAGATAAAGGCGTAATACGCAGCAAAGCCTACTATTAGTAGCGTAATGATAAGTCCCAGAATTTTTTTCATAGCTTGATTATGAGTTATAAGTTAAAAAATAATACATAGTTCGTGTATTGTACTATTTCTATTGCCTAGCGCAGATTGTTTTTGGGTTCTTCCACATCCTCGTCGCTATCGTCATACGCTCTATTTAATAGGTTTTCAGGAATGGATTTTTTGGCTTTGGCGCCCATTTTTTTCAATTTTTCGATGCTAGAAACAATGTTACCACGCCCCTCAGTTAGTTTATTCATAGCCCCTTTATATTCTCCTTTGGCTTCGTCCATTTTTTTACCAACTTTTAGTAAGTCGCTTACAAAACCTTCAAATTTATCATAAAGTGCACCAGCTTGTCGTGCAATTTCAATGGCATTACGTTGTTGTTTTTCATTGTTCCATATACTATCTATAGTTCGTAAAGTAGCTAAGAGGGTAGAAGGTGTTACAATAATGATATTTTGTTCAAATGCCTTGTTGTACAGTGAATTGTCATTATTAATCGCGACTGCAAATGCGGGTTCAATCGGTACAAATAATAAAACAAAATCAGGACTCTCCATGGCATACAGGTCTTCGTATTTTTTAGCAGAAAGTTGATCTACATGACGCCTTAGTGAATTGATATGATCTTTTAAAAATTTTTCTTTAAATTCATCTTCGGCATTGACATAGCGCTCGTAATCCGTTAATGAAACTTTAGAATCTACAATCATTTTTTTACCATCCGGTAAATTGATAATGACATCGGGTAATACCCTTGAACCGTCTTCACGTGTAAAACTTTGCTGTACAGAATACTCCCTATCTTTCTCTAATCCAGATTTTTCTAATACTCGTTCTAAGACTAGTTCACCCCAGTTTCCTTGCATTTTACTATCACCTTTTAAGGCCTTCGTTAAGTTTTCTGCTTCTTGGGTAATCTTTAAATTTTGGGTTTGTAGGTTGGCCAATTGCTCTTTTAGTGCCGAGTGCATCCCCACACTTTCTTTTTGACTGTCGTCAACCTTCTTTTCAAAAAGTAGAATTCTTTCTTGTAAAGGCGTTAAAATATTCTTGATGTTTTCTTTGTTCTGTTCTGTGAATTTAGAGCTTTTTTCATCTAGAATTTTATTCGCAAGATTCTCAAATTCTTTGGTAAATTTTTCTTGTAACTTTTCAACTTCTTGTTTTTGTTCGGTATTTTTTTGCTGAAGATTCTCTAAATCTGCCTGGTATCTAGTAATCTGATTCCCGAGCAATTCTTTTTCGTTGCGAAGTGCGGTTTTAGCTTCTTCAGATCGAACTCTAATTTCATTAGTATCTTCTTTAGCTTTAAGCAGTTGTTCTTCTAAACTATTGATATGTTGTCGCAGTTGCAGTTCACGCTCTACTAAAGCACTTTGTGTGGAAGTAGTTTTTAATTTTTGTATATAATTCCCTATGAAGAAGCCAATAGCCAAACAAAGGATGATGATACTAAAATAGATAAGGTATTCGTTCATAGTGCTAAAATCAAAAAAGTAAAGATACTTGATTGTCCTTAAAAAGTAGGCTGCAAATTATCAAAAACTATAAACAAAAGCGCGACTTATTTTATTTTAAAACTTCCGGAACTGGCATCAAATTGAATCATATCTGTAGGAAATAAATTTTCAAAATGGGCATTTTTAATCAATTCACAGGGTTGCCCAAAAACACTATTCTCTTTATTTATAATCAACATTTTATCACAAATCTGAATCGCTACTTCAATTTCATGGGTTGTAAAAAGAATGGTTTTATTTGTTTTGTGTGCTATATGTTTAAGTAGTTTTAAGAGCTGCACTTTATGGTATAAGTCTAAATGTGTGGTAGGTTCATCGAGAAGCATCAAAGGCGTATCTTGTGCCAAGGCCCTGGCGATCAACACACGTTGTAATTGTCCGTCACTTAACTCGTAACATCGTTTATGTTGCAAAGCTTCAATCTCTACCAATTGAATCGCCTCTTTTGTTTTTTCCTTGTCTTGCGCACTTAAAGTTCCCAGCCAATTGGTGTAGGGTTGTCGGCCCAATGCAATTAATTCAATGACGCTTAAATTTTTTGTCGCTAAGGCTTCGGTAAGTACCAGGCTAATTTTAGATGCTAGGTGCAGCGTAGAGTAGGTCGAAAGCTCTTTGCCGGCTATAACAATAGCCCCAGAAAGTTTTGGTTGTACAGCCCCAATAGTGCGGAGCAAGGTAGATTTTCCGATGCCGTTGACACCGACAATGGCCGTTAATTCTCCTTGTATCAAGTCAAAAGAAATACCATGAGCCACAACAGTTTCCTGTTTTTTGCTTTTATACCCGATGTTGAGGTTTTTGATTTCTAAGGCTTTTTCTTTCACTATGTTGCTTGTTTCAAGTTTCGGGTTTCAGGTTTTCAATTTGAAAATCATCTCTTCGTTTGCTTCTAGGGCTTGACACGAATTTCACAAATTTACACTTATTAATAGCTTGTCATATCCTCTATTTTTAGACTTCAGTTTCGCTCTGCCAACGGTATTAAACTCGTGGTATATTTTATACCTATTCTAATTTAAAATCCTCGTGGCTATATTTTATATGGATGACGTGTTGCATTAGAAAACCATTTTTCTTTTTCGAATTAACAACCAAATCACCACTGGAGCACCAATGATACTCGTAATAGCATTAATCGGTAATACACTTGCTGATGCGGGCAATTGAGCGATAGTATCACAAATCAGCATTAGTATAGCACCATAAATACATACAGCGGGTACTAAAATTTTATGATCAGTGGTGTTGAATAGCTGTCGGGTTAAATGGGGCACGGCCAAACCAATAAACGCAATAGGCCCTGCAAAGGCGGTTATCGCTCCGGCTAATAAGCCTGTGGCCATAATGATGATAAAACGTGATTTTTTTAGCTCAACACCCAAGCTTTGTGCATAATTTTCTCCTAATAAAAAGGCATTTAGTGGTTTTATGGATATAATACTTAAAAATATACCTATCCCAACCATAAGGCTTAACAAGGCTAATTGAGACCAAGAGAGTCCACCTAAGCTTCCAAAACCCCAATAAATATATTGTTGTAGCTTTTCAGCTGAGCTAAAGTACGAGAGAACACTCACCACGGCACCAGTGATACTACCAAACATTAAGCCTATAATTAAGAGCGACATGGTATCTTTTACCTTGGCCGCTACTGATAGTACGGCTAATAAGACCAGAAAACTTCCTAAACTAGAAGCGATCGCTAAACTCACATCATTAAATAGTGAAAAAGAAAAAATACTGGAAAAAATACTAGCCCCCATGATTAAGAGTGCAGCCCCTAAACTAGCACCGGAACTAATGCCTAAAACAAAAGGTCCTGCCAATGGGTTTCTAAATAGCGTTTGCATTAATAAACCACTAAGTGACAATCCACTACCGACTAGAATGGCTGTAAAAGCTTTAGGAATCCTTGAATCCCAAATGATATAGGTCCAGGATACATTCGAAGTATCGCCACCAAAAATAATAGTGAAGGTGTTCTTTAATGGAATGGTGACAGAACCTAAACTAATATTGACAAACACAAAGACTATCATTAATAGTGTAAGCAACATAAAATACAGACGATATGATTTTGTTTCTAGCACTTATTCTAAAGGTTTAAAAAAGTAAGGTGTGTAATTCGGTACTAATTCAGGATGAAAAATATGAATTAAATCTTTTAAAACTATATCAGGGCGGTTTGGAGCCAATTCATAATAGATAACCCCACCAGTACTGCCCACAGTACCCGCAAACGAATGAACTTGTCGCTTTTTAAAAGCATCAAATTGTTGGTAATGCGGACTATTTTCAAGCATTGTATTGTAGCTGGTAAATTGCGAAGGGGATACCCAAAAATCAGCGTTTTGTCCTTTTTCTAAAACACTTTCCCAACTTAAAGAAAGACTCCCACTTTCTTCATTATCATTATAGATATAGTTGGCACCGGCATCTGAAATAAATTGTGCCGCCCAACTTTTTCCTCCTGGTAAATACCAGATATCTTTGTAGATGGCACCACTAATTACCCTGGGCTTATTTGTCGCTGTTTTTGCCAATGCTTTTGCTTCTTGGTAAGCAGTAGCTACGTCTAAAAAGTAGCTATCAGCTTCTTTTTCCTTATCAAAAAAAGCAGCGAAGAATTTAATCCATTCCGCTTTTCCTAAAGGCGATTCTTCCATCCAATCGCCATTGTATACCACCGGAATTTGGGCAGCTTGTAGGGTTTCGTAGTTGTTGTTCTTGCTATTCATACTATAACCAATAACCAAATCGGGTTGAAGTGCAATAACCATTTCAGTATTTAAGGTGCCATTTACACCTAATTCTTTAATTTTTCCAGTCTCCACTAAAGCTCTTGTTTCTTTTGAAGAAATGTACCTTGTATCCGGAAAACCTACCAATGTATTGGCGACACCTAAACTTTCAAGAGCTGGGATGTGAGTGGTCGACGTTACGATTATTTTTTCAATAGGAACCGCTACAATAGCGTCGTAAGCCTCTTTGTTTAGTTTAATCTTATGTATTTTTTCTTTGGGAACCAAAGCATAGGTAAATGCTTTTTCAGCACCAGGCCAGGGCGATTTTAGGGTAATTAGGGTCACACCTGAATCTTGCTTTTCAATAGTAAAACCTGTAGCAAATAGCAGTTCTTTACTCGTATTTTGGTTGACAAGTGCAGCTTCCTTTTTTTCTAATTTACAGGAAAAAGAGAAAATAACGAATAAGAATAGTAAGCTATGCTTCATGGGAGACAAATAAAACGTATGCTATGACAAAGGTCACATTTTTAATGCTTTTCATATAGTAATTTTGTTAAAATTTTTAAAAGATACAAAGCGACTCTAATTTCATCATCTTAAGTATAGTTGCTGTAATGCTACTTCATTTTTTAGTCGGAATTATCTGGGTCGCTGTAAAAATGAATAAGAAAAACTAATTTTTTTCTATAAGTTCTGATTTTAAATAATACCTTCGTTCTGAATTTAGGTTCTAAATAGTTGTCTCGATAATTATTTAGATTAAAAGGGAATCTAGTGAAAATCTAGAGCTGTTCCCGCAACTGTAAGTTGTGCCGAATCGGTACTGATAGTCATATCAGTTCCTAATAGGCGTTTGTCATTTCTTCATGAACCACTGAGTGTAAACTTGGGAAGGTGAATGGCAATAAACAAGTCAGGAGACCTGCCAAATTCAAACAAACAATGTTAAACTTTCGGGATAAAAGTTTGCGTATGGATATTTTATACATACTATGCTCCCGTTTATTCGAAACCATCGAAATGAACAAAAAAAATTTAAGTCTATGTGCTATTATTTTAGCATGTACTGGTATTGCTGCGCAAAAGCAGCAAAACGATTCTATTCCACTTCAAAAGCTAGATGAAGTGGTGGTCAGTGATTCTCGTTTTGCATTAAAGAGAGAAAACTCAGGTAAAACAGTAATTAAAATTACCAAAGAAGAATTAGAACGCAACCAAGGCAGAACAGTTGCTGAAATTATCACCACCAAAAGTGGTTTTGAAATTAATGGAAGTAGGGGAAGAGAAGGGAATATTCTGAGTATTTTTGCGCGTGGAGGTCGCGGTAAACAAGTTCTAGTACTTATTGATGGCGTCCGGGTTTCTGATCCGTCTTCTTCAGCTTCTGAATATGATTTACGCCTGCTCCCAGTAGCCAATATTGAATCGATTGAAATCATTAAAGGGGCTGCTAGTACACTATATGGTACTAATGCTGCCACCGCAGTCATTAATATTACCACTAAAAAATCTAGTAAAAAAGCTATTTCAGGTAATTTTCAATCGACAGTAGGAACACAACAAACGGCTGATCAACAAAATTATAACGCTTCTGAATTCACTAATTTGGCGAGTGTAAATGGTAGTTTAAAGGGATTTAGCTATAGTTTAGGCATTACCAATCGGTATTCAAATGGACTTTCAGATATTACAAACACCTCTGAGAAAGACCCCTATTCGAACTACAGTTTGGATTTAAAATTAGGCTACCAGTTTACAGAAAATTTTGATTTTCAAGTATATGCCAATCAAACGCAATTAGAAACCGCTTATGATGATTCTTTTAACGGTGTAGACGCTCCGTTTTTCTACAACAGCCAGCAAGAACGTCTTGGGATAGCTTCAAAATATAGTTATTCGGATAAAGGTTCCCTGAACGTAAATGCGGCGTATGCTGAATATAAATCTGAAAATATTAGTGCTTTTCCAAATGATTTTCAAGCCAAGAATTATACGATAGACCTTTTTAATAAATATACCTTTCAAAATCAGTTTTACACCATTGTAGGCTTAAATTATATTCATGACGAATCAGAGTTTTCGGAGGATAAAAAAATCACCATTACCGATCCTTATGTCAATTTTGTTTATGTTTCTTCCTTTGGATTAAATATTAATGCAGGGGCTAGGCTTAATAATAACTCCGAATACGGCAATCAATGGGTATACAATTTAAATCCGTCATACACCTATAAATTAAGTAATGGCTATGTTAAAGCATTGAGTTCGTATGCCACATCTTATATAACGCCATCACTTACTCAGTTATATGGGTTTTTTGGAGCAAATTCTGACTTACTACCCGAGGAAAACAGAACGATTGAAGGAGGTTTAGAATATGCCAATACAGCCTTGAGAGTTAGTGCTTTGTATTTTAATAGAGATGAAAATAACCCTATTATTTATGATGGAGCCAGCGGCTATCAAAATAGTGCAGGTTTTATTGACGCACAAGGTTTAGAAGTGGAGTTAGATTGGAATTTGAGTGAGGCTTTGCAATGGACGGCCAATTACACGTTTACGGAACGAAAAGGTGATAATGCAATCAGGATTCCAAAACACAAGCTTAATACATCTTTTGATGTTACCTGGAGTAAAACAACGTTTAGCTCTTTAAACTATGCTTTTGTTGGGAAGCGATTAGATAGTGATTTTTCCACTTTTCCTGCAGGCCAACTTAATTTAGGAGCCTTTTCTATAGTGAATTTTTATTTTAGTCACGCCTTGCTAGAACAAAAATTAAATGTGTTTTTAAACGTGGATAATCTTTTAAATGAAAAATTTGTAGAAACCATAGGTTTTAATACACGTGGTCGAAATATAAGAATAGGCTTTAATTTAAGCTTGTAGAAGTTTGATTATAGGTATAACAATAAAGGGTCAGCTCAACGGCTGACCCTTTTTATTTATCCTTAAGAATTTTTTAGAAATTCAGAATGATGTCTTTATCTATATACATGTGGTCTTTTAGAGGCGTAAACATTTTAGAGCTCGTCATGATGATAGTTGGTACGTTTACCTTAAAGTCTCTTTTGCCAGAAACTCCTATAATTTCCTGGATAGCTCTTGCAAATAAAGGCTCATTGACATCTCCTAAGATACCGTAATTCGTGGCATCTTCTGCTAATTCAATGTCAGGGGTAAATCCAGACGTGTAGTCAAAGAAACCAGAGGCATTTTCATTTCTACCCACCAAAGGCTGAATAGCCCAAGAATTAAAGGGGTTAATGTTCCGTTCTCTAGAACTGGTATAAATATAAGCACCATTAGGTCTGCTGGCGTCATCAACTAAGGTTATAGAAAATTCATTTTTACCCCTTGTAGTGGTACCTATTAAAACAACATCCATATAGGGTCGCAATCCGTTTATAACGAGTTCACTTGCAGACGCACTACTTCTACTTACTAAAATATAGACTTTTGACAAATTCAATGTATTTATGGCGGTGCCACTGGCCGTTCGGCTAGCAAAATAGTCTTCCAATTGTGCTGGTGTAAATTGAGCTTGTAATTTGTCGTTCCAACGCTGACGAAATAAAAGTTTTGTTTCATCAGTGCCGTAAATCATACTGGATAATAAACGGGCAGAATTAACGGACCCTCCACCGTTATACCTCAAATCGAGAACTAAGTCGGTTATATTCTCTGCCTTTAATTGACCAAAGGCAGCATTCAAATCTTCATCAAATTCGTTGGTAAAGCCATTGTACATAATATAGCCTATATTTTTACCACTCAATGCTACAGTATTCGTTGTAAAAACGGGATTTTCAGTGAGTCCCTCTTGTTTCGTTAAAGTTACCTCTTTTTCATTTCTACTGATGGTTGTAGCCGTAATATCGGCCATATTAAGCGTGTAGGTGTCGTTAGTGCCAAAAAGTAATGCTTCGTAATTCTCTAAGGTGAGGGTTTGACCGTTGACCCCATTAAAAACCTCTCCCCGGAGTATGTTTTTAGTGGCCGCGTCAGAATTTGGAATAATGTAGCGAACAATGCCAAATACTCCTCGGCTTGCCGAATTAATTAATCCAAACTCTAATCCGTTACTTTTAGAAATACCTGCAAAGTTATTGACTAACTCTTTGTAATCATCGGAATAAAAACTAAACCGGTCTTCACTAAAGCGAAGTTTCAAATCAAAAAAATCTTCAGGGTTTGGAGCAGAAGATAAAAATTCTTGGTATTCTTGAGATGTAGAAAATTTGTTATCTCCCAAATTGGGAACATCTTGTTGCCAAAAATAGTAGCCATTCATTGCTTTCCACATAAAATCTTGAACGACAACATCAGTGTTTACGATATCATCATCATTGTCTGTACAAGATGCGAGTACAAATACCAGTGCTAGCACTAAGAAAAGTTGTTTTTTCATTTTAAAATACAGCTAAGGATTAAAATTACCATTTAAAAAGGTAGCATTAGACCAAACAATGAAAACAGCCCTAAGCATTTACTATCATCAGGGCTGTTTAGCATTAAAAGTTTGTATTTATTTAAATTTTATTTCGGTATCTTGAAGCATCACATCTCTATAAGGTTTTAAGCTATTAGAGCTACTTATGGTTTTTATTTTTAAATTTTCAGGTACTTCTGTTAAAAATGATTTTCCTGTTGCACCTGTAATTTGAGCTATGGCTACCGCAAGAAGCGGTTCATCAATTTCTCCCAACTGCCCTAAATTACCTAAACTTTCTGGTTGAGAAAAATCAGGTACTAGGCCTGTTGTAAATTCCGAGAAACCAGCTGCATTTTCATTCGTACCCACAAGTGGTTGTAATGCGTATTTATGGTTTTTATTGGCATTCTGTAGGGTGGTAGCAAAAAAGTTGGCATATGGAAAACTAACTTTACTCCCATCTGTAAGATCAGCTTGTTGGCTTGGATTATCTAGAAGGGTAATTGAAAATTCATTTTTCCCTACTGTTATGTCTCCAATATGCACTACATTGATATAGGGTGTTAAGCCATTGATCAATAATTCACTTGCAGATGCACTATCATCTGTTGCTATTACAAAAACTCGCGTCATACCCACGCTGTTGATCAAATCGTTATCTATTCTAGAAACAAAATTATTATCAGATCCGAGTAGTCTAGTCCATTTGCCGTTCCACTTTTCTCTCGAAAAAAGTTGTCCATTAAATTGCCCAGTGATCATGCTAGCCAGCCTGGTAGATGAGGTTACTGAACCACCTAAATTATACCTTAGATCGAGCACCAACTCGTCAATATTTGCATTTTTAAAATCTAGAAACGCTGTATTTAACTCGTCATCAAAGTTGCTGGTGAAACTATTATACATGATATAACCAATTTTTTTACCACCGGTTTCAATAATCTTGGAAATATGAATAGGATTTTCTGTTAATTCTTGCTGTGTTAATGAAATATCCA
This sequence comes from uncultured Cellulophaga sp., assembly GCA_963974535.1. Classification (GTDB taxonomy): domain Bacteria; phylum Bacteroidota; class Bacteroidia; order Flavobacteriales; family Flavobacteriaceae; genus Cellulophaga. The sequence continues at coordinate 27,664 of CAXBCN010000024.1, forward strand.
CATTGTTTGGAGTTGTAGTCCCATTTGAGATTGTCGCAAAGTTTAGGGTATAGGTGTCGGCACTAAGTAAATTTAGATTACTATTCGTGATTCTGCCATCGGCGTTGGTTTCTGCAAAAAGTGGCGTGCCATTAACGGCATAAAAAATATCACCTCTCTGAATGCCTTTAGCAGCTGCATCAGAACCGTTGATGATGTAGCGAACTACGCCAACTACACTTGTGCCTCCTTCTGGAGGTCTTGTCAGGGAGTACTCAACACCAGTAGTTTTTGCAACACCAGCAAATGAATTGAACAACACATCATAGTCGTCAACGATGCCACTAAAACGGTCTTTACTAGATTGTACTGTATTAAAAAGGTCTCTAGGTTCAGAAAACCCGTTGAGGTAGGTATAGAATTCGTTGTTGTCGCTAAATCTATTGTCTGCCAATACCGGTACTTCATTTTGCCATAGGTACCAAGAATTCATGCCTTTCCAAATAAATTCATTGACTTCATTAGCAAGTTCAACGTCGGCTACTACTACTTCTTGTTCCGTTTGTTCATCCTTTTTACAACTTGTACATAGGGCTATTGCTACTGAAGCTAGTAGAATAAAGTTCTTTTTCATAATTTTCTTTTTTTATTACGGTACATAAAACATGCCAAAATAGTGTATTTGTACTTTGAAATACATACGGTAATAGGATTGAATTAGTTTTAATCCTCCTAAATTAAATACATTAGCCTTAAAAAAAAATTTTTTGTAACAATATTCGATGTAACTCGTCTTGCTAGTATAAACCACCAACATGGTTTTATCAACAACCTAAACCAAAAATGAAACAAGTAGCATTTTTAAACCTTATTATGCCTTTCAAAGATAAATTATATCGTTTGGCTAAGCGTTTATTAGTTTCTACGGAAGAAGCAGAGGATGCTACGCAAGAGATTTTATTAAAATTATGGTCCAAGAAAGCCAGTATAGAAAACTATAACAATGTGGAAGCTTTTGCAATGACCATGACGAAAAACTTTTGTTTAGATCGTTTAAAATCTAAACAAGCAGGGAATTTAAAATTGGTACATAGCAATTATACAGACGGTTCTGGGTCTTTACAAAACCAACTGGAAACGAAAGATAGCATTACATGGGTCGAGAAAATTATGGCCGAATTACCCGAACAGCAAAAAATGGTCTTACAATTGCGTGATGTAGAAGAATACGAGTACGATGAAATTGCAGTGATGCTAGATATGAAACCTACGGCAATACGCGTAGCCTTATCAAGAGCAAGAAAAACAGTCAGAGAAAAATTATTAGAAAAGCACAGCTATGGAATTAAATAATATAGAACAGTTACTTGAAAAATATTTTGAAGCTACCACAACGGTAGCTGAAGAAAAAAAACTGAAAGCTTATTTTGCAACGAATAGGATTGCCCCTCATTTAAAAGAGTATCAGCCTATTTTTGCACAACTAGAAAAGGCGAAAAATGAGTCTTTTAAAAAGCCAATCCTAGTAAAGCAAAAAACAAATCCCTTCAAGTGGTTAAGTGTGGCAGCAGCGGTGATCTTGTTTTTTGGAATTTATTTTATGCAACCTAAAAATGAGCCTCTAGAAAACCAATATACACAAGAAGAAATTGCCTCGGCACAAGAAGCTTTAAAATTACTCGCTTTTAATTTTGATAAAGGCACACAACAAATTAATTATTTACAAGAATTCGAAAAGAACACCAATAAATTTTTAAAATAAATAAACCTTAATAAAAAAAACATGAAAAAGTCCCTATTATTTATTGCCTTACTAGTTTTACCTAGTCTTGGTTTTAGTCAAGATATTTTTAACAAATACGCAGAAAATAATGATGTCACCTACGTTGCCATGCAGCCAAAAATGTTTCAAATGTTGGCTAAAATGAGTATTAGTGGTGATGATCCAGAATCTAAAGATTTTTTCTCTTTAGTCAATTCTATTACCAGTTTTAAGGTCATTACTACAGAAAGTGCTTCAATTTCAAAAGATTTAGATAGTTGGGTGGCCAAAAAGCTAAGTACTGCTACCTACCAAGAACTTATGAGAGTGCGTGACGGAGATTCGAACGTAAAATTTTACGTGAAGGAAGGTAAAGATGCCGACCATGTAAAAGAGTTGCTGATGTTGGTTACGGGATTACAAGATCGTAAAGAATTGCAAGATGTGGACATGAACGGTTTAAAAATCGAAACGGTGTTATTATCCTTAACAGGAGATATAGATTTAAAGAAAATTGCCACCCTAACCGATAAAATGAATTTACCAGGAGGAAAAGAATTAGGTAAAGCATCAAAAAAAGGAAAATAGAGAATCATCATTCATCAGAACTAAATAACAATCAAAAACAATCAGTCATGAAAACAATCAGTTTATTTTTAATCGCAACACTTTTGCCTATTTTAGGGTTTTCACAATCCTTATTTGATCCTTTTGAAAACATGGACAATGTATCGTCTATAGTGGTCAATAAAAACATGATCAACCTTGTCAGTTCTCTCGGAATTGACAATAATGATCAGGATGCAAAAGATTTTTTAGCCATCGCTAGTGGCTTGCAAAGCCTAAAAGTTTTTATAACAGAAGACCATAAGGCTTCCGTTAAAATGACCAAAGCGGTTGGCAGTTACTTAAAATCTTCAAAACTGGAAGAATTAATGCGTGTAAAAAGTGAGGATGTCAATGTGAAATTTTATGTAAGAGAAGGTCGAAAAGACACGCATGTAAAAGAGCTTTTAATGTTTATTTCAGGAATTGAAAATGTTAAAGAAGCAAGCATAGGTAATCGGCAAGTAGAAACGGTTTTACTAACGATGACGGGGGATATAGATTTAGAAAAAATTAGTTCGCTAACAAATAAAATGAACCTGCCCAAAGAACTGAACAAAGCAAAGAGAAGTAAATAAAAATTTATAAAATTTTAAAAATCTAGGACCATGAAAAAAATCATATATTCCTTAGCATTAGCTTTAATTGCAGTAAGCTGCTCATCAAACCAAAGTTTAGAAGAATACTACGTAGACAACTCTGAAAACCCAAACTTTATATCACTTGATTTGCCGGTAAGTTTATTGAATTTAGATAAAGCCACATTAACTCCGGAACAGAAAACAGCAGTGGCCTCCTTAAAAAAATTAAATATTATAGCCTTTAAGAAAACTGTAGATAATTCAAATGTTTTTATCGCGGAAAAGGCTAATATAAAGGAAATTTTAAAGAACGGAAAATATGAAGAGTTAATGAAGATTAACACTAGTTTTGGCAAGGGAACTATGAGTTATTCAGGAGAAACCGAAGCTATTGACGAATTAATTGTCTACGGCGATAGCGATGATAAAGGGTTTATGTTGGTACGAGTGTTAGGGGATAATATGAATCCGGCTCACTTAGTACAATTAATGGATGCCATGAAAGATGCAGATGTTAGTGGGGATCAACTCAAAGCTTTAGGTTCATTTTTCGAATAACAAAAAGTAAAAACCCTACAAAAAATCCTGTTTTGATGCTATTCAAAATAGGATTTTTTGTAGTGTACTTATAGACCCAAAAATGTAAATGATAGGTTCATAATACCCCTTTTTAAAAGACCTAAAGAGGTTTTGAACCTATAAAAAAGTACTTTTGTTTGTGGGTATGATGTATCATTTTAAACCCTTAAATGCCTGTGTAATTACTTGGTGTGATTTGTTTTAATTCGGTTTTGATGCTTTCAGAAACCTTTAAAGTGTCAATAAAATTTGCAATAGTGAGTTGGTTAATTTTTTCGTTTGTACGTGTTAAGCCTTTTAAAGCTTCATAGGGATTTGGATACGCTTCTCGTCTTAAAATAGTTTGAATAGCTTCGGCTACTACTGCCCAGTTGTTTTCCAAATCTTGCTCGAACTTTTCTTTATTTAACAATAACTTATTCAATCCTATTAAGGTAGATTGAAAGGCAATCATGGTATGTGCAAAGGGTACTCCTATATTACGCAATACGGTGCTATCCGTTAAATCTCTTTGTAATCTTGAAACGGGTAATTTTGCTGACAAGTGTTCGAATAATGCATTAGCAATACCTAAGTTTCCTTCGGAGTTTTCAAAATCTATAGGGTTCACCTTGTGGGGCATGGCGGATGAGCCCACTTCTCCTTCTTTTATTTTTTGCTTAAAGTAATCCATAGACACATAGGTCCAAAAATCACGATCTAGGTCTAAAATAATGGTATTTATTCTTTTTAACGTATCAAATAAAGCGGCCATGTGGTCGTAGTGTTCTATTTGAGTAGTGGGGAACGAATGGTATAAGCCTAGTTTCTCCTGTACAAATTCTTGCCCAAAGGATTGCCAATCGATACTTGGGTAGGCTACCTTATGTGCATTATAATTTCCTGTTGCACCACCAAATTTTGCGGCACTTGGGATATCATTCAATAAATTAAATTGCTCTTTTAAGCGCACTACATACACATGAATTTCTTTTCCTAGTCGCGTAGGGGAAGCTGGTTGTCCATGCGTTCTTGCCAGCATAGGAATGTTTTTCCACTCAGAAACTAAGGCTTCTAATTCTTCTAGAAGCTCAAAATATTGAGGTACATACACCTCGTTCATCGCGTCTTTTAAAGAAAGCGGAATGGCGGTATTGTTTATATCCTGAGAGGTTAACCCAAAATGAATAAATTCTTTATGTTCAGGGATGTCTAAAGCATCAAACTTGTTTTTTATAAAATATTCAACCGCTTTCACATCGTGGTTGGTCGTTTTTTCAATCTCTTTGATGGCCATCGCATCTTCAGAAGTAAATTCTAAATAAATTTTTCTTAGCGCTTCAAATTTAGTGTTATCAAAGCCCGATAGCTGGGGTAAGGGGATTTCGCAAAGCGCTATAAAATATTCAATTTCCACATGTACGCGATACTTTATCAGCGCTTCTTCAGAAAAAAAATCAGCTAATTTATCTACTTTATTTCTATAGCGACCATCTATTGGTGAAATCGCATTCAATTTATTTAAAGCCATTGTAATTGATTGGTTTTATTGAAGTGGTAAAGATAGGGTTTCCTTAAACAGTTAAAAAACACAAAGGTTTTAATTATTTCGTATAATTACTTTTTATACCTAATAAATTTTTAAAATACTTAGAATTGGGCTAAAGCAAACAGAATAGAAGACATTTGTAGCCTATTTACTAACCCCAAAGCCCAGAAGTTACTTTATTTTAGCTAGCGTCATTCTCGCTCTTGCTTTATAGGCAGCACTACCATCTGCATAGTTTTGAGTTAGTATGATTTTCAGTTCAGGTAAAATCCATTTAAATTTGCTTCCAAGAAGTAATAATGAGGTCATAGCATAGGCTTGAGTTGCCACTTTATGGGGCCCAATCAACCAATCAAAACAAGCCTCAGTAATTTTTTCTAGATGAGCATCGCTAAGGTTATTTTTAGTGGGGGTGTTCTGTTGTTTAAAATAGGACGTCGTTAAGTATTCACATATTTTAGCTAAAGGCCTAATAGCAGATTCAAAATATACGGTGCTTATTTTTGAGGTAAACTCATCTAAATGCGGATAAATAAATGCTAAATTCTCTTTAGCTGTAAATTCTAAAACCCAACACGCCTTACAAGATATGGGGTCATTAGTGGTAAATGCAATTTTAAGTAATGCTTGTATTAAATCAGGGTTTTCAACAATTAAAAGGGCCATTTCCATTCTTTTTTCACGGGAATGGTTTACATGGCTTAATGCTTTTTGTAGGACTGCTTCTGACATCTGCTGCTCTTTATTTAGAAAAATTTGCAATAAGCTTGCGAACTAAATCTGGCACTCCGTTAACGGCGGTTTTTTCTATAATGCTTAGGTTGTTAAAATCGTTTTTCCGGACATTAGGATTTGGGTCAACCACATAGATTGGTGTGTTTGGCGAAATAAAATTCACTAAACTTGCGGCAGGATAAACTTGCATTGAAGTTCCTATAATGATTAAAATATCAGCTTGTTCGGTTATTTCAATGGCTTTATCAAAAAGCGGTACGTGTTCGCCAAACCAAACAATATGTGGTCTTAATTGGTATCCGTTAGTACTCGTATCGCCTAATAGTAAGTCTTTTCTCCATTCTAAAATTTCGTCAGCAGTACCAAATGCACCTCTAGAACTTCTTACTTTTAATAGTTCCCCATGCAAATGTACGATCGAAGAACTCCCAGCCCTTTCGTGTAAATCATCAATATTTTGGGTAATGATCGTAGTATTAAAATGCAGCTCGAGTGCTGTTAGTGCTTGGTGTGCCTGATTTGGTTGTACCATTAAAAGCTGTTGGCGGCGTTTGTTGTAAAAGTCTAATACCAATGAAGGGTTTTTTTTAAAACCCTCAGGAGAGGCTACTTCCATGACATTATGTCCTTCCCATAAACCATCTGTGCCTCTGAACGTTTGGATACCGCTTTCAGCGCTAATTCCTGCACCAGTTAAAACAACAATTTTTTTCATGACCCTAAATTTTTAATTTGCATTACATTAAAACACTTCTACTGTTGCGCTACAAGCAAAAAATAATGTTCCAAAGGTTCAACTTGGTTCCTTGTAAAAATAGGCATTTTAGATTTTTCTTCGGCTTTTAAAGTGCCAATGCTCTAGCTGGCCTAGAATGATAATGACCTATAGGTGTACTAAAGAACTAATTGTTTTGAGAGTATTCATAGCATGTGAAGAGCTGCTAAAACCAAGTATAAGGTGATTTTTTTGTATCTTTAGTGGGCTTCAAACCTAGTCTATGATTTTAGCACTTTATGGTATTGCAGGTATTATTTTGCTAGTGGTGGTATTGATATTTCTCGCCCCTAAAAGCTATCAGGTATCAAGATCTATAGAGATTTTAGCTGCAAAAAATACGGTGTTCGACTTTGTACGTTATTTAAAAAAGCAAAATGAATGGTCGCCTTGGTTTAAAAAAGACGCTCATATGAACATAAGAATTACGGGTGTTGACGGACAAGTAGGAGCCATTAATTATTGGAGCGGAAATAAAGAGGTAGGAGAAGGCGAGCAAGAGATTATGAGGATCATAGATGGAGAATTGGTGGAAATGGAACTTCGTTTTTACAGACCACTCAAATCTATTTCGTATTGTAGCTTGCGTGTAGAGAACATTACAGAAACCAAGACAAAAGTTATTTGGAGTTTTAAAGGAGAAACCAACTTTCCAATGAACATATTTACTTTTTTTGTAAATATGGATAAAATGGTAGGAACAGATTTTGAAGAGGGTTTAGGTACTTTAAAATTAATGATAGAGCGCACTTGTGACGCAAAAAATTAGCCTTAAACAACTTGTTTAGGTGGCGTTGCTTGTCTACCCTTTAAACGTTTAATTCCTTTCTCTTGTACTTTTTTTATAGGTAAAAAATTGAAGCTTCTGCTCTAGCAAAAAATCGCAGAGGTAGCACCGTTGTGCCTATGCCCTTTGAAACATACATTTTGGTACTGCCTGATGTATACCAACCCTTTAAATAGCGACCACTACCGTCTGGTGTGTATATTTTCCGTCCAAAAAAGGTGACTTGCCCCCCGTGGGTATGTCCTGATAGGACCATTTTTAGGTTTAATTTTGTGGTTTTATTTAATTCGTTGATGCTGTCTGTGTACGCTGGGCAGTGGTTTAACACTACGGTTTCTAAACTTGTGTCTTCTATGGTTGAGACAGCGGCATTAAAGTCAGGCCTGCCATGTAAATAATCATCAATCCCTAAAATATTAATACGCCTTTTGTTTTTGATGTAGCTAAAATTTTCATTGACAAGTACATACCCATTATAGGGGGCAAATGCTTTTTTTAGTACTTCTATAGCTACCCTAGCATCATATTCTTTATTCCCTAAAATAAGGATTTTTAAGATTTTTGGATGTATAAGGTTTAATAATTCTTCAAAGATATTTAAGCTGTTTCTTCGTGAAATGGTATCTCCTGTAAAAACAATTAAATCAGGTAGTTCGCTGTTTATCCTTTCGGCAATAGTTTTGTGGAAATATTTTATCTCCTTTAAATGCAAATCGGATAACTGAATGATTTTAATTTTATCCTTGCTATTTTCAGAGAGATCGTGCTCATTCCAATCGATAATATATTTCTCAATCCAAAAGCTATCTAAATAAATAATCCCGGCAAAACCCAATCCACTCAAAAAAAGTCTTTTTATAAAAATTCTTCGGCTTAATTTCATTAAAAAAACTCTTGTACATTAGCCTGCAAAGTAATGGCTTTTACAACCAAAATCGAAAGCTTTTAATAAATGTTTAGGATTGTATTTCTAGTAAAGCAATATCAAAATCCGAATCTAAAATTACTGCGCCATCCCTTACTTCTAATGGAGTTTTGGAATAGGTGTCAAATAATTTAGTGCCATTACTAAAAAAATCTTTTACAGATAGGGTTTTTTTTCCTTTTGGTAAATTTAAGCCTACAACTACTTTGTCTTCTAAAGTGGCATTCGTATACGTTCTTTGAAATACATAAGGTGACGCTGTAAGCATTTTATGTTTTCCAGCCCCAACAGCCGGGTGGTTTGCTCTAAATTGACCTAATTTTTGCCAGTGCTCGAGTATTTTTCTTGTTTCAGGCAGACTGTCAATTTCTGTCCAATTCATAAAGGAACGTAAGGTAGCATCCCCTTCTGTACCTGCTATCTCTAAGCTTCTAGCACTTTCATCACCGTAATACACTTGAGAAGCTCCTGGGGTTAATAAAAGTACATTTGCCGAATAATAAGGCTTTTTACGTTCTTTATCAAAAGGACTCCCATCATCATGGGAAGTTAGGTAGTTTACCACACTTTTTCCTTTTAAGGCTGTGTGTAGCAAGTCATCATATTTTGTAAAAATAGTTTCATAATCACTTGTTGCATCATACTTAAGTTCAAAGTTGAGTAAACTTTTAAAGCCATGGTTGTAATAATCTACCTTTTTATCACCAAAATCAAATGCTCTACCTCCTGAAATGCCATAATTATATACCTCGCCCATCATGTAAAAATCTTGGCTATCTAAGACATCATCCGGATTATTTTTTTTCCAGGTATGAAAGGCGATCGAAGCTTGAGTATATAATTCACTCCATGCAGTTTCATCAGCGTGTTTTACGGTATCTACTCTAAAGCCATCAATACCTAAATCGTGCACATAGTCTGTTAACCATTTAATGATATACGCTCTTGAGGTTTTGGCATAGCCTGAATTTTTAAAAAACTGCTCTAATTCATTTAATTCTGAGGTTAATCTACCTTCTTTTTTCCATTTCGCTAGTAAGTGCTCTGGAAGCTCAACTTCTGCATCACTCTCTGTTTTGATATCGGGTAAATTAGCGACTAAAGTACAGGCTGTAGTGCTTTGATAATCACTGTAGGTGCACGCGGGTGTAGTTCTGACCCAATCAGAAGGCCAAACAGGATCTATTGGGGTTACCGGACCGGTATGATTTAGTACTACATCCATTAAAATACGAATGCCGTATTTATGGGCTGTTTTAACCATTTCTTCCAAATCATCTTTAGTGCCAAAATTAGGGTCTAAGGTAGTCCAATCTTTAGTCCAATAGCCATGATACCCGTACGTATTTCCGGTACCTTCATCAGTAGCTCCATGAATTTGTTCAACGACAGGCGTAAACCAAATGGCATTTATACCCAAGTCTGTAAAATAACCCTCATTAATTTTAGCGGTAATTCCTTTTATATCACCTCCCATAAACCCCCTTAGTTTTGCAGGTTCTTCGGTTCTATTAAAATTAATATCATTAGTGGTATCTCCATTTTTAAAGCGGTCAGTTAAAAGAAAATAGATATTGGCAGCTTCCCAAACAAAAGGCTTTTCTAAAATTGACTGTTTTGAAGGCTGGGTGTCAAGTAAGGGTTCTTTTTTTGTCTGTTTACATGAAATTATAAAAAGGACTATGGGTAGAATTAGAAGTGTTTTTTTTATCATTTGTTATTTTGCCTAAAATTATAAAATGAATCTGTGATTTTGTAATTTATTCGAACCGCTATGTAAGTCATGAGCCACATGGCAAAAGCATTTGGTTGTTCCAGCCTTAACAATAGTTTTAGTGAGCCTAAGAAGTGTATTTTATTTTTTTCTATTCAGTACTTTAAAATCTTCATAGCATCCGCTTATAGCATCTAAAATTTGAAGATCGTTTGCCGTTCTTATAAAAGATTTTGAATAGTTACAGTTGTTCAAAATGTCGTCAATATCTACTTTTTCAATTTGAAGCAATTCCGTTAAGGTTTCTCTATCAAATTTTGAGGCTAAAAGGTCTTTAATCGCATCATCTTCCTTAACTTGTTGTAATTTCCTCATTTGGTTTGGTTTTTTACCAAAAAGATTACGCAATAAATCCGCCGGATTTAAAATAGCGCCAAGTACTTTACTCACCGCACTCGGATTTTTTTTCCCTGCTTCGTAGCCCGTGTTTAAACCAGAAATACTGTACTGATACGCATCATTTACAGGAAGGTTTTTAACATCGATTTCAAGATACCCCGTTAAGTTGTAAGAGCCGACAATTACTTCTTCTAAGGCATAAGCTAGCTCCGTCAGTGTAATTTTCGTGTCTTTAAATTTAAACATGTCATTCGTAACCCTCACTTTTTGAGACTTAAAACCAAGATAACTAAAGTACAGCGTATCGTTTACAGAAGCTATGATATTAAAAACACCTTTTTCGTCAGTGATGGTGCCTTTTACTTTGTTGAGGTTGATGACATGAACACTTTCCATTAGTGAACCGTCTTGCGCATTTACAACAAGCGCGGTCATTATTTCTTCTTTGTCTTGTTCGTTTATTTCAATTTCCTGAGCGGAAATTATTACCGTAAATAACAACGAAAATAGCAAGAAAAAATAGCGTGTAAATTTTGATTTCATAGGATAAATAAGGACTAAAGTACTAAAGAAAACTAAAAAAATACGCCGAAGCGTATTTTTTTATTATGAAATTAACTAAACAACTGGTTCATTAAAAGAAGCCACTTCTTCTTTTACTTTTACCACCGCTAGATTCTTTTGAACCTCCTCTAGATTCTGATCTTGAATTAGACCTATTTCCTCCAGACCTTCTTTTGGAGCCGCTATCGTCTTTAAAACCTCCTTTTGAAGACGAAGAACGTTCTCTTTTCTTTCCACCATAACCACCGCTGTCTCCACCACGGCTTCTATCTCTGCCACCACCACGGTTGCGATCTCTACTGCCACTGCGGCTTCCGCCACCACCGCCACCAGGGTTACTAGAGATTTCTACATTTACAAATCTACCTTCTACCTTAAAATCTTTAAAGGTTTCTAAAATTTTTGGCGTGATAGAAGCATCGGTATTAAAGAATGAAAAACTTTCTTTAACATCAACCTTAAAGATATCATCTTGACCAACTTCTAAAGTATCCCTTAAAAAGTCTTTTAAGGACATCCAGTCATAGTCATCTTTTTCTCCAACATTAATAAAGTATCGAACAGCACCACTTGTAGGTATTTCTCCACTAGAATTGCTGCGATTTGAATCTCTATCACCTCTGTCACTTCGATCTGATCCCGAGCTATTTAAATCTTTTGTTTTGTTGTAATAATTAAAGAAACGCGTAAATTCTACCGAAACTACTTTTTTGATTAATTCATCGCGATCAATCCCTTCAAATACTTTAGTAATGGCAGGCAAATAAGCTTCAACTTCAGTATTTACTTCAGTATCTTTTATTTTGTTCGCTAAATGGTACAATTGAATTTCACAGATTTCTATTCCAGAAGGAATATTTTTTGTAATAAATTTTTGCCCAATTTTATTTTCTATCGCTTTAATCTTTCTAAGCTCACTACGGGTAATAATGACCATAGAGGTTCCAGATTTACCAGCTCTACCTGTTCTACCACTACGGTGCGTGTAGGTTTCAATTTCATCAGGCAATTGGTAATTAATAACGTGTGTAATATCGTCAACGTCAATACCACGGGCAGCAACATCAGTAGCTACCAACATTTGTATTTGCTTTTTGCGAAAGGCGTTCATGACCAAATCTCTTTGGTTTTGACTTAAATCGCCATGTAAAGCCCCAGCGTTATAGCCGTCTTCAATTAAACTTTCCGCAACTTTCTGAGTATCTCTTTTAGTTCTACAGAAAATAACAGAGAAGATATCAGGATTTGTATCTGCTAACCTCTTCAAGGCAGGGTATCTGTCACGACCACCAACCACATAGTATTCATGTTGTACTGTTGAAGCACCAGAATTTTTAGTACCTACTGTTATTTCTTGCGGACTACGCATGAATTTTTTTGCAATGGTAGCAACCTCTTTAGGCATAGTTGCAGAAAACAACCAGGTATTTTTGTCTTTAGGAGTATCGGATAAAATTTCTTTTATGTCTTCATAGAAACCCATGTTCAACATTTCATCAGCTTCATCTAAGATGCAAACATCTATTTTTGAAATATCAACTAAGCCGCGACTCATCATGTCTTTCATACGACCGGGAGTTGCAACAACGATTTGAGCACCTCTTTTTATTTGACGTGCTTGGTCTGTAATGCTTGCGCCACCGTAAACGGCAACAACATTGATACCTCTTTCATATTTAGAGTAAGCTTGCATTTCGTTTGTGATTTGCATACAAAGCTCACGAGTAGGAGATAAGATGAGACCCTGTGTAGTTCTGCTTTCGGCATCTATTTTTTGAATTAATGGAAAACCAAAGGCAGCAGTTTTTCCAGTTCCAGTTTGTGCAAGTGCCACTAAATCAGTGTCACCTTTTAATAAAATGGGGATTGCCATTTCTTGTACTTCAGACGGAGTTTCAAAACCCATGTCCACAATAGCGTCTAGTAGGGTCTTTTTAAGCCCTAGCGCTTCAAATTTTGTCATAATATGTTATACTTAATCGCAAATATGTATGTTGCATAGAGCGATTACGTTTATAACCTATTAATACTCAGCGCAACACATGCTATACCAGCGGCGTTATTTAAAGCTGCAAAAGTACTACTTATTTATGAGTTTGATGTTTAATTTTTGATTTTTTATTTGTCACGACATTTCATTTAAAAAATGCAGTAGTTCTTTCATGGCTTTAGCACGGTGGCTAATGTTGTTTTTTAGGGCTATTGGGAGCTCTGCAAAGGTTTCCTCAAATCCGTCAGGTTTAAAGATAGGGTCATAGCCAAAACCATGATTTCCTCTTTTTTCGGATGTAATTTCGCCATGCGCCTTGCCTTCAAAGAGGTGTTGGGCACCATTTAAATTTAAGGCAATGACGGTTTTAAAATGAGCCTTCCGCTGGCTGTGGTTGCGTAAAGCATTAAGCAACTTATTCATATTGGCCTCAGAATTGTTCTCTGTGCCGGCATAGCGGGCCGATACAACTCCGGGTGCGCCATGTAGCGCATCGACAAGTAATCCAGTGTCATCAGCGAAGCAATCATACCCATAACCTGCTGTAACAAAATTAGCTTTGAGTATCGCATTACCTTCCAGGCTGTCTGCTATTTCTGGTATTTCTTCATGACAACCTATATCTTGTAAGGATAAAATATGGATGCTTTCAGGTAAAAGTAGTTGAACTTCTTTAACTTTATTTTGATTATGCGTTGCAAAAACAAGTTTCATTTTGGCCTAGTTAATTTTTAAAATGTAATTTTAAACCAAAAATAGGATATTAAATTTAACAGATGCATTTAAAAATACCACCAGCTTTCGTAACATTGATAACGGCACTTTTAATGTACTTCGTAGCCCGTTTTTTGCCCTTCGGAGATTTTAATTTTACAGGGAGAATTTATGTTTTGTGGGTCTTGGTCGGTTTAGGGATGTTCTTGGGGATTGTATCCTTGATTCAATTTTTTACTTCCAAAACAAGTATGGATCCTAGAGCCCCTCAAAAAGCTTCTGAATTAGTGGTGAGCGGAATTTATAAAATAAGCAGAAACCCCATGTATTTGAGCTTATTGCTCCTTCTTTTAGCTTGGGGTCTATACCTGCCTAATGCTTTCAATTTTTTGTTGTTGGTGTTTTTTGTGGCCTATATGAATAAGTTTCAGATCCTTCCTGAAGAGCAAGCTTTGACGGCAAAATTTGGCAAAGCCTATGAACAGTATGTTAAAAAGGTACGTAGATGGTTTTAATTGTAAAAAGAAGTGTTTTGGCTTATATTTAAAAAAATTAGCTTTTTAACTTATATTTTATTATATTAGCCTTTTAGCTTATAAATTATGATCGCCATACTAACAGGAGATATTATCAATTCAGAGAGTCATGAGGCTAAAGCATGGATGCCTATATTAAAAAAACAACTTTCAAAATTTGGACAAACTCCAGCAGAATGGGAAGTGTATCGAGGTGATGAATTTCAAATTAAGACAAGCCCAGAAAAAGCTTTAGCCCTAGGCGTATTAATAAAGGCTAAAATAAAAACCATCAAAGGCTTAGACGTACGTCTTGCGATAGGTATGGGTAATGAAAGCTTTAAAAGTGTTCGTATAAGCGAGTCTAATGGAACAGCATACCAAAATTCAGGTCGCGTTTTTGAAACATTAAGAGAGCAAAAATTAACCATGGCCATTAAAACGAGCAGTACCGACAAAGACCAAACTTTAAATTTAATCCTAAAATTGGCTTTAGACTTCATGGACAATTGGAGTGTAGTTTCTGCGGAAATTATTTACTTAACTTTAGAAAATCCTCAGATGCAACAGCAAGAATTAGCTGCTCTTTTGGGGATTCAACAATCGGCGGTAAGTCAGCGCCAAAAAAGAGCTCGCTTAGATTTAGTGCAAGAAGTGTTAGCCTATTATTCATATACCATAAACCCCTAATATGATGGAACTCTTTACAAAACTTTTTTTAGCACATTTACTGGTAGATTTTATGCTTCAACCCAAAAAATGGGTGTTAGATAAGGAGGTAAATAAGGTAAAATCAAAATACCTATACGTACATGTTGTTCTTCATTTTTTAGTCACTCTAATTCTTTTATGGGATTTCAACTATTGGAAAATAGCGCTCATTATAATGATTACACACTACATCATTGACCTGCTAAAACTATATGTTGGTCCAAAATTCAAGCATAAAAACCTTCCTTTCTTCATAGATCAAATTTTGCATATTTTGGTTGTATACTGCATCGCCTATTACGGTGATTTAGCCAACCATACTATAGCACTATTTCAAAATATTGACGTTCTCTTTGTAACGGCATTCGTTTTTATTAGCTATCCCACCGCCATACTGATTAGTAAATTGTTGTCTGGCATGTCTAAGCATATAGAAACTGACCATGAATCCTTGCCCAATGCCGGCATGTACATTGGTATTATTGAGCGTTTTTTTGTTTTTGCTTTTATTCTTTTAGGACGCTGGGAAGTCATCGGATTTTTGATTGCCGCAAAATCTGTATTTAGATTTAATGATTTAAAAGAAAGCAACAGTAGAGAATTAACCGAATATATTTTAATAGGCACCTTGTTGAGTTTTGGGATTGCTATTTTAGCAGGCTTAGCGTATCTAAATTTTAGGATGTAAAAAGTTCATTTTTAAGATTTTGATAATTTTTGCCTGCGCATAAAAACAATTTCGTAGTAATTTGGAGCAAATGATAACCCACCAACAGTTTTAGGTCAAAAGTACCCGATTGGAGCAAATTAATTTTTACTTTTGATACTTAATTCAAAAAAGAGATGATAGCTGCAGGTAGAAAGTATGTGTTCGATTTTGATAGTACGTTAACGAGAGTTGAAGCTTTAGATGTTCTCGCTGAATTAACCTTAAAGGAAAGGACTGATAAAGACGCGATTATTAAAGAAATTCAAGAAATAACCAATTTAGGTATTGATGGAGATATTTCTTTTACAGAATCTTTAGAACGCCGTATAAAATTATTAAATGCGAATAAAAGTGATTTAACTCCTTTGGTGGCAGAATTGCGAACAAAAATATCAAAGTCAATAGCCGCCAATAAAGAATTTTTTGAAGAGTATGCAGCCGATATTTACGTTATTTCATGTGGTTTTAAAGAATTTATAGATCCTATTGTCGCTGAATATAATATACCATCAAATAGGGTATATGCCAATACCTTTAAATTTGATGTGGATGGTAAAATTATTGGCTTTGATGAAACCAATGTTTTGGCTATGCATAACGGTAAAATTGACTGTCTCAAAAATATGAATCTTGACGGTGAGGTTCAAGTGATCGGTGATGGTTACAGCGATTATGTTATGAGAGAAGCGGGTATTGCAGATAAATTTTTTGCGTATACCGAAAATGTACACCGTGAAAAAGCTGCAAAAAATGCGGATTATATTACACCTAACCTTGATGAATTTTTATTTGTGAACGATTTGAATAGAAAAATTTCCTATCCTAAAAATAGGATAAAGATGTTGTTATTAGAAAATGTACATCCTGATGCTTTTACTAGCCTTTCTGAAGCCGGTTTTACGGTTGAAACGGTTACCCATAGTTTGTCTGAAGAAGAACTTATAAAAAAAATAAAGGGGGTACATGTTTTAGGGATTCGCTCTAAAACACAGGTAACGGCTAAAGTTCTTGAAGCCGCTAATAAATTAATGGTAGTTGGTGCTTTTTGCATTGGAACTACTCAAATTGATTTAGAGAGTTGTAAGAAAAAAGGAGTGGTCGTTTTTAATGCCCCTTATAGCAACACACGCTCGGTAGTTGAATTAGCTATTGGCGAAATTATTATGTTGATGCGCAGTGTGTTTACTCGTAGTACCGAAATACATAAGGGTCAATGGAATAAAACAGCGGCAAATTCAAGAGAGGTTCGTGGTAAAAATTTAGGAATAGTGGGTTACGGTAATATCGGGAAGCAATTATCGGTTTTAGCGGAAGCTTTAGGGATGCATGTGTATTACTATGATGTTAACGATCAGTTAGCCTTAGGCAATGCTATAAAATGTAACACACTCGAAGAATTACTCCATATCTCTGATGTCGTTACCCTACATATCGACGATAATAAAGCAAACTTAAACTTTATAGGTGAAAGAGAAATTAACCAAATGAAAAATGGTGCAATTTTCATCAATTTAGCGCGTGGTTTTGTGGTTGATATTTCAGCTTTAGCCAAAGCTTTAAAAAGTGGAAAAATTGCGGGTGCAGCTATCGACGTTTTTCCGGAAGAACCAGCAAGTAATGGCGATTTTGAAACAGAACTGAAAGGCTTGGACAATGTTATTTTAACACCACATATTGGCGGTAGTACAGAAGAGGCGCAACGCAATATTGCAGAATTTGTACCTAATAAAATAATGGATTACATGAATTCAGGCAACACTGTGGATGCCGTTAACTTTCCAAACATTCGATTACCTAAGCAAAATAAGTCACACCGTTTTTTACATATTCATAAAAACGTACCAGGCATTATGGCAAAAGTAAATAAAGTTTTAGCCGCGTATGAATTGAATATCACTGGACAATATTTATCGACCGATAATGAAGTAGGTTATGTAATTTCTGATGTTGATAAAGAATACAATAAAGATGTAATTAAAGAACTCAAAAAAATCGAGAATACTATAAAGTTTCGGGTGTTGTATTAAACTGTACATGCGTTGAGTATCAAAATTCTAGAAAGCTAAATCCTTAGTTTTTTAGAATTTTTATTTTTTTAAATAACCTTTTGACCTGTTTTGACCCTATTCATGGGTCATTTCGCAACAATTAGTTGAACAAGGATTATAATTGTATTTATTTCGTAAGAAATTTCTTTAGCAGGTGAAAATTAAGTTTTTAAACTCCATCAAAATATTCCGTAAATATTATTTACTGGTGTTGACTATTGTTTTACTGACCATTCTAATTCAAAGCATTGTACAGTATTCCTTAGATAAGCAGAAAAATATGGCGTCGGTATTAAATATGGCCGGAAGACAGCGAATGCTTGGACAATTGGTCATGAAAAACTTTTATGAATGTATCTATCAAACCTGTGATTATTCTGAAATGCGTATTGCTTTAAATAAATTAGAGCGGACCAATAAAATTTTACAAGAAGGCAGTTCAGAGATAAAATTGAACGCATTACAACATCCTGAAATTCAAAAAACGTTTGAAGAATTACAACCACATTTAAACTATGTGCTCCTAAACTTAAAGGATTTTAATAACTATAGTCAAATTTCTATGTCAAAATTAGAGACAGAAGTAGAAAGCTCTTTATTGAAAATGGAAACTATAGTAAGTCAATTTCAAAAAGTATCCGAACAAGAGATTAACACTCTAAAAATAATAGAATACGAACTTGCTGCACTTTCATTATTAATTTTACTTTTTGAAATATTCTTTATTATAAACCCGGCAATCCGAAAAATTAGCGTCCAAAATAAAAAATTAAAAGACATATCTTGGCATCAGTCCCATGCATTTAATTCTCACATGCAAAATTTAAGAGATTTACAACATGTTTTGAAAATTGAAAAAAAGCTCACCAATCAACAAGCATTGGTAGATTGTGTCATCGATGAACTTAATGACTTAGAGATAGTCTCAAAAAATATGATGAAATCATTGGAAGAAGATAGGGTTGAAACGTCTCAATTAGATGCTTTTTTAAGTAAGTTTAGCATCAGCATTAAAGAGAGTAAAACAGAAGTTTAATTCTAATTTATTGATGGTGATATGGTTCATTTTTTAAAATTGTAAAAGCCCTATATACCTGCTCAACAATAAACAAACGAATCATTTGGTGTGAAAATGTCATTTTTGACAAACTAATTTTTCCTTGGGCTTTTGAATGTACCGCATCACTAAAACCGTAAGGACCGCCAATAGCAAAGACCAGTTGTTTGGTACCGGCATTCATTTTTTTTTGGAGAAAGTCAGCAAAATTGATGGAAGTATATTGCTTAGCGTTTTCATCAAACAAGATTAAAATATCAGTAGGGCTTAATTTTTTTAAGAGGGCCTCTCCTTCTTTTTCTTTTTGTTGTGCCTCTGACAGATTTTTAGTGTTTTTTAAATCTGGGAGCACTTCAAATTCGAACTTTATATAATGTTTTAATCTGTTTTGGTATTCATTGGTTAATTCTGAAAGTTGAGAACTATCTGTTTTTCCTATGGCTAGTAGTTTTATATGCATAACACAAAAATACTAAAAAGTGCATGTCGAATGCTAAAAGTATGGAGAAGGCTTCGTGTTTTGTACTAAATATCTTTTAATACAGGCCTACCCTTTAGCATGTGCTTGTTGGTTTAGGATAAACCTGTTAGCATTGACTAAAAAATAAAAACGTTGCTTTAGAAAGAGAATGCTATTTTAAAAATACAGGAATACTAGCGCAATACTTAGGTTTGAAAATTACAACACCTTAGTATTCAGTGTTTTTTACATTTAGGCTGCGATATGGGATACTAAAGTTTGGTGGCAAGGTCTCTGGTTTTAAGCTAAGCCGTCAATAGAAATGTTTAAATTCTGATTTATATTTTAGTAAATTAGCCACAAGGAAAAATAATTACATGATTACTACAGCACAATTTAATACTGAAATAGATTTAATAATAGCAAATGCAATTCGAGAAGACGTAGGAGATGGCGATCATAGTTCTTTAGCCTGTATTCCTGAAACTGCAACAGGTAAGGCCAAACTATTAGTAAAAGATACCGGTATTATCGCTGGCGTAGCCTTTGCCAAACAGGTTTTTTTATATGTAGATAAAGATTTAAAAGTTGAAACCCTAATAAATGATGGTGAAGAAGTAAAGTACGGGGATATTGTTTTTTATGTTAGCGGAAGTGCACGGAGTATTTTAAAAGCAGAGCGCTTAGTGTTAAATGCTATGCAGCGCATGAGTGCTATTGCGACAAAAACGAAGTATTTCGTTGATGTACTAACAGGTACTAAAACTAAAATTTTAGATACCCGAAAAACAACACCAGGCATTAGAGCTTTAGAAAAGTGGGCTGTTAAAATTGGGAGAGGTGAAAACCATAGATTTGCTTTGTATGATATGATTATGTTAAAAGATAACCATATTGATTTCGCAGGAGGTATCGAAAAAGCCATTGAAAAAACTAAAAATTACCTGCAGACCACGAATAGAGATTTAAAAATAATTGTAGAGGCACGGAATCTTGATGAGGTACGGCAAATACTAAAAGCTCAAGGCGTATATCGAATTCTATTAGACAACTTTAACTACGAGGACACAAAAACGGCGGTACATGTAATAGGTTCAAAAGCCTTGACAGAGTCTTCAGGTGGCATCACTGAGGAAACCATTCGAAGGTACGCAGATTGTGGAGTTGATTTTATATCTTCAGGCGCTTTAACCCATTCTGTATATAATATGGATTTAAGTTTAAAAGCAGTTTAAATGTCGGCAGCCATCGAGGAAAAGATTGAAAAAATACCCATAATCAACTGGGTAGCGAGATTACTTAAGAAAGTAAAGCTTTCTGCTTTTGAAGGACTATCCTTATATGACTTGTTAGAAATGTATCTTTCAGGAATAGTTCAGGGCGCCCTATCAACCCGAGCGAGTTCTATTGCATTTAGTCTTTTTATGGCCCTTTTTCCCTTGCTCATTTTTTTATTGAGCCTTTTGCCTTTTTTAATACCGTATGTGAGTATTGGAAATGAAAATTTTGAAGATCAGTTTTTGATATTTTTAGAGTCATTTTTACCTAATGCCACAGGTGATTATTTTACGGAGATATTTCAACAAATAAAGGATCAGAAGCGCGCAGGATTACTATCCTCAACTTTTATTATCTCTATTTTTTTAGTGGCGAATGGGGTGAATGCTATTTTTGGGGGCTTTGAAAATTCGTACCATGTAAATCTCAATCGCAACTTTTTCAGACAGTACGCCTATGCATTAATGGTTGGTCTTATTTTGTCTATTTTATTGATACTCGGTGCTGTTGTTTTTGTATATTTTGAATTTTACATTTTAGAATACTTGAGTGAACTTTCCGGAAAAGCTTACGGAACAAAAGTAGCAGAGGGAGACATTCTAGGCGTTCAGATTTCAAAAATTTTATTTTTTATTATCTTATCCTATTTAACAACGGCTATCTTATATTACTTTGGTACCGCTGAAGGTAGAAACGCAAAATTCTTTTCAGCTGGAGCTTTAATGACCACTGTTTTGTTTATAGCAACCTCGTATCTTTTTGGTATCTATGTTGAAAAATTTGCTCGATATAATGAACTTTATGGGGCTTTAGGAGGATTGTTGATATTAATGGTGTTTATTTGGTTAAACTCGAATATACTCCTCTTGGGTTTTGAACTGAATGCGACTTTAAATTCGCTTAGAAATAATATGAAAACTCAAAATAAGGACCAATAAAAAAATTAGAGAAGGGTATAAAGTATATCATTGAAAATAAAAAATTAGCGGCTACATTTCACCTAGATTAAGCATATGACAAAACTACATAGCGTACTTATTACAAGCATGGCATTATTATTTTTCTCCAATGCCATTTCACAAAACGTTTTTGGAAAATGGAAAACCATTGACGATCGCACAGGGAACCCGAAGGGAGTGATAGACATTTATAAAAAAGAGGGAAAAATGTTCGGGAAGGTGGTAGAAATTTTAGAAAAAGGAAAAAAAGACGCCATTTGTACTAAATGCGATGGGGATTTAAAGGATGAGCCTGTTCTTGGAATGGTTATCATTAAAGGGGCAGAAAAACAAGAAGACGGCGAATGGAAAGGAAAACATTTGTTTGATCCAGAACAAGCCATGACTTTTAGATGCAAAATTTGGCTGAATCCTGATAACCCAAACGAACTTAAAGTTAGAGGGTATTTAGCTTTTATTTACCGAACACAAACTTGGATTAGAGTAGAAGATTAGAACAGAACTCCATGTCTTATTTTATCAATGTAATTCTTCCTATTCCATTAGAAAAACTATTTACCTATAGTGTTTCTGATGCAGAGGCTTCATTTTTAAAACCAGGGATGCGTGTGGCTGTTCCTTTTGGTAAATCAAAAATATACAGCGCCCTAGTTCATGAGGTTCATCAAACAGCACCAACGATTTACGAGGCCAAAGAAATTGATCAAATTTTAGACGAAAACCCGATAGTGACAGCAATCCAACTAAAACACTGGTTTTGGATTGCGGACTACTATATGTGTAGCATTGGAGAAGTTTTTAGAACAGCCGTTCCCAGTGCTTTTTTATTAGAAAGTGAAACCCTTATTTTAAAAAACACGAAAATAGTTTTTGATGAAACCACTTTATTAGATGATGAATTCTTAGTTTTTGAAGCTTTGCAACATCAAGCGATACTTCGGGTACAAGAGATTAGTGCCATATTGGATAGAAAAAATGTGTTGCCAGTGCTGAACAGGCTCTTAGACAAAAATATCATTGTACTGAAAGAAGAAGTATACGAACAATACAAACCTAAGTTGGTTCGATATGTAAAATTAGGTAAGGAATATCAAACAGAAGTAGGCCTCGAAACCTTATTAAATTCTTTAACCAGAGCACCAAAACAAAGTCAGGTTATTTTATCCTTATTTCAACTTCAAGCCACACAAAAAAAACCTGTAAAAGTAAGTGAGTTAGAAACAGCTAGTAACAGTTCTACAGCCATTATTAAAGCCTTAATTGACAAAGAAATCCTTGAGGAGTATTATATTCAAACAGATCGTATAAACTACTCAAATGACGAAGATAACAGTGCTGTAAAATCTTTAAATGAATTTCAGGAAGAAGCCTTTTTAGCCATTAAGCAAAGTTTTGATAAAAATTTACCAACGCTTCTATACGGAGTAACCTCTTCCGGAAAAACTGAAGTATATGTAAAATTGATAGAGGAAACCTTAGCACAGCAGAAACAGGTTTTGTATTTATTACCCGAAATAGCCTTAACGACACAACTTATTGCACGCTTACAAGACTATTTTGGAGAAAAAGTAGCGGTGTATCATTCCAGATATAGCGTTCAAGAACGGGTAGAGGTTTGGCACAATATCTTAGAAAATAAAAATAAGGCACAAATTGTTATTGGTGCTCGTTCTGCTTTATTTATGCCCTTTACCAATTTGGGACTTATCATTGTTGATGAGGAGCACGAGAGTTCTTTTAAACAATACGATCCAGCACCAAGATATCACGCTAGAGATGCGGCTATCGTATTGGCTAAATTGCATGAAGCTCATATTTTATTGGGCTCTGCTACGCCGAGTATTGAGAGTTTTTATAATGTGCAAATAGGGAAATATGGTTATGCCACAATACAACGGCGTTATGGCAATGTATTAATGCCAGAGATGGAGTTGGTAGACCTAAAGGAACAAACGCGAAAAAAAAGAATGAAAGGCCGTTTTTCAGAACGTTTGTTTGATGAAATCACCGAAACTTTGGAACATGGAGAACAGGTTATTTTATTTCAAAATAGAAGAGGTTATGCACCAATTTTAGAGTGCACCACCTGCGGTCATTCCCCACAGTGCCCCAATTGTGATGTGAGTTTAACCTACCACCAACATAAAAAACAACTTCGCTGTCATTATTGTAGTTATCATATAGCCCTGTTAACGGCTTGTGAGGCATGTGGAAGTTCAACCTTAGATACCAAAGGCTTTGGAACTGAGCAAGTAGAACAAGAACTAGAAACCTTATTTCCAAATGCTAAAATAGGCCGAATGGACTTAGATACCACACGGGGTAAATATGGCTATGAAAAAATAATCACGGCTTTTGAACAACAAGAATTAGATATTTTGGTAGGTACACAAATGCTAACGAAGGGCTTAGATTTTAGGAACGTAAACCTGGTAGGTATTATGAGTGCTGATACCTTACTAAATTTCCCTGATTTTAGAGCTCATGAACGTTGTTTTCAACTGCTAACACAGGTATCGGGTAGGGCTGGGCGCACCAAAAAACGGGGGAAAGTAATTATTCAAAGTTTTAACGCATACCATCAAATTTTAAAACAAGTTGCTACAGGCGACTATCAGGCCATGTATCAAGAACAATTGTATGAGAGGGAACAGCATAAATATCCACCGGTAAACAGAATTATAAAAATTACGTTTAAACATAAAGACTATAACAAACTCAACGAAGCCGCAGAATGGTTTACAAAAGGATTACGCAATGCTTTTGGGGTGCATGTTTTGGGGCCAGAATTTCCATCGGTTGCCCGCATTCGAAATCAATACATAAAAAATGTATTGATTAAAATTCCAAACGGTCAGTCATTAGTAAAAACAAAAAAAAGCATTAGAAGATTAGAAAAATCTTTTAATGCTATCTCTCCATACGCAAGCGTACGTGTTATCTATAATGTGGATTATATTTAAACGTTATTTAAAGCTTCAGCCAATTCTGTTTTTTTGTTTCTGCTTAAAGGAATTGATCTTCCGCTCACTTCAACATTTTTACTGTTGAATTTCTCAACTTTTTCTAAATTGATAATGTAGGATTTATGAATTCTAAGAAATTTATCTTCCGGAAGTTGCTCTTCGAAAGACTTCATCGTAGATAAAATTACAATATTGGCTTCATCGGTTACTAATTTGATATAATCTCCTAAAGCTTCTATCCATTTAATATCATTTAAAACAACCTTTCTCTTTTTTAAGTTGCTCTTTACGAAAATATGCTCCTCATCTTCGTTTGTTCTGTGCAGTTGTTCAAATTTAGCAACAGCGCGTTTCACCGAAGAATCAAACCTTGACATTGTAATAGGTTTGTGTAGGTAATCAGTAACATCATAATCAAACGCCTTCAACGCATAATCAGGTTTACCGGTAATTAAAATTACTTGAGGTCTGTTTTCTAATGATTCCAGTAGGTCAAAACCATTAATAATAGGCATTTCAACATCAAGAAAAATTAAATCAATCTCGTTGTTTTTAATTCCATTTTTTGCTTCTATTGCATTACTGTATTCAGCGACAAGCATTAAATTAGGATGATTATTCACTAATTTTGCTACCGCCATCCTTTGCATGGAAGAATCGTCTACGATTATACTTCTTAATTTCATAAATGGTTGATTTGTGGGGTTAAATCATGGGCAAATTACTGAAAAAACTCGATGAACTACAACAAAAGATGTGAACATTGCATAATATGTTGTGTATTCAGTAAAAAGCGCCATTAAGGTTTGGGTTAAGGTGACTTTAATTTTTTTATGTTAATAACTCTTAAACATAATAACGAAGATTTTAGTAAATTCTTGTGTTAAATCAGAATTATTACTACTTTTGCGCACTTAAAAAATATATTCATATGAATCATTACGAAACTGTTTTCATTCTAAATCCCGTTCTATCTGATACTCAGATAGAGGAAACAGTTAAGAAATTCGAAGATTTCTTAATTAGCAAAGGTGCCAAAATGGTATCTAAAGAAAATTGGGGGCTAAAAAAGTTAGCCTATCCAATTCAACACAAAAAAAGTGGTTTTTACCATTTGTTTGAATTTACAGCTCCTGGAGATGCTATAACTCCTTATGAGTTAGAATTCAGAAGAGATGAACGTATCATGCGTTATTTAACTGTTAGTTTAGATAAACATGCTATTTCATGGGCCGAAAGAAGAAGAACAAAGTTAAAAACTAAAGCTTAAGCATTATGTCATCGATAGAACAACAAGCAAAAGGTAAAAAAGATGGAGAGATCAGATATCTTACTCCATTAAACATAGAGACAAATTCTCAAAAGAAATATTGTCGTTTTAAAAAATCTGGTATTAAGTATGTAGATTACAAAGATCCAGACTTTTTAATTAAATTGGTTAACGAACAAGGTAAATTACTTCCTAGAAGATTAACTGGTACTTCGTTAAAGTTTCAGAGAAAAGTGGCAGTTGCGGTAAAAAGAGCGCGTCACTTAGCATTAATGCCATATGTTGGTGATTTATTAAAATAAAAAGAAACGAACGATGGAACTTATACTAAAGGAAGACGTACAAAATTTAGGTTTTAAAGATGATGTTGTAACTGTGAAAAATGGTTACGGAAGAAACTTTTTGATTCCTAACGGATTGGCTGCAATGGCTACAGCTTCTGCTAAAAAGGTTTTAGCAGAGAACTTAAAGCAGAGAGCACACAAAGAAAAGAAAATTGTTGACGCAGCAACTAAAGTTGCAGAAGCTTTAAAGCAATTAGAAATTAAAATAGCAGCAAAAACTGGTGCTGGAGACAAGTTGTTTGGATCTGTAACTAGCAGTGACTTAGCAGATGCTATTGCAAAAGAAGGACATGAAATAGAGAAAAAATTTATTTCTATTCAAGGTGGTGCGGTTAAAAGAACAGGACCATACAATGCGCAAATTAGATTGCACAGAGATGTTGTTGTTGATTTCCCCTTCGAAGTTGTTGGAGAAAATTAACAAATAAAAATTTTTATACATGAAAAGGCTGTGCAATTTGTACAGCCTTTTTACTTTTGCAAA
Source organism: uncultured Cellulophaga sp. (assembly GCA_963974535.1). Lineage (GTDB taxonomy): Bacteria > Bacteroidota > Bacteroidia > Flavobacteriales > Flavobacteriaceae > Cellulophaga. The sequence continues at coordinate 54,103 of CAXBCN010000024.1, forward strand.
AGGCTAAGGGCTTAAATTAATTTTTTTAATGAAATATTCAAGACTTACAAAACAGCAATTAGAAGAATTGCATCAAGAGTTTATTAATTTTTTAGCCACACAGTCTATCACAGGTGACGAGTGGGAAAGTATCAAAAAAGAAAAACCAAATGTAGCAGAAGATGAATTAGATATTTTTTCTGATATCGTATGGGAAGGTGTTTTGGCTAAAGTTGACTTTGTTGAGAATATTTCAGCCCAACAAATGCACTTATTTCATTTGACAGAAAAAGAAATGAAATTGATTTCAGTGAAAGTGATGAATCCTGAAATAGATTTAACCACAGATGTTGGTTTTGCCTGGTTCCGAAAAAATTGGCAATCAGACTTTGTAGAATATTTAACCGCTTCGAAAATGTACACTGCTGATAAAAACCTAGATAAATTTAAGCTGATTCAACAAGGGGCAGTAATAACAAAAGGCGAATTGTATCAATGGTTCGAAAAAGTTATTGCTTAATGATTTAAGGAAGCCATAAAAAATTGTAACAATGATTAAATTTGAAGTGGTGTTACTACTAACCTAAAGTATCAGTTTGCAATTTTTATATGGAATATCAGCTTAAAAAAGCATCGAATTTTTTTTGTGGATAACCTTTAAAAAATGCAGGCAACAAATTTTAAACCTGAAAATATAGCAACCTGAAACTAATTTTTAAATAATGGCTCAAAAACCATCGGTACCCAAAGGAACAAGAGATTTTTCACCTTCCGAGGTGGTAAAACGAAATTATATAATTGATTGTATTAAAAACAATTTTGAAATTTTTGGTTTTCAGCCTATTGAAACACCCTCCTTTGAAAATTCAGAAACCTTGATGGGTAAATATGGCGACGAGGGAGATCGCTTAATTTTTAAAATTTTAAATTCTGGAGATTATTTGAGTAAAGTAGAGGAATCACTCTATACTCAAAAAGATGCGAATGCCTTAACTTCTAAAATTTCCGAGAAAGCCCTTCGATACGACTTAACCGTGCCTTTTGCGCGCTATGTTGTAATGCATCAAAATGAAATTGAATTCCCTTTTAAACGCTATCAAATTCAACCCGTATGGCGAGCAGATAGGCCACAAAAGGGTCGATTTCGCGAATTTTTTCAATGTGATGCTGATGTCGTAGGTTCTGACTCGTTGTTGCAGGAGGTCGAGTTAGTACAGTTATACGACTCGGTTTTTGCCGATTTAAAGTTGCATGGTGTAAGCATTAAATTAAATAACCGAAAAATACTAGCAGGTATTGCCGAAGTTATCGGGGCTCATGATCATTTAATCGATTTTACCGTAGCCCTCGATAAATTAGATAAAATCGGAGAGGAGGGCGTGAAAAAAGAAATGCTTGAAAAAGGTATTTCTCTATCTGCTATTGAAAAAGCGGCCCCATTATTTTCGCTAACAGGGACTAATTTAGAACAGCTTGAGGCCCTTGAAAATTTATTAGCAGATTCAGAAGAAGGCTTCAAGGGAGTCCAAGAACTGCGTTTTATTATAGCATCTATTGCTAAATTAGGATTACAAACGGCAAACTTATCTATTGATGTTACTTTAGCTCGTGGTCTTAATTATTATACCGGTGCTATCTTTGAAGTGGCTGCTCCTGCTCAGGTGCAAATGGGGTCTATTGGTGGTGGTGGTCGCTATGATGACTTAACCGGGATCTTTGGCTTAAAAGATGTCAGTGGTGTAGGTATCTCCTTTGGTTTGGATCGTATCTATTTAGTGTTAGAAGAATTAGGCTTATTTCCTGAGGCAATTGACCAATCGTTACAAGTATTATGTGTTAATTTTGGAGAAAAAGAAGCTTTAGCGGCCCTACAATTAGCTACCCAATTGCGTAAAAACAAACTAAAGGCCGATGTTTATCCAAGTGCTGCTAAAATGCAAAAGCAGATGAAATATGCCAATCAGCGGAATGTACCTTATGTAATCCTTATCGGGGAGCAGGAATTGTCAGAAAATAGTTTTGTAGTGAAAAACATGGTCAATGGCTCACAGAAAACCTATTCTTTCGATAGGGTACATGATTTTATAAATTCCCTATAGCCTTGCGTATAGCACTAACTATGGTTTTGTAGTAGTTAGGCCCATGCGGAACATATTTTTGTGTGTAAGCTAAGCCCCAAGTTTCTTCTGTAAATTTTAAAAGCGAGGTGAGTCTTAGGTCTGCAACTTCGCTTTCTTGTTTTTTTAATTGCCCTAAGGGTACTTTTAGTTGGGAGATAAAGAGATGTTGAAATTCACAATCAAGAAATTCAGCTGTATGTTTTTGAATCGACTTCGAAATACCAATTTTTTCTAAATCATTTGTAGAAATAGAAAGTCCTATTTCTTCTTTCACTTCTCTTTGGGCAGCATCATCGATGGCTTCGCCGGCACCAATATGCCCTGCAACCGAAGCATCCCATAAGAGCGGAAAAGTAATTTTGTCTTTAGCTCTTTGTTGAAGCAAAATTTGTCCTGTAGAAGTGTAAAACCAAACATGAATTGTTTGGTGAAAAATACCTAAGGTATGCGCCTTAGATTTTAAAACGGTTGCCCCAGTTTTTTTTCCATTACTGTCTAGTACATCTATGAGCTCATCCATAATATGATATAAAACCCTCTCTTCTTTGCGGAGGAGAGGGTTTGCTAGGGGTGAAGGTCTTTAGTTAAAATAGCTAAAAGTATCTCCTTCTTTAAGCGTTAATAAAGTTTCGTAGATGAGTTGAATAACATTTTCAACATCATCTTGGTGTACTGTTTCTACAGTTGTATGCATATACCTAAGGGGTAATGATATCAAAGCAGAAGCTACACCACCATTGCTGTAAGCAAATGCATCGGTATCGGTTCCTGTATACCGCGATGAAGCCATTCTCTGAAAAGGAATTTTTTTAGCTTCGGCTGTGGTTAAGATAAGTTCCCTTAATTTATTTTGAACTGCAGGGGCATAGGAAATAACGGGTCCAGCACCAATTTCAGTATGTCCTTGCTTTTTCTTTTCAATCATAGGCGTTGTAGTATCATGACAAACATCAGTGACTATCGCCACATTAGGTTTGATAGTTTGCGTGATCATTTCAGCGCCTCGTAATCCTATTTCTTCTTGAACAGAATTAGTAATGTAAAGACCAAAAGGGAGTTCCTTCTTGTTTTCTTTCAATAAACGAGCAACCTCGGCAATCATAAAACCTCCAATGCGATTATCAATAGCGCGACAAACAAATTTATTGCCGTTTAAAATTTGGAAGGTATCAGGGTAGGTAATGACACAGCCTACATGTACCCCCATTTTTTCTACTTCTTTTTTGTCTTTGGCACCTATGTCTATAAAAATATTATCCAATTTTGGAGCCTCTTCTTTAGAGCTTTCGCGTGTATGTATTGCAGGCCATCCAAAAATTCCTTTGACGATGCCATTCTTGGTATGAATATTTACCCACTTTGATGGAGCAATTTGGTGGTCACTGCCGCCATTTCGTATCACATAAATTAATCCGTCATCGGTAATGTAATTTACATACCATGATATTTCGTCAGAATGTCCTTCAATAACTACTTTGTATTTAGCATTAGGGTTTATTACCCCTACCGCGGTCCCGTAAGTATCGGTAATAAAAGTATCTACATAGGGCTTAAGATACTCCATCCATATTTTTTGGCCTTCCCATTCATATCCTGTAGGAGAGGCATTATTTAAGTATTTTTCTAAAAAATCTATAGATTTCTTGTTCAGAATCTTCTTTGTACTCATTTACGTATATTTTAAACACGAAGTTAGTAATATTCACTTTTATTTAATAAAAATCTAGGGTCTTTATCTTAATTTTGAAGAAATATTTTGACATAAACTTATGAGAATTAAATTTCTAGGGTCTTTATTTTGTTTGATATGTTTTTTTGGATTTTCCCAAGAGGAGGAAATCCCCTTAGATTCTATTGCAGAAAATATGATTATTGTCGAGGGAGATTCGATCATGAGAAACGCTATCGACCTAGATGAGTTTTATGTTTTTAGTCAATTAAGGTTTTCTAATTATGACGAAAAACTAAGATATTATATTCTTCGTAGAAAAACACTGAAAGTATATCCGTATGCTAAACTTGCTGCCGAAAGGCTAACGGCACTCAATGATAGCTTATTAAAAATTACAAAAAATTCAAAAAAGAGAAAATATACCAAAGAAATTCAAAAATACGTTGAAGGTGAATTTTCTGATGAACTAAAAAAGTTAACACGAACCGAAGGTCAAATTCTTATAAAACTTATACATCGTCAAACCGGTATCACTGCTTTCGATTTAGTTAAAGAGCTTCGTAACGGTTGGCGTGCCTTTTGGTATAATACCACGGCAAAAATGTTTAAAATAAGTATTAAGGAAGAATTTAACCCGGATTTGGTCAATGAAGATTATCTTATAGAAGATATTTTACAACGCGCTTTTTCTGAGTTTAGGTTAGAACGACAAAAGTCGGCTTTGAATTACGACTACTCTTTGCTGACTAATAAGTGGGCAACCGAAAAAAAACAAAACAAATAGTTTGCATATATTGTGATAATCGCTTAAATTTAATGCCCTGTTTATTTTAAGGGAAGCTTTTGAAATTTAATTTCAGGCTGATATTAAGTTCTTTTCAACAATTTTGAAGTATTTCAAGTTTTTTTCATTTTGCAGTTGTTTGTAACGTGTTGTTTTTAAGGGTTTTGATTTGGTTTCTAAAATTATTTCAAAAAAGATTTAAAAAAACATTTGCGGGATTAAAAAGAGGGTGT
>CAXBCN010000025.1:0-51912 GCA_963974535.1 uncultured Cellulophaga sp.
ATGTTTTTTTAAATCTTTTTTGAAATAATTTTTAAAGCCAAACCAAATCCCTTAAAAACAACACGTTACAAACAACTGCAAAATGAAAAAAAATTATATTTCTTTAATTTTGTGTTCTTACCTAGCAGAAAACCGCCTTTACCAAAAACAGAATTTGGTATCAAAACATCGCATTTCTAAGAAAAGAAATTCCAAACGACACCAAAACGCACTATAAAGTCACGATAGGGATACTCAGGGGCTGAATAATAATTAGGTTCTGAAAAAGAAGAATTAAAATGCTCTGCCTTCAAATAAATCCGCGTTTGCTGAACTTTTGCATTCACAAAGAAATCTAGCATAGGAAAGCCTCCTAACTTTTGTTCATTTTGAATATAAAACTCTCCAAGCAAAGGGCTGTATGCATTCATGGTATAGGATGTAAAATATTTAAAGCTTACCCCTGTTTGCAGAAACATCGCTTTTTTAAATATCTCTTTAGAAAAATATAAGGTATTTCTAGTGGTAAATTCAGGTACGTTCAGGATGTTGTTTGATTGCGATACAGTTTGGTACATTAAGGTGTTTTGCAATGCAAAAGACTTGTACTTAAATTCTTTTTGATATTTTACTTTCAGATAATTGATACTACTAGTTTCTTGGAAAGGTTTTATATACTTGTTTTCACTCTCGCCCGCTAACACCTCTTGCAAGGGATCAACAGCAAAATAAGGCTGATTATCTAATCTTGTGAATTTAGCAGTTGCTTGTCCAAAAAGCTTAGCGTTTAAATTAAACTCGATGCTATTTGTTTTTACCCTCTCAAAAGTCTCTGAAGTATCCCAGTTGTAGTTTTCATAATCACTCTGATACAGTAGAAAATTAAAATCAGGCATTTTAGAAGATGAAAAAATAGCTGCCGAAAGTTCTATTTTGTCATTTAATTGATACCCTGCGGATGCGTTGAACAAACTACCACTTAGGGTACCCGATAAATTATATGACATATTCCCCTTTAACTGAAAACCTCCAATTCTTTTTTCATAATCGGCTCCTAATGCAATTTCTTCGCCCTTTAATTGATTTGGAATGCGTTGGGCGTCTGTTATCAGCAAACTATTAAAGTAATAATTGTAATTGTATATGTTGATAGACCCTTTTAATCTACCTAAAATGCTATTATAAAATTCAGCATTTACCTCATTATATAAGGTTTTGAGATGTGCTTTATCCGCTATTTCAGAAGCACTAAAGGCATCACCAAAAAAATTGTTAGGTGTTGTTTGATTAAATTGATAAAATTTTGTTTCATAATTAAATAAATGACCTATCGCCAAGGAAGTTTTCTCAATGCTGCTTGAATCTTTTTCTTTACGTATGAGTTTATATTGGTGCTGAAAAAAATAGCGTTTCCCTAATATTTTATTGGTGGCATCGGTTAAATTAACATCTAACCTTGAACGATCTTGAAAATCAGCATCTCCAGATTCAAATTGTGTTTTATCGGACAAACCGCCGTTTTCTTGATCTACCAAGTCTTGTGCCGCAATATGCATTCTTAGAGAATACCTGTTATTTAGTGTTTCATAATTTGCAGTGGTAATAAAATTACCCGATTCTGATTGCGACCACCTGTACTTCCCTAGGGATCTAAAACCTTTATAAGCAATGGAGTAATTAAGGCGTTTGGATAGGTTAAAGGTGAGCAAAATATCTAGAAGCTGACCTTCGGTCATCGTGGTTTTAAACATAGCTTCCGTCATGGGCGTTGGAACATTGTAATAATTGACAGCTTCAAGTTCTAAATAATTAAAATGCCTTGCGGTGGCCCCTATTTTTGGGTAAAAGAAACTACTCTCAAAATTTAAACCCAAACTAGCATACGGTCTACCCATATTAGAGAAAGGCAGAAGTTCAAAATCGTCTTTTCTAAGGTAGTTGTATTTATACTCCTTTTGTATGGTTAAGGTGGTATCTACATAGGTAGTATCTCTTTTAAAGGAAATAATCTTATAACTAGTTATAGGCATCTTATAGTTCTCAAGACCCTTAGTACTTTCTTGGCTTTCCGAGAAATTTTTTTTCCTTACACCCAAAGAATCTAAACTTTGTGAATTTGAAATCTGCTCTTCTTGTCCAAAAAAGAAATTAAAACTTAGAAAAACAACTATTAGAATTTTATACTTCATCAATTACTTCTTACAAAACAAAGGTAATTTTTTTGTCCTTAACAAAAAGTGAAAATTAAACTAAATGGACGGGATATCATCAGCACGAAACTAAATGACAGCGGCTTACCCTAAAAGCAACAGCCCAAAAAGATTGTTTTTTATTTTTTTTTCAGGATATTTACAAAAAAAACTAAACTATGTTAAGAAAATTACTTCTAGTATGCTTCTTAGTTTCTTCATGGTCACAAGCGCAATTTAATGAAGATGCGCCTTGGATGATAGGGATTGAGAAATCTAAAAATAAAACAACAAAAAACGCTGGCTTAAGTTTAGATGAACTTTCAGAAGCATTTAATGAATACTGGATTGATAAAGATTACACTAAAAAAGGTAGTGGCTACAAACCTTTTAAAAGATGGGAAAACTACTGGTCGTACCAAGTAAATTCAGAGGGGAGAATACCGTCTTCTCGAGAATTATGGCAAACTTGGAAAAATAAATCTCAAAGCACGGCTAGAGTAAATCCAGTGAGTAATTGGTCATCACTTACCACATCAAAACACGGTATATTTCCTGGAAGACTACCTGGACAAGGAAGAGTAAATGCTGTCGCTGTTGACCCTAACAACGCCAACATATGGTATGCTGGAGCTCCCGCCGGTGGTATCTGGAAATCTGTAGATGCCGGTACCTCTTGGGTTAATTTATTCGACAATTTTTTACAAATAGGGGTTTCCGGGATCGCTATTGACCCCAATAACTCGAACATTATCTATATCGCTACCGGTGATGATGATGCCGCGGATTCATATAGTATCGGAGTTTACAAATCATTTGACGGAGGAGCCACATGGAATGAAACAGGGCTCAACCCTTCTAATACTTCTATTAACTTTTTAGCGAATGAGATTGTCATCGATCCAAGCAACTCTAACATTCTTTGGCTAGGAACCAATAACGGGTTAATGAAATCTACGGATGCTGGCCTTACTTGGGAGGTAAAGCAAGCCGGAAATATAAAAGATTTTAAATTAAAGCCCAATGATAGCAATACCATTTATGCCGTATCCTCCAGAAACTATTTCAAGTCAGTTGACGGCAATACATTTACTGAAATTACCAGCACCCTACCCCCTGCTTCAGGACGTCTTGTTTTAGGTACTTCAGCAGCTAATCCCGAAGTTGTTTACATTCTAAGCGCAGACGTAAGCACCAATGATTATGCTTTTCAAGGATTATATAAATCTGTTGATAGCGGTGTAACTTTTACTAAAACAGCAAGTACTGCCGAAATATTAGAATCTAATCAGGCTTGGTTCGATTTAGCTTTAGAAGTATCACCTATTAATGCTGATGAACTTTATGTAGGCTGTTTAAACATTTGGAAAAGTACCAATGGAGGAAATACCTTTTCTAGAAAAAATAGCTGGTTTACCAACAATGAAGCTTATACACATGCTGATATACATACCCTTAAATTTTTTGGCACTAAACTATTTACGGGGACTGACGGTGGGTTTTATGTTTCTGAAGACGGCGCCACTAGCTTTACCGATAAAACAGCAAACATGGGGATAAGTCAATTTTACAGAATATCTGTTGCTGAAAAAAATTCAAATAAAATTATTGGTGGGCTCCAAGATAATGGAGGCCAAGTATTGGGCAGTAGTCAGTGGAATAATTACCATGGTGGAGATGGTATGGATAATGTTATTGATCCAAATAATGATAATCTGCTTTATGGTTTTACCCAAAATGGAGGATCTTTAAACATATCTACAAATTCTGGCCAAACTATAGGACAACTGGGACCTCCTAAAAATGCTAACGGTACAAACATTTCTGGAAATTGGATTACGCCACTTGCCATCAGTAATACAGGTACTGTCTATGCCGGTTATGATGCGGTTTATAAATTGGTGGGCAGTGCTTGGGAAAAAATTTCGGGACCTGTTGGTTTCGGAAATATAACCGACCTAGAAACTGACCCTAATAATGCCGAAATCATTTATGCCATTCAAGGCAGTAGCATTTATAAAAGTATTGACGCAGGAATAAATTTTAATTTAGTGACTAGGCTAGAGACTCAAATATCAGATTTAGCGATAAATAGAAATGATGGTGCTATACTCTATGTTACTACATCTAATAGAGTGGGTATTTCTCAAAGCAACCAACCAAGTGCTCCGAGCAGAGGTATTTTTAAAATAACAACGCGTGATGGTGTTACTACTTCGCAGAATATAAGCTATAATTTACCCTCTGATCAAGCTTTTTTTTCAATTGCACATCAAGGAAGGCATATTGATAATCCTATTTTTGTGGGAACAAGTTTAGGGGTGTATCGATTAGACGATACAGAAACCGAGTGGGAAGATTATTTTACTAATTTGCCCAGTGTAGCGGTTGGAGATATTGAAATAAGCTTAGGAGATGCCATAATTACCGCTGCCACCTACGGAAGAGGTATTTGGCAGTCGCCAATACCCCTTAAAACACCTAATGATGATGTTGAAATAGTATCTGCGACACCAGAAAACAATAGTGTTATTTGTGGTGAAATAAGCCCGCAAATAAGCGTAAAAAATGCCGGTATCAATACCATTACGACCATTAGCATTACTTATGCTCTGAACGACAACACTCCGGAGGTTTTTACTTGGAATGGAAGTTTGGCAAGCAATCAAACTGAAGCGATAACGCTACCCAATTTAATATCTAATGTATACGGCCAAGCTACGCTACATATTGAGGTAGCCATTGACAACGACACTTTTAGTGATAATAATAGCATTAGCAAGGAATTTATTAGTAACAGATTCGGAAACGGAGGTGATATTAATACTTTCGATACACCAGAAAATGTTATGATTGCTTACACTGAAAATAGCAATCAAATTGTTTGGGAAAAAGGCATTCCTAGTGGTACGCTATTAAACAAAGCAAGTTCTGGTCAAGAAGTATATGCCACCAATTTAGATGGTAATCACCAGGATAAAGTAAAAGCTATACTTTTAAGTAAGTGTTATGAATTGTCCTCTATCATTGCTCCTGTACTTAAGTTTAATATGGCGTATGATTTGGAGGAAAATTGGGATATTGTATATGTTGAATATTCCATTGATTCTGGAAGTTCGTGGAGTGTTCTAGGCACTATAAATAGCCGTCCTAATTGGTATACTAGCAATAGAACCAACGCCATTTCTGGCATTGATAATGATTGTCAAAACTGCCCAGGAGCACAATGGACAGGCACTTCAACAGAATTAGTGACCTATGCTTATGATTTTAATGCCAATGCAATCTTGGGAGAAACAAATTTAACCAATGAATCTAATATCATATTTAGAATTATTTTCGAAGCAGACGATGCAGTCAATCAAGAAGGCGTAGTGATTGATGATTTCCAGGTAGAAGGCTTTCAAGACGACGACGATGATGATAATGATGGTGTTTTAGACATAGACGATAACTGCCCAAGTACCAGCAACTCAAATCAATTAGATACCGATAATGACGGTATTGGCGATGTCTGCGATCCTGATGATGATAATGATGGTGTCTTAGACACTGAAGATAATTGCCCTTTAGTTGCGAATGCTGACCAGGCGGATACTGACCAAGATGGTATTGGCGATATATGTGATACAGATGCCGATAATGATGGCGTTCCAAACGATATAGACCAATGTCCTTCAACAACTGCAAATGCTGTTGTAAATATTGATGGATGTGAAATATTCTCCTTACCTGCAACTAATTTCAGAATCAAAACTGTGGGTGAATCGTGTATTTCTAGCAATAATGGCAGTGTAACTATTGATGCAAATGAAGCTTTAAACTATTTGGTTGTTTTAACAGGAAACGCCATTAACGTAAACGCTAGTTTTACATCAAACACCAGCTTTGAAAATCTTCCGGCAGGAAATTATACACTTTGTATTACGGTTGAAAATGAACCTGATTACGAAAATTGTGTTGCCATTTCCATCACCGAACCCGAAGCATTGAGGGTTGGCTCTAGAATAAGCTCGCTGAACAAAGAAGTTGTTTTAAACCTTGAAGGAGGTAAAATGTACATTATCAACTTAAACGGAATAGAATATAGAACCAGTGATAATGAAATAACCCTGCCCCTATTAAAAATAGAAAACAAATTAAGCATCAAAACCGATGTGGAATGCCAAGGGGTTTACGAGGAAAATATCATTCTCGGAACCAAGGTGTACATTTATCCAAATCCGATTGAAGGAGGGGAACTCACCATACTCGTAGGCGATTCTAGTCAAGATTCGGCGACCATAAGTTTATTCAGCATCAATGGCACGCAACAATTCTCTAAAAAATATCCTGTGCAAAACGGTAAAACTTACTTTAACGTAGATAACTTACCGCAAGGAATATATTTGCTTAATGTAAAATCTGGCGGACAACTCTCTTCCTATAAAATAATTAGAAAATAATTAGAAAAAATATGAAAACCTTACATAACACATTCGTTTTATTTATTTTTATACTAATCACCTCTTGTGGTGGCTCAGGAGGCGATGACCCAATGGAGCCCACTCCCGTTCCAAACCCATCAGTAGCTACCCTATTATTCCCTGAAGACAAGAAAGAGTGTACGGAAGGGATCGTCGTAAATGAAACCCAAAGTACTGTGAATTTTCAATGGACAGCCTCGGAAAATACCGATAGTTATGAGGTGAAACTGACCAATTTAAATACCAATATAACTTCAACAAGCACTTCAAGTACGAATGAAAAAACAATTAGCTTGCAAAGAGGCACCCCTTATGAGTGGTTTGTAATTTCAAAAGCCAGTGGCACTAACGAAACCGCTACGAGCGCCAAATTTCGTTTTTATAACCAAGGTGCTGGTGTAGAAAATTACGCTCCTTTCCCAGCAGAAGCCTTAAATCCAAAAAGGGGAAGCACTATAGAAACGGGAACGACAGTTACCTTGCAGTGGTCCGGAGCAGACGTTGATAATGATATTGAAAGTTACGAGGTGTTCTTTGGCACAGAAACCGAGCCTACTACCTCTTTGGGAACACTCACTACCAATACAGTTAATGCAACTATTTCTAGTAATCTCGTGTATTATTGGCAAGTAGTCACTACTGATCAAAAACAAAATAAATCAAGGTCTGAAGTTTTTCAATTTAAGGTTGAATAAACAATTATTCACACAAAATAAAGACATAGTTTTGATAAAAAAATTTCTCTTTATTCTTAATTAAACACAGGTCAAAAAACTACACAATTAATGGCAATAGGATGACTCACTTTAATAATTTATTAGAACTAGGAGTTCACTTGTGTATTATTTTTTCAGAACAGGCATCAAACTCTTGAGTCCTAAACGATTAATCATGATTATTTTTACATAAAAGTATTATAATAGGGCAGTGTGTCAATGGTCTTTAAAGGTGTCCGTACAAAACAGAAGTGTCCTGCTCTAATGTCTTACATGAATTTTGCTCATCTATAAATACCATTTACCCCTTTTAAGATTAAAGTATTATAATACCTCTTTCTATTTCTATTTAAAAAGCATCGGTAATTACGACTATACTTTGTTTTTCAATATCGTATAAAGAAAAAAATAGATTATTTTTTTTACAGCAATTTCAATCTAGCACTAGTATACCTGAATGTCTCAAAGCAAAGAACACATTTTCAAAGCTATACAAACAATTATTCCTAAAATGACAATGAAGTAATACAAATAGATTAAGCTATGATGTTGATACATAAAATAAGAGCATAAAAAAAACCACCTTTTTCAAGGTGGTTTTTGATACTATAAGAACTATAAGCGATTAGTTCTGCTCATTGATAAAGATGTTATTTTGAATTTCACTTTGTGGAATTTTAAAAGTCATTTCATCTGAATTATATTGCCATGACCCACCTTTTAAGAATAAATGGTTACTGTTAGCACCACGTGTTACAGTAGCTTTATTACGCTTCATAGCTAAATAAGACTTCCCTTCACCCCAAAATTCAATACGAGTTTGTAAATAAATCTCGTTTTGTAAAGCAGTCCCTGACAAGGCATCAACATATGCATAATCTGCAGCATCATCAAATCTTAAACTAAGAACGTCTTTCAATCTATTTCTAGCGTCTACTTCCATTCCTCCAATTCTAGCAGACATTTCTGCAGATAATAAATACATTTCATCTACTCTTAAAAAAACATAATCACTCGTAGTAACAACACTTGTACCCCGTAATGTTCTAGCTGGATCGTAAAACTTCTTAAAAGGTGACAAACGGTAGCCAGAACTCAAATTATTAGCTGCTGGATCATCCAAGAATTGGGTTTTTCTTATATCATTCGGTCTAATAGCATTGAATAAATCTGAATCAATAGATTTAGTATCACCAAAAAACTGGTAACTATAAGAATAAATATCCATTTGCCCCCACCAAGAAGCCAAAGCTAAACCAAAATCTGAAATAACATCTACTCCCCATATCCAACTAGGTGTAGTGGCGTCATTAAAACCTCCAACTACCTGGTCTTTAGTTGTTAATGGATAACCAGAAGAAATAACCTCTTCTGCTAAATTTTTTGCTAGTAAATTATCTCCACTTTTTCCACGAGCAGCATACGTATAGGCTAAAAGAGATTTCGCCACATCTGAACTCATTTCAAATTTATTATTTCTTGTAAATGTTTCTAACAAACTTGAAGCTTGTGTTAAATCATCAATGATCAAATCATACACTTCTTTTGTAGTACTTTGTGGTAGATTATCTGAAAGCTCAGAATCTATATAGATCGGTAAAACTTTAGAATCATCGGTGTATTCAGGGATATAATATTGAGCTAAATAAAAATAAGCAAACCCTCTAAGCGCTTTAACCTGACCCATAGCGTGTCTATTATTATCCGTAATAGCAACATCATTACCTCCCAAAGCGGTAATAATAAGATTACATGCTCTTATTAATCTATAATAAGATCTCCACATTTGATAATTACCATTATTTTGAGTATAATCTGTGGTAAGGATAAGTTGGGCAGCCGTCCGATATCTACTGTAAGTATTTTTAGATAATGCCATATCGCTAGAAACAATATCACCTAATACATCATGACCCTTTGGTCCATAATCATTATGACCACCAATACCTCCAGTTCCGGGATTGTATAAAATGGTATATGCTCCTTTTAAAGTTGCATCTAAAATCCCTGGGTTAATTAAAGCGGTTTGCTCTAAATCTGATACCGCAATGGTATCATCCTCTGGCGTTCTTTCTAAAAATTCGCTTTCACAGCTAATTATTACAAAAGAAAAGCACAAAAGAAAAACTGTTTTTAAATTCATTTTTTTCATAATTTTTTTTTTTAATTAAAACTTAACTCTTATTCCTAATGTTGCCGTTGTTAATGGGGCGTAAGCATAAACAGAATTTGAACCAGATTCGCTTAATCTAGGATCAAATCCTGTTCTGGCAGACACTAAAAATAAATTATCTCCAGAAATCCAAAAGTTCACTTCAGATAGACCTGATTTAGTTAAAAACTTTGATGGTATATTATAACCAAATCTTAAATTATTTAAAGCTAAAAAGTCTGAAGAGGTTATAAAACGAGATGAAAGACTATTTACTTGAGGGTTTTGACCACTCTGCAATTGAGGAACATCAGTAATATCCCCTGGTGACTTCCAACTATTTCTAATATCAGGACTATATTGTGAACTTCCAATTTGAGCATTAGACATTAATCCAGCATATCTATTGTCATAAGAATAACCACCTAAACTATATAAAAATTGTGTGCTTAAACTGAAATTTCGGTAGTTTGCATTTAATTTAAATGCACCCCTTACTGTTGGGAAAGCAGACTTATCTATAAATTTCTCCGTAGCAGATGCATAGGTCTCTGTTGTAGTTTGACTAATAGCATTAGTTGGATTAGCATCTTGGTATTCTGTTAAGTTTGATATACCCTCTCCAGAATCTACATCACCATTACCGTTAGCGTCAAAATAGTATAAATTCCATAATGCTCTACCGTTATCTGGATTAACTCCAGCCCACTCCCTTATGTAGTAATCAAAGATACTGCGACCTGCACGTCTACCAAAGCTACCATTTTGATCTAAAATTTTAGGTAAACCAGTTGAAGGCTCTATAGGCATCGTTATTATCTCGTTTTTTAAGAATTCAGCATTTATAGAGAAATCTAATTTAAAATCACCGTTACGTACTAGATGGCTAGTAAGATCAACCTCTACACCTGAATTTCTTAATACTCCATCATTTATTCTAATAAGAGCATCACCAATAGAAGGTCCAATTCTTCTGTCAAAAACTAAATCTTCGGTATCGGTACTATAATAATCAACAGATCCATCTAAGAAATTATTAAATAAAGTAAATTCAGCACCAATTTGATATGTTTTTTTTGTTTCCCATGTTAAATTAGGGTCTTGAAGGGCATTTACAGCTAAAGCAATTTCCCCTCCTAAGTTAGACATTGTGTAGGTGTTTTGACCAGAATAAGTACCTACACCACCCTCATCTCCAAGTATACCATAACTAGCTTTTAACTTGAAAAAATTAATAAGGCTATTGTTTTGCAAAAACGACTCTTCACTTAATACCCATGATGCGCCTACAGAACCAAAGGTTCCCCATTTATCATTAGCCAACCTAGATGAACCATCACGTCTTAAAGATCCAGATAAAAAATATTTTCGATCAAAACCATAGTTAATTCTAGTAAAATAACTCTCTAAAGCTCTTTCTGTTTCAAAACCACCTGCAGGATTTGGCTGAATAATATAGTTATCTAAACTTTTTAATCCATTAGCAAGATTAACTACTTTTTCTTTTGTTACACTATTTCTTTCAAAGGTACTCTCGTTTATTTCTTGGGCTAGTAAAATATCTAAATTATGTTTACC
The DNA here is from genome assembly GCA_963974535.1 of uncultured Cellulophaga sp. Classification (GTDB taxonomy): domain Bacteria; phylum Bacteroidota; class Bacteroidia; order Flavobacteriales; family Flavobacteriaceae; genus Cellulophaga. Next base: position 11,081 of record CAXBCN010000025.1, read on the forward strand.
AAATGATTTGTTATAGGTAAGCAAGTTTTGTAAATTTTGAGTAATCCTAGCATCCTTTGTTTGAGTAATTCTTCCCTCTGCGGTTGAAATAGCTCCATAGAATGGGTTATTTACAGCATTATCTGTAATACCAAAGTACTGAAGACCGTAGTTTGTTTCAAAAGCAAGTCCCTCAGCCAAATTAATCTTGAAAGAAACGTTACCATTTAAGTTGTGACGATTAAATCCGTCCAAATTATAAATTGCATCACCAATAGCATTGGTACCTAAGCCAAACCCTCTACCATTAACATCCCCATAATCATATTGGTTTCCACCATATCTAGTATCTGGAACTTTATTACCATTAGCATCTCTTAAAAACAAAGGGTAAATTGATGGTATACTATTTACAAACCAAAAAACACTGTTTGAGCTAGAACCTTGTCCGTTTTGTATTGTTCTATCATAAGAATATGCAATATTTGTATTAATAGTTAACCATTTTGATGGCTTTTGAGTTAAATTTAATCTGGTTGAATATCTTTTATAACTTGAGTTACTTATATATCCAATATCATCTAAATATCCAAAAGAAGTGAAATATTTAGATTTTTCACTCCCACCACTCATTTTTAAATTTGCTTCAGTTCTTACAGAAGATTGAAAAGCAAACTCTCTCCAATCTTCAGGAGTATATTTTCTAGTTAAACCTGACCTTAGCCTTCCTGTAGCTGGGTCAATTAATTGAGAAACATCATTTTCAGTATAGTAATTGTATAATTGGTTTATACCTTGATTTCCAAAAAGATTAGCATTTGCAAAATCTGCATCTGACACAGTGGTTGAAGTATTAATATTTTTCATAGCATTCCATGACAATTCCAAGTATTCATCTGGAGAAGTAATTACTTGATAATCTTGTATTTGCCTAAAATTTACTCCTGTTTTAACATCTACTTCTACACTAGATGCTCCAGATTTTCCTGATTTAGTCGTTATTAAAATAACACCATTTGCACCTCTAGAGCCATATATGGCTGTTGCTGTAGCATCTTTTAAAACTGTTGAGGTTTCTATATCCGAAGGATTAATAGAGTTAAGTGTCCCAGTAAACGGTACTCCATCAATAACATATAGAGGATCTCTATTACCATTTATAGACCCAAAACCTCTAATACGCACTGTAGCAACTGTACCAGGTTGGCCAGAGGTGTTAATTACGTTTACACCAGCAACTTCACCTGCTAAAGCTTGGGTAACATTTGAAAAATTCTTTTTCTCTAGTTCTTCAGCCTTAACAACAGTAGCTGTACCTGTGTAAGATTGTTTAGTTGCAGTACCATAACCCACAACCACAACTTCATCTAAAGCTTGAGCATCTTCTTCTAACTGTACATTAATAGTACTAGAAGCTCCTACTACACTTTCAGTAGTTTTTTGTCCGATATAACTAAACCTAAGCCGCTTGCCTTCGCTTGCCATTATGGTGTAGTTACCATCAAAATCTGTTTGTGTTCCTGTTGTTGTCCCAACTACTACGACAGAAACTCCGGGTAAGGGTAAACCAGACTGATCGGTTACATTTCCTTTAATAGTTTTCTCTTGTGCAAAAGAAAAGCTCATACATAACACCAGCAAAGGTGTTAGAATCCATGTTAATTTTGATTTCATTTAAGTATTTTTTGAATTAGTCAGCTACAAAAATGATAAAATTAAATTAATAAACCAAAAAAATAAAGAGCTGGCATCGCTTATTTGTTAAAAAACACCACTAAATTGTGAAAAAATTAAGATTTATGGCTATCCAAAGTATTAATAGCAAATAGTTTAACACTTAAAAGCATATGACTCAATAAAAAAGCGAAAATTTACACGAAATCTTATAAATACCACCGATTGTTTGCCAAGTCTTGAAAAAAACTATCGCTTTAACCTTAGTATTTTTAAAAATTTATGCTGCTAAGTTGTTAAATTTGAACATAAATATAAATTAGTAAGCGTACTATGCTCAAAAAAACATTTTTCAATGCTACCGAAATAGGAACCGACGAAGCAGGACGTGGATGCCTCGCAGGACCGGTAACTGCGGCCGCAATAGTATTGCCTAAAAATTTTGAGCATACCTTAATTAATGATTCTAAACTACTATCACATAGTAAGAGAGTATTTTTAAAACCAATACTGGAAGCTTCGGCCTTAAATTTTGGCGTAGCACATATATGGAATGAGGAAATAGACAAGATGAATATATTGAATGCCTCCATACTTGCCATGCATAAGGCTATTGATCAATTAAAAACAAGTTCAAAATTTATAATTGTCGATGGCAATAGGTTTAAACCCTATAAAGATTACACTTATGAGTGTATTATAAAAGGTGACAGTAAATACTTGCGCATTGCCGCCGCCTCTATTTTGGCAAAAACTCATAGAGATGAAGTTATGAATCATCTGCATTTAGAATATCCTATGTATAACTGGCAACAAAATAAAGGATACCCCACTAAAGAACATAGGGATGCTATACGGAAATACGGTATTACTAAATACCACAGAAAGAGCTTTAGACTAGTACCGGAACAATTAACGCTTAAGCTAACAGATTTCAATCCTAAATAGGTAATTATTTATAAATTTGCTCAATTCTTTTAGTCACCTATTAACATTCAAAAAAAAATAACGAATTACCATAATGAAAAATATATATCTTGTTTTCCTTATTGTTCTATGTATAACTTGTAAAAAAGAGGAAGTTAAAACAGATTCATTACTACACTACATTCCCAACAATGCGGCACTAGTTATTAAAATAAACGATTTTGAGGTTTTAAAAAGCGATTTAAAAAATAATAATTTTTTAAAAAATTTACAAAAAACTGAACACTACCCTAAACTCATCAGCAAAATAAAACCATTAGAAAGTCTTGACATTAAAAACAAGGCTATGGTATCTTTTGTAGAAGTCGGAAAAGAAAAATTCGAATTTTTACTCCAAACAAAATCTGATTCACTTCTTCTAGACCTCTCTACCATAAAAAACAAAAGCATAGAAGAGATTGGGTATGAAAACGCGACTTATACTAAAATCACAATGGATAGCACTAGCGTATTTAACTATACCCGAGCGTCAAATACCTTTACAAGCTCTTCACAACTACTTATAGAAAATTTAATTCGCTCAAAAGAACCATCAAAAATTGATGAAGGATTAGCTCAACTATACGCTGCCTCTAGCAAAACTAAAGCAGCCGTTGTTTTTATACACACAAAATATAGTAATGGGGTTTTAAATAGGTATCTAAACAAAAATAAATCTGTGGTATTTTCAGATTTTGCGGAGTGGATTTCTCTGGATATCAACCTAGAACAAACACAACTTAATTTTAGTGGCATTAGTACCGCAGATGCTCCTACTAAATTTCTGAGTTTGTTTCAACATATTGAACCGACTACAAACCTAACGCCCAGCTTTGCGCCCTTAAATGCCAAAGCCATACTTTCATTTACATTTGAAAACTTCGCTGACTTTTATAAAAATCAACAAGGCTTTTTAGAAACACTTCCAAAAAAGGATACCGTTTTTAATTCGGTTCATGAATTAGGCCTGGTGTACTTCGCTCAAAAGAAGGTCGTAATACTTCAAAATTATGGTGCAGAAAACATTCTAAAATACCTAGAAGAAAAATCAAAAGAAACAGTCACATACCAAGGTAATGATATGGTAGCGTTAACAGATAAAAATGTACTTAGTAGCTTTACCTCATTAATTTCAGGTTTTGAAACTAATTATTACACGATACTAGAAAATACGTTTATCTTTTCTGAAGATATAGAATCACTTCAAAATTGCATCAGCAGCTTTAAAAATGAAGCTACTTTTGATAAATCTGAAACGTACAACAGCATTAAAAATAGCATTGCAGACGAATCTAATATTTTATTGGTTGTTTCACCTGAAGGGATCGACAACTTTATGAAAGACCATTTCAAAAATGATATTTTAAAAGACTTAAAAAATTTAGATCTCAAAGAACATACCCTAGTAGCACAAATCGTGGCAGACCAGCGTTTTTATCATACGAGCCTTCAATTTAAAAAGATCGCTTCAAAAACGGAGCTCAACATGACTGCGCCGCTCTTTACAGTGCGCCTGGATAGCGACATTGCTAATCAGGCTCAATTTGTTCGCAATCACCAAACGAATAAAAAAGAAATAGTAATTCAAGATCAAGACAACTTCCTCTATCTTATAGGGACAGACGGTAAGGTATTGTGGAAAAAACAGCTTGATGGTAAAATTTTAGGAAAGATAGAACAAGTAGATCTCTATAAAAACGGGCGTTTACAACTAGCCTTTGCCACTGCAAATACAGTGACTATTTTAGATCGAAACGGGGATCTAGTTCAAGACTTTAAAACCACTATAACGGGCGGCCCCATAAGCAGTTTTTCGGTTTTTGATTACGATAATACTAGAAATTATCGTTTTTTGATTGTTCAAGATCGAAAAATAAGCATGCTAGACAATGCCGCTAAAGTAGTAGGTGGTTTTAATTTTAAAGAAGCTAGCTCTAGCATAACTCAAGCGCCTAAACATTTTAGGATGAATACAAAAGATTATATTGTTTTTCCTGAAGAAAATGGCACCCTGCGAATTTTAAGTAGAACGGGCACCGATAGAATTTTAGTAAAACAGAAAATAAATTTTTCACAAAATGAAATCTTTAATTACAACAATACGTTTACGACCACTGACACCAAAGGCAACCTATATCAAATAGACGAAAAAGGCACGATAAGCCAAACGAATCTAAACCTCAATAAAGATCACGGATTACAAACCACGAGCACCGTGTTAGCTACTATGAATGAAAATACCTTAAGCATAAAAGGTAAATCAGTAAGCCTTGATCTTGGTGTATACACAAAACCACAAGTGTTTTATTTGGCCAACAAAATCTATGTTAGCGTTACTGATCTTCAAAATCAAAAGATATATTTATTTGATAGTAAAGCAGAAGCCATAGCGAACTTTCCTATATATGGCACATCAGTCATAGATGTAGCCGATATGGATAATGATAAAAAGCTAGAATTGGTAGCAAAAGACTTAGAAAACTCATTAATTGTGTATAGGATAAACTAAGGATTATTCCATTTACACAAAAAAAGATTCTTTCCATACATATGAAAATATTTATGTGGTCATTAGGTTTATTTTAGTGTCAACAACACAAATTACATTCCTCATGAAAACGCAAACTATTTTAACCCTCCTGCTTGTTTTTACCATACATTTTGCATCAGGGCAATTAAATTGTAGCAAATACTACTCTTTTGAAGAAGGCGCAAGTTTTCAGTATTCGATGTTCGATAAAAAAGGAAAAGCCGATGGAACAGCGGATTATAAGGTAACAAAAGTTGAAGATTCAGGAAGTAAAACCATTGCCGAAATGACCATAGCCTACAAAGACAAAAAAGGAAAAGATGTCTTTAGCACCAACTACAATATTAGCTGCGCAGATCAGGGAATCAAAATTGACTTTAAATCGCTAATGCCCACCAACATGCTAGAACAGTACAAAGACATGGAGGTAGATCTAACAGGAACCGATATAGAATTGCCTAATGATTTATCTGTCGGTCTAAATTTAGAAGATGCTAACGTCACCATAAACCTGGCTATGGGGGGTATCACTATGAAAACCATGGTACTTATGACCCAAAGAAAAGTTGAAAAACAAGAAACGATCACTACGCCCGCCGGAACCTATGACTGTTACGTAATTTACAGCGAAAACGAATCACAAATCATGGGTATTAAAAAAACCTTCCCCTCAAGATTATGGCTATCAGAGGGCGTAGGAATGGTAAAACAGGAAACCTATCAAAAAGATGGGGACCTTTTAAGTGCTACAGAGCTCACTAAATTTAAGTAATACCCTTCATTAAACAGTTTGAAAATAAATCTAAAATTGATTTTTTTAATTATAAATTATTGGGAAAAATAAGTACATTTAAGACCTAAAAATGACTCATGCACTACTTTAATTTACTATTCCATAAAGTACCTTTAATTTTACTGCTTCTTAGTTGTACTACCAAAAGCAATCAAATTAATTCAGTGGAAATACCCCCTTCAAAAGAAAAAATCGCACTTAAATTAGCTTATAATGACAATACCATAACCGTTAATGGCACAACTTTCAATGTCGTAAGCGATCCTTGTGTTACTCAAATTAATGATGACCATAGTTTAATGACTTTTAAAGCCAGTAATGATGATGTAGAGTATTCATTGACCGTGGTGCTCGGAGTTTTTAATGGTTCCTTTGATAGTGGAAAATACATTACTAATTTAGGAGATTCCGATGAAGATTTTATGGTAATTACGTTGGTAACCGAAGATGGAACATTCACAAATACTCAGAATAGTTTTGTAATGTTTACAAAAAACTTAAATGATGGGGTCCTAGTGGCTGAAGATATTATCCTTTCGGACAATTACGAAGCCTTACCCGATATGGAGGTAAGCTTTAGTATAGGATGTAGTTTATAGCTATTAGGTTAAATAAATTGAGCCTCAAATAGCGTAGCAAAATGCTTTCGTAGTTTCTCCTTAACTTCGGCTTCATTTACACTATTTTTACCGAGCTCGACGTTTAAAGAGGTCACTGCTTTCCCTTTAATTCCACATGGTATCATCATATCAAAATAGCCTAAATCCGCATTTACATTTAAGGCAAAACCATGCATAGTCACCCAACGACTCGCCCGAACACCCATAGCGCAAATTTTACGAGCAAATGGCGTACCTACATCCAGCCAAACGCCAGTTTCCCCATCGGATCGTTCGGTTTTTAGTCCATATTCAGCTAAGGTACGTATCACCACCTCTTCTAAAAAGCGCAAATACTTATGAATATCAGTAAAAAAATTATCCAAATCTAAAATAGGATAGCCTACAATTTGCCCTGGCCCGTGATACGTAATGTCGCCCCCCCTATTAATTTTATAAAAAGTAGCTCCCTTTTTCGCTAATTGCACTTCGTCAACCAGCAGGTTAGTGATATCACCACTCTTCCCTAAGGTGTATACATGAGGATGTTCTACAAATAAGAAATAATTAAACGTTTTCAGGGTCAATTCTTCTCTCCTATTTTTGATTTTTGCATCAATAATAGTTTTAAAAAGCTGTTCTTGATAATCCCAAGTTTCTTTATAGTCTTTTAAACCTAAATCTTTAAGTATAACTTCTTTATTCATCCCTGCAAAGATAAATAAAAATCAACTGTGAAAAGTAAACAATAGCCGTTGGCAGAAAGGCTTTAAGCTTTAAGCTGTGGGCATTATGCCTTATAAGTTAAAGAGTTTAGATTCAAGTCATTGCATAAAAAGTATAAAATAAATCGGTAATAATTATTAAAAAAAACTGGGCTGCCAACCGCTACTGAACACTGCATACTGAAAAAGGACTAATACTTATCCGGGTTGTTTAAGATAACCAAGGCTGCAATAACGCCTGGCACCCAACCACAAAGTGTTAGTAAAAAAACAATGATAATAGAACCACAACCTTTCCCAATAACCGCTAGCGGAGGAAATAAGATAGCCAAAAGAACTCTCCAAATACTCATTTTTTTTGATTTTGATTGATGAATGCAACCATTTGACGTAAAATTACGGTAAATGTTACACAGCACAGCTAAAACTAGTATTTGAAAATATTTACTTTTTTCAGACAAATGATTTCGAGCATTGTACCTATATTTGCAGCCTTAATAAAGTAAAAAATGCAACTTTCAGAACAAGAAGTCATCCGAAGAGAAAAACTTACCAAATTACGTGATATAGGTATTAATCCTTATCCAGCAGCTTTATACCCTGTTGACACCACCTCCAAAACTATAAAAAATGCCTATCAAGAAGGTAAAAAGGTCGTTGTTGCTGGTAGATTAATGCGAAAAAAAATACAAGGAAAAGCTTCTTTTGCAGAATTACAAGATAGCGAAGGCCGTGTTCAATTGTATTTTAACAGAGATGAAATTTGTCCTGAAGACGACCATTCTAAATACAATGATGTTTTTAAAAAACTACTTGACTTAGGTGATATTATTGGGGTTGAAGGTGAATTGTTCACAACACAAGTAGGCGAAAAAACAGTCTTGGTAAAAAACTTTACGATATTGTGTAAAGCTTTACGCCCACTACCTTTACCTAAGGTTGATCCAGACGGAAAAGTACACGACGAGTTTAACGATCCTGAGTTACGCTACCGACAACGTTATGTAGATTTAATTGTAAATCCACAGGTAAAAGAAACCTTTATTAAAAGAACAAAAATAACCAATAGTATTCGCCAGTTTTTTAATGATAGGGAATATTTAGAAGTTGAAACTCCAATTCTGCAGCCTATCCCTGGAGGGGCAGCAGCTCGCCCATTTTTAACACACCACAATGCTTTAAACATCCCATTGTATTTACGTATAGCCAACGAATTATACTTAAAACGTTTAATTGTAGGTGGTTTTGATGGCGTTTATGAATTCTCTAAAGATTTTAGAAACGAAGGCATGGACAGAACACATAACCCAGAATTTACGGTTATGGAATTGTATGTTGCGTATAAAGACTACCATTGGATGATGGATATGACCGAACAACTTCTTGAGAAGGTAGCTTTAGATGCCAATGGAAAATCTCAAGTGCAAGTTGGCAAAAACATGATAGAATTTAAAGCCCCCTATCCTAGAGTGCCAATTTTAGCCGCCATTAAAGAGCATACAGGCTATGATGTTGCTGGTAAAACAGATGTTGAACTAAGAGAAATTGCCAAAAAATTAGGCTTAGAAGTTGACGACACCATGGGGGTTGGGAAACTTATTGATGAAATATTTGGTGAAAAGTGTGAGCATTTTTACGTGCAACCCACATTCATTATCGATTATCCAAAAGAAATGAGTCCTTTAACCAAGGAACATAGAGATAATCCTGAATTAACAGAACGCTTTGAGTTGATGGTCAATGGAAAAGAATTGGCGAATTGCTACTCAGAGCTGAATGACCCTATTGATCAAAGAGAACGATTTGAAGAGCAACTGCGCTTGTCCGCAAAAGGGGATGATGAAGCCATGTTTATTGATCAAGATTTTATCCGAGCTTTAGAATATGGTATGCCTCCAACAAGTGGCATTGGTATTGGTATTGATCGCTTGGTGATGTTAATGACAAATAATGCTTCCATCCAAGAAGTTCTATTCTTCCCTCAGATGCGACCAGAGAAAAAGCCGCTTGAACTATCTGATAACGAAAAAGTTATTTTTGACATCTTAAAGAAGGAAAAAGAAATGTCATTAAATACCCTCAAAGAAGCTTCTGGTTTAAGTAATAAAGCATGGGACAAGAGCTTAAAAACCTTGAATAAAACTGGAGTTACGAAGGTGACCAAAACCGAGAACGACTTACTAGTATCATTACAAGAATAAACTTCTAAATAAAAAAACACAAAAAGAGGAAAACGCTTTCATTTTCCTCTTTTTGTGTTTATAAGGATTGAATCTTCTATTCTAAAAATCAACAAAGCCTCTGAGTAACAGAAGCTTTGATTGGACTAACTCAAATAAAAGAATACTTCTACGCTTTTTTTATTGATTTTCAAATATACCATTATACCTAATTCATTTCACAAAACCTTACGTATTTTTATATTTTTTAACATTTTATTTGCACTAACTACGCTAAAAGCTGATTTTATTTAACATTTTGCTTTTTTGAGAACCATTTTTTGGGCACTCCATTAAGAAATACTTAACATAAATTTGATTTTTATTTTATTAATTTGAATTGAACTAATTAAACTATTCTACTAAAATGATTAAAAGTGTACTACAAAGATTTCTCTTTGTGACAATGTTGGTAGGTTGTTTTTCGACAACCGAAGCACAAATTTTCAAAAAGAAAAATAAAAAGCCTGAGGCCAAGAGTGAAGCCCCAGCTGCGAAAAAAGGAGGAATTCTTCCTTATGACAAAGTGATCACCAAAGATGCTAAAACAGACAAAGGTTTGTTTGATGTTCACGAAATAGATAGTAAATATTTCTATGAAATTCCTGATTCTTTGTTCAACAAAGAAATGTTAATGGTTAGCCGTATTTCAAAAACAGCCACTGGTATTGGTTTTGGAGGTGGAAAAATTAACACCAAAGTTTTACGTTGGGAAAAGAAAGACAAAAAAGTAATTTTACGCGTAGTATCTTACGATAATGTTGCTTCAGATTCTCTTCCAGTAAGTGAAGCAGTCGTAAACTCGAACTTCGAACCTGTTTTGTACGCTTTTGACATAAAAGCTTTGAAAAAAGACTCTATAAAGTCGGCTACAGTAATTGAAGTAACTGATCTTTTTGAAAAAGATGTAAATGCCCTAGGTATGCCAGATTTTTACAGAAAGCAATATAAAGTTTCAAGATTAGACAGCGAGAGAAGTTATATTGAATCTGTAAAAAGCTACCCTCTAAATATTGAAGCAAGACACGTAAAAACATACGCTGCAGGTGACGCCCCTTCAAACGAAAGTTTAGGTTCAATTTCTATTGAAATTAATAACTCTATGATTCTTTTGCCAGCGGAACCTATGAAAAGACGCTATTTTGACGAGCGCGTAGGTTGGTTTGCTCGCGGACAAGTAGATTATGGCTTAGATGCACAAGAAAGTAAAACCGTACGATATTTAGATCGTTGGAGACTTGAAGTTAAAGACGAAGATTTAGCAAAGTTCAATAGAGGCGAATTGGTTGAGCCTAAAAAGCAAATTATATACTACGTGGACAGAGCCACACCAAAAGAATGGGTTCCATTTATAAAACAAGGTATCGAAGATTGGCAAATTGCTTTTGAAGCGGCAGGTTTTAAAAATGCGATTATTGCCAAAGAGCCCCCTACAGCTGAAGAAGATCCAGAATGGTCTCCTGAAGATGTTCGATATTCTGTGGTTCGTTATTTAGCCTCTCCAATCCCTAATGCAAATGGCCCACATGTTAGTGATCCAAGAACTGGTGAAATTTTAGAATCAGACATTAACTGGTATCACAATGTAATGACACTATTGCGCAATTGGTTTTTTGTTCAAACAGCTGCCATTAATGAAGATGCAAGAGGTGTAAAGTTTAAGACCGAAGTTATGGGACGATTAATTCGTTTTGTTTCTTCGCACGAAGTTGGTCATACCCTAGGTTTACCACATAACATGGGTAGTAGTGTTGCGTATCCTGTAGACTCTTTACGTTCCGCTTCGTTCACTAAAAAATATGGTACAGCCCCATCTATAATGGATTACGCACGTTTTAATTATGTTGCACAACCAGGTGATGAAGGTGTTGCTCTAATGCCAGAAATTGGTATTTATGATAAATATTCAATTAACTGGGGATACCGTCCTATTCTTGATAAATCGGCAGAAGACGAAAAGTCGGTTTTAGATAGCTGGATTTTAAAACATGCTGGTGACCCATTATATCGTTTTGGTCGTCAACAAGGTGAAGTCATTGACCCAAGTTCTCAAACTGAAGACTTAGGTGATGATGCTATAAAAGCAAGTATGTATGGTATTGCCAACTTAAAACGCATTGTACCAAATTTAGCTACATGGATTGGCGAAGATGGTAAAAATTATGATGATTTAGGAACCTTATACGAACAAGTATTAGGCCAATACAACCGCTATATGGGTCATGTATCTAACAACATTGGTGGTGTATATGAAATATACAAAGCTTTTGGACAAGAAGGAGCTGTGTATACGCCTGTTGCTAAGGAGCATCAAAAAAATAGTTTAGCCTTTGTTCAAAAACAATTATTTGAAACTCCAGAGTGGTTATTAGATCAAGATATCTTTAATAAAATTGAAGCTTCAGGTTCTGTAGAACGCCTACGTTCTATTCAAGTAAGAACCTTAGATAATATTTTAAACTTAGGTAAAATGTCTCGTATGATTGAAAATGAAACGGTACATGGTAAAGATGCTTATGCTTTAACTGAGATGATGAAAGATCTTAGAACTGGGATTTGGTCTGAGCTTTCAAGAGGAACTAAAATAGATACGTATCGTAGAAACCTACAAAAAGGACATATCGATAGGTTAGGTTATTTAATGACTGCTGAAAACCAAAGCTCTAGGAGAGGTTCTAGCGCTATTAACACTAGCCAATCTGATATTAGATCGGTAGCTAGAGCAGAATTAAATACTTTAAGAGCTGCGGTTAGAAGTGCCATTTCAAGAACATCTGATAGCATGAGTAAATATCATTTACAAGATGCTGTTGAACGTATTGATATGATTTTAGACCCTAAGTAAACTTATTCTATTTTAAATTAAAGATCAATTTTTATAGCTTTAGACTACTGCCGTTAAGTTTCTTTTAAAAGGAATTTAACCGTTTACTCCCAGTAATCTTCAACGAAGCTATAGAAATTGGTCTTTTTTCTTTTCACTTTCTGAGCAAATGCCCTTTAGGCATACTTTTGTCATTGATGTAAACCCCAGAAATCATGTCAAATACAATGAAAATCCTACTATTTCAATGCTCCTTTTTAATTTATTGTCTAGGGTACTTGAGTATTCCTACTTAAAACAACAAAGAACCATTACAAAGCACTACGCCCTCTTATACAATAACAGCTACCCGCATTTCTTTTTTTTGGGATAGCCTTTAAAACTAGGCATACAAACGATTTTTAAAGATCCTCCTTTACGCTTTAGTACTCCCCACTAGCACACCACAATAAATGAAGGATTCAACTACTAAAAGAATTCATTACACAACAATTCAGAGAAACACCTATTTCTTTTCATTAACTTTAGCATCCCAAATAATTTAAATATGAAGCCTAAATTTAAAAGTTTACTTTACTTATGTTCCTTTGCTGTATGTGCCATCTTTTACCATCAGATGGAAGAAGCTCATACCCCTAAAGAAGTTATCTCCGCCAATTTAGCGGCAAATGAACGTTTAGAAAATACATCAAATGATCATAGTTCGCTAGAACATAAAAAAAATACGTACGAAAACCTAAACTAAAGCTCAAGCAGCACTTAGATTATCATAAATCAGCAAACATTACATGTTTGCTGATTTTTTTTTAAGGATAGTGTTAAAAAACTACTAATCCCAACAAGCTAACTTAAACCTTTTACACCTAAGCTAGTCCTAATGGTATAATCTTTAAAAATAAAAAATTATGAAAACACTAGTTTTAATCCTGACGGCCTTAGTAAGTTTAAACGGATTCGCACAAAAAAGAGGCGGAGAAAAATTGAGTCCAGAACAAATGGCTAGCCTCAGCACTAAAAAAATGACATTAGCTTTAGACCTTAATGAAAGTCAGCAGGCTAAAGTATATGCGTTAAGCTTAGAGAATGCATCCAAAAGACAGGCCAAACAAAGTGAATTAAAAGCATTAAGAGCCAGTGCCGATCGGAAAAGACCCTCAAGGGATGAGCAATTCGCTATGCGGTCCGAAATGCTAGATCATCAAATAGCTCAAAAAGCCAAAATGGAAGCTATTTTAAACAAAGATCAGTTTACAAAATGGGAAAAAATGCAGCAACAGCAAAAAAGAAAAATGGCAAACAAAATGGAGTCTAGAAAAGGAAGAAATCAAAGATAGACCCAAGCTGTTTTTATTTCAATAAAAAAAGAGAAGCCCATAGCTTCTCTTTTTTTATGCCTAGTTTCATTATTTAAGTGAGGGCGCAATGGTTGCTAAGGCCTTAATAGTAGCATCAATATCGGCATAGGAAAGGGCATCGTTTAAAAAATAACTTTCGAAGGCACTTGGCGGTAAATACACTCCGTTTTGTAACATTCCGTGAAAATATTTTTTAAAAGTTTCGTTATTTCCTTTTGCTGAAGAAGCAAAATCTACTACTGGAGCCGCTGTAAAATGAACGGAAATCATGCTGCCGAATCTATTTATTTGATGGTCTATGTGGTGCTCTTTTAATACTTTTTCTAAGCCTTTATGTAAATAGGCCGTTTTATCTGCTAGACTTCTAAAGACATCTGGATTATTGTTCAATTCAGTTAACATGGCTAAGCCAGCGCTCATGGCTAAAGGATTTCCACTAAGGGTTCCGGCTTGGTACACTGGCCCCTCAGGCGCTAAATAACCCATGATCTCGTTTCTAGCAGCGAAAGCACCTACGGGCAAACCGCCACCAATTACCTTTCCGAAAGTAACAATATCTGCAGCGATACCTAAAACTTCTTGCGCACCACCCCTTCCCAAGCGAAAACCAGTCATTACTTCATCAAATATTAATAAAATATGTTCTTGGGTACATAATTCTCTCAGTCCTTTCATAAAAGCTTCATCGGGAATTATACAGCCCATATTTCCCGCCACTGGCTCAATAATGACGGCCGCTATTTCTTGTTTATTGGCAGCCACCAAGGCCTGTACACTTTCTAAGTCATTGTAATTGGCTAATAAGGTATCTTTTGCCGTTCCTTGAGTAACACCAGGACTATTGGGTGAACCAAAGGTCACCGCACCACTGCCGGCTTGAATTAAAAAAGAATCTGAATGGCCGTGATAACAGCCTGAAAATTTAATAATTTTATCTTTGCCCGTAAAACCGCGCGCCAACCGTACGGCACTCATACAAGCTTCTGTGCCACTATTTACAAATCTAATTTTGTCAATATTAGGCACCATAGAAACGGCTAATTTCGCTAATTGTGTTTCTATTTCGGTGGGCATTCCAAACGAGGTACCTTTTTTTGCTTTTTCGATAACCGCGTTAATCACAGGCTCGTACGCATGACCCAAAATTAAGGGACCCCAAGAAGAAATATAGTCTATTAAACGGTTGCCATCCACATCTGTCAAATAGGCTCCCTTTGCCTCTTTGACAAAAATAGGAGTTCCGCCGACAGCTTTGAAGGCTCTTACAGGTGAATTTACACCTCCTGGTATATAGTTTTGTGCTTCATTAAAAAGTTGACTACTTCTTTGGTATTGCATGCTTTTTATTTTTTTACAGATTTAATAGTCAATTTTTGTCCGATACTAAGGCTACTACTTTTTAAATTATTGGCTTCCATAATGTCATCGACCGACACAAAGTAGGCTCTAGAGATAGAATACAAGGTATCGCCTTTGACCACGGTATGCGAATTAAGTTCGTATTGTTTAGGTTCTCTTTTAACAACATACCCTTCATTGACCACCTTTTCATCGTATGTATGAAGGTCGTAACGTTCTATAAACGAAATTAACTTACTTGGATATTTATAATCTGTTGCATACCCTGCTTTTTTTAATCCGTGCGCCCATCCACGATAATCATTCGTATCTAAATCAAATAAAAAAGCATATCGTGCTCTACTGGTCAAAAAAAGACTGTGATCTCGGAAAGAATACATGGGGTGATTGTATTTTCTAAAACATTCTCCCTTCTCATCGTCATCATGAAAATCGTACTCGCCTTCCCAGCCCTTATGACACTTAATTCCAAAATGATTGTTGGTTTTTTTAACTAATGTACTTTTACCAAACCCACTTTCTAATATACCTTGCGCTAGCGTAATGCTTGCTGGGATACCATATGCCTTCATTTCAAATTGTGCAATTTCTGAAAAGGTTTCAATATATTCTTCCACAGAATTAATGGGAAATTCAATAAATTTTCCTGAATCCTCGGGGAGTACATAAACAGATTTGCTTTCGCTTACCGGGGTAGTCAACGTTTTGGTTTCACTCACCGAACTTGGTTTTTTACTGTAGGAAACCGTACGTTTTTTAGCTTTACAAGCGGCAAAAAAAACAAGCAAAACAAATACTATAATTTTTTTCATCATACAATCAATAAGGGTAAATTTTTCTTTTCTAATTTTAAATTCATGCCTAAGACACCCTGCAAACCTCCAGAGTGAATGGCCAATATTTTGCTGTTGGGTATAAAATAATCATTTTGTATTAAATCTACTAAGCCAAACATCATTTTTCCTGTATACACGGGATCTAGCGGTATGTTAGTTTCTCTTTTAAAATTATTTATAAAATGAATTAAAGCTTCATTGACTTTTCCATAGCCCCCAAAATGATAATCCAAGACCAAATCCCAATTGTTGTGCCTTGCAAATTTACGAATATCTTTCTTTAGAAAATCACCTTTCAAGGCAGGAAAACCAATTACTTTTTGATGCGCCAACGCTGAATTACTGATCCCCGCTATGGTTCCACCTGTGCCTACGCAGCTACAAATAACATCAAAAAAAGCATCTTTTTCATGTAGAATTTCTTCACAGCCTTGCACCGCTAATGCATTTGTGCCACCCTCAGGAAGACTATAAAAACTCCCAAATTCATTTCTCAATTCACTTTGTACTTTCTCTGTATGCTTTTCGCGATACCAGGATCTCGAAACAAATTTAAAAACCATACCATGATCATGAGCAAATTTTAAAGTGGGATTCTCTTGCCACTTGCTTTTTAGTTCTTCACCTCGTACAACTCCAATCGTCTTTAAATTAGCCATCTTGCCGGCATAAGCAGTAGCGGCGATATGATTACTAAAAGCTCCGCCAAAAGTAAGTAATTTAGTACATCCTAATCGCTTTGCTGCTACTAAATTATACTTGAGTTTTCGATATTTATTCCCCGAAATAAAGGGGTGTAGTAGGTCTTCTCGCTTGATAAAAAGCGAAATATTTTTCTTTGTTAAAAGAGGAAGAATTACTTTTTGGTTGCTACTTTCCACTAGTCATCTTTGAAGGCTCAAAGATATTTAATAAAGCTGAAAGGTTTTCGTTGTGCAGCATAATTTAAATCAACTTCATTGGCATAGGCCTCGCGCTCAAAACTAATATTTTGATAGGCTTTATAGCTATCTAAATACCAAAGAGATCGCAACAACCACTCCAGTATGTACAAAATATAAAAAAAAACGAGCAACAACTCTTTTTGCTGCTTGAGATGTATGTGTTCGTGATGAATTAAAATCGCATCGTTTCTTAAGGCACTATTTTTTAGAAATATAAATGGCCATAAGCTTAGACCCACATAATTCTTATAAAAAAAATACTTAGATACGACTATCATTTAAAAAATTTGCACTTCTCACAAATAAACCCACTACAACAATACCAAGCTAATTAATTAGTTTTATAACCTGCAATGTCGTTGAATGACCTTAAAAAATTATTCTAATTTTATGTAAACACCCTAATTAAGCTTATTTTTATACCTTAAATTAGGCTTATTCACGCTATGAAAAAGGTATTACCCGCAGAAGAAGGTGACTATTATTTATCGAAAGAAGGGTACCGAGTATTTACAGAACAGTACCATTTAAAACGAGGCTATTGCTGTGAAAGCGGTTGCCGTCACTGCCCTTATGGCTACCGTACAAAAAAAAATAAGTATCGCTAAAAAGGCTTATTCGGCATGATTTTTGATCCTATTTTTATAGTATCCATACGAACCCATTAAAAATAAATGTTATGAAAATAGTTCAACTTTTAGCCCTACCCATAGTAGCAATTTTACTACTTAGTTCTTGTTCTTCTGTACGAGTTGTAGCAGATTATGATGCCAACACAAATTTTAAAGAATATAAAACCTATGCTTTTTATAAAACAGGTATAGATAAAGCACAAATATCAGATTTAGATAAGAAAAGAATTTTATATGCTATCGAATCAGAAATGGCTTCGAGAGGTTTTTCAAAATCTGAAAATCCAGACATTTTAGTCAGTATTTTTACTAAAGAAAGTGAACAAGTCGATGTTTTCAACAACAACTTTGGTTGGGGTTGGGGTGGCATGGGCTGGGGAGGTTTTGGCTGGGGAGGCTGGGGCATGAACCCTTGGATGTGGGGCGGCGGTCTTGGTGGCTGGGGCGCAAACCACATAAGCACTAGAACAGAAGGCTCTTTATACATTGACCTTATCGATACCAAAGACAAACAATTAGTTTGGCAAGGGAAAGGCGTAGGTACTCTTAATAACTCCAAAAATATAGAAAAGAAAGAAGAACAAATTAAGAAATTTGTATCTGAAATTCTCGAGGCTTATCCACCGATAGTAGCCAACTAAAATAACTTAAAAATCCGCTTGTCAGCGGATTTTTTTATGCCCTAAAAAACCAAAAATCATCAAAACCTTCTTAAAGTACCGGTTATTTTGAACTCATTTTGTATCTTTAAATCCGAAAAAAAATTGACTATGTCTTTCCAAAGCAACCCTATACTTGATAAGCTTCCAGAGCATTTAAAACAGTTTATAAAACCACAAGAGTATAGCGATTACACGGCCGTAAACCAGGCAGTTTGGCGTTATGTGATGCGGAAAAATGTGGACTATTTAAGTAAAGTGGCTCATAAATCATATTTAGAGGGTCTTAAAAAAACAGGGATTTCTATCGATAACATTCCTAATATGTACGGTATGAACCGTATTTTACAGGAAATTGGTTGGGCAGCGGTTGCCGTAGACGGCTTTATTCCGCCTTCTGCGTTTATGGAATTTCAAGCCTATAACGTGCTTGTTATTGCTTCGGATATTCGACAGTTAGAGCATATTGAATATACCCCTGCACCCGATATTATTCATGAAGGTGCTGGTCATGCCCCAATCATTGCTAATCCTGAATATGCCGAATATTTAAGACGATTTGGAGAAATTGGCTGTAAAGCAATTTCTAGTGCTAAAGATTACGAGTTGTACGAAGCGGTGAGGCATCTTTCCATTATCAAAGAAGCCCATGGCACACCGCAAGATAAAATTGAAAAAGCAGAAAAGCATATTGAATATTTACAAGAAAATATGGGCGAACCAAGTGAAATCGCTTTAATTCGAAACTTGCATTGGTGGACTGTAGAGTATGGCTTGATTGGAACTTTAGAAAATCCAAAAATTTACGGCGCAGGCCTGCTATCCTCCATAGGGGAAAGTGCTTGGTGTATGACTGAAAAAGTAAAAAAGATCCCCTATTCCATTGAAGCGGCTCACACCTCTTTTGATATCACCAAACCACAACCACAATTATTTGTCACTCCTGATTTTGCGTATTTAAGTCAGGTTTTAGAAGAATTTGCCAATACCATGGCACTTAGAAAAGGTGGATTATCAGGGATTCAAAAGCTCATCAACTCTAAAGAATTAGGCACGATTGAACTAAGTACTGGCCTACAAATTTCAGGAAATTTTGAAAATGTCATTGAATTTGACCATAAGCCTATTTACTTTGAAACCAAAGGAAAAACAGCCCTATCCTATCGAGAAAGAGAGCTAGTAGGGCACAGCACTAAACACCATGCCCATGGTTTTGGTGCTCCCATTGGAAAATTAAAGGGGATCAATATTGCTATAGAAGACATGAGCCCCAGAGATTTAAAAGCCTATAATATTTTTGAAGGACAAACCATAACCCTAGATTTCGAGGGAGGCATAAAGGTTCAAGGGGAAATCATTACAGGAACACGTAATTTACAAGGGGAAATAATACTTATCACTTTTGACAAGTGTACAGTAAAGCATCATGAAACTGTACTGTTTAAACCAGAAAACGGGCTTTATCATATGGCCGTAGGTGAACGTATAGTTTCTGCCTTTAATGGCCCCGCTGATGTGTCTAGTTTTGATTTAATAACGCATAAGGTAACAGACACGACCATTAAGCCTGTTAAAGACGCAGTAAGCGAACAACTAGAACAGTATTACCAACAGATTAGAGATTTTCGAGAAGGTCGAAATGTAACGATATCACGAAACAAGGTTTTTCAAGAACTTAAGAATGCCTATCCTAATGATTGGTTACTTTCTATTGAATTGTATGAATTAGCGAAACAAAGTACTGATGCTGAATTCGCGGAAGCCATCATGGAGCATTTAGAGCAGGTAAAACTAAACAATCCAAATCTGGGCCATTTAATTGACAATGGCCTAGCACTTGTAGACCAAAGTTTAGTGGCAACTGTGTAAGTCTGTTTTATCCCTTTAGTACAGCAGGGAAATTATTTTTGACCAGTTCACCATCGTACTCCAATGACCAGCCCATGGCCGAAGTCAATATATAGAATTTAGAAAGTTCACTGAACAAGCGATTTTCAGCATTGGTTTTTAAAGTTGATTTTTCTACTTTCTGCACGAGTGAAGCACGAATATTTCTTTTAATTTTGTTATAATCATCAGCATCAAACTGGTTTAAAAAATCAGCTGAAACGTCGTAATATTCGAAATCGGGATTCAATTTTATTTCGGGCTCTGGAATACTGTTTATTTTTAAAGTTTTGGTCGCTTCATCAATAGTGAAGTCTATTTTAGCTAAATCATAGGCAACCGTAACCTCAGCATTAACCACCACTAAGGCTTTTTTTTCAGCGGTAATCAAAGGTCCAAAAAGAGCTTTAGAATCTTTATAGGTATACACTTCTGAAAAATGACCTTCAGTGACAATGAGTTTAGAGACATTGTCTATTTGCTCTTGAATCAGCATCGAGTTTTCCTTCAAAATCGATTTCTGATCCGTGGTTTCTGAACAAGACCTAAAAACAAAAACAATCGCTAGAGTAACTATCGCACCAAATAAAACTTTTTTCATATCAAAACCTGATTTTCAAAATCAAAATGTTTGTCAAAAGTATTGCTTTTTTACTCTAATTTTTTAAATAAGATTTGTTCTTTTCGCCTTTTGCACGGCTTCTAGTTTAGAATGCACTTGAAGTTTTGTATATAAATTTTCCATGTGTTTACGAACTGTACTTGGCGATACAAACAAATTTTCCGCAATTTTTGTATAGCTCAGGCCCTTACTCAATTGCACTAAGACTTCGGTTTCTCTTGGAGTTAGCCCTACGTGTTCTAGCGCTGCTTTAGCTTCAAATGAATTAGGATTTCGCAACAACTTCAAAGTTTTTAAGGCAATAGCGGGTGTCATGGCTGCACCCCCGTTCAGGGTGTCTACAATACCCTTGTATAATTGGTCTGGCGGCACATCTTTTAATAGGTAGCCATCAGCTCCTGCTTTAATAGCATTGAATATGTTTTCATCCGTATCAAAAACTGTAAGCATGACAATTTTCAGCTGTGGATGTATTTTTTTGATTTTTTCAGTGGCTTGCACACCGTTTAAATTTGGCATTTCGATATCCATTAAAATAAGATCTAAACGATGGTCAATTTCAAGTTTTTCCAAACATTGTAACCCATCTACAGCCGTCCATTTAATATGTACATCATTAAAAAAAGCTAGTTTATCCGCTACTGCTTTCATTAAAAATGAATTATCATCTACTATGGCTATTCTAATTTTCATTGAAATCTTTTACAGGTATTTTAAAGATTAACTTTGTGCCTTTGCCTGTTTTTGACCTTATCTCTAAGGCACTATTCAGGTCTACTAGTCTTCTTTTCATATTTAAAATTCCGTTACCTAAGGATACTTGTTTAGGATCAAAACCAATACCATTATCATGTATTTCAATGTGAAAAAAACTCATGGATTTATGAATGTAAATCTTAATTATTTTGTGTTGCTTTTCTACATGTACAAAGGCATATTTTAGCGCATTATGTATTCCTTCTTGGATGATACGGTACAGATGAATACCCTCTTCTGCCGAAAACCTATAATTCGCTTCTATATCAGAATCTACCACAAAATCGAAGGCTACTTCTTCAGAGGCTTGGTCCGCTGAAGTAATAAATTGGGAAATTCTTGTTTGTAAATCTTCAAAAGTGATGCTTTCTTTATTCATGGCCCAAATGGTGTCTCTAAGCTCATTGATCGTAGTTTTAGCAAACAAACCTAATTCTTCCAGTTTATCCTTTACTTTTATTTCTGCATCTTTTAACCCATAGGCTAAGGTGCCTAATGACGAGGTCATAAACGTAAGCTGACTCCCGATATTATCATGTAAATCTCTTGAAATTCTCAAGCGCTGTTCTTGTAGTTGATTTTGAGTTTCTAGGCGCAGAAGGGCCGTTTTTAACTCATTTTCTTTTTGTAATTGTTGATTTTTTAAGCCTTGTTTTCCATAAAACAAATACCCAATTAATCCTATTAAAAAGCTAAAAGCTATAGCCCCGTACAACAAATTATTCTTTAGTTGTAAGGCCAACTCACTTTTATCGATTTGCAAGCGTTGTTGTATAATTTCTTTTTCTTTTTTTTCTGCTTGGTATTTTGATTCTAGGGCTAAAATAGACTTTGCTTTTTCGAGCTGATATACCTCCTCTTTCTTTACCACATAGGCTTGTAAGCTTTGGTATGCCAAGACATTTTCCCCTTGTAAACTGTAGACTTCTGATAGTAATTTTAATGCATTTACTTCAAACTCTTTAAACTGATTTTCTTTAGCTTTTTTAATGGCCCATTGTAATTCGTTAATCGCAACAGGATAACGTTTAAAGTGTAGTTGATTTTTGGCAAAACCAATTCTCGTGTTCGTTAATTCATACTCATTTTCATCAGATTCGAAGAGCTGTATGGCGGTTCTATAGGTCTTTTCTGCATGAAGAGCATCACCCAAACTATCTTGTGCCACCGCAATATTATTCAACATGTAAGGCACATAGCGATGATATCCCAAATTTTTATACCCCTCCATCGCATTTTCTGCATATAAAATTGCTTCATCAAACCTTTTTAATCGCAAGAACACGGCACCCATATTACCTGTAGTTACCGTAATGCCAAAAAGATTATCGCTCTTCTTGTAACGCGCCAAAGCCTGTTGGTAATAGTCTAATACTTTTTGATAGTCGCCCTGTTTTTTATAAACAATCCCAATATTACTGAGCACCATAGGTACTAAATCAGGATCTTTGCTTTGGCTTTCATAAATTTTTAATGCTTGGAAATAATAGAGCAGGGCGGTATCAAAATTTGCAGTTTCATCATGAATAATCCCGAGATTATTATAGGTATTGGCAAGGGCAATACTATCCCCCAGCAACCTATTTATGCTTATACTTTCTTGGTGAAAATACCGTGCACTGTCGTAAACTGCTAAGGCCTGAAATGCGCTGGCCATACTATGATATACCGATGCTTTTAATTTTTTATCTTCTACCCTTTCAACTTCATCAAGTGCTTTTTTTGCATACCACAGGGCACTATCTACTTGGATATTTCTGTAGTGCCATGAAATTTCATTTAAGGTAGGTATCAGCGCTGTCTCCTTTTGCGTTTTTGAAATACGCAGTAAGCTATCGAGTTCCGTCTGTTGTGCATTGATTTTTACAAAAGAAAATAAAACTAAAAAGAGAAAAAATAGTCTATGCATATCAAGGGGAACAATAATGATAAATGTATTTAAATTATTCCATATTTTGTGTCATCAAAACTTCTTTTAGGTTGTAACTCTCGAAATCATAGTTATTTAGCACCTTCGCTCTTTTTGTTATTTGAAGCTGATGTGTTTTCATACCCTCCAGATACATCTGTAGGGTAGCTTGATGAGATGCTATGTTTTTGCGGCGATCCTTTTTAAAATATATCATTAGGATCAGCGAAAAACAAGCACTGAGCACTAGAATTAAAACCGCCATAGCCTACCTGTTAAAATTAAAAAGCTTTTCTATACATAAAATGCCGAAGTGTTGAGTTCCTCAAAGTACTTCGGCATAAGATATCCCATAACATGATGTACTAAAAAACATTATTTTGCTAGGACCTAAGCTGATACGCTATTGGTTCAGAATTTCATTTACATGATGCGACAACAATTTTTTTCCTGCTAAATACATTCCCTCAGCATATTTGGTGCCGTCTGGCTCTAACCATTTTGTAGTTTCACTATAATTATTTCCTCGTATGGATACTACGGGGTTCATTAAAGTGGCTGTGGCGCGAGTTCTTGAAGAATAGGCCAGTACTTTTTCTTTCTCTAAAGCACCATCTATCTCTAAATCAGACTTCATTCCTCCCAAATATTGAGCTTCTGGACTTCCACCAATTTTTAATTTTCCTCGTGTAAAATTTACATAACTTGTTAAACCTACAGACTGTCTAGACTTATCGAACATGGCTGTTATACCTTTACCCGTATTTTCGTCGGATACGGCATAGGCATCTGCCAACCGATAATTCACAAAAAGTTTCACTTTGGCTTGATCCCCAATATTCCAATCGGTACCTAATTCAGAGAAAACAAACACCAAAGAAACATCCGCAATTAAAGCGTCACCCAATTCTTTCGATAAATTTTGAGGTGTTTTATCAAAACCTGCCATTTTAGACGAAAAAGCATTTCTTTCTTTATAAAAATAAGAATAATTTGTAGGAACTACAGCTATTATGCCTGTCATATCGGTTTCAAATAGTTTTGGCCCAGTGGCTTTTTCCCAACCTTTAAATACCTCTGTTTTTTCAGCTTCTTCGATAGAGATTATTTCATATCCCTTGTTTTTAAAGTCAGCCAAAAACTCGGCATATAATTGATCAGCTTTTGATTGAATAGCATCGCCATTTAAAGTTGCTAAACCCACTGCTGCTTTCGCTTTTGCAGCATTGGTAATGGTTCTCCCAAAACCTGTAGCTTTTCGTTCGTCAACCGCCTCTTTATAAATTTCAAAATTTATAGTAAAGCTCGATATAAAAATTTTTTTTGACCCTTCACTTACTTTATTCGATTTATACCCTTCATCTTTTGGTTTAAATTCACCTAATTGTTGTGCTTCGAGTGATGTACCTAAAACAAGAAAAACGGAAAGAACTAAAAATTTAAAATTGGTTTTCATACGTTGAAGTTTAAAATTGATTTCATCAAAATTCAACAAAAATGAAACACAAGAACATAGGGCAATTGCCCTATATGGATTAAAATTTTAAAAAGGGAAGTTGTTTTTGAAGGGATTGCATCTTGGTTTCTAAGTTTTTTAAAAACTGTTGATGCGCCTCCGAATCTGGATGAAAAGATTTATGTTGCAATCCTTTTTGAATGCTGTCTATTTCTAGCATTGTAGATTGCGCCGCTTTGGAAATCCAAACATAGTTGAATTTTTCCCAGATATACTGTATGGCTATGCTATTGGGATGTATCATATCTTCCGCGTAAAAACGATAATCGCGAAGTTCGTCCATCATAATTTCGTAACTGGGAAAAAGCCCCCTCAGGCCCAAGGGAGGAGCTTGAATGATTTTATGCAACGCTGCCATTAAATGTGCCTTGCTTAATTGATTTTCTGTAAAACCGTCCTTTAAATGGCGGACCGGCGATACGGTGAATATAAATTGCAGGGTATCATTGACGCTGTTCATTAAAGCTATGGTATGTGTCAGGCTCATCTCAATAGCTTCTACCGACAGTAGTTTTTTCGAAAACTCTTTTTGCGGAACTTTATGGCAATTAGCGACAATGGTATTCGATAGCCTTGTTTCATATACCCAAGCCGTTCCTAAAGTAATAACGATATGCGTTGCTTTTTTAAGTTGCTCTAAGGTCTTGTCTAAACCTTGATTTAGCTGTAAAAGCAACTGCTCTTTGGAGCTTGATGACAGGTCAGAATGCGCCTCAAAACAATGCCAGCGTTCGTTTAAAAAGAACACATCTTCTTCTGTATATTGTTTTTGATGCACAGCCCTAAATACCACATGCTCTATCGCTACAGGATGAAACAAAATTCCAAAAGGATTCTGAACCGTTTGAAACTTAAAATAATGGAGTTTATCACCTATATGCTCCACAAAACAAGAACCCAACAACAACAACTGACTGTTATAATCAATTTGATGATCTGCTTTCGCTAATGGTATTTGTGTTTGGAGTTTCACAACTTAGTTTCTGGTTTCTGGTTTAAAGGTTTTTTGAATATGAACTCTTGCACTGAGCCTAGTCGAAGTGTGTACTTGTACTTGCGTTTTAGCTCAAATAATCCTTTGCTTTCTGTAAAGCTTCTGCAATGCCCCCCGCATTTTTACCACCAGCGGTTGCAAAAAACGCTTGGCCACCGCCACCACCTTGAATGTATTTGCCTAGCTCTTTAACCACCGTCACGGCGTTTAAGTTTTTAGCAGCTACTAATTCTTTTGATATGTAGCAAGACAATAGCACCTTACCGTCATTTTCTGCAGCTAAGACTAAAAATAAATTGTCTTTATTTTGGCCCATGTCAAAAGATATATCTTTAATGCCTGCGGCATCTAAATCTACTTTTTTAGCCAGAAAATCAATGCCGTTTAGGCTTTGTATTTCCGTTTGCAAATCGCCTTTTAGATTTTTGGCTTTGTCTTTTTGTAAGCTTTCAATTTCTTTTTTAAGTTTTGAGTTTTCCTCCTGTAAACTGCTGATTGTTTTTACAGGATTGGTGGCATTACTCAATAAGGCCTTAACTTCTGATAAAATTCTATTATTTTCTAAGTAGAATTCTTTGGCGACATTAGCCGTTATCGCTTCAATTCTGCGAATCCCGGAAGCTACTGCCCCTTCAGAGGTAATCTTAAAATGCCAAATATCTCCTGTATTTTTTACATGGGTACCCCCACAAAGCTCGATCGATTTTCCAAAGCGGATGGTACGCACCGCGTCTCCATATTTTTCACCAAATAATGCCATGGCGCCTTCTTCAATAGCTTGTTGCATAGGAACCGCTCTATGCTCTTGCAAAGGTAAATTTCCTTCGATTCGCGCATTGACGAAATTTTCGACTTCGATTAATTGTTCGGCTGTTACCTTAGAAAAGTGTGAAAAATCGAAACGCAAATATTTTGAATGTACTGCCGATCCTTTTTGTTCTACATGAGTTCCTAAAATTTCACGCAAGGCTTGGTGTAATAAATGCGTGGCTGTATGGTTCGCTTCAGTACTTTGACGTTGTTTTTCATCGACCACGGCCTTAAAGGTTTCCGTAACATGCTCAGGTAAATTTTCGCTGAAGTGAATAATCTCGTTATTCTCTTTTTTGGTATCTATAATGTAGATAACATTTCCGTTGCTGGCTTCTAAATAGCCTTTATCGCCTACTTGACCGCCGCCTTCAGGATAAAATGGCGTTAGATTAAATACCAACTGAAACTGTTCTCCGTCTTTCTTAGAAGTTACTTTGCGGTATTTTACCAATTTTACATTGGTCTGTAACAGGTCATAGCCTACAAATTCTTGCTCTACATCTTTTGAAAGTACGGTCCAATCTTCTTTTGATGTTTCGGAAGCAGAACGCGAACGGTTTTTTTGCTCTTGCATGGCCTTATCAAATCCTTTTTCATCGAGAGAAAAACCTCTTTCTTGTAAAATTAAAGCGGTTAAATCTATCGGAAAACCATAAGTATCATACAATTCAAAGGCTTTTCTACCATCTATTTCCTTAGTTGTTGCTGAAGTTATCATGGCATCTAACAATACCAAGCCTTGATCTAAGGTTTTCAAGAACGAATTTTCTTCTTCCTTAATCACATTTTCAATCAGTTCTTTTTGACTTTTTAGCTCCGGGAACGATTTGCCCATCGTATCGCTTAGAATTTTCACCAAACGGTACATAAAAGGTTCTTTGGTATCTAAAAAGGTAAATCCGTAGCGAATAGCGCGACGCAAAATTCTGCGAATTACGTATCCTGCTCCCGTATTACTAGGCAATTGCCCGTCTGCAATAGAAAAAGAGACCGCACGAATATGATCGGCAATGACGCGAATGGCAATATCGGTTTCCTCCGATTTGCCGTAGCTACTCTCGGTGATGGTTTCTATTTCTCTAATGATGGGGGTAAAAACATCGGTATCGTAGTTCGATGTTACACCTTGCATCACCATACACAAACGTTCAAAACCCATCCCTGTATCAACGTGTTTTGCGGGTAAAACCTCTAATTGTCCGTTTGCTTTACGATTGTACTGCATGAACACTAAGTTCCATATTTCTACAACTTGGGGGTGGTCATTATTTACTAATGAGGCCCCTGAGACTTTTGCTTTTTCCTCGTCAGAACGGATATCCACATGAATTTCTGAGCATGGCCCACATGGACCTTGATCGCCCATTTCCCAAAAATTATCTTTTTTATTTCCGAATAAAATTTGTGATTCAGGTACAATTTTTTTCCATAGCTCTAAGGCTTCGGTATCTTGTCCTAAATTATCGGCATCTGTACTCCCTTCAAAGACAGTAACATACAAACTGTTTTTGTCTATTTTACACACTTCGGTCAAAAACTCCCAAGCCCATGTTATGGCTTCTTCTTTAAAGTAATCCCCAAAACTCCAATTGCCCAACATTTCGAACATGGTATGGTGATAGGTATCTTTACCTACCTCCTCTAAATCGTTGTGTTTCCCGCTCACGCGTAAGCATTTTTGCGTATCCGCAACTCGAAGATATTTAGGTTCTGTATTCCCTAAAAAGAACTCTTTAAACTGGTTCATTCCGGAATTGGTGAACAGCAAGGTAGGATCATCTTTGATGACCATAGGTGCCGAAGCCACTATTTTATGATTTTTATCTTTAAAAAATTCTAAATATTTTGAGCGTATTTCTTGAGAGTTCATGGGTATTTTTTTAATTCTCTTTACAGTTCTTTTTGTTAGGACCCTGTAACAATTTTAATTAATTTTCGTCTAACTAGTAATTCTGTTACACAACAAAACATAAGCTTTTGATAAAATGAACAGAATCTGCAAAACAATTTTTATATTTGTTTGTTAGCTAATTATAAGAGCACAAAAATAGGATAAATTCCATTTATGTCGAAAGTAAAATACTATTACGATCCAGATACTTTATCGTATCGCAAAATTGAAGCTAAAAAATCTAGAAGATACAGAAATATAAGTCTGTTTTTACTAGGGTCATTCTTATTTGGTTTATTGGTCTTAACTGTTTTATTAAACACGAGTTTTATAAATACGCCTAAAGAATTATCCTTGCAACGCGAAGCTAAAAATTACGAACTACAGTTTGAGCTTTTGAATAAAAAAATGGAGCAAGTAGAAGAGGTTTTAGCCAATATTGAAGATCGAGATAACAACATTTACCGGCTATATTTTGAAGCCAACCCTATTCCTGATGAGCAACGAAGAGCTGGTTTTGGCGGTGTAAATCGCTATAAGTCCTTAGAAGGGTTTAATAACTCTGACATGATTATTGCGACAAAAAAACGTATGGATATCATTCAAAAACAAATGGTTATTCAATCCAAATCATTAGATGAAATTACGACACTGGCTGCTGAAAAAGAAAAGCTTTTAGTGGCTATTCCTGCCATACAACCTATCAGTAACGAAGATCTTACACGGATGGCCTCTGGTTACGGCTGGCGTTCAGACCCCTTTACTAAAGCAAGAAAAATGCATTTTGGAATGGATTTTACCGCTCCCAAAGGAACACCTATTTATGCTACAGGTGATGGTATTGTAACCAGAGCAGATAGCAATTCTGCGGGCTATGGAAATCATATTCGAATAGACCACGGTTTTGGGTATGTTAGCCTGTATGCGCACTTAAGCAAATACAATGTTACCTCTGGGCGCCGTGTGAAACGCGGCGATTTAATTGGGTTTGTGGGTAGCACAGGTCGCTCTGAAGCACCACACCTGCATTACGAAATATTTAAAGGGGGCGAGCGAATTAACCCTATTAATTTTTACTACGGAAGTTTATCGGCGGAAGAATTTGAAGCCATGTTAAAAACAGCTTCGCAAGAAAACCAATCCCTAGATTAATGCATATAGAACTTCCTGAGAAAAGATATTACGGTATTGGCGAACTTGCCAAAGCATTTAACGTTAATACCTCTTTGATACGATTTTGGGAGAAAGAATTTGATGTTTTACAGCCTAAAAAAAATGCTAAGGGCAATCGTAAATTTACGCCTGAAGATGTAAAAAATTTACAGCTCATTTTTCATTTGGTTAAAGAACGTGGATTTACTCTTGAAGGCGCAAAAATGCATTTAAAGGAGAATAAATTACAAACCCTCGCTAATTTAGCTATGATACAAAAATTAGAAAGTGTAAAAGCAGAACTGATTAAAATAAAAAATCAATTATAAAACGAACCAAAACTAATAAATCATGAAAAAAGGAATCATCGCTATTATAGTACTTGTTGCCCTGGCTGCTATCATCGGCATGTGGTATGTAAATACAAATAATCTATTGGTTGACATGAAGGGGCAAGCGACCAAACAATGGGCGAATGTAGAAAGTTCGTATCAAAGAAGAAGTGATTTAATTGGCAATCTCGTAAAAACGGTACAAGGAGCTGCTGATTTTGAAAGAGGTACCTTAACCGATGTTATCGAAGCTCGTGCTAAAGCCACATCAACCGATATAGATGCCAATAATTTAACTCCGGAAAAAATGGCCGCCTTTCAAGATGCTCAAAGCGGACTAACAGGAGCTTTAAGCAAATTAATGGTAGTGGTAGAGCGCTACCCTGAACTCAAGGCCAACCAAAACTTTTTAGACTTACAATCGCAGTTAGAAGGCACTGAAAATAGAATTAATGTAGAACGAAACAGGTTTAACGAATTGGCCGGCGATTACAACATTAAAATAGCCCAAATACCGACCAACTTTATTGCAGGGATCGCCAATTTTGAGCCTATGTCCTTGTTTTCTTCAAATGCAGGTGCCGAAGATGCTCCCGATGTAAATTTTGATTTCGAATAAACAAACCATGTCTAAAGTAGAAGATTTTTTAAGCGCCGAAGAAGAGCAAGAAATTGTTGCTGCGATTATTGACGCCGAAAAAAATACTTCAGGAGAAATAAGAGTTCATATTGAAACGCATACGGACCTAGCTCATTTTGAACGGGCACAAGAGCTGTTTCATCTCTTAAAGATGGACAACACCAAAGAAGAAAATGGTGTTCTTATTTACGTAGCTGTAAGCGATAAAAAATTTGTGATCTATGGCGATAAAGGAATCGACAAAGTAGTTCCTAAAGATTTTTGGAGCACAACGAAAGACACTATTCAAGAACACTTTAAACAAGGCGCCTTTAAAGCCGGAATCATAGCCGGTATTTTAAAAGCAGGTCAAGAACTAGAAAAGCATTTTCCTTGGCACTCTAACGATACAAACGAACTATCAAATGAAGTATCTAAAGGCTAGTCTATTCGTACTGTTTTTAAGCATCACCAGCCTTGGGATTTGTCAGTTTCAAATACCGGACAAACCTACAACACAACAGGGGGTTTATGATTATATAAGTTTACTTTCTGAGGCTCAAGAAAACAATTTAGTTCAAAAACTAAAGCGCTATGCGGATAGCACTTCCACACAAATAGTTGTAGCTATTATCAGTTCCACCCAAGGCGAAGAAATTAATTTTTTAGGCGCACAATGGGGTCAAAAATGGGGCATAGGACAAAGTGCTGAGGATAATGGTATTCTCATCCTCTTAGCCAGAGAAGATCGCAAAATCGCTATCAATACAGGCTATGGCGTTGAGGGCTCTTTAACCGATGCCATGAGCAAACGTATCATAGAACAAGTCATTATTCCAGAATTTAAGGCAGGGGATTATTACAGCGGACTAGACCGTGGTGCTGATGCTATTTTTGCTGTTTTAAATGGCGAATTTAAAGAAGAGAGAAACTTTAGCAACAAAAGCTTCCCTTTTGAGAGCTTATTTCCTTTTATCATATTTATCATCATCATTATTATTCTCTCTAATAAAAGCCGGAGAAACGGTGGCGGAAATCGAGGCAACAAAACTGGCGGCTTTGATATTTGGGATGCGATCATCCTGAGTAATATGGGTCGTGGTGGCCGTAGTTCTGGCGGCGGAAGCTTCGGAAGTGGCGGAAGCTTTGGCGGCGGAGGCGGTTTCGGTGGTGGTTTTGGCGGCGGCGGCTTTGGCGGCGGCGGTGCTTCTGGCGGCTGGTAATTTGGTTGTTGGTTGTCGGTAAAAAAAATATTTTCAAGCTTGAACTCTTGCACTGAGCATAGTCGAAGTATACACTCTCCTACTACACCTAGCCGAATTGGGTAAGGGCTAGGCTTTTAGTCATCATACCTCATCCTTCTACCCTCATTGGGTCTTTTCCCTCCAAATTGATCGAACTTATAGCTAAAGCTTAGCATATAATATTGTTGTAAAACGGTGCCTTGAAAATCTTGAATAAAGTCTTCCCCAGAGGTTCTACGGGTATTTATATTTTGGTTTAATAAGTCATAGGCCAACACTTTTACGGTGGCATTTTTGTTCAAAAACTGATATCCCAAACTCATGTTCCAAAAAATAGCATCTTTGTCAAAACCAGGGCCTACGTTGCCGTTGTAGTTATAGGCAATATCATTACCGAATATTAAATTTTTAGGCCAATAGGTCGTCATTCTTAGGTTAAAATTATGCGAAACAAAATTGATGTTATCTATATTCTCTAAATTATAGGTGGTATTATCAAAAGTTACGGCGTATTCTGGTTCTATCTCTATCATTTCCCTAAAATTGAGGGTAGTCGATATTCTTGGACTCACCGTGATATTTTCAGAGATCAATCGCTCACCATTGGTAAACCCAACACGCTTGGCGTAATTAAAATTTGGTCTAAAATTAAACTTGATCGAATAGGCACTGTCTTTTTTTATTTCTTTAGAGTACCCTAAGCCTGCATAAGCACTCGAGTTCCCATCCACATTAACAAAGGTGGTTGTTCTTAAAAAATTTTCATCGGTAAGGGTTAAAGAAGACACTCGATTATCTTCGACGTTCATGCCCATATAGAAAAACAATCCGGTACGGTCTTTCCAATTGTAGTCATTGTAATTTACACTTACACGGTGATTTACGGCAGGAGATAAATTAGGATTACCCGTAACAATATTTAAGGGATTATTGACATTAGGAATAGGTTGCAGTTGGTTTACGGAAGGAATATCTAAATTTGAATTGTACCTTAATCGCAGTCTTTTAGTACGGTTAATCCTGTAACTTACACTTGCGTTAAACAAAAAGTTCGTAAAATCTTTGGTAAAAGAAGTGTTTTGTAGAAAATCATTGTTTTGTAGATCTGTGGCAACATACTCTGCCCCCACTCTTAAACGTAGTTTTTCCCCATCACTTCTCAAATCAACAGAGGGTCGCTGTTGTATATTTGTAAACCTGAACTCTGAGCTTAGGCTTTGATTAAAATTTGAATATTCATCTGTAATGGCATCAAAATCAAAAACTGATCTCAGATTATTTTGTTCGTTATTCTGGTATTCATACCCCAGATCTACGAAAACATTTTTGACAATAGGCTGACGGTACCGCACACTCAGCTCGTAATTATCTGTTTTGTTATTGGTAGTGGTTTCTTGATTCAACAGTTCTTCACTAGGGTTGCTACCAAAAACCTCACGAGTCGAGTTCAAATTCGCTAAATTTTCATTGATGTTATTGGTGTTTCTAAAAGACAATCGCACATACTTCCCAACAGTATCTAATCTTTTAAATACAGTAAGTTCGTTTCTGAAGTTTCGTTGTTGCCCGTCGTTTAGCGTACGCCTTTCGTTGCTATTGATCAATTCACCATCTTCATTGGTCGATGTTGTATTCGAAAAATTAGACGAGTTTGTTCTGTTAATCCCCAAAGAAGGTTCTAATTCTATACGCAGGGTTTTATCAATATCAAACTCCAAGTCTGCACTGCCTTCATTAGAGTTTGTTCTACCCCTAAAACTAGATTCTGTGTCTGTAAAAAATCGGCGATCTGGTAAAATATTCTCTCGAGAGGTTTTTTCATCGTTAAAAGAATCACTGTCCGAATAAAAATAATTTCCACTTACTTCATACTTATCTTTTTCTTGATCAGCATAACTGGTCCCTAAGGTAGAAGAGGTGGTGATTCCTTGACCAAAGCCACCACTCCCATTAAAGGAAGCTCCACCTGAATTGCCGACCATATCATAGATTTCATCAAAGGAAAACCCAGCATTATTGATGTTATTGGTTCCTGCGATAACACTAACCCGTTGCTTATTGTTAAAATAATTGACCAATCCGTTGGCTTGGTATCTCTCGTCTGTACCATAGCCAGCCGCTAAGCGTCCTAAATACCCCTTATTTTTATCTTCCTTTACGGTTAAATTGATTGTTTTTGTTTCTCCGTCACCATCATCTCCTGTAAATTCTTGTTCTTTAGTTTTGGTATTGGTGATCTGAATTTTATCAATAATATCTTTCGGTAAACTTTTCGTGGCCACCGTAGGGTCGGTACTAAAAAAAACTTGTCCGTTAACTAAAACCTGATCTACCTCTTTCCCGTCTACGGTAATTTTACCATCAGTGCCGACTTCAACACCCGGAAGCTTTTTAAGTACATCTTCGACACTGGCATCGGGTCTGGTTTTAAAAGAGCCTGCATTAAACTCTACCGTATCTTGTTTGATGGTAATAGGGATACGATCGGCTGAAACTTGTACACCTTGCAATTCTTCGAACTGCGCCTCAAGCGATACTGTTTGCAAATCGATAAGCTCTTGACGGGCTAGCTTTAGCTGTAAGGTTTTGTAGCCATTAAAGGTAAAAAACAAGTTAAATTCTCTCTCATTGGTTTTACCCTCTAATTCAAAAATACCATTTTGATCCGTAATCGTATAGGTGATTAGGGTACTATCGGCAATAGTTTCTGCAAAAATAGTCGTCGCCTCTAAAACAGCTTTGGTGTCGGCATCGATAACTTTACCTTTAATGATGAATTCTTGAGCGTTGGAAAAAGAAAATAAAAAAATAGTAAACGCTAGGGTTAGGAGTGCTTTTAGCATGGAAATTGGTTTGATACTTAAATTGATGAACTTTCGGTTGGCGCCAAAAATAAAAGAATCAAACAAAGGGAGCAGTCCTATTAACAAAACTTTATAGGTCTAGAATCGTGGTTTTTGGGTGTAGCACTTTATGCTCTTTAAGGGAGTACTGCTTAAAAAGTTAGCCAACACCCGAGTGGTTTACAATTCGTAGTTCTAAAGCCTTTACTTTAGCCTATAACGAAGCTTTGCGTAACCCTTTGAGCGCTACTTTTTCCGCATAAAAATAGAGATAGGAACTCCTGTAAAATCAAAGTTTTCACGCAGCTTGTTTTCTAAAAAACGCTTGTAGGGTTCTCGAACATACTGCGGTAAATTACAGAAAAATGCAAATTGCGGGTATGGTGTTGGTAATTGCGTACAGAACTTAATCTTTACATATTTACCTTTATAGGCTGGCGGTGGATAGTTTTCTATCAAAGGCAGCATAATGTCATTGAACTTTCGCGTTTGAATCTTGCGATTTCTATTTTCGTATACTTGTACAGCCGTTTCAATGGCTTTAAAAATACGTTGTTTGTTCAGTACGGAAATAAAAACAATGGGCACATCAGTAAAAGGCTCCATGGCTTCTTTGATTTTTTGTGTGTAATGTTTAATGGTATTGGTTTCTTTATCTTCTACCAAATCCCATTTATTCACCAAAATTACAACCCCTTTATTGTTGCGTTGTGCCAGCCAAAAAATATTTTGTACTTGCCCATCAAAACCACGAGTGGCATCCATAATGATAATACACACATCAGAATGTTCAATAGCACGTACCGAGCGCATCACGGAGTAAAACTCTAAGTCTTCTTTCACCTTCGCTTTACGTCGAATACCGGCGGTATCTACCAAATTAAACTCGAAACCAAAACGATTGTATTTTGTATCGATACTATCTCTGGTGGTCCCTGCCACATCGGTAACAATATAACGCTCTTCACCTATCAAGGCATTTATAAAAGATGATTTCCCTGCATTTGGTCGTCCTACAACGGCAAATCTAGGTAATTCTTCATCTTTGTTTTTTTCTTTCTCAGGCAACACTTTTACCAAGGCATCCAGCAAATCGCCTGTTCCACTACCACTAGTACTTGCAATGGTATAGTAATCTCCTAATCCTAAAGCATAAAATTCCACAGCATCTTCGGCTCTTTTGCCATTATCTACTTTATTTACCGCTAATAAAACGGGTTTTTTCACTTTACGAAGTAGGTTGGCCACATCTTCATCCATACCGGTTACCCCAGTTTCTACATCGACCATAAAAATGATGGCATCGGCCTCATCAATCGCTAATTCTACCTGCTTATCGATTTCTACTTCAAAAACATCGTCACTACCTTTCACATAGCCACCAGTGTCAATCACAGAAAATTCAACACCGTTCCAATCACTTTTTCCATAGTGACGATCACGGGTAACCCCACTAACGGCATCAACAATAGCCTCTCGACGTTGAATAAGTCGGTTAAAAAAAGTTGATTTCCCTACATTAGGTCTTCCTACAATGGCGACAATAGCACTCATACTTCGTTAATTTGCTGCAAAAGTACTCTAAATATTTGATTATTATTAGTCGAATGCTAAAAGTACAAGGGGAAAGGCTTTCGGCCCTAGGCAAATTTAAAAAAAGGACTAGAACATGATTAAATGCAAAAAAAATGAATACCTTTTGAATCTTAAAAATGTTGCCCTTGAAATCTGTACCAAACACCATAGCTTTACGACCTCGTTTTCAAATTGCCCTAACAACCACCAATGAAACTGTTTTAGCTGCTTTTGAAGAAACTACTACAGCGCCCTTCTTGATCAGTAGAATGGATGACCATGTTTTTATAAAATTTAATCCAGAAGCCAATCATTTTTGGTCCCCACAACTGCATTTAGAAATTGTTACTGAGGAAGGTGCACAAAACAGCAAAATTTATGGCTTGTTTGGCCCTAACCCCACCTTATGGACTTTTTTTATGTTTCTGCATTTTGGGGTAGCCACTATTTTTATCGCTTTGGGTATTTGGACCTATTCTAGTATGGCACTTGACAAACCTTACGTAATTCAAGTAGGGCTCATGGTCTTTATGGTGCTGCTTTGGTTTGGCCTCTATGCTTTTGGGAGAGCAGGAAGAAGCAAAGGAAAACCGCAAATGCACGAACTTCATGATTTTATGATGACAAAAATAAGCCCCTATAAAGTGACCTAAAACGAGAGTCTATTGTTTTGTGGGTGCTGGGTGCTGGGTTCCGTTGTTTTGATTTTTCTACTTGCTTAAAACTATTCACTTCCTTTTTAGGCCCTACACTAGCACTTTTACATCCAATTAAAAAGACTACTTTTTTAATTTAAGCTGCTCTTTTTCCGTTGACACCTGCAATTTGACCACTTATCATAATTCAATTTATAAACCTCCCTAAAGGATATACATTTGAAGTAATAAACAACAACATTTAAAACTTATATACCATGAAAAAAATTAAAAACGCAATCCTAGCCTTAGTGACTATTTTAAGTGTAGCTCCTTCAGTTGTCGCTCAAAACAGCTTATTATACAAAGTAGAAGGAGAGAACATTAAAACCTCGTATGTATTTGGAACGGTACACATGCTACCTAAAGAAGACTTTCTTTTAGAAGAAAAAGTAAAAACTGCATTTTCTGAAAGTGATTTTATTGTGATGGAGTTAGATATGGATGATGCCAGTATGCAAACCGAAATGATGAAATATGCCATGCTTAGCGGTGATGATTCGCTACAAAACCACATGACACCCGAAGAGTATAAAATTTTAGACGCGTATTTTACGGCTAAATTAGGCGTGGGCATGGCCGCTTTTAATAAGATGAAACCTTTTGTTATATCATCTACCGCTATGATAGCCCATTTAGGCCAAGATATGGCGAGTTTTGAAAACACCTTTGTACAAATGGCAGGCGAGCAGAAAAAAGAAATCAAAGGTCTAGAAACTGTGGCTTTTCAAATGTCTATGTTCGATGAACAAGCCTATGACGAGCAAATAGACCAAGTGATAGAAATGTTACAGAAAGAAGGTGGTATTGGAGGCTATTTTGATGACATCATTGCAGCCTACAAAACCCAAGATATTGAGGTGCTATACACTTCGTTAAACGAATTTTTTGAAAGCGATCAAGCTTTTAAAGAAAAAATGTTGGACGAGCGTAATCAAAACTGGATTCCTCAAATCGCAGATTTATCAAAAGACAAGACTGTTTTTTACGCCGTAGGGGCTGGCCATTTAGGCGGGGAAGAAGGTGTTATACGTTTGCTAAAAAATGCAGGTTATACGGTTACTCCGGTAGAATAGTAAATCCTGATGACAAATAAAAACAGCCCTAGAAAGACATTTTCTAGGGCTGTTTTTATTCAGTAAAGCTTCGGCTTTTTAGCCCATTAGCCCATTAGCCCTACTAGGCTATTTTTTTTCTACCTCAAGCAGTACTCGCTAGCAAGCCTATCCCCTTTGGGGTTAGGGGGCTTTACCCTTGATTGTAGCCAAAGCGCTTTAACTGGTTAGCGTTACTGCGCCAGTTTTTATTCACTTTTACATACAATTCTATATGCACTTGTTTGTCGAAAAACTTTTCTAAATCTTTCCGGGCTTCTACCCCTACTCTTTTTAAGGCTGATCCTTTATGACCTATAATGATTCCCTTTTGAGAATCGCGCTCTACCATAATGACGGCCCGCATTCTAATGATCTTATCATCTTCAAAAAACTCTTCCGTATCAATTTCTACCGCATACGGAATTTCTTTACTGTACTGCTGTAGAATTTTTTCGCGAATGGTTTCATTGACGAAAAATCGTTCTGGCTTATCGGTTAATTGGTCTTTTGGATAAAAGGCCGGTGATTCTGGTAATAACTCAATAATACGCTCAAAAACGCCTTTGATATTAAAATTCATTAGCGCAGATATCAAATGTATTTCTGCCGTTGGCAATTGCTCTTGCCAGTATTGTACTTGTTCTTCTATGATGTTTTGCTCTGTAGTATCGATCTTATTCAATAGCAACAAAACGGGAATTTTACTGTTTTTTAGTTTATCAAAAAAGCGTTCGTCTTTTAAGGCTTTCTCCCCTATTTCGACCATATAAATCAAAATATCCGCATCTTCAAAGGCCGATTTTACAAAATCCATCATCGACGATTGTAGTTCATAGGCTGGTTTAATAATCCCAGGTGTATCGGATAAAATCATTTGAAAATCATCACCGTTGACGATTCCTAAAATTCGGTGTCGTGTGGTTTGTGCTTTTGAGGTGATAATCGATAGTTTTTCACCCACAAAGGCATTCATCAAAGTAGATTTACCCACGTTGGGATTGCCAATAATATTTACAAAACCTGCTTTATGCTTTATCATGTTTTACTTTTAAAAAATAGGCTTTCATGGCCTTATTAACTCTTGGTGCCAAATACAATACCGCGATCATATTCGGGATCACCATCAGCGCAAAGGATAAATCAATTAAATTTATCACTAAATCTACCGATGCTACCGCTGCAAAGGTAATACTACCCACGTAAATGAAATTATAAAACTTGCCAATTTTCG
This sequence comes from uncultured Cellulophaga sp., assembly GCA_963974535.1. Taxonomy (GTDB): domain Bacteria; phylum Bacteroidota; class Bacteroidia; order Flavobacteriales; family Flavobacteriaceae; genus Cellulophaga. The sequence goes on from CAXBCN010000025.1 coordinate 50,351, forward strand.
CATTCGTAATAAATGAAAGGCATTTGGTACCATAATACGAATAGGTAAATAAGGTCGATAAGGCAAAAGCACTCACCACCACCATTAATAAAACACCGCCATAGGGAATAGAACTTTTAAAGGCATTTAAGGTCATGGCAATACCGTTGGTCTCGGTCTCTAAATGCGCACCACTGATAATAATAACGATTGCCGTAAGTGAACATACGATAATGGTATCAATAAATGGCCCTAACATAGCCACCAAACCTTCTTGAATAGGCTCCTTGGTTTTTGACTGTCCGTGAAACATAGGTGCGGTACCTACGCCAGATTCATTTGAAAAAACAGCCCTACGGATACCGATAATGATTAATCCCCATAAACCTCCGGTTACTACCGTTTTAAGATTAAAAGCTTCGGAGAAAATAAGGCCGAAAGAAGGTAAAATATGAGCCGCATTGGTGATCAAAATATACACCACCGCCAATAAATACACTAACACCATAAACGGAACAATGGCTGTAGCTACTTTGGCTATTTTTTGGAGTCCGCCGAAAATAACAAATGAGGTGATGATAGAGAGTACCACCCCAATGCCCAGTCTCCAGTTAAAATCGCCCAAAACCATAAAGACCTCATCGGGTTGTATCACAGTCATCAAGGTTTGTGTAAACTGGTTGGTGGTAAATGCAGGAAGCACGCCAAACAAACCAGCAATACAAAAGAAAATAGCTAGGGGTTTTGCTTTTTTGCCCATGCCTTGGGTAATATAATACATAGGCCCGCCTTGCAAGGCACCGTCAGAATCTTCACCGCGGTACATGATCGACAAACTACAGGAATAAAATTTAATACACATACCAATTAAGGCGGTCACCCAAATCCAAAACACAACCCCAGGACCCCCCAAATAAATGGCTATGGCCACGCCTGCAATATTTCCCATCCCAACGGTAGCCGCTACTGCTGAAGAAAGGGCCTGCAAGTGACTAACTTCGCCAGGATCGTTTGGATCATCGTACTTACCAGCTGTAATGGCTAAGGCATGTTTAAAGTACCGATAGGGTAATAATTTAGAATAAAAGACTAAAAATAGTCCGCCACCGATGATTAAAAAAAGCATAACCCACTCTGTATAAGGGAGTACGCCAGATAAAAATTTATTAATAAGTTCCATGTAGTGATCTAAAAACAAGTTTGAACGGGGAATTTAAGGATTTTTAAATGGAACTGTTTAAAAATATTTATCAAATTAAGTTTTGATAGTAATAAAAAAGCTTCGTATATTTGCAGTCCGAAATAATTCAGTCAGCCTAATGAACTGAAAGCTTAAAAGCTAAGTTGGTTGTTTTGGAAACCCATATCGCGGGATAGAGCAGTACCCTTCGACTAGGCTCAGGATAAAGTATCTACTTTACTCTGATATTAAATCGAAATAGTGCTTTAAAACAACAAATGGAATATATCGCGGGATAGAGCAGTAGGTAGCTCGTCGGGCTCATAACCCGAAGGTCACTGGTTCGAGTCCAGTTCCCGCTACTAGTAAATTCAAGGCTTCACAGAAATGTGAGGCCTTTTTT
>CAXBCN010000026.1:0-51548 GCA_963974535.1 uncultured Cellulophaga sp.
TTGAATCATTATCTAAAATATCAATAATTACTGGAGTATTCTCTTCCGTGGTTGCGCTATCATCAACAACATCGATTGGAGTTGCTGGGCTGTTCACAGTAATGGTAACTGTTCCTGTTTCGCAGTTACCCAAAGTATCACAAATGGTATACTCAAAACTATCTTCTCCAACAAAACCATCATTTGGTGTATACGTAACAGTATCATCACTAATATCATTAGGAGTACCACCATCATTGATAACCACAATACCATTATCTGGTGTCGTTACCGTTAAGGTACCATCAGAGGGGATGTTTGAATCATTATCTAAAATATCAATAATTACTGGAGTATTCTCTTCCGTGGTTGCACTGTCGTCAACAACATTTATAGTAGTGCTACAAGCCTTACTAAAAGAGGCCTCACGAAAATCTAAGATAGCATTGGAGTTCGAATCTAAAGGTGTTGTATACCCTTGTCCATTTTCTCCAGAGGTAACCTTCCCCATAGAATTTACTAATGGTGGTGCTGAATTGCCAAGTCTACCATCTCTATTTTGTACTAAAAAGGCATCGCTAAATCCTGCTTCCATCGTATCATAACAGCCGTCATTATCCGAATCAGTATCTCGAAAATCTGGGTTCTGGTCTCCGTCAGTATCTACTGGTGTAATTCCTTCGCCAGACCCTGGAGAAGTTTCATAATGATCATCTAAACCATTACCATCACTATCCATATTACATGGCGCTTTAAATCCATTTGTAGTCTGTGCTTCTACATTATCCAATATGCCATCATTATCCGAATCTAAATCTCTAAAATCAGGTTTTGCATCTCCATCAGTATCGACTGGAGTGATTCCTTTAGTTGTGCCATTTTCATAGTGATCATCTAAACCATTGTTGTTACTGTCAACGCCGCAGGGTGCAATAAACCCCACCGTAGGCTGAGCTTCAACATTATCTAAAATACCGTCATTGTCCGAATCAATGTCTCTAAAATCAGGCTTGGCATCTCCATCAGTATCGACTGGAGTGATTCCTTTGGTTGTGCCATTTTCATAGTGATCATCTAAGCCATTGTTGTTGCTGTCAACGCCGCAGGGTGCAATAAACCCCGCCGTAGGCTGAGCTTCAACATTATCTAAAATACCGTCATTGTCCGAATCAATATCTCTAAAATCAGGCTTGGCATCTCCATCAGTATCAACTGGAGTGATTCCTTTGGTTGTGCCATTTTCATAGTGATCATCTAAACCATTGTTGCTACTGTCAACGCCGCAGGGTGCAATAAATCCCGCCGTAGGCTGAGCTTCAACATTATCTAAAATACCATCATTATCCGAATCAATATCTCTGTAATCGGGCTTTCCGTCTTTATCTGTATCAATTGGAATTAAACCTCCACAAGCTCCTGGGGTTTCTTCATAGGCGTCATCCAAACCATTACGGTCAATATCATCACCACTTGGTGGAGTATAGCCAGCGGTAGTTTGGGCTTCAACATTATCCAAAATACCGTCATTGTCAGAATCAAGATCAAGATAATCTGGAATACCATCTTTATCTGTATCTCTTGGCGGTTTAGATGTAGATCCTTCATTCGTATCAATAATGCCATCACCGTCATCGTCAATATCGACGTTGTTGGGAATGCCATCACCATCGGTATCTAAAAACATCTCAGCAATGACCTCACTAGAGGCATCTGCTTCATTAAAAGAAAAAGAAGTTATGGCAAAAAATACCAAGACAAAACTCATGATAAGCCTAAGTTTGTTGTTGGCACTAATTTTAATACAAGTAAAAATATCCATACGCGTTAGCTTTTTATTCAACTAATCACCATGGCTGTAGGTTTAATGCTTAAGTAATTGTAAGAAGTTGGGACTTCAATTCAATTTTATGGTGCAAGATATAGTTAAATTAGCAATCGAATATACTCTCGAGCATTCGATATGTTAAAAATCTACAAAAAACGTATTTTACCGACCAATGACCTATGCCTTAGATCAGTAATTGCAAGTTATCGATAAAATAGATTTTTAATTTTTATTGTTTATCCTAAAAAACAGTACATAAACGATTTAAACAGAAAACCGCAAGCCATAAATAGCTCTGGAAAATTAGTATAAACAAAAAATCTTGATGCTAGTTGAAGCACACTAAGCTGTATGGCGAAGGAAACATAAAAGTGAAAGGATGTTAAGTGACAAAAAATTAATTTTAGTTTTTTTAAAAATTGATGCTCAATCTATTTTAACGTATTTTTGCCGAAATTTTGAGTATGAGTTTTGAGAGTGAAATTAAAAGAAGACGAACTTTTGGCATTATATCTCACCCCGATGCCGGAAAGACGACTCTTACCGAAAAGTTATTATTGTTTGGTGGTGCCATTCAAGAAGCTGGAGCGGTAAAAAATAATAAAATAAAAAAAGGCGCCACAAGTGATTTTATGGAAATAGAACGCCAAAGGGGTATTTCTGTTGCCACTTCAGTTCTTGCTTTTATTTACAAGGATAAAAAAATTAATATTTTAGATACCCCTGGTCACAAAGATTTCGCAGAAGATACCTTTAGAACACTAACTGCTGTAGATAGTGTTATTGTAGTAATTGATGTGGCAAAAGGCGTTGAGGAGCAAACGGAAAAATTAGTTGAAGTTTGCCGGATGCGTAACATTCCAATTATTGTTTTTATTAATAAAATGGACAGGGAGGGTAAAGATGCCTTTGACCTGTTAGACGAGGTAGAACAAAAATTAGGTTTAACCGTTACCCCCTTAAGTTTTCCTATAGGCATGGGATATGACTTTAAAGGCATTTACAATATTTACGAGAAAAACATTAACCTTTTTAGTGGTGATAGTAAAAAAAATATTGAAGATGTCATTGCTTTTAGCGACATTAAAAGTCCGGAGTTAGAAAAAACTATTGGCGCGAAAGCAGCAAAAGAACTCAGGGAAAATCTAGATCTTGTTCATGGTGTTTATCCTGAATTTAACAGAGAAGATTATCTACAAAGTAAATTGCAACCTGTATTTTTTGGCTCAGCCTTAAATAATTTTGGAGTTCGTGAGTTGTTAGATTGTTTTGTTGATATTGCACCAACACCTCGGCCCAAAATGTCTGAAGAGCGCCTTGTTGCTGCCAATGAAAAAGATTTTACTGGTTTTGTTTTCAAAATTCATGCCAACATGGATCCTAAACACAGAGATCGCCTAGCGTTTATTAAAGTAGTTTCTGGAACCTTTGAAAGAAATACGCCCTATTTACACGTAAGAAGTAATAAGAAATTAAAATTTTCGAGTCCTAATGCGTTTTTTGCCGAGAAAAAAGAGATTGTTGATATTTCTTACCCAGGCGATATCGTAGGATTACATGATACCGGTAGTTTTAAGATTGGCGATACCTTAACCGAAGGAGAGATCCTTCACTACAAAGGAATACCTAGTTTTTCCCCTGAACATTTTAGGTATATCAACAATGCCGATCCCATGAAATCTAAGCAATTAGAAAAAGGTATTGACCAATTAATGGATGAAGGGGTAGCACAGTTATTTACCCTTGAAATGAATGGTAGAAAGGTTATAGGTACCGTTGGAGCCTTACAATACGAAGTAATACAATACCGCTTAGAACACGAATATGGCGCTAAATGTACTTATGAAAATTTCCCTGTTTTTAAAGCCTGTTGGGTGGTGCCAAAAGATCCTAAAAACGACGAATTCAAAGAATTTAAGCGTGTTAAACAAAAGTTTTTGGCTAAAGATAAGCGTGGAAAATTAGTGTTTTTAGCGGACTCCCAATTTTCGCTACAAATGACCCAACAAAAATACCCTTCCGTAGATCTTAAATTTACTTCTGAGTTTGAGTGATTTTAAACGCCGTAAGAGACCATCTAAAAGCTCTTAAAATTAACTAGAGAGCTATTTACAGCGGTTGAAAATAAGCATTAAAAAATCCTGTTCTGTATCAGAACAGGATTTTTTATGAAGTGATAAATCTTATCTTTAGGGCTTCATTTTTTATGAAATCTCCCCATGTTAATTCATCCTTTGCTTTTTCAAAATGTTGGGTTTCCTTCTCAGCTATTATTCCGGTATATTTTTTAAAATAGCTAAGGTAAATGTCCAGAATTTTTGAACCGATGAAATTTGAACACGCTCGTCGGGAGAATGCGCACCTCTAATGGTGGGTCCAAAACTAATCATATCCATTTTTGGGTAATTTTGACCTAAGATTCCGCATTCCAATCCGGCATGGCAAGCAGCTACATTCGGTGCTGCATTAAATATTTTTTCATATTGGTTTTTTAGTACTTCTAAAATTGCAGAATCTGGATTCGGATGCCATCCAGGATAATCGCCACTAAAACTAACCTTACAATCTGCAAGTTCAAAAGCCGCGCGTAGCGATTGTGCTACATCTATTTTTCCAGAATCCACAGAAGATCGTGTTAAACAAGCAATCCGTATTTTTCCCTTTTCAACCTCAACCCTCGCTATATTATTAGAGGTTTCTACTAAATTATCAAAAGCTGCACTCATCGCATAAACGCCATTATGAGCTGCATATAGGGCATTTAAAAGCTTTGTTTGCACTTTTTGAGGCAGTACTCCTTTTGGTCGCTTAACCTCCCGAAGGGTAATTTCTAAAGCCGGTTCGGTAATTAATTTTTCTTGCTTAATCGTGGTCGACCAATTTTCAAAATCGTTTTGAAAGGCATTCAGCTTTTTCTTATCGATGACTACGGTTGCCACACTCTCTCTAGGTATAGCATTTCTAAGGCTACCTCCTTGTAGAGTACCTATTCTAAGTTTATGATGTTCCGCACCCAAATGCAACACTCTATTCATAATTTTATTGGCATTCCCAAGTCCTTTGTGAATGTCCATACCACTATGACCACCTTTCAAACCCTTAACAATGATCTCAAATGCTAAGGAGTTTTTTGAGCTTGATTTACTTTTATACTTTCGTTCTGCAGTAACATCAATACCTCCTGCACAACCTATTCCAATCTCATCATCTTCTTCGGTATCTAAGTTCAATAATATGTCGCCTTTAAGAACTCCTTCCTTTAACCCTTTGGCACCTGTCATGCCAGTTTCTTCATCAATAGTAAACAAAGCCTCTAGTGCTGGGTGTGGAATATCAACACTTTCTAAAAGTGCCATTATGGTGGCGACTCCTAACCCATTATCCGCACCCAAGGTGGTACCCCTAGCGCGTACCCAATCTTCATCGACATACATCTCGATTCCTTGGGTCTCAAAATCAAAATTCGTGTCGTTATTTTTTTGATGTACCATATCTAAATGCGATTGCAGGGTCACCATTTTTCGCTTTTCATAGCCTTTCGTGGCGGGCTTTCTAATAATTACATTACCCACCTCATCTTTAAAGGTTTCTAATTTTAGCTGTGCACCAAAATCAAGTATAAACTCAATTACTTGTGCTTCTTTTTTTGATGGTCTTGGCACTGCGTTTAAAGCTGAAAAATTTTTCCAAATTGCTTTAGGCTCTAATTCTAGTATCGTTTTGCTCATAATCCTAATATTCTTGCTCAAAAATACGGATAGTTATAGAAATGCCTATTTTTGAATTAGAAATTTTCTTGAATGCAAACAAAAATTAAAAATATAATAGCACTATCCTTACTTCCTCAAATCTTATTGGTAAAATACTTGAGTTTTTATCCCGAATTCATTGAAAAATATTACAGCTTGGGGTTTTATCAATACTGTGCTCAACTTTTTAGGTTTTTAAATGGCTGGATTCCCTTTTCACTAGGCGATTTGCTTTATGCAGTACTTGGAATTTACGGGATTCGATACCTTGTGATCAAAAGAAAATGTATTTTGAGAAAACCATTATACTTTTTAAAAAACGGAATTGTTGTTGTCGCCATCGCCTATTTTACCTTTAATATGTGCTGGGGACTTAACTATCACAGGCTCCCAGTTTCAATCGCTCTAGGCATTGAGGAAAATGCTAATCGCGACGATTTGCGCTCTTTTGTACAGGAGTTAATTAAAAAAACCAATGAAACTCAGCTACTGATTACGAACGATAGTACGGCCATGGTTGAAACACCTTATTCAAACCAAGAAATTTTTGATAAAACCATAAAAGGCTATAAACGCTTAGAAAAAGTTCATCCTTTTTTAAAGTACCAAAATCCGAGTGTAAAAAATTCGTTATTTAGCATTCCTTTAAGCTATATGGGATATAGTGGATACCTCAATCCCTTTACAAATGAAGCACAAATCAACAGCTTAATTCCTCCTTTTAGATTTCCGGTGATTAGTGGTCATGAGGTAGGCCACCAATTAGGCTACTCGGCTGAAAATGAAACCAATTTAATTGGATATTTAGTGACAGCTCATAATGATGATATGTATTTTAAATACGCAGCCTATGCCTATGCGCTTAGTTATTGTTTAAGCGATATTAAACAAAATGATGAAGCACTATTTCAAAGTTTATGGCCAAAAATTAATCCAGGAGTAATAAAAAATTACGAGGCTTTAAATACCTTTTGGCAAGCGTATGAAAATAGAACAGAACCCGTTTTTAAAGCTATTTTTAATTCTTTTTTAATAATGAATAATCAGGTTGATGGTATTAAAAGCTATAGTAAAGTGGTGTTACTATTGGTAAGCTATCATCAAAAATTTCCACTGTAGCTATTTTTTTTTAGAGGATAGTAGTAGTAGTAGTAGTAGTAGTAGTAGTGATACTAGAACATCAGGCTTAACATCTTAAAAAAGAAACATTAGGTAATGCGCTGCCTATTCTTATAAGTACCCAGATGTAAGTCTATTTTTTCAATTGTTAAAAAAAGCTTAATTCGCGTCTTGTGTCATTCATTTCACTTATTTTTAAGACCGACTAATTAACTAAATTTAAATTTATGAAAATGAGACTTCTCGTGCTCACCTTGTTGTGGTGCACCGGCGCTATGTTTGGACAAGATTATTTCCCCAAAAATGATGGAGTAAAATCAAAAAACAACAATTACACCGCCCTTACAAATGCCAAAATATTTGTAACCCCTACTCAGGTTATTGAAAATGGAACCCTGCTTATCCAAAATGGAAAAATAGTACAAGTGGGTAACTCTGTAAGCATCCCCAAGAACACAGTAACCATTGACCTTAGCGGAAAATCTATCTACCCTTCTTTTATTGATTTGTATTCTGATTTTGGCGTTGAAAAACCTAAAAGAGCTACTGGTGGAGGTAGAAATGCTCAATACGAACCTTCTCGTGAGGGTTTTTATTGGAATGACCACATCATGCCAGAAAACAATGCCTTAACAGCCTTCAAATACGATGATAAAAAAGCTAAAGATTTACGTGAAGCTGGTTTTGGGGTTGTGAACACGCACATTCAAGATGGTATAGCACGAGGAACAGGTGTTTTAATTACCTTAAATAGCGAAGAAACGGATGCCACTCGTGTTATTGATGGCAAATCTGCACAATATTTTTCACTTGAGCGAAGTGTTTTATCCAGTCAAGCTTACCCAAGCTCTCTTATGGGAACTACCGCTTTATTGCGTCAAATGTACAGCGACATGAACTGGTATGCTCGAGGAAACTCAAGCACTAAAGACCGCTCTCTAGAGGCTTTAATAGCCAATAAAAATCTCGTTCAAATTTTTGAAGCGAAAGACAAAAAAAATGATGTATTAGCCGATAAAATTGGTGATGCCAATGGGGTTCAATATGTGATCGTTGCCGGAGGTGACGAATATGAAAACATTCAAGATATTAAAGCCACCAACGCTAAATATATCGTGACTTTAGATTTTCCAAATGCCTACGATGTTTCTAATCCTTACCAAGCGGGCTATGTATCTTTGGCTGATATGCGTTATTGGAACCAAGCACCAGGTAACCCAAAGGCCTTGGCGGATAATGGTATTGCATTTTCATTTACCATGCACGATTCTAAATCAGCAGCAAAATTTAAAGAAAATTTGTTGAAAGCAATCACCTATGGCCTTTCAGAAACAAAAGCCTTAGAAGCTTTGACTACCATCCCCGCTCAAATTTTAGGTAAAAGTGGTCAAATAGGCTCTTTACAAGCGGGTAGTTATGCTAATTTTTTAATTACCTCTGGTCCTATTTTTGATAAAAGCACAACGCTCTACGAAAATTGGGTTCAAGGAAATAAAAGTATCGTTAACGACATTAGTTTAAAGGATATTCGCGGTGACTATGAGCTAACTGCTGGTGGCAACAAATATCAACTAGCGATTACGGGAGAAATAAGCAAACCGAAAGTAGAAGTAAAACAAGACACAATAAAATTAAAATCAAAACTAAGCTATGCTGACAATTGGGTAGACTTATCTTTTTCCACAGACGAAGGGGAGAAAATATATCGAATGACCGGTATGGCCGCTAAAAACACTGATGACATTTCTGGAAGACTTATTCTTCCAACTGGAAGAGAGTCTGCATTTAAGGCGGTAAAAACCAAAAGCTTTATCGAGAAAGCCAAGGAAGAAATAGCTTCAGAAGCGCCCAAAGTAATGCCAGTTTCTTATCCTAATATTGGCTATGGAAATACATCAAAACCAACGCAAGAAACCATTTTATTTAAAAATGCTACCGTTTGGACAGGTGAAAATGAGGGCGTTTTAAAAAATACTGATGTACTGGTTAAAAACGGAAAAATTAGTAAAATTGGAACCAATTTAAGTAGTAGTGGTGCAAAAATTGTTGATGCAACCGGGAAACACGTAACGGCAGGCATCATAGATGAACACACCCATATTGCCCTATCCTCCGTAAACGAAGGCGGACAAAACTCATCAGCTGAAGTGACTATGGAAGATGTGGTCGATAATGAAGACATGAACATCTATCACAATTTAGCTGGTGGTGTAACTTCTGCACAATTACTTCATGGCTCAGCAAATCCTATTGGTGGTCGTTCGGCGATTATTAAATTGAAATGGGGTGAATCGGCTGACAAAATGATTTATAATAACAGTCCTAAGTTTATAAAATTTGCTTTGGGAGAAAATGTAAAACAATCGAACTGGGGAAGCTTTAGTCGTTTTCCTCAAACGAGAATGGGTGTTGAACAGGTTTTTATAAACTACTTTCAAAGAGCAAAAGAATATGACGTCATAAAGAAAAGTGGCAAACCATTTCGTTACGATCAAGAAATGGAAGTATTGGCCGAAATATTAAATGGAGAGCGTTTTATCAGCTGTCACTCGTACGTTCAGAGCGAAATAAATATGTTGATGAAAGTAGCGGATAAATTCAACTTTAAAATCAATACGTTTACGCATATTTTAGAAGGCTATAAAGTTGCTGATAAAATGGCAGAACACGGTGTTGGCGGCTCTACTTTTAGCGATTGGTGGGCTTACAAATACGAAGTAAATGATGCCATCCCGTACAACGCAGCCATCATGCACAGCCAAGGGATTACGGTAGCTATTAATAGTGATGATCGTGAAATGTCAAGACGTTTAAATCAAGAAGCTGGAAAAATTGTAAAGTACGGTGGTGTTTCTGAGGAAGAAGCTTGGAAAATGGTGACCATAAACCCTGCAAAATTATTACATATTGATGATAGAACAGGAAGTATTAAAGAAGGTAAAGATGCCGATTTAGTGCTTTGGTCAGACCATCCTTTGTCTATCTATGCCAAAGCAGAAAAAACAGTTATTGATGGTGCTGTATATTTTGATATGGATAGAGACAAACAACAAAGAGAGGCTATTCTCAATGAACGCAACACCTTAATTAATATGATGTTGACCGAAAAAGAAGGTGGAAAACCTACTCAAAAGCCAATGAAAAAAGACAAAGAAGAATTTCATTGCGATAGTATGACGTATAGCAACTAGTTGTTCATAGCGCGAAAACACAATAGAAATAAAGAAGACTAAAATAAAGAGCTTAGGGCATAGCGCCCTAAAGCTTAAAATTAAAAAGCCTAGGGCCTAAAGCATACCACTTAAGGCCTAAAGCATAAAGCCATAAAAAATGAAAAAACACATATGTACTCTCATGCTGTTTTGCTGTGCAAGCATTGCTTTTGCACAACAAACACCAGCACCAAAACAGACTCAAGCCATTAGTATTGAAGGTGCTACAGCACATTTAGGTAATGGGCAGGTTATAAACAACGCCCTTTTGATGTTTGAAAACGGCAAAATTACTTTTATTGGTAGTGCCAATGCAAAAATTGCACGAAATGGCACGGTCATAAATGCAACTGGAAAACATATTTATCCTGGTTTTATTGCTCCTACTAAATCTTTAGGATTGGTAGAAGTAGATGCCGTTCGTGCCAGTGTAGATGAAGATGAAATTGGAGACATGATACCACACGTACGCAGCTTAATCGCCTATAATGCAGAATCTAAGGTCGTTGAAAGTATGCGTCCAAATGGCGTTTTAATTGGCCAGATTACGCCACAAGGTGGACGTATTTCGGGCACCTCTTCTATCGTTCAGTTTGATGCTTGGAACTGGGAAGATGCAGCACTAAAAGTAGACGATGGCATTCATATGAATTGGCCAAATGCTTTTCGACAAGGGCGTTGGTGGGCTGGCGAAGAACGCGGCTTTAAACCTAATGATAACTACAAGAAAGAACTAGATGACATTAGCGTGTTTTTAAAAAATGCCACCGCTTACAATCAATCAACGGCGAAAGAAGAAAACTTAGCCTTCAAGGCCATGCAAGGCTTGTTTAGTGGTTCCCAAAAGCTATTTATTTATGCTGATGGTGAACGTGAAATTATTGACGCCATTACCTTAGCAAAGGCGCATGGCATAAAGGAAATAGTACTTGTGGGCGGCTATGAAGCCTATAAAATAACCGATTTTTTAAAAGCACATGATATTCCGGTATTAGCTAATTTTACGCATAACGTACCAGAACATGAAGATGAAGATTATGATTTGCCGTATAAAAATCCAAAATTATTGATAGATGCCGGACTTTTAGTAGGCATGCAAAATGCAGATAAAGCTAATTTTCAGACTAGAAACCTACCTTTTTATGCAGGACAAGTGGTTGGCCAAGGACTAGATAAAGAAGTGGCGCTGCAGATGATCACAGGTAACAATGCTAAAATTTTAGGAATTGATGCCGATTATGGCACCTTAGAAGTGGGTAAAAGCGCTACCCTATTTGTATCAGAAGGTGATGCATTAGACATGCGTACCAACCTATTAAGCCATGCCTATATTGACGGAAGGGCTATATCTTTAGAAACCCACCAAACTGAACTGTGGAAACGTTATATGGGAAAATATGAAGGTGAATAAACTATAAAAAACATTCAATGATATCATAAAAGCATCAATTTTTTAATTGGTGCTTTTTTATTTTGTTTCTACAAAAACCACCAAGGCTCCTTTTTCATAGGCTGTATCTTGATCTGGCAAGCAAATGAAGCCATCTGCTTCTGAAAGGCTAGTTAAATCTCCAGATCCATTATGGGCAATAATGGACGCGTACAAAGAACCATTCTCCCAGTAGGTTTGAACAAGGTGAAACAGCATCATTCCCGTGCTATTCAAAAGCGGTTCATCTATTTTCACAAACTGGTCGCTATAGCCAACACCAATAGAATTTTTAAACCAAGGTAAAAAATAACTATGGTAATTGACAAATGTAGAAACAGGATTTCCGGGAAATGAAAAAACCAAAGTTTGTAATTTATCATGAATTCCAAACCAAAAAGGTTTTCCTGGCCGTTGCAACACTTTATGAAAAACTTTTTCTACCCCTAAATCATCCATGACTTCAGGTATAAAATCAAATTTACCTTTTGACACTCCTCCACTTAACAACAAAACATCATTTTCTTTAAGTGCCTTTTTTATTTTCTTCGCAATTGTTTTTTTACTATCCGATATATGCATGTGGTTCGCATTCATATGCTCCATGCTTAATGCTGCTTGCAGCGAAATAACATTTGAAGTTCTAATTTGATGTGGTTTCGGTGTTTCTGAAACTGACACGAGTTCATTTCCAGTTGAAATAACAAGCACCTTCGGTAATTTTGTGACTAGAACTTTTCGCTTACCTACCGAAGCAAGAATCCCGATTTCTGCCGGCGTTATTTTTAGTCCCTTTTCTAATAGCGCAGCACCTTTTAATTTATCTGCCCCTTGTATATGAATGTTCTGACCCATTTCTGGAGCCCTTAAAATAGTGGCAAAACCATCCTTTATTTCAATATCCTCGTACATAACAATGGTATCTGTATTTTGAGGCAATACCGCTCCTGTCATTATCTCTAAACAATTGCCAGCATCCTTAAGTTCGCTTTGAGGCATTCCGGCCCCAACAACAGCTTCAATTTTATAGGAGTTTGTTCCATTTTCAAAGCTTGAAAAATTTATGGCAATGCCATCTTTTGTAGCCCGCGTAAAAGGAGGAAAATCGCGATCTGCATGAATTGTTTCGGCAAGAACTCTGTAATTACTTTTTAATAAGGGAACAGACTCAACACCGTATTCTTTGGCATAAAGCATTACTCTTCTAAAAGCTTCGTCATATGTTATCATAATACTTCTAATCCATTTTTTAATAATACTCTTAACCCCACGACTAAAACTAGCAGTGCCGTTACTCTTTTAATTCCGTTGGGCGTTAATTTTTTTAAACTAATTCGAATGCCTAATTGTCCCCCTAAAAAAACAACGATTATTAAAACAATAGCTTCTTTCCAGGGCAAAACCAGGGTGTCAGCATGAAACAAACCCACCAATCCTGAAATTGAATTTACCAAAATAAAAAAACTTGCTAGGGCCGCTATTTTTATAGGATGACTCCATTTCAAATGATTTAAAATAGGGGCTAAAAAAATACCCCCACCAATGCCCACCAGACCTGATAATAAACCAATAGCCCCACCTATACTATAACTAAAAAAAGACGGATAGTTTTTTATCGCTGACCTTGTTTTACTAAAGGTTTGCCATGCCAAGGCCAAGGCTGAAATAATTAAAGAAATACCTAGAATGACAAAAAAAACGTTTTCACTTAAGGTAAAGCTAGCTCCAACATAGGCTAAAGGAATACTCGTCACAACAAAGGGGAGAAAATCTTTGAGTTTTGCATGACCGTGTTTAAAATACAAATAGGTGCTGGTACTCACTACCACTAAATTACACAGTAAAGCTATAGAGCGAATGACAAAAAAACTAGCAAAAAACAAGGTCAACAAGGCCAAATAACTAGATCCTCCACCAAAGCCAACCGAAGAGTACAAGGTAGCCACGACAAAAAATCCCAAACAAAGCATTATTAAGTTTTCATTGCTTAGTATCATGGCTCTTGAATTTTTCAATCCCCCCTACTACATTGATAAAATTAGTTTGGGGAAAATACTTTTCTAAAATTAAAATGGCCTGTTGGCTTCTTTTTCCTGAAGCACAAAGAACATATATTTCTTGGGTAATAGCTAATTCAGTGAGCTTATTTTTTAAATCAGAAAGTGGAATATGAAGGGTGTTTTTTAAATGAAATTCTTGAAATTCTTCTTCGGTTCGCACATCTAGTACTTGAATCGATTTTTTGCTTAAAACAGATTCAAAGCTATGCGCATCAATGGTCGAAAAGCTAGTCGCACAATGAAAACCGTAATGCTGTTTTAATTGGCTTATTTTTAAATTTTCAGGTACTTTTTTAAAGCCAATTTTTTGATAGTTTTGTTGCAAAGCATCGAAAAGCAATACTTTTCCAGCCAGTACTTTCCCTATTCCAGTGATGACTTTCACCACTTCTAAGGCTTGTAAATTCCCAATAATTCCAGGGATAACCCCCAGAACGCCATTTTCATCACAATTAGGAACAGTATTGGCTTTTGGGATGGCAGGGAATAAGCAACGATAAGTAGGACCATCCTGGTAGTTAAAAACACTAACTTGCCCTTCAAAACCGTGTAATGCCCCATATACAAAAGGTTTCTTTAAAATTACACAAGCATCGTTTACTAAATACCGAGTGCCAAAATTGTCAGAGGCATCAACGACCACATCATACCGACTAATTAGCGCTAAGGCATTTGTTGTGGTGAGTAATTCAGAATGCTTATGTAAGTTAGTTTCTGAATTCTGAGCCATTAAAACCTCAGATAAAACCTCTACTTTTAGTTTTCCAATGTCCGATTCACGGAAGGCTACTTGGCGTTGTAAATTAGAGAGACTAACGACATCGTCATCGATGATACCCAGTGTTCCAACACCCATAGCATTTAAATACATCAGCACCGGAATTCCTAAGCCTCCAGCGCCAACCACCAACACTTTAGCATTGAAAAGCTTTTTTTGTGCTATTTCACCAAATTGTGCAAGTTGAATTTGCCTGGAATATCGCTTACTATTCATGACTACTTACTAATTTAAGGGCATGTTCATACTCTGATTCGGAATTAGCATTTAACAGTACGTTTTCCTCCTTCGGAAAAACAAGTTCCACATCGTGGTGAATTAAAAATTTGCGAGGTCCGGTACCCTGTTCACTTTGTATAAAACCTAGCGCTAGTGACAGCCCTTTTGCTTCCCAAATAGCAGCTAAAGGCTCAGGCAACGGATTATCTCTTAAAGCAAAAGCCGTGGCGTATTTAGACCTGTTCCGTTTTGAAATTAGCGCTACTAAAGCCTCTATTTTCATTAGCGGTAAATCGCATGCTAGCACCAACCAAGCTACTTTTGGGTGTTTTTTATGCGCTGAAAGTATCCCATTAAAAGGACCATTAAACTCATCTCCGTCTACGATAACTTCAAATTTTTTAGAAACCTCATCTAATTGATTGAGGCGGATACTTAAAAAAGTTTTGTCGCATACTTTAGTCAACAAATCGTAAACGTACTCCCGTTGAGGTTTGTTGTGATAGGTAAGTAATCCTTTGTCCGTTCCCATTCGGGTACTTTTACCTCCAGAAAGTACTAAACCATATAATGTATCGGGTAAAATCATTTTCAATAAGCTTTTTATCTGAGGCAGTACTCATAAATTTTTCAAAAAAATAGTACAGCTTCTAGGGCACCCTAGGTTTCTAAAATTTTGCATTTAAAATTAATGCAGAAAGTTAAGGATAATGGGTGGCAATAAAAACTGAAAATTGCCAAATGTTTAACGGAGACTTTCTGTAGATTTTGTTATACTTTTGACTTTCAAGGATACAGGTGGTAAATAGAATAGAAAACATATTGTTTTTTGGTCAAATTTATTTTGGTAGTCATTTAGCAAGGCATGAACAGGTATAAAGAAATAAGTAGCTTACAAAACCCATTAATTAAAAAGGTTTTAGTCTTAAAAGATAAATCGCGTGAACGTAAAAAAACAGGTGAATTTGTTTTAGAAGGACTACGAGAGCTTCAATTAGCCCTAAAAGCTAATTATGACATTACAACTGTTTTTTTTAATGAAGCCATTCTATCAAGCGATCAAGTAGCACAAATTATACCGATTGATCAAAGTGAACTAGAAGTCATAAAAGTTTCAAAAGAAGTGTATCAAAAAATAGCCTATCGAGAAACCACAGAAGGCATCATAGCTTTAGTGAAAAGTAAATCGCACTTATTATCCGATTTAAAGTTTAAAAATAAAAATCCGCTTATTCTAGTCGCTGATGCCACCGAAAAACCAGGTAATTTGGGTGCTATACTACGTACCGCCGATGCGGCTAAACTAGATGCGGTGCTGATTGTCAATCCCAAAGGTGATCTCTATAACCCCAACATCATTCGCTCCAGTGTAGGCTGTATTTTCACCAATGCTATTGCAACGGGAAGCACAGAAGAAGTAATTGCTTTTTTAAAAGAACATAAAATTTTTATCTATTGCGCAGCACTTACAGCCTCTGAAAATTATTCGAAAATTGACTATACAAAAGCTAGTGCTATTGTCGTGGGCACAGAAGCAACTGGTTTACCTCAAGAATGGCTTAAAAACAGTACTCAAAATATCATCATTCCTATGGAAGGCGAAATAGACTCTATGAATGTGTCGGTCTCTGCCGCAATAATTATCTTTGAAGCCAAAAGACAAAGAGCCATATAATTCAATGGCCACACAAACCAAACCAAACCATCACGCTCATGAATACGCAAGTTTTATTTTATATCATCATCACTATTCTCACCCTTCAATTTATTATTGAAACCTATTTAGACTATCTAAATGCAAAACACTATAAGGACGCCATTCCCAATGAGTTAAACGATGTTTATGATTCTGAAGCCTACAAAAAATCACAAGAATACAAACAAGCGAATTATAATTTCGGATTACTAACCTCTGCTTTTTCTTTTGTACTAACCCTATCCTTTTTACTGTTTGGTGGTTTTGAATGGATAGATGCACTGGCTCGAAATTTGTCAGATAACCCCATAGTAATTGCCTTAACCTTTTTTGGAATCATTATGATTGGCAGCGATATTATCACAACGCCATTTTCATACTATGCCACCTTTGTGATTGAAGAAAAATATGGCTTTAACAAGTCAACCAAAAAATTATTTATCCTTGACAAAGTAAAAGGATGGTTAATGACGGCGCTATTGGGAGGAACAATTTTGACCTTAGTCCTTTGGTTTTTTGAATGGGCTGGCACTAACTTTTGGATCTATGCTTGGCTGGTCGTAACCGCTTTTACCTTAATCATGAATTTATTCTACAGCAGATTAATTGTTCCCTTATTCAATAAACAAACCCCGCTAGAAGACGGAAGTTTAAAACGTAAAATAGAACACTATGCCGCCACGGTGGGTTTTGAGTTACGCAATATTTTTATCATAGACGGTTCTAAACGCTCCACAAAAGCCAATGCCTATTTCTCCGGGTTTGGCAAAGAAAAAAGGGTAACGCTCTACGATACCCTAGTCAACGACTTAAGTGAAGATGAGGTTGTCGCTGTTTTAGCCCATGAAGTTGGACATTACAAACGAAATCATATTGTATTTAATTTAGTGGCCTCCATTATACTTACAGGATTTACGCTGTTTATTTTGTCGCTTTTTATAAATACACCAGAAATATCCTTGGTCATTGGGGTACAACAAGCTAGTTTTCATGCGGCCTTGATTGGCTTCGGAATTTTGTACAGTCCTATTTCTGAAATTACCGGATTGATGATGAACTTTATGTCTCGTAAATTTGAATACGAGGCTGATGATTATGCAAAATTTACTTTTGCCGCGGCTCCCTTAATTTCCTCGCTAAAAAAATTATCAAAAAATAGTTTGAGCAATCTCACGCCACATCCTGCCTATGTATTTATGCATTATTCACACCCAACCCTACTAGAAAGAATTAAAAATTTAAAGGCATAATTTTTGTAACTTAGTATAGCTATTATAGTATACGTACCATTTATGATGACCGAAGAAGCTTTAGAAAAAGAAAACAAACAAATTGCCAAGCAATACAAAGAGTTATTACGCATAAGCTACCAGACACTAAGCGACGATGATAAAAAATTAATTCGGACTGCTTTTGATGTTGCGGTTGATGCGCATAAAGATCAGCGGAGAAAATCTGGTGAAGCCTACATATTTCATCCTATTGCAGTAGCTAAAATTGTAGCTTCTGAAATTGGCTTAGATGCTGTCTCAATCGCTTCTGCCCTACTCCACGATGTGGTAGAAGATACCGAATATACTTTAGATGACATTGAACGTATGTTCGGTGAAACTGTTGCGCGAATTGTGGACGGACTTACCAAAATTGCCCACCTGAAAAAAGATATGAACATATCGCAACAGGCTGAGAATTTTAGAAAAATGCTTTTGACCTTAAATGATGATATTCGGGTCATCATCATCAAAATTGCAGATCGGTACCACAATATGCTTACGATGGACTCTATGCCAGAGCATAAACAAGTAAAGATAGCTTCGGAGACTTTATACATTTACGCACCACTCGCCCATAGAATTGGCTTATATAATATTAAAACAGAATTAGAAGATTTAAGTTTAAAATACACAGAGCCTGAAGTCTACAATGACATTCTTGGTAAAATTGAAGAAACAAAGGAAGAGCAAAAACAATACATTGAAGATTTTTCAGCCATCATCAGCGATTCTTTAGATAAAGAAGGCTTAAACTATACGATAAAAGGCAGGATGAAGTCTATTTATTCTATCCGAAGAAAAATGGTGACTCAAAACGTGACCTTTGATGAAATTTATGACAAATTTGCGCTTCGTATCATTTATAAATCTGATAAACCTAACGAAAAGTTCTTGGCCTGGAAAATTTATTCTATTGTCACAGACCATTTTACACCCAACCCAGTGCGCTTGCGCGATTGGATTTCTTCGCCTAAATCTACGGGCTATGAAGCCTTGCACATTACCGTAATGGGGCCCTTAGGAAAATGGGTAGAAGTACAAATACGCAGCGAACGCATGCACGAAATTGCAGAAAAAGGATACGCAGCTCATTACAAATACAAACACGGCAACCAAAAAGAAATTGGGATTGAAGAATGGCTCAATAAATTACAAGAAGCCTTAGAAAATGCAAATACCAACGCCGTAGATTTCGTTGAGGAATTTAAATTGAATCTATACGCCAAAGAAATATTTGTTTTTACCCCTCAAGGTGAGTTAAAATCACTACCAAAAAATGCGACCCCTTTAGATTTTGCCTTCAACATTCACACCGAAGTAGGGATGCATACGCGTGGTGCCAAGGTAAATGGCAAACTAGTACCTTTAAATACCACCCTGCAAAGTGGTGACCAAGTAGAAATCATCACTTCTGAAAGTGCGCAACCTAATCAAAATTGGTTAGACTATGCCACTACGGCTAGGGCGAGATCAAAAATAAAATCGGTTTTAAGAGAAGAAAAAAAGAGTGTTGCCCTAGAAGGCAAAGAGGTGTTAAGACGAAAACTAAAATCCCAAAAAATAAATTTCAGCGAGGATACCATCAATAAAATGGTCATCTATTTTAAGTTAAAAACAAGTCTAGACTTATTTTACAGAGTGGGTATTGGGGCTATAGACAATCAAAAAATAAAAGAATTTGCTTCGTCTTACAGCAACGCATTTATTAGTTTTTTCAAGAATAAAATAAGAAGACAGCAAACGCCTGGTGAAATTGATAAAGAGGAGATTACCTCAAAATTTGATGTTTTAGTATTTGGAAAAGAAGAAGAAAAACTACCCTACAAGTTATCTCCTTGTTGTAACCCTATTCCTGGAGATGAGGTTTTTGGTTTTGTAAGTATTAATGAAGGTATTAAGGTACACTCTAAAAATTGTCCCAATGCCATTGCACTGCAATCTAATTATGCCTATCGTATTATGTCGGCAAAATGGATTGACTCGAGCCAACAAGAATTTACCTCTGAAATTAATTTAACAGGTATTGATAATCTAGGTTTGGTAAGCAAAATAACCGAGGTGATTTCAGGAAATATGCATGTCAATATGCGAAACATTAACTTTAGTACCGATGGGGGTACTTTTAAAGGAAAAATTACCGTTGTGGTCAAAAACAATGAGATTCTTAAAAAAGTTATCAACAATTTAAAGAGCATCAATGGCATTGATAAAGTCAGTAGAATTTAAATTTTAGCTGTACATTTGTAACCTGATTGATGCAAAAGTTCTCATGAGCAATAACAAGAACCAAGACATCGTAAAAAATGTCTTTACCACTTTTTTAGAAGAAAACGGGCACAGAAAAACTCCTGAACGCTATGCTATACTTCAAGAAATATACGCTAGTGAAGATCATTTTGATATAGAAAGTCTCTACATTAAAATGAAAAATAAGAATTACAGGGTAAGCCGAGCTACCTTGTACAATACGATAGAACTTTTATTAGATTGTAAATTGGTTCGAAAACATCAGTTTGGCAAAAATCAGGCACAATACGAAAAATCTTATTTTGATAGGCAGCACGACCATGTAATTTTAACCGATTCGGGTGAAGTTATTGAATTTTGCGATCCTAGAATTCAATCCATAAAAAAAACCATAGAAGAGGTTTTTGATATCACCATTAGCAACCACTCGCTATACTTCTACGGAACAAAGAATAAAAACGAGCACAAAGAAGAAATTAAAAACAACTAAGCAAATTACAAGAATGGCAGTAGATTTACTACTTGGGCTTCAATGGGGAGACGAAGGAAAAGGAAAAATTGTTGATGTATTAACTAAAAACTATGACATTATCGCCCGGTTTCAAGGGGGTCCTAATGCTGGTCACACCTTAGAATTTGACGGTATAAAACATGTGTTACATACCATACCATCGGGAATTTTCCACAAAGGCGCTATCAACATTGTCGGGAACGGTGTCGTTATAGACCCTGTTATTTTTCAAAAAGAATTAGCGAACCTAAAGAAATTTAATTTAGATATTCCATCGATTCTATTGATTTCTAGAAAAGCGCACTTAATTTTACCCACACACCGCTTGCTTGATGCTGCATCAGAAGCTGCAAAAGGGAAAGCAAAAATAGGTTCTACCTTAAAAGGTATTGGTCCAACGTATATGGACAAAACCGGAAGAAATGGGATGCGCGTTGGTGATTTAGAATTAAGTGATTGGAAAGAAAAATACCGTCATTTAGCTGATAAACACGAAGCGATGATTGGCTTTTACAATGTAGATGTTCAGTATGATTTGCACGAATTAGAAGCTGATTTTTTCAAAGCGGTGGAGGAGTTAAAAAAACTGACCTTTATCGATAGTGAAGAATACCTATTCAAAGCTCAAAAAGAAGGTAAAAAAATATTAGCAGAAGGCGCTCAAGGTTCTTTATTAGATATTGATTTTGGCACCTACCCTTTTGTCACTTCCTCGAACACTACAGCTGCCGGAGCATGTACTGGATTGGGCGTTGCTCCGAACCAAATTGGCGAGGTAAAAGGAATTTTCAAAGCCTATACCACACGAGTTGGCAGTGGCCCGTTTCCAACAGAGCTTTTTGATGCTGATGGAGAAACCATGGGACGCGTTGGAAACGAATTTGGTGCTACTACAGGCAGACCAAGACGTTGCGGCTGGTTAGATCTCGTTGCCTTGAAATATGCTGTTCAAATTAATGGGGTTACCGAATTAATGATGATGAAAGGCGATGTATTGAGTGGTTTTAAAAAACTAAAAGTATGCACGGCTTACCATTATAAAGGAGAAAAAATAACCCATTTTCCCTACAACATTGAATCAGAAAGTGTGACGCCTATATACACTGAAATGGATGGTTGGGAAGAAGACTTAACAAAAATGAGTGCCGCCAGTGAATTGCCAGCGGCATTAAACGCATACATACATTTTCTTGAAAAAGAACTGGAAGTGCCTATTAAAATAGTTTCTGTAGGGCCTGATAGAAAGCAGACCATTTATCGCAACTAATTAAAGAATCATATTTAAATATGTAAAAAGCTACTTTCGAGTAGCTTTCTTTTTATTTGCTTCCCAGAATTACTAAAATTATCCCAATCTGCTTTTGACTGCTTGAAAATTCGCTATTTTTGGACAAAAATAAAATAGGTGTATAAAACCCTCTACTTTTTACTAACGTTTGCCATAGGTACTTCTTGTTTTGGGCAGGTAAAACCTGCTGAAGGCAAACAAATAAATATCGTTTACGGAGGTTCGTTTAGTAAAGATGAAGCTCAATATCCTGGCGCCTCTATTTTCAGCAAGGATGAAAGGCAGGTGCAATTTGAGCATCAAGGCGCTGATTTATGGTGCGATATTGCTATCTTTTATCAAAAGGAAAACCGTTTAAAAGCCATAGGAAACATACGGTTACAGCAAGGCGACTCGATCCAAATGACCAGTGGAAAAATAGATTACGACGGAAATACAAAACTCGCCAAAGCGTGGCAAAGCGTGATTCTTGAACAAAATCCAGGTATGCGATTAGAAACCGACACCTTGCGTTTTGATCGTGAGAACCAAGAAGCCTACTACAAAGATTTTGGGACTGTTATCGACTCTGTAAATACGCTGACCAGCCAAATTGGTCGCTACTATATGGAGACTAAAAAATATCAATTTTTAGATAGTGTCCATATTGATAATCCTGAGTACATTCTAGATTCAAAGCAGTTAGATTATTATACCAATTCTAAAAATGCCTACATGTACGGGCCATCGACCATCACCGGGGAAACCTATAAAATTTACTGTGAACGTGGCTTTTATGATACTAAGGTAGAAAGTGGCTATGGCATTAAGAATACCAGAATTGATTACAACAACCGAATAATCGTTGGCGATAGCGTGTATTTCAACAAAGCCAGAGAATTTGCTTCTGCCACCAATAATATTAAAATCACGGACACCATCAATAAAGGTATTTTAAGAGCCCATTATGCAGAAATTTTTAAGGCACAAGATTCTGTTTTTGCAACCAGAAGAGCGGTTGCTGTGAGCTTAGTAGAAAAAGATTCGCTTTATATGCATGGCGATACCTTAATGATAACCGGTGTTCCTGACAAAAGAATTGTAAGAGCCTTTAAAAATGCAAAATTCTTCAAAACAGATTTAAGTGGTAAAGCAGATTCTATTCATATAGATCAAGCGACGGGATTAACAAAATTGATTGGACAAAAAATTCCTGCCTTGGCCAAAGAAAAAGACTGGCCAAAGTTTTATCCTATCATTTGGAATGGTGAAAACCAGATGACTGGGGATACTATACATCTACTTTCAAATGTAGAGACAGAAAAATTAGATTCACTTAAAGTGTTACAGAATGCCTTTATTGTTTCACTTGATACCGTCGGAAAAACAGGGTATAACCAAGCAAAAGGAATTAATTTATTCGGAAAGTTTTTCGAAAATGAGCTCAAAGAGGTAGATTTAATTAGCAATACTGAGGTGGTTTATTGGATGTATAACGATGATCAAGAACTCATTGGCATTGATAAAACCCTATGTAGTAAAATCAATATCACCTTTGCCAATAATGATGTAGAAGATTTAACTTTTTTTGTTGAACCAGACGGCACTATTTTCACAGAATCGAATATAGAAGAAGAATTGCGAATTTTAAAAGGTATGGTTTGGCGTGGCGATGAACGAATTTTAACTAAAGATGCTATTTTTGATGAGGATGATAACAATTTAAGCTTAGTGGTGATTCGCGGGATAGAAAACCCCATCGATATCGATGCCGAAGAATTAGAACGAAGTAAAAATATTTCCGATCCTGTGAATCAGAAAACACAAAAATCAGCGCCAAAAAAAGGTACGGCCACTCCCAAGGTAAAGGCTCCCAAAGAACCAGAACTTATGGAAGATAAATCGAACACCATGTTAAAAAAGTCGAATAATTAGTATGAAAACCGACTTTTACAAACACCAAGCTCAAACCACTCCGCACCCTTTAGCATTGGAGATTTCGCATGCTAAAGGCTCTTATATTTATGATACTCAGGGGAATGCTCATTTAGATTTTGTAGCAGGCGTATCGGCTTGTAGTTTGGGACATTGCCACCCAAAAGTAACTCAAGCCATAAAAGTTCAGCTAGATCAGTATGCCCATGTCATGGTTTATGGAGAATATATTCAAAAGCCAGCTGTAGATTATACCAAATTATTAGCCTCTCATCTGCCCGAAAGCCTACAGACTACCTATCTCGTAAATTCAGGAACAGAAGCCATTGAAGGAGCTTTAAAATTAGCACGCAGAGCTACAGGAAGAACCGAATTAATCGCTGCGAACCACGCCTATCACGGCAACACTATGGGTAGCTTAAGTGTTATGGGGTATGAGGAACGCAAAGCCATATTTAGACCTTTAATTCCGGATGTACGCTTTATAACTTTTAACAAGGAGGAAGACATTCAAAAAATTACAGCTAAAACCGCTGCTGTACTTTTAGAAACAATACAAGGCGGCGCTGGGTTCATTGAACCTGAAAATGGCTATCTCTCAAAAGTCAGGAAACGTTGTAACGAAGTGGGTGCCTTATTAATTTTAGATGAAATTCAACCTGGATTTGGTCGAACAGGAAAGCTTTTTGCTTTTGAGCACTATAATTGTATTCCTGATATTTTAGTGATTGGAAAAGGAATGGCAGGTGGTTTACCTGCAGGGGCATTTGTAGCCTCACAAAGCTTGATGCAGACCTTACAAGACAGTCCAAAATTAGGTCATATTACTACCTTTGGTGGTCATCCTGTAATTGCTGCAGCAAGTTTAGCCACCTTAAAAGAAATTACTGAAACTAACTTAATGGCTCAAACTTTAGAAAAGGAAGCGCTCTTTAGAAGGTATTTAAAACATAAATTTATTAAAGAAATCAGAGGCAAAGGTCTCATGTTAGCTTTAATAATGGAATGTAGCGAGATGGCAGACTTTCTGGTTTTAACCGCGGCGAAGCAAAATTTAATTCTTTTTTGGCTACTTTTTGAACCTAGAGCTGTGCGCATTTCCCCTCCCTTAACCATTTCTAATCAAGAGATTAAAGTGGGCTGTGAACAAATCATTAGTATTTTAAATCACTACACCAAAGAACTTGTTAACTAATTTGTTAATAATATAGCTACATACGCAGGTGATAGACCACCTCAAAATCTTACTTTTAAAATAATTGAAAAATAAAGGCCAATGGCATTAGATGCAGAGGAAAGACCTAGCCAACCCATAACCAAGTTTGAATCCATGTTAAAGACAGATGATGTCTATTTCTTTGATTCAGAGGATTTTGAAGATATTATACACCATTATTTAAATAATGGAAAAATTTCTCTGGCTAAAAAAGCCATAAAAATTGGACTACAGCAACACCCTAATTCTATTGAAATTAAATTGTTGCATGTCGAGGTTTTGGTGTTTGAAGATAAGCTTGAAGCAGCACAAAACTTGTTAGATGAACTTCAAATTATAGCCCATTCTAACGAAGAAATTTACATTCAAAGAGCTAATATCCACTCAAAAAAGAACAACCATCCGGAGGCCGTTAAATTATTAGAACGTGCATTAGAGCTTACAGATGACGCCTTTGATATTTATTCCCTGCTGGGTATGGAGTATTTATTTATGGATGATTTTGAAATGGCTAAGAAAAGCTTCATGAAGTGCGTAGATTTTGATGATGAGGATTATTCCTCGCTTTACAATGTAATTTATTGCTTTGAGTTTTTAGAGGATTTTGATGGTGCCATTAGTTTCCTCAATGATTATTTAGAGAAGAACCCTTATAGTGAAGTTGCTTGGCATCAATTAGGAAAACAGTATTTTTCTAAAAAGAAGTACAAAAAAGCTTTAACCGCGTATGATTTTGCTATTATAGCTGATGATACTTTTTTAGGTGCTTATTTTGAAAAAGGAAAAGTACTTGAAAAATTGGGTAAGTACAATGAAGCTATTGAAAATTACGAAACTACCATTAGTATCGAGGATCCTACCTCACATGCCTATTTAAGAATTGGCAAATGCCATGAAAAATTAGGGAATATCGAAATGGCAAAATACTACTATTACCAAACCGTGCATGAAGACCCGCTATTAGATAAAGGTTGGTTGGCCATTACCGATTTTTATTTCCGCCTAAATAATTTCGAAAAAGCGGGGTATTATATTCATAAAGCCTTAAACATTGACGCCGAAAATCCACGCTATTGGAAAAAATGTGGTAAAATAAAAAACGCTCTAAAAAAGTATGATGAAGCTGATTATGCTTACAAGCAGGCCATTGATTTTGGTGATTATGATTTAGATACGTGGTTGCATTGGGCAGCCGTAGTCGTAAAAAACAAAGAATACAGTGCCGCTATCGAAATTTTAAAGCAAGGCAGGGAGTTTCATCCTGAAGAAGCCTCTATTTTATTTCAATTGTCAGGTCTTTACAGCATAGTCCTAAATAATGAAAGAGCTAAAGTATTATTAGCTGAAGCCATTATTTTAGATGCTGATGGTCTTCCTGATTTTCAAATAGCATACCCTAGGTTTTGCGAAACAGATTGGGTAAAAATGATCCTAAAAGAATATAAAAAGACTTCCAAATAAAAAAAGTATTTTTGTCCACTACTTTCACTAATTCCTATAAAAACCACATTAGGTTTGTTTCTTGAATGATCCAGTTTTGAAGGTATAAAATATTTTACGGGAACAAAAAGTACCCTAATAGATCAGTGAATTTTTATTGGAATGAAAAACAGAAACTTAGTACAATATTTTTTTATCACCTTGAAAGGCCTTGCTATGGGAGCAGCAGATGTAGTTCCTGGTGTTTCTGGAGGTACCATAGCTTTTATATCAGGGATTTATGAAGAGCTAATCACCTCTATTAATAACATTAATTTATCGGTTTTCAAAACCTTAAAAAGGGATGGTTTTAAAGCTTTTTGGATCCAATTAAATGGTCCCTTTTTACTGGCGCTTTTTACAGGTATTGCCATAAGTGTACTTTCTTTAGCCAAAGGCATTAGTTGGCTGCTAATCCACCAACCTATTCTTTTATGGTCGTTTTTTTTCGGATTGGTCCTTGCCAGCATATTTTTTGTAGGGAAATCTATAGAAAAATGGAATCTTGCGGCAGTACTATTTTTTGTTTTGGGCGCGCTTGTGGCGTACTACATCACTACATTACCTCCAGCTGAGAATACGGAAAGTTTGCCGTTTTTATTCTTTTCTGGTGCCTTAGCCATATGCGCTATGATATTACCTGGCATATCAGGTGCTTTTATTTTAGTTCTTTTAGGTTCCTATAAAGTAATTCTTGAAGCTGTTCATGAAAGAGATTTAAAAATAGTGGTTACGGTAGGTTTCGGCGCTATTTTTGGCCTATTGAGTTTTGCTAAAGTTTTAAAATGGTTATTTAACAGCTATAAAAATATCACCTTAGCCGTACTTACTGGTTTTATTTTAGGGTCTTTACCTAAAATTTGGCCCTGGAAAAAGGTGTTAGAAACCAAAATTTTTGGCGATAAAATAATTACGATAAAAGAGCAAAGTATTTCTCCTTTCGCTTACGAGGGTGATCATCAATTATTATTTGCCATATTGCTGGCATTGGTGGGTTTTTCCCTTATTTTTATCCTAGAAAAATCTGCTTCAAAAAAATAAGCAATACTTTATATGTACGAAACTCGAACATCCTCAGATAAGTTTTGGCTTGTTATCAAAGGCTTGTTCATGGGTGCTGCCAATAAAGTACCTGGAGTTTCTGGTGGTATTGTTGCCTATGTGGCTGGTTTCTACGAAGAATTTATTTATTCCCTACAAAAAGTAAACAGCAAAGCTTTTAAACTTTTCTTTAATGGTCGTTTTAAAAGTTTTTACCGCTATACTAATTTACAATTTTTGAGCCTTTTAATTTTCGGCATGCTCGTGAGTTATTTCAGTATCTCTAAAATATTAGATTATTTTTTGGAGCAAAAAGAACTTTTTGTTTGGGCGGCATTTTTCGGTATGATTTTAGGCTCTATCTATTACATTTCTAAAGATTTTAATCACTGGAATAGAAAAACATATACCTCCGGTTTTATTGGTTTAGTTTTGGGTATTGCAATTAGCTTTTTAAATCCTGCAAAAGAAAATACCAATTTAATTTTTATCTTCTTTTGCGGTATCATTAGCGTTTCTGGCATGACTTTACCTGGACTCTCGGGTTCGTTTATACTAATTCTTCTAGGCAATTATGTATTGCTTTTAGTCGATTCAGTAAATGCATTGTATGATACTTTTGCCGAAGTGATAACCGGCGATTTTAGCTTTATAAAAAACGAAAAAAGAATAAACACCTTAACTATTCTAGGCGTATTTACCTCAGGATCCGCGGTTGGCTTAGTCACCTTATCACATGTATTATCGTATTTATTAAAACACTTTAGGCACATTACTAATGCTTTAATTATTGGTTTTATTACGGGGTCCTTGGGCGTGGTATGGCCCTGGAAAAAAACAATTTTCAAAACGGGAGAAAATGGACGTTTAATCTTAGACTCAAATCAGAACCAAATCATTGTTAATTACGAACGCTACTTTCCAAATTTTACAAGTTTAGAAACATGGTGGGCATTTTTCTTTATTATTTTTGGAGTTGGTATTCTTTTAGGTTTAGATTGGTATGGAAAAAGAAAAAAATAAAATTCGGTATGGGTTAATTGGTAAAAATATTGACTACTCATTTTCACGAGCGTACTTCACCCAAAAATTTAAAGATTTAAAACTTGAAAATCACAGCTACGAGAATTTTGATTTTCAAGATATCAACGACCTGAAAGCCCTTTTAAAAAACAAGGAAAACATCAAAGGTTTTAACGTGACGATACCTTACAAGGTAGCTGTAATTTCAATGCTGTCGGCCTTAGACATTACGGCTCAAGAAATTGGAGCTGTGAATACTATAAAGATTACCCCTACAGGATTAAAAGGCTATAATACAGATTATTACGGATTTCAAAAAGCCATTGAACCTATGTTAAAAAAACACCATACCCATGCCTTAATTTTGGGCTCAGGTGGTGCTTCCAAAGCAGTGGCCTATGTTTTTAAGCGCTTAAGTATATCGCATTCCTTTGTGTCCAGGAGTGCTAAGAAAGACCATTTGACCTACACTGATTTAAATGAAGAAGTTTTAG
The DNA here is from genome assembly GCA_963974535.1 of uncultured Cellulophaga sp. Classification (GTDB taxonomy): domain Bacteria; phylum Bacteroidota; class Bacteroidia; order Flavobacteriales; family Flavobacteriaceae; genus Cellulophaga. The sequence goes on from CAXBCN010000026.1 coordinate 28,554, forward strand.
CAAAATATACCATAATTGTAAACTGTACGCCACTGGGTACTTTTCCAAATATGGATCAAAAACCAGACATTCCTTACCGCCATATCACCCACAAACACATTCTTTTTGATTTGATTTACAATCCTGAGAAAACAGCTTTTTTGTTAGCAGGAGAAGCTCAAGGGGCTGAGATAAAAAACGGCCAAAAAATGTTAGCATTACAGGCCGAAAAAGCTTGGGAGATATGGCATAGTTAATTGACGTTTTTATGAAACTCTTGCCCCTACATTGACTTGTGAAACACAGCTTTTTTTAGGGCTTGAAATGCTCGTGTATTTTGAATTTTATTTTTTTGTTCTTTTCTTTTTTTAAAGAAGTTTGCTTAATTTTTTTGAAGTTCACAAGCTTGTTACTATCTTACCCTTGAAATAGGCTCACAGCCAAATACGTACAAAATGTTGGACGAGAAAGATGATACACTACAGAGTAACGGTAGTAATGACCAAACTATAACATCAAAAGGAGATCGTATAGAAGAATCAGAAATAGATAAACCGGACGCTATTCAAGTGAAAGCTCCTGGCAACGAAACTGTTAACAAAGAAAAAACAGAAGAAATTAAACCAGAAGTAGACAAGAAAGCCAATGACGAAGCGTTAAATGAAATCGACGATTCTAATGCTGAGGATGCTGAAGATACAGATAATCATCAACGTCATGTTATTCCGGTATTAGATTACCATGCGCTATCTATGGAAAATTTAGTGGGAGAATTGCAACGCCTGGTGAAAAATGAAAAAGTACAGGCCATAAAAAAACATGTAGATGGCATTAAACATGAATTTGATTTAAAATTTCAAGAGTTTATAGACCAGAAAAAAGAAGAGTTTATAGAAAATGGAGGCCTAGAAATAGACTTTAAGTATAATTCTGTCACTAAAAGACAATACAACGAGGTATATTCGGAGTATCGCGAAAAAAGAAATCAATATTATAAAAGTTTAGAAAAATCGCTAAAAGATAATCTTGAAAATAGACTTCAAATTATTGATGATTTAAAGGGCTTGGTGACCATTGAAGAAGATATTAACACAACCTACAAAAGCTTTAAAGACCTTCAAGAACGCTGGCGACAAGCGGGTCCTATTCCCCGAAATAATTATAATGATGTTTGGCGCACCTACCATCATCACATTGAAATTTTTTATGATTTTTTACATTTAAATCGAGAGCTTAGAGATTTAGATTTTAAAAGAAATTTAGAAGAAAAAGAAAAACTTGCTGAACGAGCCGAGGCATTGGAAAAAGTAGAAGATTTAAACACTGCTTTTCAAGAATTACAAACACTACATAAAATTTGGAAGGAAGACATAGGCCCGGTCGACAAACAACATCGCGAAGCTATTTGGGAACGTTTTAGCAATGCCACAAAAGCCTTACACAATAGAAGACAAGATTATTATGCTGAAATAGAAAAAACCTATGAAATAAATCTTGTTAAGAAGAATGAAATTATAGCCTCAATCGATGCCATTACGGCTAAAGTAGCTAATAATCACAAAGGGCTACAGCAACAAATAAAAGAAATAGAAAACCTAAGAAATCAATTCTTCGGCGCCGGAAAAGTACCTCAAAAAGTCAATGAAAAAACTTGGGCCACTTTTAAAAATAGTGTGCGTGCCTTCAATAGAAAAAAGAATAATTTTTATAAGGAGCAAAAGAAAGAGCAACAAGACAATTTAGACAAGAAAAGAGCACTTTTAGATTTAGCCCTATCGTTAAAAGATAGCGAAAGTTCATCCGATGTAACTTCAGAAATGAAGCGAATTCAAAATGAATGGAAACAGATAGGACATGTGCCTAGAAAATATTCCGATAAAATCTGGAAACAGTTTAAAGACGCTTGTAATCACTATTTTAACAAGCTACATGCAAGTAAAAATGAAGCGCAAAAAGAAGAACTTGAAAGCTTTGAGCAAAAAAATAAGTGTCTAGAACGCTTGCAAGCTTTTACCTTATCTGGAGAAAGAACCAAAGATCTAGAAGCTATTAAAGGGTTTATTGGGGAGTGGAAAACTTACGGAAGAGTACCCTTCAATAAAAAAAATATCAATGTTAAGTTTAATAAAATTTTAGATGTTTTATTTAAAAAATTAGACGTTGACCGAAAAGAAGGTGAATTATTAAAATACGGCAACAAAATAGAACAACTATCCCAGAACGAAGATACAGAACTAGCCTTGCAACGGGAGCGTACTTTTATCAGACGTAAAATAGATGAATGTAAAAATGAAGTACGCCAATTAGAAACTAATTTACAATTTTTTTCAAATGCGTCAGAGGATAGTCCTGTGGTGAAAGACGTGATAAAGAAGATTAACGTGCACAAGGAAGAATTAGCTACGTGGAAAGCAAAACTTAAAAAGCTTAACATCTTTAAGCATACGCTTAGTAAAGAGTCTGAGGAAGACGCTGAAAAGCTCACTGACGATGTGGACCATGAGGTTTAAATAAGATTAAAACCAATCACTGAAAATCCACGGTGCTTTAAATGAAGCATCGTGGATTTTTTTTAAACAAAAATCACAACCCAAATTTTCGAGTTAAAAAAGTTAATTAATAGATAATTTACTAGGTTATTTTTCTGGTTTTTACTAACTTAACGTGAAAAAAATTAAACAAATCCTAGGAATCATGAAACAAAAGAAAACGAATATCTCAAAAAAATCCTGCGTAGCGGCCTTTATAATGCTCTTACTTGGGTCTACAGCATCACTCGATGCTGCTATAGTTCAAGATCAAGTTGCTCCAAACGAAAGCTATATTCAATATAAAGGAAAAGTTATAGATGCCGAATCGAACAAAGAGTTGGTTTTTGCGACAATTTCTATAGAAAATTCGAATATCAGTACCGTTTCCAATACGGAAGGAGAATTTTCACTTAAAATACCTTCAAGTCTTAAAAACGGAACTGTTGTTGTTAGTTTCTTAGGGTATAAAACCAAAGGAATTTCATTAGCCGACTTAAAAGATTCTTATAACACCATAGCACTAGAAACTACGGTGCTTCAGCTGTCAGAAGTAAATGTTGTTGTCCCAAAAAATGCGGAAGAATTAGTTAGAGAAACCTTTAAGAAAAAAGGACAAAATTATTTTGAAGACCCCACATTGATGACTGCTTTTTACAGGGAGACAATTCGTAAAAGAAGAAAAAATGTGTCTTTGTCTGAGGCTGTAGTAAATATTCACAAAGCAGCGTATTCTTCAAACCAAAGAGATGATGTAGAACTTTACAAGGCACGCAAGAGTACCGATTATGACAAACTAGATACCTTAGCTCTAAAGTTACAAGGTGGTCCATTCAATGCACTATTTGTAGACATCATGAAATATCCCGAATATGTGTTTACGCCAGAAACCCTGTCGTTTTACAATTATTCCTTTGACCGCTCTGCACGAATAAATGATCAATTAATTTATGTCATCAACTTTTCACAAAAAGAGAATCAAACAGATCAACTCTACCAAGGTCAATTATTTATCGATGCTGAAAAGAAAATTTTAACCAGTGCCATTTTCAATTTAAACATAACAGATAAAGATGAAGCTTCACGTATGTTTGTGAGAAAGAAACCAGCAAGAGCAAATGTTTACCCAACTGAGGTGGCCTATAGAGTCGATTACAGAGAAAAAGATAACAAATGGTATTACGGGTACAGCAATGTCATGTTAGAATTTAAAATTAATTGGGATGACCGCTTATTCAACACCGTTTACAGCATGACCTGCGAGATGGCCGTTACCGATTGGGAGAAAAACTTAAATGACCGCTTAAAAGGCAAAGAAAAATTGCGCAAAAGTATTATTTTAAGTGATGAAGCTATCGGATTCTCAGATCCTGATTTTTGGGGAGAATACAATATTATAGAGCCAGAGAAATCTATTGAATCGGCTATCAAAAAAATTCAAAAACAACTTAAGAAAGATAAAATTGGAGGCACTGTTGCGATTGCAGATCCAAAACCTTGATTTTATAGTACAGGTGCATTATTGCTTACAAATTAAATATGGTGTTAGTTTATAGGATGTAACGTGTAAACTAGCATTGCAAAAAGCAATTTAATGACCATACTTGTTGGTCATAATTTTAAAAAATGGATTCAACACTAAACTAAAACAAATAGTTTAAGGTTAAGTCCATTTTTTTTATCTTGGTTTAAAATATCGAATTTATGAAGACTCGGAGACATTTTTTTAAAAATCTTTTTGGAATATCTACCGCATCCTTATTTCCATTTTCAACAGTTGTGAGTACATTTTCAACACCACACCATGTAATGAACATAAAGCCTAACAGGCTAAAAATAGGTGATACAATTGGTCTTATTGCGCCAGCTTCGGCAATTAAATTAGATGTTTTAGAAGCTGCAAAAGACACACTTCGAGGTTTAGGTTTCATCCCTTACCATACCCATCGAATTTTAGGCAATCACGGTTATTTTAGCAATACTGACGAAGAAAGAGCAGCTGACCTTAACGAAATGTTTGCTAACTCTAATGTACATGGTATTTTATGTGCACGTGGTGGTTATGGCTGTACACGAATTATGCAAAGCATTGATTATGACCTTATCAAAAAAAATCCAAAAGTATTGCTTGGTTTTAGTGACATTACGGCGCTGGCCAATGGTATTTACAAAAAAACTGGCTTAATTACATTTCATGGGCCTGTTGGTAGCACTCTTGATAATGAATACAGTATTGCGCAATTAGAGAAAATATTAATAACTCCCCAAGAAAACCTACGCATAGAAAATGTGCCTTTAGATCGCATCCCGATGAAAGACACTGAATTTGAGCGCTATACCATACATTCTGGCAAAGCTACAGGCAAACTCGTTGGGGGCAGCTTAACATTAATGACTGCAATGATGGGTACCCCACATGAAATAGATTTTACGGGTACTATTGTTTGTATTGAAGATGTGGAAGAAGCACCATACCGTATGGATCGAATGCTAACGCAACTCATAGAAGGTCCTACTTTTAAAAATGCTGCCGCCATTATGCTCGGGGTGTCAAAGGGATGTGACAAACCACCAAAACCTGATGGTTTCACCTTAAAAGAAGTAGTAATTGATCGGATAAAGCCGCTGAATGTTCCTGCCGCTTACGGGATGAGTTTTGGCCACGTGGACCACAATTTCACTATTCCCATAGGCATTGCCGCTACTTTTGATGCAGATGCCATGACCCTAGATGTATTAGAAACAGCGGTGAAATAAAGCAGTCTACTGTCATTGCAAAAAACGTAGTGTAATACCTGTATGGACATAAAAAATAGGCCAAGCTCAAGGAATCAAAACATTTCGAAACGTCAAAAAGCGCGACTATTCAAAAACTTTTAATTTTTACTGAATTCGCTTGTTTCTTTAATCCAGAAGCTTGGGTTTTCAAATTAGGGAAGTGGGACATTTAATTAGCCACTTCGCTAATAAATTTAATTCTGAATAAGCGCAATTCTTCATCTTCGTAATCGCCTTCAAATTCATCTATAGCTGCGTCAATACCGTCGGTTTCTGCTTCTAGAAAATAATCATGAAGCTCTTCTTGCTGATCTTCATCTAAAATATCATCAATCCAGTAGCTAATGTTTAGTTTGGTTCCACTATAAACAATCTGCTCCATCTCTTTAATTAATTCAGGAATCGCTAAACCCTTAGCGGAAGCAATATCATCTAAAGGCAATTTTCGATCTACATTCTGAATCACATATAATTTTAAAGCAGAATTAGCTCCTGTGCTTTTAACAATCAAGTCATCAGGGCGAATAATATCGTTCTCCTCTACATAGTTCTTAATAAACTCAACAAAAGGCTTCCCATACTTTTTAGCTTTTCCATCACCAACGCCATGAATATTGACGAGTTCATCGATACTTATTGGATATTTTAAAGCCATATCTTGTAAAGAAGGATCTTGAAAAATAACAAAAGGAGGCACTCCCAGTTTTTTTCCTTCTTTTTTTCTTAAATCCATTAAAACTTTTAGTAGCTTTTCATCAGCGACACCTCCACTAGTTTTAGCAGCACTAACAATAGCATCATCAGTTTCTTGGTTGTAAACATGGTCTTTAGTCATCATAAAGGAAACTGGCTTTTTTAAATAGGCCTTCCCTTCATCCGTAACATGCAAAATACCATATTGTTCTATTTCTTTACGTAAAAAACCTGCCACTAAAGCTTGGCGAACTAAAGCCATCCAGTACTCTTTGTCTTTATCTTTTCCAATACCAAAAAAATCTTTTCCTTCTAGTTTATGCGAAGCAATTAAAGCATTGGTTTTTCCTATCAATACTTTTACGACTTCTTTGGATTTAAACTTTTCTGCGGTGCCTTGTACTACTTGAATCACCTTTACTAAATCATCTTTAGCTTCTTGCTTTTCTTTAGGGTTTCTGGTATTGTCATCCATTAAAGCCCCTTCTCCATGTACCTCATCGAAAGACTCCCCAAAATAATGTAGAATAAATTTTCTGCGCGACATAGAGGTTTCTGCAAAGGCCACCATTTCTTGTAAAAGCGCATTGCCTATTTCTTGCTCTGCCACGGGTTTACCAGACATGAATTTTTCTAGTTTCTCAATATCTTTATAAGAATAAAAAGCCAAACAGTGACCTTCTCCCCCATCTCGGCCCGCTCTCCCTGTTTCTTGATAGTAACTTTCAATACTTTTCGGAATGTCATGATGTATCACAAAGCGAACATCAGGTTTATCAATACCCATTCCAAAAGCAATTGTAGCAATGACCACATCAACATCTTCCATCAAAAACATGTCTTGATATTTAGATCTTGTTTTGGTATCAAAACCAGCATGGTAGGGCACGGCACTCACACCATTTACTTGTAAAACCTGAGCTAACTCTTCTACTTTTTTTCTACTCAAACAATAAATAATACCTGATTTTCCTGAATTTTGTTTTACAAATCGGATAATATCAGATTCTATGTTCTTTGTTTTTGGTCGTACCTCATAATAAAGATTAGGTCGATTAAAAGATGCCTTAAAAAGAGAGGCATCAGGAATGCCCAAGTTTTTAATAATATCTTCTTGAACTTTAGGCGTTGCCGTTGCCGTTAGCGCCATGATAGGAATATTTTCCCCTAATTTACTGATGATATGCTTTAGATTGCGGTATTCAGGTCTAAAATCATGACCCCATTCTGAAATACAATGGGCTTCATCAATGGCCACAAATGAAACCGTCACAGATTGTAAAAAATCTACGTATTCGTCTTTCGTTAGTGATTCTGGAGCTACATAAAGTAGTTTCGTTATACCACTTGTAATATCGCTTTTTACTTGTTTTATTTCCGTTTTTGTTAAGGATGAATTTAAAACATGCGCCACACCTATTTCTGAGGAAACACCGCGGATAGCATCAACCTGATTTTTCATTAATGCGATAAGGGGAGAAACAACAATAGCTGTACCCTCTTGCATTAAAGCTGGCAACTGATAGCAGAGCGATTTTCCACCTCCTGTTGGCATAATTACAAAAGAATTTTTACCCTCAAGAATGGTTTTCATAACTCCCTCTTGAAGTCCTTTAAACTTAGAAAAACCGAAATATTTTTTTAGTGAGGAATGTAAATCAATTTCATTCGAACTCATAATGCTATGTACTATTTATATATTTTTGTTGCTGATTTTAAGGATCAGTGATTGATTCAAATTTAATATAAAAAACAAATTTTTATATTACAGAAAATTACGTCTTCTAAAAACATTAAGTTTACGTAATTTTGTAACTAAATATAACACATTCTTTTAGCAATACCATCAAATAATTGATTTTATTACATTGAAAAACAATTCTACCATTCTCAAGATTGCCAGAAACACTATCGAAAATGAAGCAAAAGCAATACAGCACTTAGCGACACTTTTAGATGCTACATTTGCAGAGGCCGTGACCCATATTTTAAATTCCTCAGGAAGAGTCGTTATTTCAGGTATTGGAAAAAGTGCCATCATCGCTTCAAAAATAGTAGCTACCTTAAATTCAACCGGAACACCTGCTATATTTATGCATGCCGCAGATGCTATTCATGGCGATTTGGGCACCATTCAAGAGCAGGATACGGTGATTTGTATTTCAAAAAGTGGAAACACCCCAGAAATTAAAATGTTAGTACCCTTAATAAAAAAAGGAGGCAACACCTTAATTGGCTTAACCGGAAATCTAGACTCTGCATTAGCCAAACAATCGGACTATGTTTTAAATAGTTTTGTAGAAAAAGAAGCTTGTCCCAATAATCTAGCGCCGACTACTAGTACAACAGCGCAGTTAGTTATAGGTGATGCTTTAGCCATATGCCTTTTAGAGCTTCGTGGCTTTAGCAGTAAAGATTTTGCTAAATATCATCCTGGTGGTTCCTTAGGAAAAAGACTTTACCTTCGTGTTTGTGATATTGCACAAAATAATATGAAACCACAGGTCGATCTCAACGCCGATGTAAAAGAAGTGATTATTGAAATCTCTGAAAAAATGCTGGGTGTTACTGCTGTCCTAGAAAATAATCGCGTTGTAGGGATAGTCACCGATGGGGATATTCGAAGAATGCTCAAAAAATATGATGAAATAAAAGGCCTCAAAGCAAAAGATATTATGAGTCCTCACCCCAAAACTATTGCACATACCATGCTTGCCGTAAAAGCACTAGAATTAATGCAATCTGAAGGAATTTCTCAACTCCTTGCGATGGAAAACGACACCTATATGGGCATAGTACATGTACACAATTTAATCAACGAAGGAATACTATAATGGCAAAGAAAACCGCAACAGAAGAGATGTCTTTCTTAGACCATCTAGAAGAATTACGTTGGCATTTAATACGTTCAACACTTGCCATTTTAATTATTGGTTCGGCTGCTTTCGCCTTTAGCAAAATTATTTTTGATAAGATTATTTTTGCACCCACACGAATGGATTTTCCTACCTATAAATTCTTTTGTAGCATCGCAACCTATTTTGGTTTTGATTCTGATTTCTGTGCAGAATCTTTACCTTTTACCATACAAAGTAGAACAATGGCTGGGCAGTTTTCTGCCGATATTTGGACTTCTGTTTGGGCCGGATTTATTATCGCTTTTCCCTATGTACTCTATGAGATCTGGAAGTTTATCAGCCCTGGTTTGTATGAAAAAGAACGTAAAAACTCAAGAGGCTTTATCATTATCGCTTCATTTCTATTCTTTTTAGGGGTATTATTTGGCTTTTATGTTGTGGCTCCATTATCTATTAACTTCTTAGGGACTTATTCTATTAGCGAGGTGGTGACTAACGAGTTTGATATTGGTTCCTATATATCAACCTTAAGGGCATCTGTTGTTGCGTGTGGAATTATTTTTGAGCTGCCGATTATCATTTACTTTTTAACTAAAGTAGGATTAGTAACTCCCGCTATTCTTAAAAAGTATCGTAAAATTGCATTGGTAGTCGTTTTAATATTATCTGCAATTATTACACCTCCAGATGTAGCGAGTCAAATTGTTGTTGCCATTCCTATTATATTTTTATACCAGATCAGTATTTATATTTCTGGTTACGTATTGCGAAAAGAAGCAAAAAGAGAAGCGAAAGTGAAGAAGAAAGCAGCATCAAAATAGTGTTGAGCTCAAGGCTTAGAAGGTTAAATTTTAGCAAATAAATTGAGGAACACTATAATTTACCTTAGTTTTGAATTTAGAATTGAATTTTAAAATCTAGCTCTTATACCATTAAGAAACCGTTTATAGAATAACCATTTATGAAGTTACGTGCAGAAAATATAATGAAGTCGTACCGAGGTCGGCAGGTGGTTAAAGGTATTTCTTTAGAAGTAAACCAAGGTGAAATTGTAGGTCTTCTGGGTCCCAATGGTGCAGGTAAAACAACATCGTTTTATATGATTGTTGGTTTAATAAAACCAAATGGAGGAAATATCTATTTAGATGATATGGATATTACCAAATTTCCTATGTACAAAAGAGCACAAAACGGAATTGGCTATTTGGCACAAGAAGCATCGGTTTTTAGAAAATTAAGCATTGAAGATAATATTTTAAGCGTTTTACAACTCACGAAGCTCAGTAAAAAAGAGCAAGAAATGAAGATGGAATCGCTTATTGAAGAGTTTAGCCTAGGTCATATTCGCAAAAACCGTGGCGACTTACTTTCAGGTGGTGAGCGCCGAAGAACTGAAATTGCACGAGCCTTAGCCACCGATCCTAAATTTATATTGTTAGACGAACCCTTTGCAGGGGTTGACCCCGTGGCCGTAGAAGATATTCAACGTATTGTTGCGCAATTAAAGGATAAAAATATTGGTATTTTAATTACTGATCACAATGTTCAAGAAACGCTAGCCATAACAGAACGCTCGTATTTAATGTTCGAAGGCGGTATTCTAAAATCTGGAATTCCTGAAGATTTAGCTGCCGACGAAATGGTACGTAAAGTCTATCTAGGTCAAAATTTTGAACTCCGGAAAAAGAAATTATTTTAGGATTTATTCACGACGTACCTTACCCGTCATTTCTTCAACATGAATAACAAATACAATCGGAATAAGGCCGTTTTCAATTTTTACAGAAAACTCTCGAATAAAATCAAGGTCTTTTAATTCTTTTTTCAAAACCACATCTTTAACCCCCAGCGAAAATTCATGCAACATGGCTTTGGCCGTAATACCATCAAGTTCTTCGTAGGTGCCATGTGCTACTGCAGATTGCCAATTATTTACTGATCCTATCTCAGCAACCTCTAAGGCAACCGCATTGTTGGTTCGCAATGCCTTAATTTTATGTCCGTCGTTTGAATAACAAATGATTTTAGCATCTTTATAAAAATATGTGATTGGAACTACAAATGGTCTATGTTGATAAACATAAGCCAAATGGCCAATATAATTTTGCTGCAATAGCAGCTCACATTCTTCTGTAGGTATAGATTTTATCATAACTCTAAGTTACAAATTATTGCCGATATAAAGAATGACAACGATCAGTATTTACATGGCCAATGGACATAAAAAATAGCAGAAGCAAAAGGGAATAAACTTAATTATGAATCAAAAGCGCTAGCCATACATCTGTCATTCCTAAAAACTTAGCTGCGAATAAAATGCTGGGTGCAGGCTTTTGAGGTCAACATTTTATGGAGAAAAAGTTGCTATGTTAAGTTTAGTTTTATCTAAAATTATATTTATCTAAACCTTTCACTGATGGCATAAAAAAAAGATCAAAATTAATATCCGCGCTAGGGATAAGCTTGAATACTTACGATTCGTCTAGTTCTTGAAATAAGATCCTCGAAATTTTTTACAATAAAATACCCTTAAAAATTGAACCCTCTTTAGGCCTTTTTTAGTTGGCCCTATAGTTTTCTATTTAGGATATTTTCTTATGCTGAATACTATGACCAACAGACAATAGCACATAAAACACAATGATTGCTGGTACTGCTAAGTACTGTAAGGTTGCCAAAAGTATAACACTGATCATTAAAAACAAATAGCGAATTTCATTCCCAACAAAACTCCAAGTTTTAAATTTTAAGGCAAAAAGCGGTAAATTGGCATTTAATAAAAAAGCGCTTAAAAACGTAAGTCCTATTAAAAACCACGGATTTAAAATCAAAGTATTTAAAATATCGTTGTTGTGGTAAAATAAAATTAAGGGTAAAGAGATAATAAGCAGCGCATTTGCCGGTGTTGGTAAACCAATAAAAGAATCAGTCTGGTTTTCATCCACATTAAATTTCGCTAAACGATAGCCAGAAGCCAAGGTTATAACAAAGCCTAAAAGCGGCCATAAATTAGAAATTTCTAAACTATCCGATAAATTGCCGCTGGTTTCCCAACCATTTGAAAGTGACATTTCTAATAACTTAAACATGACCAAACCCGGCACCACTCCACTAGTTACCATATCGGCAAGGGAATCTAACTGCAAACCTAATTCGCTTTTTACATCTAATAATCGGGCAGCTAGGCCATCAAAAAAATCAAAAATAATCCCTAAAAAAACAAAAAGTGCTACCATTTCAAACCGATTTTCAACAGCAAAAAGTATGGCTATACAACCGCAGAATAAATTCAATAAGGTAATCAAGTTTGGAATGTGCTTCTTCATTTTTAATGCTATTTTGGTAAAAATAAGATAATTTTTCTTTAAATTATTTAAGATAAGGGCAATCAAAAAAAATTTCTTTGCATATTTGTTTGGCAGTTATTAGGTTGTAAAGATGTGGTTAAAAAAAGCGCTTGTAGTATTTTCTATCTTATTTACAGTTATTGGTTTTTCACAGCCAGAATTGTCTACCTCATCCACCATTAGCATTCTTACGGTTGGTACAGCAGATGAGTTGTATGCCAAATTTGGGCATAGTGCTATCCGAGTTCAGGACCCTGTATTAGGCATTGATGTGGTCTACAATTATGGTCATTTTGACTTTACCACTCCCAATTTTTATATGAAATTTACGCGTGGAAAATTACTTTATAGTCTAGCAAGACAGCGTTTTTCTAATTTTTTATACAATTATGAACTTGAAAATAGATGGGTTCGCGAGCAAGAATTAAACCTGACTACCGATCAGAAAAATAAAGTATTACAATTTTTAGAAAATAACTATCTCCCTGAAAATAGATTTTACAAATACGATTTTTTATTTGATAATTGTTCCACCAGAATTCCTGATGCACTAGTAACAGTTTTAAAAGATGAATTAACTTTTGATTATTCACATATACAAAACCGCTACACCTTTAGGGAACTACTGCATCAAAATTTAGACGTAAATTCATGGTCAAATTTCGGCATAGACCTTGCGCTAGGCTCCGTTATAGATCGCGAAGCTAGCCCTTATGAACAGCTGTTTTTGCCTATTTATGTGTACAAACAACTCTCTTATGACAGCCTAAACGGCAAAAATTTAGTTGTCAAGGACACTTTAGTATTAGCTAAAAAACCAACTACAACTAGCACTAATTTCTTGACATCTCCCTTATTTTGGCTCAGCATAGCAGCCATTTTTATCTTGTTCATCACCTATCAAGATTATAAAAATAAAACAAGAGCACGTTGGTTAGATTTTAGCTTGTTTTTAATGACGGGATTAGCAGGTATGTTAATTGTTTTTCTGTGGTTTGGTACAGACCACAAAGCGACCGCCAATAATTATAATTTTTTATGGACGTTTCCCCTCAATTTCTTCATCGCTTTTTTGCTTGTTAAAAAAGCGACAATTCCAAAATGGATCGCTACATATGTGATGGTGCTTCTAGGTTTTTTAATGCTAAGCCTTATCCTTTGGGGTTTTAAAGTACAAGTTTTTTCACCTTTAGTACTGCTCATTATAGCGCCCTTGAGCCTTAGGTATCTATTTTTAATTTATAGTCAAAGGTCAAGTAGAGTTCACTAACTTTGCAGCGGTAAAAAACAATTTTTTCAGTTTAACTTTCAATTTTCATAATGAACCTACTATCCGTAGAAAATATAGCCAAAGCCTATGGTGAAAACGTACTGTTTTCAGACTTATCTTTTGGTATTAACAAGGACCAAAAAATAGCTTTAATTGCTAAAAACGGTACGGGAAAAACATCTATTTTAAATATTCTTTCTGGTTTAGATAGTCCTGATTCAGGACAAGTAAATTTTAGAAAAGGAATTCGAGTTTCTTTTTTAGATCAAGAACCTGATTTAGACGAAAACTTATCGATTGAAGAAACTATTTTTGCTTCCGATAACGAGGTTTTGCAAGTGATTAGAGCATATGAAAAAGCGCTAGAAAATCCTGACGATGCTGACGCCTATCAAACTGCTTTCGAAGGTATGGAACGTTTCCAAGCTTGGGATTTTGAAACTCAATACAAACAAATTCTTTCTAAATTAAATTTGAACGACATTCACTTAAAAGTGAATATTTTATCAGGTGGACAAAAAAAGCGTTTAGCCCTCGCTAATGCATTGATCAATAAACCAGACTTATTGGTATTAGACGAACCTACCAACCATTTAGATTTAGAAATGATCGAATGGTTAGAACAGTATTTTGCCAAAGAAAACATGACGCTTTTTATGGTTACACACGATCGGTATTTTCTAGAACGTGTATGTAATGAAATCATGGAACTTGAAGAAGGCGTATTATACAGTTACAAAGGAAATTATTCGTACTATCTCGAAAAAAAAGAAAACAGAATTGAACAAGAAGCTACAGAACAACACAAATCTAAATTGTTGTTTAAAAAAGAACTGGATTGGATGCGTCGTCAGCCAAAAGCACGTACTACCAAATCTAAATCGAGAATAGATGATTTCTACGAAATAAAAGAACGCGCTAGTAAAAGAAGAAATGACAATGAAGTTGAATTAGAAATTAATATGGAGCGTATGGGAAGTAAAATTCTTGAGCTGCATAAAATATCAAAATCATACCCTGGCAAGCCTATCCTAGATAAATTCGAGTACAATTTTTTAAGAGGTGAGCGCCTAGGAATTATTGGTAAAAACGGTACGGGAAAATCGACTTTCCTAAATATTATAAGTGGTCGGGATGAACCGGATAGTGGAAAAGTCATTGTAGGAGAAACCATTAAATTTGGATACTACACTCAAAAAGGCATCAATATTAAAGAAGGGCAAAAAGTTATTGATGTAATCCGCGAATTTGGCGACTATATTCCCTTAATGAAAGGACGACAAATATCAGCACAACAGCTTTTAGAACGCTTTTTGTTTGATCGTAAAAAGCAGTACGATTTTGTGGATAAATTAAGTGGTGGTGAACGTAAGCGTCTGTATTTATGTACTATTCTAATTCAGAATCCTAACTTTTTAATTCTCGATGAGCCTACCAACGATTTAGATATAGTGACCCTCAACGTTTTGGAGAGTTTTTTAATGGATTTTCCGGGTTGTTTGCTTGTCGTGTCACACGACCGGTATTTTATGGATAAAATTGTAGATCATCTTTTTGTGTTTAGAGGAAATGCTGTGATTGAGGATTTTCCCGGCAATTACTCCGACTATAGAAGTTATGAGGATAGTGTGGTCCTCGAAAATAGAAATACTAAAAAAGATGTAGCAACGCCTGTTGCTGTGCATGCACAGGATAAAAATTCTAGAAAGACAGAAGAAAAGAAAAAACTATCTTTTAACGACCAAAAAGAATTTAACAATCTGGAAAAAGAAATAAAGAAGCTAGAAGCTAAAAAAATAGAAACCCAGCATAAGTTTGCAGACGGTTCACTATCTGGAGAGCAAATAGACAAGCTTGCTATTGAACTAAAGGAGCTTGAAGATCAAATTGAAGCTAAAACAGAACGTTGGTTTGAAATTTCGGCGCAATTAGAATAAGAAGTCACCGCTTTTAAAAGTTTAAAAAACACCACACTAAAAATGTATTTTTTTAGGTATTTGAAATTCTTGCTTTCTGCCACCAATCAGCATGGGGTACACTCACCCTTTGTCTATGCTTTTGTGACAAAATGCCTATATGCCAAAAAAAAGTATCGTGCACAAAAATCGGTAAACGTACTTTTAAACGTACTGAGCTATTTTAAGGTGGAGTCGATGCATGTAGCTCAAGGAAATGTTGAAATAGCGGATCAAATTATAAAAATATTTCCGGAAATGGATCTCTTGGGTACGGAAGGAAACTTTTTGTATGTTAAGCCGATAAAAGTGAATAACCTTTTAAAAAAAATAACGGAAAATCACTTCCACAACGAAAGTATATGGTTTATTGATGAGATTTACAAAGAAAAAGATGCTTGGCAAACATTGATTAAATCTGAAAAAATTACGGTTAGTATTGATCTTTTTTACTGTGGCATCGTTTTTTTTAGAAAAGAACAAGTAAAAGAGGATTTTAAAATTAGGATTTAAACCGGTATTTTTGAACTACATCAGTATTAAAAAAGAACATTATGAAATACGGTTTATACATTCTATTTGTTGTACTCGCAATTGTTTTTGTTTTCAACCTTATCAACAACAAAAAAAGAACTAAAAAAAGAAAAGATCGTAAGTTTTTAGATCGAAAAAAAGAATAACGAAAGTGAATCTGAAGGTATTAGGCTTGGCAAAAAAAGCAGGTTAGAGAACATAAAACATGGCATACAACTAAGAAACCCCTATCCACTACCCCTGATTTTCTTGGTAGCATGCCATTGCATGACCTGAGTACTACCTAAGGGGAATAAAAAATTCAATAGTAGAGACAGAATATTTAGATACTAATTTATGAAAATATATACCAAAACAGGTGATAAAGGAACAACGGCCCTATTTGGCGGCACAAGAGTTGCAAAACACCACATAAGAATAGAAAGTTACGGTACTATAGACGAACTTAACTCTTGGATTGGGTTGATTCGTGATCAAAAGATACAGCAACACTCCAAAGATATCTTGATACAAGTACAAGACAAGCTCTTTATTATCGGTGCTGTTTTAGCCACAGATCCTGAAAAGGCTATTTTAAAAAACGGCAAAGAACGTTTAAATATCACTAAAATCAGTGATGCCGACATTGCGCTTTTAGAAACAGAAATGGATGCTATGGAAGCACAATTAAGTCCAATGACACATTTTTTATTACCCGGTGGCCACACCACAGTGTCATACTGTCATATTGCTAGAACAGTTTGTCGTCGTGCTGAACGTATAGCATCGCATTTAAATGAATTAGAACCTTTTGAAGCTAATGTATTGTCTTATATTAATCGACTTTCGGATTATTTATTTGTATTATCTCGAAAATTAGGGGTAGAACTTCAGGCAGATGAAATAAAATGGATTCCTGAAAAAAAATAACAAAGCCAGTAAAATGGGCACTAACAGCCTTTATTTCAATACGATATCCCTTACTGTTGCATAAATAAAAATATTAAGCACAAATTTACTTGTATATATCATTTTAAAATTTATTTTTGCAAAAATTAAAAACAGACTACTAACATGTATTGGACTTTAGAATTAGCATCGTATTTAAGTGATGCACCCTGGCCAGCTACCAAAGACGAATTAATAGATTATGCTATTAGAACCGGTGCTCCATTGGAGGTTGTAGAAAATTTGCAATCCATGGAAGAGGAAGGTGGTGAAATTTACGAATCTATTGAAGAAATTTGGCCAGATTATCCAACCGAAGAAGATTACCTCTGGAATGAGGACGAATATTAAAATAGAATCGAATAACATTAAAAAAGTCTCATCTGAGGCTTTTTTTTTACTTAATTTTGAGCTAGATTAAGTTAGCTTACTCGAAATCGTATAGAGAGATCATTCTGTCATGTTTTTTTACCAAAAATCGTTTGGTATGGTTATGGCATATTATTATATAAATAAATTACTAGTATGAGTATTTTAAATTCAGTTTTAAAAATTTTCGTAGGAGATAAGGCGAAAAAAGATGTCAAATTACTACAACCAATAATCGACAAAATTCATTCCTTTGAAAAAGAGCTTGAGAAATTAAGCCTTGATGAAATCAGAAATAAAACCTTAGCATTTAAAGAGCAAATAAGCCAAGACTGTAAAGAAATTAACGATAAAATTGCCGTACTTCAAGCTGAAGTAAAAGCTTCAAAAGATATTGATAAAAATGAAGATATTTATGCGGAAATTGACAAGCTTAAAGAAGAGTCTTATAAAATCTCAGAAAAAACATTAGAAACGATTCTTCCTGAAGCATTTGCTGTTGTTAAAGAAACCGCAAAGCGATTTAAAAATAACACAAACTTAACGGTGACAGCTACAGAGTATGACAGGGAGCTCTCTGGCACTAAGGATTATGTGACTCTTGATGGGGATAAAGCTATTTGGAAAAATTCTTGGAATGCTGCAGGAAAAGAAGTCACCTGGGATATGGTACATTACGATGTACAATTAATTGGTGGTATTGCACTACACCAAGGTAAAATAGCCGAAATGCAAACAGGAGAAGGTAAAACTTTAGTAGCAACTCTTCCACTCTATTTAAACGCATTAACAGGTAAAGGAACACACTTAGTAACCGTAAACGATTATTTGGCAAAACGCGATAGTGCTTGGATGGCTCCTATATTTCAATTTCATGGGATGACTATTGAGTGTATCGATAACCATCAGCCTAATTCTGAAGGAAGGCGCAGTGCTTATAACGCGGATATCACCTACGGCACCAATAATGAATTTGGTTTTGACTACCTAAGAGATAATATGGCACACACACCAAGCGACCTGGTGCAACGCCCTCATAATTTTGCGATTGTCGATGAAGTAGATTCTGTTTTAGTGGATGACGCGCGTACTCCATTAATTATTTCTGGTCCAGTTCCAAAAGGCGATATTCATGAATTTGATCAGTTGAAGCCAAAAGTGAATGACTTAGTACTGCTGCAAAAGCAATATTTAACTGGTGTTTTAGCTGAAGCCAAAAAATTAATTGCTGCAGGGGATACCAAAGAAGGTGGTTTTCAATTACTACGTGTTTATCGAGGCTTACCAAAAAACAAAGCATTGATCAAGTTTTTGAGTGAAGAAGGCGTTAAA
Organism: uncultured Cellulophaga sp.; assembly: GCA_963974535.1. GTDB lineage: Bacteria > Bacteroidota > Bacteroidia > Flavobacteriales > Flavobacteriaceae > Cellulophaga. The sequence goes on from CAXBCN010000026.1 coordinate 47,124, forward strand.
CAACTGCTTCAAAAAACCGAAAATTTTTATATGCAAGATAACAACCGAGAAATGCCCAAGGTTGATGAAGAATTATGGTTTGTTATCGATGAAAAAAATAACCAGATAGAACTTACTGAAAAAGGAGTTGAGCATATTTCAGGAGAAGACGATAAAGAATTTTTTGTGATGCCCGATATTGGTGGTGAAATAGCAAAAATTGAAAAGCAAAATCTCGATATTGAAAAGGAAGCAGAATTAAAAGAAGTACTGTTTCAAGACTTTGGGGTAAAAAGTGAACGTATTCATACTTTAAATCAATTATTAAAAGCCTACACCCTATTTGAAAAAGATGTAGAGTATGTAGTAATGGATAACAAAGTAATGATTGTCGATGAGCAAACGGGCCGTATTATGGATGGGCGCCGTTATTCTGACGGATTGCACCAAGCTATTGAAGCGAAAGAAAACGTAAAAATTGAAGCCGTTACTCAAACTTTTGCAACGGTTACTTTACAAAATTACTTTAGAATGTACAGTAAATTGGCAGGTATGACCGGTACTGCAATTACTGAAGCTGGAGAATTTTGGGAAATCTACAAACTAGATGTTATGGAGATTCCCACAAACAGGCCTATTGCACGTGAGGATCGAAACGATTTAATTTACAAAACGAAGCGAGAAAAATACAACGCGATTATTGACGAGGTAACCAAACTTTCTAACGCAGGCAGACCTGTACTTATTGGAACCACCTCCGTAGAAATTTCTGAACTTTTATCGCGCATGTTAACGCTTCGCAAAGTACCCCATAATGTACTGAACGCAAAATTACACAAGAAAGAAGCTGATATTGTAGAAGAAGCAGGTAAATCGGGAATCGTTACTATTGCTACGAACATGGCGGGTAGAGGTACTGATATTAAACTATCTGAAGAAGTGAAAAAAGCCGGTGGTTTAGCCATTGTAGGAACCGAACGTCACGACTCTCGAAGAGTTGACCGTCAGTTAAGAGGTAGATCTGGCCGTCAAGGAGATACCGGAAGCTCACAATTTTATGTTTCCTTAGAAGATAACCTCATGCGTTTATTTGGCTCCGATAGGGTCGCTAAAATGATGGATAAAATGGGCTTAGAAGATGGTGAGGTAATTCAACATTCGATGATGACCAAATCTATTGAACGTGCTCAGAAAAAAGTAGAGGAAAATAACTTTGGCGTTCGTAAGCGTTTGTTGGAGTATGACGACGTGATGAATGCTCAACGTGAGGTGATTTACAAAAGAAGACGACACGCACTGCATGGAGAGCGTTTAAAAGTAGATATCGCAAATATGATTTATGATACTTGCGAGGTTATTACCGAAACCAATAAAAACGCCAGCGACTATAAAAATTTTGAATTTGAGCTTATTAAATATTTTGCAATTACTGCTCCTATCTCAGAAGAAGAATTTACAAAAAAAACCATACAGGAGATAGCTACCTTGCTTTACAAAAAGGCTTATGAGCACTACTTGGAAAAAATGGATAGGAGCGCTACCAGTGCTTACCGAGTCATCAAAAATGTTTATGAAGAAGAAGCCAATAAATTTGAACGTATTGTAGTTCCTTTTTCTGATGGGATTAAAACCTATAACATTGTTACGGATTTAAAGGAAGCTTATGAAAGCGACGGAAAACAGCTCATCAATGATTTTGAAAAAAACATTACCCTAGCTATCGTTGATGATGCTTGGAAAGTTCATTTAAGAAAAATGGATGAATTAAAGCAGTCGGTACAATTAGCAGTTCACGAACAAAAAGATCCTCTTTTAATTTATAAGTTTGAAGCCTTTGAACTTTTTCAAAAAATGATTGAAAAAGTGAATAAAGAGGTTGTATCGTTCCTATATAAAGGAGACATTCCCAACGGAAACAACACAAATATTCAAGAAGCAAGAAATGTGAGCCGTCCAAAAGAAAAATTGAACTTAAATAAGGAAGAGGTTTTAAATAGTGATGAGTTAGCTGCTCAGAACCGTTCTGTTGGCCAAAATCAAGGAAATAGACCGCAAGTTACTGAAACCATAACACGTGAAGCTCCAAAAATTGGACGTAATGACAGAGTAACCATAAAAAACGTACTCTCAGGTGAAAGTAAAACCTTAAAATACAAACAAGCCGAACCATTAGTCTCTAAGGGAGAATGGGTAATTACAGAGCATTAATTGTGCTTCACTTATCATATTTCAAAAACGACAGCAAAAAAAAGCTGTCGTTTTTGATTTTCATCAAAAACATAATTAGCTTTACAATATGATAAGCAATAGCTACTTTTATGTGAAATTACTTATCTTCATACTCTTTAAGAGTTTTTAATAAAGATAATTACTAGCAAGTAAAAAACTGAATGGCCTACCAACAACGCCTTAAAACAAAAACCAAGTTAACCTTAAAGGTAAGTTACTTTTCCTCAGGACTGTCATTTTTGTTCGGTTTATCGTGTATTTATCTCCTAGAAGTTTACCGTGTAATTCCTTATATTTTTATTGGATTTTCGCTTTTGAATTTACTCAATATTAGTGCTTTTAAATTTCACAAAAATCTAACAGCTACCTATAACATAAGTTCTTTTCTTGCCCTAATTAGTGCCGTGCTCATTACCATGTATAGCGGGGGTATCAATAGCGCCTTTATTTTTGTTTTAGCGCTTATAGTCTTTGGAGGCTATGTTACCACTAAAAAGTACGGTAAATTTTATTTGTACCTGGTATTTCTAATTGTAAGTTTAATTTATATTGAAAGCATTGCTGAACTCAAGTTTCTGGTCAACGTTGTTCCCGAATCCTCAAGAAATTTATTTAGCTTTATGAGTATCATGTTTTCTGTGTACTTATTAGGAGGTGTTTTTGGAAAAGTATTGGTTAAAACGCATTATGACCTCTACAGATCTAAGATGGAAGTAGAACAACAGGTTAAGGAAAAAGAAACATTGCTTAAAGAAGTACATCACAGAGTAAAAAACAATTTACAAACGGTTTCAAGTTTATTGAGTTTACAGGCTCGAAGCATGAATGATCCTGACATGAAAAGCATGATAAAAAGTAGCCAAAATAGAGTAAACTCTATGGCTATGGTTCACGAAATGCTCTATATGCGAGAAGATTTATCGAAAATTGAATATAAATCTTATGTCGAAGAACTCAGTGATTATTTAGTGCGGTCTATAAAAGGTACAGATAATAAAATCAAAGTAGCCATCGATATCATCGATATTAATTTAGGAATCGACACTGCCATTCCCTTAGGCTTATTAATTAATGAAGCTATCACTAATTCTTTAAAATACGGCATTAAAGATAATGGTGAAGGGGAAATAAATATTACCCTTAAAAAAGAAGATGAAGATAACTATATCTTAAATATAGGCGATAACGGAGAGGGTTATGCAGAGAATATTAATCCGCAAACCACAAAATCTTTAGGCTTAAAGCTCATCTACAACCTTACAAGGCAGCTCAAAGGCTCTATTTTAAAAGATGACAATAAGAAAGGCACCAATTATATCATAAAGTTCAAAGAGATCGGCCAACACTTTCAAGCTATCGGAGCTCAATAAATCTATTTCCTATCTGCTTTTACCTTAATAGGTTTGGTAAACTTTGTTTTATTCTGAAAATAAAATAATGAAATGATGGTTGAGATGCCTACGAAAATTAAAATACCTATCATAATTACGCTAATTTAGATTTGTTTGCTTTAGTTGCGAAAGACAACTCTTTTTTTACTTTGTAATTCTTATCCATGTACAAACGAGCTACTTTAGTTTCGTTAGTATTTAAAACAGACTCGATTGTTGGTGTAACCAAAACAACAGTTTCTATAGTCACTTCTACTTTAACAGAAACAGTGTTCTCTTGAGCTTGAGCGAAAAGACCTGTAAAAAGAATAAATAAGATAGTTACGATAGTTTTCATGACTTGTGGTTTAATTACATGGTAAAGATACCTCCGTGATGAAGCCTTTTTCGCGAAAAATCGGTCAGTCCCGTTTATCTATCGGTGAATGAAAATTATCTAGATATAAGCAACATTTTTACCGTTTACCGAAAATGCCATGAAAATTCATTGACCGAACTAATGTGTTTTTTATCGGAATTTCTAATTTGGCAATGGTATCGAATGCTTCCCAAAACACTGCTTTTGAGTTGCAGTGATTCAAAAAATTAAGTAGTACCTACTAAAAATTTTATGGTCTGTTAGATGAAGGAAGGGTAAAATATCTGATATGTAATTTTGAAGCTTCCTTAAATAAACAAATTGTCAGCAACACGAATGCTTATTTGAATAGGTTCTCGTTTCAAACAAAAATGTCATTCTGGTGTTTTTTTTAACCTACAACTTCGCTGTGCATTTTTTGTTCAGGAAGTATGCACATAAAAACAAGAGTGAACTAAGCTCAACGGC
>CAXBCN010000027.1:0-37199 GCA_963974535.1 uncultured Cellulophaga sp.
TTTGCTTTCATAGTTTTTCCACTTTTAAGTGGTCAACCTATATCAGGGACGTACAGTATTAGGTTTTAAACTTTCAATTTTTAATTTTCCATTAAAAACTACTCCTGCATGGAATGATATACGTTTTGTACATCATCATCATCTTCTAATTTTTCTAATAATTTCTCAACATCAGCAGCTTCTTCTTCGGTCAGCGCTTTGGTAACTTGTGGGATACGCTCAAAACCGGAGGATAAAATTTCTAAACCTCTTGCTTCTAACTCTTTCTGAATAGCACCAAAACTTTCGAAGGCTCCGTATATTAAAATTCCGTCATCATCCGCAAAAACCTCCTCGGCTCCAAAATCAATCATTTCTAACTCTAATTCCTCAGGATCTAAACCTTCGGCTGGCACTCTAAAATTACAGGTATGGTCGAACATAAATTCTACTGAACCCGAAGTGCCTAAACTTCCGTTGCACTTATTAAAATAGCTGCGCACATTCGCCACCGTTCTTGTGTTATTATCAGTTGCCGTTTCTACGAGCACAGCAATTCCGTGGGGGGCATAGCCTTCAAAAAGTACTTCTTTAAAATCGCCTAAGCTTTTATCGCTAGCACGTTTAATAGCACGCTCCACATTGTCTTTAGGCATGTTTACTGCCTTAGCATTTTGGATTACTGCTCTTAATCTAGAATTAGTATCTGGGTCTGGACCACCATCTTTTACCGCCATTACAATATCTTTTCCGATACGTGTAAAGGCCTTTGACATGGCTGACCAACGTTTCATTTTACGCGCCTTTCTAAACTCAAAAGCTCTTCCCATTTTAAAATTCGATTTTGTTATTCGTGGAACAAATTTACTATTTTTTAGTTTTTAGGCAAGTGTTATTGCTCACTATCAATAATACTTTCAATGGTCTTGGCCAGCTTAAAATCTTTATCGGTTACCCCTTCGGCATCGTGCGTGTTCAGCCGAATATGTAAAGAATTGTACACATTAGACCAGTCTGGATGATGTCCTTGTGCTTCACATTCAAAAGCAATACGCGTCATAACAGAAAAAGCCTCTTTGAAATTCTCAAATTCAAACGAAGTTTCTATGGCGCCATCAATATATTCCCAACCTTCTAATTGTTCTAATTTCTTTTCAATCTCTACTAGGTTTAATTTTTCCATTTTATATCAATTTAATTTTAATTCTTTAAGATAAGTAATGTTTACAATTTATCCAATAACATGGTCATTAATAATTTCTTCATAGCTGGTCTGATAGTTTTTGGGCAGTAAATTCTCTTTAGGTAAAACGGCTAAATAACGTTCTTCATTGGTCGTGTACACTCTTTTAAATAAGGCATTAAAATTACCTACACGCTTTAGAATTTCTTGAATAAATTCTTCATGATGTACTAAGTCATTGCTTCCTAAATGATAAATTCCCGTTTTACTTTTACTCACCAAAAAATGAATCTGTTGGGTAAGTTTACTATCGTGCGTTACGTTCATTACTAAATTAGGAAATACCTCAACAGGTTCATTGGCGGCAATGGTAGCTTTCATTTCTTTTACGCGTGGCGAACCGTTTCCAAAAACCATGGGAACTCTCAAAATCGCCATTTTGTCTTTGGGCATGCGCAACAACATATTTTCAATCTTAATTTTTAAGCGACCGTAAATACTTTCAGACAAGGTTTTGTCAGTTTCATAAGATGGATATTTACTATAGGCATCAAAGACATTGGCAGAAGAAATAAAATAGAGCTTACAAGTATGTTGTAACACATATTCTACCATATGCTCGTGCGCTATTATTTGGGCTGCAAAATTGCCTCTAAGGGCCGAGATAATAATAGCTGGTTTTACCTTATTTAATAATTCAAAAATATCATCTTCCTCTAAATTATAGTAAAAAAACTGCTGATTACTTTCATAGGTTCTGCGCGCATTACAATAGGTACCATAGGTGTTAAAGTAGTTACACAACTCTTTGTAGATGGCATTACCAATAAAACCACTAGCCCCTAAAATAAGTATCTTTTTTTTCTCCACTACGAAAGGTGTACCTTATTAAAATTACTTTTTTATCGGTGTTAGGTTGGTGTATTTAAGGTACTTATTTTTTATAAAAAGGAGGTTTAACTATGGTTGCTGGAACCGCATTTTTTCTAATTTGAATATAAATTTTACTACCCAATGTAGCTTTAGCGATAGTTACATAGCCCAAACCAATGCCTTTCCCTAATGAAGGCGACATGGTTCCCGAAGTAACGATACCAATAGTGTTTCCATGTTCATCGACAATTTCATAATCATGTCTTGGAATTCCGCGTTCATCTAATTCAAAAGCAATTAATTTTCTTGTAGAACCTACTTCTTTTTCTTTTTCAAGGTTTTCACTATTCACAAAATCTTTATTAAATTTTGTTACCCAGCCCAATCCAGCTTCTAGCGGTGAGGTAGTGTCATTAATATCATTACCATACAAGCAATAGCCCATTTCTAAACGTAAGGTATCTCTGGCCGCCAAACCAATTGGTTTGATACCGAATGCGGCACCGGCTTCAAAAACCTTAGTCCAGATATGTGCTACCTGGTCATTTTTACAATAAATTTCGAATCCTCCAGAACCGGTATAACCCGTTGCAGAAATTATCACATGATCAATTCCTGCAAAATCAGCAACTTTAAACGAATAAAATTTTATCGCCGATAGGTCTACTGAGGTTAAAGATTGCATCGCTTCAATAGCTTTGGGCCCTTGTATCGCCAAAAGTGAATAGTCCTCTGAAAGATCGCGCATCTCTGCCTTAATACTTTCATTATAGTGTGAAATATGATTCCAATCTTTTTCAATATTCGAGGCATTAACAACCAATAAATACTGTTCTTCTTTAATCTTATAAATAATTAAATCGTCGACAATACCGCCCGTTTCATTGGGTAAACAGCTGTATTGTGCTTTGCCTATTTCTAACTTTGAGGCATCGTTAGAACTTACTTTTTGAATTAAATCTAAAGCTTTGGGTCCAGTAATTAAAAATTCACCCATGTGAGAAACATCAAAAACACCAACGGCATTACGTACTGTTTCATGCTCAATGTTCACCCCTTCGTATGAAACGGGCATATTAAACCCAGCAAATGGCACTAATTTGGCCCCTAATTTTTCATGTACTTTTGTTAATGCCGTATTTTTCATCTGTCGTTATTTATTGTTTTTTAAAGGACTAAGCAATTCGCCGTTACACATTTTAGCTAGGATTAACTTCATGACATGGGCTTAACTTATGCGATAGTACCTTTATTTTGAATGCAAATTTATTGAAAATAAACCGATGCTGCATCCTTGATTTTTATTGTTTTTCTTTTTTCTTCCATAAAATTAAAGCCTTAAATTTGAGGAAAAAGGAATATCTTGAAATAGTGTGTACATTTCATCTGTTGCTAAAGGTATTTAATCAATTCTTAATCAATAATTTATGAAACTTAAAGTGGTTTTCTTTTGTGGTATTTTAATTGGCTTAATGGGTTATGCTCAAGATCTTCCAACAGATTATTTGTCTTCAGATTTTCATAAAGATAGGCGTGAAAACGTCCGTGCCTTAATGCCAGAAAATAGCCTTATTGTTCTCTTTGCCAATGCGGAACGAAATCGTGCCAATGATGTAGATTATATCTACCATCAAGATCCTGACTTTTACTATCTAACTGGCTATAAAGAGCCTAATTCAGTATTAGTTCTGTATAGTGAAGATCAGACCGATGAAAATGGAAATACCTTCAATGAACAAATTTTTGTTCAAAAAAGAGATGCTAGATCAGAACAATGGAACGGGAAAAGACTGGGTGTTAAAGGCGTGAAGGATAAACTCGGGTTTCAAATGGCTTTTAATGCTGAGGAATTTGCAAGCGCTCCCATAGACTTCAAATCGTTCGATACGGTGCTTTTTTACAATTTTAAAAATGATTACCGAGATGGTGCAGATAATGCTGATTTATACGACTTAATAAAGGCCTTTAAAGAAAAAGCTTACTATCCTGAGAATTATGATGAACGAAAACAACAACTTTATACTAGCATTAAAGCTACGGACATAGAAAACAGTGCCAATGTTGCGCAAACTTTAGGGCGTTATGTAAACCGCTATGAAGATTTAAAAAAAGATCCACTATTGTCTGGATTTATGAACGCGAAAGATGATAATTTAAGAAAAGAGTTTAAAGACAAAATTGCTCTTGAATTGCAAACAAGCAATCTTAATTCTTTTATGTTGGGTGAAATTATGAGCTCCTTGAGGGAAACAAAAACTGAAGATGAAATAAAATTATTAAAAAAAGCCATTGAAATTTCAGCGGTAGGGCAAATAGAAATTATGAAAGCGATGCATCCAAACATGTCAGAATCAGAGATTCAAGGCGTACATGAATATGTATATAAAAAGTATGGTGCTGAATATGAAGGGTATCCTTCTATTGTTGGTGGTGGAAATAATGGATGTATTCTTCATTATATTGAAAACACCAAAATCAAGGTAGGGAATGATTTGGTTTTAATGGACTTAGGAGCAGAATATCATGGCTATACTGCCGATGTCACAAGAACTATTCCTGCCAATGGAAAGTTTAGCCCAGAGCAAAAAGCAATTTACAATATTGTTTATGAAGCACAAGAGTCAGGAATAGCGGCGAGTAGGGTTGGAGCCCCATTTCAAGCGCCAGGCAGAGCGGCTTCTGAAGTGGTGGCTGCCGGCCTTATGAAACTGGGAATTATTTCTGAAATTTCACAGGCAAGAACCTATTTTCCGCATGGCACTTCGCATTATTTGGGATTGGATGTCCATGACAAGGGAACCTATGGCGCTTTTAAACCTAATACAGTCATTACCGTCGAGCCAGGAATTTATATCCCTGAAGGAAGTGATTGTGATAAAAAATGGTGGGGAATAGCCGTGAGAATAGAAGACGATATTCTCATTACTGATGAAGGTCCTGTTAATTTGTCGGCTATGGCACCTAGATCGATAGCGTCTATAGAGGCCATGATGTTAAAATCAAGTCCGTTAGAGGCATTTAAATTGCCTAAATTAGATTAGCCTTAGCGTTTAACTTTCTAAGAGCTGGTATTTGTAAAACCTTTGGGGTGATTTTTTGTACCTAGAAGAGAACAAACTTACTGCAATAGAAATTGTTTCATTTCATCGTAGGTCGCTATTTTAATAGATTTTTTCTTTTTGTTCATTTGTTTTAAGATTTTTTCAGGAATGTCTATTTTTTCTTTGATGGTAGCTTCAACGGTTTCTAAAAATTTAACAGGATGAGCTGTTTCTAAAAAAATGCCGTAAGTATCAGGATGTTGTTCTTGGTATTTTTTTAAACCTAAATACCCAACGGCTCCATGTGGGTCCGCAATATAGCCATAATGGGTATACAATTCTTGCATGGCTTCTCTTGTTTGGGCATCGGAAAAGGAGTACGATGATAAGTTTGCTGAAAGTTTTTTAGTGTCGTTAGTATAGATTTGGCGAATACGAATAAAATTGCTGGGGTCGCCTACATCCATGGCATTAGAAATTGTTGCCTTTGATGGCTTTGGTTCGTACTTACCGGTTTGCATAAATCTGGGAATCACATCATTTACATTGGTGGCTGCTATAAAATGTTTTACAGGCATACCTAGCTGTTGCGCAACCATCCCAGCACATATATTACCAAAATTTCCACTGGGAATCGAAAAAACCAAGTCCTTTTTTTGTGATTTAGCTGCTTTAAAGGCAAATAAAAAGTAAAATAATTGCGGTAACCAGCGCGCCACGTTAATAGAATTTGCGGAGGTTAGTTGTTTGGTATTTGTAATTTCTGCGTCTAAAAATGCCCTTTTTACCATAGTTTGGCAATCGTCAAAAGTACCCTCGACTTCTAGCGCACTAATGTTTTTTCCTAAGGTGGTCAACTGTTTTTCTTGAATATCGCTGACCTTACCACTTGGGTATAGAATCACTACTTTAACCCCTTCGACTCCTAAAAAACCATTAGCAACAGCGCCTCCCGTATCACCAGAAGTGGCTACAAGTACAGTAATTTCTTGGGTGTTCTCTTGTGAAAAATAGCCTAGGCATCGTGCCATAAATCGGGCGCCAACATCTTTAAATGCGAGTGTTGGACCATGAAAAAGTTCTAAAGTGGCACTATTTTCGGTGATTGAAATTAAAGGGAAATCAAAATCTAGAACGTCCATTAGGATTTCTTTTAAGCTTATATCGTCAATATCTTCACGAACAAATTGGCGAATGGCCGTAAATGCAATCTCAAATTTTGATAAACTTTCTATGGTATCAAAAAAACTAGCTGGTAAAGGCTTTATTTGTTCTGGAAAGTACAAGCCACGGTCAGGAGCAATTCCATTAATCAGGGCTTCTTTAAAAGATACTTTTGGAGCTTGTTGGTTTAAACTGTAAAAATCCATACTATTAAAAAGTTTAAAATCTATTTATTTAAGTACTTAGAGTCGCTATATGAGCTATTTCTTTAGGCATTATGATAGTTGTTTAATGCCTTCCTTATTTATTTTAGAAACATGCACATCATAATCAATTCCTATTTTTTCATATACCTCTGTCATCGCCCGCCCTACTTTTTTAGCCATTGCTTCTCCTTTGCTAAGCGCAAAAATAGAAGGACCTGAGCCTGAAATACCACAACCTAAAGCACCTGTCTCTAGCGCCTTTTGCTTAACGGCATCAAAACCAGGAATCAATATAGATCGCATAGGTTCTATAATGTGATCCTCTAATGAGCGACCAATTAAATCAAAATCTTCTGTAAAAAGGCCTGCAATTAAGCCACCGACATTGCCCCATTGCTTAATCCCATCTTCTAAAGAAATCGTTGTTTTTAAAATACGCCTTGAGTCTGAGGTTTTTATTTCAATTTGCGGATGAATAACAGTGGCAACCAATTCACTAGGAGTGTTAATCTTAACAATATCTAAAGGTTGATAACTGCGAACCAATGTAAAGCCGCCAAATAGGGCGGGAGCCACATTATCGGCATGGGCAACACCACTTGCTAAACGTTCGCCTTCCATGGCAAACTTTACGAGTTGTAAGGGCGAAAAGGGTTTTCCCATTAATTCATTCATGGCCCAAACAGCACCTGCTGCACTTGCTGCACTACTGCCAATTCCGCTACCCGCTTTAATTTTTTTATATATTTCTATTTCAAAACCACCCTGATATCCGCTTTTTTCGAGTAATGCTAATCCGGCAACGCCAGCCACATTTTGTAAGGTATCAGTAGGTAAATCCTGTCCTGTGAGTTTGATTATTTTAATTCCTTTTTCGGTCGTTTTTCGAACTAGCATTTCATCACCAACAGCATCTAAGGCCAGGCCAAGTACATCAAAGCCACAAGATACATTAGCTATGGTTGCAGGGCAAAAAACGCGTATTTCATGTGCTTTCATAGGATAATTTTAAAAGTTTCCGATTCTGATGATATCAGCAAAAATACCTGATGCTGTGACATCAGCTCCTGCACCAGCTCCTTTTATAATCATGGGTTGGTTGGGATACCTTTCTGTAAAAAATAATACAATATTATCACTCCCTTCTAAGGTGTAAAAATCGTGCCCTTTCGGGATTTCCTGTAAACCAACACTTGCTTTGCCATGGGCAAACTGTGCTACATATTTAAGGTTACACTCTTTTTTTGCGGCGGATGCATATAATTGCTGAAAATGATTTTCATGCTTGACTAAGGATTCAAAGAATGAATCATTATTCTTAGTTTTTAGGCTTTCTTCCGGTAAAAATGAGTTATTCTCAATTTCATTGATATCAATTTTATGACCACTTTCGCGCGCTAATATTAATATTTTTCGCATGACGTCAATGCCACTTAAATCTATTTTCGGATCTGGTTCGGTATAGCCCTCTGCTTGTGCTTCTTTTACGATGGCGTGAAAGCTTGTGGTGTTTTTAAAATTATTAAAAACAAAGTTTAAACTACCTGATAATACCGCTTGAATAGTAATAATTTTGTCCCCTGAGGCTATTAAATTTTTCAGGGTATCAATGATGGGTAAACCTGCACCCACATTGGTTTCAAATAAAAACGGGGCGTTGTATTGTCGCGCTAAATCTTTTAAATTTTTATAATTATCGTAGTTTGAGGAACAGGCTATTTTATTACAGGTAACTACCGAAATACTATTCTGTAGGTAAAATGAGTAGGTGTCAGAGACGTCTGCACTTGCCGTATTATCGACAAAAATACTATTCCTATAATTCAGCTTTTTAACCCGTTCAAAAAAGGTTTCTTTATGGGCTTTTTCACCTTCTTGTAAAACAGTCTCCCATTTTTTAAGGGAAATACCATCCTCATCAAAGGCCATAGTTCTTGAATTAGAAATACCAATAACGCGAATGTTTAGTTTTAGGTTTTCTTTCAAATATTTTTTCTGTTGTTGCAGCTGATTTAAAAACTTGGCACCCACATTTCCGACGCCCATGACAAATAAGTTCAATTGCTTAGTGTTGTCTTCAAAAAATTCTTCATGCAGGGTGTTTAATGCTTTTTTTACATCATCCTTAACGATTACGGCAGAAATGTTGCGTTCGGAAGCCCCTTGAGCAATGGCTCTGATATTTACATTATTTTTCCCGAGCGTACTAAACATTTTACCACTTAGCCCTTGGTGACTTTTCATATTATCACCTACAAGGGCGATAATAGCCAAGTTTTTTTCTGCTAGTGTTGGTTTTATCCTTCCTAAACTAATTTCATATTCAAAAGCTTCGTTGATGACTTCTACAGCTTTATCTGCATCACATTCAGCAATTCCGATACAAATAGAATGTTCAGAGGATGCTTGTGTAATCAAGACCACACTGATTTCTGCTTGCGATAAAACTTCAAAAAAACGTTTCGATATACCAGGAATTCCGACCATTCCTGAACCTTCTAAAGAAAGTAAAGCAATGCTTTCAACATGACTAATACCTCTAACGGTTCTCCCTTTTGCATTTTTACTTTTGGTTATGAGTGTGCCTTCATTTTCATCATCAAAAGTATTTTTAATCACAATAGAAATTCCTTTTGATAGAACGGGTTGAATGGTTGGAGGGTACAAAACTTTTGCGCCAAAATGCGATAGCTCCATAGCTTCTTCATAAGAAATATGTGGAATTGCCATAGCTTGTTTTACCAATTTTGGATTTGCGGTGTACATGCCGCTTACATCGGTCCATATTTCAAGAACTTCGGCGTTGAGCGCGCTGGCAACAATGGCAGCAGTATAATCCGATCCGCCTCGACCCAATGTTGTGGCATTGCCTTGTATAGAAGAAGCAATAAACCCAGCCATGACCACTATATTGTCTGAAATAGTCTCAAAATAAGTGCTGCAGTTTTTATTGGTGATTGCAAAATTTACAACGGCCTTTCCAAATGCATCATTTGTTTTAATCAGTTCTCGACTGTCTTTATAGGCGCAGCTTAATTTTTCTACAATAAAATATTCACTAATAATATAAGAGGATAACAATTCGCCATAACTAACAATTTTATCTGATAATTTTGGAGTTATTTCACCAATTAAATAAGCGCCCTCTAATAAGGTTTCCAAGGTATTTAATTCACTCTTAACCTTGCTCAACACTTTACTTTGAGCAGCAATGGGGATCAATTCTTTACTAGTGAAAAAGTGCCTATCTTCAATTTCTTTCAGAACAGTTTTATAGCTAATATCTTGATTCGAAGCTAAATGTGCTGTTTTAATTAATAAATCTGTAATGCCACCCAAAGCCGAAACCACCACTATAGTTTTGTCAGATTTAGATTTTGAAACGATATTTTTAACTAAGCGTATATTTTGAGGGTTGGCAACAGATGTGCCACCAAATTTTAGAATTTTCATTATAAAAAATATTAAATTGACTAGAGAATAAATGCATTATAAACATGCAAAAAAAATGGGACGTGTTACTATAGCAGATTACCCCAAAGGGGTCACAGTGATGCTTGTGATGGTAGTATCACAAGTCATAAAAGGGAAAGAAAATTTGTAGGTACAGTTCATTTTGAAACTTACTTTCTATCAAAGATAGTGTCAAATGTAGTATTTTTGATTTCCTTATCAAATGATTTCTCAAATTTTTACGAAATCATCAATTTTTATCAAATTATTTTGTGGAATGAAGATTTTTAGCGCCCAACAAATTTATGAAGCTGATGCACATACGATTAAAAAACAGCAAATCGCAAGTGATGAACTCATGGAACGAGCTGCCATTCAAATTTTTAATTGGCTGCATTTGCGCTTACAAGGTACGCCTGTTAAAATTCATATATGCTGTGGTATTGGGAACAATGGAGGCGACGGAATAGCTGTTGCACGGCATTTAAAAGATCATGGATACACTATTGAAGTTCATGTTGTCAATTACAGCGATAAAAGATCTGAGGATTTTCTAAAAAATTTAGCGCGCTTAAAAGAGCGAAAAATTTGGCCTAATTATATCAATAACAGCACAGATTTTCCAGTAATAAGCGCTGAAGATATAGTTATTGATGCCATTTTTGGGATTGGATTAAATAGAGATCCTGAGCCTTGGGTGGTAGCTTTCATACAGCACTTAAACGCTTCAAAAGCCTTTATTTTATCCGTAGACATACCTTCTGGGTTATTTACGGATCAAGGGATTAACAATAAGGAGGCCGTTGTGCAGGCTAGTTATGTCTTAAGCTTTCAAACGCCTAAATTGGTATTTTTTCTCCCTGAAACTGGAATATTTGTACCACAATGGGAGGTGTTAAACATTGGGATGGATACCGAATATTTAAAGGAAACCGATGCAGACTATGATTTAATTAGCGTGCATGAAATTTTACCCATGTATAGGCCTAGAGCAAAGTTTTCCCATAAAGGTACTTACGGACATTCCCTAATTATAGGAGGCAGTTATGGTAAAATAGGAGCGGTGCAATTAAGTGCTAAGGCTTGTTTAACGGCCGGTAGTGGCTTGGTTACGGCTTTAGTGCCAAAGTGTGGTTATATTCCCATGCAAACAGCTTTGCCCGAAATAATGTTGATGACGATTGAGAATCAAGTGGTCCTTTCTGAAATTGAATTTGATTTTACACCATCGGTTATCGGAATAGGAATAGGCTTAGGTACTACAAAAGAAGTACAGGCTTCATTTTCAAGCTTTTTAAATAAAAATAAAATTCCTTTAGTCATCGATGCAGATGGCCTGAATATTCTTTCTTTACATAAAAATCTACTCGATAAAATGCCTGCTAAAACGGTATTAACGCCACATCCAAAAGAATTAGAGCGATTGATTGGAGGTTGGAAAGATGATTTTGATAAACTTAAAAAAGCTAAAGAATTCTCAAAAAAATACAATTGTATTTTAGTGCTTAAAGGCGCAAACACCATAACTATTTATCAAAACAAAGGCTTTGTCAATACCACGGGAAACCCAGGGATGGCCACCGCTGGTAGTGGTGATGTTTTAACAGGGATTATCACAGGGCTAATAGCTCAAGGCTATGATCCTCTAAATGCGGCTGTTTTTGGTGTTTTTGTACACGGTAGCTCGGGAGATTTAGCGGTAGAAAACTATGGGTATCAAGCATTGACAGCTTCTGTGTTAATTGATACCTTAGGAAGTGCTTTTCTAGCCTTGTTCCAAAGACCAGAAAATCTACAAGAGGAGCGTAAAGAAAGTTGAAATATTTAGATTGAAAAATAGTGTGCTTATTTTGCCTTGATACGTTTTTTTACCCAAGCCAAAGCATTGTCATATTCAATAAAGAATTTCATTTGATTTTTGTAGAAAAGCTTTTCAATCTTAAAGTTGTGCATATCTATTTCTTTGATAGATACCACGGCGAAAGCTTTTAGATTTTCAATTTCTCTAATATAGGTATATACCGTAGGGTCTATGGCATATGAATTTTTCCTGAGACTAATATATCCAAAATTCTTATCTCTAAAGTGAATTTCAGCGATACCTATAATTTGGTACGCCCTTTCTAAGGTTAGTGTAGCCCCTTCTTCAAAAACTGCCAACATGTAGTCGTCAAATACCTGAACTATTCCAGTTTCAAGATGGTATTCCCGAACTACAATTTTGTTTTTCGATTGTTCAATTCTCATTCCCTTACAATATATAATGTGTCTCGATACGAAAGTAGTCTTAAGCTAGTTTGCCTTAAAAAATACTAGATAAAAGGCTTAAATATCGTTCAAGTGGCCATCATCTCAAAAGGATTAAAATATATTGAAAGTAAATGATTACTATTCTCTCAATGATATCTTATTAGCTTTGTTTAATGTGTAGCTGCTGTACAACTTGTACTATATTTTTTGGTTTGATTTACATTCAAAAAAAAGACCGCCATCTAGGCGGTCTTTTACTTTTGGTTATCATAAAGTATCTAAGCTTTAGATTTCTTTTCAGCTTTTTCAATTTTTATAATCAACTCTTGTTTTTCTTCGTCTAAATCCATGAATATGGTATCTCCCTCTTCTAATTTAGAGTTTACAATTTCTTCAGCCAGCGCATCTTCAATATACTTTTGAATTGCCCTTTTTAAAGGTCTAGCGCCATATTGCTTATCGAATCCTTTATCTGCAATGTAATCTTTGGCTTTATCAGAAAGTTCTAAAACATAGCCAATATCTTTAATGCGAAGTAATAATTTATGTAGCTCGATATCAATAATTTTATTAATATCTTCTTTTTCTAAAGGATTAAAGACTACGACATCATCAATTCTATTTAAAAATTCAGGTGCAAAAGCCTTTTTTAAAGCATTCTCAATTACACTTTTTTGATGGGAATCTGTTTGAGACTTCATAGCCGAAGTACCAAAACCTACACCTTGACCAAAATCTTTTAACTGGCGCGCGCCAATATTAGAAGTCATAATGATTATGGTGTTTCTAAAATCGATTTTACGACCTAAACTATCGGTTAAAAACCCGTCATCTAATACTTGAAGCATCATATTAAACACATCAGGATGTGCTTTTTCTACTTCGTCAAGTAAAACAACAGCATACGGTTTACGACGTACTTTTTCTGTTAATTGACCACCTTCTTCATAGCCCACGTAGCCCGGAGGTGCTCCTACTAAACGTGAGATGGCAAATTTCTCCATATACTCACTCATATCAATGCGAATAAGCGCATCTTCAGAGTCGAACAATTCTTTCGCTAATACTTTTGCTAATTGCGTTTTACCCACCCCAGTTTGTCCTAAAAATATAAAAGAACCAATGGGTTTGTTAGGATCTTTTAGACCAGCTCTATTGCGCTGAATAGCTTTCGCTACTTTCCCAACGGCCTCATCTTGACCAATAACACTGCCCTTTATAAGCTTCGGCAATTCAGATAGTTTGGTAATTTCAGTCTGTGCTATTCTGTTGACAGGAATACCACTCATCATAGAAACTACGTCAGCTACATTATCTTCAGTTACTGTTTCTCTATGTAGTTTACTATCTTCTTCCCATTTTTCTTGCGCGATAGCAAGGTCTTTTTCTATTTTTTTCTCATCGTCACGAAGTTTTGCAGCTTCCTCATAGCGTTGTTTTTTAACAACGGTATTTTTAAGCTCACGAACTTCATCTAATTGTTTTTCTAACTCTAAAATTTGTTTAGGAACGTCCATATTTACAATATGTACTCTAGAACCGGCTTCATCTAAAGCATCAATCGCTTTGTCCGGAAGAAAACGGTCTGTCATATACCTATTGGTTAATTTTACGCACGCAATGATCGATTCATCTGTATACGTAACATTATGGTGATCTTCATATTTACCTTTAATATTTTGTAAAATTTCGATCGTTTCGTCAACACTAGTAGGTTCCACAATTACTTTTTGAAAACGACGCTCCAAAGCACCATCTTTTTCAATATACTGTCGGTATTCGTCTAAAGTAGTAGCTCCAATACATTGAATTTCGCCTCTGGCCAAAGCAGGCTTAAACATGTTTGATGCATCTAAACTTCCTGTAGCTCCACCCGCCCCAACGATGGTATGAATTTCATCTATAAAAAGAATAATATCATCATTTTTTTCAAGCTCGTTCATAACCGCTTTCATGCGCTCTTCAAACTGACCTCTGTATTTTGTTCCGGCCACTAAAGAGGCTAAATCTAGGGTAACCACTCTTTTACCGTAAAGTATGCGCGATACTTTTTTATTAATGATACGTAAGGCTAAACCTTCAGCGATGGCGCTTTTACCAACACCTGGTTCTCCTATTAGTAATGGGTTGTTCTTTTTACGTCTGCTTAAAATTTGAGAAACCCTTTCAATTTCTTTTTCTCTACCTACTACAGGGTCTAACTTATTTTCTTCAGCCATCTGGGTTAGGTCACGCCCAAAATTATCTAAAACAGGTGTTTTAGATTTTTTATTTCCCTTTTGACTTCCAGCGCCGCCAAAAGAGGCATCTTTTCCTTCTGGAGTATCATCTGCATCGTTCGAAAAGGACTCAGAAGTAGGAGTGTCAATATAATCATCATCACTGGTGATCATTGATTTGAACTGCTCTTTTACACCATCGTAATCAACTTTAAGTTTATGTAACAACTTAGTCGTAGGATCATTTTCGTTTCTAAGAATGCACAATAATAAGTGCGCCGTATTAATTGAAGAACTTTGAAAAAGCTTCGCTTCTAAAAAAGTTGTTTTAAGTGCACGTTCAGCTTGTCTTGTTAGGTGCAAGTTTTTTTTATCTTTTTGCATAGGCGTTGCGTTTGGATTAGCAGGGCTTAAAATCTCAACCTTTCTTCGAAGGTGGTTTAAGTCTACATCCAAGGCATCTAAAATGCTGATTGCTTTTCCGTTTCCATCGCGTAAAAGACCTAGCATTAAATGTTCGGTACCTATAAAATCATGACCAAGTCTTAATGCTTCTTCCTTACTATAAGCAATTACATCTTTTACTCTTGGTGAAAAATTATCATCCATATATCTTACTTTCGACATTAAAAATAGTAAATCTATCTTACATTATAACAAATACTGTACCTATATTCGTTAAAGATGCCTTAAATAACGGAAAAACTAAGTATTAGCGACAAGGATTCGTAATTTTTATTACTAACACTTTATCTTTTTACTGTTGATAAATTATTAAATAAACTATGCGATAATGGTATTGGTAGCCCCGATTTTCTGTATATTGGCATGTTTTTTAACCTAGTAAATAATATAAGATTTTAAAATGGCAGAAGGAGAAAAATTAATTCCTATCAACATCGATGATGAAATGAAATCCGCTTACATTGATTATTCAATGTCGGTCATTGTGTCACGTGCCTTACCAGATGTTAGGGATGGTTTAAAACCAGTACATAGAAGAGTTTTATTTGGAATGTACGAGTTGGGCGTAAGATCAACAAGTGCTCATAAAAAGTCTGCTCGTATTGTGGGTGAAGTTTTGGGTAAGTATCACCCTCATGGGGACACTTCCGTATACGATTCTATGGTGCGTATGGCGCAAGAATGGAGTTTACGCTACATGCTCGTAGATGGGCAGGGTAACTTTGGGTCTATTGATGGTGATAGTCCGGCAGCAATGCGATATACAGAAGCTCGTATGCGCAAAATTGCTGATGATATGTTGGCCGATATAGACAAGGATACAGTAGATCATCAATTAAATTTCGATGATACCTTAAAGGAGCCTAAAGTATTGCCTACACGAATTCCTAATTTATTGGTCAATGGTGCTTCGGGTATTGCAGTAGGTATGGCCACGAATATGCCACCTCATAACTTAACGGAAGTCGTAGATGGTACTATCGCCTATATTGAAAATAATGAGATTACTATTGACGAACTCATCACACATATAAAAGCTCCCGACTTTCCGACGGGTGGTATTATTTACGGGTATGATGGTGTAAAAGAAGCTTTTCACACGGGTCGTGGAAGAGTGGTAATGCGGGCAAAAGCTAGTTTTGAAGAGGTTCAAGGTAGAGAGTGTATTATTGTGACTGAAATTCCATATCAGATCAATAAGGCTGATATGATTAAAAAAACAGCCGATCTTATTAACGATAAAAAAATTGAAGGAATTTCTACCATCAGAGATGAATCTGACAGGAACGGTATGCGCATCGTGTATATCCTAAAAAGAGATGCTATCCCTAATATTGTTTTAAATACCTTATTCAAATACACTTCTTTACAGTCTTCTTTTAGTGTCAACAATATTGCACTTGTAAATGGAAGACCTCAAATGCTGAACGTGAAAGACATGATTCACTATTTCGTGGAGCATAGGCATGAAGTAGTGGTACGGAGAACAACCTTTGAACTTAAGAAAGCCGAAGATAGAGCGCATATATTAGAAGGTTTAATTATTGCCTCTGACAATATAGACGAGGTTATAAAAATAATTAGAGCTTCTTCGAACGGCGATGAAGCAAGAGACAATTTAATGGAACGCTTTAAACTGTCTGAAATTCAAGCCAAAGCAATTGTTGAAATGCGTCTTCGTCAGTTAACTGGTTTAGAGCAAGACAAATTGCGTTCTGAATATGAAGAAATTTTAAAGACCATAGAAGATTTAAAAGATATTCTTGCCCGTAAAGAGCGAAGAATGCAAATTATTAAAGAGGAACTACAAGAAGTAAAGGAGAAGTATGGTGATGAACGTAGGTCAGAAATAAATTTTGCTGGCGGTGATTTAAGTATGGAAGATATGATTCCTGATGAGCAAGTGGTCATTACTATTTCGCATGCAGGATATATTAAACGCACCCCTTTATCAGAATACAAAACTCAAAATAGAGGTGGTGTAGGTCAAAAGGCATCTTCGACTAGAAATGAAGATTTCTTGGAACATTTATTTGTAGGTACCAACCACCAATATATGTTATTTTTCACCCAGAAAGGAAAGTGTTTCTGGATGCGT
The DNA here is from genome assembly GCA_963974535.1 of uncultured Cellulophaga sp. GTDB lineage: Bacteria > Bacteroidota > Bacteroidia > Flavobacteriales > Flavobacteriaceae > Cellulophaga. The sequence continues at coordinate 16,932 of CAXBCN010000027.1, forward strand.
GTTTATGAAATTCCAGAGGGTAGTAAATCATCAAAAGGTAGAGCTATTCAAAACTTGATTAGTATTGAAAATGGAGATAGCGTAAAGGCTTTTATCTGTACGCAAGACCTTAAAGACGAAGAGTACGTGAATAGCCATTATGTCATCATGGCCACTAAAAAAGGTATTGTCAAGAAAACCTTATTAGAGCAATATTCTAGACCACGCCAAAATGGCATAAATGCCATTAGCGTTAGAGAAGATGATGAATTATTAGAAGCTAAATTAACCACAGGTACAAGTGAAATCTTCTTAGGATTAAAATCGGGTAAAGCCATTCGTTTTGAAGAAAGTAAAACACGACCTATGGGTAGAAATGCATCTGGAGTTCGTGGAATAACGCTGCAAAGCGATAGTGATGAAGTTATCGGCATGGTTTCTGTTCATAATTTTGAGGAAGAAATTCTAGTAGTTTCTGAAAATGGCTATGGAAAAAGATCTAGCATAGATGATTATCGCGTAACGAATAGAGGTGGAAAAGGAGTAAAAACCATTTCCATTACCGATAAAACGGGGGGATTAGTAGCTATCAAGAATGTTTCAGATGCAGATGATTTAATGATCATTAATAAATCAGGGATTGCTATTCGGATGAGTGTAGAAGACTTAAGGGTGATGGGAAGAGCAACACAAGGCGTTCGTTTAATCAATATCAAAGGAAACGATTCTATTGCAGCCGTAGCAAAAGTGATGAAAGATGAAGATGCCGTTGATGACACCGATATTAATGAATTGGACGTGAATCCAGAAAATGGCACGGCTCTTGATACTACAGAAACCGAAACAGAAGAATAAACAATAAATTTAAATAAAAACGTAAAGATGAAAACTAAAATTTTAATATTGGCAGCAATGTCATACACCATGGTTGGTTTTTCACAAAAGAGTGAGATAAAAACAGTTGAGAAAGCCTTAAAATCAGGAAATCTTGGTGAGGCCAAAACTGCTTTAGAAAGTGCAGCCTCTTTATTGGGTAGTGCGGATGAAAAAATGAAAGCCCAATTTTATTTTTTAAAAGGAGAAACCTATGCCATTTTAGCTAAAAAAGGAGATGCAAAAGCTTTTGATACTGCCATAGCTGCTTTTAATGAAGCTATTGCTGTTGAAGAAAAATCAGGTAAAATGAACTATACCGTCGAGGCAAGACAAAAGCTTTCAGGTATGACGGTTGATTTAGTAAATGCTGCAGTAGAAGACAACAATAACAAAAAATTTAAAGAAGCTGCTGAAAAACTATATTTAGGATACACTTTAAGTCCTCAGGATACGGTGTACTTGTATTACGCAGCAAGTAGCGCTGTAAATGGAACAGAATACGAGCAAGCACTAGGGTATTATAATGAACTTAAAGACTTGGGGTACGATGGTACTGAAATGAAATACACCGCTGTGAACATTGAAACTGGAGAAACAGAAGAAATGAGCAAACAGCAAAGAGATTTAATGGTTAAATCTAAAACCTATAAAGATCCGAAGGAAGAAAAGTCTCCTTCAAAAAGTTCTGAAATTGTAAAAAATATCGCGTTAATTTATACGCAGCTAGGTCAAGATGACAAAGCTTTAGAGGCTTATAAAGACGCCAGAGCCGATGATCCGACTGATGTAAATTTAATTTTAAATGAAGCTAATTTATATTTTAAGTTAGGTGATAAAGACAAGTTTAAATCTTTAATGGCTGAAGCCACAGCATTACAACCTGATAATGCAGATTTATTTTATAATATAGGGGTTGTAAATATGGAACAGGGTAATATTGAAGAAGCTAGAAAAGCCTACTACAGAGCCCTTGAGATCAATCCTGGTTATGTAAATGCTCAATTAAACCTTTCTACCACCTATGTAAATGAAGGAAATGGCTTAATTGATTCGATGAATGCCTTAGGCAATACAAAAGCGGATATTGCCAAATACGACGTTTTAAAAGAACAAAAAGACGATTTGTTTAGAAGAGGTGCCTCAGTGTTAGAAGATGCTTTAAAACTAAACCCTGATAATCAAGGTATATTAGAGCAGCTAAAAAATATTTATGGTGCTTTAGGTGATAATGAAAACTTTATGAGATTAAAGAAGATGATAGGTGAGTAATCAGCTATCCTATTAAAAAAAAAGCCTTTACATTTTGTAAAGGCTTTTTTTTTTAAAATATCTTTTTAAGAACTCTTAATTTATGGGTATATAGTTTTGTTTCGGTATTAAAGATGCCGGTGTGATCAATACGGTCTATTTTTACTTTGCCGTGCGCATGTATCACATAATTATTTTCCATAACCATTCCAACATGATCAATGATACCATCGGCATTATCAAAAAAGGCTAAATCTCCAGGCTCGCACTCCTCAATGAAACTTAGTGGTTCTCCCTGAGTGGCTTGTTTAGTTGCCGTTCTTAATAGATGATGCCCAGAGGCTTTGTAAACCATTTGCGTAAAGCCCGCACCATCAATTCCAAAAGGTGTTTTACCCCCGGACAAAAATGGAGAATTTAAATACAAAGAAGCAATAGAAATAAGCTTACTTTTTGCTATTTTTTCGGTTAAACAATGACCTTCAAATTGGTGTTGAATCAAATCGGCACAAGACACCGTTGAACCCAACAAAACGGGAATTAATTCATTAAACTTGGTACTCACAAAAGATACCAGATCTGATGAAATACTATGGCTGGTTTCATTCGCTATACTACGATAGGTTTCCTCGGAAATCGATTGCCATTGCAAATTACTAATCCAACCTTCACAGGCATCATTTGCCACTCTTATTTTGCTATAAAACTTGCGTGTTTCTATGATTTTGAAATGGTCTCCATACAACAACTGAGAAATTAATTCACTGGATTCTTCAGGTAGCGCTCTAACCGGAACAATACTAAGAGGACAAAGGCCAAATTGCATACGTGTCTATTATTGTCTGTCCTAATTTCTTTCAATCACCATGGCAGAGGCACCACCACCACCATTACATATAGCAGCAGCTCCTATCTTAGCTTTTTGTTGTTCTAATATATGAATTAAAGAGACCAATATTCTAGCTCCAGAACACCCTAATGGATGACCCAAGGAAACGGCTCCTCCGTTAATATTTACATTTTTATCCGTAAGTCCTAATAGTTTCATGTTGGCTAAGCCTACTACAGAAAAAGCCTCATTAAATTCAAAAAAGTCTACTTTATCTAAAGCAATATTTGCTTTACTTAAAGCTTTTGGCAGTGCTTTCGCAGGAGCCGTGGTAAACCATTCTGGTTCTTGTGCAGCATCAGCAAAACTAACAATAGTAGCTAAAGGTTTTAGCTTTAGTTCTTTTGCTTTTTCTTCGCTCATTAAAATAAGAGCAGCGGCACCGTCATTAATAGTAGAGGCATTAGCTGCTGTTACAGTACCATCTTTTGTAAAGGCAGGCCTTAATGAAGGAATTTTATCAATCTTAACATTGGTATATTCTTCGTCTTTGGTCACCAAAATAGGCTCTCCACGTCTTTGAGGAACCTCTACGGGTACTACTTCATCATCAAAATAACCTTTCTGCCAAGCTGCTTCAGATCTTTTATAGGATTGGATGGCGAAATTATCTTGATCCTCTCTGCTAAACTCGTATTTATCAGCACAAGCATCGGCACAAACACCCATGGCATTGTTATCGTAGGCATCTACAAGTCCGTCTTTTTGCATGCCGTCTGTTAATGTAGTTGGGCCAAATTTTTGTCCATTTCTCATGTGAACATAATGAGGAATTAAACTCATGTTTTCCATACCGCCAGCAACCACAATATCCGCATCACCAAGGGCTATGGCCTGCGCTCCTTGCATCACAGCTTTCATTCCTGAGGCACAAACTTTATTGATGGTGGTACAGGGTACCGTATTTGGAATCCCAGCATGGATAGCTGCTTGTCTTGCAGGGGCTTGCCCAGTTCCTGCTTGTACCACGTTACCCATAAGCACTTCATCTACTAGTTTGGGGTCTAGATTAATTTTATTTAAGGCTCCTTTAATAGCGACAGAACCGAGTATAGGTGCCGAAACGCTTGATAAACTTCCCATAAAACTGCCTATTGGTGTTCTTACCGCAGAAACAATGACTACTTTTTTCATGTTGTCTAAAAATTTAGTTTTGCGAAATTAATAAATTTATGTAGAATGAACTTGGTGGCTTTAATTTATTCTGAAAAGTTTACCATTTCTTTTTTTAATTTAATTTTTTTAATGGCAAATACTACTTGCAGCACATTATATAATATTATTAGCTACTTTTGAAGTAATACACAGGATGATATGAGCACTTTTTTAGATAAAATTTTTAAAAACCAATCGGTAATTTATAAATACTTTATTTATCTCGTATCCATTGTCTTCATTGTTTTCTTTTTCCCTAAGGGGGGTAAATTTAAATATGAATTTCAAAAGGAGAAACCTTGGCAGTACGAAAATTATTATGCTCCTTTTGATTTTTCCATCAAAAAAACAGCTCAGGAGATTGATAAGGAGAAGCAGGCCATTAAAGATAATCAAACACCTTATTTTAATTACAATAGTCAAATTGTGGATGAGGTATATGCTTCTTACGAACTACAGATTAACAACTTAATTGACGGTGAGAAAGATATCACAGATGCCCGAAAAAATTATTTAATAAAAACAGGAAAAGAGGTCTTGCAAGAGTTTTATGCCAATGGCCTTGTTGAGGATTTGTCTGTGGTTACCACAGAAAAAACTATTAATTTAATTCAGAATAATGAAGTAAAGAAAATAAACACAACCAAATTATTTAGTAAAAATGATATTGGCATAGTGACCAAACAGGTGCTCGAGAACAGAAATTTAGCTACCCTAATAAAGCCCTATGAGCAATTGTTTTTTGATGTGTTAAGGCCAAATGTTTTTTTAGATTCAGAATTAACGAATAAAATAATTGAGGATGAAATTTCAAAAATTTCTTATACCCGTGGTACCATTGATCAAGGTAAATTAATTATAGCCAAGGGCGAAATTGTTGAGGCAAATGATTTTAAAATCCTGAATTCTATTAAAGGAGAGTACGAATCTGAATTATACAATAACAACAATTATTATTTTATTCTCATTGGATATGCGGTATTGGTCGCTTTAGTATTACTCATGTTATTATTCTTCCTGAAAAAGTACAGACCGAAAATTTACGAGAACAACACCAAAGTCACCTTTATTTTTTTTAATATTCTGTTTATGGTATTTATTACCACCCTTGTGGTAAAATATAATGAAGCCTTTGTTTTTGTTGTTCCCTTATGCATATTGCCATTAATATTAAAAACTTTTTTTGATGCTAGGTTAGGCTTGTTTGTTCATGTTTTGGCAGTGCTTATTTTAGGTTTTGTGGTTCCGAATAGTTTTGAGTACATATTTCTTCAAATTATTACTGGAATTGTTACTATTTTAACAGTCTCCGAATTGTATAAGAGAGCTAATCTTTTTATTTCCGTAGGCCAAATCACCTTGATTTATGTTGTTGGGTATTTTGCCTTTCATATGATTCATGAAGGTAATCTAGATAATTTAGAATGGTTGGTTTTTGGTTTGTTTTTGCTGAACGGTATGATTACCCTATTTGTGCAACCATTAATTTATATTTATGAAAAGGTATTTGGTCTGGTATCCGATGTTTCACTACTTGAGCTTTCGGATACGAACTCAAGGCTATTAAAAGAGTTATCTAATAAAGCGCCTGGTACTTTTCATCATTCCTTGCAAGTAGCAAATCTTGCGGAAGCGGCAGCGAATGAAATCGGTGCAAATGCTATGCTAGTCAGGGTAGGGGCTTTATATCACGACATCGGTAAAATGAACAATCCTACTTATTTCACTGAAAACCAAATTACGAATGTTAATCCTCATGACGAATTGAGCCCCTTAGATAGCGCTAAAATTATTATTAATCATGTCATAGATGGAATTGAAATTGCCCGGAAAAACAACCTACCAGATAGGGTTATTGATTTTATTCGCGTACACCATGGAACCACATTAGTGTATTATTTTTATAAAAAACAGCAGGAGCTAAGCACTACAGTTGATGAACAAGATTTTAAGTATCCGGGACCTATTCCTTTTTCAAAAGAAACGGCTATTTTAATGATGTCAGATGCCATAGAGGCAGCCTCTAAAAGTTTAAAAAATCCTAACTTTTTGGTTATTGATGAATTTGTAAACAAAATTATTGGGGGGCAAATGCGAGCCAATCAATTTTTAAATGCGAACATCACTTTTAAAGAAATAGAGCAAATTAAGAAGGTTTTGAAACAAAAATTAATTAATATTTATCATCTAAGAGTCGAGTATCCAGAGTAGTAGTTTTTTTATAAAAAAAAACATGAAAAATAGTTGTGTTATCCTATTCTAAAAAGTACATTTGCAACCGAAATTTTATGCTTGTTCTTTGAACATCATTGGAGAGGTGCCTGAGTGGCCGAAAGGAACGGTTTGCTAAATCGTCGTACCCCAAAAGGGTACCCAGGGTTCGAATCCCTGTCTCTCCGCTAATTTTTTTATAAAACTAGTAACACATACGCTCGGGGTGTAGCGTAGCCCGGTTATCGCGCCGCGTTTGGGACGCGGAGGTCGCAGGTTCGAATCCTGCCACCCCGACGAACCTAGAAATAGGTAGTATCAAAACACTGTTAATCGTATGATTATCAGTGTTTTTTGTTTTTAGCCATTTTGTTTGATATCAAATAAAACCAATTGAAATCATATAAAAGGTGTGCAAATCGGTGAACACTTATTTACCGGAATTGTTGTAGTTTTAAGGAACATTTAAGAATGATTTGACTTTTGTTTTTACAAATAATTGTTTAACGAAAGCTTCTTAAGATGCAAACATGCAAAACCTTTTCGGTGGTTATCTTCACAAGAAAGTCCCGAAGCAAGCCACAGGAACTATCCATTTACGCACGAATTACCGTTAATGGCAAGCGTTCCGAGATCAGTCTAAAGCGACATGTCCGACAAAGAGATTGGGATTCCTCCAAAAACAGGGGACGGGGCAGCTCTTATCCCATACTGACCTTGAACAAATACCTCGACCAAGAATACAGCAGGTTATTGGATTGCCACAAGCAGCTTTTGGAAGAATCCAAGATAGTGACTGCCAACACAATTAAGTCAAGATACTTGGGAGAGGACGATACCCACAAGACCCTAAATGAGCTAATAGAATACCATAATACCAATATGGTCAATGTGCTGAAACATGGCACGATGAAAAACTATTACACCACGGAAAAGTATTTACAAAAATTTCTAAACCATAAACAAAAAGTTAAGGATATTTATTTAAAACAATTAAACTATGGGTTCATTTTGGATTTTGAACAGTATTTGAGAAGTTATAGGAATACCAATAAACAATTGATGCTTTCCAACAATGGTGTGATGAAGCATTTGGAACGGTTCAAGAAAATGATAAACCTCGCTGTAAAATTGGAGTGGATGCAAAAGAACCCCTTTGACCAGTTCCAACTTAAATATGACAGGTATGATAGGGACCATTTAACTGAAAGGGAACTGGAACTGTTGGAAAGCACCCATTACACAAATGAACGCCTAGAAAAGGTGAAGGACTGCTTCATCTTTTCATGCTATACGGGACTGTCCTATATTGATGCCAAGGAACTTACGCTAGACCAAATAACCATCGGGATTGACAATAAGCGTTGGATATTCACCAAACGGGAAAAGACGGATGAAATGGTTAAAATACCCATCCTTCCCCCAGCAATGCAAATACTGGAGAAATACAGGGACAGCCAAACGGATACACTATTGCCCTTAAGCTCAAACCAAAAGACCAATGATTATCTAAAGGAAATAGCAAAGGACTGCGGTATCCATAAGAACCTGACCTTCCACGTGGCAAGGCATACTTTTGCCACGACCGTCATGCTTTCAAATGGCGTACCAATAGAGACGGTGTCGAAGCTGTTAGGTCATACCAAGCTTTCGACCACACAAATCTATGCTAGGGTAGTGGAAACCAAGATAAGCGAGGATATACAAAATCTATTATTTAGGTTGCAAACGAGAAAACAACAATGTCAAGCTATTAACTAAACCAATATTTTTAAAAGCTTGAAACGAAATTCCTTTCAATTTGCTCCTAATAATGCAACGGGAGTATATTGAAAGGAAATTTTAATATATATAAAACTGATAGCCATAATTAAGACTAGACAGCAACAAATTCAACGGAAAACAGGTCTGTCAAAACCAGACCATGAAAATAAAAGAATGTGCCTAATCACACTTTTTTTAAACAAATTATTTCTTTTTCTTTTCTATCGAAATCAATCGGTCGTTTTCAAGTTTTACTGTGGTCCGGTATTTTAGGGAAGGACAACAATGTGGATCGGAATCTTTAAAACATTGGGATTCTCCAATAAGGAAACCTTTTTCTATTTTTTTGGGATAAAACTTGCCTTTATCACAATCTTTCAGCAGTTTGTCTGAAGCATTTACTTCAAGAACCAATTTCCAGTCATTAGCTGTTTTGGAAAATACATACAATATAAGATGTTCAGAATTTCCACCATAATATGCATTGACATTGATCACGGCGTCTTCAATACCGTCGTTTCCCAAATCGCCAAAAATGTGTTCGCTTTTGAGTTTTGAAAAATCAATAGAGGTACGTCCCCAATCGTACTTGCTTGACAAGCTCATATATTCATTTGTATCAGAAAGTTCAAAGGTTCCTCCCTCTGTTTTGACATCAGATTTTATTTTATCCAAGAGTAGTTGGATGATAGGATGTTCAAGCGTTTGGGCTGCCGTGGTGCTGTTGGCAGATTGACATGACCCAATTTTACAGGAAAGGAACATCAGGACGATGATTAGATATTTCATGTTGTCTAAATTTGATAGTGTTGAATGAACTTGAATTTAATGGGGTTACCATTTGCTGCCTTCTGCCTGTAAAATCACCCATTCACCTTTATCGTTGATATAGCCCTTGGTGGTTTCAATAACATTATGCCCTCCCTTTTTTACCACCGTATCTACTTCGGCATAGGCCAATTCTGAAACAGGGTCGAAATACCCGATTCTTGAAAAAGCCGGGAGCACCACAGTTTTTGTCCCAAGATTTATAAAACCTATCCGAAGCTCCTTACCGCGAAGTCTACCTTGGTGGTTCATGTCATTGTTGGAGAAATAAATTTTAGGATTGGTCTCGTCCACCACGCTAAAAAGCCCTTTGCTGGAATGCGTGCCACCGTTCGGTTCATGGTAGGATGCCCCTTGGATATGCGAAATGCCACTAATGCCGAACCGGGCAAAAAAATCAGCTTTCGGTAGCACTTTAAAAAGCGTATCCATCACATAAAAGCCACCAGTGGTGGTCGTAAGACCATAGCTTTGAAACGTATCAAATTCGTGATTGCCAAGTTTTCTTTTATCTTCTACCGTTTGTTTAAATATAACCTCCCCTTTTTTATTGATGAAAGCATACTGGAACTCGCCACGATCTTTTGGTTCCACCTTTGCAAATCCTCCGGAAAATTTAGAGGGCCTTATTGAAAATAGAAACGGGATTACCAATTCGCCTTTTTCATTGACATAGCCGAATTTATTTATCCCATATTGATCTTTCTTCCCCACAACCGCCATTCCATCAAAAAAAGGTTCGGCTTCGTCAAAAACGGCCTCGGTCAACTTTTCGCCCGATAGTTTCATGTATCCGAGTTTCCAGCCGTCCTTGTATTCGGAATAAACGCCTATACCATTGTTGATCTTGCCCAGTCCCGTACCAAGAACGTACAACTTTCCCGTATGGGTAATGTAATGGTATTGGATGGGATACTTGCCCTGTTTGTTTTTTGGCCGATCGTACAAGGTCTTTACGCCTTCAAGCAAAGCGTGTTGGCCGTTAAGCCCTATTCGAACGCTCTTGGTCTCTGGTGATCCGGTTAGTTCTTTCCCTTCGGCGTTCATATACGATTCAAAGCCTCCCTGTCCATTTTTCGCATATTGAAAAATACCGTTGGCATACACTTCGTTTTCGCGAAACGCATAGGTATTGCGTATGTCATAAAATCGGTGCGTGTTGTACGGAAACACAAATTGCCCTTCCGCATCTATCATGGTACTGGCAGTACCTTTGTGGACTATGGCCTTGCCGTGGTTGAAATGCCCAAATCTATCTGCATCCACATATACCACATTTTTCGCAATCCCTCCTCCTTGAAGGTGTAAAAAATTTGTATCATTTGGAGCGTTGGACGTGGTTTCCGTTTCACTTATGGTATCGCTCTTCTTCTTGAAAATATTCTTTATTGCCTTGAAATCTTTCTTTACCTGCTCTACCGATTCCTTTACGGTAGGTTGGGACTGCGCCTGGAAAACAGCAGGAGATAATAGTATAAGTAAAACACTAATTTTCATTCTAGTAACTCTTTGGTTTTTCATAATCGCCATGATTTAGGTATTGGTTTGAATAAATCCCATTGCAAAGGCTATTTCCCAGTTTCCCTTTTATCCATGAAATAGCCGATGATCCCACACACTAGGGTAAAGACCACGATGCTCAATACGATGTTAAAGATAATGTCCTCGCTGTTACCTATAAATCCGTTATATCCGTCCACGACATCGCTGAGGTTTCTCAAATAATTGAACATACCCATCAAATTTTTTATGGCAACCGATTGAAAATAATAGCTAAAAGGTATTCCCAACAATGCCCCGAAAAGCCCAAAAGTTACCATTCTACTTTTGTTTTGGACAATTGCCAAGTAAAAACCTACGTAGGCAATAACTCCTATAGGGATAAACAAAAACGTAAGCACGACAAAAGCTAACCTAACTCCTACTGCCTGCAGCCCAAATTTATGGGAAAGCTTACTGCAAACCCCGAAAAGCAATTTTTCTGAGCGTTTAAAAAAACTGAGAATGTTTTGAGTATCCATAAAAATAGGAATGGTTTATGTTTGACAACAAAGGTATTGTAGTTACTTACCTCATAAAACCCCAAATGATTGTCCGTAGTATTTGATTTATTTTCAGGTGAATCGAAATGATTTTTTGTTAAAAACTATATATTTACAGTATTTTTTTCCATTCAATATGAAAAGGATTTTTGTATTATTTTTTCTATTCGTTTCGTGCGTTCCCGCAAATGGTCAGGAATTACAAAAAGAGCTTGACTCCTTGTTAGGCCGAATTACCGTATTGCCCGCTACGGATACAACGTCTATTAATTTAAGGAATGAATATACCAAAAAGGGACTGTTTGCCAATCCTGCCGATAGTACACTTACCAGCTTTACCCAACAAACCTTGGAAAATGCGGAACAAATCGGCTATCAAAAAGGTGTGATGCTGGCGTATGAACGTTTGGCTCTCATCAGCCAGTATTCTTTTTCCAATCCCTACAAAGCGCTCGACTACTATCATAAAGCCCTTTCCGTTGCAGAAAACAATCCTAAGCTGGGTCTGTACAAGTGGAGTGTTATGGGTGGAATTGCCACCATTTATTACGAACAGGAAGAATTTGAAAAAGCGCTACGCTATTTTAAGGAAGTCCTGCAAAACAACAAAGGCCTGGAACTTACAGCAACCGCGAATATTGCCAATGTCTACGGATCATTAGAGAAAATCGATTCTGCCATTTACTATTACCAGAAAGCCTTAACGTATAAACAAATAGAGTATAACTCAACATACAAAGCTAATTTGTACAGTAATTTGTCACTGATGTACGAAAAGGCAGGGAATTCCGATGCAGCTGTAGCATCAGCAGAAAAAAGCCTGACGTTGATAGATGCCCATGGAATCGAGTTTGTACGTCCAACTGCCTATGCCAACGCATCCATGGCTTACCTGAAAGCCGGGGATTTTGACAAGGCCGAACATTATGCAGGGGAATCCTTAAAGCTAAGCGAAGCACAAGGGAACTTGTTTTTGCAAAAATCGGCATGGGGAACTCTGGCAGATGTTTTTGCTGCCAAGGGCGAGTACAAAAAAGCCCTCGAAGCCCACATTGCATTTTCCGGACTTAAAGACAGCTTAAACAGCCAAAACCGCAGGGTAGAAATAGCCCGCAAGCAAATGGAGTTCGATTTTGAAAACGAACGTACCTTGGCACAAGCTGAAATCAAACGGCAAACCACCATAAAAAAGGCTTCTGTTATAGGTGGTGCAGCTTTGCTTACTGCTTCGGTATTGGGTTTTATTCTGTACAAACGTAGAAGGGATGCGTTGGCTCAAAAGCACGAGGTGGAGTTTAAAGCCCTGGTTTCGGATACCGAACTGAAAGCTCTTCGCGCACAAATGAACCCACATTTTATTTTCAATTCGCTCAATTCCATCGGTGATTATATCCTAAAAAATGACACATCAACCGCCCAAGACTACCTAACCAGCTTTGCGCGATTGATGCGGATGGCACTCGAAAATTCGGAACATAAGGAAATATCCTTAGACGAAGATTTGAAGTTCATTGAGCTTTATCTGCAAGTAGAGTCGAAAAGGCTACCGGGCAGGTTTTCCTATACCATCAATGTTGAAGAAGGGGTAGACACCGAAAATACCCTCGTTCCCCCATTAATGCTCCAGCCATTTATAGAAAACAGCATTTGGCACGGTTTTACATCCAAAGGTTCCAAAGGGCATATTTTGGTGGAAATAAAAAAAGAAAATCAAATGCTCGTTTGCAGCGTTGATGACAACGGATCTGGAAGAAAACCAAATGGTGCGGAAACAAACAACAAAAAGTCACTGGGGATCGCCATAGCCGAAAACCGTATAAAAATCCTGAACAAACAGAAAAAATCCAATGGCAAGCTTCAAATCACAGATAAACCAGATAATACTGGAACGCGGATTGAGGTGAGCCTTCCATTGCAAACAGCTTTTTGAGAAAACAAGTAATGATGACCATAGCCGTAATAGATGATGAACAACACTGCACAGACCGCCTTTTGGCATTGTTGCAACCATACAGGGACGAGATAGAAACGGTATGTTTTGATACAGTAGATGAAGCAGTAAGGGGTATAGAAATTATGCGCCCTAAAATTGTGTTCCTTGACGTACAACTGAACGAAAAAACTGGTTTTGACGTACTTTCGTCTGTTTCCCATCGTGATTTCTGCCTGATCTTCACTACTGCCTACGAGAAATATGCCATAGAAGCCTTCAAATTTTCCGCTATTGACTATTTATTGAAACCTATTGCCAAAGAAGACTTTGAAAATGCGATGCGAAAAGCATTTGAACGGGTAGAGCAAAACCATCTACACGAACGAATCAATGTATTGCTCTCGCACTTTTCAAAAGAGAATACTGCAAAAAGGATAAGCATCCCTTCCAAAGAGGGGTATAGTTTCCTCAACATCACGGATATTGTACGTTGTGAGGCCGATGTGAACTACGCACATATCTTCACTTCGGATGGGAAGAAACATACAGTCTCTAAACCGCTGAAATATTTTGAAGAACTTTTATCCCGTCATGGTTTTTTTAGAATACACAACTCGCACCTTATTAATCTTAACAGCATTAAAGCGTATGCCAAGAGCGGCTATGTAACACTTTCGGATAACACCAAACTAGAGGTTTCAGTAAGAAGAAAAGAGGCGTTCATAAAGGTTTGTAAAGGAATTTAGTTGCAACATATCATCAGTCACACTAACGTGCGGCAGGGACTGTGGCATCCACAAAAACTTGACCTTTCATGTTGCAAGACATACGTTTGCTACCACCGTCATGCTTTCAAACGGTGTGCCTTTGGAAACTGTATCGAAGCTTTTGGGGCATACCAAGCTATCAACCACACAAATCTATGCTAGGGTAGTGGAGACTAAAATTAGTGAGGATATTGGTAATCTTTTATTACGATTTAAACAGAAAGAAGCTATTAAAATGAATGTAAAATTTGGAGTTCAATGAAATAGTATAACCTGAAGAAGGCAAGATAATTATAAGTGAGAGAACTTATAAAAAAAGAATGTTTATACTATTATAATCAGATTTAACAAATTTTTTGGTAGTGCAAAAAAAGGAGTTGGTCAGTTTGCGTAATATCTATTTTTGTTACCATAATAACAAACTAACTTTACGCCCGATGGTTGCAAATAAGGTTAAAAAAATAGAAAAGTGATAAAACTGAAATGGACAGTCTACTTAATTTCGTAAATTGCACATAAGCTATTACAAAAAAAATAATGATATACAAACTATATCTTTTTCTTCTACTACAATTGCCTATAGGCACACGAAACCCAGATGACAATAGTCCTATCGATTTTGGAAACGCTTTTGATGTCATTGTATATATTATTCTGCCTGTACTAATGCTTATCTTTTATATCCTTTGGAGGAAGAAGAAAAAGAAGGATAAGAATTAAAATGTCCTGTTAGATAACTTATTTATATAAAATTAAAGTTCATCACATAAAGCGCCCTGATTCGATTTTAATGAACGCTTATCTACCTGAACACTATAAAATCGAAACAGGATCCAGCGCAAGGTTAGTTATGGTAAGATTTGGGGTTTTACTTTTTTTAACCAAGAGCATTTTCCTTTTTTAAAGTCTCAATAGAGCGCAAAAAAAGATCAAATGAAATAGGATTTGAGCTGTAGTTCATTTACTTCTTTCAGAGCCAATCGCATTCCCTTTTTGATATAGATTATATAAAGTATTTAAAATTAGAAAAGGGCTATAAATAGGAGGGCAGCGCCATCCGTTTTATGCGCCCGCTAATTTTATATGCTGTTCTTTTACTATCAAAAAGGGAAGGTGTTCAAAGAAGACTAAGCGACAAATTATTGAAATGCAGAATGGATAAAGTTCACTAAAAAGTTGAACAAGCGAACGTAAGTCAAAAAGAAATTTTCCAGAAAAAATATATAAACTCAAATTACTTTTTGGCTTGTGTTCAAGACTTTTAGACGAACCTTTTTTCCTGAAATAGAATGAAAGGAAATAGGGTAAGGACACTATAGTTTAATCGATTAAAAAAGATTCAATAGATAATTATTTTTAGCAAAAGTGAGGGGGTAACTATGCGATTTGTCGCAAATAATAACCATTTTACTGAAGTTTTTAGTGTATTTGTCGCAAATGAAGAGGAATAGATGACGTTAAAAATATATAAATAACTGTAAATTAAGGAATTAAAAACTTGTAACATCGCGTAGCGTGTTACCCTCTTGCTATTCCTCTTCAGATTTGTTTCAATAGTTTCATTAAGGTATTTACAAAGCTTAGTTTAGAATTGATTTGGAAATTTATCATTGAGGAATACATACTACCTATATTAAATTAAAAAATGAATTTCGTCTCAGTTCTTCTTAAGTTTGACTTTTGTTAAATTAGATACTAAATCAGAAAGAACAAAAGAGAGGATTAAGGTTAGTATATACGGTGAAGCTTGAGACTTCGGCAACATTGATAATCCCCTCTCTTTTCTACTTTTATTTCGTTCAGTTCTGTGAGACCTAGATCTCGATTTCAAGTTGTTGAAAGCAAAGTAGAATGTCCTTTCATTAAACAGTTCTTATGAATAAAAATATAGAATTTTTTGGAATAGACATTAGCAAAGATGTATTTGATGTTTTTAGTTTAGAGAAGGGTCATAATCAGTTTGCAAACAATGAAAAAGGCTTTAAGCAATTCATTAAAAAACTATCAAAGGAAAGTTTGGTGGTCATGGAAGCTATAGGCTACTACCATTATTGTTTAGCACAATATTTATATGAGAAGGGCTATGCTGTTTCGGTAGTAAATCCTTTATCGGTAAAGCGTTTTATCCAGATGAAATTATCGAAGGTAAAAACAGATAAAAGTGATGCAAAATCTATCTGTGAATATGCTCGTAACAATGAAGTACCTCTTTATAATGCAAAAGACAAAAGTCAAGCGGAATGTTTGCAGTTGTTACGTTTGATGGATACTTATGTAAAGCACCGTACCGCTATGAAAAACAAGTTGGATGGGGAAAAGGTTTTAGGTATCCCTTCAAAAGCAGTATATCGTTCATTAAGCAGAACCGTAAAGCATTTAAATAAAGAGTTAGCACTTCTGGAAGCTCGATTACTAGCTTTAGTAAAAGAGGAACAACAGGAACAATTAAGGCTTTTAAAAACCATTCCAGGTATAGGTGAAAAAGCGGCGATTTTATTGGTTGTATTCACAGATGGTTTTTCAAAGTTTGAAAACTCTAAACAGCTGTGCTGCTATGCAGGTATTACACCTACTATCAGGCAATCTGGTAGTAGTGTACGAGGACGGAGTAGGATAAGTAAAATAGGTAACAAAAAATTAAGGAATCAATTGTTCCTAAGTAGTTTTACCGCTTGCCAATACAACAAGGCTTGCAGAGAGCTATTTGAGCGTATTGTGGCACAAGGAAAAAGTAAAAAACTGGCTTTGTTGGCAGTTTGCAATAAACTGTTAAAACAGGCTTTTGCAATTGCTAAATCAGGAATGCCATACAATGAGAATTTTGTTTCAAAAATAGCTTAAAAAGATTTGTTTTTTAGCTCAGTTCTTTGTTGGCAGTAGTATTTTATTCGGTTCGTTTGTCAAAATCTGTATTTTATGTTCAGAAGTATGTATCTTGGAATGACTCTAAAATTCGTTTCATTTCGTTGGAATTCAGATATAAATACGTCTTTAAATTCGGTAACGTTTGTCAAATTGTTAGCTGTCAATCGGTAAGAAAATCTGCTTTTTTCGGGATTGTAATTCAGATTGGCATTTATAAACAAATAGTTATTTTCGTTTATCGAGTAACAATTGTTTTCAAGTTTAAACAACCATTGGTTAGATAATTTTAAAGTGGCATCTAAATTCCCTTCCAAATATTCATTCGTTGATATTTGATTGTCGAATTCTCCTTTTGAAAAGTTGTACTGAAAACCAAATTTAAAGTTTACTGGCAGTTTAAAATAAGTTGTTCCTTGTATTCTATAATTGGCATTATAATTTATGACTTCGCTAATATTGTTGTTTATGATAATGGGATTGATTGACCAAGATTGTTGAGTATTGACTTTTAACGTACTTGACAAAGCTTTTAAGTACCTTGAGATGCTTAAATTATAATTAGTAAATTTCCCACCTTCTATAATTTCGTATTGGTTAAAGTTAGTCCGTTCTGTAATCCGACTGTTTAACCCATAACTTTTGTCGGCAGAACTGTGCAACAAAAAAGAGTTGATTAAAAATTGTTTTTTGTAGTTGTTAAAGGTGTAAAAAAAGCCAAAGCTATGATTATTGATTTGTTGTATGTCGCTTGTTCCTCTATTAAATGTTCTGTAATTGGTTAAGATAAAATCTTCCGTTAAATATCGAGCTTTTGGCAGATTATTTTGGTAGCTGTAACTCAATCCGAAATTACCAATCTTGGTTTTTTTTGTATGAAACCTAATTTTTGGATTGATAAAGAAGAAATTCTTTTTAGTATCATTAATATCTAAATAATTTTGAGAAATACTTAACGAGCTACTAATTTTAAATAATTGTGAAATATCATAGTTGTATTTACCTAAAATTGAAAGTCTGGTATTTTTGAAGTCTATGTTGTTTGAAAGTGTATCAACTGGTGTTTGGTTATCAAACCTAAAACTGTTCTCAATCTTATCCCTATCAACAGTTGCCGAAAATTCCAAACCATATTCTGACTTTTTACCTTTCGTAACTATTTCCGAAATTAGACCATAATAGTTTAATGGCGTATTACTGTTTTGGTTTATAGATAAATCTTCGTCATTATCAAAAATATCGCTGAAAATGTTAGGCCGAATTGTGTAATTCTGTTCCGTGTTGTTTAAGCCTAAATATCCATAAGTTAATAAAAGCGTATTATCAGCAATTTTTTTTGTAATGTTTAAATGATTGAAGAAATTATAATTTTTATCGTCTTGAAATTGCGAAATATTATCGCCATTAAAAATTAGGTTTCCTCTTGTTTTTGTTGGGTTATTTTCAAATGTAAAGTCATAGGTTAAGTAGGTCTCGTTTTTAGAATAATGCTTAAGTTCTAATTCTGTTGCAAATGACAAATCTTTAATATTAATCTTGTTTTGCTCATTAAAAGAAATAATCTCTGGCTCAATAAAATATTCTGTAATGTTATCATTTTGTTTTTCTATCTCATCGTAAGTGAAGTAAGTTAAACTTCTTAATTTGGTTTGTTTTGATAGGTTTGTTACAAAACTCAAAGAATTTAAAAATGAGTTATTAAAAATATCTTCGTTATTTGAAAAGTTAGTTGATGAAAGATTGTCTATATTGACAACAGAGCTACTCGTTTTTTCAATCTTTTTATTGGTGTCAAAACCACTAAAATTTAATGTCCCTGTATTCTTGACCTGTGAAATTGCGGTTTTACCAAGGCTGTTTAAATTGGTTAGATTGAAAAACTTGATTTTCTTTTTTAATAGCCCAATGTTTGCTGTTGAATTGTATCGTTCTTCAGTACCATAGCCTAAATCCAAATTGCCGAACCATACATTTTTTTTATCCTCTTTTAATTTTAGGTTCAACGCCACTTTCTCGGACTCTTGAAAGCTTTTCAATACAGGATTATCTTCAAAATTGTTGAGTACTTCAATTTCTTCAATATTATTGGCATCCAAATTTTTAGTTAATAACTTATATTTATCATCAAAAAGGTCATCTCCTTCAATTAGCAACTTGTCTATAGCTTTACCGTTTACTTTTATATTTCCATCAGATAACACTTCTATTCCGGGAATATTTTTGAGTAAATCTTCAACTACAGTTTCTGAACCATCTTTAAAAGCGGAAACTTTATAGGTAACCGTGTCTCGTTTGACCTTTATTTTTTCCCAAGCCTCCAAAACAACTTCGTTTAATTGTTCTGCTTTTTCTTCTAAAATAAAGTCAAGTTTGTATTCGGTTTTGTTTTCAATGCTTATTATTCTTTCTTTCTCTTGAAATCCTAAACTATTTGCAACTATTTTTAATTTATTAGACCGTTTATCTTTCAAGTTAAATTTTGTTTGATACTGACCATATGTATTAGAATGGGTATAAGCAATTATTTCATCTTCTTGATAAACTAGAATTGTCGCATTTTGAATTGGTTCGTTTTGAATTGAGTATAATATACCAGATAATTTATGTTCTTGCCCAATACAGAAATAAGTATTTACTAATAAAAATATCAATTGAATTTTTTTCATTTTTTCATTTATTCATCAAATACTTCTATAAAAAAGTTTTTCATTGGCATTTGATTTTCAGTTGTATCAACGGCATCATAAGTTTCTGCTATCATTCTACCATTTTGAATATTTTTTTCGTGAAGATTTTTTAATAAATTTTTATACTCATCTAAGGTTATCCAATCATTATTATCACTTTTGGGATTTGGTTTGGTAATTTCTATTTTTTCTTTTAAAGGGTATTTAATGGATTTAAAATAAAAATATACCTCTTTGTTTGTGTCATATGCCTCTAATATTAGACCTGGAAGTCCTTGTAATTTCCATGGACCATAAGCCAACGGGATAGATTTTGTAAACCAAGCTGTATAATTTCTTCCTCTGAAATTTCCTGTGGCTTTGATACAATCAAAATTTCCTATTTTTTTTTTATCATTTGAAATCTTCCACTCTATTTTTGGAACTTCTTCTTTTACATAACTATAACCTTTGTTCCTTGTTAACATTTGATTGTTTAATTCTATATAAACCTGATAACCCTCTTTAGAAGTTCTCATAGGTTTAACAAACACATTATCACTATCTTTTTTAATAACCACGGATTTGTTGACAAAACCACCTTCTAAAGAATCTTTAGCATACATATAACTTGAATGGTTATTGTTAAAGATTAGGACTGCATTGTAATCTACTCCAATAGGTGCGCCTAACCCCATACTCTGTTTGTGTCCATATTGTATTAAACCAATTTTGTTTTGCGCATAAAAGTTTGCAAATATGAGTAAAGTAAGTATTATTGTAAATTTTTTCATTTTCTTTTTTCTTTAAAAGCGGTTCTTTCGTTTTAATTAATATTTAACATCTGGATTGAAAATCTGCCATCATGTTCAAGAAATGTTCACGACAGACCCTACCAGAATAAGCATAATCTGTCTGACCATCACCATCACAGTCCAAATTAAAAGATAAACTCATGGTACCATTTTCACAAATACCATTTTCTTTTACTGGCAACGTCTCGTATAAGAAAAGTAGGGCAGGTGGTCAGCGATTAACTTTCGGTTTA
>CAXBCN010000028.1:0-35175 GCA_963974535.1 uncultured Cellulophaga sp.
GAGTACCATCATTATCATCATCCGTATCCGCATTATCGCCCGTTCCGTCACCATCGGTATCCGTATCTTCTGTAGCATCTAGTGGGAAGGCATCTTCCGTATCAAGAGTACCATCGTTGTCATCATCCGTATCCGCATTGTTGCCGATACCATCATTATCCGTATCCCTGTCTTCGTTTGGGTCTAATTGGAAGGCGTCATCGATATCCAAAGTACCATCGTTGTCATCATCTGTATCCGCATTATCGCCCGTTCCGTCACCATCGGTATCCGTATCTTCTGTAGCATCTAGTGGGAAAGCATCAGAAGTATCAGGCGTACCATCATTGTCATCGTCGTCATCACATACATTTCCTGCTCCATCACTGTCCGTATCCAATTGATCCGAATTTGCTGTTGTTGGGCAATTATCGATATCATTGTTAACGCCATCATTATCAATATCTGGATTAATAACCGTAACTGTTGCTGTAGCTGTATTTACATTCCCGTTTATATCGGTGACCGTCAGTGTTACTGTATTGTCTCCCGTATCTACTGCCGTAAAATTTTCTTTGTCCAAAACAAGAGAAAAAATACCGCAATTGTCCGTAGATCCATTATCAATGGCCGTTGCAAGGATAGATGCTTGCCCATTATTATCCAGAGTAATCGTAATATTTTGAGTTACAACTACCGGATCAATAGAATCTTCAACCGTAATAATTTGTGAAGCTATTGTTTCATTACCACTACTGTCTGTGGCGATCCACGTAATAGTATGTTCACCAATATTCAATGTTTCTCCAACCAAAGAACCACTACCATTGGCATATTCTTGAAGTGTTTCATTAGGACCAAGGCTTACTTGAATATCATCCCAAGAGACGCTGTTGTCCCCAGAAAAGACAATGTGATCTGAACCGGAATTAAACGATGAATTAAAGGTAAAAGAATGTGATACTGCAGTTACCAAATTCGTCATGGTAACGCTCATGGAATTACCATCATCTATTATCTTAAATTTTATTGGATTGGTATAAAAAGCGTTTCCAGGCCTTGGTTGATAGTCATACCCAGTAGATGTACTTGTTTGCCCTTCATTGAAATTATGAATTCTTAACACAAGGCCTACAGGTTCCGCACCAAAATTTCCGCCAGGTTGCTCCCCTGTACTACGGGTGCCTAGAAAAGCGATACCTTCACCACCCATGAAATTAAGCGTGGCAGAAACATGTAAAGGATTACCTACCGTGGGAGTGAATTCTGCTACACTTCTTAGCGTGCCCCTGCTATTTGGATCACTTTTATATGCCCCATTGACTACAGACCCCATATTGGTACCTAATTCAAAGTTAGTTGCATCCCAACTTCCTGTATTAAAGTCCTCTTCTACTAGATTGGGGTTCGGTGTCATTTTCTGCAGCGAATAAGTCAGTGAAGCCAGACTACCACTATTGTCAGTTGCAGTCGTAGGATTTAACTCCGTGCCTTGTATGGTATAAAAACAGTTATCGGTGTCTGTACTTATAGTTTGGTTTCCTGTCAACACTAGGGTAGGCGCCACTTCGTCAATATTGGTTACTTTAATACTAAGGTTATTTTGAGTAAAACCATTAGTATCGGTAGCAACTATAGTTATATCATAAGTATTATTTGCACCATTATCTAAAGGCGTCTCAAAATCAGGGACTGCTAAAAAGGTTAATTCCCCCGTTCCAGTATCTATGGCAAATAAATCGTTGTCTCCACCACTTACCAAGCTATACGTAATACCCGTATCTGAACTACCGCCGTCACCATCATTGGCATCAACATCTGTAACTAGAGACGTGCTATTTTCTGGAAATTCTAAAGACTGATTTCCTATAGTGTATTCATAAACACTACTTTGACCGTAACGTAGAATAAACACCTTATCAAATGCCGAACTAAACACGATATCTGTTGGCGTACTTAAAGAAAAAACATTTCCGTTATTGGCGGTCAGTGTAGCCGTACTTACGTCGTAGGGAGTACTTAAAAGATATTTAACTACGCGACCATCACTATAGTGTCCAATAAACATTTGTGTTCCACCATTGCCAAAGGTAATGCCGTAAACGCTGCTCCCAAAACGAGAGGAAATGTCCTTGGAACCCAAATAGCTAGCTGTGGCAATTTCGAATGGAGTGCTTAAACTAAATTGTTCAATGGAAGATGAATTGGTTCTAGCATTGGTAAGATACATTCTTGTACCTTCTGGATTAAAATCTACGCCCTCCACACTCCATGATGTGTAGGAGGAAATATCAAAAGAATCTGTCCCGATTACTGCTGTTGAAAGGTCGTATGGAGTCGAAAGATCATAGGCATAAATCACCTTGGTTCCTCGACTTAATATAAACATTTTGTAACCATCAGCACTAAATGCCAAACCTCTAGGGTATTGACCATTTGCGGTAATATTTAATTCATAAGTACGTGTTGCCGTGGTAACAGAGTAGGGAGTGGATAAGGTGTATTCAATAATCAAATCATCATCAAAACCAATTGAATACATTTTAGTACCATCATTGGAAAACTCAAGTCCAAGTTTTCTCGTGGTCGTTGAACTGGTTAAATATTGGCTCGCAATAAAAGAGGTACTTGAAAAATCCTGAAGACCTACTGGGTTGGTAAACACTGGTAGATTATCTCCTTCATCTGTTAGGGTCAGGGCAACCATTTGATTGGCCAATGCATCAAAGGCATCATCTGAGCCAGCATCATTTACTGATACAGTTATTATGGCGTTGTCATTTCCATTTTCATTATCATCAACTCCTGTAATTACAATGCTTTGAGGTACATTCCAATTTACGTTGGTAAAAGTTACTTGGGCAGATGAAACGGTCGCTTCGCCTGTATCATTACTGGAGATATCAAAGACCACATTGCTGGTTGGTTGCGAATCAAGAACAATTGTAAACGAATCTGTTCCTGCATTTTCCGCAATGGTCAAAGCTGTCTTGCTTACTACATAGGCGGCGGTATCGTCATCTGTCAAAATAATACTTACACTCTGATTGGGCAAAACATCATAAGTATCGTCTGAGCTTGCATCGTTCACCGATATGGTTATGGTGGCGGTATCATCCCGATCTATAGCATCGTCTACCCCTGTCACGGTAATGGTTTGTGGAGTATTCCAATTGGCAGCGGTGAAAGTTAGTTGAGAAGCAGATACCGTGGCCTCATTTGTGTTGCTACTAGAAATATCGAACACCACATCATTAGAGGGTTGTGAACCAAGTACTACGGTGAAGATTTCTGCACCTCCGTTTTCGGATAAGGACAATTCGGTTTCGCTTGTTATGAAAAAGAGTGTAGAATAAACACGTGTATGACCACTGTAAGAACCATTAACACCTGTATTGTTGGTGGCCCCTATAGCCACGACACTCCCGTCTGCACTTAGGCTTACCGACTGTCCGGATAAATCACCTGCAGTCTCCCCGTTAATATCATTTCCACGCTGTGACCAATCACTGCCGTCAAAATTAAAAACTCGGACATGGCCACTGTCAACACCATTACCATCATTTTTGTCAGCTCCAATCACCACAATAGTGCCATCTTCATTCAAGCTTACCGAAAAACCGGACTGATCACCAGCAGCTTCACCATCAATGTCCGTCCCTAATTGTAACCAATTAGTACCTCCATCCAAACCAAATACTCTCACATGACCACTGTCATTGCCATTACCGTCATTGTTCTTTGCACCGATTGCCAATATACTGCCATCAGCGTTTAGGCTTAAAGCTTCCCCTGAAAAATCTTCAGCGGCCTCCCCATAAATATCGGAGCCAATTTGAACCCAGTTGTTAGATCCATCTAAGCGATAAACACGTACCTGACCACTATTGGAAGCACTATCACTATTATATGGCGCACCTATTGCAACCGTACTGCCATCATTACTAAAACTTAAATGCCTTCCTATCCCAGAATAATTTATATCTACACCTAATTGAGACCAATTAGAACCATCAAAACTATATATGCCTACTGAATTGGCACCCCCTTGCGGTGCACCAATAGCAACTAAATTTCCATTATGGTTAATACCAACACTAAGACCAAACCAATGAGCTGCATTCTTTCCATTAATATCTGCACCTAATTGTACCCAATTAGTTCCATCGAATCTAAAAACACGGACATGCCCACTATTTAGACCGTTACCGTCGTTTGTGAATGCGCCTATGGCAACAGTAGTACCATCTGCACTAAGGCTTACGGATATGCCTGAGTAATCACTTTCGGCCTCCCCATCAATATCCATTCCCAATTGTAACCAGTTATTATTTCCATCATTCTGGTAAATTCGAACATGACCGCTAAGGTTGCCATTACCATCATTATTTTGTGCACCTATGGCCACTCTTGTACCGTCCGCACTCAAGCTTACTGAATTGCCTGATTGGTCACCAGGTAATTCTCCGTCAATATCAGCACCCAATTGGGTCTGGGCACTTAGACTATGTAGTCCCAAAACTAAGATTACTAATAATGCGAAAGTTCTTTGTAAGGCTTTGCTGTTTTCTAGTTTTATAGGGCTTGTTTGTCCTGTAAAATTGTGTTGTCTGAAGATAAAAAAGATGGAAAAAAATAGTTTAAAGTTAAACTTGGTTGGGTAGAGGTTACTTAGGTTCATTTGGTTATATTATTTAAATTGCATTTTTATATCCCTGCGAAGATTAGTATTTTTGTAGTATTATTCTTATTTATGTTGTGAAACACTTACTTTGTAGGTGTAAGAATATCGATAAAAGTTGTTTTATTATCGACAAAAAGCATAATTCACTCCTATTTTAATGTTTTGCATTACGCTGGTCTCTGCCTTTTAAAATAGCTTAAAGTAATTTTTGATCTGAAATTTTATACCATAAATACCCTAAAAAAAGAATGTATACGAGCTTCAACTTAGGTGAAAAAAGACAGCTTGTTGGCTTTTACAAGCATATAAATTGTGAAAGAAGAGAGCTATTATCTAGCTTGTAATTTTCAAAGTAGGTCAACTCTTACCTAGGCTAAGCGAAAAAAGGGTAGTGTATTATTCGTTTAACACCTTCAACATTTTTTTAGGAGAGATATATTCAAAGTACCGCTGTGTAATTTGAAAGTTTTTATCAAAAACAACAATGGCAGGAAGCGAAAATGGAATTCCTTCTCTTGAAGCTAGTAAAAGCGGAATTTCGTGCACGGGGTTTCTTTTTTTACCGTAAGCTGTATTTTTATAGGTTTGCTCATCAAAAATAATCGTATCTCTGGATTCGGCGTTCATTTTTACGGCGTAATACTCGGTATTTAAGATTTTAATGACCTCGACATTCTTATACGCTGCTTCATCCATTTTTTTACAGTACACACACCAATCGGCGTAAAAATCAATAAATACTTTTTTAGGTTTAAGCGCCAAAGAATCTTCCAATTGCTCAAAAGTCAACCATTTTATTTTGGTCTGTTGGGCAAAAAGTGTTGGACTAATTACAAAGCACATAAAAATGCTTAAAAGAAACTTCATTTTCTGAGTTTAATGGTTATGGACTATTTATGTAACTTTCCAAACTTTATACCAAAGAAAAATGTTCTTGGCGCTAAGGGACCATACACATAATCTGAGTCTCTCCTCGCACCTAAATCAAAATCATCTTGGTAGTTATTAAAAATATTTTTTACACCCGCGGAAAAAGTCATCATAAAGTTTTCATTAAAATCGATATGTGATTCGAACTTCAAATTCAAATCAAAAAACGGTTGAACTTCATTTACCTGTAAAAAACCAGTATCACTTATGACTTTAGGCACCATCATTGGGCCGGTATAGGTTCCTGTAACATCCATATTGAAAAGTTCACTCGGAATCCATGCCGTATTTACATAGCCGTAAAGCTTTGGTGTTCTCACAAATTCATCTACAACTACGTCTGATTCTCCTAGTGTGCCATCACTTTCAAATAAAATTTGCGATTCCTGATACTTTGCCTTTTGTAATGTACCGCCCAATTGAAACTGCCACTTAGGATTGGGAGATAAACCAAATTCAAAATTAGCACCGTATACCCTTGCTCCTTCCCCATTACGAACTTCTTCTAAAATAGAACCATTTTCTAATACGGCTCCAGTACTAACTAAGGTAAACGGATTTTGTAAGCTGGTAAAAAATCCTTCTACTAAAAAATCGAGTTGTAAAAGTCCTACTGATTTCGCATAATTTAAAGATCCTGTATAGGCATTGGAATATTCGGTATTTAAATCATTAGACAAAATTACAAATTGCGGCTCTCCCCCGACACTTGAAATATGCAAGTCTTCATTAAAAGCTTGTGGCGCCCTAAAGCCCCTAGCGAAGCCACCTCTAAACTTTAATTCTTCCAAAAATTTATAGGATATGGTTAATCGCGGAGAAAAAGCTGTTTGCTGAATATCAACAGCTCTTTCAATGCCACCTATAGTATACGCTCCTAAAACCGAAACATAATCTAACCTGCCGCCAACTAAAGCTGTAAACTTTTCTGTTGGTTTCCACTCGTATTGGGCAAAAGTACCTATGGAATTTACTTTTTGATCAATGAACCTGTTATACCCTTCAATTTTATCTTCGGTATTGGCATGGTTAAATTCTGATCCTAAGGTAAGTACATCTTCGTTTTTAAAAGATTTGGTGTATTGAAGTCCATTTACCCAAGCTAAATCTTTAGTATTTCCGAAGGCATTATTTGCGCTAATGCTATCTTGTGAGGTTCTGCCACCTCCTAAGCCACCATAATAACTATTGCGATTGGTGTGTGATGCCGAAGTGTAGAACTGAAAATTCCCGGTGTTATCTTTACTTTCTATTTCATAATCTGCACCGCCTATAAAAGTATCGTGCTCTAATTCTTCTGTGATATCCGTAAATTGCGGGGCTAAGTCGAGTTCATTTCCGCCGCGACGGTATTCTTTTATGGCATTTAAGTTGATTGACAATCGGCTGCGGTCATTTGGTTTTACAAACATCTTGGCGCCTAAGGTATTGTTGCGAAGTTCAACCAACTCTGTAAAGCCATCAGCATTAGCATCAAAAGCATCCCGATTGCGATAGGTACCAAATGCAGAAATACCACTCGAAAGATCATCAGCCACCAACGAAGTATTAAAATTTAGATTACGATCTGCAGTACTAGCATCAATCAAAGCCAAATTAGTTCCAATTTCCCAAGTATTTAATACAGGGTCTTTAGTGATAATATTTACGGTTCCTGCAATGGCGTTGGAGCCGAATAGTGCCGAACCTCCGCTTCGCACTATTTCTATACGCTCAATACTATTCGTAGGTATTTGTTCTAATCCATACACCCCAAGTAGGGAGCTAAATACAGGCCGACTATTGAGCAGTACTTGTGTGTATCCACCATCTAAACCATTTAACCTAACTTGGGTAAAACCACAGTTTTGGCAATTGGTTTCTACCCGAACACCTGGGGCGTAATTTAGTCCGTCTGCAACACTCAATGATTGCGTTGCGTTTAGTAATCTAGGTTTTAAAGTCGATACTACTACAGGTGTATTTTTGCGCTCTACCCTATTTCGTGTGGCGCTAATAACGACTTCATCTAAACCCAAGGCGTCTTCTAAAAGTTCAAAATTTAGTGTAAGAGGTTCATCTTGAACTATAATTATTTCTTTTGTGATACTCCTAAAGCCCTGAGAACTTGCCTGTATGTTGTATTTCCCTGGCAAAAGTTCTAAGAAATAATCACCTTTGGCATCACTAGTAGTTCCTTGTAAACCATTCTTTACGACGATAAAAGCAAAAGATACAGCTTCCTTACCTGATGTAACCCTGCCCTTTAAAAGCGTTTTTTTTTCTTGTGAATAGCTCAGAAGTATCACTGAAAAGAAAAAGTATAAGAACATTTTTTTTGTCATTCTAAGCTAGTTTTAATATTCTTAAAATAATATTTAGGCAAACCTAATAATTTATTATTAAAAATAAAAATGTATCTTTATACTTTATTAAAATTATGTTTACGCAATCCGAAGAAAATTATTTAAAGGCTATATTTCATTTGCAACAAGAAACAGAAGGCGGCATATCTACCAGTAGCCTCTCTGAGAAGTTAGCCACCAAAGCGGCTTCTGTCACCGAAATGATTAAACGCTTAGCAGATAAAAATTTAGTAGATTATCAAAAATATTATGGTGTTCAATTAACGGATACAGGAAGAGAACAAGCCTTGCTTATTGTTCGCAAGCATCGCTTATGGGAATATTTTCTGGTAAAACGTTTGAATTTTAATTGGGATGAGGTTCATGAGGTGGCAGAGCAGTTAGAGCATATTAAATCCTCAAAATTGGTGGAAGAACTTGATTTATTTTTAGGCAGACCTGAGTATGATCCGCACGGAGACCCCATACCTGATGCCAACGGAAATCTGCCTAAAGTCCCTAAAAAAAGACTTTCTGAGCTGCAACAAGGAGACCATGCTATTTGTAAAGGTTTTAATGATGACTCTTCTTCCTTTCTTCAATTTTTAGCCAAACAAGAAATTGGATTAGATACTAAAATTGAAGTAGTTCATATCGAGACATTCGATGAAAGTATGACAGTTATTGCCAACAAAAAAAGCATTCTATTATCAAAAACTGCCACAGACAATATTTATGTTAGGCTCTAAATTTACAATGATCTTACTTTGACAAAAAGAAACATGAAACAAAAAATACTAGTTTTAGTATGCCTTATTTTCGCATCGGCTTGCAAAAATTTAAATAAACCTATTGATGGTAAGCTTAAGGTCGTCACTACGACAACCATGATTACTGACCTAGTTCGTAATATCGGTGGCGATTCAATACACATTCAAGGGCTAATGGGTAGTGGCGTTGATCCTCACTTATACAAAGCCAGCGAAGGCGATGTATCTAAATTAACCAGCGCTGATGTTGTTTTTTACAGCGGATTGCATCTAGAAGGTAAGTTAGTCGATGTTTTTGAGAAAATGAATCGGACTAAAGCTACCATTGCCTTGGCCGAAGTCTTAGATAAAAACAAACTCATCGGCTCCGAATACTTTGCTTCAAATTACGATCCACATATTTGGTTTAATTTGAGGTATTGGAAACAAATTGCCAACTATTTAACTCAAGAATTAGGGGCCTTAGACCCTAAAAATGCTGATTTTTTTGAAAAAAATAAGATCGAATATCTAAAAAGTCTTGAGGGGTTAGAAACCGAAATAAAAAACACGATTGCTTCCTTACCTGAAGAAAAAAGAATATTAATTACCGCACATGATGCCTTTAACTATTTTGGCGAAGAATACGGTTTTGAAGTGGTTGGCCTACAAGGGCTAAGCACAGCTACCGAAGCTGGCGTACAAGATGTTCAGAAGCTTGCAAAATTAATTATGGACAAAAAAGTAAAGGCCATTTTTGTGGAAAGTAGTGTTCCCAGGCGGACTATCGAAGCCTTGCAACAGGCTGTTTTGGCACAAGGTTTTCAAGTTGAAATCGGTGGAACATTATATTCCGATGCTTTAGGAAACGCCGGCACTAACGAAGGCACTTATATTGGCATGTTCGAATATAATGTGAATACGATCGTAAATGCGCTAAAATAAAAGTGTATCAAGTTTCTGGTCTAGAGTTTAACAACTAAGGAGCCTTAAACTTGGAACTCGAAACAAATAATCGACAATGAATGACAACAGATAACAAACTTCCTGCAGTACAGATTGATGATCTTACGGTGGCGTACAACTATAAGCCTGTTTTATGGGATATCGATTTAGTGATTCCTGAAGGGGTTTTAATGGCCATTGTAGGTCCAAATGGCGCTGGAAAATCAACCTTAATTAAGGCTATTTTAGGGATTATAAAACCCTTGGCAGGAAGTGTTCAAATATTTGGTAAACCTTATAAAAAACAGGTAGATAATGTGGCTTATGTTCCTCAAAAAGGAAGTGTGGATTGGGATTTTCCGACCACTGCCCTTGATGTGGTGATGATGGGTACGTACGGGAGTTTAGGTTGGATTAAAAGACCAGGACAAAAAGAAAAAAAATTAGCCCTAGAAGCCTTAGATAAAGTAGGCATGCTGTCTTTTAAACACCGACAAATTAGTCAACTGAGTGGTGGACAGCAACAGCGTATTTTTTTAGCTCGAGCGTTAGTTCAGAATGCCTCTATTTATTTAATGGATGAACCTTTTCAAGGCGTAGATGCTACTACCGAAAAAGCCATCATCAACATTCTAAAAGAATTGCGAAAAGAAGGAAAAACACTCATTGTTGTGCACCACGATTTACAAACTGTACCGGAGTATTTCGATTGGGTGACTTTCTTGAACGTCAAGGGTATTGCCTCGGGGCCAGTGAAAGATATTTTCAATGATGATAATCTTACGAAAACTTACGGAATTAATTATAAAGTGGCTGTTAATAAGTAATTAGAAGGTAGAGGTTAGTTTTTAGTGGGTAGAAAAAAGAAATAATGGAGAAGCCGAAATTTAATTTTGAGGATTTAAAAGTGTATCAGAAAGCATTAGACTTCATTGATGATGTTTATGATGCTACCGAAACTTTTCCAAACATGGAAAACTATCGGCTAACTTCACAATTTATTAGAGCCGCAAATTCAATTGCACTAAATATAAGTGAAGGCTCTGGGTCTAGTGACGCGATGTTTAATAAGTACCTACAAACAGCCATTGACTCGGTAAGAGAATGTGTCACTTGTGCTACAATTGCTTTTAGAAGAAAATATATAAATGAAGAAATCAACTATAATTTTCGCGTTCAGTTGGCTGAATTATCTAAAATGATATC
This sequence comes from uncultured Cellulophaga sp., assembly GCA_963974535.1. Taxonomy (GTDB): domain Bacteria; phylum Bacteroidota; class Bacteroidia; order Flavobacteriales; family Flavobacteriaceae; genus Cellulophaga. Next base: position 10,818 of record CAXBCN010000028.1, read on the forward strand.
CTCTTTACAAAAATATATAAAAAATAAAAAAAATGATTAATTCTACCAACTACCCTCTACCCTCTACCCTCTACCCTCTAAAAAACTTGAAACTAGAAACAACCAATGGAACTAACTGATTTTTTTACAGACTACACCTTACGGACCATCACTTTAGGTACGGCTATCTTGGGTGCTATTTGTGGAATGTTGGGAAGTTTTGCAGTATTGCGTAAACAGAGTCTATTAGGGGACGCGATTTCACATGCAGCGCTCCCCGGAATTGCATTGGCTTTTATAATTACGGGTATTAAAGAGGTTAATGTTTTATTATTAGGCGCTTTAATTAGTGGCCTTCTCGGAACTTTTTGGATCAAAGGCATTGTAAAACGAACCCGATTAAAAAGTGATACCGCCTTAGGTTTAATTCTCTCTTTATTTTTTGGTTTTGGGATGTTACTCCTCACCTTCATTCAAAAAATGCCGAATGCGAATCAGGCAGGTCTTGACAAATACCTCTTCGGACAAGCGGCAACGCTCATGGAAAAAGATGTTTGGATGATGGCATTAATTACAGGTATTAGCTTGCTTGTTCTGCTCCTATTTTGGAAAGAATTAAAGTTGTTACTCTTTGATGCTGATTATACCAAAACACTGGGGTTCAATGTACGGTTTTTAGATATTTTAATTACCACTTTTATTGTATTAGCCATTGTTGTAGGCCTGCAAACAGTTGGTGTAGTGCTAATGAGTGCTATGCTTTTAGCTCCAGCCGCTGCTGCCCGACAATGGACCAATAGCCTAGGCACTATGATTATATTGGCCTCAATTTTTGGAGCTTTTTCTGGGGTATTCGGCACTGCTATTAGTGCCAGTCAAAACAACTTATCTACCGGTCCTGTAATTGTATTAGTGGCTTCTACCTTTGTCATTATTTCTTTTATTTTTTCTCCCAAACGCGGCCTATTGTTTAGAGAATTGCGCTTTCGTAAAAATCGAAGAGAACTACATCTGAAAAAAACCTTGACGTTTATGTATCATATTGCTGCAAATCACGAAAATGTTTCGCACCCGCACGCCATTCGAATTTTAAATAATTTTCAAGGATTTACCAGAAAAACCTTGACAAAACTTGAAGAACAAGAGTTCATTCAAATTGAAGGAAACTTATGGGCTATGACCGAAAAAGGATTTAAGGAAGCTGCTACCATGTACAACCAATTAGGACAAGAAAATGACTAACTCGCAAATAGAAATACAAGCTATTGCTGCTTTAGTGGCTGTGGCATGCGCCATTCCGGGTGCGTTTTTAGTACTACGAAAAATGGCGATGATTAGCGATGCCATCAGTCATGCCATACTACCCGGTATAGTTATAGGCTTTTTTATAACACAAGATCTCAAGGCACCCTTACTCATTTTATTGGCTGCCCTTACCGGTGTAATCACCGTTATTTTAGTGGAATATATTCAAAAAACGGGCCTAGTAAAAGAAGATACGGCTATCGGTTTAGTATTTCCTGCACTTTTTAGTATAGGTGTTATTCTGATTGCTAAAAACGCCAATGATGTGCATTTAGATATCGATGCGGTACTTTTAGGGGAATTGGCTTTTGCTCCCTTTGATCGGTTAATCATGGGTGAAACAAACATGGGTCCTAAATCGCTTTGGGTGATTGGCACTATACTTTTAACGACCCTACTACTCCTCTTCTTATTTTTCAAGGAACTTAAACTAAGTACTTTTGATAAAGGCCTGGCCACTACCTTAGGATTCTCTCCGGTGTTATTGCATTATGGCCTTATGACGGTATCTTCTGTCACTGTGGTCGGTGCTTTTGATGCCGTAGGCGCTGTGCTTGTGGTAGCTTTAATAATAGCGCCAGCGGCCACCGCGTATTTACTCACTGATGATTTAAAAAAAATGATTCTATTAAGTTGTGGTTTTGGTGTTTTTGCGGCTATTGGAGGCTATTGGATGGCAAACCTATTAAATGCTTCTATTGCAGGATCTATGACCACAGTGTTGGGCGTTTTATTTCTACTCGCTTATTTATTTGCTCCTAAACAGGGGGTTTTATCTGGCTATTATCAGGAAAAGCAACAACGTGTGGAGGTTTCTTTACTTGTGTTTTTATTGCACTTACAAAACCATGCTGAGGCTAGGGAACGCCATGTAAATCATTTACGAGAACATATCAATTGGCAAAAAGTGCGTGCTAAAACAGTTTTAGATTTAGCTATAAAAAATAATTTAATTCAAGTTTCGGAAGGTATTGTTTCACTCACAGAAAAAGGACAAAAATTTACCGATGAAGCTTTAAACTATATTACGACCAATAAAGCAACAGCTATTGAAGAGCTAAAAAGTCGTTTTTTCTTATTTCGAGGATAATCTGGAGTTTTCCTTTTATTTTCTAGATACAAAAAAAGGCAGTTGTTTAAACTGCCTTCTTAAATGCTTATATATGTATGTTACTCTGCGGTTTCCGTTTTAACCACCAATCTAAAACCTTCTCCGTGAATGTTTAAAATTTCAACGGTATCATCCACTTTTAAATACTTTCTGAGTTTTGCGATATATACATCCATACTACGTGAAGTAAAGTAGTTATCATCTCTCCAAATTTTAGTTAAGGCTAATTCTCTCGGCATTAAATCGTTCTCATGCAAAGCCAATAAGCGTAAAAGCTCATTTTCTTTTGGAGATAGTTTTATAGCTTCATGATCTTTAAACTTTAAAAATCGCAGCTTAGAATTTAACTGAAACTGACCAATAGTAAATTCGAACTTACGACTATCTGCTAAGGTGCTAGAAGCTTTTCGTTGTAAAATAGCTTTCAATTTCATTAACAACACTTCTGAATCAAAAGGTTTGTTTAAGTAATCATCAGCACCAGCCTTATATCCTTTTAGAACATCTTCTTTCATGGTTTTAGCGGTCAAAAAAACAATAGGAACATGTTCGTTCTTCTCTCGTATTTCTTTCGCTAAGGTAAAACCATCTTTATACGGCATCATGACATCTAAAATACAGATATCATAAGTGTCTTTCTTAAATTTCTCAAAACCTTCCATTCCGTTTTTTGCCAAAACAACATCAAAGTCGTTCATTGACAAGTAGTCTTTAAGTACAATTCCAAAATTTGGATCATCCTCTACCAAAAGGATTTTTTTATTTACTGTTTCCATAATTACTTTTTATATTAAGGGCAGTTTTACGTAAAAAGTACTTCCTTTACCTTTCTCGCTTTCTACATAGACCTCCCCCTGATGATCTTCTACTATTTTCTTTACGTAAGCCAAGCCTAAACCGTGACCTTTAACGTTATGTATGTTTCCGGTATGTTCTCTGTAAAACTTTTCAAAAACTTTTTTCAAAACAGCCTTACTCATGCCCGAACCTTGATCTTTTATTTTTATAATAATACTCGTATTCGCCAACTCTGTGTACACATCAATTTTTGGTGCTTCTGGCGAATATTTTATGGCGTTATCTAGAATATTCACTACTACGTTTGTAAAGTGCATATCACTTGCCAAAACTTCGCTGCGCTCTGATGCTAAATGCAAGTTTATATAACCACCTCTATCGGCTACAATTAATTCTACGTGAGCAACGGCATCGTGTATTATGTCGTGAACGTCTACCCTATCCTTACTAATATCTAACTGATTTTTTTCTAATTTTGATATTCTCAAGACATTCTCTACCTGAGCGTGCATTCGTTTATTTTCATCTTTTATCATATTAAGATACCGATACACCTTTTCTTTATCATCAATTATTTTCGGATTTCGAATGGCTTCTACCGCTAAATTAATGGTGGCAATGGGCGTTTTAAACTCATGTGTCATGTTATTGATAAAGTCCGATTTAATTTCAGAAATCTGTTTTTGTCGTATCAATTGGTAAATGGCACTCGTATACGCTAACAGAATCACTAAAGTAAAAAGCAAGGATAAAATTGCCATGGGCAAAATAGTCTTGATTAAAAACTTTTTCTTGGATGGAAAAGTAAGTAATAAGGTAAAATTACTTTCTCCTTCTGAATCTTTAAAAATGGGATAGGCATAAAGTTTTGATTTTGCAAATTTGAATTTTCTTGATTTCACTTTCGTGGGCAAGCCTTTACTATAAATCCCGTATTCGTATTCGGTATCAATATTTCTATTTTTAAGCTCTTGGCCCACTAGAAGCTCTATTTCTTGCTTACTAATTCTTGTATGTATGGCCTGATTCTTCGCCTTTTCTTTGAAAACATCCTCAAAAGCTGCTTTCTCAATAGCGCTCAAGCCTCCTATTTTTTCTAATTTTTGAACAGGAGACAAGGATAATGATTTGCCGTCAAGTCCAAACTCTTCTTTAAAAATAGTTTTATTTCGAATGCTCGTAAAATTCTTAATTAATGATGAATCATTAATTAAACCAATATTGGAGTTGTCAAAGATCGTATTTGGTATCGAGTAACTCTCTTCTAAGATACCATGAGAATAATAAGTTATTTCATTAGAATTTAAATCTCTTTCTACAAAAAATAAATTCTTCAATAAATCTGGAGCCTTGACTTGATTTCCAAAACTATCTTTAATTTTAAATAGCTCATTGGTATAATCTGCCAGTTCCCTTTTTTCGATTTTCGCTGTGACCGTATTTAAAATTTCGGTGACCGTAGTAGAAAATTGCTCTTCCTTATCTTCCACTGATTGTTTTATCCAGTATCCTTGAACAAATATGATCCCTATTAAGGATATACTCATTAAAACTACTAGAAGAATAAATAAACGCTTGTTCATTTTGGGTTAAAATTATAAATTTAACAGTTAGCAGTGGATGCGTTTAACCTAACCTTAACACAAATGTTAAAATTAGTTAGATTATTTACATAATTTAAGAAGTTGAATGTGAATTTCATGTACTTTTTTAGTTGTTTCCGTTAAATCGATGTTATTTATGATAAAATCTGATCTTTTTGATTTTTCTTCATCGCTCCATTGATTCGCTATTCTTGCTTGTACTTCCTCAACAGTAACTTTATCTCTATTCGTAACCCTATTGATCCTGACCTCTTCTGGAGCGGTAACTAAAATAACAGTATCAAATCTCCCCTCTAAGCCATTTTCGAATAAAATAGCAGTTTCCTGAATCACATAGGGGTATTTTTGTTTGTTCTTCCAAACTATAAAATGTTTTTTTACCGCAGGATGCACTATAGCATTTAATTCTTCCAATAAAATGGCGTTATTAAAAACTTTAGTGGCAATAAATTGTCTGTTCAATTCACCTTTAAGGTATGCCTTTTCTCCGAAAAGAGCACTAATTTGGTTTCGAATTTCTTTTCTAGTCATTAGTTTTTTCGCCTCTTTATCAGAGTTATAAACAGGTACCCCCAAGGCTTCAAAAAGCTCAGCCACCGTGCTTTTACCGCTACCAATACCTCCTGTTAGACCAACAACCATTACTTTCTTTTTAAAATAAAACGCACTTCTTTCGTCAGTAGCTTAGGTTCATTTAATACCTGAGGGTAGGCTTTTAACGCCAAGATCAAAGTTTGTTGTTCTTTATCAGCTCGTGCCTCATAATCCGCAATAAGCGTAAAATCTGATGCTTTCAATTGTTTTAAATCATCAATTTTTGCTTTACATAAAACAGATACACTATTCGGAATAATATTTATCTCGTAATCCTGAGGTAAGTTCACTACTGTTATGGGTACTTCAATAATTTTTTCTGAAAATCGAGCTACTTTTCCATAGACTACCACCTCTTTCGTAAAATACCTAACGTTGGCCGTTTTTGCCGGAATAACTAAAGTCAATTTTTCTGAAAAATCATCTGCAATATCCGCGATTTCCTTAGCTGTGGTATTGATGCTTTTAATTTTATCAAGCTCTTTTCTAGGCCCCTTGACAAGAATACTATCTGGTGAAATTTTAAGAGGCGTATCTAACATGTAGTTCTGATTTAAACTCACGTCTAATTTTGAAATAACAGGTATCTTTTTAGTAAATAATGGATACAATTCTAAAAGTATAGTATCATCGTTGTAGATACTTACCAATTCCATAGATTGCGGTAATTGCTGTTCTATTTGAAATTGGTAGACACTCTTAGGAACTATATAATTTCCGCTTTTTAGTTGTGCTTTTGAAACATCAATGCGAATCTTTTTATTTCCAAAGTTGAACCTCAAGAATGAAAACCCACTAGCCCTTAATTTTACATCAATTTTATTTTGAGAAGCACCTACAAAAAGTAAACTATCAGGACTATTGGTATACACAATTTCAAAAACAGCACTACCAGAATAATTACCCGACAACTCACTTATAAGCCAAGCCAAACTAGATACGAAAAGAAAAATCAAGAAGATTTTTATCTTTCTTTTTTTAAGTGCGATTTTAATTCGCTTCATAGGATTGTTCTATTTTTTAAAGAATAGCTTAGGAAAAACAGCTTCAGGTTTCTTGTTGGTAAAGTTAAGTAAAATGGTTGATTTTAAGAATCCATAACCGTATCCCACGAACTGAATGCAAACGGCTGCTAAGGCTAATAAAGCAATAGCGAGGCTTTTAGTTTTAAGGAAGGCATCTGTAAACAAAAGCAAAAAGTAAACCACATAAAAATACAATAAAAAACTTACTCCAAAAGCTAAGAACAGGAGTCCAGATAAAAACCCTAGACAGAAAAGTGTTGGAAACCAATAAGTTATTTTTTTTGTTTCAGGATGCCATAGGTTTAAAATGGGTCGCACCATTCCAAATTTATTAACCTGAATGTAAAATTTATTCCAATTTATTCTTCTTTTGTGGTAGACAAAAGCTTTTCGAATTAATTTCGTTTTAAAACCTGCATTCCAAATTCGTATGGTTAAATCTGGGTCTTCGCCCGGATGAATACGACCATACCCACCTGTAGTTTCAAAAGCAGCCTTAGAAATCCCCATATTAAAACTTCTAGGTTGAAATTTATCTATAGAAGTTTTTCCACCTCGAATACCACCTGTTGTTAAAAAGGAAGTCATGGCATAATTAATGGCCTTTTGAACTAGTGTAAATGATTCGTGCGCAGCATCTGGACCTCCATAACAGTCCACAAAATCTTTCTCCAACGCATGATGAGCTTCTGTCAGGTATTGCGGTGGCAAAATACAGTCCGAATCTAAAACTATAAAATAATTGCCTTTTGCCCTTTTCATTCCATAATTACGAGAATCTCCTGGACCACTGTTGGCCTTTTTAAAGTAGGTGATCGCTAAGGAATCGGTGTAGTCTAAGAGAATAGGTTCTGAACTTAGGGTAGAACCATCTTCAATAATTACCACCTCAAAAGGCTGCTTGTAGGTTTGTAACAACAAACTATCTAAGAGTTCTTTAATTTCGTTAGGCCGGTTGTAAACAGGAATAATAAAGGAAAAAAATAAATTCATTGGCTATAGCAATAAACATAAAAGCCACTCGAAGGTTCGAATGGCTTTTGGTTGGTATGTATATTTTTTAATTTGTAAAATAATCTATAACCTCTTGACTTACCCCAGTGTTAGAAAAACCACCATCGTGAAATAAATTCTGCATGGTTACTTTTTTCGTCAAGTCTGAAAATAAACTTACGGTATAATCAGCACAATCTTGTGCAGAAGCATTACCTAAAGGTGACATTTTTTCAGCATAACTGATAAAACCATCAAATCCTTTTACACCCTGACCCGCCGTAGTTGGTGTGGGCGATTGAGAAATGGTATTTACTCGTACGTTTTTCTCTTTTCCGAAAAAGTACCCAAAACTACGTGCTACAGACTCTAAATACGCTTTATTATCTGCCATGTCATTGTAATCAGGAAAAGTACGTTGTGCCGCCATATATGTTAAAGCCACAATACTGCCCCACTCATTCATCGCATCAGCTTTGTACAAGGTCTGCATTACTTTATGAAATGAAAGTGCAGAAACATCCCAGCCTTTAGCCGTAAAGTCATAATTTTCGTCGGTGTAATGTTTTCCTTTACGAACATTTACCGACATTCCTATGGAGTGTAAAACAAAATCTAATTTACCTCCTAAAATTTCGGTGGCTTTTTCGACTAGGTTTTGTAAATCTTCTTGACTTGTAGCATCCGCAGGAATAATTTGAGAGCCTGTTTTTTTCGCAAGGGCATCAATTTGCCCCATACGCATCGCTATTGGTGCGTTTGTCAATACAAACGTGCCTCCTTCTGCATGAACGCGTTCTGCTGTTTTCCAAGCGATAGAATTTTCGTCTAAGGCACCAAAGATGATCCCTTTTTTTCCTTTTAATAGGTTATATGCCATTTTTTGTGTTTTTGTATTCTATTTTAATGCTGTAAAGATATTAAAATTTCAATACTAATTGTTCTTATGCGTATTTCTGATGGTATCTTGTCTGTATTAGGCTAATAATTGTTTCGCGTGGGCTACGGCAGAATCTGTGATATTTTTACCCCCTAACATTTCTGCTAGTTCTATAATCCGCTCATCGCTACTCAGCTTTTTCATTTTGGTATTGGTAATCAAACCTTCCTCCTCTTTAAAAACTTTAAAGTGACTTGCCCCTTTTGCCGCTACTTGTGGTAAATGGGTAATTGAAAAAACTTGCATTGTCGTGCTCATGGCTTGCATAATGTCTCCCATTTTGTTTGAAATTTCTCCAGAAACTCCGGTGTCAATTTCATCAAACATCATCGTGGGTAATTGCTCATACCGTGCCAATATAGCCTTAATCGTTAACATTATTCTTGATAATTCACCACCTGAGGCTACTTTCTTTAAATCGCCATAACTTGACCCTTTATTGGCGGCAAAAAGAAAGGTCAATGCATCTTTACCCTTGGCATTAAATAGTTCAGAAGGATGTATTTCTATTTTAAAGCTAGCACTTGGCATTCCTAATTGAGAAAGACTTTCCGTTAACTGTTTTTGTAATTCTGGAATTATTTTTATGCGATTTTCTCTTATTTTTAAAGCAATACCCTCCAGATCCTTTTCTTTAGTGACTAGCTCTTGGGTTGCTTTTTTAATATCTAATGCTACATTTTCTGTTGCGCTCACTTTTTCTGACAAACTTTCTCGCATCGAAATAAGTTCAGCAATATCGGTGGCTCCGTGCTTTTTTTGAAGGTTGTATAACAACTGTAGTTTGGCGTTTATTTCCTCTAAAAGAACAGGATTAGCTTCTGTTTTTTCTTGTAACACATCAAACTCAGAAGAAATATCATCCAATTCTAAAAATGCTGATAAAATTCGTTCGTTTAAAGTAACAAATTGACTTCCATAGGTAGTCAATTTGTTTGATGCTAGTTTCAATTCGGTCATCGCCGTAATAATACCAACTTGCTCATCATTTAACAACTGGTGCCCTTTAGAAAGTTGCTCAACAATAGTTTCTACATTACTTAATTGCTCGTAATGTTCCTCTAATTCTTCAATAATTCCTTGCTGTAAAGGGGCCGCCTCCAACTCTTTTAAGAGGTGACTATTGTATTCATATTCTTTTGCGGCGTTTTCTTGAAAAGCCTGTAGCTTTTTTAAAGATTTTTCAGATTTCTGGTACGAAACCAATTGATCGCCATAAACAAGTAACAATTCTCTATTGTTTGCTAAAGCATCAATAACTTTTAGTTGAAAATCATTATCGGCTAATTGAAGGGTTTGGTGTTGCGAATGTATGTCGATTAAACTATCTCCTAATTGCGATAAAATATCAAGTGTTACAGGAGAATCATTGATAAAGGCTCTGGATTTGCCACTTGGTAATATTTCTCTTCGGATGATGGTTTTAGGCTCGTAGTCTAAATCGTTTTCCTCAAAAAAGGGTTTTAAATTGTATTTTTCAATGTCAAAATTTGCCTCTATGATACACTTTGTGGCTGCGTCACGCAAAGCACCTAAATCAGCCCTATTTCCCAAAACCAAACCAAGACCTCCTAATAAAATAGATTTTCCTGCGCCAGTTTCACCAGTAATAATGGTAAAACCGTTAGTAAAAGACACCTTTAGGTGATCTATTAAAGCATAATTCTGTATGGAAAGTGAGTTCAGCAATTCTAAAAAGTATTTAGTAGCGCAAAGATAAATTATATTCGCTTAGTTGAAAATATTTAAAGAGATTGCCTAAAAAAAATATTGTTCGTATTCAGGTGAATTTTACTTCCCTAGGATGGGCAAGTTTTCTAAAAAATTTAAAAAGAATACAGAAAATGATGTTAAACTATAAGCTAAGAGCCTTGAGTTAGGACTATAGTTCAAAACTAAACCTTTTTCAATTGAGAAAATCTAACCACCAAAAGACCAAACAAACAAATCATAAAATACAACATGTTAGTACTGAAAATGAAGCAGTTTAAGAAGCGTAATGGACTATTCCTGTTTTTTATATAGGACGTTCTTGATTATTCACAAATAGTTGCGCTCGTTGCTGACTAAAAAAATAATTCCCGTACATTTGCGAAACCGAAATCTTTGGCTTTTTACTAAGCTATTTTAGAATAGCCTATGGCTTAAGAAATATCGCAGTTGCCAGACAAAATGCTTCCACCTAGTAGCTAGCTTTTAAGGGGTATGAAGAAATACTGGTGAAAAATTTACTCGTCTACGCTATCCTTCATATTAAGTTCAGAAAATTAAAATCAAATTGCAGTAAATAAAGCCTTTTATGCCAGAGAAATTCATTAAAAGTCAATCTTACCAAGTTTCCAGAATAGTTAAAAATAGAATTACAGTAGTAGCTATCTTATGTATTGGCCTTCATAAAATTTCAGGCCAGGTTAGCATTGATAGTATCAAGCCAGATGAAAAACGATGGCAACTATTCAAATACGACATGAAACATGTTTTTGGCGGTTTGGGGCATTCCTATGCAAAACCCTTACATTGGAAGGGAAAAGATTGGGCTACGCTTGGGTATACCGCTCTTGGAACCGGTATTCTATTCTTGGTTGATGATGAAACCTCTAAGTTCGCAAGAATACAGCGCGAGGGAATCCCAAAATCGGTTAGAGAATATGGATCCAAAATTGGAAATCCGACGTACAACTATGCACTTACTGGAGGCATCTATATGACGGGACTTGTTACTAAAAATGAAAAAATAAGACAAACTGGAGTATTGATGATAGCATCGGCATCTGCGGCGGGTTTGCTTCAACAGATTGCAAAGTCAGCCGTTGGAAGAGCAAGACCTGTAAGTGGTAAGAGTAAGGACACCTTTGATCCGTTCAGCACGAGCAGAAGCTTTCATTCATTTCCTTCCGGCCATGCTATCTTGGCTTTTACTAATGCCTATGCCATAGGTAAACAATTTAATAATCCGTGGCTTAAAGGAGGCATATATGCGGTTGGCCTGATACCTGGAGTTTCTAGAATTTGGGATGGACAACATTGGCTTTCAGATGTAGCCTTAGGTATTGCCATCAGTGTTTTCACCGTAGAATCTATCGATAAGTATCTTAAACATAAATATAGTAACGCCGCCTCAAAAGATAAAAAACTCGTGAGTTGGAATCTAAACTTGGGGCTTAATCGCGTAGGAATTACGGGTAATTTTTAATTGATTCGCTGCTTTAGGTCTGAACAAATTCAAAAAATAGCATCCTATTTAAACGTTTACTGTAGTTAGGATCCATTAGTTATTACCTATTGCATTCTTTTTAATTTTATCCAAACGTATCAAAATACACATGTTGCAAGAATTGTTAGAGCTAGATACCGAATTACTTCTTTTTCTCAATGGAAAAGGAGATCCGACTTGGGATTATGTTTGGTTGTACCTTTCACGAACCTTGAGTTTTATTACGGTTCCTATCTTTTGCTTATCACTCCTACTCGTGTATCGCCTTTTTGATGTAAAGAAAATGGCTTTAGTGGTTATTATAGGAGTTGTTTTGCTTATGACTACCGAGTATTTATCTATATTCATAAAGGAACTAGTTCAACGTCCTAGACCGTGCTACAATCCTGAGATAAACCATATCTTACGAATTATACCTAAGTACTGTGGTGGAAAATATGGTTATTTCTCAGCCCATGCCATTAATTCTGCTGCCTTCGCCACATATTTTGCCTTGTTATTCAGAACCTACTCGAAGTATGTTTCCGGAATTTTGCTGATTTGGGCATTACTAGTGAGTTATAGCCGTATGGCATTGGGCGTTCATTACCCGTTAGATGTTCTTACAGGGATTACTCTTGGAATGGTATTGGCAAGCTTTGCCTTTAGCCTCTTCAATACAATTGTACATCACCGTATTGAGCGACCTAAGGGATAATAGTAAAACAAAAGTTTTTGTTTAAGTATAAGCTTAGGTAATTTGTATTTAAATTTCTCTTTAGAAGGTCAAGATATGTAGCGAAGGATATTAGCAGCCTTTAATACTCCTATTTTTCCCTAAAAACAGTTGAGTTCCATATCACTTCATCGTGCTCCCTTTTTAACAAGATGCAATGATTTTTGTGATAAAGATGCATACACCATTTTGTCAGGGGTGGCAGGAAAGGTTTTCTCTTTACACTAATAAGTTCATAAAATGAAAGCTTGATGCTTTTATACGCTGCTTAGACTTTCTCAACCAAATTACTGAACCTTGATTTTATCAGGTGGGTTGACTTTTTTAACTAGACCCTATGATTTGTTTTAATAGCTATAAAAAAACCGCAATCATAAAAAAAATAGTGTTCATGTTTCTATAATACAGCGAAATAGTTGGGGGGAGACTATTTCAAATATTATTGAACACTTAATTCATTTGCAATTTGTTTAATTATTTGTTCAATTTTTTGTGATGACAAGGGTTTATTTATAAATCCTTGACAAAGATTTTGTTGTTCGAAAACACTTATCTCATTAAAATTAATGGAATAAGATAATATATAAATATTGATACTTTTCAGTTTACTATTTTCGAGCTCACTAAATTTCTTCAAAAATTGAAACCCGTTCATTTCCGGCATGCTTAAATCCAACAAAATAATATCCGGAAAAAAGAAGTCTTCCCTACTTGATTTATCATTATAGGAACTTAAATAGTCTAAGGCTTCTTTTGCCCTTTTAAATGATTTAATTTTAGAATCGACAACTCCTTTCTCTATATATTTTTGATTTATAAATAATTCAATTTCACAATCATCGATCAACATGAAGTTTTTTTTCATAGCTCTTTATTTTTTAAATACATGGCACCCTATATCATAGATACATCCTAATTATTTTCTACTATTTTAGCATAATTATTATGGGTATATTCTAATCTATTCCTTAAACAATACTCTTCAGCATCGAGAATATTGTCATAAACCTTATAGGGTATTTTAGTGTCATATATTCGTTTGTAGGATAGAATTAGTAGATTCATAGCTAAAGAATTTAAAACAAATGCTTCGCAAATTATTAACGGAAGGTTATTTAAACTTTCTGACATAAATTGAGCTGCCGCTATAGAGAATGAACCTTTTACATCTCTTAAGTCTATGAGCAAAGGCATGGGAACCCCATGCGATAATTTTACTATAGCCTCTATATATAATTGCGCTTTTTTATAATCTAATTTATTGTAGGTTACAATGTTGTCAATTCTACAATAAAGGATGCCATTATCTTCAGTCCAAAAACTAGCATATTCTTTAAGTATAATCTCTTTCATATTCTTTCAAGTAATTTGAACCAACGACCTAGTAAAATTTTAAGCTATAAAACCTCATTAAGTCTTTCGTATACTTCAACTGATTAGGAGGAGGCAATAGCTATGCCAAAACCATTGTGATTTAGAAAAACAAAGCGTAAGTACTTATAAATGTATTGTTTACAAAAAAATCAAGAAAAATACAGGCATAAAAAAGAACGGTATACCGTTCTTTAATTTTTAATACTATTCAAATACACGGTATACCGTGTGTTGTTTTTATTTCTTAATGCCTAGTTTAGCCATCTTGTCTCGAAGTGTGCTCGGTTTTAAATTGAGTATGCCCGAAGCGCCATTTGTTCCGCTAATTTTCCAATTGCATTTTTCTAGAACTTGAATAATATGATTGCGTTGAGCAGTATCAAGGGACAAATCATGGGTATGAATAGCTTTTGTTTTTTGCGATGAAGATTCAAAACCGGGGATAAATAGGGTTTCATCATTAGATAAAATCGCAGCTCGTTCCATTAAATTTTCAAGTTCTCTAATATTTCCAGGCCAACTGTATGCTTTTAATTTACTCATGGCTTCATCCGTAATGTATTTTATACTTTTTCCATAAGCCTTATTAAACTTATCTATAAAATGTTCTACCAATAATGGGATGTCATCTTTTCGCTTTCTTAATGGTGGAACTTCGATGGGAAAAACATTTAGTCGAAAGTATAAATCTTCTCTAAACTCTTTTTTTTCAATTTCTTCTTTTAGGTTTTTGTTTGTTGCGGCTATTACTCTTACGTCTAATTTTTTTAATAAAGTACCACCTACAACCTCTATCTCACCTTCTTGTAAAAATCGTAATATTTTGGGTTGCATAGCTAAGGGCATCTCTCCTATTTCATCTAAAAACAAGGTGCCGCCATCTGCCAATTCAAACTTTCCTACTTTATCACCAACTGCTCCTGTAAATGACCCTTTTTTATGCCCAAATAATTCACTTTCGATAAGCTCTCCTGGTATCGCTGAGCAATTTACCTTAATTAAGGGTTTGTTATTTCGCAAACTTGTATTGTGAATGGCTCTAGCCAAAAGTTCTTTTCCTGTTCCCGATTCTCCTAATAACAAGACCGTAGCAGAAGTTGGCGCTACTTTTTCTACCTCTGTGAGTACATTACTAAACTCTGCACTCCCATATACCATTTCTTCATAGTTAAAAACTAGGTCTAATTCATTTCGCAGATATACGTTTTCTAGTTCTAATTGATTTCTTAATACGATTAGTTCTTTGTTGGCAATGACAAGTTGTTTATTTGCAGCTATAGCATCATTTTCTGCTATTCTTCGTTCGGTACTTTCAATCATTAAAGCAACTAAATTTGCAATTGAAGTTGCAAATTCTTCGTCGTCTTTATTCCAATTTCGCATTGGACCAACATGCTCAAAACATAAAACACCATACATATCACCAGATACTTGTATAACAACGTCCATGATAGAGCTAATGCCTAGGGGTAGAAGAAAATTATGTTTAAGGCTTGATGTGATTGTATCTGAAATAGCATCATCAATACTTATTATTTTGCTTTTTAATATGGCATCAAAGTAATTTGGATTCTCCTTCTCAGTAAGTACACCATCTTTTTCAAAAGTGCCCTTATTTAAATCGCATGTATAATCGCACGTAATTTCATTTTTATCTGAATTAAAGGCCCAAACCCCAACCCGAGCAACATTTAATGTTTTTGCCGATAGTGTTGTTATCTTTTTTAAGACTTCTTTATAATCAGTCCCAACAAGACTTGTTAATTCTAAAATGACATTCTTCTTTTGGTTAGATTTAGCCGCATTATCTTCTAATAATTTTTTTGCTTTTTCTTCTTCTGAAATATCTTTAATTGTGCCAAATAATGCGATAACCTCTCCCTTATCATTTTTAATATTCCCAGCTAAAAATGATGCCCAAAACTTTTCACCGTGTTTTCTAATAAACTCAAATTTAAAAAATGGTTCTTCACCCTTGGCTAGCCTATCTCTAGTTTTTGACATTTCCTCAAAATCTTCGGTTTTTGCAAACGGATAAGGCAAATTAAGACCTATTAACTCTTCTCTAGAATAACCTAACATGCCACAAAAAGAATCATTTACATTTAAAATTTTGGCTTCTAGATCAACTATCAATAAGCCTTCTTGCATGGACATGATGAGTTTATCCGTAAACTCTTTTGCCAATTTTAGCTCTAACTCTGCTTTTTTACGTTCGGTAATGTCCTGTATCGTTGCAAAATTCGCGGTTTTATTACCATTCTCATCATAGATACTAGAAATTAAAATATGAACAGGAAAGCGTTTCCCATTTTTATGCAAGTAGGTGTTTTCATAATCTCCTATTAATTTACCTTGGGTTAATAGTTTATAACGTGCATCGTTTTCTTTTTCAAATTCTGGTGGCAAAAATGGAAATGGTCGTTTAATTCCGATTAATTCTTTTTCTGTAAAACCGGTCATGTCACAAAAAGATGGATTTACACTAATTATTTCTGATTCCAAATTCATGACTACCAAGCCTTCGTGCATTGATTTTAATAGACCCGTAGAAAACTCTTTCTCCTTTCTTAATTCTAATTCGGCTTTTTTACGTTCTGTAACATCACGTGCGATACCAAGTATTTTGCCATCTTTTTGGATTTTCGCAGCTATTTCTACTTCCATTATAGATGTATCTTTACACCTAAATTTTCTGGAAAAAACAATAGCTTCACCTTTAATTAGTTTTTTATGATTTGCTGCGTCTTGAACTATTTCACCAACCAGAAAATCTTGAATTTTAAAATTTGAAAATTCCTTTTTGGTGTAGCCTAAATTATTATAAGAGGCCTTATTATAATTATAGATTGTGCCATCAATAGAATAAGACATAATAGAATCATTGGCTTGATCTATTAATGCTTTATATTGTTCATCTTTCTTTTTAATTTCTGCAACTATTCTAGTCTTTTCTATAGCAATATTGGCTAAACTAACGGCAAAGTTAAGCTCGCGAATTTCGTCAATAGAAGGTGTAATAATAGTATTACTATATATAGCAAAGGTTCCCAACACCTCTTTACTTTTTGATAAAATTGGCAAGGACCAACACGACCTTAAATTGTGCTTTAATGCTATGTCTTTATAATCTACCCAAAACTTATCCTTACCAATATCAGAAACGATTACCGGTTTTTTGGTATATGCCGCTGCACCACAGGAGCCAACGCTTTTGCCAATGACAATATTTTTGACCGCCAAATTGTAAGATTTAGGCATTGATGGTGCCGCTTCTAAATTGAGATGTATACCATCTTCATTAAGCAAACTAATAGAGCCATAATAATCTGGATGAATAGACTCATAATTCAACAGTAATTGGTCAAATATTTTATTTAATGGGGTATTTACCGCAATTAAATCTAATATTTCGTTTTTGTGAATCAGTAATTGCTCCGCTCTTTTGCGTTCTATAACTTCATTACCTAAGTCTAAACTCTTCTGCTCTAATTTGTTAATTAGACGTTCACTATAAAGTTTTAAAACCTCACCGTCAGAAATAGTAGTAGCATTAGTGCTTTTTACGATGGTATTCTTTGAATTAAAAATTTCACTTACGGTTAAAAGTACTTCGTCATGATCTATAGGTTTTCTTAAAAATTTTGATGCTCCTAATGTTAAGGCAAAATCTTCGTCTAATTTTTCAGTATAGGTTGATGTATAAAAAACAAAAGGAATATTTTGAAATAATTTAACTTTTTTACATTCTTGACAGAATAAATACCCATCCATTATGGGCATTAATATGTCTGAAATAATAAGGTCTACATTACTATTTTTGTGCAGTGCTTTTAGTCCTTCTTCTCCATTATTGGCTTCAATAACAGTATAACCCGCTTCTTCAAGAATAATTCTTAGCAGGTAAAGGTTTTCAAAAGTATCGTCTACAATTAAAATAGTCTTTTTTTTCATTCACTAATTTTTCTGTTAACAATTTTCTCCATATCTAGTACAAAGGTTTCGGGATTTATTGGTTTCTCTAAATAGCCATCTGCACCTGCTTCTATTGCCTTTTCTTTATCACCGCCCATGGCGTAAGAAGTTACAGCAATAATTGTTGTGTTTTTTGGCAGCCCATTATATCGTAATTTATTACATATTTCATAACCATCCATATCGGGCAGTTGAATATCTATTAATATAATTTCAGGATTATTTTCATGCGCTAACCTAAACCCATCTTTGCCATTATATGCTTTAATAATCGCATAATTACTCTGCTCCAAAAGATAAGATAACATGTACATATTTTGTTCGTTATCTTCAATTATTAGTATTGTTTTTTTCATAAATTAATGACGTATATGTGGTATCGTTAACTTGTTAAACTCTAAATATACTATTAGTGTAGATATAATTTAATACTTATTTTTTATTTATGAGCACCATGCAATGGCAAGGTAAATGTAAAATTACTCCCCACTCCTTTTTTACTTTGTACGTATATTGTTCCTCCTAATTTTTCTATTAAGCTTTTACTAATTGCTAGGCCAAGACCTGTACCTTCATGGCTTCTACTTAATCCTGCTTCTAATTGAATAAACGGTACAAATAACTTATTGAGGTCTTTTTTACTTATTCCAATGCCTTGATCTATGACTTGGGTGACCACTAAATTGTCTTTAATTGCTACCTTGACCTGTATGACTCCTTTATTAGAAAATTTAATGGCATTTGACAGTAAATTGAGTAATATCTGCTCAACTCTTCGCTCATCACTATGTAATAGAATTTGCATCTCAGATATTTCTGAATGTATAACTATATCTTTCTTAGCCGCTTGAGGCACTAAGAAGTCTATAGTTTTTGCCAATGTTACGAGATAATTGAAATGATCCAGTGACACCTTTAATTTACCAGCTTCAATTTTAGAAATATCTAAAATATCATTAATTAAACCTAATAAATGCTGACTACTATTTTTAACCATGGAAAGTTGCTTTTTCTGCTCTTCATTTAACGGTCCAGCAAATTCTTTTAAAAGAATACCCGTAAACCCAATAATAGAGTTCATGGGTGTTCTTAATTCATGCGACATAGTTGCTAAAAAAGCAGACTTCATTAAATCGGCAGATTGTGCTTTAATTTTTTCTTTTTCTAATTGCGAAGTTCTTAATTCGACCAACTCTTCGAGGTTATTTCGGTATTTTTCTAATTCTGCCTCAATATTTTTATTTGCAGTGATATCTAAAATAGTAATCAATACATGATCTTCATTATTGAGTTCTAGTGATTGTAAAGATATAAGTATAAAAAGTTCATTCCCAGATTGCATAAGGTATTGTAGTTCAATATTTGATACATACCCTTTTTTACTAAATTCACTCCAAAGCTTTTTTTCATTTTCTAGGTTCTTCTCACTTTCAAAATTGAATAAACCAATTTCTACTGCGGTTTTTCCTAACATGTATGCTCGTTCAAACCCAACAATGTTTGCCAACGCTTCGTTTACTTCAATGATCTTTTTATCTTTATTTAGAATTGCTTTCCCAATAACATTAGAATCAAAGGCTTTAGAATATTTTTCTTCATTTTCTTTTAAGGCCAATTCTGATTTTTTACGTTCAGTAATATCTCTAATAACACCAATTATAAATTTATTACCACTACTATCAATATATCTTGTTTTTTTAGTGGAAATAGTCCGAGTTTCTTTTTTATCTAGACTTAGGGTCTCTTCATTTATATTTTCTATTCCAGTTGCAATGACCTGCTTATCTATACTTAAAAAGCTATCTCTTTCTTGGGGTGGTACATTTTCCGCTAAGGTTTTTCCGATAATATCAGCTCTAGATAAACCAAATAAAGAACAAAATGCGTCATTGACTAATAGTACGTGGCTCTGATCATCCTTAACAAATATGGGGTCACCTATGTTATTTATGATATTATCTAAATATTTTTTACTTTTTATAATTTGCTCTTCTGCTTTTTTACTTTCAGTAATATCAATAGCAGTTCCTTGAAATTTAATTGCATTTCCATCAATATCATCTATAACCTCCATTTGCACCATAACATGCTTTACGGTATTATCACGCCATAAAATTCTATATTCAAACGGATCATTATTTTTATTCTTAATCCTGTCTCTAGAAAGTTTATTATGAAACTCTTTATCATCTGGATGAACCCTATTTAAAACAGAGTTGTATTTTAAAGGTTTTGTTTTGTCAACATCATAAATAGTATACATTAAGTCAGACCAAAAAACTTCATCCTTTATTATATCCCAGCTCCAGTACCCAATTTCACCTACTCTAATTGCGGCTTCTAGTTTGTCCTGAATTTCGTTAATTTCTTTTTCAGATTGCTTCCGTGCACTAACATTTGATGCTACGATACCCAATGCCAAAGGTTTATTGGTGATGTCATCTTTTATTAAAAAACCAGACATTTCAATGGGTATTAAATCTCCAGTCTTAAAATTATAGAATTCAACTTCTCCATTCCATTTGTTATTTTGAAAAATACTCGGTAAGTGATCCTGATGTATTTTATCGTGATATTTTTTAGGAAAAAAGTCAGCTATTGAATCAGGAAGTGCTTCGTTTTCCTCCAATCCTGTTAAACTTCTGCCATTGGTATTTAAATAAATAGGTTTACCATCTAATGAAGCTAAACCAATAAAGTCATCACTTGTTTCTATAAGTGAAAGTAGTATTTGCTTATTTGCATCAGCTTTTTTCTTTTCTGTAATGTCGGTGAAATAAATTGTGAGTCCCTCTGGTGAAGGGTAGATTCTATTTTCAAACCATTTATCAAATGGTTCATAATGATCTTCAAAGTACACTGTTTTTTGAGTTTCAAAAGCTTCATGATAAGCCTTATAAAAAGGTAAATCAATGCCCTCTGGGAATACAGTCCAAATATGCTTTCCTAATAATTCTTCTGAAGATTTTCCTAAAAAATCAGCCGCTTTTTCATTAATATAGGTATAACGCCAATTTGAGTCTAATGACACAAAACCATCAGAAATATTATTTAACGTAACTTCTATTTGAGATACTAACTTCTTCTCTACTTGATCTTTTTCTCCCTTAAAATTATTATATTTTTGTCGATACCTAATTATGGAAAAAATATCTTTATTCTGATTTGCAATAAAAGTTGCTTCACTATCTGCACTATCCATATGCTTTAAGTAAACATACAAAATTGTAGAGAAAATCAGGGCGGATATCGATTTACCAACCATATGGCTCAAAATAGAGTTGGCGAAATTTTCTGAATTAAATTTAAGAGCGAGATTAAAAGCAATGGAATCAAATAATAAAACCGTTGTCAATGAAATTAGTATTATTAAAAAATAGTAAGATTTACTGATTTTTGTAATTAAAAATTGATACATAATTACCAGTAAAATAAAATCTAATAACAATATCATTGTACCGGTAATAAAATATTTATAATTTATCAAAAATACCGATGTAGAGTCTATCGCATTAACGCCATCAGAAGCTGTTTCTTGTAAATAAGTAATACCAAATATTGCAGATAATAAGAAGTTTGAAATGAAAATACCAATGATAAGTGCCCTAGCACTTGTCACTCCTTCTTTGATATAAATTAATAGAACCGCAAACAAAACAGCACTAAAAAGAATTACCGATCCTGGATAAATGGTAAGCACTCCAAAAGCTTTAAAACCTATCATAGTTCCGGAAAGGGCTTGGACATATTGTACGGCCCCTAAAAGAATGTACAGTGGAGCTAAACCAAGCTTGTTTCTAAACCTAAATAATAAAAGAATACTTGTTGAAATAAGTAAAAACTCAACGAGAATAGAGACATATAAATTCATGTAATCTTAAGGTTTCTGCGTAATACTAAAATTCTTGATAAAATATAAAGAATTTATTTCATACTTGTACTACTGTAAAGTATGTATTAAATACTAAATAATTGCCCTAAAACAACAAAAACTTGGCTATCACAGGATTACCAAGTTTTTGTTACGAATTAATTTACTTAAAAATCGGGAAGCAATCCCTAAACTCATGGAGATGCTGTATCCCCACTATTTAAATCAAAAAAGCCAGTTCTTTTTTTGAACTGGCTTTGAGTCGGGGTGGCAGGATTCGATAAAAAATCGCAAACACCTGAATAACAATATTTTAAACACTTTTAATTTTGTATGATTCACCTAATTGCACACTAAAGTCATATCAAACCATTTAAAAACAAATAATATTTGTCTTTATCTTTCTAAAGATATATAATTATGATTGAATTTAAACATTCTATTTTTATTTTCTAATGATTAGAATTTCGTCATTTGAAAATTCCATCCAAGCAAGATCATAAACATAATAATATGTTTTTCCCTTGCTATTTATATGTAAGTGTGTATGGTATTTAAAAGTAAATTTCTTTTTTCAAGCACTACTCTATCCACTGTTATCTGTCCTTTACTTTTACCTAAAACTTCCAAAAGAATACTTCTGTTTCTATGTAGAATAGTATCCAAATCTTTAACATGCTTATCGGTAACCTTCCTTAAATTGACATGATAGTAATTTTTACATTTTATAGAACAGAACTTCTTGTCATTTCTTCCAAGAAGAATCTTACTACATATTTTACACTTCATATTATAAATATACCATATAAATTTAATATAACTTATTGGTAATTAGCTTTTTACAACTAATCGTTTTTAACGGTTAAAATACTATTAACTTCAAGCAACTCAAATAACTTCTATGTTTTTTAAGTATTTTTATTTACGATAAATAAAATCATAACATTAATAATATGCAACCTATTATATATGAACCATTAAAAGAAGCGAAGCGTATAAAGGTTTTTATACCCTATGATATGATTATTATTAGAGAGGCCTTAAAAAAAATGAATAGTAGTTTTTGGCATCCGCACCAAAAACTATGGTCAGTTATCAATACAGATGAAAATTTTGAATCTTTAAAAAAATTATGCCATGGGAATTATAAAATTGAAAAAGAGGTTCGTTTTACTTCTGTACCAAGTGTTGAGCTAAATCCAACCGCAATAGAATCACTTTTTGAACTTGAAAAGGCTCTAGTTTTAAAGCAATACAGTGATTCAAGCATTCAGGTTTATAAAAAAATGTTTAGTGTTTTTTTAGGAAAATTTATGAACCGTAATCTTAAAGAGGTTACAAAAGAAGATATTGAAGGTTTTGTATATGAACTTATTAAAAAGAGTAAGATTAGTGAAAGCTATCAAAATCAATTAATTAATGCCATTAAAGCTTATTATGAACACGCTCTTAAGATGCCCAGAGAATATTATGATATTCAAAGACCAAAAAAATCGGTTTCGATTCCTAATGTATTAAGTAAAAAAGAGGTGCTAAATATTATTCAATCTCCCGAAAATATTAAACACAAAGCTATTCTACATACTATTTATGGCAGTGGGTTGCGCATATCAGAACTTTTAAATTTAAGAATTGCAGATGTTCATTCGGATGATGGTTATCTATTTATAAAGGATAGTAAAGGTAAAAAAGATAGAAAAACTATTCTTCCTGAACAGCTAGTACTACTATTAAGAACATATTATAAAGCATATAAACCATCGTACTGGCTATTTGAGGGTCAAACAGGTTGCAAATACAGTACAAGTAGTATACGATCTATATTCAGAAAAGCAGTAAAAGATACAAATTCTAACCCGTGGGCAACAGTACATACGTTGCGCCACTCATTTGCAACACATTGCATAGAAAACAATATAAACATTCGCCATTTACAGAATATGTTAGGGCATGGTTCGCCAAAAACAACTGAAATTTATACCAAAACAATTGAAATCAATAATAAGACTATCATAAGCCCTTTGGATTCTTTATTAAAAAATAATACATTGCATGGATAAACGATATAACTACAATAGGAGTACAATTTATTGTAGTTATACAACCGTTGTAAAACATTTAAAAAAATATTACGGCATTTAATGACAAATCAAATGTCATATAAAAATCAGAGTAAAACCGTTATCAAAAGTGGACTGAATAATTACTTTTAGAGTAAAATAAAAGTATAAAACAAATGGACTGGATTGCAAAGAAAATAAGTGAAACCCGAAAAATTAAAGGGCTTACTCAAGAGGAATTGGCTGAACAAGCCAAAATAAACTTACGAACTATTCAACGGATAGAAAACTCTGAAAGTGAACCAAGAGGAAAAACCCTGAATTTGATTTGTGATGTTCTGGAAATTGATTCAACGGAACTAATCTTAAATCAGAATTTATCTAAAGAAAAAAACATTGGAACAAAAATAGTAAACGGACTTTTTCTCTTGGCTCTGAATTTAGTCTTAATGGGAATAATCGGATTTTTGACTTTAGATTCGAACGCAAATATGAACAGCGTTTTTGGCGGCTTTTTATTGAGTATTTTTATTCCTTTTTTCATCGTTGTTATGACAAAAAAAATGAACGGAATGGAAAGAATGCTCAAATTTGGATTTGGATATATTGTATATTTCCTTTTAGTGTTGATAACTCACGGATTTCCAACAGGATTTATTACTGGACTTTTTCCTTGTCTTTTAATTAGTTTATCTGTCCTATATTTTGGAAATGAATTAATAAAAAATCAAGAATAAAAACGTTTTACAACACAGTATCCTATGAAAAGCACTAGCCTAGTTCTCCAAAGTTAATATTTA
>CAXBCN010000029.1:0-30349 GCA_963974535.1 uncultured Cellulophaga sp.
CAGACTGTAAATCTGCTGACTACGTCTTCGCAGGTTCGAATCCTGCTCTCCCCACACTAAAGTTTCGCAGCGGCGAAAACTTTGAATTGAAATATTGAATACCAAGATTCTGAAATCAGAATTAAGAATGCGGGAGTAGCTCAGTTGGTAGAGCGTCAGCCTTCCAAGCTGAATGTCGCCGGTTCGAACCCGGTCTCCCGCTCAAAATTAATTGGTAAGCCTTTTTATTGGTTTGCTGGTTTTTTTGAACCTAGTTTTTGCAACTATGGTTGATTATTGCCAAAGTGAGTTTAATTGAATGTATAATCAGTTTTAGATTCATTTTGAAATCAGACTTGAGTGTCTGTAGTTGTAGGGTTTGAAAAAGCACTATATCTTTTAACCTTGAGGTAAGGTTGATTGTTTTGAGTTTATTGATTGTTCTGAAAATGATGAAGATAGATTTTTAACTCAATTAGGCCGGTGTAGCTCAGGGGTAGAGCGTTTCCTTGGTAAGGAAGAGGTCATGAGTTCAAATCTCATCATTGGCTCAAATTACGACATAAAATTGTACACTAATATAAACTAAGATTAAAATTCAATAAACATGGCTAAGGCAACATTTGATCGTTCTAAACCGCATTTAAATATCGGTACTATTGGACACGTAGATCACGGTAAAACTACATTGACTGCCGCTATTACAACAGTTTTGGCAAACGCAGGATTGTCTGAAATGAGAAGTTTCGACTCAATCGATAATGCACCGGAAGAAAAAGAAAGAGGTATCACTATTAATACATCGCACGTAGAGTATTCTACAGCTAACCGTCATTACGCTCACGTTGACTGTCCAGGTCACGCGGATTACGTAAAGAACATGGTAACTGGTGCTGCTCAAATGGACGGTGCTATACTTGTTGTTGCTGCTACTGATGGACCAATGCCACAAACTCGTGAGCATATCCTTTTAGGGCGCCAGGTTGGTATTCCTAGAATGGTTGTATTCATGAACAAAGTGGATATGGTTGATGATGAGGAATTATTAGAATTGGTTGAAATGGAAGTAAGAGAATTACTTTCTTTCTACGAGTATGATGGAGATAATGGTCCTGTAATTGCTGGTTCAGCATTAGGAGCATTAAACGGGGAGCAAAAATGGGTAGATACAGTTATGGCTTTAATGGATGCTGTTGATACTTGGATCGAATTACCAGAAAGAGATGTTGATAAGCCTTTCTTAATGCCTGTTGAAGATGTATTTACGATTACAGGTCGTGGTACTGTTGCAACTGGTCGTATAGAAACTGGTGTTGCTAATACTGGAGATCCTGTTGAGATCATTGGTATGGGTGCTGAAAAATTAAACTCTACAGTAACTGGGGTTGAAATGTTCCGTAAAATATTAGATAGAGGAGAAGCTGGTGATAACGTAGGTATTTTGTTAAGAGGTATTGAAAAATCTCAGATCAAAAGAGGTATGGTTATCTGTAAGCCAGGTTCAGTAAAGCCACATGCTAAATTTAAAGCTGAGGTTTACGTACTTAAAAAAGAAGAAGGTGGTCGTCACACACCATTCCATAACAACTATCGTCCACAGTTCTATGTTAGAACAACGGATGTAACAGGTACTATTAACTTACCTGAAGGTGTTGAAATGGTAATGCCAGGTGATAACTTAACTATTATTGTTGATTTATTATCTCCAATTGCTTTGAGTATTGGTCTTCGTTTTGCTATCCGTGAAGGTGGTAGAACAGTAGGAGCAGGTCAGGTAACTGAAATTTTAGATTAAATTTTATAGCATATATATTATTTTCATCAAGGGTGTCCTGCTATCGCAGGATACCTTTCGATGTAAATAAATACGGGTGTAGCTCAGTTGGTAGAGCACTGGTCTCCAAAACCAGGTGTCGGGAGTTCGAGTCTCTTCTCCCGTGCTAGTAAGAAGTTTTAAAATAGCAATTCCCTTTTTTTTGGAATGGTGATTAGAACTAAATAAATAATGTTGACTTGTAATTTTGTTTCTTTTGGATATCAAAATAAAGTCATAGTAAAATATAAAGTTAAATCTTTCGCAGCATGTTGACATATATCAAGGAATCCATCGAAGAACTTAGAACAAATATTACGTTGCCCTCAAGAGCAGAATCCTCTAATTTGATGGTAATCGTTGCTGTTTTTTCTATTTTATTTGCATTGGCAACTTGGGGTGTAGATAGCCTTTTTAGTGAGTTAATTCAAATTTATTTTGATAATATAATCAATTAAAAAGCTTATTCTATGTCTGAAGTATTGGAAAAGAAATGGTATGTAGTAAGGGCTGTAAGTGGTCAGGAAAATAAGATCAAAGGGTACATCGAATCAGAGGTGGCGCGGCTTGGTTTTGGCGATTACTTAGAAGACGTTTTGGTACCTACTGAAAAAGTTATTCAGATTCGTAATGGAAAAAAGATCAACAAGGAAAGAGTTTATTTTCCAGGGTACATTATGATAAAGGCTAACCTAGGAGGTGAGATGACACACGTGATTCGATCCATTACCAACGTAATTGGTTTCTTAGGTGAAACAAAAGGGGGTGACCCTGTTCCTTTAAGGAAGTCTGAAGTGAATAGAATGCTTGGTAAAGTAGATGAGTTAACAGTGACTACAGATAATGTAGCTATTCCTTTCGTAATGGGGGAAACTGTGAAAGTTATTGACGGACCATTCAACGGTTTTAATGGAACAGTTGAAAAAATTAATGAAGAAAAACGCAAGCTTGAGGTAATGGTGAAGATTTTTGGTAGAAAAACACCATTAGAATTGAGTTATATGCAAGTAGAAAAAGTATAATAAGAAAAACTGTTACATAAAAAATTGTATTGCTTCCAATTTAATACAATGAATTTAATTTTAAACAATGGCAAAAGAAATAAGTAAAGTAGTTAAACTACAAGTTAGGGGAGGTGCAGCGAATCCATCGCCACCGGTTGGACCCGCTTTAGGTGCTGCCGGTGTGAACATCATGGAGTTCTGTAAGCAATTTAATGCGCGTACACAGGACAAACAAGGTAAGGTTTTACCTGTTGCAATCACCGTATACAAGGATAAGTCGTTCGACTTCGTTGTAAAGACACCGCCAGCGGCAGTTCAACTTATGGAAGCGGCTAAGATTAAAAAAGGATCTGGAGAGCCAAATAGAAACAAAGTAGCAAGTGTATCTTGGGATCAAATCAAAAACATCGCTGAGGACAAAATGGTAGATTTAAATGCTTTTACCGTTGAATCAGCTATGAGTATGGTTGCGGGTACTGCAAGATCTATGGGTTTAAAAGTTTCAGGCACTAGACCTTTCTAATATCTTAAAAGCAAAATAATGGCAAAATTAACAAAAAATCAAAAAGAAGCGCTTTCTAAGATAGATAAGAATAAATTGTATTCGCTATCAGAAGGATCGGCTTTAATAAAAGAAATAACAAAGGCAAAGTTTGACGCATCTGTAGAATTAGCGGTTCGTTTAGGAGTAGATCCTAGAAAAGCTAATCAAATGGTACGTGGTGTAGTTACACTACCTCACGGTACTGGTAAAGATGTTAAAGTTTTAGCATTAGTAACACCTGACAAAGAAGCAGAAGCAAAAGAAGCTGGTGCTGATTTCGTTGGATTGGATGAGTATTTGGAGAAAATTAAAAACGGTTGGACAGATGTTGACGTGATCATCACTATGCCTAGCGTTATGGGTAAATTAGGTCCCTTAGGTAGAGTTTTAGGACCTAGAGGTTTAATGCCAAATCCAAAAACAGGAACGGTAACTATGGATGTAGCAAAAGCTGTTGCAGAAGTAAAAGCTGGTAAAATTGATTTCAAAGTAGATAAAACGGGTATTGTTCATGCGGCTATAGGGAAAGTATCTTTCTCTGAAGACAAGATACAAGAAAACGCAAAAGAACTTATCGAAACTTTAATCAAATTAAAGCCAACTGCTGCAAAAGGTGTTTATATTAAAAGTATTTACATGTCTAGTACCATGAGTCCTAGTGTGCAATTAGATGCTAAATCAGTTTAATTCGGGTAAATTATGAACAGAGAAGATAAATTAAACGTAATAGAAGATTTAACTGCGCAATTAAGTAATGCTTCAACGATATATTTAACAGATATTTCAGGTTTAAACGCAGTGACAACATCTGATTTAAGAAGAGCTTGTTTTAAAGCGAACATTAAATTAGCAGTTGTTAAAAATACATTGCTTGAAAAGGCAATGAAAGCCTCTGATAAAGATTTTGGTGAACTTCCAGGAGTTCTTAAGGGAAGTACTTCATTGATGTTTTCAGAAACATCTAATGAGCCTGCAAAATTAATCAAAGCTTTTAGATTAAAAACTAAGAACAAGCCTTTATTAAAAGGTGCTTTTGTTCAGGAGTCAATTTACATTGGTGATGAACAATTAGAATCTTTAGTTAATATTAAGTCTAAAGAAGAAGTGATAGGTGATATTATTGCATTATTACAATCTCCAGCTAAGAATGTTATTTCAGGTCTTAAGTCTGGTGGAGGTAAACTTGCAGGTATCCTTAAAACATTATCAGAGAAATAAAACGTACGCACTAAAAACAATTATATTTTAAAATTTTATTAAACGATAGAAAAATGGCAGATTTAAAAGATTTCGCAGAAAAATTAGTTAACTTGACAGTAAAAGAAGTAAATGAGTTAGCAACTATATTAAAAGATGAGTATGGTATCGAGCCTGCTGCTGCTGCTGTTGCAGTTGCTGCTGGTGGTGGTGCAGCTGCTGAAGCGGCTGAAGAGCAAACAGAATTTGATGTTATCTTAAAAGCAGCTGGTGCATCTAAATTAGCAGTAGTTAAATTGGTTAAAGAAT
Organism: uncultured Cellulophaga sp.; assembly: GCA_963974535.1. Classification (GTDB taxonomy): domain Bacteria; phylum Bacteroidota; class Bacteroidia; order Flavobacteriales; family Flavobacteriaceae; genus Cellulophaga. The sequence goes on from CAXBCN010000029.1 coordinate 4,847, forward strand.
TAACTGGTTTAGGTTTAAAAGAAGCTAAAGATATCGTTGATAGCGCTCCAAAGCCTATCAAAGAAGGTATCTCTAAAGATGAAGCAGAAGGTATTAAAAAATCATTGGAAGAAGCAGGAGCTGAAGTTGAGCTTAAATAATAGCAACAACCATATAGTTTTTGGTTTAGGTCTTTTCACTTTTGGTGGCTAGACCTAAACCTATTTATGTATGTAACCTTTATTTACATGCAATTTTAGAGTAAGTATTCATAATCAAAATTTTGTCCATTGATGTTTACAAATCAGACTGAAAGAATAAATTTCGCATCCGCTAAGAATATCCCGAACTATCCAGATTTCTTAGACATTCAGGTTAAGTCGTTTCAAGATTTTTTTCAACTTGAAACCAAATCTGACGAAAGGGGAGATGAAGGGCTATACAATACGTTCATGGAAAACTTTCCTATTACGGACACGAGAAATCAGTTCGTATTAGAATTTTTAGACTATTTTATAGATCCGCCGCGCTATTCTATACAAGAATGTATAGAACGTGGTCTTACCTATAGCGTTCCGCTAAAAGCAAGGTTAAAATTATATTGTACGGATCCGGAACACGAGGATTTTGAAACAATTGTACAGGATGTTTATTTAGGAACAATTCCTTACATGACACCAAGTGGTACTTTTGTAATCAACGGTGCTGAACGCGTTGTTGTTTCTCAATTACACAGATCTCCTGGTGTATTTTTTGGACAATCATTCCACGCAAATGGAACAAAACTATATTCTGCAAGAGTAATTCCTTTTAAAGGTTCTTGGATAGAATTTGCAACTGATATCAATGGCGTTATGTATGCTTACATTGATAGAAAGAAAAAATTACCCGTTACTACATTATTCAGAGCCATTGGTTTTGAAAGTGATAAAGATATTTTAGAGATTTTTGACCTTTCTGAAGAGGTTAAAGTTTCTGTTGCGGGACTTAAAAAAGTACTAGGACGTAAATTAGCGGCAAGAGTACTAAATACTTGGCACGAAGATTTTGTTGATGAAGATACAGGTGAAGTAGTTTCCATAGAAAGGAACGAAATTATATTAGATCGTGACACTGTTTTAGAAAAAGATCATATCAACCAAATAGTTGATGCTGATGTTAAAACTGTACTTCTACACAAAGAAGGCGCGGCGCAATCAGATTACGGTATTATTCACAATACATTACAAAAGGATCCTACGAACTCTGAAAAAGAGGCCGTAGAACATATCTACCGTCAATTGCGTAATGCTGAACCGCCAGATGAGGAAACTGCACGTGGTATTATTGACAAATTATTCTTTTCGGATCAACGCTATAACCTAGGTGAAGTTGGTCGTTATAGAATGAACAAAAAATTAGGTTTAGATATCGAAATGGACAAACAAGTTTTGACCAAGGAAGATATTATTACCATTATAAAATATTTAATAGAGTTAATTAACTCTAAAGCAGAGATCGATGATATTGATCACCTTTCTAACCGTCGTGTTAGAACAGTAGGAGAGCAATTATCACAACAATTCGGTGTTGGTTTAGCCCGTATGGCACGTACTATTCGTGAGCGTATGAACGTACGTGATAACGAAGTATTTACCCCTATCGATTTGATTAATGCGAAGACACTTTCTTCTGTGATTAATTCGTTCTTTGGAACAAATCAATTATCTCAGTTCATGGATCAAACAAATCCGCTAGCTGAAATTACACACAAAAGAAGGCTATCTGCATTAGGACCTGGAGGTTTATCAAGAGAAAGAGCTGGTTTTGAGGTACGTGATGTTCACTACACACACTACGGAAGACTTTGCCCTATTGAAACGCCAGAAGGACCAAACATTGGTTTAATTTCTTCACTTTCAGTATTTTCAAAAGTGAATTCTATGGGCTTCTTAGAAACTCCTTATAGAGAAGTAGCCAATGGAAAAGTAGATATTCAAAACTTTAGATACCTAAGTGCTGAAGAAGAAGAAGGAATGAAAATTGCGCAGGCAAACATTCCAATGGATAAAGATGGAAATATCACCGCTGATAAGGTAATTGCAAGAGAAGAAGGGGATTTCCCAGTCGTTGATCCTGCAGAATTGAACTTTACAGATGTTGCTCCTAATCAAATTGCTTCTATTTCAGCTTCTTTAATTCCATTCTTGGAACATGATGATGCGAACAGAGCTTTGATGGGATCAAACATGATGCGTCAAGCAGTGCCATTATTAAGACCAGAGGCTCCTATTGTGGGTACGGGATTAGAACGCCAAGTAGCATCTGATTCAAGAGTATTAATTAATGCGGAAGGTGATGGTACCATCCAGTATGTAGATTCTGAAAAGATTTCTATAAAATACAATAGAACTGAAGAAGAGCGTTTGGTAAGTTTTGATGAAGATTCTAAAACATACGAATTAGTTAAATTTAGAAAAACAAATCAAGGCACAAGCATTAACTTAAAGCCTATCGTTAGAAAAGGGGATAAGGTTAAAAAAGGTCAAGTGCTTTGTGAAGGATATGCGACTGAAAATGGTGAGTTAGCTTTAGGAAGAAACCTAAAAGTTGCCTTTATGCCTTGGAAAGGGTATAATTTTGAGGATGCTATTGTAATTTCAGAAAAAGTAGTTCGTGAAGATATTTTTACTTCGATACACGTAGATGAGTATTCTCTAGAAGTTAGAGATACAAAATTAGGAGCTGAAGAACTTACAAACGATATCCCTAACGTTTCTGAAGAAGCTACAAAAGACTTAGATGAACACGGGATGATCCGTATTGGTGCCGAGGTAAAACCTGGTGATATTTTAATTGGAAAAATAACACCTAAAGGAGAATCAGATCCCACACCAGAGGAAAAATTACTTCGTGCTATTTTTGGAGATAAAGCTGGTGATGTAAAAGATGCGTCATTAAAAGCCTCTCCATCATTAAGAGGTGTAGTTATTGACAAAAAGTTGTTTTCTCGTTCTATTAAAGACAAGAGAAAACGTTCTGAGGATAAAGAAGCTATTTCAAAACTAGAATTAGAATACGAAGTTAAATTTCAGCAGTTAAAAGATGTTTTAGTTGAAAAACTATTTACATTGGTGAATGGGAAAACGTCTCAAGGTGTTCTAAATGATTTAGGTGAGGAAGTGCTACCGAAGGGTAAAAAGTACACCATGAAAATGTTGAATTCTGTGGATGATTTTGCTCACTTGGTGGGTGGAAGCTGGACTACAGATAAAGATTCAAACACCATGGTAGCTGATTTATTGCACAACTACAAAATTAAACTTAATGACCTTCAAGGTAATCTAAGAAGAGACAAGTTTACAATTTCAGTGGGAGATGAGTTGCCAGCAGGTATCATGAAGCTAGCTAAAGTATATGTTGCTAAAAAACGTAAACTTAAAGTAGGTGATAAAATGGCAGGTCGTCACGGTAACAAAGGTATTGTATCTCGTATTGTACGACATGAAGATATGCCTTTCTTAGAGGATGGAACACCAGTTGATATTGTTTTAAATCCATTAGGGGTGCCTTCTCGCATGAACATTGGTCAAATTTATGAAACTGTTCTTGGATGGGCAGGACTTAAATTGGGTAAGAAATATGCAACACCAATTTTTGATGGAGCTACTCTTGATCAAATTAATGCATATACAGATGAAGCTGGAATTCCAAGATTTGGGCATACCTACTTATACGATGGTGGTACGGGTCAACGTTTTGATCAACCTGCAACAGTTGGGGTTATCTATATGTTGAAACTAGGACACATGGTAGATGATAAGATGCACGCTCGTTCTATAGGACCATACTCTTTAATTACGCAACAGCCCTTAGGTGGTAAAGCACAGTTTGGTGGTCAGCGTTTTGGAGAAATGGAAGTTTGGGCACTGGAAGCTTATGGAGCTTCTGCTACACTACGTGAAATATTAACGGTTAAATCTGATGATGTTGTAGGTAGAGCTAAAACGTACGAAGCTATAGTTAAAGGAGAAACAATGCCAGAACCTGGTTTACCAGAATCTTTCAACGTATTAATGCATGAACTTAAAGGTTTAGGTTTAGACATTAGACTGGAAGAGTAGTAGTAATAGGTTTTTTAGAGACACTATTTTTTAACACAATTTAATTTATCATCACCATATTGTTATGGCTAGACAAAGAGATAATAACACAATTAAAAGGTTCGATAAAATTTCAATAGGCTTGGCCTCACCAGAGTCAATCCTGGCAGAATCAAGAGGAGAAGTTTTAAAACCTGAAACTATAAATTATAGAACGCACAAACCAGAGCGTGACGGTCTTTTTTGTGAGCGAATTTTTGGCCCCGTAAAAGATTACGAGTGTGCTTGTGGTAAATACAAGAGAATTCGGTACCGCGGAATCGTTTGTGATCGTTGTGGTGTAGAAGTAACGGAAAAGAAAGTACGTAGAGATAGAGTAGGTCACATTAATTTAGTGGTTCCTGTAGCTCATATTTGGTATTTCCGTTCGTTACCAAACAAAATAGGCTACTTGTTAGGCTTACCGTCTAAGAAGTTAGATATGATTATTTATTACGAGCGTTATGTGGTGATTCAACCAGGTATCGCGAAGGGTCCTGAAGGAGAAGAAATCAATAAAATGGATTTCTTAACGGAAGAGGAATATTTAAACATATTAGAATCTGTTCCTGTTGAAAATCAATATTTAGAAGACACAGACCCCAATAAGTTTATTGCGAAAATGGGTGCTGAATGTTTGATTGATATTTTAGCACGGATCGATTTAGATGTATTGTCGTATGAATTAAGGCATAAAGCAAATACGGAAACCTCTAAACAACGTAAAACAGAAGCTTTAAAAAGACTTCAAGTAGTTGAGTCTTTGAGAGAATCTCAAGAAAATAGAGAAAACCGACCTGAGTGGATGATTATGAAAGTAATTCCAGTTATTCCACCAGAATTACGTCCTCTTGTGCCTTTAGATGGTGGTCGTTTTGCAACATCAGATTTAAACGATTTATACCGAAGAGTGATTATCCGTAACAACCGTCTTAAAAGATTGGTTGAGATCAAAGCTCCGGAAGTAATTCTTAGAAATGAGAAGCGTATGCTTCAAGAATCTGTCGATTCTTTATTCGATAACACAAGAAAAGCATCTGCGGTTAAAACTGAATCAAACAGACCATTAAAGTCGCTTTCTGATTCTTTAAAAGGAAAGCAAGGTCGTTTCCGTCAAAACTTACTAGGTAAGCGTGTAGATTATTCAGCACGTTCGGTAATTGTTGTAGGACCAGAATTGAAATTATTTGAATGTGGTCTTCCTAAAGACATGGCTGCTGAATTATACAAACCTTTTATTATCCGTAAATTGATAGAAAGAGGTATTGTAAAAACAGTAAAGTCTGCTAAGAAGATTATAGATAAAAAAGAGCCAGTTGTTTGGGATATTTTAGAAAATGTATTAAAAGGGCACCCAGTTTTATTAAACCGTGCTCCTACATTACACCGTTTGGGTATCCAAGCATTTCAACCTAAATTAATTGAAGGTAAAGCAATTCGTTTACACCCATTAGTATGTACTGCATTTAACGCGGATTTTGATGGGGATCAAATGGCTGTGCATTTACCTCTTGGACCAGAAGCTATTTTAGAATGTCAATTACTAATGTTGGCTTCTCACAATATTTTAAACCCTGCGAACGGATCGCCCATTACGGTTCCTTCTCAGGATATGGTTTTAGGTCTGTATTATATGACCAAAGAGCGTAAATCTACACCAGAAGTTCCTGTAAAGGGCGAAGGCTTAACATTCTATTCTTACGAAGAGGTGGTTATTGCCCATAACGAAGGCATGGTAGATTTGAATGCTGGTATTAAAGTTAGAGCAAAAGACTTTAACGAAGCAGGAGAATTAGTAAATCAAATTATACCAACAACAGTTGGTAGAGTATTGTTTAATATTATGGTGCCAGAACAGGCAGGATATATTAACGATGTATTAAATAAAAAATCTTTAAGAGATATTATTGGTAAAATATTAGAAGTAACTGATGTTCCTACCACGGGTGATTTCTTAGATAAGATTAAAACTATGGGGTATGAATTCGCTTTTAGAGGTGGATTGTCCTTTAGTTTAGGTGATATTATAATCCCGCCAGAAAAGCAAACCATGATCGATGATGCTAACGGTCAAGTTGAAGGAATTATGACCAATTATAACATGGGTCTTATTACCAACAACGAACGTTACAATCAGGTAATTGATGTTTGGACTTCAACAAACGCACAGTTGACAGAATTGGCAATGAAGCGTATTAGAGAAGATCAACAAGGATTCAACTCCGTGTATATGATGCTTGATTCTGGAGCAAGGGGTTCTAAAGAACAAATTCGTCAGTTGACTGGTATGCGTGGTTTAATGGCTAAGCCTAAAAAATCAACTGCTGGTGGTGGTGAAATTATTGAAAACCCCATTTTATCGAACTTTAAAGAAGGTTTATCTATTCTTGAATACTTTATTTCTACACACGGTGCACGTAAAGGTCTTGCGGATACTGCTTTAAAAACAGCGGATGCTGGATATTTAACGCGTCGTTTGGTAGATGTATCTCAAGATGTAATTATCAATACTGAAGACTGTGGTACTTTAAGAGGTATTGAAGTTGAAGCCTTAAAGAAAAACGAGGAAATTGTAGAATCTTTAGGAGAGCGTATTTTAGGTAGAGTTTCATTACATGATGTATACAATCCTTTAACCGAAGAATTAGTTTTAAGAGCTGGCCAAGAGATTTTAGAAGCTGATGTTAAAGTAGTTGAGGCGTCTCCGATTGAAAAAATCGAAGTGCGTTCTGCTTTAACCTGTGAAGCTGCTAAAGGTATTTGTGGTAAATGTTACGGTAGAAACTTATCGACCAATAAAATGGTTCAAAGAGGTGAGGCTGTAGGTGTTGTAGCTGCTCAGTCTATTGGAGAACCAGGTACACAGTTAACCTTAAGAACCTTCCACGTAGGGGGTATTGCAGGTAACATCTCTGAAGATAGTAAGTTAAACGCAAAATTCGCTGGTATTGCAGAAATCGAAGATTTAAGAACAGTTACGTCTGCGGATAGCGAAGGTAAAGCTGCTGAAATTGTAATTTCTAGAACATCGGAGATTAAAGTAGTTGATGCTAAAACCGGAATTACCTTAAGTACCAATAACATTCCTTACGGTTCACAGTTATTTATTAAGAATGGTGCTAAAGTAACGAAAGATCAAGTAATTTGTCAATGGGATCCTTATAACGGAGTTATTGTTTCTGAATTTCCAGGTAAAATTGCTTACGAGAATATTGATCAAGGGGTTACGTATCAGGTAGAAATTGATGAACAAACAGGGTTCCAAGAAAAGGTTATTTCTGAATCTAGGAACAAAAAACTAATACCAACTTTACTTATTATGAATAGTAAAGATGAAGTATTACGTTCATACAATTTACCGGTGGGATCACACATTATGGTCGATGACGGCGACAAAATTAAAGAAGGTAAAATTTTAGTGAAGATTCCACGTAAGTCTGCAAAATCAGGAGATATTACAGGTGGTCTTCCAAGAGTTACTGAACTTTTTGAAGCTCGTAATCCATCAAACCCTGCTGTAGTATCTGAAATTGATGGTGTAGTTTCTTTTGGTAAGATCAAAAGAGGTAACCGTGAGATTATCATAGAATCCAAATTAGGAGAGATTAAGAAATACTTGGTTAAACTTTCAAATCAAATATTAGTACAGGAGAACGATTATGTGCGTGCTGGGATGCCCTTATCTGATGGGTCAGTGACTCCAGAAGATATTTTAGCCATCAAAGGGCCATCTGCGGTACAACAATATTTGGTGAATGAAGTTCAAGAAGTATATCGTTTACAAGGTGTGAAAATTAACGATAAGCATTTTGAGGTAGTAGTACGTCAAATGATGCGTAAAGTTAGAATTCAAGATCCAGGAGATACTATTTTCTTAGAAAATCAGTTGGCTCATAAAGACGATTTTATTACAGAAAATGATGAAATATTCGGTAAAAAAGTTGTTATTGAAGTAGGAGAGTCTGCTAATTTAAAAGCAGGTCAAATTATTTCAGCGCGTCAATTAAGAGACGAAAATTCTATCTTACGTCGTAATGACAAAGCTTTAGTAGAAGCTAGAGATGCTGTTGCAGCTACTGCAACGCCAATACTGCAAGGTATTACTCGTGCTTCACTACAAACCAAGTCATTCATATCTGCAGCATCATTCCAAGAAACGACTAAAGTGTTGAACGAAGCAGCAGTTGCTGGTAAGGTCGATGATTTAGAAGGATTAAAAGAGAATGTTATTGTTGGGCATAAAATTCCAGCAGGAACAGGTATGAGAGACTATGATAGTATTATTGTAGGTTCTAAAGAAGAGTATAACGAGATTATGGCTCGCAAAGAAGAATATAAGTTTTAAGTATAGTTTTCATGAGTGATCAAAAACAACAGAATCAAATAAATATTGAATTAGATGAAAAAACGGCTGAGGGAATTTATTCGAACTTAGCGATCATTAACCATTCGGTATCTGAATTTGTAGTTGATTTTATTAGCATGATGCCAGGAGCACCAAAAGCAAAAGTGAAGAGCAGAATTGTATTGACGCCTCAGCACGCTAAAAAGTTCTTGAAAGCATTAAGTGATAATGTCAATCGTTTTGAGAAAGCGCATGGTACTATTAAAGACTATGAACAACCTCCGATACCCATGAATTTTGGGCCAACAGGAGAAGCATAATTAAAAAATCCCGAAGTAAATTACTTCGGGATTTTTGTTTTATGGAGATACTATTTAAGTAAACTTAAAACTTTGGGAAAAGTGGTATCGCTAGTGAGCTGTGAAAAATATGGAACACACTATTTTTTAAGTTTAATTACACGAATCTGATGGCCCATTGTTTGCAAGGTATTTCATCTTGGGCAAAACGGGTCTTACATTGTTTCATTAGTGCTTTATAATGGTGATGACTAAAACGGTTAAGCATCTTAAAATTTTATGTGAACTAAAAAAAAGCAGCAAACAAAATTAAAAAAATTAATTTTGCTTACTGCTTACTGCTTACTGCTTAGTCTTTAGTTTTTTCCCATCACAGGAACAGCTATTGTGTTCTCTTCAGGTCCCTTTAAATACTTTTCTAACCATTGGTCTTGTTCCCAAAGCAGATGTAAAATACTTTCTTTAGCTCTATAGCCATGACTTTCTTTAGGAAGCATCACTAGTCGAGCGGTTGCGCCTAGGCCCTTTAAGGCGTTAAAATAACGCTCACTTTGCATAGGATAGGTACCTGAGTTATTATCGGATTCGCCATGAACAAGTAAAAGTGGCGTTTTCATCTTTTCGGCGTTCATAAAAGGAGACATCCCATTGTATACTTCAGGAGCTTCCCAGTAATTACGCTCTTCGCTCTGAAAGCCAAATGGGGTAAGGGTTCTGTTGTAAGCACCGCTTCTGGCAATACCGGCGGCAAATAAATCAGAATGTGATAACAAATTCGCCACCATAAAAGCGCCGTAGCTATGACCACCAACAGCTACTTTTTTTCTGTCGATATATCCTAAATCATCCACGGCATCAATAGCTGCTTTTGCATTGGCTACCAATTGCTTTCTGAAGGTGTCATTAGGCTGTGCATCTTTTTCTCCAATAATTGGGAAAGCTGCATCGTCTAAAACCACATAACCTTTAGTCACCCAATAAATAGGTGAGCCCCAAGATGGGAAGGTAAATTCATTTGGGTTTTGGGTGTTTTGAGAAGCACTGTTTTTGTCTTTATATTCTCTAGGGTATGCCCATAAAATCATGGGTTTCTTTTCTTTTTTAGACTTGTCGTAACCCACGGGTAAATATAAAGTTCCGGTAAGTTCTAAACCATCATCTCTTTTATAGGTAATCACTTCTTTTTGAATAGTGCTTAGGCTTTTAAATGGATTTTCGAAAAAGCTTAGTTGCTTGGTACCTTTCTTATTTTTTAAACTTTTGTAGTAATAATTGGGGTATTCGCTTTTTGACTCAATACGAACAAGAAGTTGATCTTCCTCTGGATCATATTCCATTAAAGACTCCTTTTTATTTGGAATATTTGAGGTGTATAAGCGTTTGGTTTCATAATTCTCAAGATTCATTTGATCTACGAACGGAAACTGCCCATTTTCAGTATAGCCATCCCCAGTTAAAAAAACCGTATTATCACTTACTACCAGCGTATTAATGCCGTATTCGTTTCTTTTGGTGACAAAGTTTCCTGGATCGCTATATACATCTTGGTAATTTCTATCTGAAATTATTTTAGGCGCTTTTGTAGCATCAGAAGGATCAAAAATATAGGTTTTCGTATTTCTGTCATTCCACCATCTATCATACGCGATAGCTGTATTATCTGTACCCCATTGAATACCACTAAATCTATTTTTAGTTTTCAATATGCTTTTTCCCTTTCCATCGAAAGGAGCATCCAATTGAAACACTTCATCCCTATAGCTTACTACATTCTCAGGGTCGCCGCCATCTAATACTTGGGCGTAAATTAAAGTAGCAGCTTTGTCGCCTCTCCAGCTCAAATCTCGCATCCCCATACGTTCAGCCATAAAGCCTTTAGGTAAATCTTCAATTAAGGGCACTTCAAGAATTTGATTGACTAAGCTCCCATCTTTTTTATAAATAGAGGTGCTCGACGGAAACCTACCGTAAGTCACTAAGTAGGAAAAAGGTTTTTTTAAAGTAACGATCATGGCATATTCGCCGTCAGGGGAAAAACTTACGGAAGTGTACATATCAGCGTCTTTCCACTTGGTGCTGTTGCCATTTAAATCTACGCGATACAATTCGGAATGTGCTAATTGTTCAAAATTGAACTCGTCATTGGGGTTTTTAAGTAAATCTTGATAGGTTCTGTTTTGAGCCTCCTTCCCGTCATTAGAAGAAATGGTAGGGCCTTGAGGAACCGATTCATCGGCGTTGATTAATGCCTTCCTATTTTTTGGCAGCATTTTTACTAAAATAGATTGGCCGTCTTTGAACCAATTTATAACATCCCCTAAATTTGCATTAACCGTAGCTTCAGTGATTTTTTTTACGGTCGCCGTTTTTAGGTCTAATACCCAAACTTCAACACCGTTTTCAGTGGTGTTGGTAACCGCTACTTTCGACTGATCTGGTGAAAAATTTAGGTTGGCAATTCTTGGATTTTCAGGAAGTCCAATAATACTTTTAGCCTCTTTGTCTTTCGGCGCTTTAATTTTAATGTCGTTGTAATAATTTGTTCTACTGCCAATATTTGTTTTTGGATTGATCCGTAAACCGGCTAAACGCAATTCGGTTTCAGATAGTTCTGCCATGGTTTTATAGGCGTCGCGATACAACATAAGCATATATTCACCGTCATCCGTGATGATGACAGATGGTGCTAGTGGTGCATTAACTAAATCTAAAATTTCTTTGGATGGTTTTTGATAGCCTAGATTTTCTTGTGAAAAACCGATAGCTACAAAAAAGAGTAAGAGCAAAGTAAAAAGTTTTTTCATGAGTGTCTCATATAAGTGTTAAACATAAATTTTTCTTACAATGTACATAAAAAACCTCTAAAAAATGTAAATTTGAGACGAGAATATCTAGGTACTCAGGCTTAAATTTTCTTATAATAATATCTTAATTACAGGTATTAGTTTTATTTAATTCGTAGCTTTATTTTTATCAAACTAAATTTATCTAAAAAAACAGTATGTATAATTCAAAAATCACAGGATTAGGCTATTATGTTCCTGAAAATATTGTTACGAATGAAGACCTGTCTAAAGTAATGGAAACCAATGATGCTTGGATTCAAGAAAGAACAGGTATCCAAGAAAGGCGACATGTTGTAAAAGGCGATGGAGATACTACAACATCTATGGGCGTTAAGGCAGCAAAAATTGCCATAGAACGTTCTGGTTTGTCTAAAGACGATATCGACTTTATTGTTTTTGCAACCTTGAGTCCTGATTATTACTTTCCAGGCCCCGGAGTTTTAGTACAGCGCGACCTTGATATAAAAACTATTGGAGCCTTAGACATTAGAAATCAATGTTCAGGTTTTGTTTATGGAATTTCAGTAGCTGATCAATACATAAAATCAGGAATGTATAAAAATATCTTAGTTATAGGTTCTGAACTTCACTCACATGGTTTAGATATGACTACAAGAGGTAGAGGCGTATCTGTAATTTTTGGAGATGGTGCAGGAGCTGCCGTTTTAAGTCGAGAAGAAGATAGCTCAAAGGGAATTTTATCAACGCATTTACATTCTGAAGGGCAGCATGCTGAAGAACTTTCTTTGATCGCACCCGGGATGGGAAAAAGATGGGTCAATGATATTATCGCGGATAATGATCCCAATGATGAGTCTTATTTTCCTTACATGAACGGTCAATTTGTTTTTAAAAATGCGGTAGTGCGTTTTAGTGAGGTAATTATGGAAGGTCTTGGGGCTAATAATTTAAGCGCTAAGGACATCAATATGCTGGTACCACACCAAGCTAATTTGAGAATTTCACAATTTATTCAAAAGAAATTTGGACTTCAAGATGACCAAGTGTTTAACAATATTATGAAATACGGAAATACGACAGCAGCATCAATTCCTATAGCTTTAACAGAGGCGTGGGAGCAAGGAAAAATTAAAAACGGTGATGTCGTGGTTTTAGCTGCTTTTGGTAGTGGTTTTACTTGGGGTAGTGTTATTATTAAATGGTAGCTTGGAACTAAAAAATACAAGACCCCAAATACTTTTGGGGTTTTATCATCAGTAAGGTATACTAATTAAACGCTATAAAAATTCAGCAGAATTAATTAAGATGAAAAAAACTCTTGTGATAGGCGCTTCCCTAAAACCTGAAAGATATAGCTACATGGCCATCAAAAGACTAGTAGAAAAATCAATCGAAACTCAAGCTTTTGGTGTAAAGGAAGGTCTTGTATTTGGCGTGCCAATAAAAACCAACTTTAAGGATTTTTACGACATACACACAGTTACCTTATACCTAAATCCGAAAAGGCAAGTAGCCTATTACAAGCAAATTATAGGTTTACATCCCAAAAGAATAATTTTTAATCCAGGAACTGAAAATCCTGAATTTTATACGTTGTTAAAAGATAAAGGGATACAGGTTGAAATAGCCTGTACCTTAGTGCTATTAGCAACCAATCAGTATGGATAGTTTTTAAGATTTTTTTGTAAAATTAAATCGTATAAAATCGTAATTTTGAGCTTATGGAATTTTCTTCAAAATTATTAGAAAATGCGGTTTATGAAATTTCGCAATTGCCAGGAATTGGGAAACGAACAGCTTTGCGTTTAGCACTACATTTATTAAAACAACCTACAGCACAAACCGAAAGACTTACAGGAGCATTAGAAAACTTAAGGAATACTATTAAATTCTGCAGCAGCTGTCACAATATTTCTGATGTGTTGCTATGTGAAATTTGTTCTAATCCTAAAAGAGATAAGACTATTGTGTGTGTTGTGGAAGACATAAGAGATGTTATGGCCATAGAAAACACTGGGCAATTTAGAGGTTTGTATCATGTATTAGGGGGTAAAATATCTCCGATGGAATGTGTGGGACCGCAAGATTTGACGATCAAATCGCTGGTTGAAAAGGCCAAGCAAGGTAAAATAAACGAGTTGATATTTGCATTAAGCTCAACCATGGAAGGCGACACCACTAATTTCTATATCTTTAAGCAATTAGAGCATCTAGGCATCAAAACATCGACCATTGCAAGAGGAATATCTGTAGGTGATGAATTAGAATATGCAGATGAAGTTACTTTAGGACGTAGTATTGTTAACCGAATTCCGTTTGAAAATGCCATAAAGGCATCTTAAAAATTATTGAAATAAATATAAGCAAAAGACGTTAATTTTAGTACTTTCGCAAAATTATATAGTAATTAAGTATTGTTATTGTTGATATGTCAAAATTTGAATTAAAATTACCACAAATGGGAGAGAGTGTTGCAGAGGCAACACTAACCACTTGGTTGAAAGAAGTTGGCGACACTATTGAAATGGATGAGGCAGTTTTTGAAATTGCAACAGATAAAGTAGATTCAGAGGTGCCTAGTGAAGTTGAAGGCATATTAGTTGAAAAGCTCTTCAATGTTGATGACGTGGTTGCCGTAGGACAAACCGTAGCCATTATTGAAATTAAAGGAGGCGAAACTGCACCTGTTGCGGCTACAATAACTACAGATGAAACCCCAGAAGTGCAAGCTATTGAGGAGGAAATTAAGATTGTAAAAGACGGGATAGATACTCCTTCTGCGGCCCCATCAAATTCAGACCGTTTTTATTCTCCTTTAGTTAAAAATATAGCGAAACAAGAAGGAATTTCTATCGCTGAACTAGATGCCATTACAGGTACTGGAAATGAGGGAAGAGTGACTAAAAATGACATTCTAGATTTTATTGCTAACCGTACTTCGGGTCAATCAGCACCGGAAAAAAATACTCAAGAACCGCAAAAGCTTGCTACAAATACTCCGGTACATCAGGCCACTGAAAAACCAAAAGAAGCTCCTAAGCCAGCAACAATAAGCGCCAATGGGAACGAAGTGATACCCATGAGCAGAATGGGTAAGCTTATTGCGCAATACATGGTGGATAGTATTTCAACCTCGGCTCATGTTCAAAGTTTTATTGAAGTTGACGTGACCAACCTTGTTATATGGAGAAATAAATTTAAAAATAGTTTTGAGAAACGCGAAGGGGAAAAACTAACCTTTACACCTCTTTTTATGGAGGCTGTTGCCGTGGCTTTGAAAAAGTTTCCGATGATGAATATTTCATTAGATGGTGATACTATTATAAAGAAAAAGAATATAAATATAGGGATGGCAGCCGCCTTACCTGATGGAAATTTAATTGTTCCAGTAATTAAAAATGCGGATCAATTAAATTTGGTCGGTATGGCTAAAGCCGTCAACGATTTAGCAACAAGAAGTAGAGATAATAAACTAAAACCTGACGAGATTAAAGAAGGTACCTATACCGTAACTAATGTAGGTACGTTTGGTAGTGTATTTGGCACTCCGATTATTAATCAACCACAAGTGGGTATATTGGCTTTAGGAGCCATCCGAAAAGTGCCTTCGGTTATTGAAACTCCAGAAGGCGATTTTATAGGGATTCGCAGCAAAATGTTTTTGTCACACAGTTATGATCACAGGGTAGTTAACGGCGCTTTAGGTGGTATGTTTGTAAAAGCTGTTGCTGATTATCTTGAAGCTTGGGATGTCAATAGAGAAGTTTAAAAATACGATAC
This sequence comes from uncultured Cellulophaga sp., assembly GCA_963974535.1. Lineage (GTDB taxonomy): Bacteria > Bacteroidota > Bacteroidia > Flavobacteriales > Flavobacteriaceae > Cellulophaga. The sequence continues at coordinate 20,178 of CAXBCN010000029.1, forward strand.
CGTTATTTAAAAGCTCCATTTTGGAGCTTTTTTAAGTTTCAGTCCTTTCTTTTTTTAAACGGCATAGCTTCAGGATGAAAAGCAAGTCTAATTTTTTTTAAAAAAAGTAAAAAATAGCGTTAGAGCGCAATGGTCAGTAGGCTTTGAAAATAAGGACTGAAAAGCTTGTTTTTATGCGTTCATTTTAATGCAGAATTGGTATTAGCCTAATGAAAAAGTTATCTTTGCGCAAAATATATGGAAATGGAACTAAAATTAACGAGACCAATTTGTTTTTTTGATTTAGAAACTACAGGCGTTAATGTAGTAAAGGATAGAATTGTTGAAATTGCCATTTTAAAGGTGTATCCCAACGGAAATAAAGAGAGTAAAACTTGGTTGGTAAACCCTGAAATGCAAATACCTGATGAAGTTATTGCGGTACATGGTATCACCAATGAAAAAGTAGCTAATGAACCAACTTTTAAGGAACTGTCAAAAGAAATTTATGCCCTTATTAAAGATAGCGATTTAGGTGGTTTTAATTCTGATAGGTTCGATATTCCACTTTTAGCAGAAGAAATGTTACGAGCTGAGGTAGATTTTGATTTGAAAAATACGGTTTCTGTGGATGTGCAAACCATTTTTCACAAAATGGAAAAAAGAACACTTGGTGCTGCATATACTTTTTATTGTGATAAAATTTTAGAAGATGCTCACAGTGCAGCAGCCGATACCCTTGCCACCTATGAAGTGCTTTTAGCGCAATTAGAGCGGTACCCAGATTTAGAAAATAACATCAAAAAATTAGCTGAATTTTCTTCGCATAAAAGAACAGTTGATTTTGCTGGCTTTATAATTTATGATGAGGAAGATCAGGAGGTTTTTTCCTTTGGAAAGCATAAGGGAAAGAAAGTTCATGATGTTTTAGAAAGTGAACCTGGCTATTTCAGCTGGATATTAAATGCAGAATTTCCGCTTTATACCAAAAAAATATTGACTCAGATTAAATTAAGCAAGCTCAATACTAAATTGGGATCATGATAAAGCCTTTAGTAGTAGGTATGGCTTCATTTTTTAGCATATCTTTTTTAATTCACAAGTAAAATTGTAAAGCGATGAAAATCATCTGTATAGGTAGAAATTATGCGGCACATATTGAAGAACTTCAAAATGAAAGGCCAACGGATCCTGTAATTTTTATAAAACCGGATTCTTCGGTATTACCTAAAGAACAAGACTTTTATATCCCTGAATTTTCTAATGAGATTCATTATGAAGTAGAGGTGCTTGTGAAAATAAAAAAAGTAGGGAAGCATATTGATGAAAAGTTCGCGCCTACCTATTATGACGAAATAAGTTTAGGAATAGATTTTACTGCTCGAGATGTACAGCAGAAACTCAAAGAAAAAGGATTGCCTTGGGAAAAGGCAAAAGGTTTTGATGGGGCAGCCGTGATTGGGCGCTGGATACCCAAAACAGATTTTAAAGATGTGAATAATTTAAATTTCTCACTTTCAAAAAATAAGGAGCTAGTTCAAAATTCGAATACTAGTTTAATGCTCTGGAAAATAGATGCGCTTATCGCTTATGTAAGTACATTTTTCACCTTAAAAAAGGGTGATATTTTGTTTACAGGAACGCCAGCGGGTGTTGGTAGAGTAAAAACTAATGATTACCTTTCAGGCAGCTTAGAGCACATAGAAATGTTTCATTTAAACATTAAGTAATATATGATATACAGTTTGGATAAATTAAATGAATTAGCAGATGGAGATGAGGAATTTATTCACTCGGTGGTATCTGTATTTTTAGATGAAGTGCCAGAGGATTTGTCACTTTTAGAAATAGCAATTAATCAAAAGAACTATCCTTCTATTTATCAATTGGCTCATAAAATTAAACCCAATGTAGATTTATTGGGAATGGAGCAAACCCGAGCGGCAGCTCTAGAGATTGAAAATTTAGGAAAACAAGGCAATACTGGGGCACAAATTGATGTAATTTTTCCAACCTTAAAAAAAGATATTTCACAAGTAGTTGCTGAACTTAAAAAAGACTTTAATTTTTAATGTTTGCAGAAATTATTACCATTGGCGATGAAATTCTTATAGGGCAGATTGTAGATACAAACTCTGCTTTTATTGCAAAGGAATTTAATAAAATTGGGGTGTCAGTGGTTCAAATTACGTCTATTCAAGATGAGCGAAATCATATTCTCAAAGCGCTAGAAGAAGCAGAATCGCGAGCCGATATCGTCGTTATTACAGGTGGTTTAGGGCCAACAAAAGACGATATTACGAAACATACCTTATGTGAGTATTTTCAAGATAACTTAGTAGAAAACCAAGAGGTTTTACGTCATGTGGAACAGATTTTCAAGACATATATCACAGCGCCACTTTTACAAGTAAATAAGAATCAAGCTTTGGTTCCGTCAAAAGCCCAAGTTTTACATAATGCCTACGGTACAGCACCAGGCATGTGGATTAACGGCACATCTACTGTTTTTGTGTCCTTACCAGGCGTGCCTTTTGAAATGAAGTATTTAATGGAGCATCAAGTCATCCCTAAGATTCAGAAGGAGTTTGATAGACCGTTTATTGTACATAAAACAATTATCACCTATGGTATTGGAGAAAGTGCTCTTGCTGAAAAAATTCAAGATTGGGAAGAGCGTTTGCCTCAAACCATAAAATTAGCCTATTTGCCTAGTTTAGGTAAAGTGCGTTTGCGTTTAAGTACCAAGGGAGGAAACCTAAATGCACTTGAAATACTAATTAAAGTTGAAATAGAAAAACTATATGCCTTGCTGCATGATATTATGCATGGTGAAGAAGATGAAGAATCTTTAGAGGAAATTATTTCAAAATTACTCACGACAAAAGGATTGACCTTAAGTACTGCCGAAAGCTTTACCGGTGGAAAAATAGCGGAATTAATCACCCAAATTCCAGGAGCATCGGCTTTTTATAAAGGAACTATAGTCAGTTATGCCACAGAGGCTAAAATGAACCTGTTACAGGTGCCAAAAGAACTTATTGAAGCGCATTCGGTGGTGAGTGCTGCTGTTGCAGAAGCAATGGCGCGCAATGTGCGAGAACTGATGAATACCGATTTTTCAATTGCCACAACTGGGAACGCCGGTCCGTCGAAAGGAGACTCAAATGAGGAGGTTGGAACGGTGTTTATTGCTATTGCAAGTCCCAAAGCTGTCTTTTCTGAGAAATTTAAGATGGGGAGTCAGCGAGAAAGGGTGGTTCAAAAGTCTGTGTTTAAGGCACTTGAGTTGCTTCAAAAAGAAATTTTAAAATTCTAAAAAAGAAGTTTGTACGTCCCATAAAAAAGATATAAATTTGCATCCTGTTTAAAAATAACACAAACCCTAGCATATGTCAAAAGTTTGCGAAATTACTGGAAAGAGAGCTATGTTTGGAAACAATGTATCGTTTTCCATTAACAAAACTAGGAGAAGATTCAATGTGAATCTTTCCAAAAAACGTTTTTACATTCCTGAAGAAGACCGTTGGGTTACTTTAAAAGTATCTGCACGGGCCTTAAAATCCATCAATAAAAAGGGGATTTCTGCAGTTTTGAAAGAAGCTAATGCAAATGGATTAACTAAGTAATCCAATAAATTATAGTAAAATGGCTAAGAAAGGTAATAGAATCCAAGTGATATTGGAATGTACAGAGCATAAAGAGTCAGGCCAGCCTGGAACTTCAAGATACATTACAACAAAAAACAAAAAGAACACTCCTGATAGAATAGAGTTAAAGAAATTTAATCCTATTTTAAAGAAAATGACTGTTCATAAAGAAATTAAATAAATTTCCGTAGAACGGAAGTCTAAAATTTATAATCATGGCAAAGAAAACGGTAGCAAGTTTACAAACCAGTTCAAAAAGATTGACAAAAGCTATAAAAATGGTGAAGTCACCTAAATCTGGTGCTTATACATTCACTGAGTCAGTTATGACGCCAGAGGAAGTTGATGGCTGGTTGACTAAAAAATAATAACCCAATTTTTATATTGGTAAAAGGCTGCTTTCGTATGATAGCAGCCTTTTTTTGTTTCCTAATTAGGCTAATTTAGGACCATTGTGCTTTCCTTATTTTGGTCGGGTAATAATGCTAGATGTTTCTTATATTTATAGCATGAATTTTAAAATTGTATGAGTTTATTTAAAAAATTATTTTCCTCCGAGAAAAAAGAAACCCTAGATAAAGGTTTAGAAAAAACAAAAACATCATTTTTTGGAAAGTTAAATAAAGCAGTGGCCGGAAAATCGAAGGTTGACGATGATGTTCTTGATGATTTGGAAGAAGTTTTGGTGAGTTCTGATGTGGGCGTAGATACTACCTTAAAAATTATTAAAGGTATTGAAGCGAGAGTTGCTAAAGATAAATATCTGGGAACAAGTGAGCTCAACCTTATTTTAAGGGAAGAAATAGCTCGTTTACTATCTGAAACAAATTCTGGTGAAGCCGTTGAATTTACTATCCCTAAAGCTACCAAGCCTTATGTAATAATGGTTGTAGGGGTGAATGGCGTTGGGAAAACCACAACTATTGGTAAATTGGCCTATCAATTTAAGAAAAAAGGATATAACGTGGTTTTAGGGGCTGGAGATACGTTTAGAGCGGCTGCGATAGATCAATTACAGATCTGGGCAGATCGCGTGGGCATTTCTATTGTGAAGCAGAGTATGGGTAGCGATCCCGCTTCTGTAGCTTTTGACACGCTTAGATCTGCTATTAAACAAGATGCTGACGTAGTGATTATTGATACCGCCGGGAGATTGCATAATAAGGTTAACTTAATGAACGAGCTCTCTAAGGTGAGTCGCGTCATGCAAAAAGTAGTTCCAGATACCCCCCATGAGGTACTTTTAGTTTTGGATGGATCGACAGGTCAAAATGCTTTTGAACAAGCCAAACAGTTTACAAAAGCCACTAATGTTACTTCTTTAGCAGTGACAAAATTAGACGGTACGGCCAAGGGAGGCGTTGTTATTGGTATTTCAGATCAGTTTAAAATACCGGTAAAATATATTGGTGTTGGTGAAGGCATTGAAGACCTGCAAGTATTTAATAAAATAGAGTTTGTAGATTCATTTTTTGGAAGTAAGTAATTTTTTAAAGCAAGGGATTTTAAAATCATAAAAGCTAGCGGTCTAAAATAAAATATCGAGTAAAACGGTTTTATTTTTACTCCAGTTTTATACTAATTCCTTCTAATTATTTTAATAATATAAATCAAAATTGACGGTATGAAAAACTTAGTAATTGTAATCTGTAGTTGTTTAGTCTTGTTCTCTTGTAAAGAAGAAAAAACGAACCAAGCACCCGTAGTGCTGTGGGAATCTTATAATGATTCTTTAGAAGTTGCTGAAAATGCATCTCATGACATAGGCCGCATGCAATACAAACTCATTCAGTCTAAAGTATTAGATAAAAATGACGTGTTTGTACCCTTATACGCTGAGGTTTCAAAAGTTACGGAGGAACAGTATGAAAGTTGGAAGCCTTTTGTTTTAGAACAAGATATTCCGACGATACAGGCCCATATCGCAAAAGGCAATTTGTCCTATGAAAATTTGGTTTTATTTTATTTGTATCGAATTTACAAATACGAATTAAACAATCAAACAACTTTAAATACCGTATTGGCCTTAAATGAAAATGTGGTGGATCAAGCGAGAGCACTAGATAAAAAGTTCCAGGAGAACCCTAACGGAGTACGTCATGCTATTTACGGAATGCCTATTTTATTAAAAGATAACATCGATACAAACGGAATGAATACCACGGCTGGGGCTATTGCTTTGATGAATAATGCCACAGATGATGCTTTTATTGTACAGCAACTTAAGAAAAATGAAGCCTTAATTTTAGGTAAAGTGAACTTAAGTGAATGGGCTTATTTTTTATGTTCAGGGTGCCCAGTGGGGTATAGTGCAGTAGGCGGACAAACCTTAAATCCTTATGGTAGAAAAATATTTGAAACTGGGGGATCAAGTGCTGGTAGTGGTACTGCTGTTGCTGCCAACTATGCTGTAGCTGCTGTAGGTACAGAAACATCAGGTTCTATTTTATCACCTTCTAGCCAGAATTCAGTTGTTGGGTTAAAACCCACCATTGGTGTATTGAGTAGAAGCGGAATTGTTCCCATCTCAAGTACTTTAGATACGCCTGGCCCTATGACAAAAAATGTGATTGACAACGCAATTTTATTGTCTGCCATGACCGGAAAAGATGGTGCAGATAGCAAATCGGTGGCTGCAGATGCTGATTATTTGAGTTCAGTTTCTGCTTCAGCATCTTTAGAAGGAAAACGTTTTGGAGCTTTTAAAAACCTTGTAGAGAACGATACTATTTATGCGCAAACCATACAAAAAATGAAAGATTTAGGCGCTACTATTGTGGAATTTGAATCAAAACAACCAGGCTTACCTGGTTTCTTAAGTATTTTAAATATAGATATGCGCAACGATCTTCCTGCCTATATCAACGCCCATGTAAAAAACAAGGATGCTGTTAAAGTAACATCTATTCAGGATGTCATGGATTTTAACAATCAAGATTCTTTAACTAGAATCCCATACGGACAAGCGCTCTTTGAAGGAATACTAGCGGATACGACTTCTGCTGAAGGTTTAGAAAAAATTATCGCTGATTTAGAACTTTCTAGTCGCTCTTATTTTGATACCCTATTAGATACTCATAATTTGGATGCTATCTTAAGCATTAATAATTATCATGCGGGTTACGCGGCAGTAGCTAAATACCCTGCCTTAACAGTGCCGATGGGGTATAAAACTTCGGGTGAGCCCTTAAGTTTAACCTTTATCGCAAAACAATTTCAAGAAGCTAAATTATTAGAATTAGGATCAGCATTTGAAAAAGGCACTAAAATTCGCAAAATGCCGAAAGAGTTTGTGGATTAAACCTAGCCTTATTTATGGTTTTCAATCTGTAAGTTTCTTTTATTAAAACTTTCGTCTAGTACTTTAAAGTAGCATTTGCTGCATTTTAATTTTCTTATTCTCGCGCCTCAAAGGGTAGCTGCAGGGAACGACCTGCGTAGGCTTCATGCTACGAAATTATAAATGAGCATGCTAGTTTATTTTCTTGAAATGGCGTAGTAATGCCAGCTGCTTCCTTATTAGGGAAATAATTAGATGGCATAGTGTGTCATCAACAGCTAGGCTGCAACAACTTGTTTAATCGATCAAGGCATTCAACTTTGTCCATAAATTGGCATCAAAATTTGAAAGTCCAAAATTAAGATCATCCGCCGCCTCGCCCATTCGAACGATGACCAGTTTTTTGCTGGGGACTACATAAATTTTTTGATCATTTTTGCCTAAGGCGGCATACATATCAGCAGGTGCATTTGGAATTAGAGAACCATTAAATTTTATTTGTGATTGTGGTAGCTGGAAACTGTTTTTACCATTTAACCACCATAAGTAACCATAGGCTTCATTGAGGTTTTGCGAGGTGTTTGTGGCATCATTTAAAAATAATTTAGGGATAATTTGTTTATCTTCCCAAGATCCCTGAGCTAAATTCAATAAACCAAAACGTGCCATACTTCGAGTAGTACTCCAATAAACACTAGAGTTATCTACATAGAACCAACTTCCTGTCATGCCAATTTTATCTCTCAATCTTGTATTAAAATAGTTGCTCCATGGCATGTTGCTGGCTGTAGCTACGATGTCTTGTAGTTTTACATACACATTATGATATGCCCAGCGATCTCCGGCATCTGAAATATAGCGTAGATTCATGGCAGAAACATCATCACCCAAGCTGTCATCAAGACCAGAATTCATCGATAATAGATTTTTACTCGTGATCAAGTTTTCCTTTTCTAAGGCTGCACTGGTCCAGCCTTCTCCTAAGTAATCAGATACTTTATGGTTGATATTTATGAGACCCTCTTCCTGAGCTATACCCGTAACTGCTGTCGTTAATGTTTTACCGGCACTGGCCCAGTACCATATTTTAGTGGCATTGTGGTCATTCATATATTCTTCCACCACAATTTTGCCATTATGAAGTATGATAAAGCTTTTGGTATTTTTTTCAAGAAGAAAATCGAGTAGTTCGGGCAATTTATCTTCGTTCCAATTAAGATTCTGAACAGTGGTGGTCTCCCAAGCACTGCCATCTATCGGAGGAAAGTAAATAGCCTCCTTGCTGATTTCTTCTGTCGAATCTCCATCCTTGGAGCAGGCAAAAAAAGAAATACTAAGCAAAATAAGAAGTAGGGTTTTGGTCGTTTTCATGGGGATTGATTTATACGTAAGATGTTAGATAGGCAAAAAGGTTTAATCTAAGTGAATGGGTAATCAAGCTAATAACGTAGTTTTAATAAAAAATAATATATGTAGCTAGGTCTTTTTACTTGTCGTATTTTTGCACTTTATTTGAAGCTATGCGTACAAAAAGTGTAAAAAAGAATACTGTTAATGTGGTTACCTTAGGATGCTCTAAGAATGTATATGATTCTGAGGTGCTCATGGGCCAATTGAAAGCCAATAAAAAAGAGGTAGTTCATGAGGGTGAGGGTAACATTGTTGTTATAAATACTTGCGGATTTATTGATAATGCTAAGGAAGAGAGTGTCAATACCATATTAGATTTTGTACAGAAAAAAGAAGCTGGATTAGTAGATAAGGTTTTTGTTACCGGTTGTTTAAGTGAACGCTATAAGCCCGATTTACAAAAAGAAATTCCGAATGTGGACGAGTATTTTGGGACTAGTGAATTGCCTAATTTATTAAAGGCATTAGGAGCCGATTATAAGCATGAGTTGATTGGGGAGCGTTTAATGACGACACCAAAAAACTATGCCTATTTAAAAATTGCTGAAGGTTGTGATAGGCCATGCTCTTTTTGTGCCATTCCTCTAATGCGCGGTAAGCATAAAAGTACCCCCATTGAAAATTTAGTGATTGAAGCAGAGAAATTAGCAGCCAAAGGTGTAAAGGAGCTTATTTTAATCGCACAAGATTTAACCTATTACGGACTAGATTTATATAAGAAAAGAAATTTAGCCGAACTGCTGAAAGCTTTGGCAAAGGTAGAAGGTATCGAATGGATTCGTTTGCACTACGCCTTCCCAACAGGTTTCCCGATGGATGTTTTAGAGCTTATGAAACAGGAGCCTAAAATTTGTAATTATCTAGATATTCCTTTACAACACATTTCTGATGCGATTTTAAAAAGTATGCGCCGCGGAACGACCCAAGAAAAAACTACAAAATTACTACGCGAATTTCGAGCTACAGTGCCGAACATGACCATAAGAACTACTTTGATTGTGGGGTATCCAGGAGAAACTGAAGCAGATTTTCAAACTTTAAAGGATTGGGTGACAGCTATGCGTTTTGAACGTTTAGGTTGTTTTACCTATAGCCATGAAGAAAATACCCATGCGTATCAATTAGAGGATAACGTTCCAGAAGAAGTAAAACAACAAAGAGCTTCTGAAATCATGGAAATTCAGTCTCAGATATCTTGGGAATTAAACCAAGAAAAAATTGGGCAGACCTTGCGTTGTATTATTGATCGTAAAGAAGGGAATCACTTTATCGGAAGAACCGAATTTGATTCACCTGATGTGGATAATGAAGTGTTAATTGATGCTTCAAAATTCTATTTAAAAGTAGGAGACTTTGTTGCTATTAAAATTGAAGAAGCGGCAGATTTTGATTTGTATGGGGTGCCAGTTTAACTCGTACTAAACGCATTTTAATGCATTTATTTTTCTGAAGGAATTCACTTTAACGCCTAGGCCATGTTTTCGTTGTGGGGAACGTTGTAGACTTTCCAACTTATGAAATCAAACCGTTTGCTGGTTCTTATTATTGTTTTTTGCAATATGCTCTAAAGCCATTTTTTTCTTCAGATAATTTATTTCAAGAACGCTTTTTATTCCCCTCTTGGGAGGGGTTAGGGGTGGGTATTTAAGGATTAAGTCAAATGCTTATTACCAATTAAATATACCTAAGTCTTAAACTTTCTTAATCATCCTCACGGTAAACCATAGCATAGTTCCAATGATTAAAATCATGATGCCCCAAAGCCATTATTTATCTTCAGATAATTTATTTCAACAACGCTTTTTATTCCCCTCTTGGGAGGGGCTAGGGGTGGGTATTTAAGGTTTTATTAC
>CAXBCN010000030.1:0-28069 GCA_963974535.1 uncultured Cellulophaga sp.
TTGGGGATTGTGTCCAAGACCTGTGCAGGGAAGCTCTTTTCCCGAAATGTAGCTTCTCGCGAAATGCAGGGGAATGTGCTGAACGGTTTATGAAAACTGATTATTGGCGTTTAGTAATATGTTAAGCGGACTTGACTTTAAAGGTGTAGATTGGGAATGAAGTGTTTCCCGCTTTTTAAGGGATTAATGAAATGGAAATCGGAAGCTTTGAAGTTGTGTCCAAAGATATTTAAAGTGAAGCGTATTTACCGAAATGAAGCTTTTTCTGCGGAATGTAGGGGAATGTGCTGAGTGAGTTATTAAGGTGATTTTTATCTTATTCTACTAAACTTTAAGAATTTTGGAATAATTCAAAATTTATTCTTCAAGTAGTTCTTATATTAAATATTTCTAAAATAAGGTTAAGCAATAGCAAGAAAACTACCCTAAAACACTACCTAATTTGAACATAGGTAAATACATAGCAATTAAAATAACGCCCACCACCACACCCACAAAAAGTATAATCAGTGGTTCCATTAATGTGGACATTAATTTTGATTTTTGTTGTACTTCAATACCGTATTGTTGATTAAGCCTATTAAAAATAAATTCTGTTTGATTGGTTTCCTCCGCCACTTTAACTAAAGAAATCATGCGGTGATCAAAAATTTTATTTCCCTTTAAACTATCACTTAGACTATAACCTTTTACTATTTTTTCTTCTACCGTTTTTAAAGCGTCTTTTAAAGGATAGAAATCAATCATTTTAGAAACTAATTCTATGCTATTCAAAATAGGGACTTTTGAAGAGGTTAATAAGGTAACCGCTTGAGTAAACTGTGATAAGTAAACTGACTTTATAAATTCACCCACAAACGGTAATTTCAAATAGCCATAATCTCTATACCTCTTGAATCTTTCGTTTTTAGTCAATAATTTTCTGAATGCAATAATTACAAATAAAACTAATAATATCCAATAACCGTAGGCACCAATGAAATCGGAAAGACTAACAATAAATCTCGTAATACCCGGTAATTCTACATTATTTTGTTTAAAAATATCCTGAAACATGGGTACTACCAAACGCAGCATAAAAATAACTACCAACACAGCAGTAACGACAATAATTATGGGATAGGTCAGCGCTCCTATTAAGGCCCTGCGCTGCTCATTTTTACGGGCAAAAAAATTACCTAGCTCTTCTGCAATTTTATGCATCGTACCTGTTTCTTCTCCTATCTTTAAAGAGTAATACTCATATTCGGTAAACTCTTTTTTAGAATTTATAATTTCAGAAAAACTCATCCCTGAAACCAAAAGTTCCCCCATTTCTCGAAAAAAGGACTTTAATTTAGCCTTTTTTTGATTTTCTTCGATAAGTAAGAGTGCTTCTTTTAAATTAATACCTGCCTTTAAAAGGACACTTATTTCTGTATAGAAATCTTCCTTTTTTTTATTGGAAAATGACTTTCCAAAAAAGGTTATTTCTTTTTGCAAAATGGAATTGATATCCGTCTTCTTAGGAATAGGCTTTTTAACGTTTGTTGTATTTTCTAGTTTAAAACCCATTAATGTATATATGTTTCAGCTGTATTATTTTTGTAAACGAAAATAACCTTAGCACCTTCTTCTTTAGCACTGATTATTCTTATGGCATCAATTTCTCCTGAAAAAACTTCGTTCCCATCAAAATAAAACGTTTTATCCGATATTGATATTCTTAGGGTGTCAACCTCTCTAATTATCGTATTATCATTAAATTGATATTGTATGCCTCCTACTTCATTTTTACATCGTATGACATCATTTTGAGCATCGTAAGTCACCTCAGAGTACTTATTAAAATCAATCCAAAAGGCTTGTCGCAATAAATTGACTTCGGTACGTTGCCCGAAGTTCTCGCCTATTCCAGTAATTTGCTTTTGTACTAAATTCAAAACGCTAAAAGCCAATCCAATTACTATAACCGTAATGACTAAAACCACGATCATTTCGCTCAAGGTAAATGCCTGTATTTTTTTAAAACTATTCAACTTCATAGATAAATGATGAAACTATTTTTTTTGAATTAATATTTGTTGCTTCCAACTGAATATACGTAGCCTCGTTAGGCGAAAAAGAATTTATAAAAATCTCCCAATCATTCCAGTCTTCATTATAAGGCAGTACTATTTTTCCTTTGTTATATTGGTATTCTAACTCCTGCAACTTTTCTGAAATGGGTTCCGTATTTCCAATAATACTCGCTGTAAATATAGTATTTAAGAGTAGGCTTGACATCATAAAAACCACTACAATTAGTACAGTGGCTACCATTGTTTCCATTAAAGTTGATGCCTTTATTTTCTTTAATATAACCATTTACTGATCTTCTTTTTAGCACTTTTTCCACCATATAATAAACCTACATATTCCTTGGTAAGTAAAGTACTATTTATCTGTCCATTATATAAATGATTCTGGTAAATACTTCCATTTTCTAAGGCCATAAACGTTCCTGTCGACACGCTTCCATTTACTTTTCCTTTAAGTTCCAAAGCTTCTTCGCAATAAATTTCCCCTAAAACATGAACATCTTTTTCTATCTTAATTTGTGGACTAAAATGTTGCTCCTGAGCCTTTCCTAGATACAAGACAACTCCTTGAACACTTGTATTTTCTGCTATGCTAATATTTGGATTCTGTTGCACAGAACTCATTTCTCGCTGTTCTATTTTCTTGTTGACCACCAATGCGGATGGATAGTTTAATTGACAATTTTTTCCGATTAAGATACTTTCTGACGCTATTGCTTGAAAAGTGCCTACAACTCTATCTTTAATGATAATTTCTGGAGCTATTAATAATACATCCTGTAAAAATGCAGATTCTTCTACAATAATTTTCTGACTAGCATTGATGATAATATTTCCTGTAAGTTTTAGGTTGGACAACGAAATAATACTTCCAAAAACAAATTGTGTTTCTTCGTTAAAACTTACCGTTGCCTCAGCCATCTTATCCAGAGAAATAGACTCTCCAATTCCATAGGACTGGTTAGATTGTAATAATTTTAAATGTTCTTTTAACTCGATATCTAGGTTCGGAAGCTCACTCGTACTTAATTTCTGTTGACCATATACTAGTTGCTTTTGAAAATAAGAATTCCCAGCAATATTTCCCGTTCTAATACCTTGTTTCGGTAAAAAGGCATCACCAGTTATTTTTGCATTACCTGCGATAATCATAGGTCGATTAAGTTCTTTTAAATAAAGAGCGGGTGCATCCTCTGGTAGTTTACCTCCTACCAAAACATTTTTGACAAATCTATTTTTTTGAAATGAAGCCACCAATGCATACTTTTCAAAAACACCCCAATAAGTTTTTACGGCTTTTGTTGTGATGGCATCATCTATCCCTAATTGTAATGTTATTGTATCATTCAGAACTAAATCTTGCTGCATAGCAAAGGCCAAGGCTAAATCAGTTTTTTTTATCGTTTGAATTAACAGACTTGTTTTTTTGCCAAAAAAAGAATGGGTATGACTTAAAGTAACGAAAGTTAATAGCAAAATTGCTATGACTACTCCAATAAAGAGTACAAATTGTAGGGCCCCTGCCTTAAGTTTTAGATTCCATTTCACTTTTCTAAGGCTAGAGTGATTCTCTTATTTTGGTACCTAACTTTGATGGTTTCCTTTGAACCAGAAATTAAGGAGACATCATCAACTTTATCATTTAATTTCATCATTTTTTGTTGTCCATTGATAGTCACAAAAAATATCTTCTGATTACTACTTCCATCGGTTATAAAACCCGTATAACGAATGTCAATAGTTGGTTCTTCCGCTTTAGGCTGAGTAGATAGTTTTTTTTTTGGCACTATGACCTTTTCCGGTGCTGACTCTAAAAATGGATCTCTATACTTAGCTACGATACTAAATGTATCGCGTTCCTTGATTTGTTTAGGTTTAAAATCAACTTTTGAAGGCACTACTAAGGCTTCTTCATTGTCTGGCATCCAGTTAAAAATTTTATATCCAATAAGACCCCAAATTAGTAGTACAATACCCAATAACAAATATGTTTTTATATTCTTTTGCACTAGTTAATGCTTATTTTAAATACAGTCGAAAAGTCACTTTCATTGGAAGCATCAAAAGCTTTTACACGCCAAAAATACGTTTGGTTAGAACTTAAGGTACGAATAAACTCTTTATTACTTCCTAAGGCTCTGGTCTCTAGAGTTTCTAAACTCTCATCTTGGTAAATATAAATGCTATCTCTTTCCGCAGTTCCTGGAACGTCCTCACGCGTCCAAGAAAAACTAACCGTAGTGTCATCCTGTGTTGCTTCATTGGTAGGCGATACTAATTGAGGCGTATTAGGTGGAATAATATCAGCGTTCACATCACCATTTACGGTAAAACCAAAGGTAGCATAGGCTGTTTGAAATCCAGAATTACTTGCTCGTATACGCCATTGGTAATTACCATTTAATAGTCTTTTTTGGATACTTGTTATAACTCTGCCCAAAGTATCTTTAACCATGGTACTATCCATTAAAATTTGTGAAGCATTTTCAAAATTTGGTTGTGCTATTTGAATCCGATAGGCTTCTGCACTACCCAATTCATCCCAATTAAAATTTACAGTATTAGAACCTATCATTGCTCCTTCTTTTGGGGCTAAAATTTGAACTTCCTGATTTGAAATATCATCTACTTCTAATATATCGTCACAAGAGAATTGAAAAAAGCTTAAAATCAATATCCCTACAAAATATTTTACGCGCATATTATAATTTTAAGTATGATTTGGTTCTTGATTTTACCTTTGAAGCTTTTGCATGGGTATTTTTTGGGCAAATCTCATTTCCTTGTACCAAAGCTTTTATTAACTTTTCGTGGTATCTGTCTTCACCCCAACAAAAAGAAACATAATTAAAATCAAACACTTCTAAAGACGAAAAATCTATTAGTTTTTTTTGATTATTATGTACTGCATATAGCAGCAGTTTATTTCTGCCATCTTTTTGTAATAGTATCGTTTCTGCCTCCATTAAAATTGATCTTAATTCATCGGTAACCGTTACATCGATGGAAGTTACTAATTTATAATCAAGATCATTTTCAAGATAAGAACGTACTCCAATATTTGTTTCATTATTTAATAATTGAGTTAACTCAATCTTATCCAAAAGTTGCAATCGAATATATTTAGGTTTATAGGGCATTGAATCGGTATAAGAAACACTGTTGATTCGGTTTGCTTTTTCCAAAAAATTAAAATACTTGGTGTAACTGGCTTTATTAAAAGGAAGTTCCATAGCAGAAACTAAAAGTCCTTGGTCAAAATTTAACATTCCTATTTGTTCTTCATATTCGAATAAAAAATTTCCTTTCACATTGACTAAACTTCCTAATTCTGGAAAAGTAATAGCAGCCGTTTGTATTTTTGATTGATAACTTGCACAGGAACCAATAAAAATAAGAACTAGGCTTAAAAATAAATATCTGAAAAAATGCTTCATATTTTTTATGTTGACTCTAAAAATAAATCAAAATTACTACCGCTTTAAAGAAAAATGTCCTTTTTCGGTTTTACCATTATTGTAGCTATAGCTGAACCAGTAATCCGAGGCAGGGAGAGGTCTTCCTTCAAACATACCGTCCCAACCTGCACTATTTGCTGACAACTGTTTTATAAGTTTACCGTAGCGATCATAGATGTTTACAACCGAATTTGGGTAAGCATCACCACCGATAATATTCCAAAAGTCATTAATACTGTCCCCATTCGGAGTAAAAAACTTTTGATAGCCCAATACAAAAATTGATTCGGTAAGGATTCTACATTCAAAAGGATCTCTTACATATACTTCATAAGTACCTGGAAAGACTTCAAATTCATTGTTAGTTTGGTAATTTATTCCATCCAAGGAATATTCAAACTCCCCTATCCCTTCAGCATTCACAATCAATTGTATTTCATCGGAAAAACCATTGGTATCTATCGTTATAGATTCTGGTGCACCTGAGGATATTACTTCAAAATTGACCGTATTTTCGCAAATGGTGCCGTTGCTGGTTGCTGTTACTTGAAAGCTATATGTACCAAAGGATGGTGGCTCAAAATTCCGGTTGGTACTGAGCTCAATGCCTTCATTATTTTTCCAAGAGTAGGTTTCGAAATGTCCGCCATCTATGCTTAAATCTGGACTATCAGGACAAATTACATAGGTTTCTTCTAGGGATATTTCTGGTAAACTGTTTAGGATAAGTTCAAAACTGGTAATATCTAAACAGGCCTCTAAATTTTGATTGCTTATTCTGGCATAGATTCTAGTTTTAGCCTGTTGATTGGTATAAGCTGTTTTATTTATAGAATTTTGATTGGCAAGGGCATCATATTCAGAGGTATAATAGGTAATGCTAAATTCAGTAGGACTTTGTCCGCCTAGAATTTCGTTGTCTTTTTGAGATAAATCAAAAGAGTAGTTTCCTGTTTGGCTTATATCACAAGCGACTAAGTTGGTGGCTGCGTTTGCTATTGGGGTATTGAATACTTCTATATTAAAACTACTTGTTAAGTAGCAGTCAGGGTTTGTATTGCTTTCAATGTTATAAAATACTTCTTGAATTCTGCTGGTGTTTGTCCATAGTCCGAGAATAGGATTTACTTTTGCATCCGCATTTGTTTGACTGGTATAGTAGGAAACCGAGAAATCTGTATTGGATTGATTGCCAAGAATGTCTTGATTTTTTTGACTCAGATCAAAATTAGTAAATCCATCGTTATCAGTATCACATACGCTCCAATCGCTAACTGTTTGTAGTACTGGTGAATCATTTATGACTAATTGAAAAAAAGTTGTTCCATAACAATCGACACTCGAATTATTCACTACTCTAGCATATACGGTTTCTAAATAGGCTGTTAAATTGGTATAATTGGTATTATTTAAGGCGTTTGCTCCTATGTCCGCATCTTGCTGGGTGCTGTGATAGCTTACTGTAAAACTCGTAGGGCTTTGAAGGCCTAAAACGATAGCATCATTTAACGATAAATTAAAATTTGAAAATCCATCATTATTGGTATCACAAACGGTATTATTCGCTATGGTATTAGCCGCTACGCCCGAAATGACCTCGATGATAAAACTTCCTGTTTGATAACATTCGTTATAGGTATCATTTTCTATCCGAAAGTAAATAGCTTGACTAGCAGAAGTATTGGTAAAGGGTGCAACTATGGCATTGGTGCGACTATCCGCATCAGCTTGGTTTTGGTAATAAGTAATATTAAAAATAGTAGCATCCTGTCCATTAAGAACTTCTGAGTCTTTAAAACTTAAATCAAAATCATAAAAACCATCACTATCATCATCACAAACTGACCAATTACTGACGGTTGCTAATCTTGGCGCTTGTTTTACGGTAATATTAAAATTAGTGGTCGCATAGCATTCCGAAGCATTTCTATTGGAAATACGCGCGTACAAGGTTTCACTTTCGTTGCTATTGGTGTAATTTATTGCTAAAGGGTTACTATTAGTATCCGCATCCAATTGCGAAGCATGATAGCTAATACTAAAAGCTGCTGGGTTTTGTGTTCCCAGTAGTTCGGGGTTTAGCGTAGCTAAATCTGTGGTATAGCTCGCTAGATCATCACAAACCTCTAGGCTATTGATGGGATTGGCTACTGGAGTTTCAAAAATGGTGATATTCTTGGTTTCTGTTTTTGTTTCCGAAGCTGTAGTGGCAGTAACACTTACGGTATAAGTACCAGCATTTGTAAATACATGTGATGGACTTTCTAAGGTAGAAGTTGTCCCATCTCCAAAATCCCACAAAATACTAGTAATGGGTTCACTCGCATTTATGGAAAACATCGTGTTATCGCCAAAACAAAAATTATCAGCGTTAAAACTGACTAGAAAATAAGAGGTAATAAAAGGCGGTAAACCATAATAGCCAATACCAGGTTCAACGTTAATTGTACTATCTTCATAATTACAACCAATACCTATAATATTTGGATTATTTATGACGCTTAAATTTCGAATATTACTCATATAAATTTTTCCATCTATGGCTAATTGCATACCCCCACCAATCTCTCCTGGCTGAGTAATGGTCACTTTAGTGCTAGCGATATTGGTAGCACTTAAATCGAATTGATAAACTTCATCTTCAATCTCGGATATATATAAGATTTTATTATTAGGAGAAAATTCCACTCCATAATAAGAATCTTCTCCTTCAAGAAGTCGCGTTGGATTAGACAATTCCCCAGTTGCCGCATTAAAATCTAATAATTCTACTCCCAAATGTCTATGACAAACTGCCATTTTAGTGCCGTCTGGTGATGCTTTTAAATATCCGATAGCTTTAAATATATCTGGTCCTCCATTCGAATAATTCAAGTTAAAACCGGTATTACTTATAACAGGGGTAGTCACAACACCAGTTGGCGTTACTAAATAAGTTAAAAAAGCATCATTACCCCAATCGTGCGCTACTACCCAAATGTCCTTACCATTGGCATGTTTTACAGCGGTAAGTTTTTCAGCAGCTGGATTCTTTAATAAAACGTTCTTTGTTACTATATCTCCTAGTCCTGCATTTAAGGAAATATCTAAAACGTTATAGTATATACCATCTTGTGCTTGATAATGGGCTGTGAAAATATAATATATATTAGGATCTCCTGGAGATGGTACAATGATAGCGGATTGCGTGCTTGTTGAATGCCCCTTTAAATCTTCACCATTAGGCATTATTTCATGATTTTTATTATAAACTGTGGTACCATCGGTATAAAACAAAAGGCTACCATTTATATCTGAAATAGTACTACAACCTTCTAATGTCATTAATTTTCCATCGTGAATGGCTACAGGGGATCCACTATTAAAATCAAGACCAGCATTTTCTCCAAAGTACCAGATTGCTGCTTCTTTTTGGCTGTAGCTGAAAACGGTTATAAAAAATAAAGTAAGAACAAGTAGGTTTTTCAATAGCTAGTGAATTATTGCGAACATTAAAACAAACCAAGATATTAAACTATAAATTATTTGCAAAATTTAAATCCTTGAAATAAGTAAGGATTTAGCTTACAATTTAGTAATTACTAGGAAGTATGAAAATCTACAAAAGTTAATAACCATTGTATTTTCTTTTACTCAAGTTGATCATAAATTTACCAGAATTAGATTTTTTTAATACTAAAAATAGACTCTGATAACCAGGTTAAAGTATATGTTTAAGTATTATAGCACTCAGACCATTTTTGAGATTTTTTAACTCAAAGCCAAGGGACTTTGCGGAGCTGGTGAGTTGCTACACTAGCCTAATTACCAATTAGCTTACATATTCATAATCTTTAATTACGTCATTAAAGGCTTGTTCAATATTTTCTTCAATAATAATTTCATCTTCTAATTCAATAATACTTTTAACATCTAATTTTTGCTCGAACAATCCACTATTTTTTATTTCATACAAATCAGCAATTCCAACAAAAATCAAATCATTTTCATTTAGTTTCTCAATAGAATATCGTAATATTTTTTCCTTAAACAACTTACTTGTTGCTATACTTAATAAACCATTCAAATCTACATTACCTTTTGTTTGGCTATAAATGATTATGGTTGAATAGAATTCCTTACCTTCCAAATCCTTATTAAAATATACATAGCTTATATTCTTTTTTTTGAACTCTGTAGATTTTATTAAAGCAACTTCTAATTCATTTTCTTTTAAAATAAATTCTTTTGATTTTTCCAAAGAATTATATTCATAAAAAGATGACCTTCCTAAAAAGTTATTTTCTCCTTCTTTTTCGGAAATATAAATATCATTTACCCCTAAAAATTTATATCCCTTAAAATTAAAATTTAGTAATTCTTTAACTTTGAATGACAATTTAATTTTGAAAATATCAAAATTACTAGCATTTTCAATGATATAAGAAGACTTTACAGCTTCATATAAATTGTTATTTTTTTTGTAAAAAATAACAGTTACCCCAATATGTTTTTTACTCATTCTAAAACTATTTTTATTGTTGTTTCCAAGGACGTCTCCCACTCCCTCTAGGTGGTGGCTGTCTTTTCTTATCTCCTAAATCTCCAGTTCTTCTTTTTTGATGCGCCGTCTTTTTAGCTCCTGATAACTTACCATTACCTTGATTACCGTGCTGAACATCTTCTTGTCTCTGAGATGCTTTACCTTTTTTAGATTTAGCCATCTGATCAATATACGCAGATACAGCAAGAGCTTCAGCTGCTGTAAAAGGTTGATAACCTACAGGTGGCATTTCAGGAATTGTTAATGGCTCTATCGTTGGTTTAATTTGATAACTTCTTAACGTTGAAATAGTTCCACTTTCAGGAAAATAAACAGGAGGAGCAATTGGCTGATATGATATATATAGTAAAGGAAGTGACATCAAAAGGACAGGAGCAGCAATTGCAGCTCCTGTTCCAACAGCAGAACCTGCACCTGCAATTTCAGCTCCTATTGTTAATTCTGCAAAAATTCCATTAGTTGTACTTCCACCTAAAATTAAGGAAATGGCTAACTGATCCTTTCTTCCTTCAAATCCATCATCAGATATTTCAGTATTTGATGTAACAACAACTTCATCTAATTCAACAACTGTATGCCTCTCCCACTCACTATTATTAAATATATATTCGCTCCCATTGGTAATAGTATAGATATCATCTTGTTTAGCACCAGATGGATCTGGACAATCAGGACATAATCCAGTTGGATCATTAAAATACACAGGATTATTCCAAGCAAAATTATAAGGAGATTTATCAATCTGTTGAATCAATTCTCCTAAAGGATCAATTTGAATGAACCTACCCAACGCTGGATCATATCCTCTAGCATATGTTTCGTAAATATCAAGGTCTAAAGATTCATTAAACTCAATACCATTATATTCAAACTTTTTAGCAACAGAATTTCCTAAAGAGTTTGTACTACCATTATAACCTTTGTGTTGTAAGCCAAATGGATAGTAATTGCTTTCCTTTACGATTTCTGTCAAGTTTGGATTCGTACTCACAGTAATTTGTCCGTCTTTATTCGCATCTTGGTAAGATAATCTTATATTCCCTAAATGATCTTTAAATTGGTATATATAATCATAGCCACCTTGTCCATTTGGTGTATTGTACCCTTCTGCATGATTAAAGAACTGTAAGGTAGTCCCTTCGTAGATATAATTCCCTGCATACTCTGTTGTTGTCAATGAACCACCGCTAGTTACTATTTTCTTTTGCTTAGTACCTACCGCATCGTAAATATAATTAATTTTTTTGGTACTCGAGTTATCAAACTTTACCTCGGTAGGTAAATTTAAGTGGTTATACGCAATTCCGTTGGCTGATGTGGTACCTATACCTTTATTTAAATCACGGGTCATATTCCCATTTACATCATACCAGTAGTCTTGATTATTGGCACTACTGTCTTTAAAACCAAAAGTATCATTGCCATTATCTAATACCTTGGTAAGTTTGTTTCCTGAATTGTAGGTATACACCAAACTATCCATCACTCCGAAAGTGGTCGCCACTGTATTGGTATGACCATTTCGGTTTAGTAAGGTGATATTCCCCATTTTATCATAACTCACATTACTCAGGTTATAATTGCTGGTATTGCCTGTCGCTGCTGTGATTCGGTTTAAAGGGTCGTAACTGTATCTATACCATTTTAAACTATTGTCGGTATTCGCAGTTCGCCATTCTGTTTCAGAGATATTACCGTTAAATAATTGTGTTGCTCCGTGAGTTGGTGTATTGTAATTTATTTTAAAAGCAAATAAATCAGTTCCTATATTGGCAGGGTCATTAATTTGCTTTAACCATCCACGTATGTTATAGCTATAATCTACCGTTTGCAGGTTGCCCCCAACTTTCTTTTGTACTAACTGCCCTAGATTGTCATAGGTATTATCGGCTATAACTGTTGTTGTTCCTCCATTGATCTCTTGTTCTTGCTTTAAGAGTCTTCCCATATGATCGTAACTAAAATGATCTTCTACAACTATCGGAGTACTTGCTCCCTTAATATGGGTCGATTTTGAATACATTACTTTTCCTGGAAAATCTAATAGGGTCTCTGCAATGTCAGAAGTGCCTAAATAGGTATTGTCACTTGCAATGTAAATAGCCCTACCCTTTTGATCATAACCTGTTATGCTTGTAATCCAATTATTCGTAGTTAGCACTCTAATTTTACTTACCGTGGCTAAACCCTTTGTATTTGTAGCTTTAGGTTGTGTCTGAATTGTTGACGGGACCGATAATCCTGCTGCATCAATGTAGGTGTCATAATAATTTATGGTATGTACTTCACTTATGTTGCTTGTTGGATAGCCTCCATTATTGTAATATACCAAAGTGCCTCCTATTGAAGTTGCCGTGGTAGCTTGGTTTACCCAAGAAGTCGTTACTGCATTCGCAGCTGTTTGGTGGATAGTACGTGTACCACCTGTAACCATTCCCGTATAAGCCACTCGACCAAAAGCATCGTATTTGGTAAATAGCCATTTGTTTTGTGCTTTTAAGTTAGGGTCTCTAGTAAGTATGGGTTGGTCTAACTTGTTATAGACAATCTCTTCCCAATTCGTTGCGCTCCCTTTGCCTGGAATTTTCTTCTCTACTAATCTATTTCTTGTGTCATATTTGTATTGGTAACATAATTCATTGAGTTCTGTCGTGGATACCCCATCTGCCGTAATTACTTTTGGAGGTAGCACGTAGGTTAAATTGCCAAAATCATCATACACATAATACGTGTCGTGGGCAGCTTGTGGCGTTCCTGATACATCTGAATACGTACGCTTTAATACTACTCGCCCTTGCTTGTCTATAAACTCTTCCGTAGTATGGTTCTTGGTCGTTGTGCCCGGATGGTTCTCGTCTTTTGTGATATTTTTATATAATTCGCCCGCACTATAATGACCATTAGCTACTAAGCTTGGAGTGTAGGTACTATTAGCAAAACTAGTGGTGACATTGTAAAGTCTTACCTCGTTTGTTATGTTAGTCTGATACTCAAATTCTATTTCATGTCCACTTCCTTTGCGCCAGTCGTATCCTGGGGCTGCTTGTTTTTTTACTCTATTCAAAGGCGAAGCCTCAAACTCCTTCTCTGAAAAAGGATTTAAATAACTTGTGTTTAAGTCTGTACCATAATTGGCTTGGTAATAATTATTGGTAGCTGTGGCTGCATCTGTTCGGTAACTGCCTACTGCACCTGTAGTGGTCTGGTAGGGCAGGTAGTCCTTTACTTGGCGACCGTAAGGGTCATAATCCACATGGTTGATGATGTCTTGCTTGCTTGGTGAGGCTTTGATATTCACACTTTGCATGGGTCTTCCTAAGCCATCAAAATAAGCTATACTCTCTATGACATCTTTATTCTCAACAATTCCAGTAGCGTTAGCCATGGCGCTTTGATAGGCGCGTGTATAAACATAGTTTTGATCACTAAATGTAGGTGGTGTATATCCACATCCATTATTTGCTCCAGCTTCATTGGGACAGTTATCTGTATTATTTAATACATAACCTACGGGTTGCACACTATAATAAAGGCTATTGGCTGGGTCTCCAAAACCATCCCCATCTATATCTTGATAAAAGTATTGTGGTTGTATGTTGGTAATGTTTGTAGTTGTATCGTCATAGTCAATTCCATTGCTCACATAACTAACGGGCTGGGTACAAGAAGTTGTAGTGGAGTTCAAATTTCCATAACCATCTCCATCGGCATCCGCATACCAAATAGTATTAGGATTGATGTTTGCATTATTATCATTACAGTCTAGGTTATTACTTACATGATTTGGGGGCGCTAAGCAAGCACTTTCAAAATCTGTTGGATCGCCATAACCATCGCCATCGGCATCATGATAATAGATAGTTGTACTGTTCACAATAGCTTGAATAGCATGTCTTGTAGAGGCAAAACAACCTGTATCTGAATTATAACTCTCCGCGTAATACGTTGTCGTAGTACTGATACTTGGCGTATTAAAGGTTGTATTGGTTGATAATGGTGCTCCTCCTATTAAAGCACTATACCAACGAATGGTATTGGCATTCGTACCTGGGCTTGCTGTTAAGGCTACACTTCCTGATCCGCAACGTGATGCTTCGACTCCTCCTGCGGTTAGCACTTGCCCGTTAACAACAATCGTTACCGCATTGGAGGTTGTTGTTTGTCCGCAAGAACTTACTTTTCTTCTATATTGGGTGTTCGTTACTAGTCCTGATGGTGGATTATAGGTAGGGTCTGTAGCTCCTGAAATTATTGTCCATACCGAAACGGTGTTTAAAAACTCCCATTGGTACGCATAACTGCCATTCCCACCTGTTGGGTTTGTAGTATTGCCTAAACTAGCTGGGTCACCACCATAACAAACTGGGCTTGGAGCACTGATACTCCCCGCGGTTAGTGGTGTGTTTACAGTTATGGTGCTGGTATTAGAATATGCGGTTTTCCCATTAGATATCACCCTACGTCTGTATAATCTAGTACTCGTAAGTGCTGGAGGGTTATAGGAGACGTTTGTTGCTCCTGTAATTAAACTCCATCCTCCTGAGACCGCAGCTGATTCCCATTGATAGGCATAACTACCTGAACAACCTGTAGCCAAAGAAACACTGCTTAAAGCTGAAGGGGCTGTATTATAGCAAATAGCATTTGGTATCGTTACTATCGTTCCTCCTGCAAGCGGTGGATATACTGTTACCGTAATTGGTTCTCGTACAATGGATTTGCACCCTGTACTCTCTTTATATGATTCTACATAATAGGTTTTTGTAGTAGTTAAGCTTACCGTATAGTCCGTACCTGTATGTAATACTGCTCCACCGCTAGAATTATCATACCAACGAATTCTATCACCACCAATACCTGGCGTTGCTATTAAAGTTACACTCCCTGAACCGCAAAGTGGATCAGGGTTGCTAACTTGAGGTTGTGATACTTCTGCAAAAAGTACAAGGCTAATCGCACTGGTAGAAATCGACTGACCACAGGAGCTCACCCTTCTTCGATATTCTACTCCCCCAGAAACTCCCGATGGTGGATCGTAACTAGCATTTGTAGCACCTAAAATATTAGTCCAAGGAGAACCATAGGTAGAAATTTCCCATTGGTAGCTATAATTGCCGTCTCCTCCGCTTGGACTAGAGGAATTGGTTAAGGTGTCTGGGTCACCCCCAACACAAACTTCATTCGGAGTACCAATGCTCCCTGCGGTTAATGGGGATCTTACGTTTATCACTTCAGGGTCAGTATAGCTTGTAAGACCATTAGAAATAACTCTTCTTCGATAGTAGCGTGTTGTTGTTAATCCTGAAGGCGGATTATAAGAAGTATCAGTAGCTCCATTAATATTTGTAAAACCTGAAGTACCACTACTCGATGACCATTGCCATTGATAAGCATAACCACCTGAACCTCCCGAAGCTAAAGTTACATTACTTAAATTATTAGGATCTCCTGAATAACAAATCGTATCTGATCCTGTTATACTTCCTGCATTAAGACCAGCAAGCACTGTCACGTCTTTAAAAACCAAATAATAGGAACCTAAATAATCTTGTACTTCTGCAGCAACAAAACTCGAACCAGAGGTTGTAAAGTTTATAACACAGTAAGTAAGGGTTGAAGAAATTACCGTTCCAGAATCTGAATGAAAAATTGAATTAAAAATATTTTGGGTGTCGCCCGAAATATTGTATGAATGAGACTCACCTACAGATACGGTAGAACTCCCCCAAATACTAAAGTTTGAACCTCCTCCTGGACCCCCAAATTGGGTAAAACTCTGTGATATGTTAAATAAAACAAAGAAAAAAGTAAGGGTTTTGCTTAAATGTTTAAAATCCATTTTTGAGTTGGTTTAAATTCTATTAAAATATTGATTTGGCACCATAACAATAGACTCCGTACCATTTTGTATTGTGGATATTAAAAGCATAGATCCCAAAAGTTTAAATAAAAATTTAAATTCTGTTCCGTTAGGACTAACAATAACCAGTGTATTACCCTCCACTTTCCATTTTCCCGATGATTCAGCTCCATTTGCTAAAATTTGATAGTAGCTTCCACCATTTGAAAATTTTATTTTCTTACCTATATAAGCCGACTCAACTCGTGCTTTCATGGTAGGATTCTTAGCAAAATGATCTTTTACTTTTTGATCTCTTTGAGCAAAAGACGACTGAGCATCAAATTGCCATGTACCTATAAGTGGGTTCTGTGAAGCGTTTTGAGCACTTACCTTATTTATTGTAAAACTAATTATAGCTACAAAGAGCAATAAAACGTTTATCTGGATTGAAGAAAATAGATTTTTTTTCATAGAATGTCTCTTATTTAGATCGACTTATTGTTGCCCTTGATAATGGTATTTGTAATCTGATACAAAATTACCCTCAGCATCTTTAACCGATTTTAAACGATTAAAGTTGTCGTATTCATAATATACCGTGTATCCCTTTGGATCAGTTATACTCGTTACACCTATTAATGGATCATAAGTATAGGTAGTGACCATGGCGTTTGGAAGACTTGTTCGGAGCGTATTCTCTTGATTAATAGTTAATCCTGAATTCCCTGAATGAAAATTTGAACCAAAACCTTGTATGGCCTCAATCTGAGAACGCGTCGCATTCTCTATCTTTGCAACTGGATACTGTTCATCATAACCCCAAACATAACTAATCGGAACTCCATCAGCTTTTGATACCTCTAAGGGATTACCGCGATTATCATACTTATTGTATACTACTCTTTTCTCAAGTGAGTTACCGTCTTTTGAAGTTTCTACAAAAACTGGTTCTAATACATTATCTTGCCAATTATATGTAGTTTTTACAGTACTAAGAATTTCAACATTATCAGCTATAGAGTCATTATTTTTATCTTGATAAGTTTTAACTTCTAATGGTATATACCTATTTTGAGCAATTAAACTGTCAATTGCTATCGATGTATTGGGAATATCTTGAGGATAGGTGAAAGTTTGAATCCTAGCTTCATTATTACTATTTTTATTTAAGATACTTGCAGTTTGATAATGATTATCATAATTATAAGAATAGACAGTCTTTTTTTCTAAATCTCCATCATCATAATAATCTGTTTCTACGGTACTTAATAAATCAAATGTACCTGCCGTATGATAAAAGGTTTTATACCAATAAGAATTTGGATTATTTGAATCAAACTCGTGAGGACTGCTATAGGGTGAACCAGTAAACATTACCATAGGAAAACGAAACAATGTCTTGTTTTTAAGGTATAATTTTTGTCGATCTGTAATATCTTCACTCAAAATTGTTTTCCCTTCATTATTAGCGTCATGGTCGGGATAAAAATCAGGAACATATAAGTATGGCGGTGTACTTATTCCTCCAAACAGATATTCATTTTGAGTTTCCTTTTTTAGTACATAAATAAATTTACCATTTGCGTCAACTTGCCCTGTATTTTCATACACCTTTGTAGTTATAGGTTTACCCCGTAGCCATTCATTGTCATTAGGTAATGGATTAGGAAATTTATAATAATCACCGGTATCTTCAAAGGAGGTAAATTCATATTCAATCTTACCTGTATTGTTCTGTTTAGAGCCTAGATATTCAGTTACATTATAATATCCTATACTATTGCCTTGCGGAGTACTCATAGCCCCGCCTCCTCCAACAGCTCCTTGAATGGCCATAATATTATTGTTAGATTCTATAATAGAATAAAAATTAGGCAATCCAAATAATTTTCCACTCGTGCCATACCCACTGTGTTCTAAATACTCATATTCTCTGGTTTTTACAACTCCGTTGCCTTCATCAAAATCAATTCTTTTAATGCGTTTTCCTGCTCCGTAAATAAATTCAGAATCACTAACTTCTTGCTCAAACCAGTTTAGTCCTACAAAAAATCCATCATTAAAATCAAACGGGTCATGACTACCTTGTGGAATTACTGTTAACCTATACGTACCTGGCGTTAGCGTAAGATTGCGGTTGTTACCTATAAATAAATGATAAAAAACATTAGTTGTAATATTCTGAAGTGTAACTATAAAAGCACAGCCAGGGACAAAAACATTTACATCATCAACACAATATGTAGAATCAGCAAACCAAACGCCGTACTTTCCATCTGTATTACTAACATCTGTACCAACTTGAAACTCCTTAACATACCTTCCTCCAATGAAAAGTTCTGATTCTAAATTAGACACACCTTCACTTCTAGATATAAGTGGATTGGATCCGCCAGCAAGAGCTACTTTAGACAAAACATCACTATTATTTACCGTGTTGTGTTCGTAAGTATAGGAGGTACTTCCACCAGTTGGATAGCTTATCTTTTTTAAAATCCCTGCTTCAGCACTTGTTGTATCTACTCTTCTATTATTGTTTTGCAATCGATAATTAAAAAAAGTCAAATAAGGGCCATTATCCGCAGCGTTGAAATAGCCCCAAAGATCTTGCGAATTTGAAAACCTACTAGGTAGTATTTCATTATTATAGTCAAAAACATACGGAGGCAGGGTATTTTGATTGATATCTTCTTGTTGAATTGAATCTAAGAATAGTCGTTTGTTTGCAAATGAATCTAAACTTAATAAATATGGTAAAACACTAGTGGTTGCAATGGATGTAGTATAAGAGTAATGAAATTTATATTTAGTAATTGGATTATTCTCATTATTAATATTATATAATTCAACTCTATCTAAGGCACGTGCACCTTGTAAATCTTGCCTTGTTGTACTTTGTGGTACAAAAACCAATTTTCCACTTTTAAAACTAATCGATTTTAGGCTGTATTGAATGCTTCTTATAGTTGATGAATAATTAACTGGATTTTGTCCTTCCAATTTATCATAAGAACGCCTAGCGTAATTACTTATTTCGTTTCCATTAGCATCGTCATATTCAAACTTAATAATATCACCATTTTTAGTTTCAATATCCATTAATTGCCATGATGTAAAAAAAGAATTACCAACAGGAAGTTCTGAAATAACACCACCATTTACAATTCTATAATTTTTTTTAATTTCATCAATATTTCTAGCAACTCTTAATCCATCTTTAGAAACTCCAAAATAATATTTAATGCCACTGGCATCTGTTACAATAAAACTACCAATACTACCATAGCCTAAAGATGAAGTTCCAGGAGCAAAAATTTTATATTCAATATTCATATCTTGAAATTGTTGTAAAACTGGTTGGCCGTCAGTCTTATCTATCATAAACTTCCCACTATTCCCGTTTACATTAAAGAAAAACATATCTGGAAAAAAATCATAACTATTATGATTTGCATAATTTGCGGCAATTGCAGCTCTTGTGTTTCCATATGAAAAAAACGTAGAATCTAAACTATTTGATGCATATCCGTACTGGTCTCTATCATTTGTACCTCTAGCCTGCATAGAAATAGAGCCTCCATGGTTTAATGTCCAGCCTAAACCCACTCTTGAGGCAATTTCTTCAACTTTATTACCACGTGCATGATAACTTAAACTAATAGGTATGCTAACACCATCTTGTTGAATGGTATAGATTGGCACTGATATATTTGGCACTCCAGTATAATGAGATACAGGCACTTCTATAAATTTACCTAAAGCTGCGGCTTCTGGAGATGGTGGTGAAATTGTTGGTAATTCTTGCGCTGTTATGTAATTTATACAGAAAATAAAAACTAAAAATATCCTCATATCGATTAAACTTATTTAATTTTTTGATTGCGAAAAATTGAGATTAACTGAAGAAATTTGATGATTTAAATTCATTTTATGAATTAATTTTTCGATAGTTACTTTAATATTTAAGGTTTTAAAACCTAGTTAAAGTATATGACTTCATCCCTACTTTCTTTTGATGAATTAATCTACTTTAACAGACTAAATAATAGAAAGCAAGATAATTATTGCAAAAATGTTAACGTCAAATAACACCTTGAAATAAATAAGTGAAAACCTTACAGTTTAATTATTGTTAATTAATATCTATAGAATAGAAGTGAACTTAAAAGGAAAGGTTGTATTGCTATAACCACTAAATAATGAATTTATAAATTTGATCCTAACAGCTTCAACGAAAATATCCTTTTTCACTTTTACCACTATCGTAAGTGAAGCTAACCATTAATCGGAAGCTGGCAAGGGTTGCCATCTAATATGCTTTCCAAACCTGAGACGGTTGCAGCCAATTGTTATTAAAAGAATTAATGCTTTTTTCACTAGGCTGTCTTTTCAAATTTAAATAGTAAACAATAGTTTTAAAATAAATACTAGGTTACTAAAAGTAGTCGATTTTAAAATTTATTGTTCTGAAAAGAATTATTAAAAAATAATCTCAAATGAAAGCTTGAAAGAGCAAGGAAAAAGCTTACAACTTATTTTTAATTATTTCTTTGTTAATATTCAAATGAGTAAGAGTTAATTATGCAGAGAAATAAATTCAAATATTAAATATATAAGATATAATCACAAAAAAAATGTAAAGCACTGTATTCCATCTTATTATATTTGATTTTATTGAAACTAAGGAAAATCATTACAAACTGTAAGGATTTTAAATTGTTGTTTTTTGTACTAATAACTATATTTAAGATTTTGCACCAAACAACCAATTCAATCTTTATTGTTAACCAGTATGAAGAAAAATTTTAATGTTTTAATAATAGAGGATCATCGTATTATTGCCCAAGCTTACAAATTAGTTTTAGAAGAAATTACAGTAGAAAATTCAATACTAAATTTTACAATCGAAACTGCCAATAATTGTGAAAGTGGAAGAGAAAAAATTAATTCATTTTGCCAATCTAATAAATTAGATTTAGTTCTACTAGATATCAGCTTGTCCCCAACTGATGATAAAAAGATATTATCTGGTGTGGATCTAGGAATATTATTAAGGAATAAAAAGACTCCCGTCAAAATAATTATTTTAACTTCATACGATGATTATTATAGACTAAATAGCATAATCAAAAACGTTGATCCTGATGGCCTTTTATTGAAAAGAGATGTCGAGATGGAAGATATAAAAAAAGCTATTTTAACCGTACTAGACAATGGTTCATTTTATAGCGAAACAATAATCAAGATGTTGAGAATACGAGCTAAATCTGAAATAAATATTGACAAAATAGATAGACAGATATTGTATGAATTGTCTAGAGGGGTTAAAATGAAAGATCTTCCAGAGTTATTACCATTATCTATGGGTGGTATTGAAAGTCGAAAAAGAAAATTAAAAAGAGCTTTTAATATCTTAAAAGAAAAAGATAATGTTCTCATCGAAATTGCACGAGAAAAAGGCTTTATTTAAAATTATTAAATATGAAGATTAAAAAATTAAAAGCCATTAATCTACAGGAAATGCTGATTGTATTGGCTATCATCGGTATACTTTTACTTTTAGCTTTGCCCAATTTGATGCCCTTGATTACAAAGGCGAAAAGTGTAGAAGCTCAAGTACAGTTAAAAGCATTGTATAATGCACAAACTACCTATAGATATATGAATAGCACCTATGCAAATGATTTGATGGTCTTAGACTTTGAGGCGCCAAAAACAATAAAAGAGAACGGTTCTGCAAATTATCAGTATAGTATCATTAGCTCTGATGTTTCCACTTTCAAAGCGAGGGCTGAAGCTATTACTGATTTTGACGGTGATGGGATTTTAAATGTTTGGGAAATTGACGAATTAGGTAATCCAAAGCAAACTGTAAAAGATTGATTCTTATTTATAAAACATTAATAATTATCTGTTTAGGATTAATTTTTTATCAAGATAATAAGTCGCGCGAGGTATTTTGGTTTTTATTTCCAGCTTTAGGCATTTTACTTTGCTTTTTATTTTTTAAATACTCCTACCTTAATTTTATTATACTTAGTATGGTATTCAATAGTTTATTAATTTCTACCATTGTTATAATTCTATATGTATACACAAAATTGATTGCTAAAATCAAGTTTTTGAATCATAGTTTTGGGTTAGGTGATTTACTTTTTTTTTATGCGATTAGCTTAGGGTTTCCCACATTGACATTTATTATCTTATTTACATTTTCGATTCTCTTTTCTTGCTTAGTTTACTTTTTATTCAAAAAAAATAAAAGTACAGTTCCACTCGCAGGTTATATGAGTCTTTTTTTATTATCTACTATTATCGTGAGCGTTTTTATTGATTATCCAATTTTATATATCCACTAATGGCTGAAGATGTTTTACATATCAATAATCAATTACTACAAATTATAAATGCAGAACAGGCCTTTCATTATAGAATAGTCCCATATAAGAAAGATGATTCTTTTATATATCTAAAAACGGATAATCAAGAAATTGAATCTTTAAATGTGGAGCTAAATATAATTTTAGATACACCGGTTCATTTATCTCAAATCACTTCAGAAGAGGTACAAAATTTACTCAGTGCTAATTATAGACAATCTAATGAATTAAAAAAAAGTAACCTTGACTACACTCCTGATTTTTTAGAAAAAATACTACTAACAGCTAACGAAATTGGGAGCAGTGATATTCACTTTGAACCTTATGAAAAAAGTTGTAGAGTTCGATTTCGATTAGATGGTAAATTAGTTGAACAGTTTAATATTTCAAACAACGATTATCCTTCAATCATAAATAAAGTAAAAATAAGAGCATCTTTAGACATCGCCGAAAAAAGACTGCCACAAGACGGCAGAATTACTATTAAAACAAGACGTAGTGAGTTTGATATTAGAGTTTCTACACTACCTACATTATTTGGAGAGAAAATAGTACTTCGAATACTAAGTAAGGATACCTCTTCAATAAATTTAAAAGATTTAGGGTTCTCAAAAAGTGAACTAAAAATTTACACAGAAGCCATAAAAAAGCCCAATGGGATGATTCTTATTTCAGGACCTACGGGATCTGGAAAAACAACTACGCTGTATGCTACTTTAAAACTACTAAATGATAGTAAAACCAATATTCTTACTATAGAAGACCCTATAGAATATACTTTAGAGGGTGTTAATCAAGTTCAGCTCAAGGAGAATATAGGGTTAGATTTTGCAAATGCCATGAGAACATTTTTAAGACAAGACCCGGATATTATTATGGTAGGTGAGATAAGAGATGTAAATACTGCCAATATGGGAATCCGAGCTGCGCTTACAGGACATTTAGTACTTTCTACAATACATACCAATTCAGCTTGGGCTACCATCTCTAGGCTAATTGATATGGGTGTCCATTCATTTTTAATTGCTAGCACATTAAACTTAAGTGTTGCTCAACGTTTAGTTCGGAAACTATGTAATCATTGTAAAAAAAATATGGAAATAACTAAAGATATTTTCCCTGACAGTTATAAAATTGAACCTAATCTTACGAGACATTATGTAGCAGTAGGTTGCACAGAATGCCATCATACTGGATATAAAGGGAGAAAAGCCATCTACGAGATAATTCCAATAACAAAGGAACTTGTTTTAATGATAAAAGATAATGTATTACAAATTGATGACTACTTAAAAGAAAATAAAATAAAAACCTTACCAGAAAATGCAATTGAAATGATTAAAGAAGGCCTAACCTCAATCGATGAAGTCTATTCATTGTTAACCAACTAAAAGATGCAAAAAAAACTAATCCTAGTATGCTTACTTTTATTTTCTATAGCTAGTTTTTCTCAACAAGAAAAACGATTTCAATCTATAAAAAACAATCTAGAAGTTCTTTCACAAGACAATATTGGTTTAACAGAAAATCTGAAATTAGAAATAAACGTGACTAACGTTACTCTTTCTAATTTTCTACTGGCAATATCAAATGTGCATAAAATTAATATAGTAATTGATCCGAGTCTTGAGAGTATAAGCTTAGTTAATAATTTTTCTAATGTAAATGTCGCCGATTTATTAGTCTTTTTATGCAAAGAATATGACTTAGACATTAATTTCACGGGAAATATTATTTCTATCTTTAAGTATATCCCAGAGCCTATACAACAACCTGAAAAAGAAATTTTAGTTCAATTTGATCTCTTGAACAATTTAATTTCACTTGATTTAAAGAATGATCCATTAGAAAAGGTTTTCCGAAAAATAATTGATGTATCTGGTCAAAATTTACTATTCAATAGCAGTATGGAAAACATACCTCTAAATTTGTACGTAAAAAATGTACCGTTTGATATTGCTTTAAAAAATTTAGCAGAGTCAAATAATTTAAACTACACTAAATCCAGAGATGGCTTTTATTTATTTAATACGCTGTTTGAAAATGGAGATCCTAACCAAGGACAAAGGAATCAATTTTCAAACAACAACTTAAACTATCACATTTTAGACACTTTAAATCAAATGTTACGTGTAGATTTTGATAATACCCCTGTAGAGAGTATTATACAAGAAATTAGTCAAGATTTAGGTTTAAATGTATATACAGCTACTCCTCTATCACAAGCTGGAAATGTTACGTTTAAGGCAAAAGAGATAAATTTTGATTCGTTATTAGAAAAAATATTTGAGAGTCTAATTTCTGAAAGTACTAATAGTGATCCTAGTCTTAGTTTCAATAATAATATACAGGGTAGTCAACAAAGCGCAACAAAAAAAATATCAAATAATAATAACAATTTTACTTTTAAAAAAGAAAATAATATTTATTTTTTTGGCACAAATGACCAATTAAGCCTCCGAAAAATTGAAGTAGTTCAAATGATGCATAGATCTATTGAATTACTTGATGGCCCTACTTCCTATTCAGGCAGTAATAGAACTGCAGGAAGAATCAACTCTGGTAGTGTCAATTTTGTCGGTGGGGCGAATCCACAGGGCGGTTTTCAAGACAGTCAAAATTTCAATAATCAAGGATTCAACAATCCTGGAGGAAACTCTAATTCAAGACGGATAAATTCACAAGCAGACTCTTTCAGTTCTTATGCTAGCGAAGCAGAAGCAATAGTCAATATTTTACCTGATGATATTGTATCAGACCTTGATATTAAAATAGATTACGAACTTAATAGTTTTTTAATTAGTGGTCCTGCCGCAAATATCAATAGGTTTAAAAATTTTATTAAAGAAATTGATAAGCCTGTACCTGTAATTTTGATTGAAGTCATGATTATTGAAGTAAACAGGTCTTCAACTGTGGAAACTGGTGTAAGCTGGGGTATAGGTGATGGACCTACTAAAACAAGAGGAGGAATATTTCCAACGACTGATCTTACTTTAGGTGCTGAAACCGTGAACAAGGTAATTGGTGGTTTTGATGGTTTTGGCTCTTTAAATATAGGACAACTGGTACCTGATTTTTTCGCAACTATTAAGGCCATGGAACAAAACGGAAATATTAGAATTCGTTCCACGCCAAAACTGTCTACATTAAACGGTCATAGGGCAAGATTATCCATTGGTGAAACTACTTACTATGTCGTTACAAATCAAAATTTCTTTGGCTCACAGATACCCACATCTTCAGAAATTAGAAATTATCAACCGATAGATGCAGAATTAGCCATAAGTATAAAACCACTAGTTTCTGGAAATGGACAAGTCACATTAGATATTAATGTCTTGCAATCTGATTTTAGTGGAGAGAGAATTGAAAATGACGCCCCTCCTGGCTTGACTTCAAGAGAATTTAGTTCAATCATTCGAGTTCAAAATCAAGATTTAGTAATTCTTGGTGGATTAGAAGAAAAAACAAAGAATGATAGTGGCACTGGAGTACCTTTTCTGGCCAGAGTACCGGTTATCAAGTGGCTTTTTAGTAGCAGAAAAAGAGAAGATTCCAGAAGAAAACTAACTATACTAATAAAACCCACCGTTATATATTAATGTTAGAACGATTTATAAAAATTTTTAATGAAGGTAGTCTCTATTATGGTTTAGAAATAGCAGAGCATAATAACGAACTTACATTTTACCTATCCGAAATAAAGCGAAAGAATAACGAATTATCTATCAAAAAAATGCTTTCAGAAACTAATCTAGCAAGTATATCCTCTACTATTAGGAAAAATACTCCAGTTATTCTGACCCTAAACACCTCTGAGATTGTTACAAAAATAATAGCCTCTCCAAGTTCTAAAAATCCAGAGATAGTGGTAAGAGAGCAATTTCCAAATTTAGATTTCAATTCTTTCTATTACTCTTTTACTCAAAACGATGGTTATGCGTTAGTTTCTATTTTAAAAAAAGGGAATCTAGAGTCTTACTTAGAGAATATTTCAAATACAAAAATTACTATTTGTAAAGTAATAATTGGAATTTCTGAAATTGATACTATTGTTTCTTATTTGAAATCCGATGTATTACAGGTTAGCAATTCAGTTTTGTACTTTGAGAACAATAAATTAAAAGATAGCCATAAACTTTCTTCCACAGAAATCGATAAGCCAAAAACTTATAATTTGAATGAAATAACCATTTCTGGACAATCAATTTTAGGCTTCGCTAGTGTTTTAACTTTTATTGCAAAAAAAAGAAAAACCATCACTAATTTTGATGAAAAGGAAGAAAATTTAATTACTGAGTTTAAAGGTAAAAGATACTTTGATATACTATTGAAATTATCCCTAGGTGGGATTTTTACTATTTTACTACTAAACTTTTTAATTTTTAGCTATTATTTTGAAGAAGTTAATTCTTTGAAATCAGTAGCATCCTTTAATAATGAAAATAAAAAAGTTCTTATCGATTTAAAAGAAGATGTAGAGCGAAAAGAAAAAAGAGTAGAAACTATCTTCTCATCTTCAAATTCTAAATCATCATTTTTTTTAGACCAGATAGCACTGAACATTCCAAATTCTTTAAGCCTTTCCAGTCTCGAATATCAACCTCTTTTAAAACCAATAAGAGAATCTAAAGATATCCAAATTGGTCGTAACACTATTATCATTAATGGAAATTCTAATAACTCTCAAGAATTTTCAGAATGGATTCAAACGTTAGAAACCTTGAAATGGGTTCAACAAATTCAAATTTTAGATTACGATTACGAGAATGCTAGTAGTTCACTATTCTCAATTAAAATAGAAATGAATGAAAAGTAGAAATAACTTAATTTTTCTAGTTGCAGGTATTCTAATAGCTGGCATTCTTTGTTTTAAATTAGCCATTAGCAATACTATTGAACTTACAAAAGAGCATAAAAAACTTTCCAAAGAAGTTTCATTCTTTAATAATATATCCGATCAAATAACACTTTTAAATATAAAAAAGAAATATCATGATTCAATTTTGTCTGAAATGAACCTTGAAAATACTTCATTGGAAAATAATTTACTAAGAACTTTAAATAGTGAAGCCAAAAAAAATAATCTTGAAGT
Source organism: uncultured Cellulophaga sp. (assembly GCA_963974535.1). Classification (GTDB taxonomy): domain Bacteria; phylum Bacteroidota; class Bacteroidia; order Flavobacteriales; family Flavobacteriaceae; genus Cellulophaga. Next base: position 27,382 of record CAXBCN010000030.1, read on the forward strand.
AATTGATTTTAACAATCCGCATATTTTTATGGATAAAACCGGTGAGATTGACACACATATCTTTACATTACAAGGGAATTTTAAGGATATGTTATCCACTATTTATATATTGGAATTAAAAGGAAAATTTGGAGAGGTAGTTCATATTAATTTTCTTAAAAAGAAAAATTACAAATCAAATAAAGAATATTTAATTGCTACTATTTTTATTCAGAATTTGAAATGATTTGTGAGGACTACTTAATTATCAACATTCGATTTTTATTGTAATATAAGTTAATCAAATCTAATTTATAGACATGCTCTCACATCGTATAAAATACCTTTTCAGTTTTTATAGGTCAAACTAATTCCATCTTCAGTCCTTAATTTTTAACTAAAATATTATTTTTCCTTACTAAATTTAAGTTAAACTACATTAGATTAAATTTTTGAATAATATATTTTTGAATAAACACAACAATTAGTCTTGATCCTTAAACAGGTCCAAAAACTATGCACAAGGTATGCACAAATCAGGAAATTAAGAATTAACAAATGTTCCAAAATAACAAAACCCTCAGTATTTACTGAGTGTTTTTGTTGTGCGCCCTGTAGGATTTGAACCTACGACCTCCTACTTTTAAGGTTGGATTCTTCAATCATCGTTTCAAAACAAGTGTAATTTTCGGTTACGTATTTGCGAATA
>CAXBCN010000031.1:0-26615 GCA_963974535.1 uncultured Cellulophaga sp.
TCTAGATATCAGCAACATTTTCACCGTTTACCGAAAATGCAATGAAAATTCATTGACCGAACTAATCTGCTTTTTATCGATATAACATCTTTGAAGCTTCTAGATTCCTTTGGTCTAGGATGACTTAACATAAAAAGGAAAGGTGTTTTAACGTTGACATAATGCCGAAAAGCAATACCCCATTAAAGCTGTCTATTAGGCTACCCCTTTGTTTTAAATGGTTATCATGGTGCGTATGCATCAATTTTTTAGCTGGATTAGGACCCCAATAAAGTAAGGAATGAAGGATCTTTGTAAAAAATACAACAGATATGATACAGAAAGGAAGTAAGGTACAATGGAAATGGGGAAACGGATTTGGAAGAGGAATAGTTAAAGAGACCTATACCGAGTCGATAACCAAGACCATAAAAGGTTCCGAAGTTACACGTAATGGAGAAGAAGGCAACAAAGCATTATGTATTGAACAAGAAGATGGTGATTTGGTATTAAAGAGTGAGAACGAGGTAGAGCGCCAAGATAAATAACATTTAATTTTATACTGCTATTTTAGCACTTCAGAGTAATTAGTGTTTTGAGAAGCATAATGTAGCCACCTAGAACTTCTTATAGCGCTTTTTCAGTAGCCTTTATGTTTTTGTTGATTTTAAGATAGGTCATAACAAACCTACTGATGCTAATTCCATAAAATAAAAGTACAGGAATTTTTATATAGCTCCAATATGGATTTAGAGTGTCTGAAAAAATCTGAAGTAATCCAAAAATAAAAATCACTAAGACCAAAGGAATTAAATACTTGTAGTTTTTAAGTTTATTATTCAGTACCGTAACGATAATTTTCAATTCAGAATTTAAGGCTTCAATGCCTTCAAAATCTGAGGCATTATTTATTTTTTTGAGATGATTCAGTAGCTTTAATTCGTAAAAATACGCTGGTAATCACAAAGAAAAGCTGACACTTAAAATAACTAATAGCCCCATTTTATCCCATTTTAAAAGGTCTAATCCTAGGGACTCCAAAACAATGGAGCTCAAAACAATAAAACAACAAAGTAAAAAGATAATACTATTGATAATAGTTAAGCCCGTAAGGCTTTGAATTCTTTTATCTATTCCCTTGTTGGGTAAGCTTACATTAGATTTAAAAGAAACTATGATGTTCTTTCTATCATTAATTTTGGTATTCATAGCTTCTTAACTTTACTTTATTGTACCAAGATAAACATATCTTATATGACTTAACAAACGAGCCATACTTATAGTTTCCACCTTGTTGTTCTCCACGCTTTCTGCTCTTCTTTGGTTAAGAACGTCCAAGCTACAATTCTACTCGATTTATTTCCGGTACCTATTGGAATAGTTTTTACCTGATGGGCCTCGGCTTTTTCTAAGGCTTTATAAATTCCAGTCAGATTTGATTTTTTAGAGATTAAGCTAGTAAACCAAAAGCAGTTTTTACCAAAATTTTTACTTTCTCTAATCATATTCGTAATAAACTTAAGTTCACCACCCTCACAAATAAGCTCTGTACGAATGCCTGCAAAATTAAGTTCAGGCTGTATTTCTTTTTTTCCAGACAAATTTTTGACTTTTCTGAGTGCGCCCTTTTCGGCTTCCTCTGCCGAAGCATGAAAAGGTGGGTTGCAAATCGTTAAATCTATTTTATCTTCTCTAGCTAGTATGCCATATAAAACATCTTTTTTATGCTCCTGCAACTTACAGTCAATCTTATCTTTAAGTGCTGCATTACTCGCTACAATATGCCTTGCTGATGCAATAGATTTTGGATCAATATCTGATCCAATAAAATTCCAATCGTATGTGGTAACGCCTATAATAGGATAAATGCAATTAGCCCCCACCCCTATATCTAAACACTTAACCTTATCCCCTTTTGGAATCACCCCAAAATTACTTTCCGCTAACAAATCAGCGACGTAATGAATATAATCTGCCCTTCCTGGAATAGGCGGACATAAATTTTCATCAGGAAAATCCCAATTCTTAATCCCGTAGTAATGACTTAATAGGGCTTTGTTCAGAAGTTTTACAGCCATGGCATTCGAAAAATCAACGGTAGCTTCCCTATGCAAATTAGGCTTTACATACTCCGCCAACTCAGGAATAGCAATGATTAAAGCTGGTAAATCATACCGATCCCGATTTATGTTTCTGCGATGTAGTTTTTTCTTTTCTTGTTGTTTTTTTTCTTTGGACATGAGTAGGCTTAGTTTCTTATATTCATTTAAAATGTAGCATTCTTTAAGTTCAAAAAGGTATTTCTTGTTTTTATGCGCATGGATACACCTTTAAGATTCACTTTTTTATGCAACATGGACGAGTTTAGGTATACATCACAAGATATTTTTCGGTTTTAACTTCGTAAGATTTTTCAAAACGCTGACAGCTTAAAAACCATTTCGTTTCCTAAACATACAAAGGTAGCGTTTCTATTACCTTATGTCATTAATATATGACCTCAACAGACTAAAGAAAGTATCCAAAGAAAAATTCAACTTCTATTTGTGCAGCTATATCATGCTATATGCAGTACCTTAGAAACAAAATAATTGTACCCACGCAACAAAATGAAAAAATCAAATTGCCCAACATTAAAAATATCTGGAATAGTTTTAGCTATGATCTTCATCAGCTTACTACTTTTTAGAGTTTTATTCGCCTAACAGCTCTAAAAAAATGAAACTAAAAAAGGTCGATGTAAACACATCGACCTTTTTAAATAGGGCATGAAACGGACTTAGTTTTTTACGCCATCCATTTTTGCTTCTTCTCCTTCTTTATTAATTAATAATACCTCATCGAAGCCCATCAGCTTAAATTGGGCATATTGTGTTGCTGCATCACCTACCACTAAATAAGCCATCTTTGATTCGTCTAGTAATTTGTTCGCTAAAGCCTTGTGTTGCTCCAAGCTCATGTTTCTGATGATTTCCTCCTCTTTTTCTATATAATTAGGATCCAAACCATATTCACTCATTTCTTGAAGCATCCCTAGTAAAGATCCTTGTGTTTCAAAACGACGTGCATTAGATTTTATTAAGGCATTCTTCGTAAAATCTAAATCTTCTTGAGAAATCCCCTCTTTATACTTTTTAATTTCATCTTTGAAAATACTTACTGATTCTCCTGTAGTATTGGTTCTAACACTTGAAGAAGCGGTAAAGGTTCCTGGTATTTTACTACCACTAAATCTTGAATTTGCACCGTAGGTATATCCTTTTTCCTCTCTTAGAATTAAGTTAATATTCCCAGAAAAAGAACCACCTAACTTGTAGTTCATTACCTCAGCTGGAAAAAAGTCTTTGTCATTACGCGCCAAACCTATGTTCCCAATTGTAATAACCGACTGTTTTGCTTCTGGTATATCTACAAAATACAAAGAAGCCTTATCTCGATTATTAGCAATAGGGTATTCTGGAATAGTTACTTCTTTGGCCGCCCACTCAGATTCTAATCCCTTTAAGGTATTTAAAGTTTTGGCTTTATCAATTTTACCTACCACGTGAATGGTGCTAATAGAAGGTGAGAAATTTTTAGCATAAAACGCTTTTAAATCTTCTATGGTAATAGCTTCTACGGAAGCAACTGTTCCACTGGTAGGATAGGCAAAAATATGATTCTCCCCATAAAGCAGTTTGTTATAAACCCGGTTAGCCACAGCATTTGGGTTCGCATCAGAACGTTTAATATCGTTGATCGTACTTGTTTTTTTCATAGCAAACTCCTCTGCATCCCAACGTGGTTCTAGTAAAATTTCTTTTACTAATTCCATTGTTTTATCAAAATTACGTACCAAGGTATTCCCACTTACAACAATAGCTTCCCTTGTGGTATACATATTTATACTAGCTCCTAATAACTCTATTTCCTCTTCTAACTGCTCTGGAGTTTTATTAGCAGTACCCTCCATCAACATATCGGTGATTAAATTTGCTACGCCATTTTTATCCATAGCATCTAACAAATGACCTCCATCCATACGAATACTGAAGTTTACCGTTGGAATTTCGTTTTGTTCTATTCCATAAACCTTCATACCATTCGATAAAGTAGATGACCAACTCGTAGGTATATTTAAACTTGGTGACTCACCTTGTGCAGGCTCTATAGAACGATCAATTAAAGAAGGAGTTTTTACAATTTCTTCTTTGCTCTCCTCGATAACCGTTGCTACATTTTCTTTAATTTCTTCTTCTACCACTGGCGCTTTCGTAGAGTTTTCTGCTATCAATTCCATTTGCCCTTTAGGAACAAAACTGGTTATTACATAGGGCTTATCTTTTAGGTACTTGTTGTAAACCCTCATGATGTCTTCTTTCGTAACCTTTTTAATGTTAGCGATATCTTGCTCAATAAAACCAGGATCTCCTGTAAAAGTGTTGTATTGCGCTAATTGGAAAGACTTGCCTAACACACTGCTAATTCCGTTATAAAAATCGGTTTCTAAACCGGCTTTAATACGCTCAATATCACGATCTGTAACGCCCTCTTTTTCGAACATTGCGAAAGCTTCAAAAATACCTTTTTCGATATCATTTAAACTTTTTCCAGAATTGGCAGTTACTGTAATATAAAATTCGCCTGCTAGTTCTTGTGAATTATTATAGGCATAAGAACTTGAGGTTAGCTCCTTTTCTTTCTCTAATACTTTATAAATAGGTGCCTTTTTTCCACTCGACAATAGTTCCGCTAAAAAATCTAAGGCATAGGCATCATCAGTGTATTGATACGTCGTAGGCCAAACCATATTTAACTGTGCCGTATTTGCAAAATTATCTTCATGGTATAAACGCACGGTTTCAGCTATAGTAACTGCTTTTGGTTCAATTGGAGCAACTTCTTGTCGTCTTTTAATTTCTCCAAAATATTTTTCGATCAAAGCTTTTGCATCCTCTTTTTCAAAATCTCCTGCTAAAACTAAGGTTGCATTATTAGGGCCGTAAAATTTGTCGTAAAATTCTTTTACATCATCAACAGTGGCATTTTGTAAATCAACCAATTCGCCAATTACCTGCCAGTTGTATGGGTGGCCTTCCGGATATATATTTTTATCGATGACCCAGCTTTCATGACCGTAAGGGTTATTATCTACGCGTTGCCTTTTTTCATTTTGCACCACTTCTTGTTGATTGGTAAAGGCCGCTTGGGTGACCGTATTAATCAGGTAGCCCATTCGGTCGCTTTCTAACCAAAGCACCGTTTCCATCGCATTTTTAGGTACCACCTCATAATAAATGGTACCATCTTTCCACGTACCACCGTTCAAAGTACCACCTGCATCTTGAATTTTTTTAAAAAACTGATCTTGGGGAACATTTTCAGATTCCTGAAAAAGCATATGCTCAAATAAGTGAGCAAAGCCAGTTCTTCCTGTTTTTTCTCGGTTCGAACCCACCCCATATTGAATCGCTACAGAAACTATAGGATCGCTTTTATCTTGATGTAAGATGACATCGAGTCCGTTTTCAAGTTCATATTTTTCAAATTCTACAGATAATAAAGCACTCTCAGGGGCTGCTTCTTTTTCTGATTTACAGGAGGTAAAACTTAATCCGGCAGCTAGTGCTACTAGAAATACATGTTTTATTACGTTTTTAGTCATCATTTTTTATTGATTTTTGGTCCCAACAAGATACAAATGACAATTTTCAAAATGCACAAAAATATGTTAAATAAAACTATAAAATACTGAAAACGTACTAGTTAAAACATTAAAGTTTAACAAACTAAAAGAGGGTGGATTTTACAGCAAAAGAAATATAGGTCACTATTTTACAGCCTTAGTAATACCATACTAATTCAGGGAAAGCTACTTAAAGCCTGGCCATTATGCTGCCTTTCCCATACTGTGAAGTACTAGTTCCTCGAAGCTGCTAAAAAAGAAGCATGAGGCCTGAAAAAAAGAGCAGTCCTAATAATAATTTTTTAAACATATTTTCATTAATCTTCATAAAGGTTCGTTTCCCTAAAAATTGGGCGAAAAGAAAAAACGGTATCACCAATAAGGTCATTTTTAAATGACTGAAATTTAACAACCCACTTACAGCTAAGGCAGGAACTCGCGTTAAGGTCACAAGTCCTAAGACCCCTATCATGGTAGCTCTAAATGCTTTAATTTCACGAACTGAATTTTCTATACAAATAACATAGAGAGGCCCACCTGTGGAGAATACTCCTGAAAAAAATCCCGCTAATACACCAAAGCTAATAACCCCTCCTTTTTTTAACTTTAATTTCGCTTTGCCATATAAAACATACGCTACATATATTAAAATAAAAAACCCCAATGCTTTTTTTAAAACTATAGGTTTTGAATACGTAAGTACAAAAATTCCCAAAAGGACTCCTATGATTGATGTTAAGGCGAGTTTTAGTATTATTTTTTTATCTACATTTTTCCATTCTTTCGAAATTAAAAAAGCACTTGAAAACAAATAAAATATTGAAATGTAAGCAATTGCATCTGGTAATTCCATCCCTAACAGCAAAATAGGCAAGGCGATTAAGGATCCAGCAAAACCAACTACAGTTTGCACATAAAACCCTATAAAAATACCCAATATCAGGAGTATTAGAACTGTTATATCCATAGTATTAAAAAATCATGTATTTAGGTTAAAAATAAAAAACTTAATCATGATACTTCAATTGATTCAACGGAAATAAACTCCTATTTTACACGAAAAAATGTATATTTATAATAATAAAACACGAATCAATGCTTAGTTCTATAGATACTCAAATAATTAAACTATTAAAAAAAAATTCTAGAGCCTCCTTTGCAGAAATTGGAAGAAAAATAGCTCTATCACCCTCTTCTGTGCGTGAACGAATTCAGAAATTAGAAGATTTGGGTGTTATAAAATCGTACAGCATAAAACTAAACCATGCCATGATGGGGAATGGACTTGAGGTTTTTATTATGTTGAAAATATTTGACGGTAAGCTCAAATATATATTATCAGAAATTACTACCTATCCAGAAGTGCTTGAAGTTTTTAGAATTACGGGTCCCTATAATATACATATGCGGGTGGCGCTTCGCGATCAATTACACCTGCAACAATTTGTAGATAAGCTTATTAAATATGGCAGCCCTACCACACACCTAATTCTTTCCGAGCTCAAAAATGAGGAAGAATTGTAAAAATAATATTGCTTATGAATAAAGTAGAGTAGCTCAATACCTCTTTAAATTGAGCAGGGCTTGTGGCGATCATTGTACTTACAAGCCGTGTTGAACAAGTATCAAAGCTACGCTGTTCTAATTTTTTATAGAAGCCACTTTTTAAGAGCTATTGAAAAATGAAAAATAGAACTTTAATGCTCACTGCACCCTTAAGCACAAATCCAAGAAGTTACGCAGTACTTAAAAACAAAAAGCGAACCCAACAAGGTTCGCCTTTATTTCTATATTGATCCGTTGTACCTTTTATTTGGCTACGTTTACGGCTCTTGTTTCCCGAATAACCGTTACCTTAACTTGGCCTGGATAGGTCATATCGGTTTGTATTTTTTGTGAAATTTCGAAGGATAATTGTGCCGCCTTATCATCACTTACCTTTTCACTTTCGACCATCACTCTTAATTCTCTACCTGCCTGGATGGCATAGGCCTTTTGAACGCCGCCAAACCCAAAGGCAATATCTTCTAGATCTTTTAAACGTTGAATATAAGAGTCTAACACTTGTCGTCGTGCACCTGGTCTAGCCCCGCTAATAGCATCACAAACCTGTACAATAGGTGAAATTAAAAATTTCATTTCTATTTCATCATGATGCGCTCCAATGGCATTACAAACTTCAGGTTTTTCTCCAAACTTTTCGGCCCATTGCATTCCCAAAATAGCATGTGGAGTTTCCATTTCTGCCTCAGTATTTGGTACTTTACCAATATCATGTAACAAACCTGCTCTTTTGGCCATCTTAACATTTAAGCCAAGTTCTGCGGCCATAACACCACACAGTTTTGCCACCTCACGTGAGTGCTGTAGTAAGTTTTGCCCATAGGATGAACGGTATTTCATTCTACCAACAGCACGGATTAATTCGGGGTGTAAGCCGTGAATTCCTAAATCGATAATGGTACGCTTACCAATTTCTATAATTTCTTGTTCTATCTGCTTTTCGGTCTTTTTTACAATCTCTTCAATCCTAGCTGGGTGTATTCTACCATCAGTAACCAATTTATGTAAAGACAATCGAGCTACTTCCCTTCTGACAGAATCAAAGCAAGATAAGATGATCGCTTCTGGAGTATCATCCACTACAATTTCTACCCCCGTTGCCGCTTCTAAGGCTCGAATGTTTCGCCCTTCACGACCAATAATTCTACCTTTCACATCATCGGATTCCAAATTAAAGACGGAGACACAATTTTCTATAGCCTCTTCTGTACCGATACGTTGTATGGTGTTTATTATAATTTTCTTAGCTTCCTGCTGAGCGGTTAACTTTGCCTCCTCCATGGTGGTTTGCATGTAGGACATGGCATCAGATTTTGCAGTTTCCTTTAGTGATTCTAACAGTTGAGCCTTAGCGTCTTCGGCAGATAGTCCAGAGATCACTTCTAATTGCTGCACTTGATTTTTGTGAAGTTTATCTAATTCTGATTGTTTCTTTTCAAAAAATTCACTCTTATAATCAATCTCTTTAATTTTTTCTTCAAGTTGATCACTAAGCTTTTTATTGTTTGCTAATTCACTACTCACTTGAGACTCTTTATCACGTGTTCTCTTTTCCGCTTCTGAGATTTTCTTATCCTTAGAATTAATTACCTTTTCGTGCTCTGCTTTTAATTCTAAAAATTTTTCTTTGGCTTGAAAAATTTTATCTTTTTTAATGTTTTCACCCTCTATTTTAGCCTCTTTAACAATGCTATCGGCTTCTTTTTTTGCACTCGATATGGTTTTAGAGGCTTTCCCTTTTTCCATTAATTTAGCAATGGTAAAACCTACTACTAGGCCTAAAACTACTGCTATTACTCCTATTGATGTACTGTCCATAATTTCAATTATTTATATAAAAAAACCCACATTGGGTCGAAGTTTTGTACAAACTCCAAAAAAACAGGTTTAGGGCTAACAAATTGCTCAAGGATCCTATTGAAAACAAGGCCTGCTTTTACAATCTAAACTCACCCTTTTCAAACAATTTAACGTTGAGTTTGTCAAAAATAATTACCAATGTGGGTAGTAATGTATGTATTTTAAAGAACGTTTTTAAGCTACTTAACGGCTAAGTGTTGTGATACCAAATCGTCTAAAGCTTTTAACCTAGCTGTTACCTCCGTCGTATCTTCCATTTGCTCAATGCTTCTTTGCTCAATTTTTGAAGCGAATTGCAAAGCGCACATGGCCAATACATCTTGTTTGTCTCTAACCGCATAGTTTTTTTCAAAATTCTTAGCGAGTTGCTCAATATTCTTAGCAGCCTTTCGCAAGCCTTCTTCTTGCTTAGGGTCTATCGTCAAAGGATAAACTCTGTCAGCAATTGAAAGTTTTATTTTGAGTTTTTCAGACATTATGTTTAAACTATTATTCAGATAATTGTGCTATACAATGATCTAAATCTCTAATTAATGTATTTATTTTAAGCTTAGCCTCGGTTTTATTCGTGTTACTACCCAACATAGCACTTGCTGTCTTAAGAGAATTATATTTTTCCTCCCAAGCCCGTAGCGAATCTTTAGCGCTATCATGATTTTGTTGAACCACAATAAGTTCTTCTTCTAACTCAGTTTTAGCTTGCTGCAATTGCCCTATCCTGTGCAAAAGCTTGCTAACTTTGTTTTCTAAAGAATCTACGATCTCTACTAATTCGCTCATGTGCAAACGCTATGCAATTTAAACAAAGTTAACATACATAATAAGACTACCCAATACTTTTTTAAATAATATTTCACTAAAGTACTATTCACCTAAAAATTAGGATTTAAAATCAACTATTTTTTAGCTTCTTATTATTTTTAAATTTCAAAATGTATTAATTACTTTCGTAGCCCAAGTATTTATAATTATGAAGAAAGTCTTATTCGGTTTATTACTGATTGGCATAAACGCTGTTAGTGCACAAGATAATTATCCACAAGACGCATTTAACTCTCCTTTAGATATTCCCTTAATTTTATCAGGCAGCTTTGGTGAATTAAGGAGCAATCACTTTCATTCTGGAATTGATATCAAAACTCAGCAGCGTGAAGGCTTAAAAACCTATGCGATTGCCGAAGGCACGATCACAAGAATTAAAGTTTCAATTTGGGGCTACGGCAAAGTAATTTACATTGCTCATCCCAATGGATACACGTCAGTGTACGGGCACCTACAAAAATTCTCTCCAAAAATTGAAGCCTACATCAACAAAATACAATACGAAAAAGAATCCTTCGAGGTCGAAGTTTTTCCTGACTTTGGGGCTTTAACCGTCGAAAAGGGGGAACTCATTGCTTATACGGGAAATACGGGGGGATCTTCTGGGCCTCATTTACATTTTGAAATTAGACAGAGTGCTTCTGAAAAACCTACAAATCCATTATTATATGGGTATGATGTTAAAGATGGCACGAGCCCCGTTTTGACCAGCCTATATGCCTATCCTTTAAACGAAAATAGCATTGTTAACCAAAGTAATGACAAAGTACAACTTCGCTTTTCTAGACAAAGCGACGGTAGTTTTTTAGCGGACAAAGTAGTAGCCACAGGAACAATTGGTTTTGGTATTAATTCATTTGACCGCCAAGATTTAGCTACAAACCAAAATGGCCTGTTCAAGGTACAACAACTTGTCAATGGAAAAGTGTACACCGATTATGATCTAGAATCCTTTTCGTTTGCAGAAACTAGGTTTATAAATACCTTAATAGATTACGAGTACTTTGCCAAAAATCGTCAAAGAATTCAACGTTTGTACAAAACACCACCTAACCAAATGAGTATTTACAAAGAAGTATATAATGAGGGTAAAATTGATGTTACAGAAGGCTTAAGTTATTCCGTTGAAATACTGATGAAAGACATAAAAAATAACACGACAAAAGTGGTGATACCCGTAGAAGGCAAACTTCAAGATGTAAAAGTACTAAAGGATGAAAACAAAACTGCGAATTTCTTGATAGCAAAAAAACCAAACAGCTATGATTTAGGTATCGCTCAAGTGTATTTTCCAGCCAATACTTTTTATGAAGATTTTTATATCGATTTACAAGAAGGAGACGACACTGTAACCATTCATAATAGTACGGTTCCAGCACATCAAAATTTCACGATTACTTTTGACACTTCTAAATATCCCCAAGAAGAATTACATCAACTTTTTATTGCCCGTTTAGATAGTAGATCAAGACCTAGCTATACTTCTACCTACAAAAGAGGTACTGTTTTTTCTACGAGAACCAGAGACTTAGGCACTTACACATTGGCTAAAGACACCATTGCTCCGAAAATACGAGCCAATAATTTTAAAGAAAAACAATGGCTTAGTAATTACAGCTATTTAAGCTTGACCATAACAGATGATTTAAGTGGTATAGATACCTACCGTGCCACCTTAAACGGACAGTGGATTTTATTGGAATACGAACCTAAAAAAAATACCCTCATCTATAATTTTGACAATTATATTTTAAATGAAAAGGAATGTAATCTTGAAGTCATCGTTACTGATAATGTCGGTAATAGTACTACCTTTAAGAGCACTTTCTTTAGAAAATAGATGTTAAAGAGTTTAAAACTGTCTTTTTTTTTATTCGTCCCCATTTTTCTAAATGCGCAAACGGCTGTTATTACAGGTGTTATTTTAGATAGCAGCAATCAGGCCTTGGCTGGGGCAAATATTAGGTTTGGTGCTACAGGAACAAGCTCGGATGCTTCCGGTTTTTATCTCTTAAAAATTCCTGCCGATCAAGAAGTAACGATTACTTTTTCGCATGTTGGACACAAAAACATTGTTTTAAAGAAATTTTTACTCTCCACGAATGAAACCTTTGAATTTAATCCCGTCTTTAAAAAAAACGTCACCCAAATAGATGAAATAACGATTTCAGCCACTGGAGAGCGACATGTGGCCGCAATTACCGCTATCGCTCCCGAAGTTATCAGACAAATACCTGGCGCCAATGCCGGGGTAGAAAACATATTGAAACTGCTCCCAGGGGTGTCCTCCAGCAATGAATTGAGTACCCAATACAATGTTCGCGGTGGTAATTTTGATGAAAACTTGGTTTATGTAAATGAGGTAGAAGTGTACCGCCCATTTTTAATTAGAGCTGGACAGCAAGAAAGTTTAAGTTTTGTAAATAGTGATATGATTCAACAGGTTAGATTCTCTGCTGGTGGATTCCAAGCCAAATACGGCGATAAATTAGCCTCGGTTTTAGATATTACGTACAAAAATCCTGTCTCCTTTGGGCTTAAAGTAGATGCCAGTTTAATGGGTGTCAGTAGCACTTTAGAAACGAGAAGTACAGACAAAAAATTAAGTTCACTGACCGGAATTCGATACCGTGATATCAGCCGTTTAATCAATAGTCAAGAAACGGTGACTAACGTTCAACCTAGAGTTTTTGATATTCAAACCTATGAAAGTTATCAATTTTCACAAAAATTCACTTTGGGGTTTTTAGGAAATCTATCCTTAAATAACTATGTAAACGAACCCAAAACCAGAGTCACCAATTTCGGCACTCTTAATGACCCAAAGCGAGTTTCTATTTTTTATGCAGGCAAAGAAAACAACCGGTTTAATACCGCTTTAGGGGCACTGAAAGCTACGTATTTTTTAAATGACAACCTAACCTTAAAGTTTATTCCATCTTTATTTCATACCGTTGAAGAAGAGTCATCTACGATTATTGCACAGTATGAAATAGAAGACTTAGACAATAGCATTGATGACGCTAGCACTACCAAAAAATTGGGAACTCAACTCAATAATGCACGTAATTCGTTAGATGCTTTGCTATTTAACATAGCACATAAAGGAAATTACACTAAAGAAAATACTACTATTGAATGGGGTGTAAAATATACACACGAAGATATCCGAGATCAAATAAGGGAGTCAGAGTTTTTAGACTCTTTAGGTTTTTTTGTGCGACCAAGCTCCCCTGTATTTATAAACAACCAACCCGAAATTTCTTTTAATGCGCCCATTGAGGCGTTAGAAAGTATACAAGCGACCAATTTTGTAAAAACCAACAGGTTTTCTGGGTATCTACAATACAGTCAACAAAGGCAATGGAATTCGAATGAAATTTATTATAACTTTGGGTTGAGAAGTCAGTATTGGAAAATTAGTTCCCAAGCAAACCAAGGAAATTCGCAGCTGGTTTTTAGTCCTAGGGCACAATTTGGACTAAAGCCCAACTGGAAAAAAGATTTGTTTTTTAAATTAGCTCTGGGAATATACCACCAACCGCCTTTCTACCGTGAACTACGAGATGCTACTGGCATGGTCAATGTAAACGTTAAAGCACAAAGAGCCTTTCATGCCGCAGTTACCAACGAGTATAGTTTTAAACTTTGGTCGAGTCCGTTTAAAGTTATTAGTGAATTGTATTATAAGGACCTATCGAATGTAAATACCTATACTGTTGAAGATATTCGCTTGCGTTATGTTGCCAATAACGATGCCACTGCTTATGTTTACGGAGCAGACCTTAGAATGACTGGTGCTTTTGTGCCAGGTACAGAATCATGGGTTAGTTTAGGCTATCTAAAAACAGAAGAGAACAGTACCAATAGAGGTTATATTTCAAGACCAACGGATCAGCGTTTTAAGGCGGCGGTATTATTTCAAGATTATATCCCAACAATTCCTGATGTGAAAATGTATCTCAACTTGGTTTATCAAACCGGAGTTCCTGGTGGCTCACCTCATAATGCAGATCCTTATATTTTTCAAAGCAGATTACGCGATTATAAACGTGCAGATATGGGAATTTCCTATACTTTTGTAGATGAAACCAAAAAAGTTGCGGAAAAAAGCTGGTTACATGGTTTTAAAGAACTTTCTGCGGGCTTTGAACTATTCAACATGTTCAATACTCAAAACTCAATTAGCAATACTTGGGTCAGAAACATAGACACTAAAGACCAGTTTGCAGTGCCTAACTTTTTAACAAGTCGAATTTTAAACCTAAGAGTCAAGATGCAGTTTTAAAAAGGCCTTCAGGCTACCAATCGGAAGGAACTTAGAATTTTTTTAAAAAAATTTGATAGAAATAAATTTTTTAGCGACTTAAAAATAAAAGCAATTGCTAAAGAAAAAAAAAAAAAACGAATAGCTATAGATGAAAAATATTTGTACACTTTTACTCGTACTAACTACAACAATACTCGTTGCTCAAAAAGATATTTACGAAAGTCCTCGATTTGATGAACTTTCTAAAAATCACAAGGAGTTAGCGATTTTACCATTTTTTACCCATCTTGAATTAAAAGAAACCCTTTCAAAAGTCGAAAAAAAAGCCTTAGAGGAAAAAGAAGGTTATGCGGTACAAAATGCCTTGGAAATTTACTTTTTACAACCTAAAAAGAAAAAGAAGTTTACCGTTGACTTTCAAAATACAAAAAACACCAATGCCATACTCGCACAAAATAATATCACTTATGACAATATTGATATTTATAGTATTAAAGACTTGTGTAAGCTTTTAAATGTAGATGGTATTATAAGTGGAAATACCGATTTGAATATTTTATTATCGGATGGTATCCCTACTGAATTTAGCTTTGTTGATTATATTTTAGGGGATGCTAATTATGGCCGTATCGGTATTAAAATTAGTGATGGTGATACTGGAAAATTACTTTGGCGCTATGAAAAGAAAATCACTAAAAAATCCGGTAAAAACACCCAAGATTTAATTGATGTCATGATGAAACAAGCTACAAAAAAGTTTCCTTATGATCGGGAACGCGTTAGGAAGGGAATTTAGTTGATGGTTTCTCGTTGTTCGTTGTTCGTTGCCCGTTGCCCGTTGCCCGTTGCTCTTTGCTCGTTACAAATATGAAATTAGAACTACAAAAAAATATTCAGGTAGCAGTGGCAGTTGGCAGGTTAACGTATGGGAAAATTAAGGTAACTACAAAATTATAAAGGCTTTAAACTACAGGTAATTCAAAAGAATAAAAGCCTTACCAAATAATTGAATTTAGTATGCTTTTTAGCGTAAACTACGTACTGCCTCTGAATCCATTAAAAAGGATTACTGAACCCTGATTACTGATTGTTGAAAACGACCAATTCGTTAATCACATAGGCCAACTCTTGCTTGGTGTTATCTTTTGAAAATGAAAAACGTATGGATGGTTTTTTCATTTCATCTTCGCTTAATATTTCTGTTAATACATGTGATCCTAAACTACTTCCTGATTGGCATGCACTCCCTTTAGAACAGGCAATCCCTTTCATATCTAATTGAAATAAAAGCATTTGTGATTTTTGCTCATCGAAAGGCAATCGAACATTTACCAAGGTATAGGTGCTTTTTTCTAAATCACCCGAGTGCCCATTAAAGACAACCTCAGGCAGGGCCGTTTTGAGTGCATCGATAAAATATTTTTTTAACTCTAATACATAAGCCTGCTCTTGGGCTAAATTCTCATTAGCAGCAATAAACGCCTCTTCTAAACCAACTATGTTATGAAAGGCTTCTGTTCCTGCCCTAAAACCTCGTTCTTGAGAACCTCCAACAAGGATGGGTTGTATCCTTAAATTACGCCGTACAAAAGCAAATCCTATGCCTTTAGGACCATGAAATTTATGAGCGGCAGCGGTTAAAAAATCGGCCTGTATTTTTTGAACATCAAAAGCATAGTGCCCTAAAGATTGAACCGTATCCGAATGAAAAAGTGCCTTGTGCTTTTTGCATAGCTCCGCCACTACTGCTATATCCAAAAGATTGCCAATTTCATTATTGATATGCATTAGACTAACTAATTTCTTGGTATCGTCTTTTTGTAATAAGGCTTCTAAATGCCCCAGATCAGGGTTTCCGTATGCGTCTAACGCTACATAGCGTACCTGAATGTTAAATTCTTTTTCGAGTACTTCAACGGTATGTAAAACGGCATGATGTTCTATTTTAGAGGTAACAATAGTTTGCACGCCTAAATCACGTACAGCACATCTTAAGATCATGTTATCAGCCTCAGTGCCACCAGAGGTGAAAATTATCTCAGAAGGATGTGCATTTAAATATTTAGCAATTGTTTTTCTAGTTTTTTCAATGGCCGTTTTTGCCGAACGACCAAAACTATGAGTAGAAGAAGGATTGCCATAACATGCTGTTAAGGCTTCTTGCATTTTCTGAATAACAGTAGCCCTTACTTGTGTTGTAGCTGCATTATCTAAATAAACTTTTTGCATGTTCTTTGCATTTATAAAAGGCTGTAAAATTAAAAGAATTATAGTTAATAAATCATAAATTGAGGCTAAAGCTCTAGGAAATTAAGCTTTAATTCTCGTAAATTTGAAAATCTTTTAGTTCCTGTATTTCAATTGCTTATTCTTGTTATTTTTTTAAATCTATTTTAATGAATAAATTTTTTAGTTTTTTCCTCTGTCTTTTTATTTTGTCTTGTGACGATGGTGATTTACAGATTGAAACCTTAGATTTTAATGAAGCAAGCCTACAAACTTGTGGCGCCGTAGCTATTGCTCAAAATAACGTCTTATTTAAATTAAATACGAATGAGGCCTTAATTATGAATTTAGGGCCTAATGCGCTAAAAAACGAAGTAGGTGCATTTGTTATTGAAATTACAGCTAGTACCAGCACCACAGTAAGCTATCGTATTTTTTCAGATACCGCTACAAAAAACTATTTCTGTGATGCAGTACCACCAGTTTCACCTACGGTCGTAGAAGAAATTATTGCTTCACAAGCTACTATTGCAGTGACTACTACCAATACGGGGACTGCTACGGAGCCCATTTATTCTCATCAAATAGAAATCACTAAAATTACCTTGCAAACCGCATCTGGACAACGTATTACTGACTTGACAGTAAGCGAGTTTGGAACCGTTACTACTACGAATTAATCTGCTGATAAATATAGACTTCTGTAGCTCCTAAACCATACTTTTGGTAGTCGGCATCATAATACTTGACATTGTCATACCTACCAAAAAGATACTGTAATTCTTCTTTGAGAACACCTGCACCAATCCCGTGAATAAAAACTACTTTTTGAATACGTTTTCGGATGGCAAACTCTAACTGACGCTTCGCCGTGTCTACCTGTATATTTAACATATCTGAATTAGACATCCCTCGTTCGGATGGAACTAATTGATGAATATGTAAATCAACTTCCATTTTTGGAGCCGTACGTTCTTTAGGCTTCACCACCGGGGTATTTCTGCGTTTTCCCTGGGCCTTTTCGGATTTAATTTTTGCTACTTCAAAATTAGAAACTGTAAGATTGCGATCTTTAACGATCTTTATTAAATCATGTTCATCGTACACTAACAAAAAACCATCATCACTTAAAACTGTAATTTTTGTACCATTAATTTTTTCAACAACACCTGTAATGGTATCATCCAACGCCTCTACCCTATTGCCAATGTTAAAACTCATGAGTATCTTCTTTTATGTCTTGATTCTTCAGGGTCCAGGAAGTACTTGCTTTATATACGCCAAACATCAAAATAATGATCCCGAGGGCTAAGGCATATTCTTTCTCCACATAAACAGGTCCAAACCCCATGAGTAAGGCTCCTATGACAATAAGTGAAACATACATAATTTGTTTTTTTTTCATGTGTTTATAGGTACTATTTTTTAGGGGTCATAGCGTGTTCGCCCATAATCGTTCCTTTAAATGATCAAGCTTTTAGCATGATCGTATCCTAAAGCGAAATTGAAACTAAAATATTGTTTTACAAATACTTACAACATATTGGTTGATTATTTTATAAATTAATGCCTGTAATGGGCTTTCATTGGTTAAAAATAATAGTATTTTTCGGCAAAAGAATTTATTTTTACATAAAATGCAGTTAATATCACTTTTATTTTTAAGGATGGATGAATACATGCTCCCCTGCTTTAGCAAGCAAATTTTTGGGCTAGATTGCCCCGGATGCGGTATTCAGCGTTCAATTTCCTTAATACTTCACGGAGAATTTGTAGCCGCTTTTAAAATGTACCCTGCCATTTATTCTTTAATTCTATTATTAGGCTTTCTACTATTTGATAATTTTTACAAAATAAAGAGTAGCAATAAAATAATTATAACTTTGACTTCAATCACTGTTGTCTTAATTTTAACCAATTATATTTTAAAATTTTTCTAACAATCAATTAAACCTTTAAATTATGGAACAACAAAAATTACCGAATGTAACTTTAATTATAGTTTTAAGTATTGCCTCAATTGTACTTTGTTGGTGCTACGGAATACTTGGATTAATACTAAGTATTATAGCGCTTATTTTAGCTACTTTATCCAACAAAGCCTACAAGGAAAGTCCAGAAATATACTCAGGTATTGGAACTTTAAAGACTGGTAAAATATTAGCAATTGTGGGTTTAATATTAAATATTTTGTTTATTGCCTTCATAATTTGGTTTGTAATGGCTATTGGTTGGGATGTATTACAAAGTGGAGACCAACAATTAATGCAAGAAAGAATGGAAGAATTTTTTGGACAATAATATGATGAACCAACAACCCTTACCTGGCGCGAGTAACGCAATGACTTTCGGAATTTTATCTATTGTATTGACCTTATTTTGTTGTGGCCCTTTCGGAGCCATATTTAGCTTTATAAGTTTGTCAAATGCAAAAAAAGCCGAACGTATATATGCGGATAGTACAGGGCAATATTCAGGTATCGACAATGTAAAAACAGGCAAAGTTTTGTCGTATATAGGACTTGCCTTAGCAGCGATTTATCTGCTTTTTTTCTTACTCTATTTTGGTGTTATCGTGGCCTTTATAGTAGCAGCGGCCACTGAAGGAACTGCTTATTAGCAGCCATCAACTAGGCAATTAAAAACCCCGAAACATGTAGTATGTTTCGGGGTTTTTTATGTAAATTTTAAATTTACTTTTGTTTTTCAAAGGCCTCTAAGGTAGTTTTTATGATACGCACACAATCTAACAACTGATCTTTAGTCATGACAAGTGGTGGTGCAAAACGTATGATATTTCCATGCGTTGGTTTGGCTAACAAACCGTTTTCTTTTAAGGCCATACAAATATCCCAGGCCGTTGAACTCTCTTCTGTATCATTGATAAGAATAGCGTTCAAAAGTCCTTTACCACGAACAGCATTGACTAGGCTACAGGTAGGAATAAAGGAATTTAATTCTGCTCTGAATAACTCCCCTAATTCGAAGGCATTTTGAGCTAGCTTCTCATCTTTTACCACTTCTAAAGCGGCAATGGCAACCACAGCTGCAATTGGGTTTCCACCAAAAGTACTACCATGATTTCCAGGTCTAATCACATCCATAATAGCATTGTTAGCTAATACTGCAGATACGGGATAAGCGCCTCCTGAAAGGGCTTTTCCTAAAATTAAAATATCAGGTTTTACTTCTGGTATTCCACTACAGTGTTTGTCTGGGCAACTACAATTACCACAAGTAGCCAATAAACGACCTGTTCTTGCAATTCCCGTTTGTACTTCATCTGCAATAAACAATACATTATATTTTTCGCACAAAGCCTTGGCTTCCTTTAAATAATTTTCGGAAGGCACGTAAACCCCTGCTTCTCCTTGAATAGGTTCTACCAAGAACCCCGCAACATTTTCATTCTCCCGCAAGGTTTTTTCTAAGGCAGCTAAGTTGTCGTATTCAATTTTAATAAAGCCTGCTGTGTAGGGACCAAAATTTTTACGAGCAACGGCGTCATTCGAAAAAGAAATGATGGTGGTTGTGCGCCCGTGGAAATTATTTTCACATACAATTATTTGTGCGCTATTTTCTGCAATGCCTTTTTTTTCGTACGCCCATTTACGACAAATTTTTAAAGCTGTTTCTACGGCTTCAGCACCCGTATTCATCGGTAACAATTTATCGAATCCAAAGGTTTCGGTGGCGTATTTTTCGTATTTTCCTAATACGTCATTGTAAAAGGCTCTAGAAGTGAGTGACAGCGTTTTTGCTTGTGATACCATAGCATCCACAATTTTTGGATGACAATGCCCTTGATTTACAGCCGAATAGGCTGATAAAAAGTCATAATACTTTTTTCCCTCAGCATCCCATACATGAACACCTTCTCCTTTACTTAATACTACAGGCAACGGATGGTAATTATGAGCTCCGTGCTTTTCTTCTAATGCAATCGCATCTTTAGAACTAATTTTCTCTAAAACTGACATTAGTATTATTTTTAAAAATAAAAATTTAGCAATTCCTTCTGTACCTTTATCCTTTCGTAGTTACGAAAATTCAGCGTGGGAGAGAAATCATCCTTGTAGAGCCATAAAAATACAAAATCTTTGAGGATTCCAAAATTATTTAGAACACTACTTTTCTATTAATTTATAGTTTTTAAAATCATAAACATTCCGCTAATTATCGAAAAACATCCTATTTTTGCGCTATGCGTAAAAAAAGTAATAGAACAGTTTTTGAGAATGTCACTGTCGTTGATGCAGGGGCTAAGGGAAAAACTATTGGAAAAGCTCCTGATGGACGTGTCATTTTTTTAAACAATGCCGTACCTGGTGATGTTGTTGATGTACAAACCACCAAGAAGCGTAAAGCTTATTTTGAAGGTAGCGCCATAAATTTTCACAGCTTATCAGACAAAAGAGTAACACCTGTTTGCGAGCATTTCGGAACTTGTGGAGGTTGCAAATGGCAAGACATGGGCTACGAGCATCAACTATTTTACAAGCAAAAAGAAGTAGAAAATAATTTACGAAGAATTGGCCACCTTGAACTCCCTGAAATTAGTCCAATTTTAGGTTCAAAAAAGCAGTATTTCTATAGAAATAAAATGGAATTCTCGTTTTCTGATAGTCGCTGGTTATCCTTGGATGAAATAAATTCTAAAAAAGAAATAACGGATAGAAATGCCCTGGGCTTTCACATTCCTGGGATGTGGGATAAAATTTTAGACATTAAAAAATGCCATCTACAAGAAGATCCATCAAATGCCATCCGCTTAGCGACTAAAGATTTCGCCATAAAAAATGACTTGTCGTTTTTTAACCCTAGAAATCAATTTGGCTTGTTACGCACCATGATGATTAGGACGGCTTCAACGGGAGAAATCATGGTATTGATTCAGTTTTTTGAAAATGATATGGAAAAAAGAGAATTACTTTTAAATCATTTAGCTAAAACGTTTCCAGAAATTACCTCCCTATTATATGTAGTAAACCAAAAACAGAACGATACCATTTACGATCAGCACATCATTTGTTTCGCAGGAAGAGATCATATTTTTGAAGAAATGGAGGGCTTACAGTTTAAAATCAATGCAAAATCGTTCTATCAAACGAACTCTCAACAAGCTTACGAACTCTATAAGATTACCAGAGATTTCGCCGGTTTAACAGGAGAAGAAGTCGTATATGATTTGTATACAGGTACAGGAACCATAGCACAATTTGTCGCAAAAAAAGCCAAAAGAGTCGTTGGTATTGAAGCTGTGCCTGAAGCTATCGCAGATGCAAAAGCCAATGCTGTATTAAATAATATTGAGAATACCACTTTTTTTGCTGGTGATATGAAACATATTTTTAATTCAGAATTCATTAAGCAAAATGGCACACCAGACATTATCATAACTGATCCACCGCGGGATGGGATGCACAAAGATGTCGTGGAGCAAATCATTAAAATAGCGGCTAAAAAAGTGGTTTACGTAAGTTGCAATAGCGCTACGCAGGCTCGTGACCTTGAAATGTTGAAAGAAATGTACAGCATAACAAAAACACAAGCCGTTGATATGTTTCCGCAAACACATCATATTGAAAATGTTGTACTTTTGGAAAGACGATAGGTTTGAAGATAAATAGGTATATGAAGAACATTAAATTTATAGCAATCCTTATCCTAATTTTCATTGGGATAAACTCTTGTGAAAAAGATGATATCTGCGTGGATGGAACCACACCATTATTAGTGATACGATTTTATGATAATGCTACGGATACGGAGACCTTAAAAACACCTCCAAATCTAAGGGTGAAAGGGCAATTTGAAGGAGGTATCTACGGGGCAATCATCCCCAATACCGCTGCAGATTCTATTCAGCTTCCACTAAAAATTGATGCCATCAGCACTACATTTAGTTTCACTACTAATACAACCACTGATGCTGTGAACGACAACGAGGATATCATTACTTTTGATTACACAACTACTGAAGTCTTTGTATCACGAGCTTGCGGATTTATTGCCAATTACCAAAATTTATCAGAACGCTTAACGACCGATTCGAATAACTGGATAAAAAGAATTGAAATTGTAAAAGATACTATTGAAAATCAAAATGCTGCCCATGTTAAAATATTCCATTAGTATTTACCTTTTTTTAATGGTTTCTTGCGTTTGGTCACAAAGTAAACCTATAGATTTACAACCCAAAGATACGGTGCCAAAAACACAAAAATACGGACTTAGAGTTGGGGTTGATTTAAGTAAAATAGTACTTTCAACGTTAGATGAAGACTATACGGGACTAGAATTAGTGGGGGACTACAGACTCAAACAAAATTTATTTGTAGCGGCAGAATTAGGAAATGAAAAACTAACAAGACAAGAAGACCTATACAATTTCACCACCTCTGGTAGTTACCTTAAAGTGGGCGTTGACTACAATGTATATGAAAATTGGTTTGGAATGAATAATTTAATTCATGTTGGTGGTCGTTATGCGTTTAGTTCGTTTAGCCATACTTTAAATAATTATCAAATATTTAGCACCAACCGATATTTTGAAAATGAACAATTTGCATTTGGTTCTGATATTGCTGAAGAATTTAGTGGTTTAAACGCTTCTTGGATTGAGGCCGTTATCGGTACTAAGGTGGAGTTATTTTCTAATATCTACTTAGGCGCCAGTGTTCGGCTAGGGCTTTTAATTACGAATAAAGAAGATGATCGTTTTCCTAACCTCTGGATTCCTGGCTTCAATAAAGTAACCGATAACAGTAAGTTTGGCGCGAGTTACAATTATACTTTAAGTTATTTTATTCCGCTTTACAAAAAGAAAAAAGAGGCTAAAAAAATCAAAAAAGAGAACGATAAAACAACTCCTAACGAATAGCTTACAAGGTTTTAATCCCTTTTACAAACAGCCATTTCATCACTAATTTAGTACCTTCTTTTGTTTTCATGACCATGAATTTAGGGGCTAAAATCATCGTTAAAATTGCCGCAATGATAGCTTTTATGATGCTCGCTGCATCTAGATAATCCACTAAAAAATAGCGCAATCCTAAAAATAAGATCGTAAAACTTATAAAATTAAAGACTAAGGCCTTGTTTTTTGAGTTCATCATAGCCTACCCTTCTGGCTGTTATATTTTGCCTTTTTACTCCCTGCATACATCACATATTTCACGAGTCTGGATTCTAAGTGGCTATTAAATACTTTAATTTTTCTTGACGGTCGTAAACCTACGTGTTTTAAAGCTTCTAAATTTGAAGTGATCAACCAAGCATCAGTACCCGCATAATACTGTTTTAAAGTATCCCCAATGCTTTTGTAAAATTCTTCCATTTCTATGTCTAAACGCTCTCCATAAGGTGGATTAAATAAAATATGCAAATGACTATCTACCGTTTTTTCAGTTTCAAAAAAATTGAATTGCCCAACTTTTATATAATCCGATAAGTTGGCATTTTCAATATTGTCCTGAGCCTTTTGTATGGCTGAAGGAGCTTTATCATAGCCCGCAATTTTAAAATGAAATTCACGTGTTTTATTTAAACAACTTTCGACTATTTTTTGAAACAATTCTTCATCATAATCTTCCCACTTTTCAAAAGCAAATTCTTTTCTATTTATATTCACTGGAATGTTGCAGGCAATCATAGCAGCTTCAACCAAAATAGTACCACTACCGCACATAGGATCTAAAAAATCGCATTGGCCATCCCAGCCACTTAACAATAATAATCCCGCCGCTAAGACCTCGTTAATAGGTGCAATATTAGTGGCTGTTTTATAGCCTCTTTGGTGTAATGATTTACCGGAAGTATCTAAAGCAACGTTACAAAGGTCTTTTTGAATATGAATATTTATTCTAATATCTGGAAACTTAATATCTACATTTGGCCTTTCACCATCCGTAGCCCTAAATTTATCTACAATAGCATCTTTTACTTTTTGTGATACATAGAGGGAGTGGGTAAAATTTTCAGAGTTTATCGTCGTATCGATAGCAAATGTGGTATCCACAGAAAGATAATCACTCCAATCAAAGGCATATATCTTTTTGTACAAGTCATCCTCGCTAGTAACCGTGAAGGAGTGAATGGGTTTTACAATTTTTATGGCGGTCCGTAGGCATAAATTTGCCTTATACATAAAACCTTTATCCCCTTCAAAACTAACACTCCGAACACCTTCTTCAATGTTTAATGCACCCAGCTTCCGTAACTCTTTCGCCAAGACTTCTTCAAAACCAAACATCGTCTTGGCAACCATTTTAAAATTATTCTCCATACCTATCTAAAAGATTATGACAAAAATACGCTAATTTTATCCCCTTAGAAAATTTATAAAAAACCTAAGAATAAAAATGAACTATTTACTACCCATCTTGGCCGTTTTGCTAAGTTTTGTATTTGTTTACCTAACGAAACCCAAAAAGAAAGAAGGAATAAAATTACTACTCGCTTTTAGCGGTGCCTTTCTTTTGGCCTTAACCATTTTTGAGCTTTTCCCTGAAATTTATGAAAATGGACCTACAAAAACTATGGGTGTTTATGTCATGTTAGGCATACTGCTTCAGATCTTTCTCGAATTTTTTTCTAAGGGTGCAGAGCATGGTCACGTGCACGTCAATAAAGAAAAAAGTGAATTTCCTTGGCTTTTGTTTATTAGTTTATCCCTACATTCTATTTTAGAAGGTGTACCGATAGACCATCACCACACCATGTTATACGGTATATTAATCCATAAAATTCCAATTGCTATTATCCTAAGCATATTTTTAATTAGCTCAAAAATAAGGTTTATAAATGCCTTATTGTTTATGGTTTTATTTTCAATCATGACACCTATAGGCACTTTCTTGGCAAGAAACGTTGACTTTTTAGCTTCGATATCAGCTCAATTAAATGCTGTAGCTGTTGGTGTTTTTCTACATATATCCACAGTAATATTATTTGAAAGCTCTGAAGGGCACAAATTTAATCTTAGTAAATTGATAGTGATCATCATAGGCGTAACTATCGCATATTTTTTATAAATGTTCAGTAGAATTGAAGCTAAAAAATTAAGAGAAGATTTTTGGATTGCTTTTGGCAAATCGTATCCTAGAAAATGGCTATTATACCACACGAAAGTTAAAAACCTTTCCTTTAAATTTCATTTTGACAGCTCAAATGCTATGGTATCCTTAGACATCGAAAATAAAGATTTAGAGCGAAGGATCGACTTATGGCAGAAAGTAGTTTCTTTAAAGGCTATCCTCCTTGAAAATTATCTGCCCGAGGCAAAGTTTGAAGAATATACCTATGTAGAAAATCAAACTGAACTATCCAGAATTTATGTTGGTTTAGATCAGGTTTCAATATACAATAAAGACACCTGGCAAAAAACGATGATTTTTCTGTATGAAAATATGCTAAAGTTTGAAACTTTCTTTGAAGATTTTGAAGAAGTTTTTACAGATTAAGCCACATCTATATAGATAAATAACCAATGGCTAATACTCCCTCCTAAAACGAATAGGTGCCATATAAAGTGGTTATAGGGTATTTTTCTGATCGCGTAAAAGATTATTCCAACAGTATAAAAAGCACCTCCGAGCATCAATAGGTTTATGCCTAAAGTAGAGGTTGAGGCCAGTAAGTTTTGAAAATCAAAAACGATCAACCAGCCCATGATTAAATACAACAACAAGGAAATAATTTCATATTTTCCTGTAAAAAATAGTTTTAAAATTGTTCCGACCATGGCAATTCCCCACACGATATAAAAAATGAGCCAGCCGTTCCCATCAATTAAGGTAATTAGTGCAACAGGAGTGTAAGTACCCGCAATTAGGAAATAAATGCTGATATGGTCTAAGATTCGGAATTTCTTTTTTAAAGCAGGATTTGCAATAGCATGATATGCGGTTGAAGCGGTATATAATAGTACAATTGAAAAAGAATAAATGACAATTCCCGTCATGGCAAAAGCACTTTTATCCGTGTTTTGTTGTACAAGCAAAAAGGCTCCAACGATACCTAATAGAATTCCCAAAGCATGAGACCCTGTATTTAGTATTTCCTCTTTTTTATACCTTGATATAGGTGACATGAATATAAATTACGATGAATGATAAACGTACAAAAATAAGGAACTAATTTAAGTAATGAATATGATAAACTAGCATGGCCTAAAACAAAAAAAGTCCTTCATAAAACTATGAAGGACTTGATTAAAAAAGGCGACGA
>CAXBCN010000032.1:0-24804 GCA_963974535.1 uncultured Cellulophaga sp.
AGTAGAGAGTAGAGAGTAGAGAGTAGAGAGTAGAGAGTAGAGAGTAGAGAGTAGAACTTAAAATAAAAAATTATAACCATAAAATGAAAAACATCCTTTTACTTCTAATTTTTGTTTTCACAAGTCTTATGGTGGTTGGGCAAAACATCGCCATACAAACTTTTGGAAAAACCACTGATAAACCTATTCTTTTTCTTCACGGTGGACCAGGGTATAACAGTGTGGCGTTTGAAAAAACTACAGCAGTACAATTAAGTGAAAATGGTTTTTTTGTCATTTCGTATGATCGCCGCGGCGAAGGAAGATCTGAGCCATTAAAAGCAGCCTATACCTTCGATGAAACCTTTGCTGATATATTAACTATATATGCCCAATTTAAGCTAGAAAAAGCGAGTTTGTTGGGCCATAGTTTTGGTGGCGTTGTAGCCACCCAATTCGCCCAGAAACACCCAGATAAGGTCACAAACTTATGGCTTGTTGGCGCCCCGATTCAAATGCAACAAACCTTGAAAACAATTATTGCGAGTGCTAAAGAGATCTATACCGAGAAGAATGACACGGTAAATCTGAACTATATCACCCTGCTAGAAAATATGGATTCAAAAAGTTTAGAATACAGCTCTTATACCTTTGCACATGCCATGCAAAACGGTTTTTACACCACTAAAAACCCTAGTCCAGAAGCTATGGCATTGTACCAGTTGTTCAACAGCGATAGCGAATTAAAAAATTATGCTTCAAAAATGGAGTACAAAGCTCCTATGGGGTTTTGGAAAAACGAAAAATACACCAGTCTAAACCTTACAGAAGCTTTACAAGATTTAAAAAATAAAAATATGGCTATCTATGGACTATATGGCAAAGAAGACGGCCTATACGATAGCGCACAAGTTGACACCTTAAAAGCACTCATCGGGAGCGAAAATGTACTTTATGCAGATCATTGTTCTCATAATTTTTTTATAGACCAACAAAAAATGTTTATTGATTTTCTCGTAAAAAATTCGAACTAAAATGATCTCTTTAAAAAACAGCCTATTTATTGTACTAGTTCTGGCTATAACCAGTTGCTCAAACAGCCTTTCGGAAACTGAATTAAACCAGCTAAACGGGTATTGGGAAATTGAAAAAGTGAGGTTTCCCGATGGGCAAACCAAAGAATACACGATCAACGAAACTATAGATTTCATTAAATTAGACAGCTTAGAAGGCTTTCGTAAAAAAATGAAACCTACTTTTGAAGGCACCTATGTGACCAGTGACGATGCGGAGCTTTTTACGATATTTAAAAAAGAAGATACCTATATGATACAGTATAAGGCTACCGATACCGAATGGATAGAACATTTAATAGCCGTTTCTGCCAACAGTTTTACAGTTCGAACAAGCGAGAATGTTAGCTATACCTATAAAAGATACGAACCCATACAGATCACGGAATAATGGCAAAAAGACGCAATGACAATATCCCCATAAGTGAAGCCTTACAAGAGTTTATAGAAAAAAATAAGCTGCAAAAAGGCATTGACCGTGTAGATACGCGTGAGGCTTGGGCTAAATTAATGGGAAATGGTGTAAACAATTACACGACGGCGATAGAATTGCGACACGAGACCTTATTTGTATCGCTCTCATCCTCCGTTTTACGCGAAGAATTAAGCCTTGGAAAAAGCAAAATCATGGCGATGCTCAACGAAGAGTTAGGGAAAGAAGTGATTACGAAGTTGGTGTTGCGGTAGGGGGGTTATTGTTTTATTTGAAAAATAAATTTACAGCATGAATCAAGGAATTTATGAAGAACTAGTTACCAAACTTATTGCAGCTAAAATTGAAGAACTTGATAAAGATGTTTTTCAATATAAATTTACGAATATTGATAAAACGGAAGCTTCTAGCGTTTTATCTGAACATATTGCTTCTGTTTTTTCTTATGCATTAAAACAGATTAAGGGAGAAAATGCCATTCAAAACCAAATTGAACTTTCAAATAAAATAATAGTTTTACTTAAGGAAGAACTTAAAAATGAGGAGTTTAAGGAAAATTTAATAGATTTAGAAGGGAGAATTCTGAAAGCCATATTCAAAAAATTAGACAGTAATTTTATTGATTTAGACTCCCGTTTAAAAGAAATCACGCCTTATACCAGACTAACTCAAAGTGAATTATTTACTGGCGGAAATACTGGTTTGTCTTTAGAAAGCGAATTGAGAAAAGAGATTTTATCTTCTGATAGAATTGACTTACTTGTTTCCTTTATAAAATGGAAAGGAGTCATCATCCTTAAAAGAGAATTTGAGGAGTTTGTAAAGCGCGGCGGAAAATTGCGAATTGTGACCACAACATATATGGGAGCTACGGATTACAAGGCTTTAGAACTATTATCGGGCTTAGGCAATACCGAAATAAAAGTATCCTACAACACTGGAAATGAAAGACTACATGCTAAAGCTTATCTTTTCTTCAGAAATTCAGGATTTCACACTGGATATATTGGTTCTTCAAATTTTTCTCGATCTGCTTTAACAGATGGTTTGGAGTGGAACTTAAAGATAACCACAAAAGAAATTGGCCATATTATTGATAAGTTTCAAAAGACATTTGAGTCCTATTGGCAAAACGAAGAGTTTCAAACATTCAATATTCTTACAGATTCCGAAAAGCTAAAAGTTGCATTAAATAAAGGAAAAGGACAAAATAATAATATTTTTTCAACTACATTTTTTGATATAAAACCATATCCTTTTCAAAAGGAAATTTTAGAAAAACTAAATACAGAAAGGCATATTCATCAGAGATTTAAAAATTTAATTGTCGCAGCAACAGGAACGGGTAAAACAGTAATTTCGGCATTCGACTTTAATAGATACTTGAAAGTAAAGCCTGAAGCCCGATTACTATTTATCGCCCATCGTAAAGAAATTCTTGAACAATCTATAAGTACATTTCGAGGAGTTTTGAAAGATAATAATTTTGGAGAACTTTGGGTTGATAGGTATGAACCTACAAAATTTGAAT
Organism: uncultured Cellulophaga sp.; assembly: GCA_963974535.1. Taxonomy (GTDB): domain Bacteria; phylum Bacteroidota; class Bacteroidia; order Flavobacteriales; family Flavobacteriaceae; genus Cellulophaga. The sequence continues at coordinate 3,017 of CAXBCN010000032.1, forward strand.
GCATATTTGCATCAATACAAACACTTAAAAACAGACTAGAAGGTTTATCCCTAAGTAAAACATACTTCGATTTTATTATTATTGATGAAGTACATCATATTGAAGCGAAAAGCTATAGACCTATTTTAAATTATTTTACACCTGAAATATTATTAGGACTGACCGCCACACCAGAAAGAATGGATGGAGCAGATATAATTAAAGACTTTTCGGATAAAATAGCAGCCGAAATTAGGCTTCCTGAAGCTTTGAATAGAAAATTACTTTGTCCATTTCAATATTTTGGTATTACTGATAGTATTGATTTAAGTGATGTAACCTGGCAGAAAGGAAAATATGTTGCAAAGGAATTGAGTGATATTTACACTAAAAATGACCGAAGAGTAGGCGAAATAATTACGAATATTGACAAGTATATAAAAGACCCTTTTGATGTTCGAGCGTTGTGTTTTTGTATTACGATAGAACATGCCATCTTTATGGCTGAGAAATTTTTACTTTCTGGCTTTCGTGCGGCGCATTTGTCCAGTAAAAATAGCGAAGAGAGAGATTCCCTTCGAAATAAATTCAAAAACAAAGAGATTAATTATCTATTTGTGGTTGACATATTTAATGAAGGCATTGATATTCCAGAAATTGATACTGTTCTCTTTTTAAGACCTACAGAAAGTTTAACTGTTTTTTTACAACAACTAGGAAGAGGCTTAAGATTATCAGAAGATAAAGAAGCTTTAATTGTTTTAGACTTTGTTGCAAATTCCAGACCTGAATATGATTTTGAAAGTAAGTTCAGGGCTTTAATAGGCAAAACAAATACTTCTGTAGAAAAGGAAATTAAAAATAATTTTCCTCATTTACCGCTTGGTTGTTCTATTATTTTAGAACAAAAAGCTAAAGAATCTATTTTAGATAATATTAAAAAAGCTACATCTTTCAATATAAATCAAATAATAAAAAAAATTAGAGATTTTGAGCATCAAACTACTCTTCCCTTAAGTCTTAAAAATTTTACAGAAATTACTAAAATACCCATCGAGGTAATTTATAAAAAAAGTACTTGGAGCAGGTTAAAGGAAAAAGCGGGCAAAATTTCTAATTTTGACAATAAAAATGAAAAAGAAATCCATAGTTGTATTAAAAACAAATGGCTATCAACAAACTCCTATTCCTATTTTAAATTTATTTTAAACTTAGCAAAAGAAGGCTTTAATATTCCTATGGATTCATTTAATGAGGAAGAAAAACTCATGTGCGTAATGTTACATTATGATGTTTGGCAAAAAGAAAATAACTTTAAAAGTCTTACTGAAAGTATAAATTCTATTGGAAAAAACTCCGTGCTAGTATCTGAAATCATTGAGTTATTAGAATATAAAATTAACGAAATCGATTACGAGGAAATACCTATTATATTGCCATATCCGCAACCATTAAAATTACACTCAAGATATACTAGAGACCAAATTTTAGTTTGTTTTGGTCTGTCAAGTTTTAAAAAACAATCATCAAACAGAGAAGGCGTTGCCGAAAACAAAAAGAATAACACAGAAGTTTTATTTGTAGATTTAATCAAATCGGAAGAAGATTTTTCACCATCAACCATGTATGACGATTTTGCAATAAGTGAAACGCTGTTTCATTGGCAATCTCAAAACCAAACAAGAGATGATGCTGGAAAAGGAATTACCTATATTCATCATCAAAATAAATCAAAAATTATTTTGTTATTTGTAAGAGAACAGGCTAAAGACAAATTTAGCAGCACTATGGGCTATATTTTTATTGGAAAAGTAAATTATGTAAGCCACACTGGTTCTAAGCCTATGAGTATTACCTGGAAAATTGATGAACCTATGCCAAATTATTTATGGATGCAAGCTGCTAAACTTAATGTTGGCTAAAAAAAAGGCCACCCATTTCTAGGCAGCCTTTTAATCGTATAAAAAAATTCTTTAGAAAATCTCTCTTCCTGCAAAGTGAAAAGCACCTTCGATCGCTGCATTTTCATCACTATCAGAACCGTGTACTGCATTTTCTCCTAATGAAGTTGCAAACATTTTACGGATGGTACCCTCAGCGGCTTCTGCTGGATTCGTAGCCCCAATTAAAGCCCTAAAGTCATCTACTGCATTGTCTTTTTCTAAAATAGCCGCAACAATGGGTCCTCTTGACATAAATTCTACCAGTTCCCCATAAAAAGGACGCGCACTGTGCACCGCATAAAAAGCTTGAGCATCTCTAGTGCTCAACTGTGTATATTTCATGGCTACAATTTTAAAACCTGCAGCGTTGATTTTATCTAAAATAGCACCAATATGTCCGTTCTCAACAGCATCAGGCTTAAGCATTGTAAATGTTCTATTTGTTGTCATCTTTTTTTAAATTTTGTGCAAAAGTACTACTTTTCGGGTAATTCACAAGGGTTTGTTGCAACGACTTTTTTGCAGCTCAACTAGAGCTTATGGCTTAGTGCCATAGTGCTGCTCCAAAGTTCCCAAAACCTTACCATCATCGCCAATCATGGTACATACGACTTGCTGTTTCTCAAAATCAAAATCTAGTGTTCCGAAACTAACTATAGATACCACCTCACCTACGCGATATGGGTTAGGCTCACCTGAGTATGAGCTGTAGGTATGCGTAAGTCCGCTACTGGTAAAATCTATTAAGGGATACGCTAAATGCTCCACATTTGTTTTCGAAAATTCAGAAATATGCCGGTCGCCAGACAAAACCATCACTCCTTTTGCCTTTGAAGCTACTATCATTTTTTTAAGCGCATCTACTTCGTGAGGAAAATTCCCCCAAGTTTCAAAACCATGCTCGTTAGACAATACTTGGATACTACTCACCAAAATATTAAAATCGGCCGTACTGCTGTTTAATTCATGGGCTAACCATTGCCATTGCGCTTCTCCCAAAACAGTACCTTCACCATAGGTATTGGGCTTGACCCTTCTTTTTGTTTCGGTGTCCTTGGTAAGTGCTGTTCTAAAATAACGGGTATCTAAAACCATTACTTTAATAGTTCCTTTAGGAGTTTCATAGGTATGTGCTGCATAAACCCCTTCTCTACTTCTTCTAGGACTATCTTTAGGCACACCGAAAAAATCAAGAAATTCTTGTTGACTTGCCGCTTTAGCTTTAAACTCTACGCCACCGTCATTTAATCCGTAGTCATGATCATCCCAAGTACCAATCACAGGAATTTTACTTTTTAAGGTGGAATATCCCACTACGCTATTTTGCTGCTCGTAAATAGCTCTTAACTTTTGCATATTATCAGTATCCGCATAGACATTGTCACCACCCCAAATCCACAGGTCTGGATCGGCGGTAAGAACATCATCCCATAACAGGTTTGGAACGTTTTGTTTGTTACAAGAACCAAAGGCTATTGTAAAATCAGTTGTTTTTAGGCGCTCTGTACCCTGCTGCTCTTTTTGCGCAAACATACAAATAGCCCATAGTGTCGAAAAAGTGGTGGCAATTAGTTTTAAAAATTTCATAAGATGTCTCTCTAAGCTTCCTACAAAAATAGCACTTTGAATGTTAACAATGTATTATAAAATAGTATCTTTGCCGCCATGAATTTAGCCGATATTAAACAGCTAACAGCACTGTTAAGCGTACCACAAAAAATTGTTATTGTTCCACACAAAAACCCCGATGGTGATGCCATTGGATCTACCTTGGGTTTATGGCATTTTTTGAAAAATAAAGGTCAAGAAGCAACCATTATTAGCCCTAATGATTTTCCAAAATTTTTAAAATGGATGCCCGGAGCTGCTGCTATTTTAAATTTTGAATCAGAAAACACCCAGTCTAAAAAAGCCATCGAAGAAGCCACTTTAGTTTTTACCTTAGACTTTAATCATTTAGGGAGAATAGGGCAAATGCAGCCTTTTCTGGAAGCTGTTCAGGTGCCGATAATTATGATCGATCATCATCAAGAACCGTCAGACTATGCCTTGGTCACCTATTCGGATGTGACGATGAGTTCTACCTGCGAGATGGTCTATAATTTTATAGATTTTATAGGGGATACCTCAGAAATAACATCAGAAATTGCCAATTGTCTGTACACGGGTATCATGACAGATACAGGGTCGTTCAAGTACGCATCAACCACCAGTAAAACACATAGAATTATTGCCGAATTGATGGATAAAGGGGCTAGAAACACCTATATTCATAATGTTATTTTCGATACCAACTCCCCCAGTAGACTGCATTTATTAGGCTGTGCCTTAAAAAATATGGTCATCCTTGAAGCTTTTAATACGGCATACATTACCCTAAGCCAAGAGGAATTAGATACCTATAAATTTAAAAAAGGAGATACAGAAGGATTCGTAAATTACGGACTTACCCTAGAAGGCATTAAGTTTGCTGTTATTTTTATAGAAAATAAAGAAGAAGGTATTATTAAAATATCGCTGCGATCAGAAGGCGACTTTTCGGTCAACGAATTCGCAAGAGCACATTTTGAAGGCGGTGGCCATACGAATGCTGCGGGTGGAAAAAGTGAGCTCTCCTTAGAAGAAACTGCAAAGTATTTTGTAAACTTGTTACCGAATTATAAAAAAGAATTGACCCAATAATGAAATATTTTTTATTTTTTATCCTTGTGATTTTTCTTGTGGCTTGTGAAGGACCAACAGCTAGAAAACCAGTGCGCACTTCCACACCGAAACTCGTAAAATCAACGGTGGAACGCAATAAAGAGCTATTGGCTTTAGAAGTTCAAATTATTAATTCTTTAGTAAAAAAAGATACGCTTCACGACTATATAGCTACATCTAATGGCTCTTGGTACTACTACGAAACTAAAAACGACAGCACGAGCTATATGGCTAAAAATGATGATGTGGTCACCTTGCGTTATGCCATAATGACGCTTACGAACGATACCATTTACACTGCCGATGCCATAGGTGTTCAAGAGATAAAAGTAGATAAACCCAACCTCTTTAAAGGCTTAAGAACTACGTTTACCTTATTAAAAGAAGGAGAAAAGGCAACTTTTTTGTTCCCCTCTTCTTTAGCCTTTGGGTATCACGGAGATGACAATAAAATTGCCCCTAATACCCCTATCAAATCTTCTGTAGAAATTTTAAAAATTGAACAAAAACAATCTAATTAATACTTAAAATGAAAAAAACACTTAGTGCATTCCTTTTCGCTATTATCTTATTCTCAAGCTGTAAGTCTAGTAAAACTGCAGATTTAGGTGATGGTATTTTTGCTGACATTCAGACCTCAAAAGGAGATATCATTGTACGTTTAGAATACGAAAAAACACCAATAGCAGTAGCCAATTTTATTTCTTTGGCGGAAGGTAAAAGTCCGTTTGTAAGCGACAGTTTAAAAGGTAAAAACTACTATGATGGCTTAACGTTTCATAGAGTAATGAAAGACTTTATGATTCAAGGGGGTGATCCTTCAGGAAATGGCACTGGCGGCCCTGGGTATCGTTTTGGTAAAGAATTACACGATTCTTTAAACCACAATAAAGTAGGAGCTCTGGCGATGGCCAATACGGGGCAACCAAAATCGAACGGAAGTCAATTTTACATCACTCACGTACCAAGACCTGATTTAAACGGTGGCTATACCGTATTTGGTGAAACCGTGGTAGGCACCGAAGTTATAGACTCTATTGCCAATGTAAAAACAGATCCTAGAGATAAGCCTTTAGAAACTGTTTTTATGAATAAAATTGTCATTATTCGCAATGGAAAAGAAGCCAAAAAATTTGATGCTGTTGCCGTAATGACCCAATATTTTGCTGACGAAGAAATTAGAGAAAAAGAAGAAGCAAAATTAGCAGCTGAACGCGAAGAACAAATGAAAGTAGCTCAAGCTGCTTTTGTGGCAACACTAGAATCACAAAAGAAAACGGCGAACACGTTAGCTTCTGGATTAAAAATACACACCCTAGTCGAGGGCACAGGTGATAAGCCAAAAATTGGTCAGACTGCCAATTTATTCTACGCAGGTTATTTTGAAGACGGTCGTCTTTTTGATAGTAATATTTTAGAAATATCAAAATTAAACGGACAGTTTAATCCCAATAGAGAAGCACAAGGTGGCTACCAGACCATGCCAATGGAAGTGAGTATGGATGCCGGAGTTATTGCTGGTTTTAAAGAAGCCGTTATGAATTTAAAAGTGGGTGAAAAAGCACGAGTATTTATTCCTGCGCATTTGGCGTATGGTGAATCTGGAAGAGGACCAATTCCACCAAATACAGATTTAATCTTTGATTTAGAATTGGTGTCGGTTGATTAAGTATCAACCTTGTTGGTATTCCTAACTACCACTGACCTATTGCAATTAAAAAAACCGCTTCAAAAAATTTGAAGCGGCTTTTTAATGTTCTATTGTTCATTGGCGTTAGTTGACAGCTATATAGCTTCTAAAGCTATTCACCTCAACCTTTGCTTTTAAATCATGCAGCAAGTTGTACAGTCCAAAGAATGTTCTGTTCATATATAAAAAGTGTTTAGAACCCCTATTTCCATTCATTTTTCGAATTTGCGGGTCATTGGCGTAACGCTGACTTAAATCGGCAATCTGAAGCCAAAACGCATCAGCTCCAAAATCAAATTGAGTTTCGTTAAAAGGTGCCGTAAACAAGCTTAACATTTCTTTAAATAAGGCTTTAAAAAATAGTAATTCTTCTGGAGAATCTGCTGCCGTTAATATTTCTAATTTGTACAATTGCTCCATGAATAACGCGTCATTCTGAAGAACTTCAGTCCGCGCTAATTCAAAATAAGGATAGTAAAATTCGTCTGGAACTTCTTTAATACATCCAAAATCAATCGCAATTAGGGTATTTTCTTTACTAACTAAAAAATTGCCAGGATGCGGATCAGCATGTACTTTCCGTAAGCCATGAATTTGATACATATAAAAGTCCCAAAGGGCCTGACCTAAGGTATTGCCTGTGGTTTCATCAAAATCAGTTTTTGCAAACTCACTTAAATGTTTTCCGTGCATCCAGTCCATCGTAATGATGCGTTCACTGGATAATTCAGGATAGTAGACTGGAAATTCCATATTCGGGATTATAGCACAGGCTTTTGTAATTTCCTGACTTTGCTTCATTTCAAGTAAGTAGTTTGTTTCTTCTACAAGCTTGTGCTCCACTTCTTCGAAAAACTTATCCGAATCTTTACCCTTTAAGTTAAACATGCGGATGGCAATTGGTTTTACCAATGCCAAATCGCTACTGATACTTTCTGCAACGCCTGGATATTGAATTTTAACGGCCAATTCTCTATTCGCCTTGGTGGCCTTGTGTACCTGCCCGATACTTGCTGCGTTAATAGAATCCTTATCGAAGGTATCAAAGATTTCTTCGGGGTATTTATCTAAGTATTTTTTAAAGGTTTTACGTACTAAAGGGGCTGACAATGGTGGAACAGAAAATTGGGACAATGAAAACTTTTCTACATAGGCTGAGGGTAGTATATTCTTATCCATACTCAACATTTGAGCTACTTTCAATGCACTCCCCTTTAAGGTTTTTAAACCGTCATAAATATCGCCCGCATTATCTTCATTTAATTCATCTCGAGTTAATTCGGGATTTACTAATTTTTTACCATAATACTTTACGTAGTTCCCACCGATTTTAACACCCGTTTTCACCAGCTTACTAGCTCTCTCTATTTTACCTGTGGGTATTCTATCTAAGGTTTTCATGTATACTTCGTTTTTTTATTGTTTTTTGCCCTACCGTCATTTCAAGTCAGTTCATCACTGCGGCACTTTAATTGCTTCCTAAACCATCACAGGGGCAACCACCTATTATTTTCCTTACCCTCTCTGTAAAAATAACACTACACCATTTTCTCTTTGTACAAAAACTTGCCAAAATCTAAAATGCTATCTAGAGGAGTGTTTTCAAAAACATCAAAAATGGTATTGACCGATTTTTCAATGACCACATCGGTTTTCTCAAATCCAGCACTGGCATCTTCCATCCAAAATTTTAAAAGAAATAAAAATTGAATCCATGCCCCTTCGGAGAATAGCGTAGGGTTTCTTTTCGTTAGCTTATAGTTTTTAGATTCGTTAGCCTCATTGATAAGCGCCGTAGAAAACTCTTTAATTCGATGCCTTAACCCCTTTAATTGACTTAAATTTTTTAACATGCCTTTATGCTCACTGAGTGCAAATAATACATAGCTCCTATTCATGGTCAAAAGTTCGAACATAGAAAAGAAAAAAGTCAACATCTTATCTTTATTTGAAAAAGAAGCATATTCTTTATTCTCTACCATTAAGGTATGCGTATTCTCGTAGAATTTTTCCCAAATACGTTGTTGAATCGTTTCGACAGAACCAAAATATGTGTAAAAATCTTGTTCTTGAATCTTATTTGATTTACAAAATTTATAAATTGATTTTGGAACCATTTCATGCTCTAAAACATAATCCATGTACATGCCGATAATTTGATCGTCTGTGATTTTTTTTGTTGCTGTTTTTGCTGCCATTTTTATATATTTTTTTCCTTTATTTTAAGCTACTTAAAGATACGAATAATCCAAAACTAGGGCTAGTAACTAGTGCCTGAAATTAAAAAAACGCACTCCAGTTAAGGAATGCGCTTTCTTCAACCTAACCAATAAAATCGATTGTGAACAAAACTCTTTTTCATAGCAATTTATATTCCCAATACGATGTAAAGATAATTTTTGTTTAACTATATATCAAATAAATTAAACAAAATATTTGTTAAATTTTTCTAAATAGCTCCAGCACATTAAAATCGCTGAACTTTTCATCCTCTTATTTCTTTTAAAGAGTCGCATTTCTAGTACTTTCCTTAACAAGGAGCACGGTTTTTTTTATTTAAAGTATTGGTATTCCTTAAGTTTTGAAGAAATCGTCTCTTTTGACTTATAAATTCAATTAGTATATGTCAGTTTGTCACAAAGCATAAGCTTGGTATTTTTTTTGACCTATGGGTATCGTATGAATCATTAAAATTAGAACAAAAAGATGGCAACAGGTAAAATTAATGTGTCCGTTGATAACATATTTCCTTTAATAAAGAAATTTTTATACAGCGATCACGAAATATTTTTAAGAGAATTAATTTCAAATGCTACAGATGCAACCTTAAAATTAAAGCATTTAACTTCTATTGGCGAATCAAAAAGCGAATATGGAGCACCTATTATCGAAATAAAGATTGATAAGGAAGGTAAAAAACTACATGTTATCGACCAAGGTCTTGGAATGACCGAAGAAGAAGTAAAAAAATACATCAATGAAGTTGCTTTTTCTGGCGCTGAAGAGTTTTTAGATAAATATAAAGACAGCGCTAAAGATTCTGGTATCATAGGTCATTTTGGTTTAGGGTTTTACTCTGCCTTTATGGTAGCCGAAAAAGTAGAAATTATCACGAAAAGCCATACAGATGCACCAGCAGTGCATTGGTCTTGTGATGGTTCACCTAATTTTGATTTAGAAGCTTCGGATAAAACTACCAGAGGTACGGAAATTATCTTGCATATTGCTGAAGACTCCACAGAATTCCTAGAAAAAAGCAGAATTACATCACTTTTAACGAAGTATAATAAGTTTATGCCCATTCCGATTAAATTTGGAATGAAGACAGAAACTTTACCAAAACCAGAGGGTGCTAAAGAAGAGGATAAAGCACCAACCAAAGAAGTTGATAACATCATCAACAACCCTACTCCGGCTTGGACCAAACAGCCTGCAGATTTAACAGATGCTGATTATAAAAGTTTTTACAGAGAATTGTATCCGATGCAATTCGAAGAACCTTTATTCCATATTCATTTAAATGTTGATTACCCATTTAACTTAACAGGAATACTCTATTTCCCGAGGTTAACTAATGATATGAATGTACAGAAAGATCGAATTCAACTGTACCAAAATCAAGTCTATGTTACCGATAATGTGGAAGGGATTGTTCCTGAATTTTTAATGATGCTACGCGGTGTGGTTGATTCTCCTGATATTCCTTTAAACGTTTCTCGTTCTTATCTACAGGCCGATGGAGCTGTGAAAAAAATATCATCTTACATCACTAGAAAAGTAGCTGACAAACTAGCCTCTTTATTTAAAAATAATAGAGAAGATTTTGAAGTAAAATGGAACGATATTAAAATTGTAATTGAATACGGAATGCTTTCTGAAGATAAATTCTTTGACAAAGCAGACAAATTTGCATTATACCCAACCGTAGATGGTAAATTTTTCACCTTTGAAGAATTACAAGAAAAAATTAAGGCAAACCAGACCGATAAGGATGATAAATTAGTTATTCTGTACGCTTCTGACAAAGAGGCACAGCATAGCTATATTGAAGCTGCGAAAGCAAAAGGCTTTGAGGTATTATTATTAGATTCTCCAATTATTTCGCACTTGATGCAAAAATTAGAGAGCTCAAAAGAAAATATTTCTTTTGCTCGAGTAGATGCTGATCATTTAGATAATTTAATTAAGAAAGAAGACACACAGATTTCTAAATTATCGGATGAGGAAAAAGACAGTCTTAAGGCTGATTTAGAAGAAATTATTTCTAATAAGTCTTACACCATTCAGCTCGAAGCCATGGATAGCAGTGCTTCACCATTTATCATTACAGAACCAGAATTTATGCGTAGAATGAAAGAGATGCAGCAAACTGGTGGTGGCGGAATGTTCGGTATGGGGAATATGCCCGAAATGTATAATCTTATCGTTAACACCAATCATGAATTGGTTGGCGAAATTTTAAATACTAAAACCGCTAAGAAAAAAGAACGTTTAATTAATCAGTCCTTAGACTTAGCTCGACTGTCAAAAGGATTACTTAAAGGAGAAGAATTAACTAACTTTATTAAGCGCAGTTACGACATGGTGAAATAGTTTTCATTCGTTCTCAGTTGATGGTTATACGTTTTATTGTACTAATCACAACTTTTGACCTTCGACCTTTGAAAAAACAAAGCTGCTTCATTTCGATGAAGCAGCTTTTTTTTGTGTAAAAATCAATATCTTTCTAAAAAATAAAACGATGATGTACCCTTACGATTTATACTTTATGGCAGCCCTATATATTTTTGCTGGCATCATGCATTTTATCAAGCCAAAAGTATATTTGCGGATTATGCCTAAATATTTACCCAATCATAAATCGCTCGTAGCTTTAAGTGGTGCGGCAGAGATTGTTTTGGGTATTGGACTATGCTTCCCTGCTACTAAAAACATAGCCATTTTTGGAATTATTGCGATGTTGACTGTTTTTCTTTCGGTGCATTTTTATATGCTATCCAGCGAAAAGGCAAGCGCAGGTATTCCAAAATGGATTTTACTACTGCGCATACCCCTACAGTTTGGATTGATGTATTGGGCATATGGGTATGTAGCGCTATAATCAAGGAAAGTTAATTGGTTGTTCGAGCCGAAATTTGTATTTAAGCCAGTGGAAAATGGCACTATTGGTCCCGAATCACAAAGCATCATGAAGAAGCTTTTTGCCTACATGATCCACAAATTGTTACAGAAAAACCAGAAAATTTCTTGTAACTCACTACCTTTATAGGATGAAGGTAATCTCTACAAATTTAGGAACAGCTACTACTTTTCAATGGAACGGAAAGGAAGAACAAACGGGTATTTTTAAATATCCTACGAACACGGCCTTATTTTTAGGGCCGAATGATGTTGAAAACGATACTGTGATTGATAGAAAACACCATGGTGGGGAACACAAAGCCTGCTTTTTGTTTAGTGCAGATCAATATGCCTATTGGAAAGACCTATATCCTAACCTATCATGGGATTGGGGTATGTTTGGTGAAAATTTAACAGTAGAAGGCTTGGACGAAGATACGTTGAGAATTGGAGATATCTATAGCCTAGGATCCGCTTTGGTGCAAATAACCCAACCAAGAGAACCTTGCTATAAACTGGGCATTCGCTTTGAAAATCAACAAATTATACAACAATATGTGGAGCACCAATTTCCAGGTGCCTATGTTAAAATTTTAGCTGCTGGACGTGTAAAAAAAGGAGATGAAATGCGTTTAGTTACTCAGTCAAAAAACAGCTTAACCATCAACCAATATTATAAATTCTTATTTGCAAAAAACAAAGATCCAGAAACGATTCAACTTATTTTAGACAACGAAGCTTTACCGCCCAATAAAAAAGAAAAATTAATAAAAGCATTGGCTAAGGCAAATTAAAAAAGCATAAAATGGGTATGTATCTTACCACCCTAAAACAATAGTACTATGAAAAAAATAATTCTTTTAGTTGTAAGTATCATCGCCTTCCAAGGGTGTAAAGAAGATAAAAAAGCCACAACAGAAGCGGTTGAAAGGAATATAAATTTTGACCTGATGTTAGAAAAATATGCTGAAGAAGGTTTACAATTATACCCATTGAATGCTACAGCACAAGGCGATGCACGCTACAATGACAAATTACCCAACAGTTTAAGTGACGAGTTTAAAGCTGAGGAAAAGGCATTTTATACGGAATACCTTGCTAAAGCCCAAGACGTAAATGACGAATCGCTTAGCGAAAGCCAACAAATGAGTAAAGTGATACTTATTTGGGAGTGCAATCGAAACTTGGAACGTTTAAGTTTTAGAGAAGACCTACTGCCCATAAACCAGATGTGGTCTTTACAATTAATGATGGGGCAATTAGCCAGTGGTCAAAGCTCACAACCTTTTAAAACCGAACAGGACTATAAAAATTGGCTGTTGCGTTTAAATGCGTATATCACTTGGTTAAATACAGCAGAAACGCGCATGAAAGAAGGTGTGGCCAATGGCCATGTATTACCTAAATCTTTGATTGTAAAAGTAATTCCACAACTTTTGGCCATGACCAATAAAAATATGGAGGAAAATTTATTTTACAGCCCCATTCAAAATTTTCCTGAAGACTTTAGCGAGGAGCAAAAAGAAAATCTCAGCAGTTATTATACCGCGATGATTACCGAAAATATTATTCCAACCTACCAGAGATTACATGATTTTATGGCCTCAGCATATATGGAGGCTGGAAGAACAAGTAGCGGAATAGATGATATTCCCAACGGTAAAGCCTATTATGACTATGCTATAAAGTTATTCACAACCACTGATATGACAGCTGATGAAATACATGAATTAGGTTTAAGTGAAGTAGCTCGAATTTCTACTGAAATGGAAAAAGTGAAAAAGGAAGTGGGTTTTGAGGGCGATTTAAAACAGTTTTTTGATCATGTAAGGACTAAGAAAGAGTTAATGCCTTTTACAAGTGCTGAAGAGGTGATTGCCAATTTTAATGCGATTCATGAAAAAATGAAACCGCAGGTCAACCAACTATTTGGAAAACAGCCAAAAACAAAGTTTGAAGTACGTAGAACGGAATCGTTCAGAGAAGCTTCGGCAAGTGCCGAGTATAACCCAGGATCTATGGACGGAAGCCGACCAGGAATTTTTTATGTACCCATTCCAGACATCAACGAATACAACGTATATGCTGACGAAGACCTATTTTTACACGAAGCTATTCCTGGGCATCATTATCAAATTTCTTTAACCCAAGAGAACGAAGATTTACCTAAGTTCAGAAAAACCTTATGGTATAGCGCCTATGGTGAAGGTTGGGCATTATACACAGAATCTTTAGGGAAGGAATTAGGATTATATAATGATCCTTATCAATATTTTGGTATGTTAAGTGCCGAAATGCATAGAGCTATTCGCTTAGTGGTGGATACTGGCTTACATTCTAAAGCTTGGTCTCGTGAAAAAGCCATTCAATATTCCTTAGCTAACGAAGCAGAGTCTGAAGCGGGTATTATTTCAGAAATTGAACGCTACATGGCGATGCCGGGTCAGGCGTTATCTTATAAAATAGGACAGTTAAAAATAAAAGAACTTAGGGCAAAGGCAGAAAAGGAATTAGGAGATAAATTTGATATCAAAGAATTTCATAACCAAGTTTTAGAAACCGGGTGTGTACCCTTGGCACTATTAGAAAATAAGATTGATACTTGGATAAAGAATCAATAGTAGACAAAAAAAGGGGAGCTTTTGCTCCCCTTTTGGTTTAAAAAATTAACTCAACTTAATTAAAAACCAATACTAAATTGTAATATATTTTTGATATTTACCTTTAGGTGTTTTTACAACAATGCTATAACTACCTTTAAATGCTTTTTTGAAGTTTATCGCTTTCTCCACTACAAGCTGATCTGAAATTTTCTCCGTATGTAAAACTCGATTTTCTTGGTCAAAAATAATTACCGTTACCTCTTCTTTACTGAGGTTCATTAGATTAATAAAAACTACATTCTCTTTAAGCCTAAAAGCTGGTTTAATGATTTCGTTTTTACTCACCACGGATATTTCTGATTCATCGATAGCAATAACATACGTGATTATTTTAAGAGTATCTTCTACATTCAAGGTATAAGACCCAGGTTCAAGCTTACTCAAATCGAACTTTTTTCTCAATGATGTATACTGCTGAATATCCCCAGAATAAATAATATTGCGTTCATTATCTAAAAATTGTATGCTAGTGAGCTTCGATGCTTGCGCTAGATTAAATACAATACTTTTTTCTGTACTTCTTGTAACAAAGTCTATGGTAATTTCATTTGCTCTTGTAGCTAAAGTACCTAGTACCATTAGCGACATTAGTGTAAATTTTAAAGTTGTTTTCATGACTTCTAATTTTTTTGGGTTACTATTTATTTACCCTACAAATTTAAAACCCATTACTGAGTATGAATACTCCATAATTTGCCAATTTCTTTGCTATTTTACCATTCACAAAGATGTTACAGTGCAACTATGGTAAAATAACAATGATTATGGGTAACTTTGCAAAGAATAAGAAAAACAAGGTTTTTTAATTTTACAAAAAAAATATATGATAGTACCAAAACCTGCTTTCGAAGCAATAGCTCCCGATTTCGGACATTCGTTTACCTATCAAAAATTTGATGAAGATAAACCTAACACACATGCCATCTGGCATTTTCACCCTGAGATAGAGTTAGTCTATATCAATGGTGGTTCGGGCAAACGTCAAATAGGTAGTCATATATCTTATTATGCTGACGGAGATTTAATACTCATAGGTGCAAACCTGCCGCATTGTGGTTTTACCGATATTTTTACAGGCAATAAAACCGAAACGGTGGTACAAATGAAACATGATTTTTTAGGAAATGATTTTTTCAATATTCCTGAAATGAAAAAAATACAAGCTATTTTCGAAGTAAGTAAAGGAGGGATTGCTTTTTATGGTAAAACAAAAAAGAAAATTGGAGAAAAAATTGAAATTTTAGAATATCAAACCGATTTTCAAAGACTTTTATCGATTTTAAATATTTTAAATGAATTGGCAAATTCTAATGAATTTAAAATTTTAAATGGTGAAGGATTTTCTATGGAAACCTCTATTAAAGATAACGATCGCATAAATTTGGTTTTCAATTACGTAAAAACAAATTTTAAGCAAGAAATTACCTTAGAACAAATTGCAGATTTGGTGAGCATGACCATACCCTCATTTTGTAGATATTTTAAACATATAACCAAAAAAACATTTGTGCAGTTTGTGAACGAATATCGTTTGGTACACGCCTCAAAATTATTAGCAGAAAATGCATCGAGTATAACAGAAGTATGTTTTGACAGTGGGTTTAATAACTTTTCTCATTTTAATAAATCTTTCAAAAATTTTACAGGACAAAATCCTTCTGAATATCGAAATACACTAAAAAAAGTATTGCAATAGTGTAGTATTTTAAGAAAATTTAGGGATACAGTATTCTTGCAAACCCTTATGGGTCTAAAACTGTCTGATCCTTAATTTTTATTTGCAAAAAATTAATTTTAAAGATAATTATTTTGAAGCCAATCTATCTTTAACAAATTCTATTTTTGTTTTACCATGTTGTAAAGGTTTACCTTCCTTATCTAAATTTACCATAATAATATTATCAACGGTAACCACAGTTTCGCGCGTCATTTTATTACGAACCTCGCAATTAAGGGTGATAGATGTTTTTCCAAACTTCACCACGTCAATTCCTATTTCAACTATGTCGCCTGTACTAGCGGTACTCATAAAATTAATTTCGGAAATATACTTAGTAACAACTCTTTTATTTTCTAATTGAATTATACTGTAAAGAGCAGCTTCTTCGTCTATCCAAGCTAATAACTTACCTCCAAAAAGAGTATCATTGGCATTCAAATCTTCTGGTTTTACCCATTTTCTTGTATGGTATCTCATCCTTTTTAACTTTTTTATAAAAGTAAAAAAGATATTTAGCTTAGATGGACGCTCTTCATGCTTAATTTTTATTTTTCGGAATATGAAAATTTGACACGTGTTTTTAATTTAAATTAGGAATTAAAGAGCCAATAATTTCTAATTTCATTTATTACTATACGGCCTTAAATGCAAACTGTTCTTAGCAAGTAAAAACTACAAAACGTAAAAAATAAGCGTATTTTTATATCTTGTGGTCAGCATAAACTCAACTAATTTTATGAGCAGTCTATTTAGTGATGAAATAAACCTCAACCTACCCGATAGCGATATTTGGTATTACCCTAATTTCTTCGGAAGCATAGAGGCGAACGATTATTTTAATGATTTAAAAAAAAATACTCCTTGGCAGCAAGATACAATTAAAGTATTTGGAAAAACCTATGCACAACCAAGATTAACGGCCTTATATGCCAACAACGGCAAACCTTACTCGTACTCGAACATTACCATGCAACCCCATGAGTTTTCTGATACCCTAGCCCATATAAAAAACAAAATAGAAATCGTTGCTGAGACCAATTTCACGACCTGCCTTTTAAATTTATACCGAGATGGTAAAGACAGTAATGGCTGGCATGCCGACAATGAAAAGGAATTGGGCATAAACCCGGTTATAGCATCAGTAAGCTTTGGACAAGAACGTTTCTTTCATTTAAAACACCGCGTTGATAAGCGTCTTAAACACAAAATTCTTTTAGCGCACGGCAGTCTTTTAATCATGAAAGGCGAAACACAACATCATTGGTTACACCAAATACCAAAAACAGCCAAGCCCATACAAGAGCGGATTAATTTAACCTTTAGGGTGATAAAATAAAAGGCTGCCCAAAATTTGGGCAGCCTTTTTTGCTAATTCAATTTATAAACCCTAAACGGATTACCAGCCTGGATTCTGCTGCGTAGCCAAAATAGGATTATTGTTTACTTCTTGTTGCGGTATAGGCCATAAGAATTCTTTTGAACTGTACGCAAATGCCTGAACACCATAAGGACCTGTGTATGGGGTACCTAATGTAAAAGCTGCCGCAGGAGGGGTTCCATTCCCTACTTTTGTTGGAATACCTACTACAGGTGCTAAATCATCATTTTGCAATCTGTGAATATCAGGCCATCTTCTGCCTTCCATGGCAAACTCGATTCTTCTTTCATTAACAATACCTTCCACCAAACTTGCTGGGGTTGGAAAATTAGCAGCCAAATATTGTTGCGTAGCTGGTAAAGCCAAAGATCTGTTTCTAACCGTATTCAAAGCCGTAAGAGCAAGTCCTTCACTACCTGGAGTACGCGCATAAGCTTCTGCCATGTTTAAAAGCACCTCTGCATAACGCATTACTGGGGAAGGATCTGTATAGGTTACCCCATCTTTGTATTTATTGGTGTATTTAACACCACCAACAGTTCTCACCAAAACACCTTCTTCTCTACGCAAATCGTCTACCAACCAAGCTGGGTTTCTCCAGATAATTGGACTGATACATACCAAACCTCTTCGGTTGTATTGTGAACCTAAGGCCGCATTAACCCCAGGATTATTCAATGCTGTATTTTCCATTGAAAAAATAGACTCAGAATTATTATACCCTGCATCCCCAAAAACACCATCTGGTGATGCTGTAAGTGCATAAAGACCATTTAACTTAGTTCCTTCGGTAATCACCATCGGCCAATTACGCATGTGAAGATATGCTCTAGTCTTGAAAGCTATAGCTGCCTCTTTGGTAGCTCTTACAATTCCCAAAGTTCCACCTCTTTCTGCTTTGGTATCCATTAAAGCCTCTGCATCATTCAAATCTTCAAGAATCCTTGCATAACATTCGGCCACTGTATTACGACCTAATGTTAAGGCTAAATCTATAGACTCGGTAGTATTGATTGCAAAATCACGGTAAGGTACTCCTAGGTGTGTTGCACCTGGTGTATCATTATAAGGTTTTGCAAAATGCCACATTAACTCTTGATGTGCAATAGCTCTAAAAAATTTAGCTTGACCAATATAATCGTTAGCCACCTCTTGAGTAATGATACCATTTGCAACCGCGCCTTCAACTCCTTCTAAAACAAGGTTCGCTCTATTAATTAGGCGATAGGTATCGCTCCAATAAAAAACATTATTTGCAGTAGTAGGGTCATAGGTAGCGGTATAGGTCAATTGGTAAAATCCTGCTATATTCACAGCATCCTCACCTCTATTATCCCCTTGTTGTACAAAAGCAGCTCCAAAAGGGTAACCACGACCAGCACCATTATAAATACCTATCTGGGCAGCATTGTACATACCAGTAACCGATAATTCGATTAAGGCAGGAGTAGTAAACGCTGCTGCTTCTGAAACCTGATTAAAAGGTTCTAAAGCAATTACGTTGTCATCAGTACAGCTTGTAAAAGAGCCAAAGCCAAATGCAGCAATTAGGACAAATTTTAAGGCTGAAAATTTATTATTATATATTGTTTTCATATTTATTTATATTTTATTAAAATCCAACATTAAGTCCAAAAGAAAATACACTCGATATCGGAGTTCCGTTAAGGTCTACACCCGCAGCCTCCTGTTCAGGATCTAAACCTCTATAATCGGTAATGACCCAAACATTTTGTGCCTGCACAAACATTCTCATTTTTGAAATCCCAATTTGATCAGTAATGGTTTTAGGTAAAGAATAGCCTAGAGTTATGTTATCTAACCTGATAAAATCACCATCTTCTAAAAATCTAGAAGTAGCCACAGAGGTTAAGTTACTTGTTGTATTGCTCAAGGCATACAATCTTGGAGTTACACCGTCACCAGGGTTATCCACACTTTGCCATCTACCTAATATCTCTGTGCCGTTGTTCGTAAAGTTTGTATTTAACAATTCTCTTCGCGTAGCGTTGAAAATTTTATTCCCTCCACTAAAACGAAACAGGAAGCCTAAATCAAAGTTTTTGTAAGACATATTAGAATTAAAACCACCAAAATATTTTGGAAGCGATTGTCCAAGTATTTCTCTATCTGTGATGGCACTAATAGACCCTGGTACAGAAACATCTGCAGGGTTAGCCTCATTAAATACAGCATAACTAGCGCCTGGCAATAAGGCTTGAACACGAGTCCCATCAGCTTTAAAGTATATTGGATTACCATTCGCTGGGTTTACACCTCCATAACGGTATCCGTAAATAGAATTAATAGACTCCCCTTCGCGAGTAATGGTATTGGTTCCAATACGATCTTGACCATTAACTAATTCTTGTACTTCATTATCTACAAAAGAAATATTAGCAGAAACGTTCCATTTAAAATCTTTGTCGAATATAACCGCATTAGCAGCAAATTCTATCCCTGAATTTTCTACTTTACCAATATTGGTATCATAACTATTGCTTGGAATACCAAATGATTGTGGCGTTTCTAGAGCCAGAATTAAATCATCGGTCGTATTTCTAAAATAATCAAAAGCTAAAGAGAATTTATTTTGAAATAAACTTAAATCAGCACCAATATCGATTTTTTCACTTGTTTCCCACAATAAATTATTGTTTCCAAATTGCACATAAGCAATACCGTTGTTGTTACCATATTGTGCAGAGCCATAAAGACCAAAATAAGGATAATTTCCAATTTCTGTATTTCCTACTTTACCGTAAGAACCTCTAATTTTAAAGTCCGATACTACATTCTCTAAGCCTTGCATAAAGTTTTCCTTACTTACCGTCCATCCAATAGAAGCACCTGGGAAAACACCAAATTTGTTGGCCTGTGGTAAAGAAGATAAACCGTCTCTACGCAAACTACCTTGAATAAAATATTTTTGTTTGTAGTTGTAATTTAATCTACCTGCAAAAGAGATAATTCCGTTATCGGTAAAACCACCACCTGAACCTTGCACGCCATAAGTTCCAGAAACTAAATTCTGATTAAAAAACTCATTACTTAAATCTGTACCCGATCCAAAAAAGCTTTTAATGGTTCTTTTTTGATATTCATTAATTAAGGTAGCAGAAACATTATGGTCTTCTCCATAGGTTTCATTATAGCTCAATACATTCTGCCAGTTCCAGTTCACTGTTTCTTGGAAATTGTTTTGAACTCGACCATTCGAACCAAAACCATCACCATGAGTAGGACTCCAATACAAGAAACCATTGGCATTTGTGTTATCAATGCTTACCTGAGTTCTAAAGTTCACTGTAGAAAATGGCTTAATATCCATATAGACATTACCTATTAATCGATTTACTCTACTAGTTTCTTGATTATTATCTAAGACAAATCGAATGTTTGGTAAGTTATCCCCGATAGTTTCTAAGTTAGAGCCTCTACCCATTCTATCTGGAAAAACATCATCTAAATTATATCCAGTTGGGTCGTTCGCATCAAAAATAGCTACGTTAGGATGTTGACGCATGGCATTAAAAATATTTCCAGATAAGGAGTTCGTACCCGTGTTCAAACCAAAAGTTTCTGTTCTGGTAAAACCAGCACTTACACCCACACTTAGCCAATCTTTAATTTTTTGATCTATGTTAGAACGAAATGAAAACCTGCTTTGAGAGTTTGGTCTAGCCACAGCCTCAAGGTCATTATAGCCTACAGAAGTAAAAAATTGTGTTTTCTGAGTTCCTCCAGAAAATGATAAATTGTGATCCTGTTGAAATGCATTATTATTCAACACCGCAGCCTGCCAATCTGTTTCAAAATCAGTACCTGCTGCCCACAAACCTTGGTTTCTATTGGTACGTTTTTCATTACTGATGGTAATAAAGTCTTGAGCTTTTAAAAGATCAAAGGTTTTTATAGGTTTGGCAAAACCAACAGAGGTATTATAGTTGATAGCAACAGTACCCTCTTTACCTCTTTTAGTGGTAATTAAAATTACCCCATTGGCAGCTCTAGAACCATAAATAGCCGTAGCAGCACCGTCTTTTAAAACGTCAAAAGATTCAATATCCGCCGGATTGATTTCCGCTAATGGGTTTGTATCGGCATATCCTCCGCTTTCCCCTGTGAAAATTGGAATCCCGTCAACAACTACTAAAGGAAATGTACCTGAGCTAATAGAGGCTATTCCACGAATTCTTATTCTTGGTCTTTCACCTATAATCCCTGATTGGGTTGTGATTTGCACACCAGCAGCTCTACCTGCTAATTGTGCCTCAAAGCTTGGGGTAATTAAATTAGCAATTTCCTCACCTTTGATGGTAGAAATTGCCGCTGTTAAATCGCGCTTACGCTGAACACCGTAACCAACAACCACAACTTCATCTAAAGCCTGTGCATCTTCTTCTAGTTTAACGTTAATGGTATTTGAAGCACCAACGAGTCTTTCTGTCGTTTTTTGACCGATATAACTAAACCTTAACTGCTGACCTTCACTAGCATTTATGGTATAATTACCATCAAAATCGGTTTGAGTACTATAATTCCCCCCGAGAATAGGACAGTAAGTTAAGTTTAATTTTTATCTTAAATT
>CAXBCN010000033.1:0-22361 GCA_963974535.1 uncultured Cellulophaga sp.
CAAAAGCTGGTATAATTCTTCATCGGGACTTGCTTTTTGAGGATCGTTGTGGAAAGCAGCAAGCGTGCCGTCATAATCAATGAATAACAATCTCTTTTTAGCGCCCTTATAGTCTTTAAGTACCGAATTTAATAAGTTATTGGATAGTTTTTTAGAGACATAGGCATGACTTTTTTCTTTTTGATTTTTTAAAGAATTCATAAAATCATTGGCCCATTTTTCTACATTATAGCGGGCTAATCTTTTTTGAAGAATATCATTTCGCTCTTGCTGTTCTTGAATAGGCATAGTAATAGCCTGATCGATAGCATCGGCAATTTGTTCAAAATTATTCGGATTTATCAATAGTGATTCGTTCATTTCATTTGCCGAGCCTGCCATTTCACTTAAAATTAAAACTCCTGATTTATCCGTTCTTGTGGCGATATATTCTTTAGCGACCAAATTCATACCATCGCGAATGGGGGTAAGCCAGGCAATATCAGAAGAGGTATATAAATCTATTAAATTTTCAAAGGGCATAGAACGATAAAAATACCATATAGGGGTCCAGCTCACCGTAGAAAATTCTCCATTAATACGACCCACCAATTCATCAACTTCTCTTTTCAATAATTGGTATTGAGGTACGTTACTACGGGAAGGAACGGCCAAAATAATTAACCGCACCTTTTCCTTATAGTGCGGATATTTATTTAAAAAGTACTCAAAGGCATTCAATCTTTTTGCAATTCCCTTAGAGTAATCTAAACGATCAATAGAAAGTAAAAACTTAGCATCAGGGGTTGATGCCTTATGAGCGTCTAAGCGCTGTTGTAATTCAGAACCTTCGTCTGGCGATTTTTGTTGATGTGCTTTAGCTGCTTCACTAAACTTTTTGTAATCGATGCCCATAGGAAAAGAATCTACCTTAATAATTCGATCTTCTAAGTAAATTTCATTAAAGCTAACCTCTAAACTAAGTAAACGCTTTACCGAACTTAAAAAATGCCGTTCGTAATCGTAGGTATGGAAGCCTACTAAATCGGCCCCTAGTAAGCCTTCCAAAATTTCAGTTCGCCAGGGTAAAGTTCTAAATATTTCATACGACGGAAAAGGAATATGTAAAAAGAACCCAATTGAAATAGTCGGTAATTTTTCTTTCACCATTTGGGGCACTAGCATTAATTGGTAATCGTGTACCCAAACAATATCACCTTCTTTTGCTTGGGCAACAATAGCATCGGCAAATTTTTGATTTACTTTTTTGTAGGTTTCCCAACTGTCTAATTCAAACTCCGAATACTCTAAAAAGTAATGAAAAAGAGGCCAAATGGTTCTGTTGCTAAAGCCGTAATAAAAGCCATCAACTTCATCGGCTGTTAAATTCACTTTTGATGATCCGTGTTTCGCTAAGGCTTCGTCAATTTTACCCGACATGCCATCCGGAATTTCCTCATACGTTAATCCACTCCAACCAATCCAAAGACTATCACCTCCTTGATGTACAGATTTCATACCGGTAGCCAATCCACCAACACTTGGTATTGCTTTTATACTTTTATTATCAATTTGCAATTGTACAGGTAGTCTGTTTGAGATTATGATAGTTTTACTCATGATTGGCTATTTTTTGTTGTACTTTATTTTAATTTCTCTAAATTTCGTGAAAAAGATGGGTTAAAACAATAAATGAATCCTTTTGTGATACTAATTTATTGATATGAAACTATCCATGTTTAATTTTAGCGATTTCTTTGACAAAGACCTTTAATTTTGAAACTTTGTCAACAGTTTTGGTAGGTAGACCACAGGATCACTCAAAGGTTTTTAATAATTTACAATAGTTAAAAAGATGTAAACGTATGAATAATTTAGACTACGGAATAATAGGTAATTGTAGGAGCGCAGCATTAATTTCTAAAAACGGATCCATCGATTGGTGCTGTTTGCCAGAATTTGATTCTTCCTCAGTTTTCGCCAAATTATTAGATGATGACATAGGCGGAAGCTTTGGGATTGATGTAGATGATTCTTACGAAATTCAACAAGCTTATGATTCTGAAACAGCTATTTTAATTACTAGCTTTACTTCTGGTGAGAATAGTTTTGAACTGCATGATTTTATGCCTAGATATTACAGGAGTGAGGGTAGTCATTTTGCGCCTCCCGAGCTTGTTAGGTATGTGAAATTAGTGTCAGGAAAACCTAGTTTTAAGGTGCTTTATGATCCTAAATTAGAATATGCGCAAGGCAAAACAAAGTCTTTTATTAAGAAAGATTTTATTGCGAGTCTCACGCACGAAGTAAAATTCGATACTGTTTTTTTATATACTTCTTTTGATAAAGAAAGCGTAGTTCAGGGGAATGAAATAACACTTACTGAAGACGGATTTTTTCTTTTAACCTACAACGAAAAGATATTTTTACCGACCACTAAACATATCTTTATGGATCTTGAGCGTACTCGAATTTATTGGTTGAATTGGTCGGAAAAAACACCAAGCTATAAAAAGTTTAATTCGCAAATTAAAAGGAGTGCTATTACCTTAAAATTATTGAGTTATGATAAAACAGGAGCCGTTTTAGCCGCTGCTACCACGTCATTACCAGAAACCATAGGAGAAGTACGCAATTGGGATTATCGTTTCTGTTGGATTCGTGATGCCTCAATGGTTATAAAAGTAGTCTCAGAACTAGGGCACAAAAATGTGGCAAAACGATACTTACAGTTTATTATAGATTTAATTCCTGATAAGGATGAAAAACTCCAAATCATGTATGGTATCAATCGTGAAAAAAAACTCACAGAGATGACCTTAGACCATTTAAGTGGGTATAAAGGTTCTAAGCCAGTTCGTATTGGAAATGCAGCTTACGAGCAAGTTCAGAATGATATTTACGGTATTTTAATGGATGTTATTTATGCCCTGATCAAACAATTTAAAACAGATATTCAAAACGGAGAGGAGCTTTGGGGAATTACCAAAGGAATTGTTTGGATCGTTGAAAAACATTGGCAAGAAGCGGATAAAGGTATTTGGGAATTTCGGTCAGAAGATAAACATTTTACCTTTTCAAAGGTGCTCTGTTGGACGGCTATTGACCGCGCCATTAAAGTAGCTGAGTTATTGAACAAGAACCATAAAATAGAGAAATGGAAGCCGCTTGAGGAAAAAATAAGAAAGGATATTATGGACAAGGCTTGGAATGAAAATAAGCAAGCCTTTACTCAAAGTTACGGATCAGAACACATGGATGCTTCTGTTTTACTAATGGAGTCGTATGGTTTTATTGATGCGAAAGATCCCAAATACGTGAGTACCGTAAAAGCTGTAGAGAAAGATTTGTGTCATGATGGATTGTTGTATAGGTATAAAAATGACGATGATTTTGGAGCTCCATCTTCCTCATTTACAATCTGCACTTTTTGGTTTATTAATAGTTTGTTTAAAATAGGAGAAGAAGAGAAAGCCTTAAAACAATTTGAGCAAATATTGAGTTATAGCAACCACTTGGGCTTATTCAGTGAAGACATCGACTTTAAGACCAAACGATTGTTAGGAAATTTTCCGCAAGCCTATTCGCACTTAGCGTTGATAGAATGTGCCATCAACTTTTCTCATAAAGAATCAGAAGAGCATATTTTAGAATCGATGGGGCATTAAGTTGTACCTAAATGAATCCACTTTAAGAGAGAATTACGGGAAATGTATTTTGCACTAGCATGAGAACATAAAATATGTTATTATTTTAGGCGCACTACATAGCTATATTTCCAGCAATTCTCTTTATGGTCTTCAATAACGCTTCCAAATGCGCTTTGCTCGTAAAGGGATTCATTAGGGTTGTACGTAAATAATAAACACCTCTTAATGTGGTTTGCACTACATAAAATTCGCCATTTTCCAGAAGTTCTTGACGAATTTTCATATTTAACCTGTTCAGGTCCTCGGTACGTACCCCAATAGGTTTAATTCTAAAACATACAATATTGGAGTCTGGCTCAAGCGCTAATTCAAATTGTGCGTCTTTTTGAATAAGCTGTGCAAAATCTCGACCTAAATTGTATAAGGAGGTCACATATTCCTCAAAAATTTCCTCCCCATAGGTTTTTAAAAGCGTAAACCAATGCAAGCTCATCATGGTTTTGGTGCACTCGAAGGTGCGTTTGGCTAGATTATACCAATCTTCTCCTTCGGATTCTCCCAATAAGTAGTCGGCTTTTTGGCTAAAGGTCGTATATGAGTTTGCCCCTTCTTTGAAAAGAAGTGCTGTTGTTATGGCAGGCATCATCAACATTTTATGGCCATCTATGACAACAGAATCAGCATTTTCAATTCCTTTCAAGGTGTATTTGTACTTTTTTGAAAATATCGCTGCCCCACCGTGTGCCCCATCTACATGAAACCACAGATTGTGTTTTTTACTAAAAGAACTTATGGCCTCTAAATCATCATACATTCCCGTTGCCGTAGAAGGTGCACTACCGATAATAGCAAATACGGTTATTCCGTTCGATTTTGCGCTTTCTAAAGTTTCTTCTAAAAGTGAAGTATTCATTTTAAAATTGCTCGTCGCTGGGATTTTTATAATGCCTTTTTCTCCCAAGCCCATAATTCTTGCTGCTCGGTCTGCGCAATAATGAGCTTCTTCGCTCACTATAATTCCCAAGGAAGCTGAATGCCCTTCTGTCCAAATATCACCTGTTACTTTTGCCTTGCGAGCGGCTAATAAGGCGGTTAAATTCGCTAAGGTACCTCCTGAGGTTAAAAAACCCCTGGAATCTTCAGCAAAACCAATTTTTTTACACAATGTATCGGTAACAATTCGCTCCATGGCCGTAGACGCCATGCCCATTTCGTAAACAGCCATGCCGTTATTTAATAGGGCACTAAACATGCTAGAAACTGCCGTAATAGGCAAGGGGGCCGTTACTTGGTGCCCTACATATGCTGGATTGTGAACGTGAATGCTATGTTTTAATGTTTCTGAAAATAAGTGTTCTGCTTTACCATTTTCTAAGAAATTAGTCCAAAACTCATGTTCTTCCAATGGACTTTTCCAATCGATAACCTTTGCAGGCTTATCTGAAACAGTTTGCGCTAAATGCGCAGCTAATTCATCCACTAATTGATGACCACGTTTTCTGAACTCTTCAGCGGAATAGGCTGTTCTTAAAAGGACATTTTTCATCTTTTGATCATTATTTATGCTTTTATGGTCCTAGGTAATTTACCTAACAACAAGGTGATCAACTAAAATTATAAGGGCAAATTTCAAGCCCTAAAAGTATTGACTTATTGACTCTAAACAAAGTGTTTTAAATAAACTTCCTATATTTTATAGATTTATTAGGCATGGTGAAGAACCTGGTTGCATAAGACCAATTTTTTTTTTTTTTGAACTTCCTAATCCTTAATTCATAGCATATAAGCTGGTAAATTTCAAAAGCAGTCATGTTTAAATGGTAAATTCCTTGGTTCATTAGCTATTTTCCTTAGCTCATAACTTTGCTTTCAATACTGCGTTTGTTATCAAATATATTTGCTCTTAGAAAATAAAATATAACCCTAAAAAGATAAAAAAATGACGACTAAAACAACCACAAAAGAATTGATATTCTTAAGAGCATTCGCATTTATAACTTCCCTTGGAATGATTTTTATGACTACTACTGCATTTCAGCAGGCAGCGAATAAAAAATTTAGTGAAATTGATGTGGAACGAATAAATATCGTAGAAAAAGATGGGACGGTAAAAATGATTATTACTAATGTAGAGCGCTTCCCCAATGGCCATGATAAGATCAATAATAGACCAACGAACGAAACACGAAAAAAACGTTCAGGAATGATTTTCTTCAACGAAGATGGTATTGAATGTGGAGGTTTTATATACGATGGACAAAAAAACGAAAGTGGACATAGTTCGGGTTTGTCGCTCACCTATGATCAATACGATGGGGATCAAGTTATGCAGTTGCTGACTCAAGATTATAGCAAAGGAGATCAACGATATGTTTCTAGTAGTCTGGTATTCAACGATCGTCCTGCAAAAGAATCACAACTAAAAACGGGCGAAATAATGAATGAGTTGAGAGAACTTCGCGAAAAAGATCCCAAAGCAGCTCAGTTGAAATATAAAGAATATGAGGAATCAGGATTACTAGGTGGCGCTCCACGGGTGATGCTGGGAAAATCAAGAAGTCAAAATAACGGATTATTTCTTTTTGATACCGAAGGAAAACCCAAGGCCATGTTTTATGTGGATAAGGAAAACAGTGCTAAACTAGACTTTTTTGATGATGGAGGAAACGTAATAGCCTCGTTTCCAGAGCAAAAAAACGATAAATAAACACCCTAAAAAAATAGTCCTATAAAAATTTATAGGGCTATTTTTGTAACATAGATTTTCGGAAAATGAAAAATGTAGCATTTGAAATAAAACGAAGCAAGTACTTTTTACTGTTTGTTTTTCTATTTGCCTATGCGCAGTCCCTACAGATTCGCTTTTTGTTACAACGGCAATTAGATTGGTATCTTTTCACTCCTGAAGCTGCTCTTGTAACTTTAATGTCTGCCTGTATTTTATTTGTGATCCTGAATTTTTTTATGGAGCGATGGCAAAAATCAGCGGTATTTAAGCTCCAAGAAATACTAAAAATAGTAAGCGTTTCAGTGTTGCTATTTCTGATGGTAATGAAATTTTTAGGTTTACTAACAGCCCTTATCTTTGATACCTTTGAACGAAATTTTAACAGTAAAACGCTGGTATTATCTTTAGGCACTAATTTAATGGATGCTTTTATCTACGGTAGTTTTTTTTTAGCCTACTACTATTATCGCAAGTATAAAAAGAACCAAGTTGAAATAGCCAATTATAACCAAGCCCTAGCAGAGACTAAAATTAACCAGCTTAAGGCACAACTTAATCCTCATTTTTTATTTAATAACCTGAATGTTTTAGATCAATTAATAGAAGAAGATAAATACCAAGCATCTGAATTCTTGAACGAATTTGCGGAGATATATCGTTATGTTTTACAGGTGTCTGATCAAAAAATAATTTCAATAGGCGAGGAGCTAGCCTTTGTTCAAAAGTACTTTAATTTGATGAAACACAAATATAGGGATGCTTATGTATTGGAAATAGAATCCGAAACCTTGCATGGAAATATCGTGCCGCTAACCTTACAATTGCTCCTTGAGAATGCACTACAGCATAATTTAGGAAAAAAATCAGCGCCGATTACCATAAGAATAAGCATTGCCAATGCCGTAACGGTTTCAAATAATAGCATACCAAAACTGCATACAAAAGCCACTTCTGGGAGAGCACTTACTAACTTGAAGGAACAGTATGGATTGCTTTCAAAAAGCCCTGTAGAAATCATAAGATCTGAAACTAGTTTTTCAGTAAGCGTGCCTATACTTTGAATAATAAACAAATGATAAAAGTACTTATTATTGAGGATGAAATTCCTGCTAGAAAAAAACTTAAAAGATTTCTGCAAGAAGTAAGCGAGTCTGTCGTGATCATGGCTGAATTGGATACAGTAGCAAGTTCCATTGAATTCCTGAAGGGAACTGAAGTGGACTTAATTATTTCAGATATTGAATTATTAGACGGTAACGCATTCGAAATATATCAGCACGTGACTCTTACTTGTCCCATTATTTTTTCAACGGCTTATGACCAATTTTTGATGAAAGCTTTTGAGACCAACGGCATAGAATATCTTTTAAAACCCTATTCAAAAGAGCGTTTTAGCCAAGCTTGGAATAAATTTTTAACCTTAAGAAAATCAATAGCTACGGATGATCAGGTGCTGTCAAAAATTCAACAGATTCTCGAAAAAAAATTAGTCACAACAAGCTACAAAAAACGCTTTAGCATCAACACAAGTAGGGGAATATATTTTTTAGAAACCGAAAACATAACGCTGTTTGAAGCCCAAGAAGGCGTTATTTTTGCCTTCGATACAGCTGGAAAAAAACACTTATTGAGCGAAGCAAGCTTGAAAGTTTTGGAAGTTTTAGTGGATTCATCAGATTTTTTTAGAATTAATCGCCATCAAATTGTACCTAAAAAATACATTGAAAAAATAGAGCGATATACTAAAAATACCTTAGCCATCAAAATACGTCACCACCTAGAATATGTAAAGACAAGCCAAAGCACAACCGCCAGTTTTCGTACTTGGATAGAAGAATAGTCTTTCAGGTATTAAGACTTCCAAAAGTAGTAGAGCCAATTGCTTGTTTGGCTTAGCTTCTAAAACAAAAAAACCGCTCTTAATAGAGCGGTTTTTCACCTTTGTAAAAAAAATAGTTGAGTTAGTCAAAGGTATACCCATTATCAGCAGCTACTTTTTCGGCAATTTGCGTGCGTAAAGCAACTACATTAGGGTTGTTGGTGTATTTTGTGAACCGTTTAAGGCCCATTAACATCATACGTTGTTCGTCGCCTTCGGCAAAAGAAATAATAGCTTCTTTACCTTTTTGAATGACAGTTTCAGTGGCGCTATAGAGATATAATTTAGACATCGCTATTTGGGTTGCCTGTGCAGCTTCACCAAAGCGTTTTGCATTCTTTTCGGTTCTTAATATAGTAGATTCTGCCATATAAACTTCTATTAAAATATCAGAGGCAGCAAGCATTAATTGTTGGTGATTTTCTAATTCGGGACCATACTTTTGTACCGCTGAACCAGCCACCATTAAAAACACTTTCTTTAATCGCTTTACTAAGTCTTTTTCTTCTGCAAAGAGTTCAGAAAAGTCTGGAGTATCAAAAGGTGGGATACCCATTAATTCTTCACCAACTTTAGTAGCAGGACCTAAAAGATCAACGTGACCCTTCATTGCTTTTTTAACTAACATTCCAACAGCGAGCATTCGGTTAATTTCGTTGGTACCTTCATATATTCTAGCAATACGCGCATCTCTCCAAGCAGACTCCATAGGGGTATCAGCACTAAAGCCCATACCTCCAAATATCTGAATCCCTTCATCAGTACAATTCTGTACATCTTCGGATACCGCTACTTTAAGAATAGAACATTCAATAGCATACTCTTCAACGCCCTTAAGCTCAGCTTCTTGGTGTGTATTACCGGCAGCTTCGCGCATGGCGATTCTGTCTTCTATGTTTTTTGCAGCTCTATACGATGCAGACTCATCGGCATAACAATTGGTAGCCATATTAGCTATTTTTGCTTTAATAGCACCAAAATTCATAATAGGTGTTTGAAACTGAATTCGTTCGTTTGCATATTTGGTAGCCTCATCAATTACCCTACGTTGGGCATCTAAACAGGCTGCTGCTAATTTAATTCTACCAACATTTAAAGCATTCATAGCAATTTTGAATCCGTTACCGCGCTCCGAAAGCATATTCGCTACCGGTACTTTAGTTTCGTTAAAGAAAACTTGACGGGTAGAAGAGGAGTGAATTCCTAATTTCTTTTCTTCATCACCCATAGTGATGCCATTACTCGGATCGTTTTCTACGATAAAACCTGTAATATTTTTATCATCTTCAATGCGCGCAAAAACAATGAACATGCTACAGAATCCTGCGTTTGAAATCCACATTTTTTGACCTGTAATGCTGTAATGTTTTCCATCTGGGGATAAAACGGCTTTAGTTTTTCCAGAATTGGCATCTGATCCAGCACCCGGCTCCGTTAAGCAATACGCCCCAAACCACTCACCAGAAGCCAATTTGGGTACATATTTTTGTTTTTGTTCTTCCGTACCGTACAAGGTAATAGGTAAGGTTCCGATACCTGTATGTGCCCCAAAAGCGGTGCTGAAAGAACCTGTTGCACCTGAAATATAATCACAAACGAGCATGGTAGAGACAAAGCCCATGCCCATTCCTCCATAAGATTCTGGAACCGCAACACTCAATAAACCAAGTTCACCGGCTTTACGCATGCATTCTTCGGTAAATGTATAGTCTTTTTTCTCAAAGCGCTCCCAATTGGCCCAAAGTTCGCGATCTACGAATTCTTTGGTACTGTCACGCATCATTTTTTGCTCTTCCGACAAATCTTCAAGCGTAAATATATCTTCGCAATTGGTTTCTTTTACTAAAAATTGTCCTCCTCTTAGTAAATTGTCTTTTTCTGTTGTTTTCATTTTTTTTAAAGTAATTAGTATTAAGTACTAAGTATTAAGATTTTAATAAATTTATTTCCCCCTTTGGGGGTTAGGGGGCGTTTTATCCAAGAAACTCAAAAATCCCTGCTGCTCCTTGCCCTGTTCCTACGCACATGGTCACCATTCCGTATTTTCCTTTCATATTTCTTTTACGCATTTCATCAAATAATTGTACCGATAGTTTAGCTCCAGTACAGCCTAGGGGATGCCCTAAAGCGATAGCGCCACCATTTACATTGATAATTTCTGAATTAAGATCTAATTCCCTAATTACAGCAAGAGATTGAGAAGCAAAGGCTTCATTGAGTTCAATTAACTCGATATCACTTTGTTTTAAGCCTGCTTGCTTTAAGGCTTTCGGAATTGCTTTAACAGGTCCGATCCCCATAATTCTAGGTTCCACACCAGCCGCTGCATAATTCACTAATCGGGCGATAGGTTCTAAATTTAATTCTTTTACCACGGCTTCACTCATGATCAATACAAAAGCAGCACCATCACTCATTTGTGAGGAGTTCCCTGCAGTAACACTTCCTCCAGCAGCAAAAACAGGTCTTAAGCCAGCTAAGGCTTCTAAATTCGTCCCTTTTCTAGGCCCTTCATCTTTGGTTACCGTATATTTTTGCGTGGCTTTTTTACCTTTTTCATCTAAATAGGTTTGTTCTATCTCAATGGGAACAATTTGATCTTGAAAGCGATCTTCAGCCTGAGCTCTCAAGGCTTTCATATGCGAATGATAGGCAAATTCATCCTGGTCTTCACGAGATACTTTAAATTGCTTCGCTACAGCTTCAGCTGTATTTCCCATACCCCAATAATAATCTTCATGGCCAGATTTTACCGTATCATAATTTAATTCTGGTTTAAAGCCTGTCATAGGAACAGCGCTCATGCTTTCTGCACCACCAGCAATAATGCACTCTGCCATCCCTGCTTGAATTTTTGCTGTTGCCATACCGATAGTTTCAATACCTGAGGCACAAAAACGATTTACGGTGACCCCAGCCACATCGACACTATCTAAACCAATTAAGGAGATAAAGCGAGCCATGTTTAGTCCTTGCGAACCTTCTGGCATCGCATTTCCTACGATAACATCATCAATTCTGCTTTTGTCAAACTGAGGTAATTCAGACATCATGTGCTGAATAGTTTCAGCAGCTAACTCGTCAGTTCTCTTAAAACGAAAAACTCCTTTTGGTGCTTTTCCTACTGCTGTTCTGTATGCTTTTACTATATATGCTTGTTTCATGTTTTAATGCTTTTGGCTTTAAGCGTAATGCTTTAAGCTGTTTTGATTTGTAAAATTAACTTTTGCCTATTGCATAAAGCGTAAGGCTTAAAGCATCGCAACTAGTTGCGAAGCGGTTTTCCCGTTTTCAACATATGTTGAATTCTCTCCAAGGTTTTGCGTTCGGTACAAAGTGATAAGAAAGCTTCGCGTTCTAAATCTAACAAATACTGTTCATTGACTAAGGTAGGTTCAGAAAGGTCACCACCCGCCATAACGTAGGCTAATTTATTCGCAATCTTTTTATCGTGTTCGCTAATGTAATTACTGTCTTCCATGGCGTCGGTACCCACTAAAAACATCCCTAAGGCTTGTTTTCCTAACACTTTGATATCGCTTCGTTTTATAGGTTGCGTGTAGCCTGCTTCTGCCATTAATTTGGCATGTGCCTTAGCCGTAGCAATTTGACGGTCTTTATTGACCACTACAATATCTTTTCCGTGTTGTAAAATGCCTAAATCAAAAGCTTCATAGGCTGAGGTAGATACTTTTGCCATACCGATGGTTAAGAAATATTCTTGTAAAACATTTAACTCAACATCTCCTTTTTGAAAAAGGTCTTGTGCTCTTACGGCAAATTCTTTAGAGCCACCCCCACCAGGGATCACACCAACTCCAAATTCAACTAAGCCAATATAGGTTTCTGCCGCGGCCACTACCTTATCTGCATGTAATGAAAGTTCACATCCACCGCCTAAAGCCATTCCGTGAGGAGCCGCTACGGTGGGTATGGCAGAATAGCGCATACGCATCATGGTATCTTGAAACATTTTAATCGCCATATTCAATTCGTCATATTCTTGCTCCACCGCCATCATGAAAATCATTCCGATATTAGCACCGACTGAGAAATTAGCAGCTTGATTCCCAACCACTAATCCTTGGAAATCTTTTTCGGCTATATCGATAGCCTTATTAAGGCCAGCCAATACATCACCGCCTATGGTATTCATTTTAGATTGGAATTCAACATTCAGAATACCATCACCTAAATCTTCAACTACAACCCCACTATTTTTAAATACTTCTTTTGATTTTCGAATATTGTCAAGAATGATAAAGGCATCTTGTCCTGGTACTTTTGTATAGGTTGTTTGCGGAATATCATAAAAATAAGTTGCGCCTTCTTTTACGGTATAAAAAGAGCTGATACCCTTTGATAACATTTCAGTTACCCAATCGGCAGCAGTTTCTCCTTCTGCTTTCATTATTTCAAGTCCTTTTTCCACTCCGATAGCATCCCAGATTTGAAAAGGACCATGTTCCCAGCCAAAACCGGCTTTCATAGCATCATCGATTTTGTATAACTCATCTGAAATTTCAGGAATTCTATGGGATACATAAGCAAATAAGGCCGCAAAACTTTTTCTGTAAAACTCACCGGCTTTATCTTTTCCAGCAACTAAAACTTTAAAGCGGTCCACTACTTTATCGATGCTTTTTGTCAGCTCTAAAGTTGCGAAGCTGGCTCTTTTATTAGAACGATAATCCATCGTATCTAAATCGAGCGTTAATATTTCGCTCGAACCATCTTTTTTTCTTTCCTTTTTATAAAACCCTTGACCTGTTTTACTTCCTAACCATTTATTTTCCACCATAGTATTGATGAAATCAGGTAGTTTAAACAAGGCTAATTTTTCATCATCCTTACAATTATCGGCAATGCCATTCGCTACATGGACTAAGGTGTCTAAACCTACCACATCAACGGTTCTAAACGTTGCTGATTTAGGACGACCTATAACAGGGCCCGTTAATTTGTCAACTTCTTCCACAGTCATGCCCATTTCTTTCACCATATGAAAGAGACTCTGAATGCTAAATATTCCAATTCTATTTCCAATAAAAGCAGGCGTATCTTTAGCAATTACAGATGTTTTTCCCAAAAACTGTTCGCCATATCCGTTTAAAAACTTTAAAACCTCAGGAGACGTTTTAGGTCCAGGTATAATTTCAAAAAGATTTAAATAACGTGCGGGGTTAAAAAAGTGTGTGCCACAGAAATATTTTTGAAAATCTTCACTACGACCTTCACTCATAAAATGAATAGGAATACCAGAAGTATTACTGGTAATTAACGTTCCAGGTGTTCTGTATTTCTCTATTTTTTCAAAGACTGATTTTTTAATATCAAGCCGTTCAACCACAACCTCAATAATCCAATCTACTTTTGATATTTTACTAAGATCGTCATCGAGGTTTCCTGTAGTAATTCTACTGGCAAATTTTTGATGGTAAATTGGCGAGGGTTTTGATTTTAAAGCTGCGGCTAGCGAATCGTTCACTAATCTATCTCGAACAGCCTTATCCTCTAAAGTAAGGCCCTTAGCTTTTTCTTTATCGTTGAGTTCTCTTGGAACAATATCCAATAATAAAACTTCTACTCCGATATTCGCAAAATGGCAAGCAATACCGCTACCCATTATTCCTGAGCCAATTACAGCTATTTTTTTGATGTGTTTGTTTTTCAAATTCATTACTAATAATTTGTTTTTGAATCTTTGCTATAAATTTTTTTATCTGAAACTAGTTTGTTGATGACTTCGATGACCTCAAAAAATGAATTTAGTTTTTCTGGAGTTAGGTTGTCCTTCACAACCTCATTAAAGCGCAAGACAACATCTTTAGAATCTTTTCTTTTTTCTAAGCCAAAATCGGTTAAATGAATTAAAACTCCGCGACCGTCATTTGGATTTGGTTTTCGTTTTATTAAACCTTTTTCTTCCATGCTTTTCAGTATTCTCGAAAGACTTGTCGCTTCCATTCCCATTTTAGGCCCAAGTGATGTTGAGGGTGTACCCTCTTTAGGGTCGATACTTAAAAGCGTAAAGCCTACTGCCATGGTAGATTCGAATATTTTGGCTTCTTCATTATACATTCGAGCAACCGATTGCCAAGTTGATCTCAATGCATAATCTATAGTAAGTTCTTTCATTTCTAAATACTAAAGCTCAAATATAATAAAATTTATTATGCATGCATAATAAATTTTATTAAAAAAAGAGATTAAATCTTAACGATAATCTCTTTTTTTATGAAGTTTAATACTTAATGTGTAGTACTACACGTGCTCGTATATTTCGTTGTATAGTTTTAGATACTTTTCTTTTACGATTTTACGCTTTAATTTCATGGTAGGTGTTAAGTGACCTTCATCGATACTCCAAACCTCAGGTGTAAGTCTAAATGCTTTTACTTTTTCCCATTTGGCAAAATTTTCATTTGCTTCTTCAACTTCTTCTGCAATTCTAGCAATCACCTTTTCATGTACCACAAGTTCTTCATTAGTACCTACTTCAATTTTATGTATTTTGGCCCAGTTTTTAATAAAATCAAAATCTGGCTGAATTAATGCCGCAGGCATTTTTTCACTTTCACCAATGACCATAACTTGGTCTATAAATCGGGATTGTTTTAATCTATTTTCCAATAATTGAGGTGCTACATATTTACCACCAGAAGTTTTGAACATTTCTTTCTTACGATCCGTAATTTTTAAGAAACCATCGGCATCAATTTCTCCAATATCTCCCGTATGGAAATAGCCGTCTATCAATACTTCGGCTGTTTTTTCAGGATCCTTATAATAGCCTAACATCACTTGAGGTCCTTTAATACAAATTTCACCATCTTCCGCGATTTTTACTTCGGTTTTATCTATAGGTTTGCCAACAGTGCCAATTCTAAAACCTCCGTTACGCATGTCGTTTACAGAAACCACAGGAGAGGTTTCGGTAAGCCCGTAACCTTCCATAACGCCAAATTGGGCGGCATTGAAAACTCGAGCTAATCGGGGTTGCAGTGCTGCGCTACCGGAGGCCATAACGGATAAATTTCCACCCAAGGCATCTTGCCATTTACTAAAAATTAACTTCCTGGCAAGGCCTAATTTTTTCTCGTACCACCAACCGTTCTGTCCGTAAGGTTCGTATTGCAAACCTAAGGCTACTGCCCAAAAGAATAATTTTTTCTTAAGTCCTGTTAAATCTGTTCCTTTAGCGATGATTTTATCATATACTTTTTCTAATAAACGCGGAACAGCGGTCATCACATGGGGTTTTACTTCTTTGGCATATTCACTAATTTGATCAATAGGAGCAAAGTAAATGCTCGTTCCACAATATTGGTACAAGTAAATCAACATGCGTTCGTACACATGACAAACGGGTAAAAAGCTTAATGATTTTGAATTACCAAGCTCTATTGGTATTCTTTTAAAACTCTCCAAGGCATTACTGACTAAATTAGCATGTGATAGCATGACACCCTTGGGTCTTCCCGTAGTACCAGAAGTATAAATTAAGGTGGCTAAATCCCCAGGTTTTACAGCGTTTTTAAGGTTTTCAACATCATTTTGGTTCGTTATGTCTTCTCCTAAAGCTAAAACTTCACTCCAATTTTTACAGTTCGGCACTTCATCAAAAGAATAAACGTCTTTCAACGTTGGTACCTGATCTTGGATAGCTTTCACTTTTTGATATACTTCATCACATGAAACAAAGCAATACGTAGCCTCAGAATGATTAAGTATGTAGGCATAATCATCTTCACAAATTGTAGGGTAAATAGGAACGTTTTGGGCACCTAATTGTAAAACTCCTATATCCATAATATTCCATTCTGTTCTATTAGACATAGAAATTATGGCAATTTTATCGTTGGTTTTGACTCCCAGGCGAAGTAGTGCCCTACTTATAGCATTGGCTTTGTCAATATACTCTTGTGTAGAGGTAGTAATCCAATTTTCTTTATATTTTGTAGCAAGAGCAACTTTTAAGTTATATTTTTCTAATTGATAATAAGGAAAATCGAAAAGACGAGTTATATTCTGCATAGGGTAATTCTGTATTGTCACTGCAAAATAAGAAAAAAGGGAGTATTAAAATGAGATTGATAAAAATATTAACGATTTTTTCAGCAATTTATAATCCAATACCAACAAAGACTACTTATGGAATTTAAATAGTCTTTGTTTTTTTTAAGGTTTTAATTCATTTTTTAGTTAT
The DNA here is from genome assembly GCA_963974535.1 of uncultured Cellulophaga sp. Classification (GTDB taxonomy): domain Bacteria; phylum Bacteroidota; class Bacteroidia; order Flavobacteriales; family Flavobacteriaceae; genus Cellulophaga. The sequence goes on from CAXBCN010000033.1 coordinate 16,446, forward strand.
TCTCAATCCACTTTCGAGCATTTACAAAAGCAGCTAACCATGGTGAAACTTCATCATTTCTATCCGTAGGGTAGTGGGCCCAGTTCCATGGAAAAATAGAGCGTTCAATATGGGGCATGGTCACTAGATGTCGACCTGTTGTGTCACAAAGCATTGCCGTATTAAAATCACTGCCATTTGGGTTTGCGGGATAATTTTCATACCCGTATTTCGCTACAATAGCATAGTCGGTTTCTGAAAGAGGTAAACTAAATTTACCCTCGCCGTGAGAAATCCAAACCCCTAGTCTAGCGCCTTCTAAAGAGGAAAGCATGACAGAATTATTTTTCTGAATGATAACCGATGTAAAATTACTTTCGTGTTTATTGGAGTCATTATAGGTCATTTTACCATGGGTATGGTGTTCGGGATTGACCAAATCTAATTCCATAAACAACTGGCATCCATTACAAATACCAACCGATAAAGTGTCAGGCCTTGCAAAGAAATTCTTCAAGGCTGTATTTGCTTTTTCATTGTATTTAAAAGCGCCGGCCCATCCTTTGGCACTTCCTAAAACATCAGAATTAGAGAAGCCGCCGACTGCACCTATAAATTGAATGTCTTCTAAAGTTTCACGACCCGAAATTAAGTCGGTCATGTGTACATCTTTTACATCAAAACCAGCAAGAAACATGGCATTAGCCATTTCGCGTTCCGAATTACTTCCTTTTTCTCTTAAAATTGCAGCTTTGGGTCGGGCGTTGAGAGGAGCTTGCTGTATACCTTCAACAGGTAGCTTCGCTTCGCTTGCCATTGTGCCCGTAAAATTCTTTGGAAAGGCATAGGTTAATGCTTGATTTTTATAATGATCAAATCGCACTTTTGCTAAACCTTTAGCAGTTTGTTTGTTATCTAATAAATACGATGTTTTAAACCAAGTATCCCGAAGTGTATTGATGTTTAACCCCATTTCCATACCTCCATTTTTAATGCGGAGCATAGGTTTTAGAGTGACTTTTCCGATCCTGTGAAAATCAATCTTTGCTTTGGCTAAGACTTCTTCTACCAAACTATCCTCTTTTGCTTGAAAAACAATACCTGAATTTTCTGAAAAAAGCAATTGAATGGTGTCTGCTTCGCCTAAACTTGTTAAATTTAATTCAGCCCCTAAGTCAACATCAGCAAAACACATTTCAAGTAAAGTGGTGATTAAACCTCCAGAAGCCACATCATGTCCGGCTAAAATTTGCCCTTCTTTGATTAAAGTTTGAACGGTATTAAAGGTGTTTTTTACAAAAGCAGCATTGGTAACCGTTGGTGCATCACTGCCAATTTTATTTAGAATTTGGTTAAATGAAGACCCACCTAGTTTATAAGCGTCTTGAGAAAGATTGATATAATACACCGCACCGCCTTTTTTCTGCAATACTGGCTCGACCACTTTGCTTATGTCACTACAATTTCCGGCCGCCGAAATGATTACGGTACCTGGAGAAATGACATCACCATCTTTATATTTTTGTTTCATGGAAAGTGAATCCTTTCCGGTAGGTACGTTGATCCCTAAAGCAATTGAAAAGTCCGACACTGCTTGCACAGCCTCGTATAAACGTGCATCTTCGCCTTCATTTTTGCAAGGCCACATCCAATTCGCAGACAAGGAAACGGATTGTAAACCATCTTTCAAGGGTGCCCAAATAATATTCGTAAGTGCTTCGCTAATGGCATTTTTACTTCCTGCTGCCGAGTTTATTAAAGCCGCAATAGGGGCATGACCAATAGAGGTGGCAATACCTTCTTTGCCTTTGTAATCTAGAGCCATAACGCCACAATTGTTCAAAGGTAGTTGCAAGGGGCCTGCACATTGTTGTTTGGCTACTTTTCCACCTACGCAACGATCTACTTTGTTGGTGAGCCAATCTTTACAGGCTACAGCTTCTAGTTGTAAAACTTGATCTAAATACTCATGAAAAAACTCTAAAGAATACTGCGGATTATCGTAGTTTCTTTTTATGGTAACATCATTCATGACGGTTTTTGGAGAGCTGCCAAACATATCTTCCAAAGCTAAATCCATAGGTTTTTCACCTGTAGTCTTCGATTCGAAAGTAAATCGATTATTACCCGTAACCTCACCAACTTCATACATTGGCGAGCGTTCTCTTTCGGCAATACGCTTTAATACATCAATATCTTTTTGGCCAATCACTAAGCCCATTCGCTCCTGTGATTCGTTCCCGATAATTTCTTTCGCAGAAAGTGTAGGATCACCGACAGGGAGTTGGTCCAAATTTATTTTACCACCAGTTTCCTCAACCAATTCTGATAAGCAATTTAAATGGCCACCAGCCCCATGATCGTGGATAGAGACAATGGAGTTAATATCGCTTTCTACCATTCCTCGCACGGCATTGGCGGCACGTTTTTGCATTTCAGGGTTAGAGCGTTGTACCGCGTTTAGTTCAATAGCAGCACTAAACTCACCTGTGTCCGCACTCGAAACAGCTGCACCACCCATCCCGATTCGGTAGTTATCACCACCCAGAATTACAATTTTATCGCCTGTCTGCGGTTTATCCTTTATCGCTTGTGCTGCTTTTCCATAGCCTATACCACCTGCTTGCATAATGACTTTGTCATAAGCTAATCTGCGGTGGCTATTTGGAGTCGAAGTCTCAGCGTGTTCAAAAGTTAAAACAGATCCAGAGATCAAGGGTTGCCCAAATTTATTCCCAAAATCAGAAGCCCCGTTCGATGCTTTGATTAAGATATCCATTGGCGTTTGGTATAACCACTCGCGTGCTGGCATTCCGTTTTCCCAAGTACGCCCTTCTTCTAAACGCGAATACGCCGTCATATACACGGCAGTTCCTGCTAAAGGGAGAGACCCTTTCCCCCCCGCTAATCGATCTCTAATTTCACCTCCGGCACCAGTAGCAGCGCCATTAAAAGGTTCTACCGTAGTGGGAAAGTTATGCGTTTCTGCTTTTAAGGAAATCACCGAATCAAAATCTTGTTCCTGGTAAAAGTCGGGCTTATCAGCAGTTTTTGGGGCAAATTGCACCACTTTAGGCCCTTTTACAAAAGCCACATTGTCTTTATAAGCAGATACAATACTATTTGGGTGTTCTTGGGATGTTTTTTTGATGAGTTTAAATAGTGACGAAGGCATTTCTTGACCATCAATCACAAAGGTGCCATTGAATATTTTATGGCGACAATGTTCAGAGTTTACTTGGCTAAATCCGAAAACCTCCGAATCTGTTAATTTTCTACCTAATTTTTTGGCCAAGTTATTCAGATAATCAACTTCTTCGTCATTAAGCGCTAAACCTTCTTTTTGGTTGTAGGTTGCAATATCATCAATTTCAAGAATTTTTTCTGGTGAAATGGCTACGTTGAAAATAGCTTGGTTGAGGTTCTTATATTTTTGCAATAGCATCGGGTCAAAGTTTTGGTCATCAGCGTTCGAAGCTTTAAATTCTTCGATTCTGACAATTCCTTCGATACCCATATTCTGAGTGATTTCGGTAGCATTGGTGCTCCAAGGCGTAATCATGGCTGCTCTTGGGCCAACAAAAAAGGCGTCTAATGACGCCATATTTATTTTAGGTTGGTTGCCAAATAACCAGCTCAATTTTGTACTATTTTCTTCTGAAAGTTCGTTTTTGGTTTGTACAGCAAAAACTTTGGTGTTGGTGTTTCCGAAAAAGTGAATCATTTGCGCGTATTGTTCGTTTTAAGAAAGGGCAAATTTACGATTTTTTCAAGGATTATCTTTCTAGAAAAGTTAACAGTTTTTTGGGCAATTGTTGATTACTTTAAAAATTAGGATGTTTTACTTTTTGTGGCTACTTTCTCCAACAGCGCCATATAAAATCCGTCATAACCACTTTCAGCAGCAGATACTTTGTTTTCTTTTAGTAATCTAAAATCTGCCCCTTCGGCTGAGGCTAAGAACGATTTTACTTGATCGTTATTTTCTTGGGGTAGAATAGAACAGGTAGCATAGACCATTTTACCTTCCGGTTTTAGCATTCTGCTATAACTACGTAAAATTTCTTGTTGAGTGGCTTTTATTTGCTCTAAAAATTCAGGTTGTAATTTCCATTTCGCATCGGGGTTTCTGCGCAAAACACCTAATCCGGTGCAAGGGGCATCAATTAATATACGATCTGCTTTTTCGGCTAGTTTTTTGATGACTTTGGTGGAGTCTATAACTCTTGGTTCAATATTAAAAGCACCATTACGTTTGGCTCTTCGTTTCAGTTCTTTTAATTTATTTTCGTAAATATCCATAGCAATCAATTGGCCTTTATTTTCCATAAGGGCTGCAATATGCAATGTTTTTCCCCCAGCCCCTGCACAGGTATCAATCACCCGTTGCCCTGGTTGTACGTCTAAAAAGGCAGCAACTAATTGAGAAGAAGCGTCTTGCACTTCGAAGAATCCATTTTTGAAGGCTTCGGTCGTAAAAACGTTGCCACGTTCGGCAAGCTTAAGGGCGTCTGGATATCCTTTAATCGGTTCACAGTCGATTCCGTTTTCTAAAAGCTCTTTACGCAAGGTCTCCTTCGTCGTTTTCAAGGTGTTGACCCTTAATATGACATCGGCTTGTTGGTTTAAGGCATTCAATTCTTTTGTCCAACGTTTTTCTCCTAAAGATTTTTCGCCTAATTCATCCATCCAATCAGGGATAGATTCTTTAAACTTTCTAATCTTTGACAGCTCATCAAAGCGTCCTTTTATTTTGCGTTCTGGAACTGGCTCAATTTGCTTCCAATCAGGCAACTCAATACCTCTTAATACGGCCCAAACAGCAAATATTCGAAATAAATTAGGACGACTAAACGGTGCTTTTACTTCTGCAATTTCGGTATATAAACGTTTGTAACGAACAATTTCATAGGTAGTCTCAGCGATAAATCCTCTATCACGAGCGCCCCATCGTTTATCATATTTCAATACTTTTTGAACTACTTTATCGGCATATTCTCCTTCATTAAAAATTAGGTTTAAGGCATCAACCACGGCAAATACCAAATTTCTATGTAGTTTCATTGTTTGTATTTTATAAATTTAAGGCTGCAAAGGTATTGTTTTAGAACCTATTCCTTTTATTTTTGATCAAATTAATATAAATGCCTAAAAGTTTAGGGCCCAATGCCAGATGTCTATATTCTTTTGTTCTACGCAATTTGACAAAACCAACAAACAAATGAATAAACTTCAAATTTTGGATACAATTAAAACTATTGGAAAATGGATTTTTATGTTGTTCACAATACTTTTAGTTTTTTTATACATACCACTTTTAATTGACAAAATTCAACGACCGGATTTTAAAAACTTACCAATGAATCAATATGTAATCATCGGAATAATATTAGCGATAATGATTTTTTTAAATCTAAAATGGTTCGGGATTTTTAAAAAACAAAAATGAATCTATTTAAAAAGTTAACAAATCGGATTTTAATTATCTCAAGTGGATTTTTGATTTTAGTAATTGGCATTTCTTACTTTCTGTATAATATTAGCCAACCGAAATACTTGGTTTGCGGAACTGAAACGCCTGAATTTGTTTGCGGAACCGTTTCGCCGAATTTAACGGAAAATGCTCAAAAAGGAAAACAGATTTTTAATGCGAATTGTGCAGCTTGTCATAAACTGACCAAAAATATGACTGGACCAGCTTTGGCTAAAACTGACTCTACTCTACTTTGGAAATGGATGACTATAAAGAACGAAAAAATAGACAGTTCTAAAATCAAGAAATCAGGAATTGATTATCACAGAAATCTTTGGGGAAAATCATTAAAATCATCGGAATTGAATGAAATTTATGAATATATGAAAGCGGAATAAAAACTGCGTAGAACACCGTATCCTATGAAAAGCACTAGCCTAGTTCTCCAAAGTTAATATTTATTT
>CAXBCN010000034.1:0-20730 GCA_963974535.1 uncultured Cellulophaga sp.
TAATGTTTTAACGATAGCGATTGAGAATGGTGATCCAGTAACGGTAGACTTAAGTTCATTTTTAGACAATACGGATAACCAAAGCATTACTGCTTTTAGTTTAAACAATACAAGCAATGTATTGACTTTAACCTTAGAAGATGGTGGTACTCAAACAGTAGATTTCACGGCAGTATTAGCTGCTGCAGGAACAGATGATCAAACGGCTACAGAAGTAACTATTGCTGATTCAGGTAATATTTTTACAGCTACGAATGTAGAAGGAGCCTTAGCAGAATTGTCGGGAGCTATAGGGTCTAGTGAATTAACTACAACTGTAGTAGAGGGAACAGGCATAAATGTTACCAATAGTGTCACGGGCAATAATACAGCTTACACAATAAGTATAGATCCGACAGATATTGTTGGAGATGGTAACATTACTTCATCTGATTTAACAGTAACAGGTGGAGCAAATTCGACATTGAATAATGTCACTTTAGAAATCGCAGCTGGCGCAGTAGGCACAACAGAATTAGCTGCTGATGCCGTAACTAATGCAAAATTAGCAGACAATGCAGTAAACACAGAGAATATCACCAATGGCACAATAGCTTCTGTTGATATAGCCAATGGAGCAGTAACGCCATTAAAGGTAGATGCTACTATTGCCGGGTCAGGAATTGCAAGAAATATAGCTACAGGAGTATTATCTGTTGATGTATCAAGTTTAACAGGCGATGGAACAATAAGTTCATCTGATTTAACAGTTACAGGCGGAGCAAATTCAACATTGAATAATGTCACTTTAGAAATCGCAGCAGGAGCAGTAGGCACAACAGAATTAGCTGCTGATGCAGTAACCAATGCAAAATTAGCAGACAATGCAGTAAACACAGAAAACATTACCGATGGTACTGTAGCTGCAGTTGATATAGCTAATAACGCCGTAACGCCTTTAAAGATAGATGGCTCCCTAGCAGGATCAGGCTTATCAAGATCAGCCGCTGGAGTTTTATCGGTCGATGGAAGTTTGGCTACGGATACAGAGTTAGCTGATGCCATAAATGCGAGTGCTGCTTTAGATTTAGATAAAATAGTTGGTAATGAAATAACAAATGCTACTGATGCTACCTTAGTACGAGCAGGTGCAGGAACAACGGCAAGTCCCTATACTTTAGATGTGGCTGCCTCTGGAATCACTGCGAATGAATTAGCGAATAATGCGGTAACAACCATTAAATTAATTGATAATGCTGTTACCAGTGCTAAAATAGCAGATGGGACAGTAGCAACTGCCGATTTGGCAAATAACTCAGTCAACAGTGCAAAAATTATAGATGGAAGTATAGTGACAACTGATTTAGCTGATAACGCCGTAACTAGCGCTAAAATAGTAGATGGCTCGATTGTGGCCGTAGATTTAGCAAATAATGCAGTAACCCCATTAAAGATAGATGCAGCTATAGTTGGAACAGGATTGACAAGAAGTGCTGCAGGTGTATTATCAGTAAATGGAGCAGCTTTAGCTAATGGCAATATCACTTCAGCTGATTTAACAGTAACAGGGGGTACAAACGCAGCGTTTAGTAATGTCACTTTAGAGATCGCAGCTGGGGCAGTAGGTACGGCAGAATTAGCTGCTGATGCAGTAACCAATGCGAAATTAGCTGACAATGCGGTAAATACAGAAAACATAACTGATGGTACTATTGCAAGTGCTGATTTATCCAATAATGCAGTAACTACAGCCAAAATAGCTGATGATGCCGTAAGCTTATCAAAATTAGCGAATGGTACCACAACAGGGCAGATAATGCGCTGGAATGGCAGTGATTGGGTATTAGCACAGCCTACAGCAACCAATGTAAATACTACAGTTGTAGATGCTAATGGTGACGGTACTAATGAAGCAAACATCCAACAAGTGGTGGATGCCATTACGCCAATCACTTCAAAGGCAGCTAGAATTTTTTATCCGCCGTCCATAGCTGTCGATGCATCTAGTACTGGAACCGGAAGAACTTTAAATTTATATACACAATATACAGCTCAGTATGCAACGCCAGCGGTAGCCAGTGCAGGCGCGCCAGCGGCGATACCAACCTACGCGGCAACGGAACTTTATTATTATGTTACTTTTTTTGACACCAGTGTTTTTGCCAATGTAAGTGTCAATGCCAGTGGGGTCATGACGTATGATGTTATTGGCTTGCCATCAGATTATAATTCATTGATTAATGTAGTGTTTGTAGTAAAGTAATTGGTACGAATAAAAAATAGACAACAAATTTGAAATCAATCAACACATATAAATTTTTATTCGTTCTACTTTTTGGATTGCTATGCTCTAATTTGGCTACTGCTCAATATTTGCTGCAAGCACCAAATAGTACCGATGAAAATAATTATCGATGGTTTAATGCTTCCGATACCAATACGGTTTTAGGTACAGATTTCTTCTACGAAGTAAATCAACCTGGGGTATATTTTGCTACCTATGACGGAACAGCCTGTGGAAAAAATGCAACAACGTATTTTATTCTAACAGACTGCAATGCGCCTGATAATCAAGTGACTTTAGATATTGCTAATAATGTTCCTCCGGGAGCAAGCATCACCTGGTCACCACCGTTAACAGGGGATCAAAATGCACCTACCATCACAGCAACCCAAGATGTCATTAAATATGTCGCCACACTGGTAAAGGCAGGAAACTCAAAAATATTACCTAGTTTTACGGTAGTTTGTATGAGTCAATCTAGCACCTTGGTAAATGATGTGGCAACGGTAGATGAAGATTCATTTGTAGTGATTGATATTCTTAATAATGATACAGATGTACCCAATTCTGGTACCTTAACAACGTCTGTCCCCGCGAATGGTACTGTAATTATTGATGGCAATGGAACCCCAAATGATCCGTCGGACGACAGTGTTACCTATACACCCAATCCTGATTATAACGGAGCAGATAGTTTTACCTATACGGTTTGTAATGCTTTAGGGGATTGTAGTACGGCCACAGTGACGATTGCTATTTTGCCTATTTTAGATACCAATGATGACGTTGTCAGCATCAATGAAAATCAAGTTATTGTTATTGATAACTGGGATGTCAATGATAATGACCTTCCAACAAATGGAACTCTTACTACGACATCACCTACCAATGGTAGAATAGTAATGGATACGAACGGAACGCCTAACAACCCATCGGATGACATATTTACGTACACCCCTAATAATGGTTTTGTAGGAACTGACACTTTTCAATATACCGTTTGCGACACCTCGGGCAACTGTAGTACTTCGACCGTGACTATAGTGGTTTCAAATGCATTAGATTTAGATAGCGATAACGATGGTATTTTAGATGCATGGGAAGATTTGAATTTGGATAACGATAATGATCCAGCAACTAATGCTACCGATTCTGACGGCGACGGAATTCCTGATTATTTAGATATTGATTCTGATAATGACGGAATACCTGACAATGTAGAAGCCCAAACCACAGCAGACTATATCGCACCAAGCGGCGTAGATGCAAATAATAATGGTTTAGATGATGCTTATGAACAAAATGGAAACCTTGGTTTAATCCCTGTAAATACAGACAATTCAGATTTACCAGATTATTTAGATGAAGATAGTGATAATGATGGTGTTCCTGATGCCATTGAAGCGCATGATTACAATCATGATGGTATTGCAGATGTGGTATTGTTAGGATTAGATGAAGATAATGACGGACTTGATGATGGTTACGAAGGCAATAATACCAATGATATTGATCCTAATGATGAAATAGATAATCCTTTGACAGATCTTCCAAATACAGATGAAGATGATGAAGTAGATTATAGAGATGCTGATGATGATGATGATGGTATCGCAACTATCGATGAAGATGTAAATGGTGATGGTGATTGGTCTAATGATGACATAAATAATAACGGAATTCCAAATTATTTAGATCCTGATTTAGTGGTTGCCGGTGATAGTATTAAAGTGTATAATGTGGTCACACCAAATGGTGATGGTGCTCATGATGTACTTCGAATTGATGGCTTAGAAAATTATCCTAATAATACAGTTAAAATATTTAACAGATGGGGTGTAATGGTATTTGTAACAAAATCATACAATACCCAAGGAAACGTATTTGATGGTACTTCTAATGGTAGAGTAACGATTGATAAGGACAATAAACTTCCTGTGGGCACCTATTTCTATATCATAGATTATCAAGATGCCGTCAATAACATGAAAAAACTTACAGGATACATTTACATAAACAGATAGTATACATGAAAAACCCCAATCATCATACTTATTTTAATTCACTATTTGCCTTGCTATGCCTTACGCTATGCCTAACAACAGGTTGTGTTTTTAGCCAACAAGACGCACAATACACCCAATACATGTATAACACAGTTAGTGTAAACCCTGCTTATGCAGGTTCACGTGGCCACATGAGTATTGCAGCGCTGCATCGTTCGCAGTGGTTAGGCTTAGAAGGTGCGCCAACAACGCAAACATTAAATGTACATACACCCATAGGCTATAGAGGTATGGGCTTAGGAGTATCCATAGTCAATGACAAGATAGGACCCACCTCTGAGACAAATTTGGATGTTGATTTTTCATATACCATTCAAACCTCAAGAGAAGGTAAGCTGAGTTTTGGACTTAAAGCAAGTGCTAATTTATTAGATATTCGATTTTCACAGCTAGATCAATATGTTCAGAACGATCAAACCTTACAACAAGATGTCGACAATAGGTTTTCTCCAAATATTGGTGCAGGTGTCTATTATCATACCGATAAATTATATTTAGGTTTGTCGGTACCAAGAATATTAGAAACATCTCATTTTGAATCTTCCTCTTTATCGACAGCTAGCGAACAGATGAATTTTTATTTTATTACTGGGTATGTGTGGGATCTAAATCCATTCCTAAAATTTAAGCCAACAGTGCTCACTAAAATGGTTCAGGGAGCGCCCTTGCAAGTAGATGCATCCGCTAATTTTATGTTTGATAATAAGTTTATACTTGGCGCGGCATACCGTTGGGATGCGGCTCTTAGTGCTTTGGTAGGCTTCCATGTTTCTGAAGAGTTACTTATTGGCTTGGCTTATGACAGAGAAATAACAGAATTAGGTAGCGCCGCGTTTAATGACGGTTCCTTTGAAATTATTTTAAGATATGATTTAGTAAAGACCAGAGGTAACCTAAGATCGCCAAGATTCTTTTAAAACCACAAACTAGTTCAAGGTTTTTTAGCAAATAATACTTCTTCTGTTACAGGTAATCTCAAATAAAATAGATCTAAAGTCTATTTTTAGATGAGCTATGGTTCCTTTCAATTTAAAATACTCTCTTCTAGAAGTAAAAGGTTTTCATTACTTTTTACTATTCCTTATTTTTTGAAAAAAAACTTCCACCCAGTGAATTTATAAATTCTTTAAACTTATCGAGAGGAGAAGTTTAGTGGTACTTTTTTGGATACCAGAATTCAAATCAAGCTTTTTCAATAGCAATATTTTAGGGTTTCACTATAAATTATAACTTAAAGGTATTATTTTTGTCATGCGATGTAGTATCGCAATTGCTAAGATTTAAAGAAGATAAAATTGAAAGAAGAACGTGTTATACTCGTTAATGAATTAGACGAACAAATTGGAACCATGCCAAAAATGGAAGCTCACGAGAAGGCTTTACTTCACCGTGCTTTTTCTGTTTTTGTAATGAACGATAAGGGAGAAACTATGCTGCAACAAAGAGCAGCGCATAAATACCACTCTCCCTTACTATGGACCAATACATGTTGCAGTCATCAGCGTGTAGGAGAATCAAACATTGAAGCCGGAAAAAGAAGGTTGCAAGAAGAAATGGGTTTTAAAACCGAATTAAAAGAACTTTTTTCATTCATTTACAAGGCACCTTTTGATAATGGCTTAACGGAACACGAATTGGATCATGTGATGATTGGTTATGGCCACGATGCACCAAAGATAAACCCTGATGAAGTTGCCGATTGGAAATGGATGAAACCTGAAGCGATAAAAGCGGATATGTTAGAAAACCCAGATAGGTATACGGCATGGTTTAAAATTATTTTTGATAAATTTTACAATCACATTACTGAAAATAATTTTATACAATGAAGGTAAAAGTAAGTAGAAAAGCACATTTTAATGCTGCGCACAGATTATACAGACCAGATTGGAGTTTTGAAAAAAATGATGCCGTTTTTGGTTTGTGTAACAACCCCAATTTTCATGGTCACAATTACGAACTTATTGTTAGTGTTACCGGTGAAATCGATAAAGAAACAGGATTTGTTATTGATGTTAAAGTCCTAAAAGATTTAATTAAGAGCGAAGTTGAAAATGCCTTTGATCACAAAAATCTAAACGTAGAGGTTCCTGAATTTAAAACCTTAAACCCTACTGCAGAGAATATCGCAGTGGTCATATGGGATAAATTAAGACCACATATTGATCAAGATAAAGACTTAGAGGTGGTGCTCTATGAAACCCCACGAAACTTTGTGAGTTATTCAGGATAAATAAAAAATAAGCATGTACTACCCATTAAAATTTAAACCTATTTTGAAAGAACGCCTTTGGGGTGGTACTAAGTTAGGCGATATTTTTGGCAAACCAATAGCCAGCGATAGTGTTGGTGAAAGCTGGGAAATATCAACTGTTGAAGGCGATATTTCGATTGTTGCCAATGGCGATTTAGCCCATACCTCACTACAAGAATTAATCGATGAAAATCCAGAGGCCTTATTAGGTAAAAGTGTGGTTGAACGATTTGGCACAGCATTCCCTATTTTGATTAAATTTATTGATGCTAAACAAGATTTATCGATCCAATTGCATCCTAATGACGAATTGGCAAAAAAGCGTCATAACTCTTTTGGGAAAACCGAAATGTGGTACATCATGGACGCTGAACCGGATGCCGATTTAATTGTTGGATTTAACAAAACGGTCACTAAAAAAGACTATCAAAAGAGTATAGAAAACAATACCCTATTAGCGCTTTTGAATTATGAAAAAGTGAAAGAAGGGGATACTTTTTTTATCAATACAGGAAAAATACATGCCATTGGAGCAGGAGTTGTGCTGGCAGAAATTCAGCAAACTTCTGATGTAACCTATCGTGTTTTTGATTTTAATAGAAAAGATAAAGCTGGTCAATTTAGAGAATTGCACACTGATCTGGCTTTAGACGCCATCGATTACGAGAAGAAAGATGATTTTAAGGTAGCGTATGATACCGATACAAATACTGTAAATGCCATGGTAGATAGTCCTTATTTTAAAACAAATTATCTACAGCTTACAGAAAATATGAATATCGACTTAAGTCAAAGAGATTCCTTTACTATTTACATGTGTGTGGCTGGCCAAGCAATAATTGCTAACGAGCACGGCAAAGCACAGTTAAATAAAGGGGAAACCCTGCTCTTATCGGCGAGTTCAACAAAAGTGAGCATACAGGCCAAAGAAACCACCTTGTTAGAAGTAACTATTTAATTTAATTCGATAGTACTATGGTACTATTAAAAAGATTACTTTTGCAAAAAATAAAATTAGTAAAATGGCAAGTATTCAAAATTTAAAAAAAGATATCAACTACGTTTTAGGAGATATTATTGAAGCAGTATATTTTTGGGAAGCTTCAAATAACAAAAAAAGTTCAAAAGAAGGATCTGCACTTATAGACGATGCAATCAAAACTTTTGATGATTTAATTGGTGAGGTAAATAATAAAAAGGTAGATAACAGAAGTGAGCATCTTAAAAAAGTGCGTGTTGCGTTAGAAGAAAAAGCTACTGCTTTGGTTGAGAGATTAAACAAGTTAGGCTAAGCTAGGTATTCAACGATACAAAACAAAAAAGCATCCAATTAAAATGGATGCTTTTTTGTTGGCTAAAAAATGCTGAACCAAATAAGGATCTAGTTTTTTGCCTTTTTTACTTCTTCAATATGTAGTTTTAATTTTTTGCCGTATTTAGAATCTGCTACTTCTGGCGTAAGCATTTTGTAAATTGAATCTAAATATTTTACGTTCGATTCTGCCACTTCATTAACTGCAATGTAAGGGGCTACATAAGAATCTTTGTTATTAAGCGCAAAATTTAAACCGTAAGCATAACTTCTGTATACATTTTTATCACTTAATTTTAGCAAAGAGTCAATGGCTAAAGAGTCATTTGAAAACTTCGGATTAAATTGGGCCTGTAATAGTTCTAAATCTTTAGCATTGTAGCGAGACATTCCTTTGCGATACTCTTCGTATTTTTCGTTCGATGTTGATCCTGGCCCCGATATTTTAGCCTCGGCTTCAAATGAATTCCAAGTGGTTTTAATTGTAATAATGCCGGGCTCACCAAAAAAAGTAATTCTATCATTGATGGCATTGTTATCCTCTTTAGTTAAATACAGGTAAAAGATATCTGGATCGGTAACCGCCGCAGAAAGGCTAAAATCTCCATTGCCATTTATTTCTAAAGAATCTAAGTTTTTAAGAATAGTATCCTGAATTTGCTGCAAGTATAATGTTCCTTTTTTTAAGCCTTTAATAGTGCCGTTAACCACCATGGTATTTTTGTCATTAGTACCACAAGAAGCTACCAAAAGTGCTACTAAGGACCATAACATTACGTTTTTTATTTTCATAAATTTTAACCAACTCATTGTATTTTAAGATAAAGGTTTGAAAGTATTAGTTGTTTTTTGAAGGTCCATTTTAGACTTCACTATTATTTGTTCATTCGGCAAATATCATTATTTTTTTTATTTAAACTAGCCTAAATCGTATTTTAAAAATTAGAAGCAACTTCCATGAGGTAGGCACAAAGCAAAGCACCACCGGTACCAACGACATAACCAAAAACAGCTAATAAAACTCCAACAGAAGTCAATGAGGGATGAAATTCAGCGGCAACGACAGGGGCGGAAGCAGCACCACCTACATTGGCTTGGCTACCCACGGCTAAAAAGAAATAAGGAGCCTTAATCAATTTGGCGACAAGAATGAGCAAACCTGCATGGATGGCGATCCAAATAAAACCTATAATCAATAAACCAGGGTTTTCTAAGACTTTACTTAAATCCATCTTCATACCAATAGTGGCCACAAGGATATAAATAAAAACACTCCCAATTTTACTGGCTCCAGCTCCTTCATAATTTTTTGCCTTGGTAAAGGAAAGTACAATGCCCAGTACGGTGGCAACAACTACCATCCAAAAAAAACTAGATCCTAAAAAGGATAGAAAATTACTAGGATCTGCCACGGAACTGCTATTTTTATTTAAATAGTCACTGATGCCATCTCCAAAAAAATGAGAAATACCTACGGCCGTAAAAGCAAAGAATAACAACATCATATAATCTTTTAAGCTAGGTACACGTGTAATTTTCTCAGAAAATAGGGTTACTTTTTTTCGCAATTCTTCAATGGCAGAAGTATCGGCCTTAAGCCATGTATCGATTTTTTTAGTTTTTCCAACGCCAAATAAAATAATCGCCATCCAAACATTAGCTACAACAATATCAACCAAAACCATTTTGCCGTATTCATCGGGGTTGTATTGAAAAATTTCAAGCATAGCGGCCTGGTTGGCTCCACCACCGATCCAACTCCCTGCAATAGTAGATAAACCTCTCCAAATAGCATCAAAATCATTACCGCCGACCGTTTCAGGTGAAAAAGTGGATACAATTAAAATAGCAATAGGACCGCCGATAATGATACCTACTGTTCCTGTAAAAAACATAATCAGGGCTTTTGAGCCTAAGCTAGCAATAGCTTTTAAGTCGATACTCAATGTCATTAATACCAATGCTGCTGGGAGCAGATATCTACTCGCCATAAAATAAAGATTAGATATTTCATCAGAGATTATCCCTGTGCTTGTTAAAATTGCAGGCAGTAAATAGCACATTAAAACAGCAGGAACAACGCTATAAAATTTACCCCAAAAGCCTTTGGAGATCGACGAGGTATAAAAAACAAAGCCTAAACATAAGGTGAGTAATCCAAAAACTACGGTATCGTTGGTAATAAGTGTTTCGTTCATCATTTTTAAAGCTTTTTGTCAAATATAATTAGAACAATTGAAATCTACAGCTGTTCTTTTATGAATCTAGCAACACCGTCATCGGTATTTTTGGCTGTAATGTAATTTGCTATGGCCTTAACAATATCACGTGCATTCGCTACAGCAACGCCACAACCTACATACTTAAGCATATCAAAATCGTTATAATTATCGCCAAAGGCAATTACTTGGTCTAAGGTTTCATTAGGCGCTAATAACAATTGTATGGCGGTTAATTTAGAGACCGATTTTGGGGCTATTTCAATAAGTGTTTCGTTAGATCGGTAGATAGCAATAGCATCACCCAGAGTATCTTGTAAATCTTGGAATAAAGAGTCGGTGGTGTCTTTAGCTCCCATTAACATTACTTTGTGCGCTCCCGAAATTTGTCGCGCTTTCCAATCGCTCAAGGAGTCAGTAGTACTTCTAAATTCTGGGTGGTTTTTTGTATAGTTAATTTCTTTTGCTACACGTTCTGAGTGTTCCTCTACAAACCATTCATTTTTATAATATAAACCTAATTGAATACTATAAACGGTTGCAAGCTGGTGAATTCTACTTAAAATTGTAAGGGGAATGGTGATCGAGCTAATTTCATTTTCTCCGTGTACTACCAGAGCTCCATTATAACAAACCATAGGCTCGTTTTCTATTCCTAAGCTTTTCTGAATATAGGTCATGGCGCTAGGCATTCTAGCAGAAACTAAAATGACGCGAAGTTTGTTTTTTATTCTTGCGATTTCTGAAATGGTAAATTCAGACACATCACTTTTTGTTGAAAGTAGGGTGCCATCTAAATCAGAACAAAGTAGTTTGTAATTCAAAGAAGTATGTGTTAAATGTTTAACCAATAGGTAAATTTAAGATTTAGGGATCTATTTCTTGGTTCAAAACTATTTACAAAATAATTGTCATTATAGACAATAAACAAGTCCGATAAAGGCGCAAAACGCCACTGTAGTCGAGAATTAAATCCTAAATTATCTCTTTGGTTACTGTACTGAACTAAAGTAGACCAAAAAACAGACTTACTAAAGGTAAAGTCGAAACTTGGACTTAATAGCCAAAAATTAGCGCTAGAATAGGGCTGAGGCAGATCTACTTGGTCGTAGTTGAGCGCTAATGAAATATTCGCCTTAGGCTGTAATCGCAAACTCATTTCGAAGCCTGCTGCGTACCGAGTGCCGTTAAAAAACTCACCATAAGCTTGCTGAAGTTCAAACGAAAAAACTTTTCTACGGTCTGATCGAAAACTTGTTTCAGCCCCCGAATAGTAGTATCCCACATCGGCAGGAAGTGGTGTAGCTCCTTCTTGTCTACTTGGATCAAAACTACCTAATAAAAAAGTATAGTTGTTTTCGATACTTGCATTTAATCGAGATTGATTTTTAAATTCTGCTCCCCAAGAAAGTTTAAGAGTATAGTCTGTAGTTTGAAAATCGAGAGATGGGTTTAAGGTGAAGACTGGAAACAACTCAAAACTATGCTGATTTATTTTTCCAGAGCTAGGCCAGAAAATTTTCTCAAGACCAGTTACGAACTTAAAGATATCTTTTCGTCTAATAAAACCTAAATCCGAATTAAAATTCTCCCCAATGTATACCCAATCCGTAAAAACATTTAGTTTTCGTGTTTTATACGACATGAAGGCTCCTGTTGATAGGTCTTTGCCATCACTATCTGGATCAAATGATTTGTGTACATAAAACTTGCCATTCCATACGTTATCCTCGGAGGCCAAATTATAATCAACTCCTAAAACACGGTTGTAACGATCTTCTGGAGCCAAAAAATCATAATCTTTAAAAGTTTCCCTATTGATAAAAAATAAGCCAAAGTTAGATCTGGAAAAGACTTTCTTTTGAATAGCTAACATCATGTTATTATTCGATGCAATTTCGTTTTCTAAGTCTTCTGCGGTTTGCATATTTAAAAAACCTAAACGCCAATTTTCATTTAATTTACCGCTTAAACGAACACCGCCAATAATTTTATTTTCTACCGAGTTTCCATTTTCGTCGGTAGCAATACCAATACGCCGTGAGAAAAATGGATTTGCATCTCTACCGCCACCAAAACTCGCAAATAAATCCCCATTATCTACGAAAAATTGCCTCCTTTCCGGTAAGTTTACCTCAAATCGGGTCAGGTTGGTAAAAAGATTATCTACTTCAACATTAGAGAAGTCTGGGTTAAGGGTAACATCTAAATTCATTCCATTACCGATGGCTATCTTGGCATCACCTCCAAAGTTTACTTTCGAAAGGCCTTCATCGGTTTCAAAGTTTTTTTGTGACAAGCCGTTTATGTAAGGAATAATAGCTATGGGTGTTCTGTATTTTCCGAGAGGTTTCTCAAAAGTCATAACTCCCATAAAAGCTAAGCTATAGATTGATTGATTTTGTGGTATTCTAGCCCAAGTGCTTGTTTCATTAGATTGGGTGTCAAAACGGTAGGCGTTGAACCTAAATTTGGTTTCACCTTCTTTAAATTTTAATGAAGTAAGGGGAATGGCTAATTCAGCGGTAAAATAATTTTCAAAAGTTTTAGCCTCACCACGCCATTTAACATCCCAAGAAGTATTAAAACCACCATCGTCACCACCCCCATTCGAAATTAATGCTTCTCGAATTACTCCATAAGGATTGATGCCAAATAAAAAAGCATTAGTGGCATCATTAAAGGTATCGAACATTAAACTAATATTATCATTGCCACCAGCCCTAAAATCTCGTCGTAGGGAAGGAGTAACATAATTATTACCTGAGGTAGTTAATTTTAATGCCACATACAAAGTAACGCCATCGTAATACATTTTTATACCCGTATCATTATGGGCTAAAATAGTATCTGCTGGAAAGTATTGTTGAAATTGGTTCACCTCTTCAATCTTATCCCAAACAGCTTCGTCAAGAATGCCATCTATTTGAGGAATTTCGGCATAAAAAGGAACCGTAAATTTTTTATCTTCATTTTGGGCATTAGCTGCATAAAAAAAGAAAATTGTTATAAAAAAACAATTGAACCTGGCCATTTGTTAGTTTTTTGGTTGGTCTGCCAAAAATAAGGATTTATCTAGTTAAGAAAATCCTAAAACCTTAGTCTTTTTCCGATTTGTTTTTAGGTTCACGTTTAGCATCTTTAAGTGTTTTCATTAACATCCATTCTATTTGCCCATTTGTACTGCGGAACTCGTCTGAGGCCCATTTTTCGATGGCCTTCATCATATCTTCATTGATCCGTAATGCAAATGGTTTTTTTTTGGCCATAGCTATATTTTTAGCCACTAAATTAAACTACAATTTATGTATTTATTAGTGTAATTTTTCTTTTTAATATTTTTGTCGTTCTAGGATGACTTTTAGCAAGTGTGTATGAGGGTTGGAGGTGGAGCTAATTACCGCCCAACCTTCACGAGCAAAATCATTTAAAATAGTTTCAAACTCTTCATCTTTATTTTTAAATAAGCCTCCTTTTTGGGCAATAATTTTATACTCTTTCATAGGGCTATATTAGTGGTTTAATGTTCCTGAATTGACTACAGGACTTACATCCTTATCAGAACATAATACGACCATTAGGTTGCTCACCATGGCTGCTTTTCGTTCTTCATCTAGTTCAACTACTTGTTTTTTATTCAACATATCAATAGCCATTTCCACCATGCTTACCGCACCTTCTACAATTTTGTGACGGGCCGCCACGATGGCTGTGGCTTGTTGGCGTTTTAACATAGCACTCGCTATTTCTTGTGCGTAGGCTAAGTAACCAATTCGCGCCTCTAAAACTTCAATACCTGCCATTGCCAAGCGTTCTTGAACTTCTTTTTCTAATGCTTCACTCACCTCATTCACACTTGATCTCAATGTAATATCTTCGGTATGCCCTTCATCAGCAAAGTTGTCATAAGGGTACATGCTGGCTAATTTTCGAACAGCAGCATCGGTTTGTACTCGCACAAAATTTTTATAATCATCTACTTCAAAAGCCGCCTTATAAGTATCAGTAACCCGCCATACCAGTATGGTGCTAATCATAACAGGGTTCCCAAGTTTGTCATTAACTTTTAGGCGTTCACTATCAAAATTACTAGCCCGTAGTGAAATTTTACTTTTTGAATAAAAGGGAATGACCCAGTAAAATCCGTTTTCTTTAATCGTTCCTATATACTTTCCAAAAAGCAACAAAACCCTAGAGCCATTTGGATTTACTAAAATAAAACCGGGTAGTAAAAATAGGGCAATTCCTATGCCAATAACATAAATTGGATTTTGTTGTGAGATTAAAAAATAAACACTTAGTCCGATGAGCAGGAATACAAGAAATAAAAATAGATATCCATTAGCCGGTTTGGTAGTTTTTTCGTTTGTCATGATTTCTTAAATTTGATATTAAATTGATATTATAAATATATTAAAATAAATTCATATTTTAAACTGTTTATTATTTTATTTTTTTCGATCCAGCATTTGAAAAAGGAAAAAGAGGCATAAAATACAGAACTATTTTATGCCTCTTTTTCTCTTTAAAATTGTTGTTCTTGAGCGTTATACTTACTCTACTTGCTTTTTTATCCAAGCCGTAATTGCTTCTAGTGCAATAGGGGAGAAGGTTTGTTCAATGCTAGCATATTCAGAAGGAGCACCTGTTTGTGATTCTTGAAATAAATGGTTTAAATTAGGGAACTCGATAGTCGTTAGCTTTTTATTTCCGCCTTTTGCTAAGGCATTTTTAATAGCTGTTAAATTTTCTTTAGGCGGAACTTGTAAATCTTTTTCCCCATTGACTGCTAAAACTGGGCATTTTACTTTTTCGAGCGCAGGAGCTGGGTCGTACTGTATAAAGAATTTCATCCAAGGATTTAAAATTTGATTCACTTGTTGAGCAACATACTTTTCTTTGGTCACGCCGTTGGGAATTACCATTTGGGCATCATTTTCAATAGCTGTATAAATTAGGTTTGACAGATCATCATTCAACTTTTTATCGTTCTTAGAACTAGTGACTAGATCAAAAATAACTTTATTGACCTCGTAGGTTTTTTTTATTTCTGATTCAGAGATACCAGAAGCCCTAGCGATTAATTCTTGCTGTAATAATAGTATTTCACCTCCTGAAATTCCAGTTCCCGCTAGTAAAACAATAAAGCTCACATCTTCTGATGTTGAAGCAACCAAAGGAGCAATTAAACCACCTTCGCTATGGCCTACCAATCCAATTTTCTTTTTGTTGATTTCTTTTCTGGTTTTTAGGTAGGCCATGGCACTTTTTACATCTGTAGCAAAATCAGCAGAGGTTGCTGTAGTGAAATTTCCTTTAGACTCTCCAACGCCGCGGTCGTCGTATCTTAAAACGGCAATTCCATTTTTAGTGAAGTGGTCGGCCAAGACTAAAAAGGGTTTGTGTCCTAGCAGTTCTTCATCTCTGTTTTGTGGACCACTCCCTGAAATTAGAATAACCGCGGGATATACACCTTCTTTTTTTGGGAGCGTTAAAGTTCCTGACAATGAAATGTTTTCTTTTGTGTTTTCAAAAGTAATCGCTTCTGAGTAATAGGAATATGGTTTTTTAGGCTCTTGTGATCTTTTGAGTTCTAATTTTTCATTCTCGATCCGAGATAAGTTCATAGGAAACACTTGTCCGCTTTGAGAAAAATTACCGATGATCTCATCATCTTTTAATTCACCAACATACGTAATACGCAAGTTTGCTACTTCAAATTTTATACTATTGTTGTCAAAGGAGGTTTTTGTCACGGGGATCCCGTTTGCACCTTGATCTGGACTGTCCATGGTGGCAGTAAAACCAACGTTTGATTTATCCACATTAAAAACGAGTCGCAATTGTGTGCCTTGAACTTTTAAAATACCATTCCATTTTCCAGTAATGTCTTGGGCATTTACAGTAAAAAATGTACATATGGTGATGCATATTAGTGTAGCTTTTTTCATAATTGAAATCTTTATTTTGTTTAGTGCAGGGTTGAACTCTCTTTGTAGCTCAGTGAAATTGGCATGAAAGTAAACCTCTAAGGTCGCTTTTTGATACATAAATCAATACGGAAAATTGACAATGATAACTTTCGTTAGAATTTCCGCTAAAATAAGTGCCAAACAAAAAAATAAAATGGTTAAGCTCCCTTTTGCATTAGAAGCAATCTTATAGCCATTGAATAGTAAAATGATATACCAAACTAATGCTGCGAGAGCTATCAATGCAAAGAGGCTAATGATTAGTAATGAACTTAAGGGGATAGCCGCCATATTTATATTTATGGTATCACCAACAATAGCCATCATTTGGTCTGTGGCCCTAGAAATAGTATTGTTTATATTTAGAAATGGCACTAAATAATAAGGAATTCTCGCTATCAGGACAGCGTTTAAAATATCAACAGCTCTGGTTTTTTTATTGTGGTATTTGGCAAGTACAAATAGCACTACAAACAGCGTTGCGATATTTATGCTATTGTCAATAAAAGGTTGCCAAAGGTTAATATCGGGTGTAAAATGTAAATCAATCGCCCCGTCAAAACGTGTAAAAAAAATATAGCCAATGAACGACCCTAAAAGCGTAGCAACGATTCCAATAGCTAACAAGGTATTCTCTTGGTATTTTTTAAAGGGATTAAAAAGTATGGTTTTCATAGTTTTATAGGTTGGGTTGTAGTTTTTCAATAATATCATCTAGCTTGTTCCTCATGGTTGGATAACTGATTTCCATTTGTAAAGCCATTTTTTTTAGACTTCCGCTGTGCAGTACAAATTGAAGTATAAAGTCTTGATCTTCTTGTGGAAGTTGCATTAATTTCGGTAAGGGATAACTACCAGAAATTAAGGTATCACATGTTAAACAGGAAAGCTGGCTGACATGTAAATGCTGTTCACAACTTGGGCATTTGATAGGTAATTTACTCATAATAAAAGTACTATTATAACGTAAATATACTATTTATTTTAATAAAGTTAAAATAAAAATAAATAAAGTTAAATAAATAGTTAATTATCTTTAAAATTTTTAGTTTTCTTTTTTTCAGGGTTTTTGAACAGGCGCTTTAAAAATCCATCTTTTTTTATAGGGTCACAGTCTAATTTAAGGAGCACATTAGCCGAAGGGGTTTCAAACTGAGCCTTAGTGATTTCTGAGAATTGGTTGTCTTTATTTAATTTCTGCATGAAGATGGCGAACATGGGAAGCGCTGCATTAGCGCCTTGTCCTAAACTCGTATTTTTAAAACCGAGTTCGTAATTATCTAGACCAACCCAAGTGATGTGCACCAGTTTAGGGGTTATGCCCACAAACCAAGCATCTTTATTGTCTTGTGTGGTTCCTGTTTTACCGGCAATGGCATTAGGTAAATTATAGGTGCTTCTTATTCTTGACGCCGTGCCTGAGTTGATAGTGCTTTTCATCATCTCGAGCATTATTTGTCTTGTTTCTAATGAAAAAGCTTCAGATGAGGTAGTCGTTGGTTTGAAAACCTGCACCATAGCCCCTTGGCTATTGACAATTTTATCAATTAAATAGGGGGTTACAGGTTTACTTTTATTGACATAACTCGCGTAGGCACCTGCTAATTCTGTAATTTTTATTTCCCCAGTGCCTAAAGCCAATGAAGGTTCGCTAGGTAGTTTTTCTAAAATACCCATTTTATTGGCTTGACGAATTACGTTGATGATACCAACCTCTTCTAATACTTTTACGGCTACGGTATTTACGCTATTGCTTAAGGCTTCTTCCATGGAGTAGTTTAAGTAGCCTTCCTCTTTAGTTCCAGAATTACTAGGTGACCAACCTTTTAAATTTTTATATTCCACCTCTTGAGCCGAAAAGTAGGTACAAGGTGAAATGTCATCTTCTAAGGCTGCCGTATATACTATAGGCTTAAAAGTAGACCCCACTTGGCGTTTACTTTGTGAAATATGATCGTACTTAAAATATTTAAAATTTATGCCACCAATCCATGTTTTCACAGCGCCCGTTGTTGGGTCTATACCCAATGAACCCGTGTTTAAAAATTTCATATAGTGCTGCAAACTGTCCAAAGTACTCGCCATACTGGATTTCTCACCATCCCAATCCGCTAAAATCATCGTTTTTTTTAGCTCCAAAGAATCCATGATTTGAGAAGTGGTAAGTCCGATAGATTTAAGTTTTTTATACCCTTCTGTTCTTTTTAAAAGTTTATCGATAAGCTTTTTATCACGTAGCCAAGGTGGATTTTTACCATAGCTTTCTTCAAAATCTTGCTGTAAAACGCTTAAATGTTCTATCATGGCCTGCTCAGCAAGCACCTGCATGTCATAGTTAAGCGTGGTGTATATTTTTAAGCCTGAAGTATAAATATTGTAATTGGTACCTTTTTCGTTTTCACTTTTTGTCCATACCAATAGTTGTTTTCTTACTTCTTCTCTAAAATAAGGCGCTAAGCCATCACTGTAGTTGTAGTCCTTATAATCTAACTCTAATGGAATTTTTAGTAAACTATCTTTTTCAGCTTCTTTCAAGAAACCATTAGAAAACATCGCTTGTAACACCAAATTTCTGCGTCTCAAACTATTTTCAGGATAAATTCTAGGATTGTATCCATAAGTAGCCTTTAGCATTCCTACTAAAACCGCAGCTTCTTCCGTTTTTAACTGTTTGGCTTTTTTGTTGAAGAATTTCAAAGAGGCACTTTCAATACCAAAAGTATTACCACCAAAACTTACCGTATTTAAGTAGTGATAAAGAATATCTTCTTTGGAGTACGTAGCCTCTAAGCGAGAGGCCATGATCATCTCTTTTAGTTTATCAACAATAATATTGGTTTTTTTCCTGTCTTTTCTTGGGTATAAATTTTTTGCCAATTGTTGTGTCAAAGTGCTTCCTCCCCCAGCAGATTGGTCTTGCATTAAGATAGATTTAAAACCTACTCTCATTAAGCTTTTATAATCAATACCTGAATGCTCGTAAAAACGTTCATCTTCAATAGCGATAAGTGACTGTAATAGATGTTCAGGGAATTCGGTGTAAGGGATGGGCTGTCGATCAAATAAATAATACTTGCCAATTAAAACACTATCGGCCGTATACACCTCACTTGCTTTTTGGTATTCTAAGCTTGAGAGTTCTGCTTTCGATGGAATTTTGCCCCACATACCGAGGTAAACAGAGCTTATAAAAAGTAAAAAAAACACAAGTAGGGCCCCCAGGCTTAGGATGCCATATCTTAAAATGGGTGATTTTATTCGGATAAATTTCAATGCTGATAAGATTTTGTTAAATGCTGATAAACTATATACGCGTTAAGACTTGATTTAAGATCTATTCTCTATTTTTGGCAATTATTTAAATCAAATATTGACTAAAATTTTAAACCATGAAGAAAATATCCATTTTATTACTAACACTATTGGTTCAAGTATCTTTTGCTAATGCGTATGATTGGTCAAAAACTGGCCACAGAACTACGGGTGAAGTAGCACAAAGACATCTTACAAAAAAGGCTAAAAAGGCAATTGCAGAAATTTTAGACGGTCAAAGTTTACCATTAGTGTCTACGTATGCGGATGATATCAAGGCAGATCGAACCTATAAAGAGTTTAGTGCTTGGCATTATGTAAACTTTCCTGCGGATAAAAAATATACTGAAGTGGCTCCTAGCCAATATGGCGATATTGTAGTGGGTATAGAAAAATGTGTGGCCATTGTAAAAAATGAAAATAGTACAAAAGAAGACAAGGCTTTTTATTTAAAATTATTAGTTCATTTAGTGGGTGATTTACACCAGCCTATGCATGCTGGCCGAGAAGAAGACAAAGGTGGTAATGATATTCAATTGCAATGGTTTGGTAAGGGTACCAACTTACATAGACTTTGGGATAGTAATATGATCGATGATTACGGTATGAGTTATACCGAATTAGCAGATAATTTACCAACTTTAAATAAAAACCAGGTTAAAAATATTCAAAAGGGAAATGTATTTGATTGGGTAGAAGAATCTCAAGACCTAGCTAATGAATTATACAATTCTGTTGAGGTAGGTGAGAAGCTGGGTTATGAGTATAGCTACAAATATTGGGGTATGGTCGAATCACAACTTCAAAAAGGAGGCTTGCGATTGGCTAAGGTACTGAATGAAATGTTTTAATAGCAGTAAGGTTAATGCTGTAATGTGGTTGTTATTAGTTACTCTTTAATATTTCATTATGATTTATATACTAAAAATTTTCAATAGTTCGCAAAGTAGTTGTTGATTTTTGATTAATAATTAAAATTTTAACATAAAATAATTTTAAAACCGATTAAAAATATTTATTGATACATTATATGTAAAAATACAACTTAAAAGTGTTAAAATTTAAGAAGCATTTGACTTAAAATCTATTTTTGATTTCACTAATTAAAAAAATTAAGTTAAATGAAATCAAAAATAAGCATGTTTTTAACACCGCTCTTGGTGTTATTTTTCAGTTTTGCTCTTGCTCAAGACAAGACTGTTACCGGTACTGTCACAGATCAAAGTGGTATGCCATTGCCCGGTGTTTCTGTATTAATTGTTGGAACCACAAGTGGTATATAATTCCCCCCATTGTTAGGACAATAAATCTTTAAAAATAAGTTTAATGATG
>CAXBCN010000035.1:0-16355 GCA_963974535.1 uncultured Cellulophaga sp.
CCCGGGACCCTCTCCTTAAAAGGGAGATGCTCTACCAACTGAGCTACCAGGTCATAATTTCAGCAATAGTGTAACAGTTTGTTCCCTGTTTGCGGGTGCAAATATACTATCAATAATTAATTATACAAGCCTATTTTCATATAATTTTTTTTTTTTTTGTTTTGAGCATAAAATATTTCAATTTTACATAAAACTAGAAGATGAAAATTGTACTTGTGGGGTATATGGGAAGTGGTAAAAGTACCATAGGAAAATTACTTTCTAAGAAATTGAAAATCAATTTTATAGACTTAGATGACTATCTCGTTTCTAAATTAAAAATGCCAATTTCACAACTTTTTGAAGAGAAGGGGGAGTTGTTTTTTAGAAAAAAGGAACGTGAATATCTTCAGGAGTTAATGCATAAAAAAACATCATTTATTTTAGCGACAGGTGGAGGAACTCCATGTTATGGCGATAATTTAAGAATTATTCAGGAGGGTACTCCCCACGATTTTTACTTAAAATTATCAATTCCTAGTTTGGTTCAACGCTTAGTATCTGAAAAAGAAAACCGTCCAATACTAAAAAACATTGCAAACGATGAGCTGCCAGAATTTATTGGAAAGCATCTCTTTGAACGAAATAATTATTATCTAAAAGCCAAGCATCGTATTTCATGTGACGCATTACATCCTGAAGCCGTAGTTGAAGAAATTATCAGGCGATTAGTGTAAGTAAACCACATCATTTTTGGCCTTAAACTCAACCTTTACTTTCTCATGCAAAGAAGTAGAGAGTGATATCCCCTTATAATCTGCCTTTACAGGGTATTTTTTATGATTTCTATTTACTAATACCGCCGTTTTTAATTGCTTTAAAGGAACGCGTAGAAAATGATGAACACCATAAATCAATGTAGTTCCAGAGTTTAAAACATCATCGACTAAAACAATTGATTTATGAGCATAAGCGGCTTCTGGAAGTGATGTTGTAACGCCTGTACTTAACGGATTCGTTTTATCCATACTGACTTTACAAATGGTAATTTTTGCTGAGGTAATTTCTTTCAGAACCTGCTCTATTCTTGTGGCAAAATTAAGTCCGCCACCCGTAATACCTGCAATTATAATTTCTTCTTCATCCACATTTGCTTCATAAATCTGATAGGCAATTCGTTTTATTTTATGTTGAATTTCTTGGTGTGTAAGTATAATATGTTGCATCTAAATGGTATTTCTTAATTAAACGATTTCTAAAGGCCTGATTACTCCTCACTATTTGTGGGTACAGAACTATCATCAATATAATCTTCAATATCGCGCCTATCTTTTTTAGTAGGTCTACCTGCTCCTTTTTTTCGGTAATAATCTTTGGAATATTGTAAAAGTTCATTGCTTTCAAACTCCGAAGCTGGTGTGGTATCTAACCGGTATAAAGCTACTAATTTTGCACCTACTCTATTGGGCGGTATGTCTAAAACTGTAAGTTGATAATTAATCTGGTTTTTTCGAACTATAATTTTGTCTTGTGGCATAACTTCCTTAGAAGGCTTGGCTGCCGCGCCGTTTAATTTTACTTGGCCCTTTTTACAAGCTTCAGTACCAATATTACGCGTTTTAAAATAACGCACACACCAAAGATATTTATCTATTCGCATAAACTATTGTAATTCTTTCTTAAACTATTCCACAAAAATAGTGGAAAATTGTATCTTGCGGCACTTAAAATAAAATTGATGAAAATCAGAAGTAAATATTCCTTGCTGTTCCTGTCGGCCCTCATAATTATCGCTTGTAAAAAAGATGATGATGGTGTGGTATTTGTACCACCTCAAGATTTAAGTGAAATATTTGTTCAGGATGAGGCTAAATTACAAGCTTATTTTGAAACCCATTTTTACAATTATGAAGAGTTTGAAAATCCGCAGCCTGGCTTTGATTATAAAATTGTTATAGATACAATTCAAGGAGCAAATAGTGATAAAATTTCTTTAAAAAACTCCCCAAGCTTTGGTTTTAATTCTGTAGAGGTTAATTCTTCTCAATTTGGTACCGTTAATGAGGAGTCTATAGTACACAAGATATACTATATTATTGCGAGACAAGGCGTTGGTGCTTCTCCTACTTTTGCCGATTCTACCTACGTTCAGTACGAAGGATCTTTATTAGATGGTTCTATTTTTGATTCTTCTTCAGCACCAGTATGGTTCGATTTAACAACAAATATTCCCGGTTTTTCACAGGGGATTACAAGTTTAAAAGCAGGTGGTGATTTTACTGAAAATGGGGATGGCACTGTTACGGTAAATGATTTTGGTGTCGGAGCTATTTTTATGCCTTCCGCCTTAGCCTATTATAGCAACTCAGGAAATAGTGCAATACCTGCATATTCTCCATTAGTTTTTAAATTAGATTTATACGCAGTAAGCCAAATTGATCATGACAGAGACGGTATTCCTTCATACATGGAAGATTTAAACGGAAACGGTAATTTAAGTGATGATAACACCGATATAGATACCGAAAATGCAACGCAGCGATTTTTGCCTAATTATGTAGATCCAGATGATGATGGCGATGGCAAGCTTACCAGAGATGAAATTATCATTAATGAAGATGGAACTATAGAATTTCCAGATACGGACGGCGACGGAGTTCCTGACTATCTAGATAAGGATACTAGATAAAAAAAAACCTGAAAGAGAATAACTTTCAGGTTTTTTCTTTTTCCTAGGTTTTAAAGTTTTATGGATAAACTCAGGATTAATTGATCAGGTCGGGTATCAAAGCGGTCACCGCTAATAAAAGACCCGTCATTAGAACTTATGACAGATACTTCATTTTCAGAAAAGCCTCTTTCATATCGTAAATCAATGCCTAATCTTCCTAAGTCAAGTCCAGCTCCAATATGAAGACCTACAGAAAAATCATTTTTTACATCATCTAAACGCACGCCTTCAATATCAGTATCTAAAATGTACTGTAATGCAGGACCAGCAAAAACATTTAAGGGGCCAATGATGTTTAAGCCCACTAAAATAGGGGCATCTATTTTACTCATATCAAAAGTACTATCCCTATAGTCCGATTTTGTTTTGGTATATAGAAGCTCTGGTCTTAGATAAATTTTATCACCAATTTTTCCAAAAATACCTACATGGTAACCAATGTTTCTATCGGGATTTTCAAAGGCATTCCCTGCCGAATCAAAATAGTCACCATTGGCGCTATAGTTTAAACCGCCTTTAACCCCAAATCCAGAGTCATTTTGTGCAAATGCCATAAAGCCTAAAAAAGCAAATACAGCAGTAAAAATCATTTTTTTCATATGTATTAGTTTTAATGTAAACACTGGTAAACAAAATTTATGCCAATGGCTTACAAGTTCCTTATCAGTTTCAACGCAAGTGCTTATGCTTTATTGTTGAGCTTGTTTTTTATTGCTGTTAATTAAATCGTAAATCTGTTTTAAAAACCCGCGTACAAAAATGAACACGAAACAATAAAATTCCCTTTTTTTAAGGCTTATACCAACATTAACTTTTAGGGTTACTAAAAAGTCTAAAGTGCCTAAATCAGCAGAAATTTTTAGCATGGAGAGAAAGTTTAAAGAGGTTCGCCATTTTTCTTTCTTAGTTGATTATATTTGCGCTTACTAAAACACAATTTTGAAATTTACTTTAAAGCATACCGACGTTCATAGCAAAGCGAGAGCAGGTGAAATTATAACCGATCACGGTAAAATAGAAACTCCTATTTTTATGCCTGTTGGTACTGTGGGTTCTGTAAAAGCGGTTCACCAACGGGAATTAAAAGAAGAAATTAATCCTGATATAATATTAGCAAATACCTATCATTTATACTTAAGACCTAAAACTGAAATTTTAAAAAAAGCAGGTGGAATTCATAAATTTATGGGTTGGGATAGAAATATTCTTACCGATAGTGGTGGGTACCAGGTATACTCGCTTTCGGGTAACCGCAAAATAAAAGAAGAAGGCGTAAAATTTAAATCACATATAGACGGTTCATACCACGTTTTTACACCTGAAAATGTCATGGAAATTCAGCGGGTTATAGGAGCCGATATAATTATGGCTTTCGACGAATGTACACCATACCCATGCGATTACAAATATGCACAACGCTCTATGCATATGACGCATAGATGGTTAGAACGTTGTTTAAAACACTTAGAGAAAACCCCCTTGAGCTATGATTACGGTCAAACGTTTTTTCCAATTGTTCAAGGGTCTACTTATAAAGATTTAAGAAGGCAGTCTGCAGAATATATTGCAGGTGTTGGAGCAGAGGGGAATGCTATCGGTGGATTATCAGTCGGTGAGCCTGCAGAAGAAATGTACGCCATGACCGAGGTGGTTTGTGAAGTTTTACCTGAAGACAAACCTAGATATTTAATGGGCGTTGGTACACCCATTAATATTTTAGAGAATATTGCCTTAGGAATTGATATGTTCGATTGTGTTATGCCCACTAGAAATGCAAGAAACGGGATGTTATTTACGGCTCACGGCACTATAAATATAAAAAACAAGAAATGGGAAGATGATTTTTCTCCTATTGATGACATGGGGATTACTTTTGTCGATACCGAATATTCAAAAGCATATTTAAGGCACCTTTTTGCAGCCAATGAATATTTAGGAAAACAAATTGCCACCATTCACAACTTAGGTTTTTATCTTTGGTTGACGCGCGAAGCTAGAAAACATATTTTAGCTGGAGATTTTTATGATTGGAAAAATAAGATGGTAAAACAAATGGATAAAAGGCTGTAATAGTGACCATTTTAGATAAATACATATTAAAGCGTTATTTGGTAACATTTTCAGTAATGTTATTATTGTTTATTCCTATTGGCATCATGGTTCATTTAGCCGAACAGATAGGGAAAATGCAAGATAATGAGGCGCCATTAAATGAAATACTCGTGTATTTAGGAAATTTTTCGATTTATATCGGGAGTATGTTATTGCCCATTTTTCTATTCTTATCTGTCATCTTTTTTACCTCAAAACTGGCCAGCAATACCGAGATTGTCGCCATACTCAGTTCTGGGATCTCCTATGCTCGTTTTTTAAAGCCCTATATCATTGGTGCTACCATAGTAGCTACATTTATGCTTTTAATGGGCATGTTTATTGTACCGAATGCCAGCAAAGGCTTTAATGAGTTTAAGTTTAAATATTTAAAAAAGGGAAAACAGGACAGGGTTACAGAAAATATTTTCAATCAATTAAATGAAAACGATTTTATTTACGTAAGTCGTTTTGATCCACTGCGTCAGCAAGGCTATAATTTTACCCTAGAACATTTTAATGAAGAGAATGTTTTAGAATATAAGTTGTCAGCGGCAAATATTAGGTGGGTGCCTACAGACTCTTTGTATAGGCTCACTTCTTACGTAAAACGCAGTTTAGTAGGTGAAACTGAAATTATCGAAACAAAAACAAGGTTAGATACTATTTTTCCTTTTAAAATCAATGACTTAACGCCTGTTTCCTATATTGCAGAAACTAAAAATTTATTTGAATTAAATGAATTTATTGCCGATCAGAAGCGAAAAGGGGCATCAAACATTAATACCTATATTTTAGCAAAATATAAACGATGGTCCTTGCCCATTACCGCTTTTATTTTAACCTTAATTGCCGTAGCTGTTTCTGCACAAAAGCGCAGAGGAGGTATGGGAGTAAACTTAGCCTTTGGTATTTTAGTAGCCTTTGTCTACATATTTTTTGATCGGGTTTTCGGAACCTTAGCGGAACAATCTGGTTTTTCTCCACTTTTAGCAGTTATTGTCCCTAACCTTTTGTTTGGAGGGCTCGCCCTTTATTTATTGCGAAGAGCCATGCAATAAAGTACCATAGCCATTATTTTTATGCCTTGTTTATCTCATGACCGATAAAGTTAAAAATTACCTACACCTGCACGTCATTGTTTTTATTTGGGGCTTTACGGCCGTGCTGGGAAAATTGATTAGTTTAGATGCGCTACCCTTGGTTTGGTATCGAATGGGTATTGCTGTAGCACTCATTGGCTTGTTTATGCTAATAAAAAGATTTTCGCTTAGAGTAGCTCCGAAACAATTGGTATGGATGGGTATTGCAGGCGTTGTCATAGCCTTGCATTGGGTTACTTTTTTTACCGCTATAAAAGTATCTACCGTTTCAGTGGCTCTAGCGACCTTATCCACAGGCGCTTTTTTTACGGCTTTATTAGAGCCTTTTTGGTACGGACGTAAAATAATTGGATATGAAATTTTTTTTGGTATCCTGGTCATGCTTGGGCTCTACATTATTTTTAATGTCGAAACACAGTACACTCAAGGAATCATATACGGATTAATATCCGCTTTATTGTCTGCTGTTTTTTCTTTAATTAACGGAAAACTAGTCCAAACCAATAAGCCGAGTATAATTTCATTTTACGAACTAGGCTTAGGTGTTTTATTTCTAACAGCATACTTAGGCTATAATTATCGTTTTACAAGTTCCTTTTTTGAAGTGTCTCTAAACGACTGGTTATTTTTAGGGATTCTAGCATCTGTTTGCACCGCTTATGCTTTTATAGCATCTGTTAAAGTAATGAAGTTCTTAACGCCGTATACGGTCATGTTAACGATTAATTTAGAACCAATTTATGGGATAATTTTAGCCTTTATTTTGTTAGGAGAGAGCGAAAAAATGAATCCTTTATTTTATTTAGGGGCTTTATTAATACTAAGCACCGTGATAGCCAACGGATTACTAAAGAACCGAGCAAAGTTAAAAAAATGGGGTAGGAGCTAGGCATCCCTATTTAAAGTTTTATATTTGTCTAATTATAAAAACTAAACAGGAGTACTCATGGAATATTTAGATTTTGAACTTCCGATTAAAGAGCTTGAAGAGCAATTAGATAAGTGCATGATTATTGGTGAAGAGAGTGACGTTGATGTTACCGAAACCTGTAAGCAGATAGAAAAAAAATTATTAGAAACGCGTAAAGAGATTTATAAAAATCTAACTGCCTGGCAACGCGTACAATTATCTAGACACCCTAACAGACCTTATACGCTAGATTATATTAAGGCCATATGCGGTACTACTTTTTTAGAGCTTCACGGTGATAGAAATGTTAAAGATGATAAAGCTATGATTGGTGGGCTAGGTAAAATTGGCGATCAAAGTTATATGTTTATCGGGCAACAAAAGGGCTATAATACCAAAACAAGACAGTATCGAAATTTTGGTATGGCCAACCCAGAAGGGTATAGAAAGGCATTGCGTTTAATGAAGTCCGCAGAGAAATTTAATATTCCTGTAGTATGCTTAATTGATACTCCGGGTGCTTATCCAGGCATTGAAGCTGAAGAGCGCGGTCAGGGAGAAGCTATAGCTCGAAATATTTTAGAAATGACGAGGTTAAAAGTGCCTATCATTGTCGTTATTATTGGAGAAGGTGCTTCAGGCGGGGCTTTAGGTATTGGCGTTGGTGATAAGGTATTAATGTTAGAAAACACTTGGTACTCCGTGATTTCACCCGAATCTTGTTCCTCTATATTATGGAGAAGTTGGGAGTACAAAGAAATTGCTGCAGACGCTTTAAAACTCACAGCAACGGATATGAAAAAGCTAAAGCTTATTGACGAAATTGTTCGAGAACCAGCAGGCGGTGCGCACAGCTATAGAGATAAAACTTTTGAAATTGTTAAAAATAAAATAGTTTCAAATTATGAGGAGCTCAAAAAGTTATCACCAAAAGAATTGATAAAACTTAGAATGGATAAATACGCCAATATGGGTGTATTTAATGATTAAAACCTGTTTTAGCATAGCATTTTAAAATCTGAAGATTTAATTCTTCAGATTTTTTTTGTTGTTAACATAAAATCGTAACTTATTAACATCGTAATTGTTGAAGACTTGTGAACATCCAAATTTATTTTTTGAGGTTCAGTAGGTGTTAATTACATACTTTCGTAATCATGGAAAAACCGAGCCCAATTGTTGGACATAGAATAGATAAATCTAATATTATTAGCTTAGAAAGAGGAAAAATTCCACCACAAGCTATTGATTTAGAGGAGGTTGTAATTGGAGCGATGATGATTGATAAAAAAGGTATCGACGAAGTAATCGATATCTTACATCCTGATGTTTTCTATAAAGATGCGCATAAATTTATTTTCGAAGCAATTTTTAAATTGTTTGAAAGTTCTGAACCTGTTGATTTATTAACCGTTTCTTCACAACTAAAGAAAGACGGAAAATTGGAAGCCGTAGGAGGTGATTTTTACTTGATAAAATTAACGCAAAAAGTAGCGTCTTCTGCACATATCGAGTTCCATGCTCGGATTATACTTCAAAAATATATTCAGCGTAGTCTCATAAAAATTTCCAATGAAATAATCGAAGACGCCTATGATGAAGGCAGTGATGTTTTTGATTTATTAGACATGGCAGAATCAAAACTCTATGATGTTACCCAAGGTAATTTAAAACGCTCTGCTGAAACCGCACAAAATTTAGTCATACAGGCGAAAAAGCGAATTGAAGAAATAGCCAATAAAGAGGGTTTAAGTGGTGTGCCATCAGGTTTTGATAAGGTAGATAAACTTACTTCCGGTTGGCAGCCAAGTGATTTAATTATTATCGCAGCACGTCCGGGTATGGGTAAAACTGCACTTACCTTATCTATGGCTCGTAATATGGCCGTAAATTCGAATATTCCAGTTGCTTTCTTCTCCTTAGAGATGTCTTCAGTACAATTAATTACGCGTTTAATTTCTTCGGAAACCGGCTTATCTTCTGAAAAATTACGTACAGGTAAGTTAGAAAAACACGAATGGGAACAATTAAACGTGAAAGTAAAAACGCTTGAAAAAGCACCCTTATTCATAGACGATTCACCATCGTTGTCTATTTTTGATTTAAGAGCAAAAGCAAGACGTTTAGCGTCACAACACGGTATTAAAATGATTATGATTGATTATTTGCAGCTGATGACGGCTGGAGGTAGTCAAAAGGGTGGTGGTAATCGAGAACAAGAAATTTCTACCATTTCCAGAAACTTAAAGGCCTTAGCGAAAGAACTAAATATCCCTGTTATTGCCTTATCGCAACTTTCACGTGCTGTAGAAACCAGAGGTGGTACCAAAAGACCCTTATTGTCGGATCTTAGAGAATCTGGAGCCATTGAGCAAGATGCCGATATTGTTTCGTTTATCTACCGACCAGAATACTATAAAATTGATGAATGGGATGATGAGGAACGCTCACCGACCGCAGGGCAGGGAGAGTTTATCGTGGCAAAACACAGAAATGGTGGTTTAGAAAACATACGATTGAAATTTATTGGTAATCAAGGAAAGTTCGATAATCTTGATGACTTTGATTCTCCTTTTGAATTTCAGTCTAAAATGAATGCAGATGAAGATAATCCGTTCATATCCAAAAATCTTCCTAATCCCAATCAAGCGTTTGGAAGTGCTATGAATGAGGATGATGATACTGATGTACCTTTTTAACGAAAAGGAGAGTGTAGTTCGTATTTTTTTCAATATCTTATGCTTTTATTAGCGTTCACTCCTTTTGTGTAACTTTAATTGATGTTGCTAAATTACCCCATGAAAAAAATTTTCATTTCTCTTCTCTTTTTTTTCTTTTCGATGAAAATGATAGCTTCTGCAATTCTAATTCCTATGGATGCCGAAAGTCAAAAAAATCATTTGAAAGCGTACGGCGTTACCTATTGGATTTTGGCGAAACAACAAAAAGTGCAATGGCTTTTAAATTACCGAGGGGGTTCTTTTCTTTTACCTGATGGAGAGGACATTCGTAAAGAGTGTCAAATTAGAGGCGTGTCTTTTGAAGTTTTATCGGATAGTGAGGCCAATAGTATTTTAGCGAATATAGCTAGTCCTTCTCAAAATCAAGAAGCTGTTATTTTAGAAAAAGCTCCTAAAATTGCGGTATATACACCCAAAGGATTGCAACCCTGGGATGATGCCGTAACTATGGTCTTGACCTATGCAGAAATTCCCTATGAAACCATTTATGATGAAGAAGTTTTAGACGATAAGTTGGTGCTCTTTGATTGGTTGCACCTGCATCATGAAGATTTTACAGGCCAATATGGTAAATTTTATGCAGCCTATAAAGCAGCACCATGGTATTTGGAGAGTAAAAAAGAAGCGGAAACCTTAGCGGCTAAATTAGGGTTTAACAAGGTGTCCGAATCGAAAAGAGCAGTTGCTTTAAAAATCCGGAATTACGTAATTGGTGGCGGTTTTATGTTTGCCATGTGCTCTGCTACCGATAGTTTTGATATTGCATTAGCAGCTTCTGATAATGTAGATATTTGTGAAGCCATGTTCGATGGAGATCCTTCAGATGCGAATTACCAGTCAAAGTTAGATTTTACGAAAACTTTTGCCTTTACCAATTTCACCTTAGAAAGAAACCCGTTGCAGTATGAGTTTTCTTCTATTGATATGACTCAGAAGAGAAGTATTATAAAAGAGTCTGATTATTTTTCTTTAATGGATTTTTCAGCAAAATGGGATCCGATTCCTACCATGTTATGTCAAAACCATACCTCTTTGGTAAAAGGCTTTATGGGGCAAACCACTTCCTTTGAACGGAATGAAATAAAATCAACTGTTTTAGTGCTTGGGGAAAATAAAGTAAATGGAGAGGCTCGGTATATTCATGGCATCAAAGGAAAAGGTTTTTTTACTTTCTACGGAGGTCATGATCCTGAGGATTACCAACACAGGGTAGGTGATCCTAAAACAGAGCTAGCCTTGCATACGTCATCTCCTGGATACCGCTTGATCTTAAATAATGTATTGTTTCCGGCAGCGAAAAAGAAAAAACAGAAAACCTAGAATAATTGAAAATTAGTAAAGTTCAAGTTCAAAAAAGACGCTAAATCCTAACGAATGGCCTAGCCGAAATGTTAAACATTTTTAAGATCATTGTTAAAACTACTTTTATAACTTTGAACATTCTACTTAAGACTTTCGATCAACTTTTCTAAAACAAGTTCTACCCCAAAATCATCATTACTACGCGTACTGTAATTAGCGGCCTTTAGAACATTAGGGTGTGCATTTGCCATGGCAAAGCTATAATCCGCTAAGGCGAGCATTTCTAAGTCGTTATTGTAATCTCCAAAAACTAGTAATTCTTCTGGCTTAATATTATTTTGTTCCATTACTTTTTTGAGCGCATAGCCTTTATTGGCATTTTTACTAGATATATCCACCCAATTACTTCCTGAAATTTTGACTTGTAAGTCTTGTTCTAAAAACGAAACCTGAGGATATACAAATTTTTCAGAACTTTCAAAATGATAAATGGCAATCTTTAAAATCTCCCCCTCGTAATCGCCCAAACTATCTAATACTTGGTAATGAGAATAGTATTCCTGTAATTTTTTTTCAAATAGCGAAGATTTCCCTAAGATGTAAGCACTGTTTTTTCCGCAGAGTACGGGATGAATATTACTGATGCGATCTAAAATGCTAACCACCTCATTTTTTGTTTGATGGGGTAATGGGGTTGATACAATTTCCTGTCCATGTTGCATAGCAAGGCCTCCATTTTCTGCAATTACAATGATATCCTTTTGTATCGGATGCAATTTGCCTACAATACTGTGGTATTGACGACCACTTGCTGCAGCGAACAGAACACCTTTTTTCTTTAAGGCTTCAAATAGGGTAAAAAATCGGTCGCTAACTTCGTGGTTAGAATTGAGTAAGGTACCGTCCATATCGGTAACCACCATTTTTATTTTCGATAAATCCATAGTACTGTTTTTAAGCCTTGCAAAGTTATGCCGTACAATTAAAAAAGACGTTAATAAATGGATAAGTTTGTAACCTAATTGTACATCACCTATGAAATTTTATCAAAAAGAAATTATACTAAAACCCTATACCAGAGGTTTTCATGTAATCACAGATCAAATTACAGCTGCTGCTTCAGAACTATCCTCCATTAGCATAGGTATGTTACACGTTTTTATAAAACATACTTCGGCCAGTATAAGCATCAATGAAAACGCAGACCCTACTGTTCGGGTTGATTTTGAGACTCACTTCAATACTATGATTCCTGAAAATGCGCCTTACTACCAACATAATTACGAGGGGTCAGATGATATGCCAGCACATTTAAAAGCATCTTTGTTGGGGAACTCAGTTCAAATACCCATTACCAACGGAAAATTAAATTTAGGAATGTGGCAGGGTATTTATTTAGGAGAACACAGAAATAGGGCCTCTGGGAGAAGGTTGGTACTCACAATTTTTGGATAAACCTGAATTGTTAATCCCTTCAAGAGGCATAAAAAAGTTAATCATGGGGGTACAGGAAGATATTTTAGAATTATTAAAGAAAGCAGAAATAAACAGTTTTATTAGCGCTATTGTCTCTTCTAAATTCGGGTAAGCTTAGGATATATCTAAGGATGACCTAATAGATTAGGAAGAGTTTAAAAGTGCCATTTCAAAAATGTAATGAGCTTCAGCTATTTTCATTTTAAAATAAAAAAAATCCGATTCGTTAGAATCGGATTTTTTAATAAGTGAGATATATTGTTGTTGTTACTTTATTTTTTGAACGATTGCTTTAAAAGCTTCTGGGTGATTCATCGCTAAATCGGCTAAAACCTTACGGTTCAGCTCAATGTTGTTCGCTTTAATTCTCCCCATAAACTGAGAATAAGACATTCCGTGTAAACGGGCACCTGCATTAATACGAGTGATCCATAAAGAACGGAAGGTTCTTTTCTTGTTTCTACGATCTCTATAAGCATATAACATTGCTTTTTCAACCGCGTTTTTTGCTACTGTCCAAACGTTTTTACGTCTTCCAAAGTAACCTTTGGCTTGCTTCATCACCTTTTTTCTTCTGGCTCTTGAAGCTACTGAATTTACTGATCTTGGCATACTTTTAAATTGTTTTTGTAGTAGGCGGTCGATAATCGACACTTTTTAGGCCTAACTCCATGGTTAATATTAATTTACCTGTAAAATTGAATAATTACTTTAAACGTAATTGTTCTTTAATACTGTTAACATCTGCTTCATGTACTAGACCTGAATGTGTTAACGCAAGCTTACGTTTTTTAGATTTCTTCGTTAGAATATGGCTCTTAAAAGCGTGCTTTCTTTTAATTTTACCAGAACCTGTAAGTTTAAATCGCTTTTTAGCGCTGGATTTTG
Organism: uncultured Cellulophaga sp.; assembly: GCA_963974535.1. Classification (GTDB taxonomy): domain Bacteria; phylum Bacteroidota; class Bacteroidia; order Flavobacteriales; family Flavobacteriaceae; genus Cellulophaga. The sequence goes on from CAXBCN010000035.1 coordinate 13,222, forward strand.
TTTTTTGTTTAGGCATCTTGTTCCTAGTTTATTTAATTATCTCACTTATTATCATTCAAACTGCCAGCAAAAGCCAGCAGTCTATTTTGTTTACGTCATAAGTATAAAGCTTATGAGTAGTAGTGTTATTTTTTGCTCGTTTTAGGAGCGATGAACATCGTCATTCTCTTTCCTTCTAATCGAGGCATTTGTTCTACTTTTCCTAAATCTTCTAATTCAGAAGCTAATTTAAGTAATAAAATTTCCCCTTGATCTTTATAAACAATAGATCTTCCTTTGAAAAAAACATAAGCTTTTAGCTTAGCACCGTCTTTCAAAAATTTTTCGGCGTGTTTCTTTTTAAATTCATAATCATGATCATCTGTTTGCGGACCAAATCTTATTTCTTTTACGATAACTTTAGTCGCTTTAGCCTTAATGGCTTTTTCGCGCTTTTTTTGTTCGTATAGAAACTTTTTGTAGTCTGTTATTTTACAAACAGGAGGTTCAGCGTTAGGAGATATTTCTACCAAATCTAACTCTAATTCTTCCGCTTTATTAAGTGCTTCCCGAATCGGGTATACACCAACTTCTACATTATCACCTACCAACCTGACTTTCGGAGAAAGTATTTGCTCGTTAATTTTATGAGGGTTTTTGTCTTCCCTGCGCGGTTGAGGTCTAAATCTTTTTCTAATTGCTATGACTAAATCTTTTTAATTAAACTTATTTTTTACTTTTTATCCTCGTTTTTAGAGGTGAATTTTGTTTTTAGTGCCCCATCTTTCAATCGAAACTATTAAAACGGTTTTAATGTACTAATTATTTCTGTAGAAACCAATTCTTGGAAGGTTTCTAGGCTAATTGAACCCAAATCCTCACCTCCGTGTTTTCTAACAGCAATGGTGTTTTCTGCCTCTTCACTTTCTCCGACAATCAGCATAAATGGTATTTTATTCATTTCTGCTTCTCGGATTTTCTTGCCAACGGTTTCATTTCTGGCGTCAACTTGGGCGCGAATTTCGTGTTTTTCTAGCGATTTTAAAACTTTTTCTGCATATTTTTCATGTTTCTCGCTAACGGGCAAAATAATGGCTTGTTCAGGGATAAGCCAAAGTGGAAAATTACCACCCGTATGCTCCAATAAAAGCGCAATAAATCGTTCCATACTTCCAAACGGAGCCCGATGTATCATAACAGGTCTATGTAGTTCATTATCACTACCTTTATAGGTAAGATCAAAACGTTCCGGTAGGTTATAATCGACCTGAATGGTACCTAATTGCCATTGGCGGCCTAGGGCATCTTTGACCATGAAATCTAATTTGGGACCATAAAAAGCAGCTTCTCCACTTTCGATCACAAAATTCAGTCCTTTTTCTTTGGCAGCATTTATAATGGCACTTTCTGCTTTTTCCCAATTTTCAACAGAACCAATATATTTTTCAGGCTTGTTTAAATCACGCACAGAAACCTGGGCAGTAAAGTTATCAAAGCCTAATGATCCCAAAACATATAAGGATAAATCAATAACGTTTTTAAACTCTTGATCTAACTGATCTGTTGTACAAAAAATATGGGCGTCATCTTGGGTGAACCCGCGAACTCTAGTCAGTCCGTGTAGTTCACCACTTTGTTCGTATCTGTAAACGGTGCCAAATTCAGCAAATCGTTTGGGTAAGTCTTTATAGGAATGGGGTTTAAAATTATATATTTCACAATGATGCGGGCAATTCATTGGTTTTAATAAAAACTCTTCATCCATTTTTGGTGTTCTAATGGGTTGAAAGCTGTCCTCTCCGTATTTTGCATAATGCCCAGAGGTAACATAAAGTTCTTTTTGCCCAATATGCGGAGTTACCACCATTTCATATCCAGCTTTTTTCTGAGCTTTTTTTAGAAAATTTTCTAGGCGTTCTCGCAAGGCTGCTCCTTTAGGCAACCATAAAGGTAAACCCTGGCCAACTTTAGCCGAAAAAGTAAAAAGCTCTAACTCTCTACCTAATTTTCTGTGATCTCGTTGTTTGGCTTGTTCAAGTAATTCTAAATATTCAGTTAACTCTTTTTGTTTTGGAAATGATATTCCATAAACTCTGGTGAGTTGTGGTTTTTTTTCATCACCTCTCCAATAGGCCCCAGCAACACTCAATATTTTAATAGCTTTAATGATGCCAGTATTGGGAATATGACCTCCTCTGCATAAATCGGTAAAGCTATCATGATCACAAAAAGTAATAGTGCCATCTTCAAGATTTTCAATGAGCTCTACTTTATATTCATTGTTTTGCTCCTTATATATAGAAAGGGCTTCTTTTTTGCTGATGGCGCGCATTTTAAAATCGTGCTTGCCTCTTGCGATTTCCAAAGCTTTCTTTTCTATTTCAGGAAAGTCTTTGTCTGATATTGATTTATCCCCTAAGTCAATATCATAATAAAATCCATTTTCGATAGCTGGTCCGATAGTTAGTTTTACACCGGGGTAGAGTTCTTCTAAGGCTTGTGCAACGACGTGGGAAGAAGAATGCCAAAAAGCTTTTTTACCTTCATTGTCATTCCATGTATATAAAATAATAGAACCATCCTCAAGTAATGGTGTGGTTACTTCGATAACAGTGTCGTTAAATTTCGCCGAAATAACATTTCGAGCAAATCCTTCACTAATACTTTTAGCAACATCCATGGGCGAACTCCCTTTCGCCATTTCTCTAATACTACCATCAGGTAAGCTGATCTTAATCATGTAATTTAATTTATGGACTGCAAATATATTGTAAAGTGAGTTGTTGAACAATGTTGAATTTGATTGAATTGTATTTTTTAATAAATTACTTTATATAGAGTATAGGCTTAATACTCGAACTGAGCATCACTAAGTGATGAGTATTTGGGGTCTTCCTGGTCGCTTTTTATGTTTAAAGTGGTCAAAGTTACTTTTTTATTGAGCTGTTGAATCGGGCAGATGCTAAGTACTATAAAAACAAATTTGTAGAAAGAGGATGCTTTGTTTTGGTACACGGCAGCTTATGTGAATGGTCTTTTTCAACAAAATTAAAGAAATATAATTTTTTTTCATTTTGCATTTATTTGTAACGTGTTGTTCTTAAGGGATTTGGTTTGGCTTTAAAAATTATTTCAAAAAAGATTTAAAAAAACAT
>CAXBCN010000036.1:0-12899 GCA_963974535.1 uncultured Cellulophaga sp.
AATTGCCGATAAAATCGGATGCTATCGTAGTTCCTAAAACGGCCGTAATGTGGACAGGGCAACGTTCTGTAGTGTACATAAAGAATACTACAGCCAAGGGTGTGAATTTTATAATGCGTGATGTTACGTTAGGACCAGCTTTGGGAGATGGATTCGTTGTGAATGAAGGGCTCCAAGAAGGAGAAGAAATAGCCATTAATGGGACATTCAGTATCGATGCCGCAGCACAATTGGCTGGTAAACCTAGTATGATGAATCCCGAGGGTGGTCCTGCCATGACTGGGCACAATCATGGTGGTGGCGATATGCCTGCCATAAATGGAACACCCAATAAAACGGCTGCTAAAAAAGTATCGGTTAGTCAAAAAGCCAAAGATGCTCTAAAGCCCCTTTTTACTGAATATCTATCCATGAAAGATGCCTTGATAAATGACAACTTGGAAAACGCCAAAAAGGCAGGCTCAAATATCTTAAAAACGGTTGATGGATTGAACATGGCTTTATTTACTGGCGAATCGCACAATGTTTGGATGGGATTGAGCAGTGACTTAAAGAACACGCTTCAGCATGTGCAGCATTTTAAAACACTGGAAGAGATTCGAAAAGCGTTTCAACAGGTATCCAATACTATGATTGGACTAGAAACATCATTTAACACCAACGACGAGGCATTATATGTTATGCATTGCCCCATGGCAAATAACAATAAAGGTGCAGATTGGTTAAGTATTTCCAAAGAAGTAAAAAACCCATATTATGGACAGTCAATGCTTACTTGTGGGGAGGTTACTAAAGAACTAAAATAAAAACTAAAATAAAAACTAAAATGAAAAATTTAAAATCAATAGCAACTATAGCTTTAATAGTAAGCGTATTAAATTTCACATATGCTCAACATAATCATAGCAAAATGAACATGAAACAGGACGACCATAATATGATGAATCATGATAAATCTATGGTAAAGTTGAACGATAAAAACCTTACCAAAGCATACATGCATTACGCCATGATAAACAACGCTTTAGTTGAAGCTAATTCTGAAAAGGCACAAAAAGCGTCTAAAATGCTTGTTGGAGTTTTAAAGAAATATGGTAAAGCAAATGATGCGCAAAAAGTGGCGGAAGACATGGCGTCAAAATCCAATATTATACATCAGCGTATTGTCTTTTCTAAGCTTACAACAGCATTTGAGCCTTTATTAAAAGATAACATAGTTGAAGGTGAAATTTACAAGAATTTTTGCCCAATGGCTAATAGTGGAGAAGGTTCATACTGGTTTTCCAATTCCAGTAACATTGTAAACCCTTATATGGATAAAGCCATGGTAAGCTGTGGTAGTGTTAAAGACACCTTTAAGTCTATGTAAATGCACCATTTTGGTTTAAAAAATTAAAACGTATTGTGAGTTTAACGGAAGTAAAAAATCAGAAAAGGTATGTTTGATAAGACATCTTACTTGCTAGTCAATATATTTCTGGAATACCCTAAAAGTTACTAATGTGATATCATTATCTATTCAATTCTTTTGAGTTGAAAAAGGCTTTTAATAATTGGTGTGAATTAACGGAAGAGCTCTAAATACAAAAAAATAAAAAAAACAAAGATGAAAACAATAAAAAACAAAACAAAGCAATTATCCATAATTGCTGTATTGGCAATCAGTTTGGTTGCCTGTAATTCAAAAACAGAAAAAAAAGAAGTTAAGGAACAAGCTGTTGCCACTACCGAAGTTAAAGTCGAAGATACACAACAAAATTACCAAGTCGGTTCACAAGTTCCCAATGAGTTGGTGTGTATGGTAAATAATGCGTATATGGGTATGCCTCAAATAGCAGTGCCAGTGAATGGTAAAACGTATTATGGTTGTTGTGACATGTGTGTAGGTAAGTTGAATAACGAAGAAACTGCCAGAACAGCAATAGATCCTTATAGTAATAAACCTATTGACAAAACAGAAGCCTACATTGTATTGATGAAAAAAGAAGGGCAAGTGGCTTATTTTGAATCAGAAGAAAATTATCAGAACTATAAAAAGAAATCATAAAATAGTAACACAATGAAAAACCTGATCTACATGGTTATTTTGTGCTTTGTAGGTGCAAATGTTCTGGCTCAAACAGAAAAATCTGTTGAAGGAAATGTTGATAACCTTCCGGTTAGAGAATACACCATTACAATCAATGAAGCTATTGTAAACAAAGCCGGAAAAGAAGTTAAGGGCATGACCATCAATGGCAGTATCCCAGGACCTGTCCTTGAATTCACCGAAGGCGAATATGCCGTTATTTACGTGAAAAATGAGATGAGTGTGGAGACATCCATCCACTGGCACGGACTCTTATTACCTAATTTTTATGATGGTGTACCCTATTTAAACACGCCACCTATTGAGCCTGGTCATACACTTAAATATGAATTTGCATTAAAGCAATCCGGCACGTATTGGTATCATTCACACACGCTCTTACAAGAGCAAAGTGGTGTTTTCGGATCTTTTATTATCCATCCAAAGAAAAAAACATTGGAGTATGATAAAGAACTGGTATTGATGTTGTCCGATTGGACCAATGAAAACCCAATGAATGTACTACGAAACTTAAAGCGAAGAAACGAATGGTATGGTATTAGAAAAGGAACCGCTACACCACTAAACCAAGTCATTTCGAGAGGTGCTTTAGGGGCTCAACTCAATTTTTGGAGACAGCGTATGGAAGGCGCCGATATTGCCGACGTATATTATCCAGCCTTTTTAGTCAACGGTGAAGAATCAATTGAATATCCTGAATTTAAACCAGGAGAAAAAGTACGATTACGTATTATCAATGGTGGTGCTTCCACCTCGTTTTGGATGACCTTTGGTGGTAAAGACCCACTATTGATATCGGCAGATGGCATCGATGTAGAACCTGTTAAAAAGAACAAAACCTTTATTGGTATTGCAGAAACTTACGATTATATAGTCACTATTCCTCAAGAAGGTAAAGTGGAGTTTAAAATCATGGCACAAGATGGTTCTGGAACGGCTTCGGCATTTTTTGGTAATGGAAAAATACTTGCTGCCAAAACCCTTCCAAGACCTGATAAGATCGGCATGATGAAAGAAATGGCTAAAATGGACATGAAAATGGGAGCGCACGCCCTAAAGTATCGTCCAAGTAAAGATGAGCGTTTTCAAATGAAGGATGAGTATGGCATGCAGATGAAAGGCGACGCTATGGGAGCTATGAAGCAGGAGGGTTCCAAAATGGTCCATTCAAAAATGAAAATGGATAACATGAAAATGCAAGACCCTAAAATGGATCACTCAAAAATGAAGATGGATGGCATGAAAATGCAAGATCCTAAAATGGATCATTCAAAAATGAAGATGAATAACATGAAAACGGAAGACCAAAAAATAGGTGACACGAATGAAATGGGTGGTATGGATTTGTTTTCAGAATACAATTATGACTTCTTGAAATCACCAGAAAAGACAGCCTATGGCAAAGATGTTCCCGTAAAGGAAATTTTACTAAACCTCACAGGAAATATGCAAAGGTACATCTGGAGTATGAACGGTGTACCGTTATCTGAAACCGATAACATAAAAATTGAAGGCGACCAAGTTACCAGAATAACACTCAATAACCTGACAATGATGCACCATCCCATGCATTTGCACGGTCACTTTTTTAGGGTATTGAATGAGAATGGTGAATATTCTCCATTAAAGCATACGGTAAATGTACCACCAATGCAGGCCGTAACCATTGAATTTTATGGCAATGAATACGGCGATTGGTTTTTCCATTGCCATATTTTATATCATTTAATGGGAGGAATGGCACGCGTGATGAGCTACGACACGCCACCCGATGCTCGTATGAAAGAATTTCCGGCATCCATAGCCGTGGCAGAAACCGATCTTTTTTATTCTTGGGGTATGGTAGATGCTTCGTCCCAAAATACGACCATGAATCTGGTGGCGTCTAACTTGAGAAACCAATTCAATGCAACGGTGGAATATGGCTATAACGAAAACCTGGAGGCAGAATTTACCTATGAAAGATATTTACACGATTATTTAAGAGTGTTTGGTGGTGTGAATATTGAAAATGAAATTGAGGATAGCTTTAATGAATTTAAAACGGTTGCCGTTGCTGGTATAAGGTTTTTGACGCCCTATTTGTTTAACCTTGATGCAAGGATTGATAGCGACTTAAGACCAAGGGTAGGAATTGGAAGAAACTTGATGTTGTTTCCTAAATTCTCGGTGTTTGGATACTATGAATACCAACTGGATTTTGGTTGGGTAAATTCCTTACCTACAGGCATTAATAGTGAATCTGAAACCGTTTGGAGTGCAGGAGCCGAATATTTCCTTTCCAGAAATGTATCGTTAGTGGGAAGTTATGACAACCGTTTTGGTGGTGGTGGCGGACTTTCAATACGATTTTAACAATAAAAACAGAATGGTATGATGTACGCTTGGATAATTTTAGTAATTGCAATAATTATTGGGCTTTGGTATTTTTCATCAGGGAGAGTACAACCGAAGCATGAAAATCCTTTGGATATTCTAAAAGAAAGATATGCCAAGGGAGAAATTACCAAGCAAGAATACGAAGAACAAAAACGAATTATTAATTCAAAAAATTAAGAAGATGAGCTATTATTTCAATAAAATCCTAAAAGGAGATTTTGACCAGGTAATCGACAAGGTGACAGACGAACTGAAAAAAGTAGGTTTCGGCATTCTTACCGAAATCGATGTCAAGGAGACCCTGAAAAAGAAACTGGATGTAGATTTCAAGAAGTATAGAATTTTAGGAGCGTGTAATCCGCCTTATGCTCATAAAGCTTTGCTTGCAGAAGATAAAATTGGCACCATGCTGCCTTGCAATGTAATAGTGCAAGAAGTTGCAGCAAGAGTCATTGAAGTTGCAGCTGTTAACCCTATGGCTTCAATGCAAGCAGTAGATAATGATGCGTTAAAGGGAATCGCCCAAGAGATAACCCTAAAGTTGGAAAACGTAATTGAAAAACTTTAGGCAGATAACATTATCTTAATAATCAAAACAAAAAATAATTCAAATTAATATTAACATTAAAAACACTAAAACAATGAAAAACTTAAAAGTAACAACAGTAATTCTGGCAATGTCTTTTATAGGTCTAACAGCAATATCCTGTAAAGATGCAAAAAAAGAAAACACGAATGAAGAGGGGTCTCAAATGGAAGCCAGTCACGATAACAGTGACGGACACCATGATAAAGAAGCCATGCACGATAATAGTGACGGACATCATGATGAAGATAGCGATTCTTCTACGGACCATACAAGAGATATAGAAGCAAATACTCAAAAAAATACGGCAACTACACCAATTATAGATGCCTATATTCAAATTAAAAACGCTTTAACAACAGACAATAAAAACGAAGCTGCAAAAGGAGGAACAGCGTTAGTTGCAGCCTTTTCAAAGTTTGATATGAGCAATTTAACTGGAGAAACGCACAAAGAATACATGGAAATTTTAGAAAGTGCCAAAGAGCATGCCGAGCATATTGTAAAAAGCCCAATAGATCATCAAAGGGAACATTTTGAAGTATTGAGCACAGATATAAATGATTTGGTAGCTTTATTAGGAACTGAAAAAACATTGTACCAAGATTCTTGTCCAATGGCAAATAATGGTAAAGGAGCCATCTGGTTGAGTGAGGTTGAAGAAATCAAGAACCCTTATATGGGAATCAAAATGCCAACGTGTGGCACAATACAAAAGCAGATAAATTAAAATGAAGGTTGTTAAAAAAATAGCCCTTGTATTATTGGTGGCGTTTGTGGGAATACAATTTATTCCCACAGAACGCAACCAAAGTGATTCTGTGCCTTCCACCGATTTTATGTTGGTCAATAATGTTCCAGAGAACATTCAAAAAAAGTTACAGGTATCCTGCTATGATTGTCACAGCAATAATACGCAATACCCTTGGTATAATAAAGTTCAACCCGTGGCTTGGTTTTTGGAAGACCATATAAAAGAAGGCAAGGCCGAATTGAATTTCAATGAATGGGATTCGTTGTCAAACCGAAGAAAAGCAAGCAAGCTAAAATCCATCATCAGCCAAATTGAAGATGACAAAATGCCTTTGAGTTCCTACACGCTTATCCATAGAGATGCCACCTTTTCAGATACAGAGAAACAGGAACTAATTCAATGGATGGCACAATTAAAAGATAGTATATAAACATTAACAATTAAAAACAAAAAAAATGAAAAATTTAAAAATGAGTATAGCAGCAATGCTATTGTTAGCAGTTTCTTTTACCAATGCACAGGAAAAGGAAAAAATGAACCACGAGCACAGTGATATGAAAATGGACCACAGTTCGATGAAAATGGACAAGATGAACCCAGATGCAGAAGCAGTTCTTGCCGATTATTTTATGTTGAAGGATGCCTTGGTGGCAGACGATACCAAAAAAGCAGCCCAAGAAGGGACAAAATTGGTGGCTTCACTAAAAGCCTTTGATGCTTCAAAGTATACGGCAGAAGAACAAAAAGAATTAGCTGACATTATTGAAGATGCCACAGAACACGCCGAACATATTGCTGAAAGTGCCATAGACCACCAACGGGAACACTTTAAGACATTGAGCAAGGACATTACGGATATGGTTGCCATTACAGGAACTAAAAACACGCTTTACGAACAGTACTGCCCTATGTATGATAAAGGGAGTGCTTGGTTAAGTACAAACAACGAGGTAAGAAACCCATATTACGGAAGTAAAATGCTTAAATGCGGGAAAGTTCAGAAGACGATTCAGTAAAGTTGTAATCCTTTTAAGCAAAATTAAGAGAATTACGCAACCAGCAATAATAAAGATGAAGACTAGAATAATCAAACTCTTTTTACGACTTGCTATATCAATCGGATTTTTATCGGCAGTAGCCGATAGATTTGGAATGTGGCAAAAGGATGTCTCTGTGTGGGGAAATTGGGATAATTTCCTGAACTACACAAAACAGATAAATCCTTGGATTCCGAACTCGTTAATCTCAACAGCTGGAATTATCGCAACCGCAGCTGAAATTATTTTTGCGTTATTCTTATTAATAGGATTTAAAACAGAATTGTTCGCAAAATGGAGCGGATTTTTACTGCTACTGTTTGCGCTTTCAATGACATTTTTCACTGGAATAAAAGGAGCGATTGACTTTTCTGTCTTTACAGCTTCTGCTGGAGCTTTTGCGTTAAGCCTAATGAAAGAAAAGTATATAGAAATTGAGAGTCTAATTGCGAAACGAAATAATTGAACACGAAATAAAATGCAATACAGAACAGATTAATAGCGAAATCTGGACAGTTTTAAGTCTGTCGTGGGTAGGAAAAATAGATGATGGTTAGTGTTAGTTCCTTCCCAAGTCAGACAAAAATTTAAGTCCTAATAAGAGAAAGGGTACATATTTTTGGTTGGTTAATGAAACCCTTTCTCTTAATTAGGCACAATGAATTTTAAAAAGTAAAAATTGATACGATTAATAGCAGCCTGAAGAAGGAAGGGAACTAAATTCACCCTAATAATTGATTAATAGCACTTCTCTTCCTTAGTCAGGTAAAATGGAAAATGAAAAAGAAAGGCTTATAAAAAAGTACTAGATTTTGGTAGGTAGGCCTATTTTTTGATTGATGGATAGAGCCTAACTCTCAATGTCAAGTATTATTTAAAGAAGAAATAAAAGTTTGATTTAACAAAACGATGAAAGATTGTTGCAATACAGCTAATAGCAGAGCGCAGATCAATAACCCGTTAAAAAAGTGTTTCAATTATATGGTGTACGCTATCATAGCCATCATAGTTCTTGGGGCTTTGGTGCTTCAACTGATAGGAGATTAATTAAAAAACGTAAGAGATGAAAAAAAAACTATTTTTTACCGTATTGGTGTTGGATTCCGTCAAGGGTAGCGTCATTGGTTGTAGAGGACAAGAAAACTAAAGTGGCGAATTACCATAAAAACACGATGGAAGCCCTTAAAGAATTATTGGGTTCAATGGGTATTGAAAATAGAAAGGGGGTATACATAAAAAATATATTGTTAGACGAATCAATGAAACCGAAACAAAAACATACCAAGAGTTATATTAAAATGCATTGAACGGCCGAAAAATGAAAGTAATGGATAAAAATGTAATGTATGTATTAATAATACTGTTGTTTTCAAGCAACGTAGCTATGAATGCCCAAAACTTTATGGTAAAGGAAGGAACCGCATCCTTTAAGGCAAAAATGCCACTTAATTCCTATATCGGTAAAACTGATGATTTACAGGGCGCCATAGATTTTAAGGACGGCACCTTCACCTTTTCGGTACCTGTAAAATCCTTAAAGACAGGTAATGAAAAACGGGATGGACATATGTATGAGTTGGTAAAAGCGGAAAAAAACCCTAATGTCCTTTTTGAAGGAAAATTTATGGACGATTTTAATTTTGAAGAAAAAGCGACACAAACGCTCAACGCAAAGGGCGATTTCACCCTTGCGGGAGTTACTCGGGAAATAACTATTCCTATTGCGTTGAAACGTGTTTCAGAAGATACCATTCAACTAAAAGCTTCTTGGTCTTTATTGATTACCGATTATAATTTGGAACGCCCAAGTTTGGCATTTATAAAAGTTAATGACAAGCACGACTTGAGTGTGGATGCGCTGCTTGAAAAAAATAGTAATGAAGTAAAATTATAGTCGTAGAAAGCTAAATAATTAGATTTCGATGAAGCCTTAAAATGATAAAATTAAGTTGATGAACAGTAAACACATCTTTGTAGTAAGTACCTATTTCATAGCGATGGCCATCCCATTGGTATTGGTGTATGGCTTAATGCCAACTACTGAAGAAGGGTTTATTGCGCAAATAGGGATGTTAATGGGTTTGTCGGGTATAATGATGGTGTTCTTTCAATTTATCATTTCTGCCAGAATAAAATGGCTTGACCGCTTGTTCGCCTATAACAATTTAATCGATTTTCATAGAAGAATGGGGGTTTGGTCATTTATATTTATTGTGGTTCATTTTATGCTACTTACCTTATCGGAGCAATCTTTTGATATGCTTTTGGGCTATGATGAACCTTGGTACGTCAATTTGGGGAAAATTGCGTTTTTAATACTGTTGGTTCAGGTTGTGGTAAGTATCGGCCACAAGAAAATAAAAATAAACTATGAACGTTGGCGTGCTATGCACGATGTGTTTGCCATCAGTATTCTCCTATTGATGTTTGTACACAGTTTTTATGCCGGGGACGATTTGCAGTTGCTGCCCTTACAGGTATTATGGTTCATTCTCCCACCTACTGCTATAGCATTTTTTATTTGGCAACGGTACTTTTTGTTCACTATCGCACCCAAATATGAAGTACTAAATGTTGTAAAAAAGGCCAACAACACCTACAGTGTTCAGTTTATTCCTATAAATGGCAATCCACCCTATTCGCATAATCCAGGACAGTTCCATTTTATCAAATTTATAGATTGTAAGCATATAAAATCTGAAGAACATCCATTTACCATATCCTCAAGCCCCAGCCAAAAGTTACATTTAACATCTACCATAAAGGCTTCTGGTGACTTTACAAGCCAGATATACCAACTTCAAAAAGGTGATAAGGTTAAAATCATAGGACCATTCGGCAAGATGTCCCATTTAGAAAAATCACATTCGGGGTCTATAGTATTTATTGCGGGAGGCATTGGTATAACGCCATTTGCAAGTATGTTGCAGTATATGGCAGACAAGGACGAGCAGCGGGAAGTAACGCTATTCTATTCCAATGCTACCGAGTCGGACATTGCCTTTAGGGAAGAATTAAACCATATTGTAGAAAATACATCCCTTAAATTGCAGGTAGTGCATATACTCAGCAGGCAAGATAATTGGGAAGGTGAAAAAGGACGGTTTGACGCCAAATTATTGGAAAAATACTATTCAGGATCGCTCCTGCAAAATGATTATTATGTATGTGGTCCTCCACTTATGATTGATGCAGTCATCAAGGATTTAAGAAAATTGCAAGTTCCACTAAATAAAATACACAGTGAAATGTTTGGGCTTGCGGAATCTGGCTCACCCATTACCCATCATAAAAAACAAGCCCAATTGGTTTCTAGGCTTATTGTTATGGCTTTAATAGTGTTGGTTATTCTGTTTGCAGGCCTTCGATCCGGCTGGAAATTATTTGGTGATGATGCACGGGAAAATGAACACAGTGCCTCAAGTAGCCTCACTTTAAATAGGGAACCAAACTAAATAGTGATGGAATAACCAAATGGAAAAAAATAAATGAATGTTTAACTAAATAAATAGATGATGAGAACATTAAAAACAATGGTAGCCTACCTATTAATGGCAGCTACCGCAGTCAGTTGCTCGGTCAGTTCTTCGGCAATCGTTACCGATTATGACCGTGAGGCACAGTTTGGGACCTACAAAACCTTCTATTGGTCCGATGATTTTCAATTGGAAAACGGGAAAGAAGAAGAACCGCTATTTTTTAATACACTGATAAAGAAACGGTTAAAAGTCGCTATTCAGGACGAAATGGAAAAGAAAGGATATGTAATGGACAAAGCCAATCCTGATTTATTGGTAGATTCACGTATTGTGGTCAAAACCAGAAATATAAACTACAATTCCGGCAGCTATCCGTATTTTCCATTATATGGCCACGGCTACGGTCATTTTGGCTATTATGGTTATGGCTATTACGGCAATTATCAATCTTCTGAAGAGCATAAGGAAGGTGGTGTGGTTGTAGAGCTTATAGATATGAGCAGACGGCAATTGGTATGGCAGGGATTTGCGCCAGATGTGCTGCACGCAGATACAAATGATAAGCAAAAGGAAATCCAAGAGGCCGTGGCAAAAATATTTGCAAAATATCAATTTGGAAATACTGTAAAAAACTGAGCTTAAAAAGATATAAAAAATATCAAGAAAAAAAGTCCTAATTAGGGAAGGGTCAATGTTGATGGTCAGTGTTTATTCCCTTCCCTTATCAGGCACAAAAACGTAATTTTTAAGTGTTCAGGAAGATGAAAGATTGTTGCAAAGATGGTTGCAAACATACAACTGAAAAATCGGTTGTTAAGAAATGGATTAATTATATAGTCTATACAATACTTATTCTAATAGTTTGTGGTGCGTTGGTACTTCAATTATTTAGTTAAGAGAATAAATTAAGATGGCTGAAGAAAGCAAAATAGAAAAACCTGAAAGTACAGGGTTTTACAAACAACTATTAAAAAAGGTATTGCTTACTGCAAGTGTAGTTCTTGCACTATCATTAAGTTATACTTTATGGGCAGATTTAGATTCGGACAACCAGTTTCTTGCACTTATAATTGTTGGTATGGCTTTGGTGAAAACGGTTTTTATTGTCAGGCTCACTTTTATACAGCTAAGTAAAATAATAGGGGAAAGTCATCAGCTTACACACGTTCTAACATTATTTGCTGTGTTAATTATTTTGATTGTTCTTTCGTTTTCAGCAGACTACCAAGCATTATATATTTTAAGTTCAGAAAATTTTAAATCAACTACATCACTCAACAGTTCATTTATACCTCAATTTTTCGAGTTTATATATTTCAGCTTAATTACTTTTTCATCGGTTGGGTATGGCGATATCGTGCCGCTTTCAATTTCCGGGAAAATGCTAGTGATGATGGAAGTTTTTTTAAGCTTTTTGGTACTCGTATTTGGTATAGCCAATATTAATAGAATACACGTCAATAAATAAACCTTTAAAAACTAAAATTATGAAAACACTAAAACTAACAACAATCTTAATGCTAATTATGTTTGCCACAGGCCAAATGTTTAGCCAAAACGCAGATTCAGGAACAGAGAAAGAAGCTGTTCTAAAAGTAATGAAATCATACAAAGATGCGCTGCAAAACCTAACAACAGAAGGTACGTTCGAGTTATTTTCCGAAGATTCCGAAGTCTTTGAATCTGGAGGAGTTGAAGGCTCCTACGCACACTATATAGAACATCATTTAGGTCCAGAATTAGGACATTTTAAGAAGTTTGAATTTTCAGATTATGAAATTGATGTGAAAGTAGATTCGCCCTACGCATTTACTACCGAAACCTATATCTATTCTATCGTGCTCAACCCAGATGAAAAAGGCGAAAGCAGAACGATTAAGAAAAAAGGGGTGGCAACCTCCATTTTAAAGAAGATGGATGGCCAATGGAAAATCATTAAAACGCATTCTTCCTCTAGGAATATCAAAAACAAATAACCTAAAAACGAAAGCCATGAAAAATAGAAAATCGTTGCTCATTATTTTAAGTTTCCTAATAATGGTAGCCTGTAAACAAGATAAAAAAAATACGGAACCTAAACATAACCACGTGGAGGCAGAAAAGGTTTCTACTCCCAAGAAAAATTTAAGTCCACATACCAGTAGTATGGCAATGATGGGCGATGCGCACATTCATATTGATTATTCTTCGCCAGGAGTTCGAAACCGTATCATTTTTGGTGGTTTACTTCCCTATGATGCTGTTTGGCAGGCAGGTGCTCATATGGCTACTTGGCTGGAAACGAATAAGGATTTAAAAATTGATGGCAAGGAATTGAAAGCTGGGAAATATGGATTTTTTGTAATTCCGAATCAGGAAGAATGGACAATCATTTTCAACAGTAATTGGAACCAACACGGTAAGGACGACTATACTGAAAATGATGATGTATTAAGATTTAAAGTCACCCCTAAAGTTTCTGAAGAAATCAAAGAACACTTAGAATATACAGTCAACAAATCAAGCGATACCTCAGGAACCATTAAAATGAGTTGGGAGAAAGTCACTATTGAATTTCCATTTGAAGTAAAATAAG
>CAXBCN010000037.1:0-11779 GCA_963974535.1 uncultured Cellulophaga sp.
CATTATTATCAAAATTAATTATAAATTTGTCTAACCTTTTGGGTTCACTCTATTTTCTATCTGGTGTTTATTTGCTAAATTAGGTGCTTAAACACGCCACTAATCATATACATAAACGATATGTGCCATAAGACTTTTGTCATTTTTAGGATAAACCACTAAAATTCAATCATCATGAAATACGTACTACTCCTAGTCTTTTCAATAGGACTATTTTCTTGTCAAGAAGAAAAGCAAAAGAAAACATTTAGTACTGTACAGGTAGAAACCATCTACGAGGATTCTTTAAGTATTAGGGCAATTGAAATTATAGGTGAAAGCTTGGCTTTTTCAGCGAATAGGGGATTTATAGGATCTATCGACTTAGCTAATGGTAAAGTTTTTACAAAAACACAGCAGTACGATTCTATTTTTCCTGAGTTCAGGGCAATAGCGCACACGGCGAAGGATGTGTTTGTTTTATCGGTTGCAAATCCTGCTTTGTTATATAAAACGGGCGATGCAGGTGCATTTGAATTGGTATATAAAGAAGAGGCTGAAACCGTTTTTTACGACGCGATGACTTTTTGGAATGATCAAGAAGGAATTGCCATTGGGGATAGTATGGAGGGCTGTTTGTCGGTAATTATCACTAGAAATGGTGGTAAAACTTGGGACAAGGTTCCTTGTTCTGAATTGCCTGAAGGTATGGAAGGTGAAGGCGCTTTCGCGGCGAGCAATACGAATATTAAAACCATAGGTAATAAAACTTGGGTGGCGACCACCAAAGCACGTATTTTTTATTCATCTGATAAGGGAAAAACTTGGGAAGTTATTCAAACACCTATTGTAAATACCGAAGCGACCCAAGGTATTTACGGCATTGATTTTTATGATGAACAGATCGGTTTTGCCATGGGGGGCGATTATACTAAGCCAGAAGGAAATTCTAAGAATAAGGCTTTGACTTTGGATGGAGGTAAAACATGGAAATTGGTTGCCGATGGGCTCGCACCTTCCTATAAAAGTTGTGTTCAATTTGTTCCTAATTCAGACGGGAAAGGCTTAATTGCTATTGGTTTTACAGGTATAAGTTACTCTAAAGATATGGGCAATACTTGGACTGAATTATCTAATGAGGCATTTTATACCCTTCGATTCAAAAATGATTCTGTAGCCTACGCCGCAGGGAAAAATAGAATAGCGAAACTTAGTTTTAAATAGGGGTTAGATCGCCTTAAGGTTTACTTTTTCTATTTTTTTCGTGGTATTGACGAATCAGCTGTTTTTTAAACTCATCTTCTGATCGCAATAGTAAAAGTGTTTTCTTGGCGCTTATCACCTTAGTTACTTTACCCATAAAGTTTTCTAAAAGTTTATTTTCTTCGTTTTCGTGGAGCATTACTTTATTTAAAAGTGTGGCGGCTTCTTTTTCAGATAGCTTATCGGCATCATTTATTTTAGATCGAATTTCCACATATTCTTTTTGGCGCAATTTGTCTTTTTCGGCTTGATAATCGTTATAGATTGGCCAAAAACCTTGTGCTTCTTGAGGTGATAAATTTAATTTCTCGGTTATAAATGCAATTTTTAGTGTTTTTATTTTATCCTTATCCACGTCACGTTGGCCATAAAATAAGGCACTTGTAAAAAGAAGTGTTAAGAGCAGTATTTTTTTTATATTATTCATTGGGATCAAAATTTAATTCTTCAAAAGTGTCAGTACTATTATCTATATAGTCGATGATATTTTCATCATTTAATTGATGGTCGATGATGTCTTTAATCTCTAATTCATCAATGGGTAACATTTCAGCCAGTTCGTAGGTGCTAAAATCTAAATCGTTTTCTTCAAAATAGCTTTCAATATCAGAAATTGCGAGATCGTCGAATGTAATTTCAGCAGTAGTGTTTAAGTTAAGACCTATAAAAAATAGTAGCACAGCCGCGACAGCAGCATAGTAATATTTTTTGATCGGGTTAAGCTGTATAACTTTTGGTGATGGACTGTTTATTTTAGTTTCAATGTTACTATACAACGAGTCAAAATAAGCTTCTGGAACTTTAAAACCATCACGCTTAGTTTCACGAGAGCCTTCCTCTGAAATTTTAGCCATTAGCTTATGGGTAAAATTATCTAAGTAGTCTTCAGGTATCTTAAATCCGTCTAATTTTTTATTCATTATTTATAAGACTATCAATGTGTTAAAAGGTTTAATTTTCAATTAAAAAGCTTTCAATTTTTTTTACAGCTAAATGGTATGAAGCCTTTAATGCGCCCACAGAAGTTTCAAGAATTTCAGAAATTTCTTCATATTTTAATTCTTCGAAATACTTCATATTAAATACTAATTTTTGTTTTTCTGGCAGGGTAGCAAGGGCTTTTTGAAGTTGTAACTGAATAAAATCACCTTCAAAATAAACATCACTTTCTAAATTTTCAATCAATTTTTGCTGTACTTCCATGTCATTGTTGCCTAATTTTCTAGTTTTTTCTTTCATAAAACTTAAGGCTTCGTTGGTGGCAATCCGGTACATCCAAGAGTATAATTTACTTTCACCCTTAAAACCACCTATATTTCTGAAAATTTTAATAAACGTGTTTTGCAAAATATCATCGGTGTCATCATGATCTACTACTATTCTTCTGATGTGCCAATACAAGCGTTCTTTATAGGTATTCACCAATAACTGAAAAGCAGACGCCTGAGTCGTAGGGGCTTGCAATTGCTGTACTAAAAGTTCTTCTGATACCAAATTGAATGATCTAATGCTGATTATAAGACTTTAAAAATAAGAAAAGGTTTAGTTCAATTCTTATTTTTAAAACGCAACTATTTCAATTTTGTGCATCTTTATACTAAATACATACTATTATGAGACTTTATATAGTACCATTGTTTCTTTTATTGATCTTAATTTTTTCCTGCGAGAACCAAACGGAGGAAACAGTTTTTGAAGAAAATCCTGAGTTGCAGACAATCGCGGCAAAAGCTATGATTGCGAGAAATAATGATTTTGCTATTGATTTTTTCAAAACAGTTGCCCAGAATGAGGATAAGCTTAATTATATGGTGTCTCCAATCAGTTTGTCATTAGCCCTAGGCATGGTTCATAACGGCGTGGCAGGCGAAACTAAAAATGCTTTTGATGCAACACTTGGTAATGGGTTTAGTTTGGCTGAAGTAAATGCTTTTAATCAAATGCTAATGGCATCACTTAGGGCAAATTCCAGTGGGGTTTCATTTGATCTGGCAAATGCTATTTGGGCTCAGAATAATTTTCCGATAGAACCAGCTTTTATAAATACCAATAAGGAGTTTTACATGAGTGAAGTTGCGAATGTTGATTTTCAAGATCCAAGTACGGTAAGTAAAATAAATAATTGGACCAGTAAAAATACAAACGGTAAAATAGATAAGTTAGTTGATGGGTTTGATGCTGAAACTGTACTTTTTTTGGCAAATGCCACCTATTTTAAGTCGGACTGGCAGTATAAGTTTGACAAGGATAAAACGCAATTAGTACTTTTTTTTACCAGTCCAGAAACCAGTAAAGAGGTTTCTATGATGAACATGCAAGCTAATGTCTTAAATTACAGATCAGCGTTGTTCTCTGCTATTGTTTTGCCGTATAAAGAAAATCGCTTTGAAATGGTTGTTTTGCTTCCGAACGAGAGTATAACTGCCAACGAGGTCATTGACAATTTAAACTCAGAAGTTTGGGAAACTATTTTTACGGATGCTCGTAAAGAACAGCTTTCTATTGGTTTACCTCGTTTTAAATCGTCTTATGAAAATGGATTAAATGATGATCTTACCGACTTAGGTTTAGGGATTATGTTTACAGATGCCGCTGATTTAAGTAAGATAAGTAAAGAGGCACGATTGCGAATTTCGAGGGTATTGCAGAAAACGTTTATTGAAGTAAATGAAGAAGGGACTGAGGCCGCTGCGGTCACTGGAATTGAAGTTGTAAATACTTCGGTTCCACCAGCTTTTGTAGTGAACCGGCCTTTTGTCTATGTAATTCGTGAACGATTTACGGGTACTATTTGTTTTATAGGAAGAATGGGTAACCCATAGGTACTAAAAAAAACCAAAATATAAAACCCTTGTACTGAGCGCAGTCGTGGTGAGGAACTTTTACTAGCAATTGATAAACAAAACCCAGCTACCAAATCACCCCAAAGACTGCATCGTCACTAACTTTTTATAAACTCCGTTTGCCGCTAATAGTTCAGCATGTGAACCTTGTTCTACGATTTCCCCTTTTTGAAGTACTACGATAGTATTTGCATTTTGAATGGTAGATAATCGATGTGCGATGACAATGGAGGTTCTGTTTCGCATCATTTTTTCTAAGGCATCTTGTACTAACCGTTCACTTTCCGTATCTAAGGCTGAGGTAGCTTCATCGAGAATCATAATAGGAGGATTCTTTAAAACCGCTCGGGCAATCGACAAGCGTTGCTTTTGGCCACCACTTAACTTATTACCACTATCGCCGATATTGGTATCATAACCATCAGGCAGTTCAGTTATAAAATCATGGGCATTGGCAATTTTCGCCGCCGCTGTAATTTCTTCTTCCGTAGCGTTTTCTTTCCCTAAACTAATATTGTTTTTAACCGTATCATTAAACAGAATCGAATCTTGTGATACCAGCCCTAAAAGGCCCCGAAGGGAATCTTTTTTGAAATCTTTAATATTGATTGAATCGATCAATATTTCGCCTGTAGTGACATCATAAAAGCGGGTAACTAAGTTTGCTATGGTACTTTTTCCGCTACCAGATTGCCCCACTAAGGCCACGGTGTGTCCTTTTGGTACCGTCAGATTAAAGTTTTTAAGCACGTATTCGTCTTCATATTTGAAACTGATGTTTTTTAACTCAACACCTGTCTCGAAGTTTGACTTAGAAATCGCATTTTCTTTTTCGGTAATCGTATTTTCGGTTTCTAAGATTTCTAACACACGTTCCGCAGCGGCATTGCCTTTTTTAACGCCGTAAGATGCTTTACTAATTGCTTTTGCTGGCGTAAGAATGTTATAGGCTAAACCCATATACGCAATAAAAGAAGAAGCATCTAATGTGTTTTCTATTAATACCATTTTACCGCCAAACCATAATAATACACCAATAACTAAAATTCCTAAAAACTCTCCAGTGGGTGAGGCCAAATTTTGTCTGTTTAGTAATAGGTTTGAAAATTTAAAAAAACGATTCGTAGAGTTTTTAAAGGCTGTGTTGAAACGTGATTCGGCATTAAAGGCTTTAATTACTTTTAAGCCACCTAGCGTTTCTTCGGTAATCGATAAAAATTCGCCTTGTTCTCGTTGAACATTATCTGATTTTTTCTTTAAAGTTTTTCCAATACTTGATATGATAAGTCCGGCGATAGGTATAAAAATGAATACAAAAAAGGTAAGTTTAGCACTTAGACCAAACATAATTACTATGGTAAATAAAATCGTCAGCGGTTCCCGAACAATTAATTCTAAAACGGATAAAAACGAATGTTGAATTTCTAATACATCTGAAGTTATCCTAGCAATAACATCACCTTTTCTTTTCTCAGAATAAAAAGATAGCGGTAACTCTGTAATTTTCTCGTACATTTTATTTCGAATGTCTTTTAAGACTCCATTTCTTAAAAATGTAATAAAATACATCGCAAGGTAATTGAAAAAGTTTTTTAGCAAGAACAAAATTAAGACCAAACCGATAACTAGAACCAGACCTTTCATTTCATCATCACCAGAATAAGCGGTTACTCGGTAATTGATATAGGCTTGTAAATAATCTTTAATATGGGCAATATCCGTATAAACCGGCGCTGTAAATACTTTTTCAGTTTTATTAAAAAGTACATCTAGCATAGGAATAAGTGCTGCAAATGAAAGCGCACTAAACAAGGCATAAAGCACATTAAAAAAAATATTTAAGTAGCCGTAATTGGCATAGGGTTTCGCAAAGCGAAGAATTTTTTTGTAATACTCCATTAATTCAATTTGAGTTCGCTCAAAATACGTTCTATTTTAGCTTCTAATGCTGCATTTACCTTTTTAAAGTTTTTAGCACTATCTAAAGGGGCATTGATGCTAAAGTAAAATTTTATTTTAGGCTCTGTTCCACTTGGTCTAGCAGCCATTCGAGTGCCGTCTTCCGTGGTGTAAATTAAGACATTAGACGTCGGAATATCAATTTTAGTAACTTCTCCTGTTTGCAAGTTTTTAGAAGTAGATGTGTTGTAGTCATCAACAATAATTACTTTAGAACCATCGATAGAAGCCACAGGATTTTCCTTAAAATCTAGCATCATTTGTTTAATTTCCGCAGCACCATCCATTCCTTTTTTTGTGAGAGAAATTAATTTCTCTTTATAGAAACCATAATCCACATAACATGCAATCAAATCTTTATAAAAAGAACTTCCTTTTGCTTTCGCATCGGCTGCAATTTCACAAGCGAGTAGGGTAGAAGTAACCGCATCTTTATCGCGCACAAAATCGCCTACCATATAACCAAAACTTTCTTCGCCACCACCTATAAAATGTTGGTTAGGAAAATCTTTAATCATTTTTCCGATCCATTTAAAACCCGTTAAGGCAGTTTTATATTCTACTCCGTAGGCATTCGACATCGCTTCCATCATGGGTGTGGAAACAATAGTAGAGGCTGTAAATTCGTTGCCTTTAAATCCTTTTTGTTTTTGCTTTTCAAGAAGAAATTTTGTCATAAGAACCATAGCCTGGTTCCCGTTTAAAATTTCCATTTGGCCCTCTAAGTTACGAACAGCAATCCCCAAACGATCACTGTCTGGATCTGTACCGACCACCATATCGGCGCCTAGTTCTTCTGCTTTTTTAATCGCTATAGAGAGTGCTTCAGGTTCTTCTGGGTTCGGAGAAACTACCGTTGGGAAATCACCATCGGGCTTCGCTTGTTCTTCTATAATCGTTACGTTTTTATAACCTGCACGTTTTAAAACCTCAGGAATAGCCGTAATTGAAGTGCCGTGTAAGGAGGTAAATACAATTGAAAAATTATCTTTTCCTTGTGCATTAAAGCTTCCTTTAGCCACAGATTCAGAAATAAAGGCTTCATCTACTTCTTTATCGATTAAACGAATTAACTCAGGTTTTGCTTCAAAATTAATATCTTCGAAGGCCAATGAATTTATTTCAGAAACTATCGCAGTATCTTGAGGAGGCACAATTTGGCCACCATCTGTCCAGTATACCTTATAGCCATTATATTCTGGAGGATTGTGTGATGCCGTTAAGACAATACCCGCATTGCATTTTAAATGGCGTACCGCAAAGGAGAGTTCTGGTGTAGTTCTAAGTTCAGAAAACAAATAAACATGAATGCCGTTTGCCGAAAAAACTTCGGCTACTGTTTTCGCTAAGGTATCGCTATTATGACGACAATCGTAGGCAATAACCACTTTTATAGCCTCGTTTTTGTAGGTTTGCTTCAGGTAATTACTCAATCCTTGAGTACTTTTTCCTAAAGTATATTTGTTAATTCTGTTGGTGCCAGCACCCATTATACCGCGCATTCCCCCCGTTCCGAACTCCATATTCTTATAAAAGCGGTCCTTTAATTCTTCGGTATTGGTAGCTATTAAGTCTTGAACTTCGTCTCTAGTTTTTTTATCGAAAGGGCTTGATAGCCAAGCTTTGGCGGTGTTTAGTATGTCTTCCATGTGTGTAATCTTTATTTTTTGTTGTACGCTTAAGGCCTAACGCTCATCGCTTCCTCTTAATTTTTTTTAATTTTCAACGTTTCATTACCTACCACTAATTACTATTCACTGTTTCTGCAATAGTATACCTAGTTTCATTCTTCTTAGCACGCACCATAATTTCTCCTAAAAACCCTGCTAAAAATAACTGAGTTCCAATGATCATCGCTGTTAAGGCGATAAAAAATTGTGGTCTATCGGTTATTAAACGTCCTGTTTGGTGAATAAATAATTTATCAATCCCTAAATATAATGAAAATCCAAAACCGATGATAAACATTATGACCCCTAGAGCGCCGAATAAATGCATAGGGCGTTTTCCGAATTTGGAAACAAACCATATGGTAATTAAATCTAGAAAACCATTAATAAAGCGCTCCATGCCAAATTTTGTTTTGCCATATTTTCGCGCTTGGTGTTGTACTATTTTTTCGCCAATATTTGAAAAACCTGCATTTTTTGCTAAAACAGGAATGTAGCGATGCATTTCTCCTGAAACTTCTATGTTTTTAACCACTATGTGGTTAAAGGCTTTTAAACCACAATTAAAATCATGTAGTTGCACGCCACTTGTTTTACGTGCCGCCCAATTAAATAATTTTGAGGGTAGGTTTTTACTCAACACAGCATCGTAGCGCTTTTTTTTCCAGCCTGATACTAAATCGTATTGCCCTGCTATAATAAGCCGGTATAATTCTGGAATTTCCTCAGGATTGTCTTGCAAATCTGCATCCATTGTAATGACAACATCTCCTTTAGTAGCTTTAAAACCCGCATGTAATGCTTGTGATTTACCATAATTCCTTAAAAATCGGATGCCTTCAACACGAGGATTTTGATTGGAAATTTCAATTATTTTTTGCCAAGAAGTATCTGTACTGCCATCATCAATAAAAATAATTTCATAGGAAAATTGGTGGGTCTCCATAACAGAAACAATCCATTGATGAAGTTCATGTAAAGATTCTTCTTCGTTTAATAAGGGTATTACGATAGATAAGTTCATGCACTATTTCTGATAATATGTTCAAAAATACAATTTTGAGTTTAATAAGCTGGCTTTTCTTTTTTCATAATTCATCCAGGGACAGTTCAATAACTAGGGCAAAAAGAGAATATAGGAACACTGCTGCAGCCTAAAAAATAAATTAAGCAAATTGCTTTTGTATTTTTGCACTTGAATTGAAAATTTTATTGCGGAAAAAAGTTTTCCTATCGAAAAGTCTCTTTTGTTTTTAAGACCATCCCAGTTATAAAGGAAGTGATAAAGCCTATGGCTGCATTAAATAAAAGAATGAGCGGATAAGTGATCCAGGAAAGCTCTAGTTGCGAAGTTACCTTATCATTTAACTGGTCCTCTGTTATTTCAGGAAATTGTTGTTGTAAAGCTATGCGGCTATTTGCAGCAGATACTTCCCAATAATCATCAATAATAAAGTTGCTAAGCAAATAGGTGAATATAATAATCACTATGGAAGCCACTAGTGCGGTGATGATCCCAACTCCTAATGCCTCGCTTATGCTCAGCGAGTTTTGGTTTTGTTTTTTAAAAGCAGCTATGGTAAAACTTATGGGGATGACAAGTGCTAATAATCCAATGAAGGCTTTGGTGATGCTTTTGTCGTATAGCAGGCCTAATGCCACCGTGGTAATGGTGTATAACACTAGAACTAAACCTGTTAGGAGGCCAAAATTAGCGCCAAATTTTAAAATTTTAGTTTGATTTGCTGTCATGTGAATAGGTTGTCTTTTTCGTTCTTATCTATTTCTTAAGATGCTTCCTACAATAAATGAAATTAAAATACCTAGTAAAGAAAATTTAAGAATACTGGTGAAAATACTAAAAATAGAACTTGTTGCTTGTATGTTCTCTTCACCAATCATCATTTTCTCTACATCAGCACCTTTTCCGTAAAGGTTAGCGAATTCTAAAGCAGCGTTTTTTTGAAATTCAGGGTCTATATACGTGTCGTATAAAAAAGACTGTAAGGCAAATAAAGTACCTACGATAACCATAAACATAACACCTACAATTAAAGCTTCACTAAGCGATAATTGTTCTTCGTTACTTTTTTTAAATTTCTTTATCAGGTAAACAATGGCAATAATTTCGAAAACAGCTGCAATAATGAAGGAAGAGTAATAGGGTATTGCGCTAGTTTCTATAAGTTTAAGACCGAGGTCTAAAAGTATCCTTGCCAAAGCAAATACAATGGCAACAGGAAATACTAAGTTTTTAATGTTTAATGAGTTCGTTGTTTTCAATGTTGTGTAATTTGCGCTTGTGCAGCAAAAATAATCTTTATTATTTTGTTTAAATACCAAGGAAGTAATAATTGTTATATATTTTTATCATTATCTATTGGTATATCCGGAAAAAATTTTAAATTTGCACCTCGAAAAATACAAGTTATAAAGTTTAAAACTCATGAGAAAAGATATACACCCACAGAATTATAGATTAGTTGCTTTTAAAGACATGTCTAACGAAGATGTTTTTTTAACTAAGTCTACTGCTGATTCAAAAGAAACTTTAGAGGTTGATGGTGTAGAATATCCATTAATAAAATTGGAGATTTCAAGAACTTCGCACCCTTTCTATACCGGTAAAGCTAAATTAGTAGATACTGCTGGACGTATTGATAAATTCAAAAATAAGTACGACAAATTTAAGAAGTAATAGCGCTTCTATACGTTTGTAAAAAGAAAGTCACGCTCTGATAGATATCGGAGCGTGACTTTTTTTATTTTTGTCTAAAAACTAACCAAATGAATTATATACTTTTTGATGGCACCGTACGTAAGGCACTATTGCCATTTACTTTTACCCGACCGGTCGCTGAAATCCGAATTGGCATACTGACGATTCGAGAAAAGTGGGAGCATCATTTAAAAAGTACCACGACTTCGATTACAGAAGAATACTTGTCTGTAAAGTACCCTATGGTTGAAATGGAAGAGAATGTCTTAATCAATGCTTCGTTTTTACCAACGAAAGAATTGGTGGAACTAGTGACCGAGCTAGGTGAGAACCAAGCTATTTTTTACGGGGAAGATGTCATCGCTTTTTATACCAGCGACACACAAGAGGAGGTTAATTTTGAGACTTACGAAGCCATAGAGTTTCAAGGTGACGTATTTAGAATCGAAAAAACATGGGATATTTTCTCTAAAAATGCAGCAGCGTTACAGGCCGACTTCGATTTGATTACCGAAGGCAGAATAAGTGAGCCTATATCGGGTACGAACCGTTTAATTTGTCCGGAAAATATTTTTCTCGAAGCGGGAGCCAAAGTTGAACATAGTATTTTAAACGCTACTGAGGGGCCTATTTATATAGGTAAAAATGCCGAAGTTTGGGAAGGAAGTCTAATTCGCGGTGGTTTAGCTTTGTGTGAGCATGCGGTTGTTAAAATGGGTGCCAAAATTTATGGAGCGACAACAGTTGGGCCTTATAGTAAAGTTTGCGGAGAAATAAGTAATTCTGTTATTTTTGGCTATTCAAGCAAAGGTCATGAAGGGTATTTAGGGAATGCTGTTTTGGGAGAATGGTGTAATATTGGTGCAGATTCAAATAACTCGAACTTGAAAAATAACTACGCAAAAGTAAAAATTTGGAATTATGACACGGAGAGTTTTGAACAAACGGGCCTTCAGTTTTGTGGCTTAATGATGGGGGATCATAGTAAGTCTGCTATAAATACCATGTTTAATACAGGAACGGTTATTGGCGTCAACTGCAATATTTATGTACCTGGTTTTCCAAGAAACTTTGTTCCTAGTTTTAGTTGGGGTGGTGCTTCAGGATTTATAAGCTATCAACCAGCAAAAGCCTTTGAAGCTGCAAAAGTAATGATGGCTAGGCGAGGGGTTGAATTTACTACTCTAGATGAAGATATTTTAAACCATGTATTCGAGGAGACTAAAAAATGGCGAAAATATTAATTAGTCGAATGTCTAAAGTCTAAAGTCGAAAGTTAAAAAAGAGTGTATGTACGTCCCTGATATAGGTTGACCACTTAAAAGTGGAAAAACTATGAAAGCAAA
>CAXBCN010000038.1:0-11533 GCA_963974535.1 uncultured Cellulophaga sp.
TTCTAATGAAACAATACCTTTTTTAGACATAATTTTTAATTTAAATAGCCCAGATTCTGGGTAATAACATTAATATTCATTTTGCACCGGGGTACAGGTCAGCAATAATCCCAGTTTTAATTACAATTAGCAACCGCTACATAGGCCAACAGCTTCCATTGACCGGAAACAGCCTCTTTATTGTAAATTTTCTTGGTCCACCCTGGTCTTTACATAACCGATTTTCCAACGATTAATATCAAATAAGCGCAAACTCTCAAAAGCCAAATTCCTCATTCGTTCAGCTTATGTTCCATTAAGGGTGTCATTATTATTCCAAACCTAATCTTTCTGGATAGGTTAAGGCCAGAATAGATATAACTTTGGTTCAACTTTTTGGTATATACCATTTCTTTGTAAGTCTGCTACTAACCAAATATAATAATTAATAGTGAACAAGTTGATGACCAATAAGTTATCGAAATAAAATATTTAGACGGCTCGGATGAAGATTATCTTCTCTTTGAACAATTTAGTATTTATTGGTTTACTTTTACTAAAGATAGAATATTTGGATGTACCTATAACTGCGTTTGCATTGGTTTTGCCAAACAATCAAACTTGCCTGGTCCGAAGCGAAATGGAATTAGGTAGCGTGCAACTATTAATAATACATTTATGAAAATATATTTATTTACGTTCATAATTTCAAGCCTGTTTTTGCTACCATGGCCCACTATGATGGGTCAGTTTAAAGGGTCGGCACCGACCCGCTCCAACTTTCTTTTGCCCAAATAGGCAAACAACATGCTAACTACCAGGATTCATATTCGAATACCTTATCCAAAATAATTAAACCAAATACCACCGCTAATGTATAATCCAATTTAAATTCCTTAGATTCATTATATGTCAAATAAGCCCAAAATTAAAATCGCATTAATTGGATTAGGGAGGATTGCCCAAAAAGCCTATTTACCAATTTTAGCAAATCATTCCAAAGTAGATCCAATTCTTTGTACAAGAAATAATTATACTTTAAACAAACTTTCCAATGAATATAGAATACATAAAACCTGCTCAAGTTTGGATGAACTAATACTCTCAAAACCAGATGCAGCAATGGTTCACAGTTCAACTGAAAGTCATGTACTTATTATACCAAAATTGTTGGAAGCTAAAATTCCAGTTTTTGTAGACAAGCCCTTGAGCTATTCACTGGGAGAATCCGAAAGGATATTGGATATAGCCTCTAAAAATAAATTACCCCTGTATCTAGGATTTAACAGGAGGTTTGCACCTCTAATAAAATCATTATCAGAAGTACCGAACCCTATTCAAATATCATGGCAAAAGAATCGGGTTGACCTCGCAGGCAATCCACGAATTTTTATTTTTGATGATTTCATCCATGTAGTTGATAGTCTTCGTTTTTTAGGTAAAGGGCCTATTCGGAATATAAATGTTGTTTCTAGAGTTAAAGACGAAAAGCTAGAAAATATTCAGGTCCAATGGCAGCAAGGGGAAACGCTAATACTTGGAGGAATGAATAGAATTAGTGGTATTACTGAAGAAAAGATCGATTTTTTTTCAGTGGGGAATAAATGGGTAATCAATAATTTAAATTCTGGTACCCATTTTACAAAAGAAGAAGAAAATACGTTGAAGTTTGGTGATTGGGAATCTACTTTATACAAACGAGGATTTGTACATATGATTGAAGATTGGATTAATGTTTTGGAAGAAAGAAGCTATAATCCTGAATCAATAGAGGATATTTGGGAAACTCATCAGTTATGCGAAACTATCTTGAACAAGGTATTAATTAGCTAATTCTAAGGGTCACATACCCGCAACGCAAATTCTGCCGACGTAGAGCCCTCCTCTATTTCCCCACTTCCAAGTCTGGCCCCTTTTTCATCGGATACGTCGTAGGCGTGTGAACTTTATAACTTTCAACATTAGAACATTTAAACTTACTTCCTTGGACCTTGAACTTACCGCATTACAACATGCAACTCCATGCGCGTTGGCTGGATAACCTATATTTTATTGATTACGCGGATTTTAAAATAATATTAGTTACCTTAGAAGTAGAGAAACAAACTCTTGGTTGTGGTATTCCCTCCGCTGCCTACCCACGTAAATTTTATTAGATTAATAGGACGTATAGGACACTAGATGGTGTATAGGTGCTGGCTGGTTGGCTTATGGTTTTCTAAAATGGCTATATAGTAACAAGTTACTATATCATATATTAGCCTTAATAGTACAAGAACATATGAATAAAGCTATCACTTCTGGATTAATTTTACCTCAAACATGTCCTATTGGAAAGTAGTCTAAGATATTTAAAAAATTAGCTATCGGGGGGATTGTTTGATGACTATACATGAATCTAAATATTCAAAAGATCAATTATGCGAAATCCCATAAAACCCTCTGGCAATATCTATATTGTTACCGCCTTCATTTTCTTGATTACAAGCATAGTTGCATTTGCCCCTACCTCCATAAATCTAATTTCCAAAATAGAAACAGGTCAACTCCCCATGCCTCCTTTGATCCTTCATATTCATGCGGCTTCAATGAGTTTGTGGCTATTGTTGCTTTGCGTACAGTCCATCCTGATTAAATCCAAAAACTATACACTTCATAAGAAACTAGGTATTGCCTCTATGGTTCTGGCCACATGTATCCTAATATCAATGTTTGGAGTTGATATAGCTAACATTCAAGGACGCTTGGGTTTATCAAATAGTAATACTCAAAAATTCCTTATTAATTCTTCAGGATTATTGCTAATTCATGGAGTAAGCTACCTGTTCTTTCCACTTTTTTATGTTTGGGCAATTCTTTCACGACGCAAAGACAGTGAAACTCACAAGAGAATGATGATACTTGCAACTGCCGTTTTAATGATACCAGGATTGGGCCGTCTAATTATCTTTTCGAAAGTTCTTCCGGACTTTGGTCTTAATCCCATAGATGCTAGACATTTATACATGCTTGTGCTTATCACTCCAGCTATTATCCATGATGTCTACACACGACGATTGCCTCACCGTTCCTATTTGATTGGTCTTGGATTACTCGCATTATGGATTGTTTCTGCTCATTTTATCTGGGGAACGACCTGGTGGATAGAGTTTGTGAAAAAGTTGATTGGGGCAACGTGACTTTAAATTAAAGTAAATATGGCTAATAAAAGATAAATTGCATTAAAACGAATTCTATCAAGACGTTGTGTGCAAGCTATAAAAACAAACTAAATGAAAAAGAGTTTAATAATATTGACATTGGTCATTATAGGATTTTGTTCTTGTGGACAAAGAATTAATTCAAAAACAGGGAAGGTTGCCATTGAATCGGAGGTACAAGCCTCGACAAAAAATAAGAGCAAACAACTATCACAAAATCATGATTTGGATAAACATATTTACACAGATACATTGTATACGTTTTCTAGTGGTAAAGGGATAACCATACAAAACAGCTATCCAAAGGGTGGTATGATTGAATCTAACGGAACACAATATATTGATTCGACAGGAAAAAGATACGGATTTGTAGTATTCTGGACTCGTATAATCAATGAAACTACAACTCCCATAGATCTTAATATTAGTTTTCCCGCTGATTCATTTGTGATTTTCACTCCACCTGACACTTACCTAAAGCTATTTTTACCAACGGATACCTTGACATATGATAAACTATCCTCGTTCAACTATGGCCTAACTGGATTAAAATCCTATTTAGATGCTAATATTAATAAACCGACCATATTGCAAAAAACGATTAACCCTAATGAGGAGCATATTTTCTATGTAGCCGCGCTCTCTTATGGGTCAGGGGGAACCGCAAGAGCAGGATTTTTCCTGAAAGAACAAGACCTTTATTATAGAATGAGCATAGCACCACATGGATATGGAATAATTCCTTGCGGAAAGATTGCTTTTAAAAATTAAAAGAGTAATACTTTAAATTAAAAGCCCTCAGAAATATGTTCTTAAGATAGGCAAGAAAACCAGCGCACAATACAAGCTATAAACAATACGGGGCTTCGCGCTTATTCGCTGGGTCTGTATATACCTGCCTGGCCGGCAGGCAGGCAGGCATCTTGTTCTTCCCATAACAACACCGCTACTCAAATTCTCAGCACTTTGGGCCCTCCTCTACTTCCCGCCCTGACAGTGTGGCCCCTTTTTCATCTGGTATACCCAAGATGCGAACTTTAAAACTTTCAACATTATAACATTCAACTTACATCTTTATAACTTTCAACTTGTTCACCCGTTTGTCGGATATATTTGGATTTCATCGATTAAGCAAATACCAAGACCAATATTTGCTAACTTAGAAGGTTAGAAACAAACTCTTGGTTGTAGTACTCCCCCCGCTGCCCAACACAGAAAATTTTATTGGATTAATGGGAATTATAGGACATTAGGATGTATTTAGGTACCGGTTAGTGAGATTGTAGTTTGTAAAATGGGCATTTCGTTGATACCTCTAACTAAATTGTTATATTCAATTTAAGAATAACTCAAATATTTATAAAAATGAAAAGACTTCTATCGCTATGTTTGATATTCTGCCTCTCACAAATCGAAATCAAAGCGCAAGAGATTACAATGTTTTCTGGATTTTTTGATTACCAATACTATCAAGATGACACCCGGATAACCAAAAAAGAGTTGAAAAATTTAATGGAGACCAATCAAAAAGCGCTTACCCATTGGAACAGGTCTAAGACATTCAGTACTTTAACTTTAGTAGCCCTTGCATCTGAAATTGGATTTTTCGTTTGGGAAGTCTCAGACAACAAACCGTTTGAAAATGAAAGTAACAATACAATAACAACAATCGGAGTAACGGGTTCTTTTGCTGCGGTATTGGCCTTTAACTTTTTAAGTAATTTACAGAAAAAGAAGTCCATTCTGAAATATAATCAAGGTCTAGAGAAAAAAACAACATTTGAAATCCAACCGGCAAAAAATGGATTTGGAATGGCAATAGTTTTTTGAAATAGATAAAACTGCACACAATAATATGTATAAATTATATTCATAAGCAGGTGGACAATTTACGTTGGAAATGTACGCAATCATTTATACACAAACCCTTGCCAAACAATCCCTAAAGTGAACAATATCAAAAAATTGTTACCATTAAAAATAATATGAAGAAACTTTTTATTACCCTATTTGCTTCAACTTTTTTTTTGGCCTGTAGTAAGGATGAATCCAATACAATACCGCCAGAACCTACTATTAATCTTCAAGGTTTCTCGTATGATATTGGAGAAATAACACCAACATCCATGGAACTCGAATATGTTTCAACATCAGTTAGTGGAACTGGAGGTAAAATAATTAGAGAAATCTGGTATAAAAAGGCAACAGATCTTGAATGGTCCAAAAAAGACATTACGGATGAAGTTGTTCAGCGGACACATCTTTTGGAGGGACTTGAAAAAGCAACCAAATATATCGTCAAACCTGTTTTTAGTATAGAAAATATAACCAATGAAGGTCTTGAGAAAACTGTTACCACCTTACCTTTTAGATTTTCTGTCCGTAAATACCGTCTCCATGAAGCTCATTTATATTTGACCGACAACGCTGAGGATACAGACTTTAGAGAATTGGATGCAACACCTTATTTTTTTGTTGAACACGGAGGAGATACTCTTGATTTGAAATATACAACCCTATCCAAAGATTCAATTTTAATAAGCTTAGATTCAAATAGCTCAATACTCTTCCAAGAAAATGATATCTTAACTGAAAGCCTTGATTTACCGTTACATTTTAAATTGAACGACTATTACAACAACGATATTCTGCAGCAAAATTTTCAAATCTATAACAACCAACCAAAAATCGATTCATTAATCGTTCAACAAGTAATTGATTGTGAGGACTTACAAAGAACTCGGTTAGCCTTTAAAGGATTATTTTGGGATCCTTTGAATCCTCCGAGTACTCCAAATGGCCCTGATAATTATCGGGTAAAAATTAGTAGTGTTCAAAACCCTTCAGTATCAACTCCTATCATGACCCTTAGCGAGTTCGATATAGATAGTAGTTCCTTTACCAACGGTTGTAAAGATGGGTTCAGAACAGTCATTGATATACCTGTTGAAAATTTATTTCATAGAGGCAGCGTATTATGGGTGATCTTTCCAAAAGATCTAGTACCGGAAGGAGCCTATGAAATACAATTCAGCATCATAAAAAATGATGAAACTTATTCGGCCGATCCTTTAGAGTTTGATTTGGTATACGAATAGTACTATTACATCTTTTGGATCTTTTTAGATACGGTAAACATTCTACCCTAAAAATTGGTTTTTTGTTGGCCGTGCCAACTCCACCCACAGGACCACCAAAAAATACCATACAACGGATATTGCTGTACTTCATCGATTATGCGGATTCCAAAACCAATATTTGCTAACTTAGAAGGTTAGAAACAAACTCTTGGTTGTAGTACTCCCCCCGCTGCCCAACACAGAAAATTTTATTGGATTAATAGGAATTATAAGACACTAGGATGTATTTAGGTGCTAAATGGTTGGCTTATAGTTAGTAAAAATAGGTATGCAGTTAATTTCTATATCTAATTTTTGACATAAAACAACATGGACAACAAAGAATTATTAGACCTAATAGACAAGTCAATTGTTGGCGAGTCAGGAATTGACAGGGAATTAAAAGAAAAGCTTTATGAGTATATAATGGAAGCTTATAAATCAATGAATATTCATGATGAGAATTTTATAATTACGATTCCAGGCACGTACACGCAAAATTTTGGAATAAACCATATATATCGCTTACATGAAGGTCATATAGAAAAAACTAGTAATGAAATCTATGCTGCGCGTGGTTATGGTGGCAAATGGAAAGCACCTGCTAGTTCTGTTACTAGAAAATTTGGAACAAGAAAAACGAGAAAACCTGCTGCTGCTAAAGTTAATATAGCTAAATCAAATGATGAAATTTCGGAACTTAAAATGATGGTCGAATCCTTAAAAGATTCTGTAAAAAAATTAAATAAAGAAAATATTTTAATAAAGGAATTACTTTATTCAAATGCTGCCTCATATAATGATTCTAAAACAACTCAAACTATACCAATTGATATCTATTTAGACACTAATAACTCACAAGAAATTTTTGAAGTTTATGATTCTGTATTAAGGTTTGCAAAAAGTATAGGTTTTGAAGAATCAATAGAATTCGAAGCTGTTAAAGGTTCTTGGTTTAAAAGAATTTTAGCGAAATCACAAGCGAAATTGTCGAGTGAAGAGGTGCAAGACAGACTGAAAGAAGCTGAATATGGAATTGAGGTAAATACTATCCTAAAACAACAATCCGAAATTGACAAAAATCAATCAGAAGCTTTATCCAATATTATCACATCTCTAAAAGATATTCCAAATGCGGCAATCAGAATAGGAGCATTAATTGTTGTCAAACTAACTGATGAAGAAGGCTCAGTCAGCCTTCAAACTAGAACTTTATCTATAAAAGAACTTCATTTATTAAATAAAAAACCTGAACTTTTACAAATGCCGAAACAAATACTAAAAGCTTTAGCAAATGAAATTGATGATAATATTCCACCACAAATTTCTAATAATTAAAACTACTTCTGCTAACACCGTATTCAATATATTGCTAGTTACAGCCTACTTACGAAAATCCTCCCACGCCCAAAAGCGTGGCGGGACGGATTTTCAGTTTGGTGTTTACTTACAAAGTTAAGTGCTAAACCACGCAACTACTCATGGTCGAGACCGATATAGGCAAGCTTTCAACGACACCGCACAATAGATAAACCGAAAACTATGGACCAAATTTACAGAGGCTCTGAGTGGAGAAAATGGGATTTACATTTTCATACACCTTCATCTTACGACTATCAAGACGGTAGCGTTACAAATCAAAATATTATTGACGGACTATTTGCAAATAACATATCGGTAGTAGCCATTACAGACCATCACATGATTGACATTCCAAGAATTAAAGAACTTCAACAACTTGGAAAAGAAAAAGGTATTACTGTTTTACCTGGAATTGAGTTTTTAGCAGAACTAAGGGATAGAGAACCAATACACTATATTGGAATATTTTCAGAAGATGCAAACTTAGATGTTGTTTGGGGACAACTAGAAAACAAAACAGCACTGCTAGGTATAAAGAGCGAAAACAAAAAACATAATGAAGTCTATTGTGTTCTCAAAGACACAATAGAATTAGTGAAAGAATTGGGCGGAATTGTGACAATTCACGCAGGAAGCAAAACTAATTCTGTTGAAAATATAACCAATTCATTATCTCATTCTATTGCTCAAAAAACTGACATTTCAAAGCTGGTTGATTTTTACGAATTAGGCAAAACAGATGATAAAACGGGATATTTAGAAATTGTCTTTCCAGCCATTAAAAAACATATCCCGATGATTATAGCTTCGGACAATCATAACATTAGGAATTACATTTTAAAGGAAAATTGCTGGATAAAATCTGATAAAACTTTTGAAGGACTAAGACAAGTAATTTACGAACCTAAGGAAAGAGTACGTATACAAGCCAACAAACCACAAGAAAAAGCTGGCTATCAAGCAATTGATAATATAACAATTACTCATAGTGATTTTGCACCAATCAAATTACACTTAAACCAAAATTTAAACACAATAATCGGTGGTCGTTCAACAGGAAAATCAATTTTACTTGGTTCGATTGCTAAGAAATTAAATAGTGACAAAGAAGTAAAATTTGAAAATGATGATTACTCAAATTACGTTTCACAAATAGTCTCAAATCTTAAAGTTGTTTGGAAAGATGGCATAGAGAATAATGAAAGAAATATTGAATATTTCCCACAAAGTTATATGCATCGTCTAGCCAAAAACATTAATAACGACTTAGACAATCTGATTGAAGAAATCATCACACAAGACGAAGAAAAAAGTAATGAAATTGATAATTACGATAATTTCAGCAAAAACAATAACACTGATATTGTTGGAAAAACCAATAAACTGTTTCAAACTTTAAGTGATTTTCATAAATTAAAACTAAGCATAAAAGAACTTGGTGATGAAGATGGCATCAATAATGAAAAAAACAAATTGTCCGCAACTCTTGAAGAATTAAGAGGTAAAATTCAAATTTCTGAAGATGACTTGAATATTTACAAGGCTTTTGTTCAGCAGTTTAACGAAAATCTAAACAAAATAAATGCTATTGACAACCAAATTTTAAAACTTAATAGCTTCAAAGAAAAAAGCATTTCAAATGATAGTTTGGAATTTGATTTTGTAAATCTGATTGAACCTACAAAAACTGCGGTAACTGACATTTACAAGGATTTGAAAAAACAATTTCAAACCAGTTGGGCAACAAAAATTGAGAATTTAATATTAGGATTACAACAACAAGTTGAACAGTTGAAGTCATTAAACACACAAATTAATGCTAATCCTATTTTTATTAAAGGGATTGCGGTTTTCAATAATAACCAGCAATACAAAGAAATGGAAGAAAAAATCAAAATTCAAACAGACAAATTATTTGAAATTGCGAATTTAAAAGCACAAGAGAAAGCAATTACAATGCAGTATTTTCAAATTAAAGATAGTATAAAAAGTGATTTTCGTGAATACTACAATAAAATTGTTTCAATCAAAGAAAAACTAAGTTTAAAGTCTGACAAACTTGAAATAAAAGCTAAAGCCACATTGGACA
Source organism: uncultured Cellulophaga sp. (assembly GCA_963974535.1). Classification (GTDB taxonomy): domain Bacteria; phylum Bacteroidota; class Bacteroidia; order Flavobacteriales; family Flavobacteriaceae; genus Cellulophaga. The sequence continues at coordinate 9,750 of CAXBCN010000038.1, forward strand.
TTAAAATGTTTCGCGAAATATTAAACTCAAGCATTAACCAACAAAGTTATCAAGGTCAGGAAATCGTTAATAAACCAATCGTTACTTATGAGGACTTTTTTACTTCTGTATTTGAACTTTTCGATTTACTACTTGACAATAAGGTTACCTTAAAAGGAGGAAATAACAATGCCTCTCTTGCACAGAAAATTTTATCTACAAACTTTTTTAAGATTTCTTATGATATTATTTACGAAGATATTTTTAAACAAATGTCTGAAGGGAAAAAAGCATTTGTTGTTTTAATGCTTTTATTAGATTTTAGTAACAAAGACTGCCCTATTCTTATTGACCAACCAGAAGACGATTTAGATAATAGAGCCATTTACAATGAACTGGTAACTTATATTAAAAGAAAGAAAAAAGAACGACAAATTATTATTGTAACACACAATCCCAATATTGTTGTCGGTGCGGACAGCGAATTGGTAATTGTATCTAACCAACACGGTATAAATTCACCAAACAAAAATGGTTTTAAATTTGACTATATTCACGGTAGTTTAGAAATGAGTAAAGAAATGGACGAAAAAATAAAAGAAACCTTAAATTCTCAAGGTATTAGACAACACGTTTGCGAAATTTTAGAAGGAGGTTTTGAGGCGTTTAAACAAAGAGAATTAAGATACAGTGTAAACTAAGTCTGCCTATAATAATGTATATAAAAAAATAGGCTAATTAGTGCTAAATTTAAAGTTTGTGGTTCCCCCGCTGGCGCGAGCGTCGCGCTCGTGCCACACATGTGTGTGCATCATGCCAGCCTAACGGCGAGGCAGGCTCGTTCTGTTTTTCATTCATACTATTACCTGTTATGAAATATAATCTGTACCTATTCTTTGGCATCGTCTTTCTCCTTGGGAGTTGTACCAACAATAAAAGTATTGACTTTATATGCGCTCCAGAACCCATGCCAAAGTATGAATATAGAGCAAGCATAAGTGGAGAAATGACTCCTCAATTAGATTCTGTTCTAAGGATAGAAAAAAGAAGAGACGTCTTTAAACCATGTAGAATTTACGCTTTTGATGCAGCATTCTATAGCGCATCCAATGAATTGATATCTCAGGAGCGTATTTTATTAATGTCCACAGGGAAGAGATGGGAACATAATCCGGAAAAACAGGACGAGATTCTGGTTAAATATGAATTTGACAAGGAGTCTATTGATAGTATTAATTTATATCAACTCAACAAGAGCGCTGTTTACAATAAATGGAGCCGAATTGTAAGTACAGGAATAAGAGAGAATGTGGAAGAAATATGGATGCATCCATTCAGGTCTAACCAATATAACTTCACAGAGGTAGCTCCATTTCCGCAAATTAAATTCCCTTTGAGTGTAGGAAAAAAATGGACGGACAATGATATAAAATTGCAGGAAGGTTGGGGAGATTGGTCATATATGAATGTAAGAAGTACCTATGAGGTGCTATCCAAAGAAACTATACAAACCAACTACGGAGAACTGGAAAATTGTTGGAAAGTTAAGGGCATATCAAACTTTGACCTTGGCCAATCTGAAGTGACCTATTGGTTTCATGAAAAATATGGGTTCGTGAGGTTGAACTATGTGAATTATGGAGGCCAAAAACTACATATTGAGTTATCAGAAATAAAAGATAACTAACATTTTAAAAAGTCCTTAGCTTTTAACATACAAATGGTGAACCTTTTAAAAAACAGTGCTTATTTAACGTGAGTTCGATATAAGGACTAGCCAATTCTTTGAAGGTTGTCTATATTGA
>CAXBCN010000039.1:0-9183 GCA_963974535.1 uncultured Cellulophaga sp.
ACTATGATCACTTTAATCCGCTGTAGGTGGTATACTATGCCCGTTTTTTGCAGTTGTTGTTATAGATGATTTATCCAACGCTTCTATTAAAGTGTTAGATGGAATAAAGGCAATCACCGGTAAAAAGCCTCTTTTTGTTCAGTTAGATCTTCGAGATAAAAAAGGGGTTATCGATTTTTTTAAAACCCATAACGACCACAGCGGTGTTATTCATTTCGCGGCCTCTAAAGCGGTTGGTGAAAGTGTTCATAATCCCTTGCTTTATTATGAAAATAATTTGAATTCTTTAATTTACGTTTTGCAAGCATTACAAAAGCAAAAAGCATCTAATTTTATTTTTAGCTCTTCTTGTACCGTATACGGAGAGCCTGACCAATTGCCAATAACAGAAACTGCTCCCATAAAAAAGGCTCAATCTCCCTATGGAAATACAAAACAGATTGGAGAAGAAATAATCAGTGATACGTGCAAGGTGATAAAAACTCTAAATGCAGTTTCATTGCGGTACTTTAACCCTATCGGAGCACATGAATCTGTTGAAATTGGGGAATTGCCGATCGGAACACCACAAAATTTAGTGCCATTTATTACACAAACAGCCATAGGCAAAAGAGCAGAGCTATCGGTGTTTGGAGATGATTATCCCACCGAAGATGGAACCTGTATTCGAGATTATATTCACGTAGTAGATTTAGCCAAAGCCCATGTGGCTGCTTTGAAAAGACTCAATAATTCTTGGAACACCACCAACTATGAAGTTTTTAATATTGGAACCGGAAAAGGTGCTTCAGTGCTGGAGGTAATTAAAACTTTTGAACGTGTTTCTGGTGAGAAACTAAAGTTTAAAATTGTAGATAGGCGAGTAGGGGATAGTACTGAGAGCTATGCAGACACCACGAAGGCCACAAATATATTAGGTTGGAAAGCGAAATTAAGTTTAAATGACGCCCTTTCTTCAGCTTGGAAATGGGAACAACAATTAAACAAAAAAGAGAATACCTAGGCCTATACCTTCTGAAATCAAAATGTACTCTTAATGCTAAAATAAACTAGCTGGGGTAATTTCTTTATAGCTACATTTTTGTAGGAACTTGAAAAATGAGAGCTATATGATTGTTTGGGTTTCTGCAGTGCCTATAAAGTTTAATGGCGAATAGGTGTGTACACATTTGCTAACTGCAATAAATCGGCGATTGACCAAAGTATAAAATAAAAATAATAGCTTACCTTTTAGAAGCATTAGCCTTCTGAATATCAGCACAAATTGATTTTGGGGAATACAGGGTTGTAAAACCAAAACAAGTAAATTCATTTCCTGCTGTTATTTATAATTTGAAGGAGTTTTTCAATAAATGTAAAGTGGAAGGCAAATAGCTTTGAAACTTAGCCAAAAGTTCACAGCATGGTTCATATTTTTTGTAGCAATGGGAAAGTTGAAGGGTATTTTTAACCCGAAAAAAGGGTATTGGTTAGCTATGTTTTACCTAAACAAAAAAGACAGTCACAAATTAATGTAACTGTCTGATAATCAAGTAGCGAGAACGAGAGTTGAACTCGTGACCTCCGGGTTATGAATCCGACGCTCTAACCAACTGAGCTACCTCGCCTTTTTAACGGGTGCAAATATATAGCTATTTATCTTAGCTATCAAAATAAGAAGCATAAAAATATTATATCAATTTTAATTTTTTAATCCTTTATAAATATATATATTGCCCATTGAAAAAGGATACCTAATGAGTGAAAAAGTAAAATTTGAAATTGAGTTCGTGATACAGTCATCACCTCAGTTGTTATATAACTATTTATCTACACCTTCAGGACTTTCAGAGTGGTTTGCAGACAATGTAAACTCTCGTGGCGAAAAGTTTTATTTTATATGGGACGAATCAGAAGAGGAAGCTAAATTATTGAAACGCAAGAGCGAAGAATTTGTAAAATTTAGATGGGAGGAGCAAGAGGATGATAGTTATTTTGAAATGCGTATTATCGTAGACGAAATCACCTCTGATGTCTCGTTATTTATTACAGATTTTGCTGAAGAAGATGAAGTAGAAGAGGCTAAAATGCTTTGGTCGAATCAAGTAGGTACTTTAAAGCAAGTTTTAGGCTCAGCCTAAGGCTAATTTAGGATAAAATAATATCTTTGACCTTGAATTTATTCAAGGTTTTTTTATGCTTAATTTTAACGGAAACATACTTTCTAAAGACACAAATTTTCTAAGCTCGGAAAATAGAGGATTTAAATATGGGGATGCTCTTTTTGAGACTATCAGAGTCGTAGGCCAAAAAATTTATTTCTGGGAAGACCATTATTTAAGACTTATGGCTTCCATGCGAATTTTACGCATGCAAATACCTATGAATTTTACTATGGAATATCTAGAAGCTCAAATTCTAGAAACTATTGTAGCGAATGCGCTTGAAAATTCAGCAGTGAGAGTACGGTTTACTGTTTTTAGAAATGAAGGTGGATACTATAGTCCCGAAACGAATGAAATTTCATTTGTGATAGAGGTGAAACCTCTAGAGACGGATTTTTATACGCTGAATAACGAGCACTACGAGGTGGAGCTTTTTAAAGATTTTTATGTGAATGCAGATATGCTTTCAACCTTAAAAACCAATAATAAAATTATAAATGTCGTAGGAAGCATTTTTGCAAAAGAAAACAAATACCAAAATTGTTTGCTGTTAAATCAACATAAAATGGTAGTTGAAGCGCTCAATGGAAATATTTTTATGGTCCTTGGGCAAACGATTAAAACCCCGCCGAAAAGCGATGGTTGTTTAAATGGGATTATGCGTAAAAAATTAATTGAAATCATTAAAAAATTAGAAGGATATACCCTCGAAGAAACTTCTATTTCTCCTTTTGAACTACAAAAGGCAGACGAACTTTTTATAAGCAACGCCATAGTAGGTATTCAACCGATTTCTAAATACAGAAAAAAGAATTTTACATCAGCAGTCGCGAGCAATTTGATTGGAAAATTAAACACTATAGCCAGATTAGGATAGACTTTGTACTGCCACTATCGAGCGTTTAAAGGATTGTGCTCTAAAATTTTAAAAAAGAGTACTTCGGAACTAATTTAAACTTGGGTTTTCTGGTGTATTTGACCATAGCATGTAATTACCACCCAATTCCATCATTTTTTCTTTCCAAAAGGCATCAGGAGCTTTTTGAATGATATCACTTTCATATTTGTTTGGTACAATCACCCAAGATTTTGATAATACTTCTTTATCTAACTGTAAAGAATCCCAACCTGTGTAGCCTAAAAAGAAACGAATGTCATCTTGTGAAATGGTATTAGAGTTAATAAGCGCCACAATTTTATCAAAATCGCCACCCCAATAAATACCATTAGCTATTTCAATACTATTATCAATTAACTCAGGAACTTTATGAATAAAATATAAGTTATCCTGTTCTACAGGACCGCCATTGAAAACCTCAAAAGGCACTTCAATCTCTTTCACTAAATCATTGATAGTGTAGGCTAAGGGTTTGTTAAGGATAAAACCTACAGAACCTTCTTTATTGTGTTCAGCCAGCAAAACAACAGACCTACTAAATGACGTGTCGCCTGCAAGTGAGGGTTCAGCAATTAAAAGTTTTCCTTTTTGTGGTTGAATAGATATCATAAGACGAAAGCTTAGTGCTTCTAAAATACTCTATTTTTTTTAAACTTTACAAAAAGGATAAAAAAAAAGCACTTCGAATGAAGTGCTTTACTAATTTTACTAAAGTATTTTTAGTTTACTGCTTTAGCTAATTCAGCCCCAGCTTTAAACTTCACAACGTTTTTAGCAGCAATTTTGATAGTTTTTCCAGTCTGAGGATTTCTACCATCTCTTGCTTCTCTTCTAGATACAGACCAAGATCCGAAACCTACTAAAGAAACTCTATTACCTTTCTTTAGAGAACCTTCAACATTCCCTAAAAATGACTCTAATGCTTTCTTAGCAGCTGCTTTCGTGATGCCAGCGTGTTCTGCCATTGCATCAATTAATTCTGTTTTGTTCATAATTTGTAAAATTTATTAGTGTTAAAATTTTTATACTCAAACAAAATTATAAGGATTTGTCGTTAACGCAAGTAAAACAGGGGGAAATTGCTTTTTTTGTTGATAACTAAGGGGCTTTGTTGATAAAGTAGGGCTTTTTTTACAGTTCATCGAGACCAATCATAGCAAGGGATTAGCCAACTTTTGCATTTTCATCTAAACTAAAACCATTCAATACATCTTGGGTTCGCATTTTTCGTTTGCCTGGTAACTGAATTTCTAAGAGTTCTATAAATCCGTCTTGAACAGCTACTTTGATTGATTTCTTGTCAAATAGTACCGTTTTAACCTTGTGGTCATGCATTTCTTTGTGCATGGCTACGGTATATATTTTTAAAAATAAGGCTTGATCATTCGTGTATAAAGTAGTCCAAGAAGCGGGGTAGGGGCTTAAACCTCTTATGTGATTGTATATTTCATCTATGGATTTATCCCAGTTTATTTCGCAGGTTTCTTTATGAATTTTGTAGGCTACTTTTTCTATGGGCGTATTGGGCTGTTTTTTAGTAGATACTTTTCCAGCTTCAATTTGTTGAACAGTTTTTATCACTAAATCGGCTCCTAAATTCATGAGCTCGTCGTGCAGCGTACCAGCAGTGTCGTCTTCCTTAATGGAAATTTTCGCTTGTGCTATTATTTCACCTGTATCTATTTTGTCATCAATAAAAAAGGTAGTGGCTCCGGTGTATTTTTCACCATTCATAATCGCCCAATTGATAGGTGCTGCACCGCGATAGTCAGGCAGTAAAGAAGCGTGTAAATTAAATGTTCCATATGCTGGTATTTCCCAAACAACTTTGGGCAACATTCTAAAGGCAACAATAATTTGCAAATTGGCTTGTAAGCTTTTCAGTTCTTCTAAAAACGACTCGCTTTTTAAATTAGAAGGCTGTATTATTTTTAAATTTTTTGTTAAGGCATACTTCTTTACGGCCGATTCTTGTAACTTTTGTCCGCGACCAGCAGGTCTGTCGGGAGCCGTAACCACACCTACAATGGTATACTTATGTTGTATGAGCTTGTCTAAAATTCCGACAGCGAAATCTGGCGTTCCCATAAATACGATTCTTAAGCTATTCATTATGATGGTATTTTATATTGGTTTGTTGCATTTAATGTGATTAATTCTTCTTCTAACAAGCTTTGTAAGGCCTTAAAAATAACTTCTTCCTTATAAAGGACTACTTTTAGTAAGGCCCTAGAGGTCATCGGAGCTATGTTAAGTTGGGCTAGGATTACTTCTTTAGCGAGTTCAATGATACTCTGTGCTATTGGAACTGCTTTTAAGCAAATATCACAGGTGCCACAAGCCTGTTTTTTTTCTCCGAAATAGCTTAATAAATAAACACTTCTGCATACTGAATCGTTTTTGACATAACCGAGCATCGCGTCAATATTTCTAGTTTTTTGTGCGGTAAGTAAGGCCACTTTTTGGGCGAATAAATGAATGGTGCTGTCATCTTCTCGAGGTACTAGAAATATAAGTTCAATGTCGTTATGTTGCGCTTTGTACAGAATTATTTCGTCTTTTTCTAATTGTACTAAGGTGTTGACAATGACGCTTTCGGGTAGATTCACTTTTTTAGCAATAGACCAAGTATTGATCTTAGTGTCATATTCAAAAATTCCGCCATAGGTGCGTAAAATAGTTTGAATGATCAAGGCACTTTTGCTGTAGGTTTCTATATAATCAAAAACTTGATTCTTCGTGGCTATAAACTGAATACTAGTTTTTTTGGAAAATGATTCTGACAATGCTAAAACCGAATTCTGGTCTAACATTCGAAGTCCGTTATAGGTTAAAAACGGATTTAATTTATAGGTGTCACAAAAGGCATTAAAGTTTAAGGAATACACTTCAGGGCTAAGTTCCCCAAAAGATATCTGAAAGTAATTATTGAGTTTATTATAGAGTTTTTTTAAAAAAGGAATGGTTGGCAATCCACTTAAAAATTGACCCTTGACTTGATTTTCATCGGCATTATTTGTGATAAGAATGGCTTTTGCTGGAGTACCATCTCTACCTGCACGACCGGCTTCTTGGAAATAGTTTTCGATACTATCTGGAATTTGGTAGTGAATTACGGTACCCACATCGGGCTTATCAATGCCCATTCCAAACGCATTAGTAGCCACCATTACCTGTGTTTTATTCATTAACCAATCTTCTAAGCGTTTGTCTTTTTCTTTCTTGGTTAGTCCACCATGGTAAAAAGCGGAACTTATTTTTTGATTGATTAAAAAATTAGTCAGCTCGATGGTGTGCTTTCTTGTTCTCACATAGACAATACTGCTTTGTTTGGTTTTGGAAAGTAGTTCTTTTAATTGGTAGGGTTTATCTTCATTGAATTGAACTGAAAAGTCAATATTATCGCGAGAAAATGATGTTTTTTCTAACAAATAGTCTTTAAAGTTTAGATTCTCAAGAATGTCTTTGGCGACCTGTGGGGTTGCTGTTGCCGTGAGCGCAATCATAGGTGCATTGGGTACCAAATCCTTTAAAATGGCACAGTTGAGATATGCAGGTCTAAAATCATTTCCCCATTGTGATATGCAATGGGCTTCATCAATAGCGATCAGGTTCACATTCATTTGTTGAATGCGATCTTTAACGATATCTTGTTGCAGCCGTTCTGGGGAAACATACAGAAATTTATAGTTTCCGTAAAGACAATTATCTAATAAATCGACAAGTTCATCTTGTGATATACCGCCAGTTAAGGCTATTGCTTTAATACCTTTAGCTTTTAAAGTATCAACTTGATTTTTGATCAATGCAATTAATGGAGATACCACAATGCAAATGCCATTTTGCGCTAAGGCAGGAATTTGAAAACAAATTGATTTTCCACCACCTGTTGGCAACAATGCAAGCACATCTTTTTGTGCTAAAATAGCATGGATAATTTTTTCTTGAGATGCTTTAAAATCATCGAAGCCCCAATACTGTTTTAAGATGTTTCTCGGGTCTTTTTGCACAAGGAACTACATTAATGAATTCAAAATAAAATCTACTCTTTTAGCTATAGGTAATTTAGGGACTTCAATAACATCATACCCAAAATTGCTATATGTCTTTTGAAGACAATCATGAATTTTTATGGCTTCCTCAAAATTTTCATAACGCTCATTGTCAGAAGTATGTATTTCTTTCCAAGGTGGTAATAAAAATATTTTATCGTAGGTATATTCGCGGCATACCTTGGCGAACTCTTCTGGGTATTTGGTACTAAAACAATCTAAATAGGCAATTACATCATGAATTCCGCGATCTAAAAAAACGATGGGATCTAAATGCGCATTGGCCTCTTTAAATTGCGTGACCCGACCTTTTAAAATACGTCGGCTAAAAAGTAGCGGGTCTGTTAAAAAAAGTTGTTCAACACCTTCTTTTCTAGCTTGTAAGGTTATTTCTCTAGAAATTTCATGAAAACATGTAAATCCTTTTTTTTCAATAGCTTTAATAACAGATGTTTTTCCCGTGCTCGGTCCGCCGGCAATGACAATTTTTTCAGAACTCAAAAGTTGTTTTTTAAGCCACAAAAGTAAGGAATAATGAAGAATTAAACAGGAATAATTTAATGAATTAAGGCTAAAGTCTTCGCTATTAGGTTTGTCCTAAAACAATGAACATGCGAATCAGGACAGCCTTCTTGAGTGTTTTTTCATTGCAGTAGGTGCGGTGAACACTAACTTTTACACTTTCAAGTTTCGATTTTTGTTGGTTTTAAAACTATCTTTGCAAAAAAAAATCATATGAATGTAAGTAATCAGAATGAATTTTACGAGAAGCTAAAAGAGCGATTACTTAAAACAAGTACCTGGCCTTCTGTTTATTTGTATAAATTTATAGTGCCCACAGTGGGGACAGGGGTTAAAGAAATTGAATCAGTTTTTGATGATACGAATGCGGTAATTATAAGAAAACTGTCTAAAAACGGAAAGTACACGAGTGTTTCCATAAGTTTACTCATGGAAAATCCAGATGCTATTATTGAAAAATACAAAATAGCGACAAAGGTAACAGGCGTTATTTCTTTATAATCGATATAAACTTAGCATATATAACAGATTTTTGTTAATTTGCAGGCTTTAAGAGTTTACTTTCCTCTTTGTATATTAATTAAGAAATACACTTTAAATTTGAGTTTAGCTAACAACGAAGTATTCAACCTAGAATACAATACCGAGCGATCACATCTTATTATACCTGAATATGGTCGCCACTTTCAAAAAATGGTCGACTATGCCATGAGCATTGAAGATGACGAAAAGCGCAATGAAATAGCCCAGGCTATCATAAGCGTTATGGGTAATTTACAACCGCATTTTAGAGATGTGCCCGATTTTCAACACAAATTGTGGGATCAGTTATTTATCATGTCTGATTTTAAATTAAAAGTAGAGTCTCCATACCCAATAACAAGTAAGGAGATGTTACAAGAACGACCTGCTCCTCTAAGTTACCCTCAAAATTTTCCGAAATATCGTTTTTACGGGAATAACATTAAGTTAATGATTGATGTGGCTATTTCTTGGGAAAAGGGAGATAAGCGCGATGGCTTAGAATATGCCATTGCAAATCACATGAAAAAATGTTATTTGAACTGGAATAAAGATACAGTAGAAGATAAAATCATTTTTAAGCACTTGCATGAATTAAGTGATGGTCAAATAGACTTGGCCGCCGAGGGTGAAAACCTTACGGATAGTGGTCAGTTTTTAAAGAATAAACCTGCCAAACAAAATTCAAATCGCTCGAATAATAAAAAGAGCAGAACATCAAACTCGAATACTAATAATCGCAATAAAAAGCGATACTAAAAATATTCAAAATTAAATGGGAACATTTAAAATTGAAGGTGGTCACCAACTACATGGTGAAATCACCCCACAAGGAGCAAAAAATGAAGCTTTACAGATTTTATGTGCTGTTTTATTGACCGCAGAACCTGTTATCATTAGCAATATTCCTGATATTGTAGATGTCAATAAATTAATTTCTCTTCTAGAAGATTTAGGCGTTAAAATTCAGAAAAAAGGACATGGCACTTATAGTTTTGTTGCTGACGATGTAAATCTAGACTATTTACAATCTGAGCAATTTAAG
>CAXBCN010000040.1:0-8520 GCA_963974535.1 uncultured Cellulophaga sp.
AGGTAAAAAGCCACATCACGTCATAAAAGACGCAGTTGCTCGGAGGGATACATTTTAATGACATAAAATTTATAATGAAAGGATTTAAACTAATAGCAATCAAACCATTAAAGGGTTGTGATAATCGATTTTTAAAAAATCTTAAAACCAATGAGATTTATAAGTTTTATAATGATTTTAGTTTCGATTTAAATGAAGAAGAAAACAAAGTTGTTGAAATTCGATACAGAGCAAGTATTCCAGAAAATTTGTACGGAAAACACATAAATATATCTGCTGTAGTTGGAAAAAATGGTAGTGGTAAAAGTACTATTGTGGAGCTTTTTAGTTTATTTGTTTTTTGTCTATCTGTTCAATTAGATTTAATTAATATAAACAATTTTAAAAAATCGCATAAGCTTCATATTAAAGACCAAGAAAAGTTGGATAAAGAATTGAAAAACTTCAAATCATTTCAATGTCAACTCTATTACTCAATTGATCATAATATTTACAGCCTAACCAAAACCAACAGTGGCTTCGAACTGTTAACTTTCGAAAAAACTGTAGCAAATAACAAACATGGTTCAATATTTAAACCGAATGCGGAAAATTCTATTAACACTATAAGCCTAAAGCAAGATTCTGATAATATTAAATTTCTACGTAACTTTTTTTTCTATTCAATTTTGGCTAACTATTCCTTGTATGGTCTAAATACGAATGAAACAGGAATATGGCTAAAGTCTATTTTTCATAAAAACGATGGATATCAAACACCTATTGTTCTAAATCCAATGAGAACTGAGGGTAAAATTGATATAAATAGACTTACCTATTTGTCTAAATCTAGGTTACTAGGGAATGTTTTCATGCCACTAGAAGACAAACAAGAGGAACAAAATAGTTTAAGGAATTTAGTTAATGGTAAAATTGTAAATAAATTGATTCTCAATTTAGATTTTCAGAAATTTGAGACTATTGGTGAGGAAGGCTTAAAACCCGATCAGTTTGCCACCAATCTGTTACTTATTGACGACAAATCAATTTATTTAGAATTTACAGGTCGGTTTAAAAAAACACATTTTCATGCGTTAATTGAAGCCTTTTATCCCAAGTATGATTTCGGAAATTCTCAATTTAATAATAGTAAGATAAAAACACTTACTATTGAATATGTTTTAAAAAAAGCTCATGACATTGTAAAAAAGTACCCACAATTTAAAACTTTCAAAAACAGCGCTTTTAGAACAAACTCCAAGAAAGAAACAATAAAAAAATGCTTCGAAAGGTTAGCGGCAGATTTCACACATAGCACATTTAAAATAAGGCAAGCGCTAAATTTTTTGATTCACGATTTTTATGAATTCGAAAATAATACAAAAAAAGAATTTCTTATTTCTACATCAACTAAATTAGGCATAGCTGATAAGATTAATAGTGCTATAACTAAAATGATAAGCGATAATCTAAATGATTTAAATGTGACTTCAAAAATTAATCTAGATGTTATAGATTTAGCCGAAGGTGAAGACAAAATTTATAGAAGGTTCAATTTGACTTATTATCTACCTCCTTCTTTTTTTGAAATTGATTTTGAGTTTAAGGAGAAGGGATTCTTTAAAGACTTGAGTTCGGGAGAGAAGCAGATGATATATAGTATTAATTCTGTAATATATCATTTAACAAACCTAGATTCTATCTCTTCCACCAATTTTGACGAAGGCGTGTCCTATCAAAATTTTAATATAATATTGGATGAAATTGAGCTGTATTTTCATCCAGAATTTCAAAGAATTTACATCAAGGAATTGATAAAATCAATAAATTATATAAAAAAAGACAATTATAGCATCAACATAATTTTTTTAACTCATTCTCCTTTTATTCTATCTGATATACCAACATCGAATATACTTAGACTAGAAGACGGTACTATCGAAAATATTAAAGAGGAAACATATGCTGCGAATGTACATGATTTACTTGCAAATGATTTTTTTCTTAAAAATGGGTTTATGGGTGAGTTTGCTAAAGAAAAAATTAAAGATTTATTAAGATATTTAACTTTTGATGAAAGTTCAGAAGAGAATGAAACTAATGAAAAACCAAGGTTCCCATGGAATTCAAATCAAGCAGAAGATTTCATAGAAATAATAGGAGAACCTCTACTTAAATACGATCTTAAAGAATTGTATTTGAGTAAATTCTACAACGAAAAGAGAATTGATAACGAAATTGAAAGGCTCCAAGAACTAAAAAAAAGAAAAAAAGATTTATGATATCCATCAATCAAAAAATAATTTCTGATATTCTAAATTTGTATTCTTCCGAAATTAATTTAATAATTTCATTAGCAAAACAGTCTGTTATTGAATTTAGAAATTCCCCTACTAAGAATGGCGGAAGAAATAACCCTCCAGTTCCCTTACCACCACACTCCCAAGAAGAAATTATTTATCTTGATACGTTAATTAATGAATTTGAAGATATTGTAAAAGCACAACCAAAAGAAATTAATAGATTCAAGATTTTATTTGATAATATTATTACAGGAGCTGATATTTCCAAATACCATAGAACATTTAAGAATGAGTTGCTAGTCCGTATGGGCTATACTAATTTAAGATATGATTATTATGCTAGATATTTTGAAAAGACTGGAATAAAATCCTGTATATATTGTAATTCTCAATTGGCAGTAACCGTTAGAACAATAAAAGGAAAAAAGTCTGCTAAATTTCAGGTTGACCATTTTTTACCCAAATCAGAATATCCTTGCTTTAGTATTTCATTTTTTAACCTATTACCTGTTTGTGGTCCATGCAATGGAAAAAAAAATACTAACTCAGTAAATTTCAAGGTTTACTCAGAAGACCCATTCGATCTAAAAAATTCACCTTTTAAATTTATACTTGACAGAAAATCAATTGTTTCCTATAGAATAAATGGAGTTGTGGATAAACTCATTATAAAATTTGACGACCCCTTAAAAAAAGGATTAAATAGTTCATTTGATATAGAAGGAATTTACGCCACGCAAAAGGATATCGCCGAAGAACTCTTACTAAAGTCGATAATTTACAATGAGAGCTATTTAGATTCGCTAAGAGATTCTTTTAAAAAACTTTATCCGAATAAGATACCAATGGCAGAAAGATTACTAGTTGGTAATTATACTAGATCTAAGGATATTCATAAAAGGCCAATGACTAAGTTTACCCAAGATATAGCTAAACAATTAAAACTGATAAAGTAAATAAACTTTGAAAACTTTAAATCCAGATAAAATCCTAAACTATCATCATCTAATAAAACTAGATTCCACTAATGAATATAATTCATGGAAACATTGCTATTATGCTTTTGCCAATCCAAAAAAAGACGATGTTTTTTTAGCGTTACATTTAGGTTTTTATTTAGCAAGTTGGGGCATGTATAGAGGGTCAACTGCCATTAGTCACAAGGATTACACTATACATATAGGAGCCGTAAAACTCATTAAACAATATTATTTTTTAAGATGTAACGAAAATTATGAAATTGTGAAAAGTGATATTCCTGAGCTATTGAACTTATACAACGCTTTACGACAACACTATTATAGTTTTGACTATTTGATAAAAGGTGCACTGACAAAACGAAAACCTACAGACACTCTAATTTCGAAAATAGTTATTGGCACGCTCGGTTGCAGTCCAGCTTTTGACAGATATTTTAATGATGGAGCGAAGTCTAAGGGTTTTAATTTTATTAGAATTAATCAGAAATGCCTTGAAGGCCTGTTTATATTTAAAGAAAATTATAAGGTAGATTTAATAAAACTCCAAAATAAATTACTAAAAATTGATCAATTTCATTATCCAATCTTTAAACTTATAGACAACTACTTTTGGCATGAGGGGTATGCGTTAGACAATAATAAAAACTAGAGTAAGCCATCAGACACTATAAAAGTCTATTGTATTATAGAAATTATAAACTGGGTTTATTAATTCCTTAATATTTACTTATAAAATCCTAAATCCTTTATAACCCACACCTGTGTATGGATCCTGTCCATTATTAGTAGTATTAGGGAAGATAAGCGTTAAGTAAAATCTAATTAAGGCGCAATTGCTTAGGTAAATTTGCAACAACATTTCTTTTTATCTATGGTATTAACCGTGCGCTGGCAAAGATAAAGGCCTAGTGCGTTCTTTCTGCGCTCTAGGCTTTTATATGCGGGACTGAGGAGGTTGGAAAACCCAGAGGTTTTTTAACTTCCGCTGGGACTGGCTTCGTTTTTCGGAATCATCCAATTGGGCTATTCAGTGTAATTATTTTTTATCCTTATTTTATCTCCGGTATCATATCCAATTATAATCTGGGCTCCTTAAAACCACTTTATGTCAAATGTACTATGTTTAGCAGGGCAATTAATACATTCCTGTTTTGCATTAAGTCACATTTAAGATTAGTATTTTCCATTTCTATACCAATTTTTCTGTACAATTTTTCCATAGTACTCCTGCGTAAAATTTACTTTTGCACAGGTCTTATTTTTAAGTGCTATGGGTATAAATGCTATATTTAATCTCGAATAAAACTCATTAGCAATAATTTGATGAAAGGAAATATGAAAAAGATTCCGATTATTTTAATTGCCATACTGTTCATTACACTAACAGCTAACGGACAGAATTTATTCTTCATTGGCGAAAATAGTTACCCGTGTACTGAATCTTTTGCACTACAATCTAATTTAGATGACGGGGAAGACTTGAATGTATTATTTGCCAAGGATGGAGCAACGGCGGTTATTGCTGTGACTACAAAATCTTCACTGCAAGGAACAATAATTAGTGGAAAACTAATAATTTATCTTGATGACGGAAATGTTATAACTTGCATGGACAGGGGAGAAACCTACTATGTAGATGACACTGCCAAAGCAGTGTACTCTTTGACCAATGACCAACTTAATAAAATGAAAAACAGCAATATAAATACTGTTGGATATATATTAAAAACATATGGTGTTCAAAAGGTGAATCGGTCAGCTTCAAATAAAGCGATCTCTACTAAGGATCTAATCGCTAAATTTTTCAATAATTTTGATAGTGTCGACAAAGTTGCCGTTGAAAAGGATCAGCAGACTAAAAAGAATAGGCTCGATGAGTTGATAGGAGGCTTTAATAAGTCTGGAGGAATTACTTCGGGGAGAGAAGGAGATGATAATAAGGCAGGTGTTATAGGCCGGCAAGACGGGGACTCATATGCAACAAGCTATTATGGAAGTCCAGGATCGGGCAGTGGTACAGGAGGTTATGGACTCAACGGAAGATCTTTAGTGAATAAAAGCAAGGTACAGCAAGAATGCAAAGAAGAAGGAAGGGTGGTCGTGAAAATTGTTGTGGACCGAAATGGTAAAGTGGTAAGTGCTACTCCTGGGGTAAGGGGAACTACCAATACACATCCCTGTTTGTTGGAGCCTGCCAAGAAAACAGCTTTTATGCATCAATGGAACTTGGATTCCAATGCTCCTAGTCAACAAGTTGGTTTTGTAGTGGTTAATTACAAGTTAGGAGAGTGAAACATAATTCTTTCACTTATACTCATGTGTAATTTTTGTAGTGAGCCTTTAGATTTGTTAATTTTACCTTTCATAGATACTCCATAGATACTCCATAGATACTCCATAGATACTCCATGGATACTCCATAGATACTCCATAGATAGGACGTATATGAAAATAGGCTAGGTCCACCCCTTTTTGGCGCGGTAAAATTGTTGTTCCTATGTTTTACCACTCTAAAAACAAAAAGCTCCAGAAAGCATTGGATAGCCTTGTTTATGGTAACTTGTTTTTGTATTGACTGTTTTAAAATAGTATTCAAAATCATCTGAAAATTGAGGATTGGGCTTGCTAAGTGGATTCTCTTTTTACTCAGGGCAACCAACTTCGCGTTAGCAAAAATAAAGGCATGGGGCATTTTTTCTATGCTCCATGCTTTTATCAGCGGTTCCGAGGGGGTTGGAAAACTTTTGGGTTTTTCAACTCCCGCAGGAACTGGTTCAGGACTAGTTCAATATTTCCCCCTACTTATCTTTTTCTTTGGATACGCAAGCAATCCTTATTTAGAATTATGGAAATCATTTCCGAAACAAAACAAGAAAACCATAAGAGATTCGTCTAATGTAAAATCACTTATGGTTTTAAACTTATAAGTCTCTATAAGAAATAGTATTATTTTTTATCCAACAATTTTTCCAAGTAACTTATTTTTTCCTTTTCAGCAGCTAACAATCGTTCGTAGAGCTTTTTGTTTTCCTCATGTGCATCCAATAATTTGTCAAGTGGATTGAATGTACAGTTAAAGTTAGATACACTTATAGAATTTGCTCCTTTGTTAGAGCCTTCATAGTTATTCTGAATGTTGTAAATCATAGATTCCTCAGAGAAATTCTTAATTACCTCTGCGGTTACACCTAAGGCTTTGGCTACATTTTCAAGTTTGTCTTCTTCTATAGTTTCACTTTGCTCCATTAAAGAAACGCTTTGTTGGCTAATGCCGAGCTCCATGGCCAAGGCTTCTTGCTTCATTCCTCGTAATTCCCTTATTCGGCCAATCTTCCTTCCAATATGGTTTGGTTTTGTTGCAGTGCTCATGTGTGAAATTTACTTTTTGTTGTCCTTTTTTCGATTAATAAAGATAATGGAAAATCTCCAAATGCCATTGGTAAAATACCAAATTCAATTGGTAATATACAATCTGTTTTGGTTTGGTACATTGTAATTATAGAGTTACTTCATAAGAATTAATTAAAAATTATGACACTAGGGAATTGCTCATAATAGAATTAATCAACAGTAACGGAAATAGAAACCTCAAACCTAACCTATTAAACAGGCTATGAAAAAGAAAAAATTAAAAATCCTGAAAGACATTCATAAACTTTAATATGACTACTATGGAAAGTAAGAATTATATCAATCGAGATCAGGTTATAGACAACCTACATTCGCTATTGGAAATCAAGTATATCTATGAATCAATAGTTGTTACAGAAGGTTTCCCAAAGCCGCTGTTAATTGTAATCCTTAAGGGAAATTGTTCTTCATTGACCCAGGAACTATCCTCCATGGTTGCCAAAATTTTTCAGGAACAGACAGATTATCTGTGCCGCATATTTTCTTATGAATACGCTGAGCAGCAGTTAAAGGAAGGGAATTTGTTCTTTGCCCACAATTGTTCTTGGGAAAAGCTGATCGTCAACAATGCAGATACAGGAACAAATGTATTTCACAGGTATTCCCCCAATGAGGATACCTTGAACCGTATAGTGCTCGACTTCCAGCAAGAGCGTGCAAAACTGAATGGCTTCATGGAAGGGGCCAACTTCTTTCTGGAAAAGGAAAATCATTCCCAAGCCGCCTTTATGCTCCACCAGTATATAGAATTGTGGTTCCGTAGAGTGGAACTTTTTACAATGGGGAAGGAACGGAAATGCCATAGTATCAAAGAACATCAAACGTACATCAAACCATTTGTACCGGAATTGGGCAACCTTTTCAATAC
Organism: uncultured Cellulophaga sp.; assembly: GCA_963974535.1. GTDB lineage: Bacteria > Bacteroidota > Bacteroidia > Flavobacteriales > Flavobacteriaceae > Cellulophaga. The sequence goes on from CAXBCN010000040.1 coordinate 7,542, forward strand.
CGATATTGCGGAAGAACTATCCTTATTGAGGCTATTGGACGAGGCCTATATCACTACACGGTACCAAAACAATTATCATATCAACATAACCCAAATTCAAATAATACAGGAAAAAGCTAATCGGATATATGCCATAATTTCCGAACTGTTTGAGGATAAATTGGCGGAATGCCGAAAGTACTGGGAAAATCGAGCACATCACCAAGAAAACCCTTCTGTAAACGAGGATGCTTTTAATGAGAAAAAAATGAAATTTGATGACGATATAACCTTGAATAAAATAAGCGAATTGGCCCAAGAACATTTCCATACCTTAAAGCGCTACCCCTCCAAAAAGGAACTTTATACCGTAAACCTGATCACCGAGGGCTACTTGGAAACTTCCTTTATGATTTCCAGTTTATTAAAGGTATGCATCACGGCATTGGATGCGGAACGCACCCCAAATAGTGTTGTTCCAGAACCCGAACAGAATATTCAAGAAGTACTCGGATATGTACTCAATATGATACCCTATGAGGAAATGGAATTTCTTGACAAGATCCGGAATTTACTTCCTGATTTGAAAACCTAATAATAACCCTAATAAACAGCTTATGAAAAAGAAAAAATTAAAGACTTTTAACGACATCCATAAACTGCACCAAAATCTTATGGGGCTTTTAAAACAGGATCCAAGTAATCCATTAGGAAATCTTAAGGTATCCTTAGAGGTAAGGGACAATAATGATCTGCTGTTGAACATAGCGAGCCTTCTGGAAGTATGTGTATTTGCTCTGGACGGGAACGGAATGTTATTGTCCCCGAATAATCAAAATGTCACCAAACATGACAGCGTTTGTAGAGTCCTGGAACTGGTCCTAAATATATTGCCCCATAGTCAAATGGATTTTATGGACTACGTAACCGAAAAGCTGAATGGTTTGAACAATGCCAAAACAAAATCATCTGAATAAATATGAACTATGAACCCGAACGA
>CAXBCN010000041.1:0-6873 GCA_963974535.1 uncultured Cellulophaga sp.
TTAAAAAATAAATATTAACTTTGGAGAACTAGGCTAGTGCTTTTCATAGGATACGTTGTTGTACACAGTACTTTATTTCCATTTTTCTATTAATGCAGTCACACCGTTTTTAATTCCTATATAAAATTCTCCATTTTTAAATTCAGGGATGATAGTGTTTTCAATCACTTCTTTACAAATTTTGTCAGTCAAAATCAGTTCGGTTCCAGTTCCAGTAGCAATTCCGATTTGTCGACAAGGATTGCACATAACAATTGTCAAACCGTTATTTTTTTCCGCATCTCCAACTCCCCAATAATTCATTAAATGGCCTGCATATTTTTGAATATCAGAATAAGGTTTTATACTATCGATTGTTACAACAACTATTTGTCGAGTCGTTTGAATGTTATAGTCATAGATGATATCCGAAAGCTCTTTCCTTTGTGAAGGACTGAAAATACTGTCGTAATCGTTTATTATTTGCCCTTTGATTTTTGTTTCTCGAAATTTTTCAACTGTTGAGAATTCAAATTCAGTAGCGGTATTTTTAGTATCCGTTTCTTGAGCATTTCCTTTGCAAGAAAACAAATTCAAAGTCAGAAATAGAATTAATATTTTAATTCCGATTTTCATTTTATTACTTCTTTCCATTTGTTAGATTCCGCGAACTCTTTTACAATTCTGTTTCTTTTAGTTAGTAATTCAGTCATATATTTTTTAAGAAAGAGCTTGTCCGCTAACTTTCCTAAAATTCCAAAAGGTGATTTATAATCAAAAAAGTCGGTCATCAAAGTTCCGCCATTCGATTCCGAAAAGTGGTGTTCGTGTTTAAATTCCGCAAACGCTCCTTTAACCATTTCGTCCGCAAAGTAATTCGGTTTATCAAATTCCGTTATTTTGGAAGTCAGTTTTTGATAGATTCCAAAGTGTTTTGCTCGCCAAGTCACGCTTTCATTCATTCCAATTAATCCACTCGTTTTTCCAGCTATTGCTTTTTCATTGGTTTGTTCGGTCGATATTTTGTGTAAATCGATACTTCGAGATAGGTCAAACACGATATTTCTATCAGCTTTTATTTCAGTTTGAAGTTCGATTCTAGGCATTTTTTGGGTATTGTGTACAACGGTCTTGTATATGGCTCGTAGCGTGTAAATTAGCGATTATTTTCGGATGAAACACAAGCCAGATTTTTAAATTTTTCTAATTATCTTTTTTCTTGGAAATCGTCAAATTTAAAAATTTGGCGACTTTCCAAATATGCCTTAATTTGGTTTATGCAACTAATTAGCTATGAGCTATATACGTTGTTGCCCACAGTTTTTATACGATGATTTCTTGCGCGTGTAACCTAATTATATTGTCAACATCTAACAAATTACGTTCTTTATAAAAGTTCGTATGCTCTTCATAAGTCAACCATCTTGAGCCAATCATTCTTGCATTAAAAAGTTCGTCGAAAATCTTGTATGAAACATTTTTTCCGCTAACGTTCTTTTTATTAAGTGATTTTTCCGTTTCCATAATCTTCTTTACTTCGCAGATTGGAACGTGTAATCCAGTACTTACCATTTTACTATCTGAACTTTGCAATTTACTTGTCGGACGCAGAAAAGCACAACAATAAGGAAGTCTATACCCTTTAATATTCTTTTTGCCTTTTTCGTTGCCACAATAACCTGCTTGGCACAAATTTTTACTCATCTTTTCTATTTGAGCACTTAAACTACCAGCTTTAAAATTCAAACTTTTATTGTTCCAAGTTTTGTACTGCATATGCAAAAATCGAATTTGTCCACTTTTCGTATCTAAATGTTCATAGATTAAATCAGCACCGATAATATTTTCTGCGTTATCTGGATGCAGAAGTCTTAAACGAAGAACATTATTACTATCTAATTTGTAATCAACAAATTCCTCTCTTTCATAGATTTTATGCTTTAATTTAAGGTCTTCTCTGTCGGCTAAATATGTATCTCTATTTAATATTTTATGTTCCGATATTTTTCTTGGTTGAAAATATTCAATCGCACTTTTATAGTCTCTAATACGTTTTTTCAAAAATCTCTTGTTGTCTTTATTTAAAGCAAGGCTATCCAAGTCCTTAAGGTCTTTTTCGATTAAGTCTACTGGATTTACTTCTTTTTCAGGTGTTGATTGAACATCTGCTAATTCTTTGTAGTACTTAACCCAATCACTTTCATTTTTTCTGTCCAGCAATACCGTAATCGATTCGTACATCTCTGGATTCAAATCCTGCACTAAATCAATTGTTTGTTCGTAAGAAATTGGTTGGTTCAATTTTCTGGAAATACTAACAACTTCTCGCAATGCATTAACAAGTTGAAATGCTATATCTCTTCTGTCATCTTCGTTAACTTTATCGTTTGAAAAATAGTCCATATTTTATTGTTTCTCGATGTTTCTTAAATTGTGGGCAACGGTTTGTGTATGGTGTCGTAGCTATCCCGCAGGGTAGCTATGCACTATACACCGTGTTAGCTTGCGTTTTTTATTAATTTTTCTTTTTCAATTAGTATCAATATTCCTCCTATTACGAATCCGCTAATTAGTCCGCCAATGTGGGCAGCGTTATCTATTCCGCCTAGTAATCCGAATAGCAAACTTACTCCTGCATAAAGTCCTAGTAACATCCAAGTCATCCCTCTCATATGATTCGGATAGATTTTAAATACGGTAAAGGCTAAAATTAAACCATAAAGCCCGAAAATTGCTCCCGAAGCTCCAACGCTAACCGTATTCTCGTGCCAATAAATACTGGTTAAACTGGCAAGAATTCCGCAAACTACAAAGCTCAATAATAATTGAGTTCTTCCTAGTATTCCTTCTAATAGACTTGCACCTAATCCTAAACCGAACAAATTCATAAACAAATGCAGCAGTCCACCGTGAATAAATATGGAAGTAAAAAGTCTCCAATATTCTCCGTTCATTACTTCAAACCTTCTATTTCCACCAATTTCTAAAAGTTCTTTTGGTGTAGGTGAGATAATATTAAGTCCTGAAAATATCATTGCCACAAAAACAAGAATATTCAAAAGAAGAAGGATTGCAGTCACTTTATTTGGACCTCTTGGGTCAAGAAATTCCAATATATCTTTTAGGTCATCTTCTTTTAATGGCTTGTCCTTTTTAAAGTCTCTTAGTTCTTTTTCGTCAATTTTTGGAATGACCACCATCAATAGCAGGACAAAAGCTCCTATCCCAAATGAACCGAATATCCAAGGAAAGGTATTTCCAAGTCTTTGCTCAAAAACGTCAGATTTAGGAACAAGAATGATTTGTTCCGATTCCTTGATATTGGGATTCTTTTCTTTGATCGCTTCTATAAAACCGTCTCTGTCGTCCGAGTAACCAAGTTTTTCAAAGTATTTCGCATTTTGGAAATTATAAGTGCCAAATTCTCTTTCAGATTTCTCAAGGAAACTTCTGTACTCAGTATCTTTTTTATCATCACTAATTCGATTGCTCAAATTCTTTGAGTACTCAACTCCATACCAAACATTATCGGAATTTTCAAAAGGACAGGCTAGGTATAGATAGAAGTTTAGATTGTCATTGTTTCTGCCTGAAGTCCTTGCTGTGACATATGGAAGACTGGCATTTTTGTCAACTCTAAATGAGCTGATATCAAAGTACTTTTCATCGCTCTGGCTTTTAGTTTCGTAAGCATTAGTAATTGACACTAAGTCAAATGAAGCTTTTTCAATATAAGTCTGGCTTACAATAATGGGGACTGCAATTGCTGCCGCCATAGCAAATTGATAGCCGAAATATCCGTTATCTCTTTTGCCTCTTATGTTTAGAACTCTGATTCTCCTTCTAAGCCAAATTAGTATTGGTATCCATGGAAGAGCAAAAGGAATCCAAAAATTAAGCAAGTCTTCTTTTAATGGAAGAACTCCGAGTTTAATGTCAAAAGTCCACCTAAATAGGTTGTAAAAAAGAATAGTCCCAATTGAGACTACTAAAAATGGTAGGTAAACTTCCTTTATTTTTATTCCAATGTAGTTCAATGTTCTATTTGATTTTTTAATGCAAGCTAACACTTGTATAACTCCAATAAATTGTACTCCTATTGTAGTTATATCGTTTATCCATGCAATGTATTATTTTTTAATAAAGAATCCAAAGGGCTTATGATAGTCTTATTATTGATTTCAATTGTTTTGGTATAAATTTCAGTTGTTTTTGGCGAACCATGCCCTAACATATTCTGTAAATGGCGAATGTTTATATTGTTTTCTATGCAATGTGTTGCAAATGAGTGGCGCAACGTATGTACTGTTGCCCACGGGTTAGAATTTGTATCTTTTACTGCTTTTCTGAATATAGATCGTATACTACTTGTACTGTATTTGCAACCTGTTTGACCCTCAAATAGCCAGTACGATGGTTTATATGCTTTATAATATGTTCTTAATAGTAGTACTAGCTGTTCAGGAAGAATAGTTTTTCTATCTTTTTTACCTTTACTATCCTTTATAAATAGATAACCATCATCCGAATGAACATCTGCAATTCTTAAATTTAAAAGTTCTGATATGCGCAACCCACTGCCATAAATAGTATGTAGAATAGCTTTGTGTTTAATATTTTCGGGAGATTGAATAATATTTAGCACCTCTTTTTTACTTAATACATTAGGAATCGAAACCGATTTTTTTGGTCTTTGAATATCATAATATTCTCTGGGCATCTTAAGAGCGTGTTCATAATAAGCTTTAATGGCATTAATTAATTGATTTTGATAGCTTTCACTAATCTTACTCTTTTTAATAAGTTCATATACAAAACCTTCAATATCTTCTTTTGTAACCTCTTTAAGATTACGGTTCATAAATTTTCCTAAAAAAACACTAAACATTTTTTTATAAACCTGAATGCTTGAATCACTGTATTGCTTTAAAACTAGAGCCTTTTCAAGTTCAAAAAGTGATTCTATTGCGGTTGGATTTAGCTCAACACTTGGTACAGAAGTAAAACGAACCTCTTTTTCAATTTTATAATTCCCATGGCATAATTTTTTTAAAGATTCAAAATTTTCATCTGTATTGATAACTGACCATAGTTTTTGGTGCGGATGCCAAAAACTACTATTCATTTTTTTTAAGGCCTCTCTAATAATAATCATATCATAGGGTATAAAAACCTTTATACGCTTCGCTTCTTTTAATGGTTCATATATAATAGGTTGCATATTATTAATGTTATGATTTTATTTATCGTAAATAAAAATACTTAAAAAACATAGAAGTTATTTGAGTTGCTTGAAGTTAATAGTATTTTAACCGTTAAAAACGATTAGTTGTAAAAAGCTAATTACCAATAAGTTATATTAAATTTATATGGTATATTTATAATATGAAGTGTAAAATATGTAGTAAGATTCTATTAGGAAGAAACGACAAAAAGTTCTGTTCTGTAAAATGTAAAAATTACTATCATGTCAACTTAAGGAAGGTTACCGATAAGCATGTAAAATATTTGGATACTATTTTACATAGAAACAGAAGTATTCTTTTGGAAGTTTTAGGTAAAAGAAAAGGACAGATAACAGTAGATAGAATAGTGCTTGAAAAAAAGAAATTTACTTTCAAGTACCATACACACTTACATATAAATAGTAAGGGAAAAACGTATTATTATGTTTATGACCTAGCTTGGATGGAATTTTCAAATGACGAAATTCTAATCATTAGGAAACAATAATAGTACAATCTAATTCAACCATACTTTAAAAGTGGTGAAGTCAATTATTACTAGTGAAACCACATAAATAAAATATTAAGAAAAAACCCCTTAATAACTAATAATTACATTCTCGTAATCCATTAATTGAATTATATCAGCTCTGTCACCTTCCCCATTTCTTTTGTTTAGATCTTTACTTATTGGATAAGTTTCTATTAAGGCATCTGGCGGACCGTCATCGTCATCATTCACATTCATAATGTCATTTTCTTTAAAAGTATCATCCAGCCAAACATCAATACTATCATTTTGTAATATAACAGGACGTCTATTTTTTTATTGTGAAACTTAGCAAATAAGGGAGTAGCCTCTTTAGTGAGAATGGAAAAAGTTAATAATTAGTCTTTGGTGATGGAATAATTTGAAATTAATGGGGTTATCATTTTTACGATTAAAATAAAAAGGCACTTTAAAATCTTTGTCGTTTTTTTTGTTGTATGTAGTTTATTAAAACCATAAACCGGAATAATATATCTTTTGGTTAAGGTACTTCTTTTATAATTATTTGAATCAAACAGTTTTTCGGAACGTGCATTTAGTCCAGAATCATTCGGAATCATTTTTTGATAATAGGCTTCGGCATCTTCTCCCGTTTCAAAAGCGGGAATTAAACCTTACATTACAGGAATCAGGTGTTTACTTTTCTGTTTAGGTATGATCCACATATTGGGATCCGCAAAACCATTAGCGTAATTATAGATCAATTCTGATCCTTCCTCTAAATCTCCATAAATTAGTTTAAATCTTATAAAAAGTTTCTAATTCTTTTGCTTTTTAAAGACTCTAGTTCTAGAACATATAAAAATTGATTTAAAAACTCAAACCACAAAAAATTTGAAGAAAGTAACTAAAATGGAGATTATTGAAAATTATTGGCTAAACTTAGGTCAACGTTTTAGATACGATACTGATAAATGAATTTGCTTATTAAAATAAGCCATGAGAATTTAGGAGATATAGTTTCAATCTATTGAAAAGGCAAAATACGTAATATTTAAATTATTAGATTTAATAATTATGATTAATTCATAAACCGTTCAGCACATTCCCCTGCATTTCGCAAAAAGCTACATTTCGGGAAAAGAGCTTCCCTGCACAGGTCTTGGACACAATCCCCAA
>CAXBCN010000042.1:0-5535 GCA_963974535.1 uncultured Cellulophaga sp.
CAAGACTTTCAGCTGCCGTAGTTAATCCCGTTCCTTTAGAAATTGCTTTTATTGTGTGGTCTAAAATTAACTTTGCTAAACCCCGAACATTATCTGTCCCTAATAATACTTTTCTAAAAGCAGACTTAGGTCCCCTAGGTATAGCAGCGGTCATATGATTTATTTGACCGGTTATTTGTAGAAGCAATGTTTCTCTTCTATTTTCCATCTATCCCTCCTTTTATCTACGCAAAATCAATCTTTTTATAAGATAATAAACAAATCCTATATGATAGGCTATTTTAAAAATAACCCAATATAATAATTTATCTATTGGAGTTTTATTTTTTGCTTTATTATTTTTATAATCCATTTATTACTCCTATCTATTCCAATCTTTTTTCCAAAAATTTCTTGGTTTTACATAGTTTTTTATTTCTTTACCAACATTTTCTTTACCATTAATGTTTTTATCTAACAAATCCCATTCTAAATCAGTTTTGCTTTTTTGATTTTTAACATGTTCAGCTAATTCTTTAAAAGTTCGTCTAACTAATTTCATAAGAAATCACTCATTGACATGCCAGCATCTTTCATAGCATCAAAATCTTTACGTTTAGATTCGTTTCTAAATTCTTCAGCATCCGAATCATGCCTATCATCATAATTTGAAAAAGGAGACAAAGGCGCTAATGGTACGGGCCTTTCCGTTTCTTTTTTAGATTTTACTATTTTTATAGCATCAGGTGTCCATTTAGAATTAATCTCTGGATTGTCTGCTAGTATTTCAGTTCTTGCTTTATTAGCTTCTAACATTTTTTCTTCGATCGTTTTCATATTTCTCCTTGTATTAATTGAGTTATCTCATCAGTTAGAACTTCAACTCTGTTCTAAGACGCCCGAAGGCGTTTCGTGTTGCCCGAAGGCGTTTCGAATTTATGCATCTAAAATTATTAAGCTTAAAACAAATCCTAAAACTAATAATTGACCAAACATTATCCATTCTGGCAAAGTACTCAAAGTCCAACCACTCATACTTCCTCCTCCACCATTATAGGTTTATTTCCTAACCAGCCTATGCATCCTTGAGCATCTGCAGGCGCACATTCTATTTGCCCTCTAGTTTGATGCTCGATCATTTGTTGTTCAAGTTCGCCGCAGCCAACTAAAGCAAGCATAGAAATTATTACTACATATTTTATCATAATTTATCCTTATATTTATAATTACCATTTAATCCATTTTGGAACCACAAAAGCTTTATCGTGCATACATCTTTCTAAATGATCTAATGTATTAGATTCGTCTTCAGTTAATCCTTCAAAAACAACCGCTTCGGCTTTTTCTGGAATTCCTTCTCCTGTAAAACGTTTTCTAAAGTACATTAAATTACCAAGCAAATTTTCTGCTTCTTTTATAAAAACTTTTATTACTTTTCTATTATATATTCTCGATCTATAATCCCACAATTCATTTCCATCATCATCATACATATTATTATTCCTTTAATTTAAAATCAACTTTATCATAAGGAAAATAATCGTGGTATATAAGTTCTTTTCCGTCCCAATTAAACTTTATTTTAGAATGATTTGGAATTCTGTATGTAATCATATCTTCAATAGCTTGTAAATGCTCTTGATAAATATGAGTATCACCAAAATTCATAATTACTTTTCCAGGAATTAATTTAGTTTTTCTACCTATTTCAGATAAATACAACGCCGAAAGAATTAAGTCACTGGGCAACCCAATAGCGACATCTAAACTTCGTTGTGTCCAAATTAAATCTAAAAATCCATTTCTAACATAAAATTGGTAATTAAAATGGCAGCAAGGCAAACTAAGTTTATCCAAACGTTCAGAATTCCATAAATTAATCATATGTCTTCTGCTATTTGGATCTTTCTTAATACCTTCAATCAAAGCTTCCCATTGTTCTCTGGGTGGGTAATCTAATTCAAGTTTACCATTTTTATCTGCCCAAAGTTTCCAATATGGACAACCTAAGGCTTCAAATTCTTCAACTGTTTTAGCATCTTGTAAAAAGCCTAAAAACTCTCCCACTATACCTTTAGTAAAAATCTCCCTATAACTTAATAAAGGAAGTCCTGTTTCAGCTATGTCAAATTTAATACTAGTACCAAAAACGCTCAAAGTTTCACCATTTCTAGTATTTCTTTGAACGCCTTCGGTTAAAACTTTTTCGACAAGCTGTTTATACACCTCATCAATATACATAATGTTATTTAAAACTATTTATATATTTAAGAGCTTTAGCAGCTGAACGACTGCTAATGCCATGATACCTCATTAGCATTTTTCTTGCATCGTTGTGTTTGCCAAAATTATGTGCTGTTATTTTAGTGTGTGCTTTCATTATTTACTCCAATTGTTTGACTCGTAACCGAGTTCTATTAAAAATGCTAGATTTGTACTAGCGTGAGCTAGGTGAGTAAATCCACTTTCAGGATCAACTATTTCACCTTTACGATAGGCTTCGAGATGTCTATACAAAGCGCCAACGTATCTTTCAGGGTCATCAACAGATTTCCAATTATAAGCGCCGTATTTATTTGCGCCAAATGTTAAAACTTCTGCAATACCTTGAATTATTTTAGGCGGAACTAAATCATAACGAGTTTTGCCGCCATCAAATTTTTTAAATTCTTCCATTTATATCTCCCTCATTTATAACTATACATCCGCGTATTGATCTACAGATATATGCTTAAAACCTAATTTTTGCAATATATCTAAAGTTTTTAAAGCAGCTGTAGAACTTACAATAACTTCTAAATCTTCGCTTTTAACTGCTAACTTTGCAATTTTATCAATAACATCTGTTATTAACATTTTTTTATTAACCATTTTATTGCTCCGTTTTTTCTTTAATAAAATCGCCTACTTCATTTAATTCACCTTTTCGATCTTTAATTTCTTGAAATGAAAAGAATAAACATTCTTCAATAGTCATATTTTGAAGTTTACATTGCATTATAAGGGTTACTATTATATCTCCAATAGCATCTCTTATTTCATGTTGGTTGTTACAATTAACAGCTTCCAACAACTCATGCGTTTCTTCCAGGGTTTTAATTGCTTGAGTTATTGGATTTCCATTTATTGTTATTTTTCTGTCTTTACCCCAATTTTCTATCTGAAATATTAAGGCTTCTATTCCTATATTAGGTTTATCAGCCGGTCTATTTTCATTCCATTGAACTTGTATTTCATTCATAACTTCTCCGCCTATTTCTTTTATGCATATAGTGATACATAATTAATTATGCGTTTACCTTGTATTTATTTTTGCACCACCACGTTGGCTTCCGTTCAGGCATTTCATTCCAAGCAGCGTAATGCTTTTCGTGGATACAATATCTACGATAAGCGGTCACCGGATTTTTATGCTTATACATATCTGGCATAGCCTGTGCAAGTGGTGTAATTTTGCCGATCGGAATATTAAAAGGCGTTTGCCAGAGCGCATCTTTAAGTTTTGTGTAACTTAAATGCGTTCTAACATAACGTTCTGTATATTCCTCGGACAAAGCTATAAAATGTTGGTATAACCATTCATAATTCGCTTTGGATTGTCTAACCCAGATCGAACAAGGATGATTTTTATGAGCTAATTTGTATAAAGAATGCTTATCGGCATATCCATCTCCGTCAAGCACTCTATGCGCAGTAGACAACATTTGAGCAGTCTCAAGCACCATTTTAACTAACATTTTATCAGGTTGAACTTTTGCAGCTTCAACAGGATTTTTATCAAAATAAAATATATTCATGCTTTATTTCTCCATTTATATTTATACATCCGTATAAATTTGTGCTATCTCATCAGTTATACTTTCAGCACTAGTATAAGACGCCCGAAGGCGTTTCGTTTTTATTTTCGATCAGGTATTTTATAATCCGACCAATGCCCTTTAATTTTTTCAAAACCTAAATTATGTTGCATTGAAAATCTTAAGTAATCCATGGAACTTAATTCGCTTAAACGAAAATCCATTGTTTCACCTAATTCATTCATTGCTTCATTAAATGTATTGAAATATCCGCACATTTTCCTATAATTTTCAATAGGCATAGTAATTATTGCGTCTTCTTTTGTGTATTTTACTGTTGCTTTTTCATGATTTTGCATTTTTATCTCCGTTTTTATTAAAATAAATGAATTGCGACCGTTTTCACGGCCACAAATATGATTGTTCCCATAATTAAATGCGAAATTGTCATTATTAAATCATTCATTTACTCTTCACCTATATAAGTAACATTTGCATTACTTTTATTTATTTTTATTTCAACAAGTGTGTCAAGATTTCTTACAACAATTTTAAAATTTTTAGTCATTTTAACAAATATTAGACCAAATTCTTCAATAAAATCTTTAGTTTGTTCAATATAATCGGCAAAATCTTCATATTTCTTTTCATCTTGCCATCTATCGTATAAATAAAATAATCGACCATCGTCCATAATATTATTTATAAATCCAACAGTTCCTTGATACATATTTTCAGTTAATTCTTTCATTTATATCTCCATTATTGTAAATTTATTGTCGAATCTCATCAGTTGTACCTTCTCGACCGGTACAAGACACCCCGAAGGGTGTTTCGATTATTATGCAAACATTCTAATTGCGGTATGTTCGGCAATTTTAAACTCATCACCACTAATAACACGTTTAACAATGTATGGCATTTTTCTTGCTCTATGATTGTATCCAACAAGTGTGTATTGTCGACCGTTCATAGTACCTTCTTTTTCTAAGTCAAAAGGCTTTTCTCCTTGCAAAACACGATGATTATTTTCTAATTTAAGAAATTTCATTGTTTCAGTGTCAGCACTAGCTAATCTAACTTTAAAATTTGTAAATTTAACACTATCTTCATCATAAGTAGCATTACCAAAATCAAGAACTAATCCATTGTCTTCCATAATTACATTAAGTGAATTTTTAATAATTTCACGAATTTCATTAATAGTTGTTGGATTTATTTCTTTTATATCGTATTTAATTTTCATTTGTATCTCCGTTATTATAAAATTTTCCTTACTTATACATCCGCATAACTTTTAAAAATTAAAAAGAGGGAATCGAACCCTCTCACCAAAGTATTCACCTTGGGCCACCAGGTAGGGAATCGAACCCTATACACCAGATATTCATCTGGCTTCCATTCTTTAAATTGGTGGGACTCGAAAAGATTCACCTGGCCAGGTTTGCCCGAGTTCAGCTCTTCTCTTTTCGTTGCTCAAATATTTGATGGCTTCGTGGTGTAATCACACACTTTAAGCATTTCCTCTTTTGCCCTCTGTACTTCATCGGTAACACCCCTCGTAAGCCTTGCCTAATAAACCGAAGTCAAAGAAATATTCCTCTGGAATTATCTCTATTAGGTGGAATTAGTGTTCCTCCATACTCATATTTTCTAACGCACGTCCCATAAACTTTTTGTCGTATCTCATCAGTTATACCTTCACGACCGGTATAAGACGCCAATTAAGGCGTTTCGTTTTTTATTCTTCTCTAGTTAG
>CAXBCN010000043.1:0-4293 GCA_963974535.1 uncultured Cellulophaga sp.
TTACTTTATAATAGAGATTAAACCCTGCCTGTCGCCTTTAGATTTGTATTATAAATATTAATTACTACGTTTCCCGTTTTCTGTCCTTGCATTACATATTCATACGCTTTAGTGATATCCTCTATTTCATATTCTCTATCGGACACTGGTTTGAACTTACCTTCTTTCAACAGATTCCTTATAAAGGGAATCGTTTTCTTCTTGTCATAGGGTATTGGAAAAATCACCTTTTGATTGGTAAAAAAGGAGGTAATTGCATAAAGTATATTTTGAGAATAAGGTCCAAGTTCGGAAGATATATAAATTCCCTTTTCTTTTAGTAATGGTTTACATTTTGCAAAAGTACTTTTACCAACCGCATCAAATATAAAATCATACTTATCTTTATCATTTGTAAAACCTTCTTTGGTATAATCAATAATTTTATCGGCACCTAATGATCTTATTAGCTCGATATTTTTTGTATTGCACGTAGCTGTAATTTGGACATTGTATTGTCTTACAAATTGTAGAAGAGCTGAACCAATTCCGCCAGTTGCCCCATTTATCAATATTTTTTGCCCGTCCTTGATATCTACTTTATGTATGAAAGTATAGGCATAATGAGCTCCTTCCAGACTGGAGGCCGCTTGTTTATAATCTATTTTTTCAGGGATAGGAAATAGTTCATCCTCTTTCACTATCATATATTCTGCTTGCGATTCTGAACCTGTATCAGTAAACCCAAATACTTTCTCCCCTAAATTATATTTTTCACTTTCCGATACAACCTCACCTGCAAAATCTGTCCCCAATATTGTTTTTCTTGGCCTGAATAATCCTAGTACAAATCTCATTATAAAAGGTTTAGCTGTTAGATTGGCACAATCTGTCCTGTTCACTGTAGTGGCATAAACCTTAATTAATATTTCACCTTCATTGGGAATTGGTTTATCAATATTTTCAATTTTTATTTGATTTGGAAAACAATATTTCCTTCGTATTGCAGCCTTCATTTTTTAACTTTTTAATAGTTCAGTTATTGGACACTGTGTTTATTATTTGGCAAGTAGGGAAAAAGAAGGCGATAAACTTTCCAGATCCACCGAATGCCCTATTTGATACTGCCATTTTTTGCTACAGTAAGTATTTCAAATTTTTCTGGATGATAGTCCATACCAATTCGTATTTCTTCTGTTTTTTCTTTTCCGATAAGTTTTTCAGAGATGTATAATCCCAAATCCAATGAGGACGCAACTGCTCCGGCTGTTATGGTATTTTGGTCATCCACTATTCTATCATGGACAACCTTTTTACAATACTTTTCCAATGATTTATATTCATTAAAATTAGTCGTAGCAGTTTTGTTTTCTAAAAATCCAGCGGCACCAATCAATAAACTTCCTGTACAAATTGAAACTACATATTCAACATTTTTTCCAGTTTTTAACCATTCAATGAAATCAGTATTGTATTGAAGATTTCTTGTTCCATATCCACCAGGCACAACTATCATATCATAATCTGACAAATCAGGTTTAATTTTATCAACAATAATTTCTAATCCGAAACTATCCTTTATCGATTTTTTGGTTGCACATAGATCCCAATTCAGATTTTTAATAAACCCTTTGGTTTTCATGTTTTTTATGGGGTCATAAAATCCAATAAAATCTAAGAGCGTTATTTCGTCAAATAGTATGTATGCAATATTCATTTTGTTCTTATTACAGCTAACTGCCTATCTTGACCAGGAGTTTCTTAAATATACAAAGTTTAGGCTTAGTCATTTGTGCCAAGGACTAGAGCCTATGTTAAAGTGCATTTCTTTTCCTGCCTATCAATACAAGGGAATCTGATTCTTCAAATTCTTTATATTGTTCTATAGATAAGATTTCAAAGTAATCTTCAAACATTTCTTTAAGGGTTTCTTCGGTTTGATAATTAACAAACATACCCTTAAAAACTTCAGAGCCTTTCCCTTTCCAGAAGGAATGGCAAACGATCCCGCTCGGGTTTACTATTGAATATTGTCTGGCAATTGATTCTACTATTTCGCTATCCTTTAAATGATGCAATACCTTATTTGAATATATTCCATCAAATTTTATTTGAGTGTCGAGTGTAATTGCGTCCAATACAATGAATTCGCCACCAGGATAATTATTTCGGAGATATTCTATAAATAATGTCGAGCTGCCTGATCCAACCACTCGGAATATTGTACTTAGGTTTTTCCAATCTGTTCCCGGACCGGAGCCAATTTCTAATACTAGCGATTCTTTAGGTAAGACGCGTTTAAACTTCTCTATTAATTCCCGACTGTCCACATCTTTTGCCAGCTTAATGTATTCTTCTACGGATTCTTTGGTATGATAGTACTTGTTTTTCATTATATTGACTCTAAGTGCACTCTAGCGGTTAGGTTAAATATTTTTGCCATCCCAAAGGGTGGCTATGAAATTTAAAGAGGTGTGGTGCAGCGTTGTTTTTAATCACGACATATTCAAATAAAATATGAGAACTCTTCTATCCAACTATTTCGGTTATTTTTTCTTAAAATTAGCAGTTACACTTCCTACATTATCAATCACAACTTTCAACTCGGTATCCTGATCAATATTTACGAGTTCAACAGGAGAGCCTGGGATTACCAAGTTTCCTTTTTCTAAAGACAAGCCTTTATCGGTCAGAAAATTCACCAACCATCTTAATGAGTGAAGAGGACCTCCCATAATCTCTGATGCAGGTGCAGACATTATGAAGGAATTATTCATATAAACCGTAAACTTCTCATCTTTGAATTGTATACCTTCAGGGGAAACTCTTTGGCTTCCTATAATAAGTCCAGTATGAATGCCTCCTGTACAAATTAGTTCTTGAATGGTCGGTGGTTTAATCCAAAAATTGAATTCATGGATTTCAATTCCTGGGCTGATATAGTCAATAGCACTTATTAAATCCTTATCAGAAAGGTTTTTCCCTTCAAGATTTTTTCCGATCCTAAAGACCATTTCTGGTTCAATAGCACAGTTAATGTAATTGCTCCAATCAATATTTACAGGATTTTCTGTGGTGTGTGGGTAAAATAGCTTTCCATTAATCGGCTCACTTAAACCAAACTGTCTCCTGATCGAACTGCTTGTGCATCCTATTTTAAATCCTGCCACAGTTTCTCCAGATTCGATTCTTCTTTTCGTTACCAAGTCCTGTACTTTATAAGCTTCTTTAATTGAAAGATTTCGTACTAAGGTTTCCTCACCATTCCATTCCTTTTCGTAAAATGAGTGATAAAAATCGTTTGCTATGGATTCGATGATCTTCAAAAGTTCTTTAATATTTTTTTATGATACACAAGGTGTTTGTATATAGATAGTTGCGTGTTTCAGCTACTAAATTAACAAATACAAACCTAACTTGCCTGCCGGTAAGGAGGTAGAAAAACCGTCCTGCCACGTTTTTGCGCCTAGGAGGATCATCGAAAGGGGTCTTTAATTAGCAATTCGCCAGACCGGCTTATAGGGCTGAATATTTATTTAAGGCATTTTAGTATTATTTGTTTTACTAAATGTAAAGTTTAAGTGTCAAATAGTATTATTTGTTTTACATTTGTTTAAAATTAAATCTATGTAATATGAAAACAAATTATTTATTTCCGAATAAGTTCAAAAGAATCGGTTGGCTTATTCTTATTCCATCTGCTATTGTTGGGTTGGTAACACTTATTTACGAATATGAACCAAGTTTTTTAGGTTTCAATGTCCCAGCTATTTTTATAAATGACTTTTTTACAGATAAAAAATTATTCGGAATGGTCAATAATAATATTCTGAATGAAATTTTCGGGATTTTAATTATTATCAGTTCTTTATTTGTCGCTTTTTCCAAAGAAAAATCAGAAGATGAATATATATCTAAAATAAGATTGGAGTCCTTGGTTTGGGCTGTTTATTTCAACTACGGAATTCTTTTATTTTCGATTTTGTTTGTTTTCGATTTTTCCTTTTTATGGGTTATGATATTCAATATGTTCACAGTTTTATTGTTTTTTATAATCAGATTTAATTGGCAAATTTCCAAACTTAAAAAATCAGCTAATTATGAAGAATAATATTAAAGTCGAAAGAGCAAAAAAGAATATTACTCAAGCTGAATTAGCGAACCTGGCAAAAGTTAGTAGACAAACCATTAATGCAATGGAACTAGGAAAATATGTTCCATCAACAGTTTTAGCATTGAGGTTAGCACAGATTTTTGAAGTTGAAATCAGCGAAATCTTTACTTTGGAAGATTCCGATTGGGATTAGGTTATAT
>CAXBCN010000044.1:0-2717 GCA_963974535.1 uncultured Cellulophaga sp.
AATGACTGGTCAACATACTCCGGAATGGGGTGGTCACTATGACCGGAATATCCAATAAAGGATACATTTGCTAATCATTTAAGAAGTGTCAAAATTACGGACTATTTCAAAGTAAGAAAAGTGTACATTATATACATAGTATATTTATTGTATATTTGTTTTATAAAATGTTGATCATGAAAAAAAACATAGACATAGACGAAACAATTTTGACTAAACTTAAAATCTTATCGGCATTTGAGAATATGAGCGTAAAGGCTCTTATGGAAAAAGCAGTATCATTTTTCGTGGAACAAAAGGAGAAAGAACGCTTGAATGCTCTTTCGGATGAAGAAAAAGAAGATTTAGGACTTCTCCTACTAATGCAACAAGTAGATAGGACTGAAACAGTAAGTAGAGAAGATGTTATGAATGCCTTAGACGAATGAAAGTTATATTCCTAAAGAGTTTTCTTAGTGACATTAAGAAAGTCAAGGACAAGGGGTTAAAATCAAGAATAAAGAAATTGATTCTTGAAATTGAAGCTGCCAAAAGTTTGGAAGAAATAACTGGCGTAAAAAAAATGAGGGGCTACTCCATTGCTTACCGAATAAGAATGGGCGATTATAGATTAGGACTCTATAAAGAAACCGATTGTGTCGAATTAGCAAGGTTTCTGAAACGCAATGATATTTATAAAGTTTTTCCTAAGTAATATTCTATTTGAAGTTTAAATATAGGACATGTTAGAAGAGGGTTTTAGGTCGTATAGATATAGTGATATAGTGGGCAACCTAAGGGATAATGGTTTTCTGACCGCTGAGGATGTCAGAAAGCTGCTAAAAGAATATACAACCACCCAAAAAATTACTTTTGATTGTATAGACGATGCAAAGGCCAAAATCGTATCTGAAGCGTTAATTGATAATTATAATTGGTCAAGGTCTTAATAAACGATGAATTGGATTCTGTGAGGAATCTACCTTGTCTTGCTTTCAAATTAAAGAAAAGAATACCGCACACACTTTCCCTTTTTTTAGTAAATACCTACAGAATTGAAAAAATCCGTTTCAAAAAAGCACGCTGAAAATTAAAAAAGGCAGCTACATTTTCATGTAACTGCCTGATTATCAAGCTCCCCCTCTTGGGCTCGAACCAAGGACCCTCTGATTAACAGGCGCTAAAGACGTGTTTTCATCTAGTACCATTTAGTCACTTGTGTATTGATTATCAATGTTTTATGAAAATTTGTTTTGTATTTAGAAATACAATTTTTACATTTAATAACCCATTTGTTGTCTCTATGTTGTCCCCATTTCTACCATATGCAACGGGATATAGAAGGGTTTGAAAGTTTAAATGTTGTCCCCAAATTTATAAAATATGATTACACTTAAAATCGTTCTCAAGAAAAAATTGTTATCGGATGGCACCTATCCCGTCTGTTTGCGCGTAACAAAAGAAAGGCAATGTAGGCACTACAAAACACCGTTCAATGCAAAATTGGATGAATGGATAGATTCAACAGGAAGTTTCAATAAAAGAAATCCTAACCATGTTCAATTCAACAGGCTACTTGTAAAGTTCAAAGAAAGAGCTTACCAAATTATAACTGATTTAGAAATTGAAAATCCCGATTACAGTATACAGGAATTTGATTCTAGATATAGAGTTACGTTTAACCCAGTAAGCAATGATGTTTTCGCTTTTTTTGATGAGATTATTCAGGAAATGACCTTTGCTGGACGCATCGGCAATGCAAAATCCTACAAAGATGCCAAAACCTCGGTTCAAATTTTTCATAAAATGAAGAAGTTAAATTTTAGAGAGGTAAACCCCGCATTTTTAAGTAAATACGATGCCTTTCTTAGGTCCCGTGGTGGTACAGATGGTGGCGTTGGTGTAAAAATGAGGGCTATAAGGGCATTGTTTAACAAAGCCATAGAGCGGGGTGTAATAAAAGAAAGCTTATATCCCTTTAAAACCTATAAAATATCAAACTTAAGAGGTAAAGGATTTAAACGTGCTTTGGATTTTGAAGAGATTATGCGCATCATCAATTTAGATTTGTCAGACCATCCGCACTTAATAGATTGTAAGAACTATTTTGTTTTTAGCTTCTATACCAGAGGAATGAATTTTGCCGATATGATGTGCTTGGAATGGAAAGATGTTGAGGCTAACGTCATCTATTACACTAGAGCGAAGACCAAAGGAAACTTCTCCATAGCCATTATGCCCCCAGTTCGGAAAATTTTGGACTATTATCGAGTTCACGGCTATGGCAACAAATATGTATTCCCCTTATTGTTTCGCGAAGACTATACCCCCACCCAACTTGCTGATAGGAAACATAAAATGCTCGGTATTTACAATAAGGAGCTCAAAGAGATCGCCAAACTATGTAATATCACGAAAAATGTCAGCAGTTATGTAGCCCGACATAGTTTTGCCAATTGCCTCAAGCAGAAAGGTGTGGCTACCGATGTCATTAGTGAATCCTTAGGGCATCAGAATCTAGCGGTTACACAAGCCTATCTAAAAGAACTGGATACTGAGATTGTGGATAAGGCGCTTGAGGTGTTGTTATAGTCCAAAATAAATAGTTTAGCGAAAAGACAAGCTAAAATGATTGGATGCAGGTACTTTTTACTATTGCAAAATATCGCGAAAATTTGCAATAAGAATAATGTTAATGCAAAATATCCTATGTTTTTACAATAAGCAACTTACTAATG